>CAZMAV010000016.1:0-116404 GCA_964564415.1 uncultured Bacteroidia bacterium | reverse complement strand
GTTGGACCCACCCCCATCACAGAGAATGAGCATCCAATCGGCATGGGGGTATTTCAACTGCAGGTCGCTTTGCCACCAGCTTTGGAGGTTGTCGCAGACAAACTCCGAGGTATCTTTGCTGATGCCCAGGGTCAGGTATCCAATGATTATCGCCTGCATCATAGAGGCCTTGTGGGACCATAATGGCATCAGCATGGGAGCGAAAATCGTGGTCATTGGTCAGACGAAATTGAGTATCGTAGAAGTGAATACTTAATCTCATAATGATTTTAATGATTTTTTAGCCTGTCGCACATTCCACCACCGATTGGGGTAGAAAACGAACTGTATAAAATTGAATTCAAACTGGTCTACCCTTGATGATTTACCCTGGATGTCATTGATTTTTTGATTGGGATAGTAGCGTAAATTGGTGCGCAAAACCCAAGTATCTATTGAAGAAGGTGAAATATCCCAACCGAAAATAATGCCGGGTGAAAAAATCCGACTCCTAGCGGTTTCACCTTGCTGAACATCATTTTCAAATAGTCCGGTAGCCCAACGTTCGGCACTCAGGCTCAAGCCCACAAAAGGAACAAAGCCGTGGTAATTCGCCAAAAATTTAAATCCTTCGAGCGAAAGGGCTTCCCTTTTTACAATGTGCTCTAGCCCGTAGCTCACTGAATTTGGACTGTAAGTACGATAGGTCAAACCAAGGTGGAATTTCTGCTTATGCAACAGATAGCCAAGGCTGTATTCTAGGTTAAAACTTCCCTTGTGCCTCGCCAAAGACCTTAAATCGTCAGAAAAAGAGGGCGATTTGAGGAACCAAGAGCCGCTTGGTGCAAAGCCCATCGAAAAGCTATTGAGCTTACCTTCTCCAAGAAGTTTGTCTTCAAGGGACTTGGTCTTGCCTGATAACTTGGGTGCTTCTTCGTCCAGTGTGAAATCGAAATGCTTTACCAAGCCTATTGAAAAATAAGAATTGGGCAGTTCTAACCGATGTTTATCAGTTGTATTGCTATAAAAATCACGACCATTTTGAGGCAAAAACATCCACTCGGTATTTATTCGCCAATCTTTGAAGGTGTACGAAAGCCCTGTTAAAATTGAAGTGGTGACAAAACCTTCTGCTCGTCTACCTTGCGTTTCATTTTTCAAGGATAATTTCATTGGATTTAAACAGACCCCAGCAAACGGTCGGAGCTTCCCATCCAATAAACGCCAAGGATAATACCGCGCGCTGAGGTCGGCACCCGTTGTAAAGTATATTTCTGATTCCCCCGAAAGACTCGTACTACTAAAATTAGCCAATGGAAAATTAACGTTGAAATCGAGCTTCCCCCAAAAATGTAGTCCCCCAATTGTAAATCGGGGAAGGGCAGTCATTGGGAATTCGTGCTCTTGGTTTTGAAAAAATAAGCGTCCTGAAGCAGGAATGATTTGCGTGTTCAGGCCAATGTAAGTCTGGGCAAAGCGGTGTTGTGTTTTTTGCTCGCTATACACTTGGGCAAATGCCACGCACGAACTGAGTAAGGTCAAGACAAGAATAAAAATCCTATTTGCCATCGTTAATCGGTTTGATTTGTGAGGGCAAAAATCTGGTTTCGGTTTACAATTGACAAAAGAAAAGCCCTATTTGGGGCGATTGGGAGGGGTTTGGGATGAATGGGACAAGCTGGATATTTCCTTCAGTAGCTTGCTTGCCATCGCTCTTGATACAGGTATGCGTTCAGCACTTTCCTTCATCGCCAATCCCAAATCCCGGGCATTCCCTGATACGGTCTCTACCTGATTCAGATTGGCAATATAACTCCGATGGACGCGGCAAAAATGGGGTCGGCTCACACTTTTTTCAACCTCTGATAATTTATTTCGGATGAGTTGCTTTTTGGATATCGAAAGCTCATTGAGGTAATACACTTCAATATAATTTCCCTCTGCTTTGATAAACTGAATCTTTTTTGTGTCGAGTTGACAGACAGGCTTTCCGTTTGCGCCCAAAAACCAAACCAGGTCTTGCTCTGGCTTAGTAGCGTTTGTTTCGTTTTCTTTCTGAAAATGAAATGCCCGAATTGCCTTATTGAGCACTAAGGCTCTTTTTAATTGTTTTGTGCGATGATTGTATTGCTCAAAAAGTACAAGTCCAATAATGGGGAAAATGCTAATAGCAACCGTGCGCAAAACAGCCTGCTGAAATAGTAATGTTGGTGTTTCCTTTGAATCTTGAAATAAAAATAATCCAAAGTGGCTTACTGCGATAACAGTAACAACCAGCACAAACAGCACGATCTCTTTTCCTACAGTCCAAGCCTCCTGTTTCGTCCAGACTGGAAATATATACCGCATCCCTAAAACCACCCACCAAATAGAGGAAGAAACTATTGAAGCGCTGATTAAAGCATGGATAAGTCGGCTGTAGACAGGAAAGTTAGAAAAATTGAAAGGCGCCAAAAGAAAGATAACAACAAAAGTGAGTACTCCCGGAACAACAATACTTTCCGTATTGAAAATGAAAGGATGAGGGAGTTTCCATACGTGTTGTTTCCTACTGCGCTGCATATTGAATTATCAGATTCAACCAACCGATCTTGGTTAACATACCGTCTAATTTTGGCAGGAATCATTCTATTAAATGTACCGCTAACGCTCTGGCCATGCGGAAATTCGGTCCCCCAGGACCTGAATTGACGAATAGCCTTTGTTGGGATAAGTTACTACTTTTTTGGAATACTGCTGTTCGCGCCCTAATGTCCCTTTT
The DNA here is from genome assembly GCA_964564415.1 of uncultured Bacteroidia bacterium. GTDB lineage: Bacteria > Bacteroidota > Bacteroidia > J057 > J057 > JALEFZ01. The sequence goes on along the minus strand of CAZMAV010000016.1, from coordinate 113,664 downwards.
TTTATTTCACGGATCGGCTAGGTTTTGTCATTTCTCCCAGCATTTTGGTATTTACCTGTATGTCGCAAAAGGAAGATCAAAGTTTAAGGTTATTTTTAGGCATTCCCATTGAGGGGAAAATCATGGAGGAAGTCTCCCGGTACAGGGGGAAGGTAGGCGAATGGGAGGGCCTTCGCTGGATAGCTAGTGAGAATTGGCATATCACGGTTTATTTTTTTGGGGGAATGGTAAAGGAGAAGTTGGAAAATCTGGAAGCACTTCTCAAACTGGCCCTTGGTGAGCAGGAGAGCTTTTACCTGACTTTTGATGGCTTTTCCTGGGGTCCTAGTCCCAGGTCGCCCCGAATGCTCTGGGCCCGCTTTCAAAAAAATGAAGAATTCAAGTCCCTGGTCCAGCGAATTCACCGACTGTATCTCCAGGTACACCCTCAGCAACAGATGCGCAAAAGTCCACTGCCCCATATTACCCTGGCGAGGTTAAAAAACTTCAGCCAGCATGAAAAAATAGACCTAAATGCTACAATCGAGGATAAAAAATTTAAAGTTGAAGAACTTCGCCTCTGGAAATCCATCTTTCATCCCCAAGGAGCTGAATACAAGGTCATAAGACGATTTTTACTTTCATAAAGATTACATACTTAATTGCTTCTAATAAGAGCCAATTGATTAAAACACGTTTTTGAGATAATTCAGGCTTGTGAAATAGATTCGAAAATCGTATATTTATATCGGAAGCTTGGGTAAAATACTTCATTTCGAATCTTAAGGGTTATGAGAAAACTAGCAATCCTGTTGGCCTTCACAGTGCTGGCAATGCCACTTTTTGCGCAAAATACACCAAGGGGAGAAAGAGTTCAGGAAGCTCCCAACCTCGATCTGGTAGAGCAAAAATTTCAGTCTGAGTTTCCGAAAGCTAGTCGGGTTAGCTGGGAGACCAAAGGTAACCGCTACCTTGCTGTTTTCACCATGAACGGATATCAAATGCAGGCACTTTACACCTCTGCGGGACTCTGGATCCACACTGATATCGTGGTACCCATCGAAAAAGTACCCAGTAACGCCATCAATCATTGCAAAAGTAAGTTTCCCGACTTTAGCATTATCAAGAGTGGCTTCCACGACTCTATGAACAAGGGCAGCTACTACATCATCCTGATTCGGAAAAATTCAACCACCAAAAAGGTCAAGTACGACGATAAGGGCAATTACCTCGGCCTGGAATAATCGCTTTCCTCCGGTATTTGGGGGTGGATGGATCAAGTACTCATTCCTCTGCTTTCCTCGATAAATTTCCTATCTTCCGGTAAATTCCTTGTAGGATTGCCGAAAGATACCTTCCTATGCCTCCTATCCCTTTAGATCATAATTACCTGCTCCCGACGACCTTTGCTCAACACCTGTACCAGGAAGTCAAAGACCTTCCCATCGTCGATTATTTTTCCCGGCTTTCCCTGGATCACCTTCAGAAAAAAGATAGCTTTCATACCCTCCAAGAGCTTTGGATGGAAAGCGACCCCCTCAAAGAAAGACTCCTGAAGGGTACTTTTCCAGAAAAATTACTTCCAAACTGGGCCGATCAGCTCTCCTGCCTAACCCTTCATCCAGCTTATTCTCTCACCCAACTGGAGCTTTCCAAATGGTGGGGCATAGAGGAATTTTTGACCCCGGAAAGCGCAGGACGAATTAAAGAAAGCATGGATGACAAAATGAAGAGTGGGACCTACACCCCCTCCTTTTTTATCCATCATAGCCATGTCAAGGAATTACACGTATTGACCGATATTTTCGAAGAATTTCCATCTCCTCAGGCCTTTGACCACCTGGGAGTCTCTGTTTATCCGATTTTTGCACCTGTACAAACCCTTATCGTAGACGATCCTGACCGTTTCAATGCCTACCTGGACCGCCTTTCGGCAACTACTGGCTTTCAACTGGAACACTATGCGGATCTCCTGAATGCCCTGGTCCACTGCATGGATACCCTCCATGAGCGAGGATGTCGACTGGCCCATCATAGATTGGAACTCATGTACGCCGAGGACTTTTTGCAGGAAGACGTCAATTTTGTCTTTCATAAAATTCGCCTGGGCCATGACCTTCTACCCATTGAAAAGGCTATGTACCGCTCCGCCCTGCTCCACCACCTGAGCGAAATGTATCATGAAAGGGGATGGACCCAGCAATTTTACCTGGGCACCATCCGCCAATTCAGGGGCCAGGAAAGTGGCTTTGATGCCATGGGCGACGACGAGACTGCCTGGTATCTGCTGCGCTACCTACACAACCTGACAGAGAGAAATAAATTCCCAAAGACAATCTTTCACCATCCCTACAAGAGTAGGCTGATTGCTTCCATTGCCTCCAGGTTCAACTCCCGACTGGAAGAAGGCTGGATTCAGGTCAGGCCTGGTTGGGAACTTATGAACCACCAGGACCAGTTGGAGAGAGAAATGATGGAGATCAACTTTCCGGGAATGTTTGCCCAATTCAGTGGTATTCCTTCTTCCGCCCATGTGTTACCCTCCCTGGCCAGGCATGACTACGTCAAGCGAAAGCTTTGCTCCGCCCTGGCAGCACAGGCAGCTCATGGCATCCTCCCAGAAAGTACCCAGACTTTGCTGCCTCAGCTAAAGGCAATGCTTGGGCATTCCCCGATGAATAAAGGATAAAAAATGTCATCCCAAGATCGCCGTGGACCTTGGGATGATATTTTTTCAAAGCAGCAGGTATGAGTGATAATCAGATTACCTCTGTCTGGGATTTCTTTTCTGCTACCAGAAAGAGGTAGTCACCCTGGTTGTTTTCGTATTTTTTCTGAACCTCCTCAAACTTTTCAGAGTCAATGTCTTCCCTAAGCTTTTGTAGGCCCAGTTGCACATCCTCGGGATTGTGGTGGGTACCAAAGACAAAGATTCCAGATCTGAAGCCCGCTTCGAAGTAGAGTTCCGGACGATGCTTTCCACTGTAGAGAAAGAGGTCCTTGAGCTCCTGAGATACAAAGTACTTTTCTACTGCCTTCAATTTCCAACCCGTGGCCCCGAGGGTAGCCTGAAGACTGGCGTATCCCGGCATGAGATTCATATAGTACTTCATGATTTCGGGGAAATACTCATTGAGCCAGTAGTGCTCCATCTGGTGGGGCATGGTGGTAAAGATGACCAGGCGTCCGTTTTCCTTGGTTACCCGGTTGACTTCGCGAAAGCCTTTGATGAGGCTCTCCCATAGGTGGATGGTCAGGGTGGTAATCACACCGTCGAAGGCTTCATCTTCGAAGGGTATATTTTCTGCTGAGCCGATCTTCCAGGGGGCCTCCGGAAACTTCTTATTGGCCAGGCGAATCATTTCTTCCGAGGGATCGATTCCGGTCACGTTGAGGTTAAGGGCCCTTAGAGCAGCGGTATAATTACCTGTACCACTTCCTAAATCCAGGAAGGTATCTTCCTTTTCAGGATTCAGATGAGCAATCAGGCGCTCGGTCAGATGGGGATCGGCCGTCCGTGTGCGGTCATAGCCTTCTCCAATCTGATCATAATAAGTCGGATTCATTGCGATGAGATGATGCAATTGGCGTATGTTTATGTATTTATATGAGCTTTTTTCGCTCACAACATTATACATGTATCTGGACTTAAAGTTAACCATATTATTACCAATTGCATATATCCCTTTGGATTATCGCTGAATTTGCAGGAATAGGGTGGAAATTTTACGATTTTTATAAAAAACATGGAGGCTGTACCAGCCCTCCTCCAGGCCTATCAAGGGAAGGATAAGCTGCTGACGTCCAGGCATTACCCTTAGGTCAAAACTCTCCAGGGTATCCCTATTTAGCATCCAGGATGAAAAGTAAATCAGGACATCCAGGGTGTCCGCAGAGACATAGGTCAGGGTCGTAAAATCACTGGCCGAAGAGGGAGAAATAGAGGAAATCGCCAGCTCAGGTAAGTCCCGATAGGTCTCCAGGCTCCGGGTCTTGGCAGAGTAAAATTGAGCAGAGGCCTCTGGAGATGAAATCAAAAAAAGTACAAGCCCCAGTCCAAAGGAAAGGATGTTTTTCATGGCAATAATCTTGTGCCAACCCTCTTCTACATAGTAGTCCAATACCCTCACAAAGCCATGGACAAAAGGATCAAAAGGTAAGGGACAGCCCCTCGCATTTTCCAGCCATTTCCTTCCTTAAATTATCCCAACCCAAAACTCGGAGGTCGAATCTTAAAATCCGGTAAAAAAACCTCCTTAGTGGTCCTTGATAAAATTTTCGATGTCCTGACGCTCGATGGAAGGTGTAGCGCCTTTATGGGTCGCGACCATAGCCCCCAGCGCACAGGCAAAACTAAGGCATTCAAGGGGAGCTTTGCCCAGGACCCACTCCGCCAAAAATGCAGCCAGAAAGGAATCCCCGCTACCAATGGTATCCTCCACCTCTATCCTAAAGCCAGGATGCTCAAGAAAAGCTTCGTTTTCACCCAGATAGGCTGCTCCATTGGCCCCCCTGGTTACGATCACCTCCTTGATTTTATATTTATTTCGGACCACCTTCATTTGTTTCCTCATGTCATTGCCCACGGGCAGCCATCCACACACTTCATCCAACTCGTTGTGATTGATTTTGAGCAAATCTGCCTGACTAAGCAGGTATTCCATCACCTCTCTTTCATAAAAGGGAGGACGAAGGTTAGTATCAAAGACTTTAGCCTTTGATTCCGCCTGGGCCAGGAGAGATTTCAGGCTATTCCGAGAAACTTCATTTCGGCAAGCGAGGCTTTCGTAGACCAAAACTTCTGAGCGGGAAAGGGCATCCATGGCTTCTTCATTGGACTCGATAAAGTCCCAGGCCACAGGTTCGACAATGTCATAGACCACCTCCTCTTTGTCATCCATGCCGACTTTGACGGTCCCGGTGGGATGCTTGGAATCCAACTGAATGTTGTCGGTATCCAGTCCTTTCTCCCGGACAACCTCCAGCAATTCATCTCCGAGGACATCCTTGCCGACCCGGCTAATAAGGGAAACGGGATAACCCAGCCTGGAAAGATGAAGGGCAACGTTCATGGGAGCTCCTCCTGCCTGCTTGCCCGCAGGCAAAAGGTCCCAGAGCATTTCCCCGAATACAGCGATGGGACTTGACATATATCAGTGCTTTGGGCCAAGGATAGGAAGAATTGCCTCGTTACGCAATTTCATTATATCTTTTAATCGATGAGCTTCGGCCTACTTTCCTCATTTATGACCAAAATAATTCTTAGAATGGAAATAAAATCAGAACAAATAAGCTGGTTTGGCTGACATGATTATCACGAATCATTTTTTGCGATACAATCCCTAAGGCTCCTGGGGCTAAAAATAAGTTGCCTATGATAAGCCCAGTAGCACATTCGCCATGCATTCGGGATAATCCCTTCAGAATAAAGCAGGCACTAACCTCAAAGGACTATTTCAAACTTTATTGGCCCCCCATGCAGCTTCTTTTTGTCAAAGCTCCCACTTGCCCTTATCTTAAAGAAATTTTTACTATCAATAGCTCAACTGCTTTTTCATGGAAAATTATCAAAAGCCTATGCTTCAGGAAGATGCCCTGGCAGGGAAGGTCATCATCGTTACGGGAGGAGGGACAGGATTGGGAAAATCTATGGCTGCCTATTTCTCAAAATTGGGGGCCAGGGTCGTCATCACCAGCCGGAGAGAGGAGGTCCTGGAAGCCGCTGCCAAAGAAATCAGTCAGGAATCTGGCAATGAAGTCTTTTTTCAGGCCGGGGACGTCAGAGAAATAGAGTCGGTAAGAAATACCCTCAAGGCCAGCATAGAGAAATTTGGGGCTGTACATGGCCTTGTCAACAATGCGGCAGGTAATTTTATAAGCCCCACCGAGGCCCTCTCCCATCGGGCTTTTCAGTCGGTCATTGGCATCGTGCTACAGGGCAGTATCAACTGGACATTGGAAACGGGTAAATATTGGATAGAAAATAAAATACCGGGAAGTATCCTCAACATTGTTACGACCTATGCCTGGACTGGCAGTGGCTATACTGTACCTTCTGCAACTGCCAAGGCAGGAGTCCTGGCCATGACCCGGTCCCTAGCAGTGGAGTGGGGACGCAAGTACGGCATCCGTTCCAACGCCATTGCCCCGGGTCCCTTTCCCACCAAAGGAGCATGGGAACGCCTTTTTCCCGAAGAAATCCACCATCTAATCGATCCGGTCAACCGCATCCCCCTTCATAGGGTCGGTGATCATCAGGAATTGGCCAATCTTGCGGCTTACATGATATCTGACTTTGCCGCCTACCTCAATGGAGAAATCATTACCCTGGACGGAGGAGAATGGCTACAGGGAGCGGGGCAGTTTTCGGATCTTCACGCCATCTCTGATGAAATGTGGGAACAATTGGCCGATGCTCGCCGGAAAAAAAGAAAATAAGCTGATGAAAGTTATTCTTTCAGGCCAATCCCAAGTTCGTCGAGGTTGTCGCCAGGCACCGATGCGGGAGCGTCCATCATGAGGTCCCGGCCTCCGGCAGTCTTGGGAAAGGCAATCACATCCCGAATGGAGGATTCTCCCGCCAGAAGCATGACAAAACGATCCAAACCAAAGGCGCAGCCGCCGTGAGGAGGGGCTCCGTATTCGAAGGCCTTGAGCATGAAGCCAAACTTAGCTTCCTGTTCCTCCTTGCTGAGCCCCAGAATTTCGAAGATCCTCTCCTGTATTTTGGGGCGGTGCACCCTGATAGAGCCGGAGACGATTTCATTTCCATTCATGACCAGGTCATAGGACTGGGCTGTTACCTTTTTCAGGTCTTCTTCCTTGTCAGAGTGGAGATACTGAAGGTTTTCCTCATCGGGCATACAAAAGGGATGGTGAGCAAAGGTGAGCTTTCCGCTTTCTTCGTCCTCTTCAAATAGAGGAAAATCGACCACCCAAAAGACCGACCATGCCTCTTTGTCGATCCAGCCTTCCTGCTGGGCCATGTGGAGACGAAGTTGACCCAGGATTTTGCGGGTCTTCCCGTGAAATTGATCTGCTACGATGAGAAGAAGATCTCCTTTTTCGGCTCCTGCATGCTCAGCCACCTTCCACAACTGCTCGGGGGTATAAAACTTGTCAATGGAGGATTTGACGCTGCCATCCTCGTTGTATTTTATATATACCAAGCCGGAAGCTCCCAGGTGTGGCTCTTTGACAAATTTGGTCAGGGCATCCAGTTGCTTGCGCGAATAATTGGCACAGGACTCAGCTACGATTCCGGCGATCAATCCATTGTTTTCGATCAGGCTATTGAAGACCTTGAATTCCGTCCCTCCCATGGCCTCGTTGAGGTCCACGATTTTACAGTCAAAACGAAGGTCGGGCTTGTCAGAGCCATAATATTTGATGGCATCCCGGTAAGGCAAGCGAATAAAATCCGGCAGGTCTACATCCACAACGGATTTGAAGATATGCTTGGTCATTCCTTCGAAGGTAGAAAGGACGTCGTCCTGGTTGACAAAGGACATCTCACAGTCAATCTGGCTAAATTCTGGCTGGCGATCTCCCCGGAAGTCTTCGTCCCTGAAGCACTTGACGATCTGGTAATAGCGGTCCATCCCAGCTACCATCAGGAGCTGCTTCATGATTTGGGGAGACTGAGGCAGGGCATAAAAATTTCCGTGATGGAGACGAGAGGGCACCAGAAAATCACGGGCTCCCTCAGGGGTGGATTTGATGAGAAAGGGGGTCTCGATCTCCAAGAAATTTTGATCGTCGAGGTAGCGACGGGTAGCCTGCATCACCTTGGCGCGGAGGGCAAAGTTGGCGCTCATTTTGGGCCGCCTCAGGTCCAGGTAGCGATATTCCATGCGAAGGTCTTCCAAACCGTCAGTTTCGTCTTCGATCAGAAAGGGAGGCAGCTTGGCTTGGTTCATGATCTCCATCCTACTGGGAATCAGTTCTACCTCACCAGTGGGAATGTTGGGGTTTTTACTCTCTCTTTCCTTGACTGTCCCCTGAAAATTGACAACAAACTCTCGCCCCAATTTGCGGGCCCTCTCGTAAATATCCCTGTTTTCATCGGACTTGATAGAAATTTGGGTAATCCCATAGCGATCTCTCAGGTCAATGAATAGAATGTATCCCAGGTCGCGAGAGCGCTGTACCCAACCGCAGAGGCTGGCTTTCTGGTCTGTGTGAGAAAGGCGGAGTTCACCACAATGGTGGGTGCGAAGAGAAGTCTGCATAATGATAGGATTGCGAAATATTCGCTGCAATATTCTGCATTATTTTAGAATAAATCAGGCCAAAGCAGAATTTATCCAAATCCTCTTTGCTTTCAATAACCCCTGTCCAACGTGATTGGATAAATGTGCAGCCCATAGCCAGGCCGGCTTTATTTTTCCAGATTCATTCTCCTCAAAAAATTCAAGGCCTGTGGCATGCTCATCCCTACAAGAGGTGCCTCTGCCCCAGGTATCTCCCTTGCGATAGGCTTGGCAAATTTTCTAAGGCCGATCACGATGACCTCGTACTTCTCAAGGTCTATGGCTTCTTTAAGCTGGTCCAGAATCAAAGCTGCCCAGCCTTTTACCTCTTCCTTGGCAAGGGCACTCATCGTCATGCTATAGGGAGGTAGAACTTTTTCTCCCGGAACGAGTCCGTATTCGGCAGACAGGATAAATATCTCCTCAGGATCAAAACTCCAGGCATAGCTTCTCCCCAATCGAAAAAATTCCGAACAGTAGAGTTCTAAGGCAGGACGGGGATGGGGAGCCTTCCGGTTGGCGGAGCATAGCAGGACGATCTTGGGCATGGGCAAATTCAGGTATCAGGAGTTACTGCCTCACCTTCATCTAATTTCTCAACAAAGGCGGAACCCAGCAAGGTAAGCCATTCTCTTTTGACCTTTTTCTTGAGCTTATGGCCCGAGATATGGGTAGAAATGATCCAGGCTCCCTCTTCGGAACGAAGGACCATGTAGATGCTGGACATCGGCTTTCTAAGGGGTACATATTCCTTGCTTTCGATGGAAAATATAAAATAATTCCAAGCCTTCCGCTTTCCTACAAATTTTTTCATTACCCTAAAGCGAGCCAGGTAATAAGCCGGCTCCACCGTTCTGACGATTTTACCCATGAGCTCTTCAGCATTGAAGGGCGGCACTTCATGATAACAACTCAGGTAAAAAGGCTTACCCCTGCCAGTAATACAGGACCAAGTGGACTTATCTACCTTATTTTTTATCAAAGATTTTTTGATGGAATTACCCTCAGGACTGGAAAAAGACAATTTTTCCTGGGCTTGAGAAGTCAGAGAGAGAAGCAGGAACAGCAGCAGTAAACAAATAAACCTCATGCAAGGATCACATTTTGCAAGCATAGGTAAGGGCTGCAAGGGAGGAAGGCAATACGTATCTGCCGGCTACCTGACAGGGGACTGTATTATTTTTTGAGCCAGATTTTGTCAAAAATACGGTCCAAATTCATGGATTCGGGGATGTGCATATCGAGAAAAGAGGAAATTTGTGGAATAGAAGCGGTGGTAAAAAAACGGAAAGCAGGATTTTCTGAGTTGCTGAGTTTATCTTCTTTTTCCAATACTCGCCTGACCTGACGAGCTACAGCCGGAGAGGGATCGATTACGTTTACACCTTCTCCCAGGATATTTCTGATTTCTTTCAAAAGAAATGGATAATGGGTACAGCCCAGGACGAGTTGATCTACCTCGCTGTTTATCATGGGTTCAAGAAGGGGTCGAAGGGTAGCTTCAGCCACCGAGCCATCCAGGTTTCCCCTTTCTACCAATTCTACAAGGCCATAGCCCGGCTGTACCCGGACTTCTTTTTCCTGAGCAAAGGCGTGGCGGGTACGCCGAAAGTGCTCTCCTTTGAAGGTATTTTCTGTGGCCAGTATTCCGATAGTTCCGGTCCTAGTGAGCTTTGCCGCAGGTTTGAGGGCGGGCTCCATGCCTACAAAGGAAAGATCATAGCTTTTACGAAGCCTTTCAATGGCGACGGCTGTGGCAGTGTTGCAGGCCAATACAATGAGCTTACAGCCCTGAGCTAAAAGAAAATCAACGATCTGCCGGGTTAGGTCATAGACCTCTTCTGCGGGTCGGGAGCCATAGGGACAATGGGCCGAATCTGCCACGTAATACAAAGACTCAGTAGGCAGGAGCCGGTGGACTTCCCTCCATATCGAGAGCCCCCCCAGCCCGGAATCCATCATGCCAATAGGTGCCTGAGACATGGGACAAAGTAAAAGCTTTTTGAGGAAAACAATCCTATCCATGTATGCCAGACACTACTTCCCCCCTTGGATGACGAACAATTTTGAAGTAAATCAGGTAACTTACTGTAGGCAGATCGATTTGATTCCGTAGTTTTTGATCCTCAAAGCTTCTGTATGCGCCAATTTGCTCAACTTATCACCCAACTCGACCAGACCAATAAAACCAATGCCAAGGTCAGACACCTGGTTGACTACCTGGACAAAGCCGAAGAGGAGGATAAAATTTGGATGATGGCAATGTTTAGTTCGCGCAGGCCCAAGCGTTCGGTCAAGACCAGCCTCATGCGTGAGTGGGCCTCCGAAATCACTGGCATTCCCTTGTGGTTGGTAGAATCTAGCTACCACGTGGTTGGAGACCTGGCAGAAACCCTTTCCCTTATTCTGCCCCCACCCGAGGAAAAAGAAAAGGAAGACCGTTCCCTGCGCCAATGGATGCATTTTCTCATTGACCTCAGAGATAAGGACGAGGAGGAGAAGCGTGAAGAACTGACCCATGCCTGGAAGCAAATGACTGGCAGAGAACGCTTCGTTTTTAATAAACTTATCACAGGAGGATTTCGATTGGGAGTATCTCAAAAGCTCCTCGTCAGGGCCCTCGCCCAGCATACTGGCATGGATGAAAATGCTGTGGCCCACCGTCTTATGGGTAATTGGACGCCGGACTCGACCACCTTCCAGGACCTGCTCTTTTCTGAAGACATAGCCGATGACCTCTCCAAGCCCTATCCCTTTTACCTTGCTTATCAATTGGAAGATGGGCCCGAAGACCTTGGACATCCCCACGAGTGGCAGGCAGAATGGAAGTGGGATGGCATACGCTCGCAGTTGATCAAACGTCGGGGCGAGTGGTACCTCTGGAGCCGAGGAGAAGAACTCATTACCGACAAGTTTCCCGAGTTTGAGGTTATGATTCCCGGCCTCCCTGATGGTGTAGCCCTGGATGGGGAGTTGATGCCCTTTAAAGAAGGCAAGCCCTTGAGCTTTCAACTCCTGCAAAAGCGAATTGGGAGAAAAAACATAACTAAAAAAATCCTCAAAGATGCCCCCTGCATCATCATGGCCTACGACATCATGGAATATGAGGGGGAAGACGTCCGGGAGCGACCCATGGAGGAAAGAAGAGAACTATTGAAAAAGGTGGTAGCGCATACCCGGCAAGAAGATCTGCTCAAACTTTCTCCCCTGGCAGAATTTGATGGCTGGGATCACCTGGCCAAACTCAGAGAAGGTTCCCGCGAGCGCCATGCCGAAGGACTCATGCTCAAACGCAAGGATTCGCCCTACAAGGTGGGGAGAAAAAAAGGAGATTGGTGGAAGTGGAAGGTCGATCCCCTTACCATAGATGCCGTGATGATCTACGCCCAAAGGGGTCATGGACGCCGGGCCAATCTATTTTCCGATTATACATTTGCAGTCTGGGATGGAGATGCCCTGGTCCCCTTCACCAAAGCCTACTCGGGACTGACCGACGCCGAGATGAGGCAAGTCGACGCATGGATCAAGCGACATACCCTGGAGCGTTTTGGTCCGGTCAGAAGTGTTACGCCCGAATTGGTCTTCGAGATTGGCTTTGAGGGAATCAACCGATCCAAGCGACACAAGTCTGGCGTAGCCCTCCGCTTTCCCCGAATGCTCCGCTGGCGTACTGATAAAAAAGCCCGCGAAGCCGACACCTTGGAGACCCTACGCGCCTTTTTGATGGATTAAGTAGTTATCTTAGGATTCCTTACCTTTAAAACAACCTTTGATCCTTCACTTTTGTCATTGATAAAGCACTTAAACTCCAGTTTTCTGCTTACCCCTAAAAAAGTAAACAATGAAAAGAATAAGCATAAGCCTCATCCTCACCTTGATCCTAGGCACATTGGGAGCTCAGAGCCTAAGCAGACAGGTAATTTCTAGCACCGGAAATGATGATCCCAGGCTTACCTATACCTTAGGAGAAACTGTGGTAGAGACGGCCATTACCGGATCTTTCGTGCTGACCCAAGGCTTTCAACAGCCGGATGCTACTGCCGTAAACGTCCGTCCCCCCCTCAGCCTAAAGGTAGATTATAAATTCTATCCCAATCCTGCCAAAGAAAAAGCCATACTGGAATTAAACTCCAAACGAGCCCTCACCTTTCGCATAGATGTAATAGATGTGGGAGGTAGCCTGGTTCTGGCCCCCTTCGAACTTCAGGTTGAAGGCCTTAAAAAACAGAGCCTGGACCTTTCCGGCTTAGCCTCAGGCGCCTACCTCCTCCGGATCATAGATCTGAAAGGTAATACCGTGGAGAGCATTAAATTCAATAAATTGAATTGACAGTTTGTTGAGGTAGAAGTGTCAAAGCTGTCCTCACAAACTTTGATAAATCCGGTGGGTACACCCTCAATCTTCTACCTTCCACTCGATGTTCCACCTTTTCAGGTACTCTTCGATTGGTCCCAGGCCTACCTCTTTGCAGCGTTCATTGACCTGGGCTGGATCTTTGATCTCATAGACCTTGAATTCCCCTGTTTCCTGGAAGGCAATTGAAAATAGCCCCATCAAAAGGCTGTTGAGCAGGTACTTATACAAATTCATATAAATGGATTATTGCGAGTGCTAGGTCAAAAGAATTAGTCCCCTTAGGCTTAGGAACAAATTATCGATTACAAAGGAAATTGCCAGCCTATTCAATGTCGAGTTGACGCCCTTCTTCTTCAGCTTTTTTATCCATGGAATTTCCAACAGCGATTCCTATGGCCATGCCCATGGCAACTCCCACTGCCAGAAAAGCTCCATTATTGGTACCAAAGCCAATTGCCAACCCCAAAGGAAGGCCAAAAACCGTCATTCCCAGTCCTGTCCATTGGTTTCGATAATAATTCCTTGGGACCAGGCGGGCGTCCTTCACCAAGATTTTGAAAATGGCAGATTTAGCCTTTTTGACACCTGACCTGAACTCTTTGTCTTGGGGAGCAAGGCCTTCTATCCCCTTCACTTCCTCATTGATCGTGAGAATGACATGTTCTGAAAGCTCAGTTTCCTGCAGGAGTTGGAGCAGTTGGCTCAACTCATGGTAATTTTTTCTTGCCTTTTCATTAGAGATGTTGTCCTCATCCAGGGGTAGATTCCGAATATCCATGTCTCAGGTGTGGAAATTAATGATTATCACAAATGAATGGCTTAAACACTGTTGGGGTTATTATAAATTCCTAGTTTTTAACCCCGATAGCGCTAATTGTTACACCAAAGAAAATGATTCGTGATAATCATGATTATACAGCAGAAAACTGAACATTTTGGAAGACTTATCCAAAAAGCCCCTTTTCCCAAAAGGAAAAGAGGCTTAAATGGCGATTTTTATAGAGCAGAAATCTAGACTTCCTGCATTTTTCTGATTTGGGACATGATCATCTTTTTGGGTGCCAATGGAATGGTAGCCAACATCATACGTTGGGCAAAGGAGACTCCAGTGATGATATCCAGTTTGCCGGCCTCCATGGCTTCATAGCCGTCTTTTGCCACCTCTCTTGCCGAAAAGGCCTCTTCAAAAAGGGAGGTCTTGTCCATTCCTGAGGTCTTGGCAAATTCGGATTCAGTGGCTCCCGGCATCAGAGCTGTTACCGTCACCTGGGTGTCGTGAAGTTCTTCGGCAATGGCATTGCTAAAGGAGGAGACATAGGCTTTTGTGGCAAAATAGACGGCCTGTAGGGGGCCAGGCATAATGCTGGCGGTAGAAGAAACATTGAGGATTCGCCCTTTATTTCTCTCTACAAAATCGGGAAGGAAAAACCGAGTCAAGGCAGTGAGGGCCAGCACATTGAGCTTGATCATGGTGAGGTCGAGGTTCCAATCTCTTTCGTGAAATTTACCCCTTCCTCCAAAACCGGCGTTGTTGATGAGGTAATCGACCTGAATCCCGGCTGCCTTTACTTCCTCGTAGACCTCTTTGGGTGCTTCTTCGAGGCTGAGGTCCTTGACGATGATCTTTACTTCCACCCCGTGCTTTTCTTCCAGTTCGGATTTCAACTCCTGAAGCTTGTTTTCCCTTCGCGCCAGAATGATGAGATCACCACCCTTTTCTGCATGTATACAGGCAAACTCCTTTCCTATTCCGCTGGAGGCTCCTGTGATGAGGGCTACTTTTTTCATTGGATTTTTTTATGGGTCAATGGTAAATTAAACAAAATGAGTAACTACTCACTCAATTGTGGACAAAAAAAACCAGGATTGTTTTACCTTCGGCTCAGATAAATGAAAGAACCGTGCAAAGAGTCTGAATGCTGCTGCAATTCCTTATCTAAAAACTCAACCTGCCCGAAGTCAAATTCACTTACCTGGCTGGGATACAGAAAAGCCATCATTTCAGAAAAAAATCCTCAATGGCACTTTTTCAAAGTGTGTCTCTGGTCGGCATGGAGGAAAAATAATAAATTTAGCCTAAGTACGCGACAAAAGATTGATTTGTATTTGTAAGTCGGTGTTTATCAATAGATTCAAGCTCAGGAAATCCAATCCAGTTTTGAAGATGCTGCAAGCTTTCCTTCCATGCTTTTTGATCGGAATACTTTCCACTTTTTGGGCTATCCATTGTCCTACTAAAATGGCCCAAACCTGAGCTGGGACTAGAACAGCAATTAGGTTGTTAATCCTCTGAAGATGAGTGATATGAGTATCTTCAAAATGGATCCTCTTCTTCAAATCCCCAAATAAGACCTCTATGGCCACCTTTTGGCATAATAAAACCTCTCAAGGGCCAATCCTGTGGGATGATTGTCCTGAAATTTGTCCCAGACAAAACAGCTCAACTGATCCAAAGGAAAAATCACACGAGCCAAGAAACGCTGAATACGCCGATAAACAGAGCTAGTTTTACCTCGGCATCGAAGCAAAGGTTTAGCTTACAGAGGTCTACACGGCGAACTTTAAGCAAAGTAAGGATTAACTGCACGAGACAATTCAAGCGACTTTTATGCAAAAAAAGAACGATAATTGACCTTCAAAGGAGTCATGACTATTTTTCATTGGTGGGTGGTAAAAAGTTGAACCATTTTGTGGTGGAAAATTCAATTTAACAACTTGGAACTAACCCACTATTTTTTTGTCATGTACCCAGTCATTTAGCATAAAAACTAAATTTCTTACCTTATATATTCTGAAGAAGTTCGCTCTTGATTTCTTCTGTGAAGGAGCTTGCTACCAATTCCACCTTGGATGACTTGGGGAGGCTATGCCAGGTAAGCCCTGCGTCGATGGATATTTTTTTTGCCCAGCGAATATTTTGAGCATCTTCGGGGCTTCCGACTACGAAACTGCGCTCTTTTCGTGCTTGCAGGTAGCGATGGAAGAAAAACCCAAATTCCCACCGGGTACTCGGACCGATATTGGGTGGAAAGTTTTCCGATACCTCTTTTTTCCAGTACATCGGCAGCCAAAAGGCGGTGATTCGACATCTTTCCAGATGCTTTACTTCCCAGTCCATCTCTGTGTCGTGCTCTTCCTCTTCGCTTGCCGATTCATTGATATCCTCCCAATATCCGCTCCTTGGCTCCGGGATGACAAGGCTCATCTCATCATTCAGAAGGGGATCGGCCTGAAGATCTTTCAGGACTTTTCTTCTCCACCCCAGCAGCATATCACCATCTCCCGGAGAGGGCCCTGCGAGGAATACACTTCGCTCAGGATTAAAATCCACTTCTTCTCTGGCAAAAATAGCACGAATAGGTCTGCCCATATGTTTTTCATTTACAAGCTAAGTCATGTCAGACTTGTTTGAAAGATAGGCCTCCCCTTGCTATTTGTACCTGATCTTGAAGTAAAGGATGACCAGGGAAAGGCTAAGGGTAACAATGTTTGCCAGGATAATGGGCCAATCTACCTGAAGAATGCCGTAGATCAGCCACATCAAAACCGACGAACTGACCAGCAAATACATGCCCAGAGAAAGATCTTTTGCCGACTTACTTCTCCAGGTCTTGATTACCTGAGGGAGAAAGGAAAAGGTAGATAAAATTGCAGCCAGGAATCCGACGATTTCGATCATGATGATTTATATTTGGGTGAAAATGCAGGACGAATATCTTCTCTTTTTTTCAAAAATTCCTGATTTTTCTTAAGGTCCACTTCATCTATCTTGTGCTTATGGCCTATTACCGAATCATCAACGGGCAGCGATACGAGGCCGCCCTCTTGGAAGCAGCCCAGGCCTTCACCGAAAACCCCGGTGACGGCCGAATCTCCGTCAAGGACGCAAAAAAACTGCTTTCCCTAGCCACTGATGGCAGGGGTATCACCCTTATCGAACAAAAGACCCTAGGCTACATTCAGGAAAATTTTACCTGGACTCCTGCTGCCAAAGACTGGTTTGTCGAAAACCTCCATGCCCCTCCTAACCCCTTCTACCTGCTCGAAGAAATCATAGAGGGCATAAAGGAAGATTTTGACCTCAAAGGCCTGGGCATTTTTGTGGACAAAGAAGAGCTTCAAAAACAACAGAAATTCGAGGGCAGCATCCTCTTTACTACGGCCTTGAGAGAAGCCCTTCGAAGCTTCATTGAGGACGGGGCCGACTCCTCTCCAAGGGATATTGTCCAACTTGTCGAAGACCTCAGCCCGGCATTTTTCCCCTCCAAACAAGCCCATGAAGCAGCCCTCCAGGACAGGGTCCTACACTACATGAATGAGAGCGGAGAGCTAAGCCTAATCCCCAACCTCGAGGGGCCCACCTGGGACAAGGACTCCTCTCTTCTGCCCGAAAAGGGAGAATCTGTAGAAGAAAATTGGATTTTCAACCTAAAGCTGCCAGCTCTCGGCGATCATACCTACTGGGCGGTAGTGGACAGAAAAGGCCTGACTGAAAGCTATAATTACGGGTCGAAATAAGAATAAAAGTCCCCAATGAGAATAGCCAGAACGGTGATCTCCAATGTGGAAATCTAGCTTTTGGTGGCTCTCATTAATTCCCTACTTTAAGCTAAGTAACGCTCAAAAAATAAGTTGGCCTTCTTCGCCTGATCTCTCGCCCCATCTCTGCGTCAGAAAACCTTCACCTGGCCCGCCAGGCTCAGATTTTCTTCCTTGATCTGGAACGAGATCTCTAACCGAATTAGGGAAGTTATTTTTCTCGCGCTACTAAGTGGAAAAAATTAGCTTTTTTCTAAAAGTATTAACATCTGTCGCTGCTAAACCGTAAATTTAAATCCAAGGAAGTCGGTTTGGCCATTTTTTGTGGCGAGTAAGGAGACGATGACCGACAAAAAGTAGTTGAATCTGTGGCGAAAAACACCTCCAGGCGCAGCAAGCGCAAATCGAAATCTAAAGGGCCCATATCCTCGGGGATTGCATTCATCCAGAATATAGGCTCTCCAAAAAACCGTGAACAAAGCCGAAAGGTCTTGGGCTGGTCCCTTATATTTTTCTGCCTTATCGCCATTGTTGCCTGTATCTCCTATTACTTTACCGGGCATGCTGACCAGTCTGCTGTCGAAAGCGGAGCCAGCGCCGTCAACAACTGGCTCGGCAAACTAGGGGCCTGGCTGGCCGAGTATATCATACAGCGAGGATTTGGCCTATTTGGTTTTATTCCCCTCCTCTATGGACTGGCCTGGGGTTTTGTCCTCCTCGAAGATGAAGAAAAATTCTATATTTTTCTCCGCAGGCTCTTCAAATATGGACTCTTTCTCACCCTATTTGGGTCAGTATTTTTCTCCTACATAGAAATTCTCACTCACTCCACCCACTTTGACATGGGCGGAGGATTTGGCTATGCCAGCAATATGTGGCTGGCCTCTTACATCGGATATGTAGGGGTCGCTTTCCTTATACTCTTTGCCCTTATCATTTTTGTTGTCATTAATTTCAACGCAGAAATAAGGGCCTCCAGGTTGATTTCTAACCTCAAGGGCACGAGCTTCCCCACCATCAAGGAGGCGATCAAATCCACCAAGCCCAAGGTCACCAAGAATATCAAGGCTACCAGTTCGGCCATCAAGAAGAAGGAGAAGGATGAGCCTCAGAAAGATCAGAGTTCCAAGCATCCAGCCATTATCAGCAGCAGACCTGAGTCCAAGCCACAGTTGGAACTGGACAGTCAAAGCAACGAAAAGCCCGATCTCGGTGAAGAAATCAAATTCGAAGTCCTCGAAAATAAAAAAAGTGCTAAACCCAAGCTTCCTTCCAACAATGATCTCGAACTGAAAATTGTAGAGGAAGAGGAAGATAAAAGCATTGAAGTCAAGGAATATGAGCAGCTAGGCCCCGACAATGTAGGCAAGGTCAAAGGCTCAGACGTGGTGGAAAAAATCGTTCCTCAGGAAGATCAGGAACTTTCAAATCCCGATGAACTCTTCGAACCCGAGGACTTTGATCCCAAACTGGAACTGAGCGATTATCAGATTCCCCCCTTCGAATTGCTGGAGGACCACGGAGCCGGAAAGGACAGGGTCATCAGCTACGATGAGCTCAAGGAAAATAAAAATAAGATCGTCAAGACCCTCGAGGATTATGGAATCAAAATCGTAGACATACAGGCCACCATAGGTCCTACAGTTACCCTCTACGAAATTGTGCCAGCTCCGGGTGTGCGCATTTCCAAAATCAAGAACCTTGAAGACGACATCGCCCTGAGTTTGGCAGCCCTTGGGATCAGGATCATCGCCCCCATACCTGGAAAGGGAACCATCGGTATAGAGGTGCCTAACTCAAAGAGCGAAATTGTGTCGCTCAGATCCGTCCTGACCACGGAGAAGTTTTTCAATACCAAAGCAAATCTGCCCATTGCCATCGGTCGTACCATTGCCAACAAGGTCTTTATCGCCGATCTCAATAAAATGCCTCACCTGCTCATTGCAGGGGCTACTGGTCAGGGTAAATCTGTGGGACTGAATACCATTATCGCCTCCCTTCTCTACAAGCGACATCCGGCAGAGGTGAAGTTTATCCTCATTGACCCCAAAAAGGTCGAAATGAGCCTCTATCAGTCTTTGACCTACCACTTTCTGGCCATGCTTCCAGACCAGGACGAGCCCATCATCACGGATGTGAGAGAGGCTGTCAATGTACTCAAAAGCCTTTGCATAGAAATGGACAATCGCTACGACCTGCTCAAAAAAGCCAGGGTCCGCAACTTACAGGAGTACAACGCAAAATTTACAGGAAGAAAATTGAGCCCCCGAAAAGGGCACCGCTTTCTTCCCTACATCGTCCTTATCGTAGATGAGTTGGCCGACATGATGATGACGGCTGGCAAGGAAGTCGAGATGCCCATCGCAAGGCTGGCCCAGTTGGCCAGGGCCGTCGGCATACACCTTGTCGTGGCTACTCAGCGCCCTTCTGTCAATGTCATTACAGGTATCATCAAGGCCAATTTCCCCGCCCGTATGTCTTACCGGGTAACATCCAAAGTAGATTCCCGCACCATCCTCGATGCCAATGGGGCCGACCAATTGATCGGACGCGGAGACCTCCTCCTTTCGACAGGAAGCGAACTTATTCGCATTCAAAATGCCTTTATCGACACACCTGAGGTGGAGCGCCTTGTGGACCACATCGCCGAACAAAGAGGTTTTGCAGAGCCATACTTCCTACCTGAGCTTCCCTCAGAGGACGGTGGAGATGAAGAGGAGGATGAAGACTTCGAAAGAGACAGCCGCTTTGACGAGGCCGCCCGACTGATTGTCAAATATCAAATTGGTTCTGCCTCCCTGATTCAACGCAAAATGAAACTAGGCTACAACAGGGCCGGAAGAATCATCGACCAACTGGAAAAGGCTAAAATTGTAGGTCCACACTCCGGGAGCAAGGCCAGAGATGTATTGGTCAGCGATGAAAATGAATTGGAACGGTATTTGAACACCCTGTAAAAATCAGGAATTCAGGTGAAGGATCCGTGAATCCGCCTAGAAGCCTGACCAGATCGGGAGAAGAAAATAAAAGCTCTTTTAAACCATTGGCACAAGCTTTTCCTGGTGTTTGCTTCCTACCCTCTTTCATGAAAATCCAGAGCGTAGGGTAAAAATTTGCTTGAATCATTTTAATTTGAAAAACTTATTTCTCACCTCCATGACCAGGTTCATAAGCTTTCTCTCCCTCATTCTTTTATCCTTCCTCTATTCCTCCCTTCAGGCCCAGTCTCCAGAGGCTATCCTGGAAGCATCCAAAAAGAAGGCCGAATCCCTTCAGGACCTCAAGGCAAACTTTGTCTACTCCTTGTCAAGCTCCAGCCTTAGGCCAGTTTCCAGAAAGGGAAAACTTTACCTGAAGGATGGAAAATACCGGATTACCCTGGGCGACATCATTATTATCTCAGACAAAAGCACCCGCTGGCAATGCCTTCCTGAAGATGGAGAAGTCCTGGTACAATCAGCCGATGAGGTTGAAGGACCCAACCCAAAAGAAATTTTTCAATTGTACCAAGAAAGGGGAAATAGCCGCCTCCTAGGTAGCCGGACCATCAACGGAGTCGCATGTCATTATCTCTATCTTTCTTTGGAGAAAAGCAACCTTGACTACAATCAGGCGTACTTATGGATAGATAAGAAAACTGATCTACCAGTGAAAGTTTCCCTTATTGACCTCAAAAACACCACCATTACCTACGAACTTTTTGAAGTTCAAACGGATATAGGTTTACAGGAAAAATTGTTCAAGTACAACTCCGAGGATTGCCCGGATTGCGACATGATTGATTATTGACAAAAACCTGTTTGCCATATTCAAGTTCACACTCTTTTACTATTAACAACCCAAAACAGACTCACACCAGGGTGGTGGGTCATGGCAAACACGATTAATATTATGCTCAAAAGATTTTCTGTCCTTTTTCTCGCTTTGATCCTGGGATTCTCATCCTCCTTTGCTACAGGACCGGATGATAAAGCAGCCCGCATACTCGAAGAATCAAAAAAGGCCTTCGAATCCCTCAATGATTTTGCCACCAACTTCACCTACGTCATCCAAAATAAGCGGATGAACAACGCCCCGGCTCCTCGCCAAGGCCAACTTAAGTATTCCAAAGGCATGTATGCCATCCTCCTATCCGACCAAGAAATCTACTGTAACCTTGACAATGTCTGGCTCTACATCAAAGATGAAGATGCGCCTGAGGTGAGCATCATGGATTATGACAAAAGTGAGAGCTTTAACATTGAAGGTATTTTTGATCTCTACAAACACGGGTCAAAGGCCAAATATATAGGCCAAGAAAGTGTAGACGGAAGCTCCTGCCATAAAATTTATGTCGCAGTCAATGATCCGAAGTTGGGCTATAACCAGGCCACCGTTTGGATCAATGCGAGAACCAATCTTCCAGTCAAAGTCATGCTAAAAGACCGAAATCAGACGGAAACTATCTACCAATTTTCTAATTTTGAAAAGAATAGAGGATTTACCCATAAGGATTTCGAGTTCAATGTATCCAACTTCAATGGCGATGTCTATGATGAAACTGAGTAAGACCTACTTACTCTTCATCCTAAGTATATTTATCTTAACAGCCTGTCAGAAGGGCGAGGGTAATGGCGCCTCTCAAAAGCTTCTGACAGGCTTTCGTTTATCCCTTAAGGAGCGCTTTGCCAAGGGGGATACCATCCCTCACGATTGGTCCCAGCTAAAAATGGCCCTCCCCGATAGACTGCCCGGCTTCAAACCACAGTCTACCAAGGGGGGAACTTTCTCCCCGGGTCCTGCCCGCTTCTCCTATGTCTCCCGTTTTTTTACCGATGCAAATGGCAAGTACGTTTTTATAAAAGTCTCAGATTATGCAGCCGACAGCACGGCCTTCAGCTTTTGGGTCAGGCAACGGCCGCAAGGAGGCAGGATGTGGAGAGAGAATCAGGTAATTTGGATGGAAGAAGAAGAAAATAAGGAAATTTATCGCTCCCAGGCCATCAGAGGCTCGCGATACCAGTTGCACCTAGCCACCAATCATCCCAGGGGAACGTCACTTTTTAAGGCAGCAATCGAGCGAATGAAGTGGGAGAAACTAGAGCAGTAGATGATCAAAGTAAAAATTTGCTGTATCGCCAATATGAGGGAAGCTCGTTTGGCCATCGAAGGGGGGGCCTATGCCCTGGGGCTTGTAGCCCAGATGCCCAGCGGTCCTGGTGTAATCAGTGATGAAGCAATCACCCATGTGGCCGACAGGATTCCAGGTTCAATTAAAAGCTTCCTCCTCAGCAGCAGGACCAGGGTTCCTGACCTTATTGCCCACCTTAAAGCCACGAGATGCAACACCCTTCAAATCGTAGATAAATTGACCAAAGGCAGCCACTCAGAATTGAAAGATGCCCTTCCCGATGTCGACATCGTGCAAGTGATCCACGTAAGGGATAAAGGCAGTATTGAAGAAGCCCTAAAATTAGAGCATGAAGTGGATGCCCTTCTTCTGGATTCCGGTGCCCCTGATGGGAAGACCAAAATTCTCGGGGGAACAGGAAAGACCCACGATTGGACCCTCAGCCGCCAGATCGTGGACAAGGTTGGGATTCCCGTCTTCCTCGCCGGAGGTTTGAACAGTCAAAACATAGAAGCTGCCATCGATCAGGTCCGGCCTTATGGGGTAGACCTGTGCAGCGGAGTGAGGACTTCAGGCAGGCTCAATCCGTTTAAGTTAGAGGCATTTTTCAAAGCCGTGCAAAGGGCTTCCTAATCTACCTTTCCCGCAATCGAGCCACCATGATGCCGGTCTGATGCTTGATTTTACTCATGTAGGTGGCCAGAGGCTGAGGGGAAATCTCGACTTCATTGGAACCTGTGGAAGCGTGAAGAAAGTGTAACCTTCCTTCCTGATGAAAGGCAAATCCTACATGGACGACATCCAAACCCTTGATAGAGGTAGTCAGGGCGATAATATCTCCGTCTTTTATGCGACCCTCGATGGCAGAAATCTCTGACTTGGGAATGTAGGTGAGTGGAATTTGGGCTAGCTTTTCCTCGACCCTCTTGATAGCGCGGAAGTTCTCCTCCTCAGCCAGTTGCTGATAGGCGCTTCGATGGGTAGACATGAAATTGATGTCCTTGTCAAAGGGCTGCCCCCCAATCCTAGCAGTAATATTGTCAAGGACACCTTTCTCTTCATTGTCCCTGATCCACTCTGAAAAATAATGGAGCCTGGAAGGGTAGCCCTGCCGCCTGCCCTGGCGATATCGTAGGTAGGAAATTCCGTTCTGAAAATCCTCGAAGTTCAACCTTCCTTCCTCCCAAAGCCCGGCCATCACAACTACATTTTCCAAAAAAGTCGTGCAATCCAACTCGTGAAGGTTGATCACCAACTCCTCTTCCATACCAATCTCCAAAGTCTTGCCCACGTAAGGGGTGCCAAGGAAACGCTTGCCCACCTCGATGGCTTTTTTGCCAATATCCGGAGGAACCGGAGCCAGGATGCTGAGCGAACTGAGATGATCTTCAGCCAGTTTACGATCCTTAAGGGTGCAGTGAACTTGTGCAGAGGCTACATTCAACAGGCAATATAAAAATAGAAGGAAAGGCAGAGTTTTCATAAGTCGATTACTTCTCTGAATAGAATGGATGTAGACTTGCACATCAGGCTGACAAGCTAATTTTCCAGGCAAGGGGAAAAACTTCTCAGGCTGCTCACAATTTGCTTGATTTATGAGTTAAAAACCCAGAAAAGTAACATTTTAGCATGAAAAAATCAGAATCTGTACAGTTTGTCATGGATAAACTGGATGAATTATATCCGGAAACGCCCGTTCCTTTGGACCACGAAGACCCCTATACCTTGCTGATTGCGGTCCTTCTCTCGGCTCAATGTACAGACAAACGGGTAAATAAAGTTACCCCATATTTATTCGAAAAAGCCCACACCCCGGAAAGCATGTCCCAGTTGGAGGTGGACACCATTCGGCAAATCATTCGGCCTTGTGGACTTTCACCCCGCAAGTCAAAGGCCATTCATGAGTTGTCCCATATCCTGATCAACGAGCATGGAGGACAGGTCCCCTCTGACTTTGAGGCACTGGAAAAGCTCCCCGGAGTAGGACATAAGACCGCTTCTGTGGTCATGTCACAGGCCTTTGGACTGCCCTCTTTTCCGGTAGATACACATATACATCGGCTCATGACCCGGTGGAAACTCACTACCGGTAAAAATGTGGTTCAAACCGAAAAAGACGCTAAACGCCTTTTTCCCCGTGAAAATTGGAACAAACTGCACCTACAAATCATATTTTTTGGCAGAGAATACTGCCCCGCCAGGGGGCACAATCCCTACGAATGCCCCATTTGCTCCAAAATAGGAAGAGCTACCTTATTCCATGAATTCGATAAGGCCCAGTCCAGGAAAAAGAAAAAGTAATGCTCCTTCCTTCAAATAGCTCTTCAGTTTTAGGGAGGAACCCTACTTATTCAAAGTAATCAATGTTTGAACATCATTTCGTAATTTTCGTTAAAATAAGTGATTGAATAATTATTTTTAACTGCCCATTGGGGTAAAAAGAAAGGAGAATCACATGTCCAAGCAACTGATAAAAGGACTTCATCACGTAACTGCCATGGCCGGTGATCCCCAGCGCAATGTCAATTTCGATGCGCCGGATGTCTACCATCTCTACTATGGAGATGAAACGGGAAATCCAGGAAGCATCCTGACTTTTTTTCCTTTCAGGAATATTCCGAAGGGAGCCCATGGGTGGGTCAAGCGGCGACGACCACCTTCTCCATTCCCAAAAATTCGCTTGACCATTGGATTAAGCGTCTGGATCACTTCGATATTTCCCATAAGGAGCCCAAGGAGCGCTTTGATGAGGGGCTCATCTACTTCGAAGACTACGATGGCCTGGGATTGGAACTCATCGCTAATGACAGGGACGATCGGGCGCCTTTGTCCTACGGGCAGATTCCATTGGAACATGCCATCCGGGGATTTTACAGCGTAGAGCTTTGGGAGAATACCTACGAAAGGACCGAGGCCTTGTTGATCAACAACATGGATCACCGCTTCGTTGCAGAGGCAGGTCCCAGGCGAAGGTATTCCACAACCGAAGCAGGTACACCTGGCCAGATCATTGATGCCCTGTGGGATGCCCAAAAAAGGGCCGGAGCCGGAGGAAGTGGGACCGTTCACCACATTGCCTTTGATACTCCCAGCGATGGAGAACAATTGGAGATGAGAGAAAGGCCTTTGAGGGGCGAGAGGGAGAAAATCGCTTCGCCTATTATGACTCTGGTGCAGCCAATATGGCCTTGGTCATGCAGGCATCATCCATGGACCTTTATGTCAGGCAAATGGGAGGCTATGACAAAGCCAGAGAGAAGTTTGAACTGGCAGTCAACTACGATCCCCTGGCGATGATGGCGGTCGGTTTTCTCCCTCCCCAAATGAAGGAAGAGGAGACGGAAGGCATCCAAGGCCGACAGCGATTGCCGCTTGAAAGTATTGTCAGCCGTCATAAAGGCTAATATCAATCGGAGCCGGGTTTTCCGGTTCCGATTTTTTTCATCCGCTGCTTAAAAAAGGGCAGAGCTTCAGAACCCACATATATCTCATCTTTTTTCCCATAATCAATAGCCTCAAACTGGGTAGGCCGCCAACGGGGCTTGAGCTTTAGCTTACGGATCTTTCCCCTTAAGAATTTATCCCCTTCAAATTCCGAAAATATCCAGACCTCCGCCTTAGTAAGGAAAAACAGTCCCAGTCCCTGCCCAAACCTGTAGGCGAGAAGCATGGCCTCCTTTCCATCCGA
The DNA here is from genome assembly GCA_964564415.1 of uncultured Bacteroidia bacterium. Lineage (GTDB taxonomy): Bacteria > Bacteroidota > Bacteroidia > J057 > J057 > JALEFZ01. Next base: position 87,739 of record CAZMAV010000016.1, on the reverse strand, counting down.
TCGAATTGCCGCTCCCGTAACTACCCTATTTCCTAATTCGAGGCTGTCTCTGGGCCATACTGTGTAGCTTCCCGCCTTTGCCGGAAGGACATAGAGATAGGTCCTGAAGTTTTTTTCTCTTAAGTCTCCCTTGGTAAAGAGGTAGAGGCTATCCCCGTAGTAAAAAAATGCTTCAAGGTCGAAGAGCCTGTCTTTGCCCCTTGAAGGATAATCCCTTTGATTGGCGAAGGAAAATTCGATTGAATCCAGGTCTGCGGTCCGGGGATCAAAAATATAGATGCCCAGGTCCCTTCTGCAATGGCAATTGTTGCCCACATCTCCAATGAACAGGCGACGCTTATCATCCAGGCTTAGATCTTCCCAATCCTTGTGCCGGAGTTCATCCAGGTAGATGGCGCCGTACAGCTTTCCCTCCTCATTTGTAAGGTAAATATTGGGGCCATCTCCACTGTCATTGATCCAGATGAGGGTGTCCTCGGACCAGGTAGCCAGCCCGGAAGCCTCATTCAGCTCGCGAGGGAGCCTAAAAGTCTGGCCCTGCCCAATCAAATGGACATTTGCCCCAAGGAGCAACATCAAGCCCAAGCCTATTCTTAAATCAAAAATAGTCATTTGTCAGTATAAAAATTCAGGCGATAAATCCCAAAATCCAAGGGAGCAAGGCATAGGATTTGCATTTTTTACCAATCGCATAGACGCCCAATTATTTTTTTGGATTTTTCACCAATACATCGGGAGGCTTGGGATATTTCCCAAAAAATCGAGGCCATTTCTTCCTTAGTTTTGAATCAACCCAAGCATGAAAACTTTTCTTCCTACACACCTGGAATTTATCTTCCATTATAACCCCTGGATGTAGCAAATCCCACCTGCTGCATCCTTTTTTTATTAACAGCGCCCGGCGGAAAAAGAAATTGCCCCAAGCCCATCAGACTCATTCCGGGAAAGCTCCCCCGATATTCTGTTTGAATCTTCCTTGAACAACAAAAAGGCGACATAAGCACTTATTGTACCAAACAGAATATTTATGGATAAATCACCTATCGAACTCGAAAAGCATAGAATTGAGAAATATCGAAACTTTGCCACCTCCTACAAAGTCCCTGAGGACAAGTTCGAATCATTCGTAGCCTTATACGATATCGACGAGCTGGAATCTTTCATGTCTCCCAATCCCAGCGAGAAGGACTGTCAGGTGTTCTCAGAACTGATCGGAGTAAAAGGTGTCCAAGGGTATATGGACTACATAAAATCCAATAATACCTTTGAGTTGATCATGCAATGGCAGGAGCAAACCGGAAATTTTGATCATGCCATCTTTTTCACCAAACCCAGGAAGGACTCCTAAGACCTCTATCCACATTTTCCCTATTCCCTCTTGGAATATGCTACAGGCTCATAGTTTTGCGGAGCCCCAGAAGGCTAGTATAGCCCACAATCTTAAATCCTCAGTAGAAGTCTATTTACTTTTTCTGAGGATTTCTTCGTATAACAACTATTTTAGATTACTGAATACCAATGGCTTATACATTTATATAATTAGTTTTTTATAGATAAAACATTTTATATCTTTGATTTGAAACTCGGATCTATGTTTATTTAGTTTTAGTAAACTATAATTCATCTACTTCAACCTAGAGGATGATTTGATTCGCAGAAGATAACCTTTAGCACTTGAACCAACGGATCAAAAAGGAGGCTTGGAGGCGGCTGTTTGCATTAGCTGATACCTTCCATCGGTTGGCACCCTGGAAATGGATGTTGGAGATGGACCTGTTTGGCGTGGAGCATCCACAAGGGCAAGAAATTGGCTATTGCTGCATTTTAGGTCCCCAACAGGATGCAGAGGGGCTGGCTGTGTACAAGGGATCAGAGGGACTAGACAGTTACGAGCATCTTTTTGATGGGGATGCCGACACACCAGAAACCGAAGTCCTATACGAACAGGATTGTCTGGTTTTGATCTTTTTACCTGAGCATGAACTTTTTGACTCCGAAAAGGAACTCATCGCACTCCATTGCCACTCCAAAAGTTTTTCCGGTAAGTATCCTGTCTTCCGAGACTATTCTCCCGGTTGGGTTCCCTGGCCCATCCGGGAGCAATTTCAAGCGGATTGGTTGGAAGTGGCCGTGGAGCAGGCCCTTCATGTAGCTACCCGCTTTCGTTCGGACAGGGATCTCCTGGACCACATGTCCAACAACGAAGCGCATTTATTGATTCGCAGGCCTAAAAATCCTCTCTTTTTGGATGAATGGGAGGATGACTGGGTGCCCCTGGAACTGGATGAAAGCAGGGTACTGCCCAACCAGCAGCTATACCTCAGAAGCAATTGTTCGGAATTTCCTCGCTCCCAGGAGGAATGGTTGGCAGCACTCTTTTACCTTCCACAAGTGGAAGAAGAATCCTCGGGGCGTCCCTATTTGCCACTCATCGTCATTCTGGCCGACCGCAAGAGTGGAAGTGTCATTCATGAAGAAAAGTTTCAGCCCGGAGGAGAAAATTTCTTCCTCCAGGAAGCTTTTGTCGCAGCCTGTCGAAAAGTGGCTTATCTCCCCAATAAGCTCTGGGTCGCAGAAGTCAAGGAAAAAAAACGCTGGATCAAGATCGGTCAGATTCTGGATATCTCTGTCGAACTGGATAAGGAATCAGGGCTTGCACGCCAACTCAAGAATAAATACCTGCCCTGAAGATTGGCATCTTTAGGTAATCTCGGAAAAATCGTAATCTACATACTGTATCCCAACACGCTTACCCTCCTCCAATTTATCGGCAATCAGAAGATATATTCGCTTGTAGGCACGTATCGAACTCTCGATCCGCCCATCCTGGGTCAGGTTCTGGTGGGCACCGTCTGCTACCAAGAGGCATCCGGCGGTATCTTCATCGAAATTCCCTACGTGGATGAGAATAAATTTGAAATTGGGGACATCGATCACGTGGAGCATTCCTTTATGGATGTCCTTGAATTTTGTCGAGTACTTTTTGTGGAAGCCCCCTTCTTTGCGAAACTTAATCTCATAGGTGCCGGGAGGTACACGGGTATCGCCCTCGACCTTTTCCTCCCGGTGTTCATCTTCGAGGGTGTAGGCCAGAAATTTTTTCTTTTCGCTGACATCGAAGAGTATGCCCAGGGTGGATTCCTTGCCGCTACTATAGCGAATAACCTGCAGTCGCATGTCAAACTTTTGTAGCTCGGCAGTTCCGGGAAAACTACGGTCGCGGATGAATTCGTTTTCATCTGCCAATTCGGCGGCAATCTCTTCGGTTTTATTAAGCTCTTCTTCTTTCTTTTCTTTGGCTTCTTTTTCGAGCCTGACCTTAAGGGCTTCCTGCTCCGCCTTGAGCTCCATCTTTTCAGCCTTTGCGAGGGCCTCCTGGTAGCGGGAGTCGCTCTCGATGGCCTTGGTAGCCAGGTTTTTCCAATTTACCCTTACCTGAAATACCTCAGTAATGATGCTGACGATAGAACGGAGAATACGGATAGGAGTCTGGACCACGGCCAGGGCAAGGCTTCCCTTTTGAATGTCTATTTCCTTGGGAAAGCCCAGGTCATCAAAATCGATTTTCAGCTTGGAACTCACCCAGTTGTTGGCAGGTACCTCTATAAAATGTGTCCTCCCCTCGTAAGGCAAAGATAGGACCTGCTTGTCCTTTCTTTTTTCTGAATGAACTTCTACATGAATGGGAACCAGTGGCCGACAAAAGATTCCGGGTTTCATTTCTTTTTTGGAGCCTTTGGAGGGTTGGAAGCTCTCTTTTTGGCCCAGATCATCAATCCTAAGGGCAAGCTCATCATCATAAGTGGAAAGGGTCTCATTGACTTCCTTCACAGAATCGGGGTCGAAGGGATCGAAAAAGGTTTCCCACATCAATTCCTCTTGCACAAAACCAATTTGAGGGTTTTGTTCCCCGACGGACTTGGGCTTCCCATTTTGCTTTAAAAATTTGTCATTCATCAACTCCTCCCAGGTGGGGTATTCCTTTTCGGTAGAGATGGATTTTAGGAATCCTTTAGAGGTAAAGGAGAGGTTGATCTTGTCCTGGGAGCTGAAGGTAGGCTTGTATTGGAGGAAATAAGCCTTGGAAGGATCTGCCATAATCGCCTCGTCCAACTTAATCCTGAAGCTTTCACGCTGCTGAATTTTTTGCTTGACCAACCATAGCCTTACCCATCCTTTGGGAAGATGGTAGTAGTGCAAGTTGCCGGCAGCAGGGCTTTCTGTAGAATAAATGAGGTGCATGAATTCGATGAGGTGAAGTAGAATGACATTAAATTAGAAAAATCGTAATAAAGTCCAGCCGATTTTCAAGAAAATTATCATCGAATGAAGGAAATCCTCAGACATACGGAAAAATAGAAGGCCTTTTTATGCTTCCATGAGTACCTTCTGAATTTTTTCGCTGCTTTTCAGGCCATTACCTGTCAGGACGGAGACGACATCTTCTCCCTTTTCAGCCTTTGTCTCCAGATATTGGGCTAGACCTGCCACCACAGCAGCAGAGGTGGGCTCGATAAAGAAACCGCGGCGGCACATATTTAGGAGGGATTGGCGGATTTCTTCTTCACTAACCTGGATGAAAGACCCTCCGCTATCCCTTACCATTTCTATCATTTGCCTTCCCCTTAGGGGTTCGGCAATGGCAATCCCTTCAGCCAGGGTGGAGGCTAATGGCATGGGCTCAGAGTTGTAAAATTCCTGATAAAGGGGGGCACAGTGAGCTGCTTGTACCCCTATGAGTTTGGGCATATGATTGATGATCCCCAGGGAAAGCAGTTCTCGGAATCCGATATAAGCTCCGATGAGGAGGGTCCCATTGCCAGCAGGGAGAATGAGGCTATCGGGGGCTTTCCAGCCTCTTTGTTCGCAGATCTCATAGGCGAAGGTCTTGGTTCCCTCATAGAAGATAGGATGCCAGACATGGGAGGCATAGAATTTACCCTCCGCGGCTTTGCGGGCAGCCTTTGCGGTATCCTCCCTGCTCCCTTCTATTCGTTCTATCTTTGCCCCAAAAGCAGCAAGTTGGACCAATTTTGCCGGAGAGGTGATCGCCGGGACAAAAATACGGCAATCGATGCCCGCCAATGCCGCATAGTTGGCGATGGAAGCCCCTGCATTCCCCGAAGAATCCTGGACCACCTCTTTTACCCCCAAATGGCGGGCATAGGACATCAAAACCGCAGAACCCCTGTCCTTGTAGGAACCGGAAGGAAATAGGTAATCCACCTTAAACGAGACCCTAGACTTCCCCATATCTATCTCGATCAGAGGGGTAAATCCCTCACCCAGAGAAAGAGGCTCTACACCATTAGGCAGGGCCATGGCTTCTCTATACCTCCACAAATCTTTTTTTTTGCCCCCGAGGGCTTTTGGATCGAAGGCTGGTTCGTGTTCCACATCCAGCAGGGCTCCATTTTCTCCTTTCCAGCGCAAATCGTGAATCGGAAATCGCTTGAAACTCTTACGGCAGACAAAATTTACCATAATTTTTTTGAGCTTGGTGCAGGGAAGTCTGGGCTAGGCACGGAGGATGCTTCATGAGCCATCATGCGGAATTTCATCTTCCTGCCTAATCACCCATAAAATAGCATCGAAGGAAGCTTCTACCAGAAACAGATTCCACCTGGAGCAAGTAAAGGCCTTTCGAAAGTCTGCCCAGATCTAAAGGGTATCGACCTCCCATAGGCGATAGTTTGTATCTGGCAAGAACTTTCCCGAAGGGATTCATGAGGCTTACCTCTATGTCTCCCCTGTAACCTGCCTTGTTTTCTTTTTCCAGGTAGATAATATCTGATGCAGGATTGGGATATATCTTCCAGCCATCTTCAACTTCAGGAGTTTGGGTGGATAAAAGCCTTTCTGTTACTTCTATCCTTTCCTGATGAGCGTCGGTGCAGCCATCTTTTCCCTCCACCCATTGATAAATCAGGTATTCTCCGGGCTCCTCAAAGAGATGGGTAGGATGCTGGAGCTGAGATCCTTTTCCATCTCCAAAATCCCAGGCCCAATTTTTTCCGGGGTCGCTTTCATCCCAAAATTTCAAAGAGTCTGTGGGAGAATAGTAGGATTCCTGTGCTTCAACCCTAAAGTCTGCTTTCATGTTGCCATTTTTCAGGCGAAGGGCTACTTTTTTGCGGCTGCAAGGCAATTCGTAAGAGATTTTCCAATCATAAAAATAGCCGTAGGCCTCCCTTCCCCCTCCTGCCGCATTGATGCGGAGGACTCCATCCACTTCCTGGGGATAAGAAGCGCCAGTAGCCTGACGAAAAAATGGATGCTCCGCCGACAACTGAAATGTGTAATCCATGCCCGGAGCAATGTCCCAATTCAAAGTGATAATTTGCGTGCCATCTCCTACCCATTTTCTTGCGCTGTACAAGGTATTTCCCTCCCCATCCTTCAATATAAAAGTCCGATGCTCGGCTCCCTTGGCATATACCCTTACCTCTTCCAACTTAAAGGGCTGTTTGGCATCAAACTGAATTGAGAATGAGGAGTCCGCAGAAAATACGCCCTCTGCTACATTGGGAATTTCCAGCCCTGCCCGAACCTCGGGAAAAATCGCTACTTCCCACTCATCGGGAGCTTCTATTTTTCCATACCAAATCCTGCTCCCTGTTCCCACTTGATTTCCCCGGCTGTCATACCAGTGGATTTCACCCGATCCAACTCCCTCTGCTTTCAGGGCGGCATCTGCTTCCCGACAAAATGTAGGAGCAAATATTTCTGGTAGTATTGGCGAATAGGAGAAGAAATCCTTTTCGATCCTGTTGTCCAGGAGGGCTACTTCGCCGAGGCTCTTATCGAGGCTCACTTCTACCCAAAGGAGGTGTCTACCCTTATCCAAAGCCCTGGGGCTAAGGTTAAGCCTGAGGGAATCTCCCGGCATTAGAGAACCGGCCCAGGAAAGGGATCGAAGCTTGGCATCCAAGGCAAAGCGAAGCTGAAGGCTTCGCACTTCTTTCTGACCCTTGTTGTAAACCACAAAAGAAGGCAGCAGGGTATCCCCACAAAAGGGAGGATCGGTGTGGGAAGCAATTTTCAGGCTAATGTCATAGTCCGAAGTGGCTGGGGCGGGGGTATTTCCCCTAAATATAAGATATTCAAAGGCTGCTCCTACCTGCACCAATCCCCTTCCGTAATCGTTGTCCTCACCGCTGGGGCCCAGGTCGAGGGCAGTTTGGTAAAGGGCTTGCTTGAGTTCGTAGCCGGGCAAATCCGGAAAGGCCTGCTTGAGCAACAACAAGGCTCCGCTCACATGGGGAGCAGCCATGGAAGTCCCCGAACGGCTGCGGTATCCTCCTCCCTGGTGGGCAGATCTGATTTGAAAGCCTGGAGCCACCACCTCCGGCTTGATGGCCAGAGAACCCGAAGCTCCACAATCAGAGGGTCCTCGGGCAGAAAAAGAAATCAGGTTGAGTTGAGGAGAATTTCCATTGATCACACCTACAGCGAAGGTATTGACCTGATCGAGGTTGATGTTTTTGGGTGGGGGAATGCTGTTGCTGGCCGGCCCGGTATTTCCGGCGGAGAATACCAGAGCTACACCACTGGCTTCCAGTGCTGTAAAGACTTCTTGGTAAAGAAAAGACTGACACTCATCGTTAAGGCCTGCATCGGTCCAGGAATTGTTGATGACATCGGGAATGTCTGAGCGGGTAGTTGAATCTCCATCAGGGTCCATGGCCCATTGAAAGGTCTCTATGACATCGGCTGTACTCCGTCCCGGGCAGGTGGCATTGGCGGCCATCCACTCTGCTTCAAAGGCCACGCCTATGGTATCATTGGTATGAGGATCAAGGCCCAGGATTGTCCCCAGGGTATGGGTTCCATGCCAATCACAGGATCGGGGTTGGGAATAGCGGAAAGTCGGATCAAACCAGGCGAGGTGTTTGTCCTTGCGGCGGCCCAGATACTGCCTGCGAAGGGCGGGGTGATCCCCATCAATTCCGCTGTCTATGTTTAGGACCTTGGTGCCGTAGCCCCTGTAACCCATGTTCCAAAGGGCGGGAGCTCCAATCACAGCCAGGCCAGTTTCTTTGCCATTGGGCAGGCCCGAGGCAAATTTCCCCACATCTTTCAGGTCGTCTTGTTGAATTTTCCCCTCCTCAAAAATCATATCTACGCCCGGAAGAAGATCTATTTCCCTCAGTACATCTGCCCGAACCCTACAAAAAATAACATTGGTGATCCAAAATGGCCTGAGATGAGAAAGATGGTCCAAGCGTCCCAGTCGGTCCAGCAGTAGACCCTGAGTCTGTCTGGCCCTGGCCTTTAGCCGCTGAATAAGCTCACGGTTTCGCCGATCTAGGTCCGGCCTGAGCTTCTTCCACTGTCCATAGAGGCCACGAACCGGCACCCGATCCTGTAGGAGAATCCCCACATCAAGGTACTGGGTTTCATCCTCCATGATTTTTACCTGTAGGGCATCGCTGATCGCTGTAGGCTGGCTTTTTCCCCACAGACCTAAGAGCAGGCTCAGGACCGTCAGAATGGAAGGAATAGTCCTAGACATCGACCTGATAGATTAGGGGGTTACCTTTTATTTTCCCGGAACCTGCATCACAGTACCACAGTTGTCGCAGGTTCTTAACTCCTCCGAGTCATAAAAATGCTCGATGGTTTCCTTGAGCTGAGTTTCTATATTTTCCAGGGGAAAGAATTTTTCGTAGAGCTTGTGGTTACAGTTTTCACAAAACCAGACCATGCCGTCGGTGTGGCTGCTGTCTCTTTTCCGCTCGATAACCATTCCGATAGAACCCGCCGGTCTTCGGGGAGAGTGAAGGACCTTGGGAGGGAGAAGGAAAATTTCGCCCTCCTTGATGATGTTGTCCTTGGGTTTCCCATCTTCCTGTGTCTTGAGGTTCATTTCTCCCTCTAGCATGTAGAAAAACTCTTCGGTCTCGTTGTAGTGATAGTCTTTGCGGCTGTTGGGACCACCTACGACCATGATGATAAAATCTTTGGTGTCTTGGTAGACGACCTTATTACCTACTGGGGGCTTGAGGAGGTGGCGATTTTCTTCGATCCAGTTGTTAAAATTCAGAATGGGTGGTAAAGACATAAATATTCGATTAGCATAAAAAAGGGATTAGGCTCGGCTTATGTGGTCCAAAAAGCTTCTTCCCTTAATTTTTACAATATAGGCATAGGGCAATTCTATTAAAAGAACTGCCTTATGCTTTTGAAGTTTGGCCCTATTTGACAAAAGTCTTAACCGGCCTCTACCTCACCTTCCACGCCCTCATTTTCTTTCTTCATCATCTCTTGTTCCTTTTTGTAGCTGGCGATGGCTGCCTCTTCCAGATTTTTCAGGCCTTTTTCAACATCCGGCCCAAGGGCTCCGTCCATGAAGAGGTTGAAGACCCGTCCAATGGGGTTGTAGCCGGCCTCGGATGTCATAGACCAGCTTACTTCGGTTTGCTCGCCCTTTTCTTCGAAAGTCCATTTGCCCTTGCTTTCACCCATTCCTTCAAATGCGATGAGGGTCTTGATGGATTCATTATCTTTGCTTTCGACGATGTCCAACTTACCTTTTCCCGCGACTTCGCCTGCCCATGAGTAGGAAGCTCCGGTCCCCACCCGGGTATCGGCATAGGTGATTTTCATGTTGGGGTCATCGGCATACCAGGGCATCCAATTTTTCCAGTTTTCCAGGTTATTGACCTGGGCAAAGGCATGGTCGATCGGCGCTTGAACGCTTGCCTTGCGGGTTACAGTTACACTTTCGGGAGCAAAGAGAAGGATGGCTCCCACCAACAATGCCAGGATACCCAGGATCCAAAGCAAAATTCTACTTAGCTTCATAATGGTTCTGTTAAGTGATAGTGCAATGCAATTTGCTTGTCCTGACAAGCACTATAATATAGCAAAAAATGATGGCATTTCAGACCTGCTCATAAAACTCTTAGTATTTTAACCCCAAGATTCTTTGTTTGGCAGAATATCTCGAACAGCGGAGCCTTTCATCTGGTTCTAGCCATAACATCCGTATCAATTCCAAAATAAAATGGCCTCTGGTTCTCTTCTTTCCTTCACGTCTCATGGTATTTATTGCGAAAGGGCTAATGTTTTTATCGATCCTTGGCATCCGGTGGACAAAGCCCTGATCACCCATGCCCATGCTGACCACTCGCGTTGGGGGATGAAGCATTACATGGCACATCGCCTTTCAGTACCCATCATGAAACTTCGTCTGGGTCATGATATCAAGGTACAAGGAGTAGAATATGGAGAACGTTTTTACCTGAATGGAGTAGAAATTTCCTTTCACCCTGCGGGACATATCCTTGGCTCCGCTCAGATACGCCTGGCCTACAAAGATGAGGTATGGGTAGTCTCGGGGGATTATAAGATAGAGGATGATGGATTGGCTGCTCCTTTCGAACCGGTTCCTTGTTCACATTTCATTACCGAGTCTACCTTTGGTTTGCCGGTATACCGCTGGGAGTCTCAAGCCAGCATAATGGCGGAGATCAATGAATGGTGGGCATCTAATGCCGCCGAGGGTAAGGCCAGTCTTATCACGGCCTATTCTTTGGGTAAGGCCCAGCGCATCTTACAAGGGGTGGATCAAGAAATCGGGCCGGTATTTACCCACGCAGCGGTAGAAAACACCAACGAGGTGCTGAGGGAAGCGGGTATTGACCTCAATCCTAGCCAGCGGGTCATCGGACAGGGCCCTGACATGCACAAGAAAAAAGATTTCCGCCAGGCCCTTATCATCGCCCCTCCTTCAGCCGCAGGTTCTCCCTGGACACGAAGGTTTGGTACACATTCTCTAGGGATGGCCTCCGGATGGATGAGCCTGAGAGGTGCAAGGAGGCGAAGGGCCGCAGATCGAGGCTTTATCCTCTCTGACCACGCCGACTGGGAAGGGCTCAACTGGGCCATCCAAGAAACTGGCGCCCAGCATATCTATGTAACTCACGGATACAAAGATATCTTTTCACGATGGCTACAGGAAGAGGGCTACGAAGCTTACGTCGTAGAGACTCTTTTTGGCGAGGAAGAGGATTCCGACGAGACCAAAGAAAAGGAAGAGGCTTCTGCTTCCTGAGACCTTTACTTTTCATGCCACCCTCCCTCATTATTAGTGATTATCACGAATCATTTTTTGCAATACAATCCATAGCGCTGTTGGGGTTGAAAATAAGTTACTTCTGATAAGCTAACAGCCCTTTAGCCATTCATTCGTGATCATCATTATTGCTTCCGGCAGGAAAAATTTTTCTCGTTTTGTTTTGTTCAGATCCTTTAGTATGCTAATGGAAAGGAAAAAGGTATTTTCTTTAATGATTATCCCCATCTATCCCTATCCGTATAATTGGGTGTAAACAAGGCTAATGAACTTAATAGATTTTGTCGAAAACCAGGGCCTATTAGGATGGTTGTCATTCCTGATTGAGAAGCGGGGCCTGTTGACATGGAAATCCAGGCCCAGATTGATAAAGAGGCCGAGGGGATTACCGATGGAGCCCAATCATACTCCTTACTCAAGGACACTTTTGCCAAGCCTACTCCTTACCATTTGACTCAATTACAGATTTCGGCAGACAAGCTACCTCCTAGGGTTCATGTCATGATTTCAAACGCAAAGAGATGGTTCTTAGGAATTTATCATAGTATGAGTGATACATATCTGCAAAACTATCTCAATGAATTTTGTTACAAACAAAACCGACCCTACTTCAAAGAACCCTTGTTTGATCCTCTGGAGAGTGCCCTGTAAGCCATCATTGGAAACCCTAGCTATGGTAGCGGACAATCATTATTTCTTCTGACACAAGAAAACTTACCGATTACGCATATTATCCCCTGTGATAGCTTTTGAGCTTGTTTAAACAGGAAAAATTGATTAATTTTATGGACAGTTTGATTGTATAATAATATATACAAACTGTCTACTAAGGAAGAAGAAATTGAAGCTTCGGATAGACAGGGAGGTGAAATCTCCCTCTTCGAAGCTTCAAGCATCATTAACAGCTAATTAGGAACGATCTCCATGCTAAAGCAAAATCAGCAGCTTAAGCTACTCCAGAAAATATCCCCCCAGCAGATTCAATTTATCAAACTGCTACAGGTACCTACGGCCAGTTTGGAACAACGAATCAAGGAGGAATTGGAGAAAAACCCTGCTTTGGAGGACCTACAGATGGGCTTTGGTGAGGAAACCAAACCCAAGGGGGAGTACGAAGATCTGGATAAGAAAGACAACGAAGAATCCACACCCAAGGAAGAAAGCCAGGATTTTAGCATAGATGATTACCTGGCCAGTGATGGATACGACTACCGCACCCGTCTCCCACAGGGGGGGGATGACGAGGAGGACGAGTATGAGGCTCCAATGATACAGATGCAGACCCTCTATGATTCCCTGATAGAGCAGTTTTCCCTGCTCAAATTGGACGATCGAGAAAAACTCATCGGTGAACACATCATCGGAAACATCGACGAGGATGGCTATTTGAGGGGAAGGGGCAACATCGACCCCGTCAAAGCCATCGTCAATTACATGGCATTTAGCCAAAATATTTCTATAAAAAAGGAGGAGGTTGAAGCTGTCCTCGAAAAGATACAGAAATTTGACCCCGCAGGAGTTGGAGCCAGAAATGTGCAGGAATGCCTTCTTCTTCAGCTCAAGCGAAAGGAACAAAGCGACATCGTACAATTGGCTACCCAGGTAGTCGAAAAATACTTCGAAGAACTCTTCAAAAAGCACTTTTCAAAGCTACGTTCAAGGTTGGGCATGAGCGAAGAGGAACTCAAGGAAGTCTATCACCTCATTACCAAGCTCAATCCCAAACCAGGAGAATCCCAGTCCATCGTCAAGCACGAGTACATCATCCCTGATTTTATTCTCTCTACGGACAATGATAAAATCAATATCCGGCTCAATTCCAGAAACGCCCCTGACCTTAAAGTTAGCCGTTCCTACCTCAACATGTACCAGGAATACAAGGACATCGGAAAGGTAAAGAAAAGTCCCAAAGTCAAGGAGACCCTTGACTTTGTAAAGCAAAGAATCGAGGCTGCTCAGTGGTTTATCGACGCCATACGGCAGCGCCAGTTTACCCTGCTCAACACCATGCAGACCATTGCCGACAAGCAGGAAGCATTCTTTTTATCTGGAGGGGATGAAAGAAGGCTAAGACCTATGATCCTTAAAGACATAGCGGAGGAGATCAACATGGATATTTCTACGGTCAGCCGGGTAGCCAATTCCAAATACGTACAGACAGAATTTGGAATCTACCCTCTCAAATTTTTCTTTACAGAAGGCATAGAAACCGAAGACGGGATGGTCTCCAACCGCGAGGTAAAGGCTGCCCTGGAGGAGATTATCTCAAAAGAATCCAAGAAGAAGCCCCTTTCCGACGATAAAATCGCTGCCATCCTCAAAGATAAAGGCTACAACATTGCCCGCCGCACCGTAGCCAAGTACCGAGAGCAATTGGGAGTTCCTGTAGCCAGGCTCCGCAAAGAAGTCTAAGCAATAGCCTTATAAATCCAGCTGTGCGGGTTCTTCCTCAAAACGCACGGCCTGGGTCAGGTAGATTCTAAAAGGCATCATTTCTTTATAGACTTCCACCAATTTATCTGAAAAGTCCTCTTGGAATACTTCTCCCTCTTTTGCTGTGTAAGAAGCTGTGAAATTTTTGAAGCGCAGGAGGTCGATGTGTCGATGATCCTTTGAATAACCTCTGGGAGAGGTTTTGAGGGCCTCTTCATCCTCGAAAGGCCCAAATGTGTCTACAAAAGAGGCTTTACTGACAATTTCTTTCAGGCGTTCCCCGTCATAGTCTATGGCCTTGCGAATTTTTTCCAAGGTATCCCGGTCCGGACGATAAAAACCACCAGCGACAAAGGTCTCACTCAGACCAAAGTGAAGGTAAAAGAAGGACTTGTTTTCCCCCTCGTCTAATTCTCCTGAAAAATGGTCTTTGTAAGTGGGTCGATCCGGATGAAAAACGAGGTTGTTGTTGATCCGAAAAATATGAGGCTTACCTACAGGTGTCACAAAATCGGGATCGACCTTCTTTAACTTGCTGGCTAATTGCACCAACCATTGGGAGAATAGGTCTTTGCAGTATTGGTACTCATCCCGGTGCTCATCCATCCATTCCTTTTGATTATGGGCCTGTAGCCGCTTGAGAAAATCATATATTTCCTTGAAAATTTCCGGTCCCTCCACTCGGACTTGATCGCTCATGTCTTTTTTCTTTACCCATCAACCCTTCAAAAGGAAGAGTTGTTCTGTGATATTATTTTCCTAGTTTTAGTTTTCCATACATGGTCCTTGGAAAAAATGCTGAACCAATCCGGATGTTCCATTTTTTATCTACCGCCAGGGCAGGAGCTTTTTGAGAAATATTTGAATCATAAAAATATGGGGAAAGTCGTACTCTACATAGCTACCAGTCTCGACATGTACATCGCCAGGGAAAACGGTGAGGTAGACTGGCTCTTCGAGGAGGGCGACTATGGCTATGAAGACTTTTGGGATCAGGTAGAAGCGACCCTCATGGGCAAGAAAACCTATGACCAGGTCCTGAGCTTCGGAGGTGAATTTCCCTACATCGGAAAGGAAAACTACGTCTTTACCAGAGATGCAAGCCTGACAGATACCGAGCATATACAATTTGTCTCGGGAGACATCCCTTCTTTTATCCAAAAAATCAGGAAGAAAGCAGAAAACTATGTCTGGCTGATAGGTGGGGGAGAAATCATTAGAATCTGTATGCAGGCAGCGCTGGTGGACGAGCTGCGGCTTTTTGTCCATCCCGTCATCCTCGGAAAAGGCATTCCCTTATTTTTGCCACAGGAAAATGAACTTGACTATAAGCTCCGCAAAGTAAACCCCTTCCCAAACGATCTGCTCGAACTTCGCTACGAAAAGAAATAGACTTATCCCCTCTTGCTTATGTACCCTCGAGAAATCCTCGAACACATACACGCCTACATTAGTAACCAGGGATTTTATTATCCCAAAAGAACCATTGCCAATCTCTACCTCAGCCTCAAATCCAAGCCCTTTGTCATCCTCGCAGGTATCTCGGGTACGGGAAAAACGCAGTTGGTCCGTCATTTTGCGGCTGCTCTGGGTCATCGTGAACATTGCTACCTGATCCCCGTCAAACCTGACTGGACAGATGCCAGTTTTTTGCTGGGCTATAGGGATGGAAAAGGGAATTTCCAGCCGGGTCCTATGTGGGAAGCCCTGGTATCAGCCCGGCAAAAGCCCGGTCAACCCCATTTTGTTCTCTTAGATGAAATGAACCTGGCCCGGGTTGAATACTACCTCAGCGACCTACTCAGCCTGATGGAGACCCGTGAGAAGGAAGGAAAGCATATTTATACGGAACAGCTTTCCCAAGAGAGAGAAAGCTGGAGCCTCCCCGACAACCTCTACCTGATCGGAACCATCAATATCGATGAAGCCAGCTATACCTTCAGCCGAAAGGTCCTGGACCGGGCTAATGTCATCGAAATGAACGACATTCACCTGGATTGGATCTTGATGGAGGAAGAAAAATTAGAGGAACGTCCTGCCATAGGCAATGATTTCTTGAAGGCTTCTTATGTCCACCTCAAAGATCTCCCTCCTTCAGAAAGGGATCGACAGTTACCTGCCCTGAAATTGCTGCGAGACATCAATGAGTTGCTATGGCAAATCGATAGCCCGATTGGATACCGGGTGAGAGATGAAATCCTCTTTTACCTGGCCAATAGGTACGAGATTCGGGAACTTATTTCAGAGCAAGAGGCCCTGGATTTTCAAATCCTGCAAAAAATCCTACCACGAATTTATGGCAATAGCCCCAGCCTAAGAAGGGTCCTCTACCAGTTGATTCTCCTTCTTTCCCGTCGCAATGACCTCCCCAAAGAGGCCATGACCTACCCCGAACTCAAAAATGCCCTGGGAGATCTCCGAAAACAGCACCTTCCCTACCCCATGAGCCTCGAAAAACTCCTGATGATGTACCGCCGCTGGGAAGAAGATGGCTTCACTACCTTTTGGCTCTAGCCAGCCTCACTCCTTCACCCCCCTATCCGTTTATGACTTTTTGCCATAAAGGGGAATGGATATTCAGGGTGAGGTTCCCAAAAAAGCCACCCCAAAGATCGGGGTGGCTTAACATTAATATGCAAGTATGTGTAAAGATAGCTTAGCGTAGGAGGGTCAGGTTTCCTCTGTTGAGTTTCTGACCGACTTTGACTGCATAGTAATAGGTTCCCTCAGTTACCTCAGCTCCGTTGTAGGTTCCGTCCCAGGGATCTCCGGGGGTACGGGTCTCGAAAAGGGTACGTCCCCAGCGGTCCATTACCATGATATTGATATCTTCCGTACCATCGTACTGGACAATAAACTGGTCATTGGAACCATCACCGTTAGGCGTGAATACTGTCGGAATAAAGAGCGATGGCTCGAAGACAGTAAACTGTCCGTAATTGACCGAGCTTACACAGCCATTCTGATCGGTAATGGTCAATGTTACAGTGTAAGAACCGGCTTCGGTGTAGATGTGCTCAGGATTTTGTAGGGTGGAAACATTTCCATCTCCAAAGTCCCATAGCCAGGAGACAGCATCTGCTGAGAGGTCAGTGAACAATACCCTCGCTTCAGGCAGGGGAAGTTCAGTATTGAGGGTTGGCGCTGTACTGAAGTCGGCCTCTGGCAGAGGAGCGACAAATACGGTGATATTTTCAGTACTGGTCTCACAGAGATTAGCACCTACTGTGGTCAGCTTGACGGTATAGTTACCGGGCTGGCCATAGGTATAGACGGGATTGGGCTCGTTGCTCAATTCTGACCCATCACCGAAGTCCCAGATAAAAGCTTCCGCATCGGGGGTATTGTTATTGAAGCTAACAGTCAATTCTCCACATCCGCGGTCTAGGTCTACAAAGTAATCCGCCCTCGGGGTAGGTGTAACGTCCACCAGGAAGTCAGCTGTGTCTTTACAGGCACCTTCTATCAGGACCACCTGATAGTTGGTGGTGCTATTAGGAGTGGCCAATGGATTGCGAACCAGATCGCTGCTCAGCCCTACAGAGGGAATCCACTGATAGGACGAAGATCCGAGGCCTCCAACGGCTCTCAATTCGATGGCATCGCCTTCACAGATACGATTGGTATCCGCCTCAATATTGACTGAGATCGCGGGATTTACTTCGACCAGGAATCGGTCGGTTGTCGAGCAACGTCCTCCGAGTGTAGAAGCTTCCACCTCGATATATCCTGTACGGATGGGGAAGGCCGTCGTAAGCGAATCTCCCATAAAGGGGTTGGCAAACTCCTGCGGGGTCCAGCTATACTCTGTCTCCAGTGCGACTCCACTATAGGTGTGGACTGCCTCCAGGAAGAGGGGCTGTCCGGCACATATCACCGTATCGCCTTGAAGCAGGTCTACTTCAGGGGTGGGCAGTACATCAATGTTGATGCTTTCCGGTTCAGATTCACAACCTGCATCTGTGCTTGCGATGACCGTGTAGGTGGTCGTTACCTCAGGAGTGGCTGAGGGGGTAGCTACTGTAGAGTCAGAAAGTCCCAGTCCAGGTGTCCAGGAATAATTGTAGAGGGTAGCGTTGGGGTCTCCATCCGCCTTTCCGTCCAACATCCTGCTTTCAAACTTACAGATATCCAGGTCTCGGCCAGCAGTTACTGTTGGCTTGGTATCTACAGTTACCTTCACGCTGTCCGCAGCACTACAGTCCCCAGAACTCACAACCAGGAAGAAGGTCGTGGTTGCATTCGGAGTTACCGTAGGTGACGGAGAACTGGGGTTATCTACTGTCCCAGGAAGGGCAGGCGTCCAAGTGTAAGTATAGTTGGGTCCTGCACCTGAGGCAAAACCATTGAGTTGAACACTTTCTCCAAAACAGATCCCTACATCCTGACCGGCTTCTGCGCTAGGGGCTGCCTTGACCGTAAGGGTCATGCTGGAACGAGGGTCTGTGGTCGTCGCCCTGGAGGAACAACCGTTGACAGAGGTTCCTGTGAGGGTATATATCGTCGTCGTATCCGGACGAGCATCAGGGGTCAATGAATTTGGATTATCCAGCCCTCTAGTCGGGAACCATTCGTAAGTGATAGGCTGAGGGGCATTGTTGTCGCTCCTGATTTTACCCTGCAGTTGGAAACCTGGGGCATTGGGAGGACAGACCGCCGCATCAGCACCAGCATCCAACTTGGGCTTGGCCTTCACAGTTACCGTTACGGAATCAAGGGCACTGGTACAGCCGGCAGCATCCGTAACTTCAAAGTAATAGCTTACTTCTTCGGTGGGATTGCTTACCTGAGGGTTGAGAAATGGCTGGGCAGAATTGACAGAGTCGATTCCACAACCACCGTTGCCCGTTTCGCAGGTCCAAGAATAGAAGTAGGGCAACTTACCTCCAGAGGCCGAACCATTGACTCGGACTCCTCCATCACCCTCACAGTACTCTTTGTCAAAACCTGCATCCACAACTGGAGCTTCGTTGACCTGCACCGTCTGGGTAGTCGATACCGTACAGCCCTTGTAGCTGACCGTCAGGGTAACATCCTTACTTCCAGCCTGGGTGTAGGAAATATTTCCGGGATTGGTCTGAGAGGATGAAGCAGGTACCGCATTGGAACCAAAGTCCCAGGTAAAGGTCTGGGTAGGTCCTGAAACCGTGCCCAGGTAGCTAAAGTCTATATTTTCTCTGGAGCAGAGCTGAAGAGCACTAACCTGGAAGTCGGCAGAGGGCTCATCCACTACTTCAAAGGTAACTATGCTGGTGTCTCCTCCACAGCCATTGTCCGTGGCTACCAATCTGACAGTCTTGATGCCGGGGGTAGAATAGGTTACTGAACTAGGAAGGCGATCTTGAGAAAACCTTGGAAAGGCTCCTGACCCAAAATCCCATAGATAGCTATCGGCAGTGCCTCCTGTAGCAGAGAAGCTAAAGCTGTTCCCGTTAAAGCACTGGTTGGCGACAGGGTCAATGTCAAGATTAGGCTCTCCAGATACGGCTACCTGCTTACAGGTACGAACAGACCTACAGCCCTGGTCCCTTACCGTCAGGCAAATATCCTTGGGGCCTGAGGTAGACCAACTTACCTGATAAGGTCCGATGCCAGCACCGCTGATAAGGTTGCCGCCATCAAAGTCCCAGTCAAAGGAGGCCGAAGGAGCATTGAAACCCGTGTAAGTAACCTGGGCTACATCTCCTTCACATATGGAATCCTGCACGAAGAAGTCTCCAGAAGGAGTAGGGATGACAACTGTATTTTTAACTGTTTCGTCGCTGACACAGCCGTTTTCTTCTACTGTCAGGCGTACGGCCTTGGAACCGAAAGAAGTCCAGACGACATCATAACCAGAAGCAGTACGAGTAGCAATTCCCCCATCAAAATCCCAGGTCAAGGTGGCGCTTGTCGTATCAGCATTGCCGCTGTAGGTAATAGAAACAGGACCGTCCTGACAAGCAGTCGGGGCAATCAAGAAGTCTGAACTTGGCTTCTCGAATACCGTGATATCAAACCTTCCCGTATCGGAATCACAACCGTCTGCATTGACGACCAGCTTGACCGTCTTGACTCCGGGTGTACTCCACACAATGCTATGAGGTCCGGGTCCGTTGAGGGTACCCACAGCCCCATCATAATCCCAGGTGTAAGTGGCCCCTGAAAGTAGCGGAGCACTATACTGGATTACAGTAGGTTCATCTACACAGACATCGTTGCTAAGGAAGAAGTCATTGGGAACGGTAGGCTCGTAGGTTACGTTGACCGTATCCGTGGCCTCACAACCGATGGCATCCGTAGCTATCAGGGAATAGGAAATGGTTACGGGATTTTGCGAAGAGTTAACATAAACAACCTCCGGCTCTGCTACCCTAGGGTTAGGACTTCCATTCCAGCCGATTCCCTGGGGACTGTTCCAGGCGTAGGTATAACCGGCTTTGGCAGGCGTCCCGATGGTGCCAGGCTGGAAAGAGCAAAGAGAGCGGTCTGGGCCAGCATTGGCTGTGGCCGTGTTAAATAAGGTGATGCTGTCTGTTACAGAAGCTGTCTGACCTGCAGAGTCGACGATGGTCAGGGTATAGGTGTAAGTTCCCGGACCTCCAAAGTCCCATACCACGGAACTGGAATCTCCGGTCAAACCTCCTTCACCAGACCAACTAAAATCAATATTTTCAGAACCTCCCCCACATGGAGTTCCGTCAAAACGAACTTCATAACAATCTGTCCGCGTTGCTGTAGCGATGGGGTCAAGGGAGCAGGTGACTACCCTGATTTTTGCTGTGTACTGATTTTGTCCCAAAATCGGACAACCATCGTCCCGCAAGGTAAAGGTCGTGGTGTAAAAACCTGCTTCCTGAGGAATCCAACAAAACCTGCCCTGAATCGAATCGTTGGGACCAAAAATAAGGGTATCTGTGGTCAAGCTCGGCTGAAGGGGAGAGGTAAGGTAGGCTCCAGGCAAATTTCTGCTCCAAAACAAGGTATGATTTTGATTAGAGTCGGGATCAAAACCAGGGATATCGAAGCAGACCAATTCACAGGCGCATATCGTAAGGTCGAAGGGCCCCGTCTGGCTGTTGCCCTGGGATAAGTTGGTCAGGCTGTCTATCACAGGGAAGGTATTCTGACCATTACAAGGGATAACTGTAATCTGCATATCCCTCACCGTCTGACCGATAAGGGTTCCGGTTGCCCGGTCGTATTCTTCCACATAGACACACATGATCGCCGTCACAGCAGGACCGTTGGGCGAAGGGGTCATGGTGATGTCCCCTGTCAGGGAGTCTACAGTTACGTTCCAGCCTGCTCCTAAAGGTTGCTGGGCACTAAAACCACCTCCTGTGATGTAATCCACGGGGTTGTTGTTTCCTTCCAGGCAATCTCCAAGGAAGAAGCGAAGGGAGTCGCCGTCTGGATCAAATACTCCCTGGTTGAAAGTGAAGGACTGTCCTTCACAAAGGTATGGAATGGGTGGCTCCTCAAACTTAGGAGAGGAATTACAGGGTGCATTGAGGAAGTCGATCACAAGGTTGTCGACATAGATGGCATCACTGGCGGGATTGCTGGTAGAGTTGATTGCGTTATTCCTACAACAGAGGTCCCATTGCAGGGTAATTTGATCACAGCTCACATTGCAAAAGCTGTAGTCGCGCACGTAGCGCACACCGACCACACCTCTCACATCCCAGTTGTTTACAACTTCACAACCCGTAGTAATGGTGGGACAAACTGGAGTCACATCCACATAACCGGATCCTCCAAAGGTAGAGTCTAGCACCCACTGGGTGAGCTCCAAAGGCGCCCCACAACCGGGGATATTTCCTTGAAAATCAATCTGAGTACCCGGACTTGGAGGAGGATTTGATCCTATTCCTCCGGGAGGAAGTGGGGTGTAGTTGTTACTTCTCATAAGGCTACCGGTACAATCATAGTAGGTGGTGTGAAAGATCCGGTAGTTGCAACTGTCGAGACATTCGTAAGCGATGTCGACCCCCATCAGGTGGCTGGCAGATAGCTGACTGGAGAAGAATACAGTCATCATCGCCACCATGAGAGGCAGGCAATAAAAACGGGTAGTTAATTTCATGGGTATAGGTAAAATCTATCCAATAGACAAACACACTTTATGCATACTATAACAAACATAACATATTATCTAAACGATACCAAGAAGCTTTGTTAGGTCAATCCTGGCATTTTTTAAAAAAATTCGATATCTAAAATATATGAATTTTCATAGATACATATCTCAAGGTTTATGAATCTAACCTTGAAGGGTAAAAACGGCTATTTGAGATGAATTTCAAATTTTTCTTGGAAAACTAGAAGGGAAAAGTCATGTACCCTACACTACATTTCAGGGGACTTGTGTATGTTGTGGAACATTTGTTTTAAACTAAAAATCGTACAATTTAATTGTTGTACTTTACGTTTAAACAAAACTAATTACCATCTGTACATCAAAATTAAGCGTTGAATAGTTTTTTTCTTATTTTAGCCAAAGGTTTTTGACAACTCCCCCCCGAACAAAAGGATTTAGGATAAG
The DNA here is from genome assembly GCA_964564415.1 of uncultured Bacteroidia bacterium. GTDB lineage: Bacteria > Bacteroidota > Bacteroidia > J057 > J057 > JALEFZ01. Next base: position 65,699 of record CAZMAV010000016.1, on the reverse strand, counting down.
TCAGTGTTGCCATTCAGGCCTAAAGATGATCCTCTTCTAAACATTTAGTTTTCCCTATGCTTATCCTAAAATAAAGTTTTTATTGCTAATTCTTTTTCCTCGGGCAAAAATAAAGAAAAATCAAAAGTTCAGGAGTCAACATTGAGTCACCATGAAGAAGAATCTCTACTCTTTTTTAGTCGGCCTTACTCTGGTTCTTAGCCCTGGTATCAGCTGGGCTACACACCTTATGGGTCTCGACATTTCATACGAATGTACTGGAAGTTGTACCTACCGGGTATATTCCAACATCTATTATGACTGTACCGGAAGTGCATCCAGTAGCTATATACCTGTAAGCATGGCAAACGCTCCCAATCCCGCCTCTGAAATGTCGGGCTTTGGGTTTGAGTCCGACAACGGAGCTTGCCCCGATCCCAGCCCCATCGGTCCCTGGACCATACAGAGTTTTGTGGAGGTAACCCCTATTTGTCCTTCCCTGCTCAGCAACCCTGCCAATCACCCTACAGGTTGTCTGAGTACCACTGGCAACCCCATCATCAATGGTTCAGCAGAGGCCATCTTCTACAGAGATTACGACTTCTGTAACGTAGGTGCAGCCTGTACCAAATACAACCTGACCTACGGAAGCTGTTGTAGAAACGGAGCCATCACCTCAGGAGCCAGCAACGACGGTCTCTACACTGGAGATACCCAGATTGACCTCAGCATTACTCCTTGTAATAGCTCTCCAAGATTCATCAATCCCGTCTCTGGAGAATCCGTGCCTCCTATCGCTTATATCTGCGAAGGACAACTTTCTACCTTCAACCAGGGTGCATTCGACCCCGATGGAGACTCGCTGGCCTACGAACTCGGTCCTTGTAGCGACGGAGCCTTCGGTCAGGTAGACTATGATGTTAACAACGGATTCGCTCCCCAAGCTCCCCTGGGGCCTACCTGGGACGTATCCATTAATCCCCTCACAGGTGATCTTACCTTCGATCCCTCTCCTACAGGAACTGTCCAGGTAGGCGTCCTCTGTATTGTGGTAAGAGAATTTAGAAACGGAGTCCAAATCGGACAGGTAGTTAGAGACGTCCAGGTGACAGTCCTTCCCGCAGGACTTTGCCCCTTCCCTAACCCTAGTACGGGTGGTGTACAAAATGTAACCGTAGGTTCCAACAACGTAGGCTCTGTTTCCTATGATCAAGTAGCCGTATGTGCCGGGGCAGAAGTTTGCTTCGATATACCTACCATACCTGCCGATACTTCTCTGAACTATACCATGTATTGGGGAGGAAATCTTCCCGGAGCTACTTTCGTCGATGCCAACAACCCCGCCGTAACGGACACCATTAGTGGACAAGCTCCCACCGGACGCTTCTGTTGGACCCCTCCACCAGGATTCCGAGGAACTTATTTTATGTTGGTCACCCTCAAAGATGACGCCTGCCCTATTCCTGGTATCAACCAGTTTACCATCGTCATCAATGTATTTGACGGAGAAAGTGCTTTTACCACTGCCTACGATCGACTGGGATGTAATGAGGTTGAACTCTCTGTGGTTCCTAACAACAATATTCCTGGTTTCAGTCCCGATCTCGTGGATGTAGAATGGTACGGTAACGGAAACCTGGAATTCAATCCTAATACTTTTGACTCTTCATTCATTCACTTCTACCCTGCTCCTGATACCTATTTCTACTCGGTCCTGGTAACAGATGAATTGGGATGTACGACTACGCTTACGGGTATCGTTCCGCTGACCACCGGAGCCATTGCAGATGCAGGTCAGGACGTGACCATCTGCTCCAATAATCCCTTTACCCTGGGTGCTCCTACTATTCCCGGCCAGACTTATACCTGGACCCCCTCAGTCAACCTGAGTGATACCAATGTTGCAGAACCCAATTTTACCTTTATTAACAACTCAGATACTACGGCGACCTTCAACTATGTACTTGAGGTCTCGGATACGACCTGTACCACCTTTGACTATGTGAATATATCGGTAAATGCGGCGGTAGAAGCCTCGATTTTACCTGCTAATCCTTCTATCTGTCCTGGAGACTCTATTACCCTTCGGGCCGTCCCCAACATTGGAACTGCTACCAGTACCCAGTTTTTGTGGAGCAATGGAGACACCAGCGAAACCATTACCCTAGCCCCTACAGAAAATACAACTTATTCAGTGGTCATCTTTAGTGATTCCGCCGGAGGTTGTGCCAGCTTGCCCACAGATGTAGAAGTGAGCATCAATGATTTCCCCACCGCCAATATCACAGGAGACTTGAAAGTATGTCCGGGTGGAAGTACAGTCCTGACCGCTTCGGGAGGAGCCTCCTATGAGTGGAGCACCGGACAGACAGGTTCATCAATCACCTTTGCAAACTTCACCGGTGGGGATACCCTGGTTTCTGTCATTCCTACAAATTCCCAGGGCTGTCAGGGTACTCCGGATACCGTGAGACTTACTTCAGACGTGGTGCCTGAGGCCTTCTTTGACAACAGTACCGCCTGTCTGGGAGGGATCACAGAATTCAGAGATAGCTCCACCATTAGCTCGGGAAATATCGTGTCATGGGAATGGAACTTTGGTGATGGAAGCAACCTTTCTAATGAAGAAAATCCAGGCCATACCTACCGCAGCGATGGGGCTTACTTTACCTCTTTGATTGTAACCAGCGACAATGGCTGTTCAGACCAATACCTCAGGGAAGTAGTCGTACAACCCAGTCCACAGGTAGATTTCAACTTTGAGGATGTCTGCCAAGGTGTGGCAAGTCAATTCACCAGTAACACCAGCATTGCCAACCCCGGCAATATTGACCAATATTACTGGGACTTCGGAGACGGAAGTTTGGACTCCGGCTTCCAGGTTACCCATGACTATGCCGAATTTGGATTTTACAATGTATCCCTACGGGTAGTATCTGATGAAGGATGTTCCAATACCTTCGTCCAAACCACCAAGATACACCCCAACCCTGCTGCTGACTTTGCCTTGCAGAGCGCCTGCGAGGATACCACCACCTTCTTCACCAACCTGGCTACTGTTCCCGGCGATTTTGACTTTGTCGCTGAATGGGCTTGGGATTTTGGCGATCCCAACAGCGGCACCGCCAATAATTCTTCTGCCATTAACCCCGGCCACGCCTATGACGAAGGAGGAAATTATACCATCAACATGGCTGTAACTACCGATAAAGGCTGTGTAGACCAGATTTCAAAGGAAATAACCATCAATCCCCATCCCGTGGCGGACTTTGTCTACGATCAGACCTGTGAAAACGAGCAGACCTTGTTTGAGGCAAATGTCAGTGCAGGACAAAACTCCGAAATTCTCAACTACATTTGGGATTTGGGGAATGGACAGACCCGTGAAAGGTCGAGAAGGGCACAGACCATCTACCAGATGAACGGAGGAGCCGGTGTCTACGAAGTAACACTGGTGGCTGTAGCTACAGGAAACTGTACAGACACAGCTCGCAAACAGGTAGTCATCAACCCTCAGCCCAGCCCGGACTTCGAAGTGCCGCCTGTGTGCTTGTATGACTCTTCGCAGTTTACCAACCTCAGCACCATCGCGTCTGGTAGCATTGATTCCTGGATCTATGAATTTGGAGATGCTTCCTCAGTCTTTGGTGCCAACCCTAGTCATCTCTACTTCGAACCTGGAACTTATCAAGTCACATTGACTACTGTTTCAGATAGTGGCTGTTCCAATTCCGTCAAAAGAATTTCCCGTGTGTGGGAGGAACCAGCATTCACTTTCTTCCAAAATGATACCGTATGTTTTGGTGATCAGGCACAGCTTCTTGCAGTTTCTGATCCAGAACACAATATTACCTGGCACTTGGACAAAAACACCCAGGATGTGGTCAGCACTGGCAACAGTTTCATTACTGCCCCCATGCCTTTCACCTCAACCTACTTTGTCCAGGCCACTTCCTCCAAAGGTTGCCGCAGCGACCGCTTCCCGGTTACCGCCCTGGTGAGAGATGCCGAGAACTTTGATATGTTTGTCAGCGACAATGTAGTGGAAATGCCTCAGGCCCTGGTAAACTTTGCCGTAGGATCCACAGTAGAAATCGAAGATTACAGATGGGACTTTGGAGATGGAAACTTCTCTACTTCCTCCGATCCCTCTCACGAATACAATGCTCCTGGCCTATTCGAAGTTACCCTGCAGATCGTCGACCGGTATGGATGTGAAATAACCCTTCAGGATGCGGTTGAGGTCAAGCGTATTTCTACCATAGAAGTAGCCTCAGCCTTCTCACCCAACAATGACGGGATCAACGAGAACTTCTTCATCCGCTATTACAATGTCTCTAATATCAGCGTTCAAATCTTCAACCGGACCGGACAGTTGGTATACGAGACAACTGATCCTAACTTCAGGTGGGACGGTACCCACGAAGGAAGGGTTCTCCAAGAAGGTGTCTATGTATATGTGGTGAGTGGCAATGACCTTGATGGCAACGACATCAGTGAGGTTGGCACGGTAACCCTACTGAGGTAATCTTAAAGTAAATTTATAAAAAAAGCCCTTTCGATATCGAGAGGGCTTTTTTTAATGGAATTGGAAATAAATCTTTAGAATGCAACTCCTATGGTAAAGGCGGTGCTGTGATTCAGACCTCTGATGGGTACAAAGGATTGGTTTTGGGTCGATTCCCAGACAGCTTCTTTGAAATGGTCGTAGGAAGCATCGAATTCCACACCGACCCTAAAAATCTTTAGCACTCGAACATTGGCTCCCAGGACTACGCCTATGCCCGGGCGAATATTTCCTCCGTTAATGTTGTCAAAATTTTCTTGGATAATGTTATCTCCCGTCACAGTAATAGGAATATAGGCTCCAGGATAGATGTCGAGCCAGCGACCCAGGATAAAGTGCTTTTCCAGACCAAAAAGGCCTTTGACATCCTGTCTTACTGCACTGTAATTGGTAGTGATATCGTCTCCGACCCGGTACCGTAGGTTATCGACCCCGGCACCCAGGCGAAAGGCCCACTTATTGTCAGTAAAAATCCTGAGGTTACCCAGGAGAGAGGTACTGCCCTGGTAATTTATAGTTGTATTTCCTGCGCTCGCCTGATCGATGTCAAAGCTACTAACGTTGAAGGTAAGGGCTACCCGCTGGGCCTGAATAGCTGTAAGGCCAAAGAGGAATGCAAGGAGGGTAAGGAGTATATTTTTCATCACTTTATGGGTTTGGTAGAAATAATCATAGTAAAAGGTACGTCCTTAGGGTGGACTCGTTTCTTAGTGTAAGCAACTTATTATCAGTTGTGTAGCTATTGGGAAGGAACGTGTAGCCAAGGAGGATCGACTTACCTTTACTAAGCCAAACGACCGGAAAAGCTGAATTACAGTTGCAAGAAAAAACCTCCCCAAATTTCTTCGAGGAGGTTTCTGCTAAGAATTAGCAATTTGCCCTACTTAAAGGGCATTGTTTTTTTACCAGGGAAAACAGAACCAAAGGGTCCTGTAAACAATTTTGATAGAATTAATGGTAGACAGGCTCTACCAGCCGTACGTTAGTGGCGACGTCTTGTCCATAGTCATTCTTATCTAGCGTGAATTGGACGGTATCGTCTTCCTCGAGGTCGTTGAAATCATAGCCTTCTGCCATCCATGTATAATGAAAATACAGATTGTTGGGAGGCATATGAATGAATCCATAACCATTTTTCAGCGAAAGGACCTTTGATTGAAGGATCTGAGCGCTGCCATTGCTGACTTCCCGAGGCTCGTAGTTGGGCGGTGCCTTTCTCTCTTTCGGAATAAATAGGTCATTGACATAGGAATCGGCTTCGGGATCTTCATCGTCGATGATTTCATGCATATACACTGGATAGGTCGATTCATTGAGAAGATCGATGGAAGTCACCGTCTTTCTGAATTTTCCTGTCCTTTCGTCGGTGTACTCAAACTCCCAACCGAGGACCATGACACTGATTCCCAAAGAGTTGACCTTTCTTACCAGAGGAATGTAATCGCTGTTACAGGCGATCAAAACGAGGACATGGTACTGTCTGAGTTGAGCTAGGTCGTAGGCCTCAAGAGCCATCCAGATGTCCACGCCTTTTTCCTCGATTCTTCCTTCTTTTACCCTGAGTGGAAGGTAGTGTGTGACGACACCTTCCGACATCAGAATATCGTCGAAGACCCTTTCGTTCAAGATACGATTGTTGCCATTTTGATTATAGTCATAGGCATTCAATCGCCCCCGGAAGTAATGGGCATCAACGATTTTGCAATACTTAGCATCAATATCTTGCTCTAGGGCTACTTGCTGTCTGATGAACTCATGCAATCCTGAGATACTCAGTCTTGCTTTGCGATCATGTTCGTAATTATAATAGTTACTTACGTGAGCGAAGTAGTTCCCATCGTAAAAGATACCAATGCGAACGAGATTCTGATTCATTTAACTATTCAATATTTGTATTAAAAAATCTTTAAAAAAGCTTTTTTGGAAGTGCCGGCAAAACCGTCAGATTAAAAAAGGGGATATCAAGAGGTAAGTCGGGATTCTAAGACTAGAATTCATGGGATTTTCCACGGCTTTAAAACGAATTTGCCTGATGCTCAATATAATTAATTATTACAAATTCCTGTATATCTATCAAGCCTAAGCAGGATTAGCAGATTTAAATTATTGATTACTAATATATTGACCACTTAGCTATTTGCTATATTTTTCAGATTTTTAAATGCTTTTCCTATGACTGTATTGGAAGGTTTTATCTATGTACAATATAAAATAAGCATCTTTTACTCACCAAATATCCTCCAAACCCTGTATAATTATAGACTTATACTTAGATCCTGTCAAATCCCGTATAAGCCCTCAAGACCTCGGGTAGCCAAACACTGCCGTCTTGCTGTTGATACAACTCCAAAAGTCCGGCTACGATACGTGGCAAGGCGAGGGCACTACCATTCAGGGTGTGAGCCAGTTTTGTTTTTTTATCTTCTCCCCGATACCTGAGCTTTAGGCGATTAGATTGATAAGTCTCAAAATTTGACACAGAGGAAACCTCTAACCATCTTTCTTGACCCACACTGTATATTTCCAGGTCGTATGTTTTAGCAGAAGTAAACGAAACATCTCCCGTACACAGCAAAAGACGCCTAAAAGGAAGCCCCAATTCTCTTAGCAAGCCCTCGACGTAGGTTGTCATTTCTTCCAGTATTTCATAGGAATTTTCGGGATGAGCGATTTGGACCAGTTCGACCTTGTCAAACTGATGGAGCCTGTTCAGCCCTTTGACATCCTTGCCGTATGATCCAGCTTCTCTGCGAAAGCAGGGGGTATAACCGCAGGATTTAATGGGTAAGTTTTCTTCTTTAATTATGTCTCCCCGATAGAGGTTTGTAATGGGAACTTCTGCTGTCGGGATGACATAGAGGCCATCTCTTTCTACGGCATACATTTGTCCATCCTTGTCGGGAAGTTGGCCTGTCCCTTTGGCGGAGTCTTCGTTGACGAGAAGGGGAGGCTGAATTTCGGTGTAGCCTGCGGCAGCAGCTTTGTCCAGGAAATAAGAGATCAGGGCCCGCTGTAGGCGAGCTCCCTTTCCAATGTAGACCGGAAATCCAGCTCCGGTAACTTTCACACCCAACTCCCAGTCGATGATTTTCCGCTCAACGGCAATCTCCCAGTGAGGCTTGGGGCTAAAGTCGAGGTTAAGCACATCTTTTTCTTCGTGGACGACTTTATTGTCTTCCTCAGACTTACCGGTGGGCAGGGAGGGATGTGGGAGGTTGGGGAGGGCCAGGAGTTGGGTATCGAGATCTTTTTCGACCTTTCTCCCTTCCTCTTCAAGTTCCTTGATGCGATTTTTCAGGCCCCTTGTCTTTTTCTTAGCCTGCTCGGCTTCCTCCTTTTTGCCTTCTTTCATTAAGGCTCCTATAGATTTGGAGACCTTATTCATCTCTGCACGACTTTCGTCGAGTTCTTGCTGGAAGGATCGCCTTTGGGCGTCCAGATCCAGGACTTTTTTTACAATTTGCTGAGCTTCGGCGACAAACCTGCGCTCCAGTTGTCGGACAACTTCCTGGGCTTCTGCCCTGATTTTACCAATTTCTAACATGGTCGAATAAAAGGGATATGTGCTGCGAAGTAACAAAAACCTTGCGATAACCGTAGATATAATTACAAAAATTAGAATTGCTTTTTTCTGGCAATCAATAAGAACATACAGGTATTGACCCAAAAAGTGGCTATTCTGGGGTTCTTCCTTTACCTTTTATGGATTTTAGAGTGAATAATTCTCTTTTTTTGAGAGAATATTTATCATTCTCTTGCAAACTGCCCGCGATATTGCTTAAGTTTGCATTAATCAATTCTACAAGTCCTGCTTCCTCAGGACTTTTTCCACCTTATTAAATCTTTCACCAAATCACACCTTTTTGATCGGAGGTCATCTACTCCGAAGGGATCACAGATAATTTTATGTACGATATTATTGAACTTAATAACAATGATACTGCGGAGCTCCGCGATATCGCAACTCGCTTGAGTATTAAGGAAGTCGATAAGTTGGGGAAACAAGATCTCATCTTCAAAATCCTCGACAGACAAGCCCTGATGCCTGCGACAGAACTTGCCAGCATCAAATCAAGCACCTCTTCTTCAGCCCCTACCGTCACCGACATCCCTCCCCCTCCTGCCGAAAAGGAGGATGAAAAAGAAACTTCCAACAAAAAAGAAGAAAAGGAAAAAGAGGACGTCAAGGAAAAAGAAGTAAAAAAGACCCGTACGCCAAGAACGCGTAAGACCAAGACCGACAAAGAGAAGACCGAAGCGAAAAAGCCTCGTGCGAAATCTTCCAAGACAGAGGAGCCTGAAAAAGAGCCCGAAAAGGTTGAAGCTCCAGCTAAGGAAGAGCAAAAGGACGCTCCTGAAAGCAAGCAAAAAGAAGTCAAGGAGACCAAAGAACCTCAAAAGGAAGACATCATCATCATCGATGATCCCGAGCCCAAGCAGCGTGGCCGAAGAAAGAAGCCCAGCCGCAATGAGGGAGACCAAAGGGTCAATGAAATATCCGACCAGCGTCTTGAACTCGACGGAGCCATCTCTAATCAAGGCGTCCTGGAAGTAATACCCGAAGGCTATGGTTTCCTTCGTTCTACCGAATACAACTACCTTCCTTCTCCTGACGATATCTACGTTTCTCCCTCACAAATCAAATTGTTTGGGCTAAAGACTGGGGATACCGTGTATGGCCAGATTCGTCCTCCTAAGGATGGTGAACGATATTTTGCCCTACTCAAAGTAGAGTCCATCAATGGACGCAGCCCCGAAGAGGTCCGGGACCGAATCTACTTCGATCACCTAACGCCTCTGTTTCCCGATGAGCGTTTTAATCTTTCGGAGGAGGATCCCAAGGACCTTTCTTTGCGGATCATCGATCTCTTCTCTCCTATAGGTAAGGGACAGCGAGGTCTTATCGTAGCCCAGCCCAAGACGGGTAAGACAGTACTGCTCCAGAAGGTGGCCAATGCCATCGCAGCTAACCACCCCGGAGCTTACCTAATCATTCTTTTGATCGACGAGCGCCCGGAAGAGGTGACCGATATGGCAAGAAATGTCAACGGTGAGGTAATTGCCTCTACCTTTGATGAGCCAGCTGAGCGACACGTACAGGTGGCTTCTATTGTCTTGGAAAAAGCCAAAAGAATGGTAGAATGTGGCCATGATGTAGTCATCCTTCTCGATTCTATCACCCGTCTGGCCCGTGCCTACAACACCAATCAGCCCGCTTCCGGTAAGATTCTTTCCGGTGGTGTGGATGCCAACGCCCTCCACAAACCCAAGCGTTTCTTTGGGGCTGCCAGAAATGTAGAGCATGGAGGCTCACTGACCATCCTGGCGACTGCCTTGATCGAGACAGGTTCCAAAATGGATGAGGTCATCTTTGAAGAATTCAAAGGTACCGGTAACATGGAACTTCAACTCGACCGTCGCCTTGCCAACCGCCGCATCTATCCCGCTATAGATGTAATGGCCTCAGGTACACGCCGCGAAGATCTGCTCATGGACCCTCAGGACATCAATCGTATCTGGGTCCTGCGCAAGTTCATGGCAGACATGAACACCATCGAGGGCATGGAATTCCTGCGCCAGCGAATGAACAATACGACCGACAACGAAGAGTTCCTCCTTTCTATGAATGGATAAGGAAGTCTTTGAAAGTGATAAAAAAAAGGGAAGGAGCCTGGCTTCTTCCCTTTTTTTATGGTTAAAATGGAGTAGGCTTTTGAGCAAGTCTATTCAATAAGGGACAACGATTCCACCATTTTTTCCGTCTCCTCTATGGGATTTAATGGCAATTATGCGATATTTTCCTGCATTTGTGTAAGTTCACCCCCCAAACCAAGAAGAGATGAGACAATATATGCTACTTTTGGGTCTTTGTCTGGCTGCCTGCCCTATGTATGCCCAGAGCTATGTCAATGGTTCCCTACAGTTGGGGTATAATTTTTCCAGGATTAATCCTACGCCTTATAATTTTGCTATTGATAGTATCTTCAACATCGCCAATGCGGGGAGTGATCAGCTTCTCGAACCGGCTCGATGGGGAGCAGGTCCGACAGTGAGCCTCGCCCTGCATCGGGGAAGGGCCAGTTTCAGGCTACATTCCCGACTTTTCTTCACCCAATCCAATGCCATTACCAATCCAAGCGGCCAGACAGAACTGCGTACCGATGTTTCCTTTTGGGGGGGAAGTGTGGGGGGAGACATTACCTCATTATTGATAGATTTCACCAGAAACCTGGGATTTTATGTGGGTGCTGGGCTAAGCGGGAATTACTTCCAGTCTGCCACCAGTGCGGTTCCCCTTGACGAGTTTGAACAGGACGACCCACTTGAAATCGCTACCGAAGCCTGGCAGGTGGGATTTAAATTGCATACCCCCATTCGCTTTATCATCCCTGAAGCTCATGTAGGATTTTCTTTGGAGCCCTACTTCATGGTATTTTTCTCCAACCTCGAGTTGGAAAGCTTCAACAATGCCTTAAATGGCCCTAAAGACCGACCTTTTATCGACGCTATGGATCACTTTGGTATCACGGCTTCAGTTATGGTTTTCCTGAATAATTAAGTAAGTAGGCGAACATGTTGAATTCCGAAGTGAACTTGCTAGACTACTTAACATGGCAGTTGGAAGAAGGAACAAGCAAAACTTCCTAATTCCAACCGTTCTATCTTTTTTATTCTCCACTGGAAACGACAAGGGCGAGGTACCTCCCATCGGGACTCATGGCTATGCGGTCAAAATTACCTACTTCAGGGCGGGCCAATTCCCTCCATTCCCCATCTCGATAAGGATCACGAATGTACAAGACCTGTCCATCTCCCATGAGCAACTGTCCTTCTGGGGTCCAGCAAAAGTCTTCCCTGCCTTTTAATGTCATGCAGAGCCTTTCGACCCTCTTGCGCCTGGGATGCCAGTTGCAAATGTACCATTCTCCTAGTGTATCCTTCTTGACGAAACTCAGGCTATCCGTAAGGGACTGCTTCCATATGCATCGACCAATGCTGTCAGTGATGATCCTTGTTTTCTGCCTTCTTCTATGTGTCCGCTGAAGGGTGGGAGGACTGGTAAGCATAAACATGGCCAACTTTTTTTTCTTGTACCAGGCATAATACCCAATGCTGTCGATCTCAGGCATGAGTACTTCTCCATAGGCTTCCTTTTCGAGGGGGAAGGACCAGAGGCGCTGGGTAGAATCCTCCTCCACTGTAACGACAGAAAATTCCTTGGCACCGGGCATGACCTTGGGTGAATATTCACTTCTTTTCTTGGTTCGGGTAAGGCGGAGGGGGCTTCCGACTTCGATTTGATAAAGAAAAACATCCGTCTGCCCCCTGCTATCGGCAGCCACGTAGAGCAATCCCCTGGAATCCGGTGTGAAGTAAGGCTGATTGTCGTAGCCCCTCCTGGGCGTGATATTTTTCCCTTCTCCCAGGCTATATCCCCCGGCGGTCTTGTTGACCTGAAACAAATAGATGTCCGTCTCAGGTTGTGCTGCTGCCTGTAAGGCCATAATGAGGAGGCCAAAGAAAAAAAGCTCTTTCATATCAAATCTGATTTGGAGATAAAATATGGCAAATTCTCCGAAAATACATGGAAAGTTAATTTCAATCTTTTTCCAGTGTAGTTGCAAAGCAACATAGAGCCAACTTTCCCACATGTCGATTAATTCTGCCCAATCATAGATAAAAGCCTGGCATCTCCCATTTTCTCAGAAATTCTTTCATCTTTTTGAATATCATCTTTATCCAAGGAATGAAGGAGGCCCAAATTGAATCGCGTAACTTGAAGAGGCATTTTCAAAAGATGGGCCTGCTCCAAATTCAAAAGCCCTAAGAGCAAATCCAGAAGCCTATGCAACTATCTATCCAACAATTATCCAAAACCTATCCTAATGGCGTCCAGGCCCTGAAAGATGTCAGTCTTGAGATTCCTACCGGGATGTTTGGCCTTCTTGGTCCCAATGGTGCCGGAAAGTCCACCCTTATGCGTACCCTTGCCACCTTACAGGAGGCGGATAGCGGAAGTGTAAGTCTGGGAGAGATCAATGTACTCCGAGAAAAAAAGGAGGTCAGGAAAATCCTCGGTTATCTCCCTCAGGAATTTGGCATTTACCCAAAAGTTTCTGCCGAAGTTCTCCTGGACCACCTGGCTGTACTCAAGGGAATCACCCAGGGCAAGGAAAGGAAAGAGGTCGTCGAAGCCCTGCTCCACAAGACTAATCTCTATCAACACAGAAAGAAAAACCTGGGAGGATACTCCGGAGGGATGCGGCAGCGATTTGGCATTGCCCAGGCCCTTCTCGCCAATCCCAAGCTCATCATCGTCGATGAACCCACCGCAGGACTGGACCCCGGCGAGCGAAACCGCTTTCACAACCTCCTGGTCGAACTGGGGGAAGATGCAATTGTCATCCTTTCCACGCACATCGTGGATGACGTGAAGGAACTATGTACCTCCATGGCCATCATCAACCAGGGAGAAATCCTCATGAGCGGAAATCCTCTACAAGCCATCGAAAGGCTCGAAGGAAGGGTTTGGAAAAAGCGGGTAGAGAAAGCAGATCTTCCGCAGTTGGAAAAAACCTACCAGGTTATCTCGGATAAGATGATCGCCGGAAAGCCCGAAGTTCACATTCTCAGCGAAACTGACCCCGGCGAAGGATTCGAGGCAGAAAGTCCCAGCCTTGAAGACGTTTATTTCTCCTATATTTTTGGTCATAAGTCTCACGTACCCGCCTAAATCCTCACAGCTATGCTACTCAGAATCCTAGGTTTTGAACTCGCTTACCGAGCCAAGCGTCCGGCTACCTACCTGTATTTTGCCGTACTATTTTTGCTTTGCTACCTGGCTATTGCAGTAGATGAAGTCTCTATAGGCGGAGCCTCCGGCCAGCTCAAAGACGATGCTGCCTGGATCGTGGCATTTCAGAGCCTCATCATGTCGGTTATTGGCATCTTTTTCAGTTCGGCAGTCATGGGGGTGCCCATCCTTCGAGACTTCGAACATCGGACCTCAGCGATGATGTTTACGGCCCCTATCAAAAAGGCTGATTATCTTCTGGGCCGTTTTCTGGGCTCCTTTATTGTCCTTGCTCTAATACTTACGGCTATTCCTCTGGGCCTGATGACAGGAAGGCTGATTGGAGAATATATGCCTTGGGGGAGCCGGGATTTTTCTCGCTTCCTCCCCGAGTTTCACGCCAGTTTTTACTGGCATGCCTACTTCATGTTTATCCTACCCAATGCCTTTATCAGTGGATGTATATTTTTCATGGGCGGAGCTTTGAGCAAAAGGTTGCTCTTTGTTTTCCTCCAGGGCATCGGGCTTTTTACCCTTTACCTGGCGGCCTCGCAGATGGTGGGCAAGATTGAAAACCGCGAATTTGCGGCGCTACTTGATCCCTTCGGTCAGCAGGTATTTGCAGTGTCGACCCAGTACTGGTCAGTGGCCCAGCAAAACCTGGAACTTGTAAGCTGGACAGGTCTTCCCTTACAAAACCGACTTATATGGCTGGCGGTGGGGCTGCTTTGCCTCCTGCTCACCTATGTTTTCTTTTCTTTTACCAGTGCTGCCCGACGACAGTGGAAAAAGAAAAAGCAGGAAACTCCCGACCAGTCCCCTGAGGCAGTATCCCTTCCCTCCGATCTTCAGCTGACCTATCAGGGCCTCCAGGTGCAGTTTAAAAGGCTTAGCGCCTTGGTCCGCCTGTATTACCGAGAAATCGTGGGCTCCGTCCCCTTCCTGGGCATTGTCATTTTTGGATTCATCTACCTGGTCTTCAGTTCGACAAATTTCAATGAGGTCTTTGGAACCCCGACCCTTCCCACGACCTATCTCATGCTGGAATTGCTGAGCACCTTCGACCTCTTTTTCTTCATCATTGTCATTTTTTATGCTGGAGAATTGATTTGGAGAGAGAGGGACCTGAGGGTCAATCAGATATACGATACCCTCCCGATTCCCGATGCCCTGGGGCTGGTGAGTAAATTCATCGCCTTTATGCTGGTTCACATTACCCTGCTCCTGCTTTTGATCTTGCTAGGCATGGGCATTCAGGCAGCCATGGGCTATTATAAATTCGAGGTAGGCATCTACCTCACGGAGATGTTTAGCAGTCAGCTCTCCTGGTTGGCCCTTTTCACCCTCCTGGCCTTTTTTGTGCAGGTGATGATCAACAATAAGTTTTTAGGCCATGGCATGATGATTTTGATCTTCATTGTCAATATTATCCTTGCCAACCTGGGTTTGGAACACAACTTAATACAATTTGGCAGTGGAAGCTTGGAGGACTATTCAGACATGAATATTTACGGGGATTCTTTTATTCGTTTCTCCTGGTTCAAGGCCTACTGGTTTGGCTTTACCCTGGTTCTTTTAGGGCTGGCCATCGCCTTTTCAGTCAGGGGTACGGATACTGTACTCAGGACCCGGACCAAGCTGGCCGGTATGCGCTTTGTTCGGCCTTTACTGATTTTTACCCTCTCTGCCTTGTTGATCTTTGGGGGTACAGGTGCCTACATTTACTATGTAACCACGGTAGTCAATGAATTTACGACCTCCGATGAGGCAGAGGAAAGAAGGGCCAATTACGAAAAGGAACTTAAGCAGTATGAATATATAGCCCAGCCCAAAATCGTTGAAACTAAGCTTTTGGTAGATATTTATCCCATGGAGCGGGATTATATAGTGGAGGGGTATTACATTCTAAAAAACAAGGGAGATTCGACCATCTCATCCCTGCACATCCAGGGATCGACAGATGAAGATTTGGCGTTTGAACCCTTTACCTTTGAGCGCATGGATTCTCTGCCTGACGACCCTGCCCCTGCGAGCCTGGCTGAATCATTTGAGGATTACAATTATGACATTTATGAATTAAAACGTCCCTTGCTGCCTGGAGATAGCCTTAAGATGTATTTCAAAGGAAAATTTGATACGGAGGGCTTCAAGAGTGGGGGGCGAAACAACTCTGTCATCCGCAATGGGACCTTTTTCAACAACAGCAGCTTTCCTTCCTTTGGCTACAGTTCTGGCTTTGAGCTTTCTTCTGACGATACCCG
Organism: uncultured Bacteroidia bacterium; assembly: GCA_964564415.1. Taxonomy (GTDB): domain Bacteria; phylum Bacteroidota; class Bacteroidia; order J057; family J057; genus JALEFZ01. The sequence continues at coordinate 50,098 of CAZMAV010000016.1, read as the reverse complement.
CAAAAAGTACGACCTAGAACCCAAGGAGAGGCAGTTGGACAGAGATGATCCACGAGGGCTGGTGGTACATGCTTTGGGAGACGATGCGGATCGGATTCGCTTTGACATTACCATGGGAACCCGAGCCGATCAAATTGCCATCGCTCCGGGTTACCTTCAGCGCCAATGGGAAGCAAATGGACGCAGCTACTACAGGTATAAGATGGATGCCCCCATTCTGAACTTTTACTCTATGATTTCTGCCCGCTATGAAGTCATTCGGGACCATTGGATTCATCCCAGTGGAGACAGTGTCAATTTGGAAATTTACTACCACAAAGGCCACGAGTACAACATCGACCGGATGATGGAAGGGATGAGGCATTCCCTGGATTATTTTTCGGAAATTTTTAGTCCTTTTCAGTACAGGCAAATGCGAATCATGGAGTTTCCGAGGTACGCTACCTTTGCACAATCCTTCGCCAATACCGTTCCTTTTTCAGAAGGCATTGGTTTTATCGTAGACATCGACGATGAAAAGGATGTGGACATCACCTACTACGTGACAGCCCATGAGGTCGCCCATCAATGGTGGGCCCATCAGGTCATTCCCTCAAACACCAAGGGAAGCAGCATGATTGTGGAGAGTCTGGCTCAATACTCGGCCCTCATGCTGATGAAACAGTCATTTTCTACTGAAAAAATGCAGCAGTACCTAAGGGAAGAGTTAGATCGCTACCTTTCTGGACGGAGGGGAGAGCGAAAAAAGGAACAGCCCCTGGTCTTGGTAGAAAACCAGCAGTACATTCATTATGGAAAGGGAGCTGTACAGTTTTTTGCCCTTCAGGATTATGTAGGGGAGGACAGCCTCAACAAGGCCCTAAGTCGATTTATAGATGACTGGGCCTTCAAAGAAGGACTTTATCCTACGACCAAAGACTTCATGTCTTATATCTATGAGGTGACCCCTGACAGCCTTACAGGGATTGTCAGGCAAATGTTTGAGGAGATCGTATTCTATGAAAACAAAATGCTCCAAACAGAGATGGCCAAAACTGAAGAAGGAAGTTATGAGGTGGATCTCAGCATCAGTGCTGTCAAATACGAGGCGGATAGCCTGGGTAATGAAGAAGCCATCGACTTCGACGAATGGATCTATCTGGGGCTCTATGGCAAAGACAAAGACGGCCAGGACAGCCTGATTTACTACCGCAAGCATTTCTTTGATTCAGATACGACCAAGCTAAGCCTGCAAGTGGATACAGCGCCCGTCAAGGCGGCCATAGACCCTATTCATTTGCTCATAGACAAGCATCCTCAGGACAATGAAAAGACGATTAAGTTGAGGGAATAAGCAGGCATAATTTGATGATAATAAAAGAAAACAGCAGTTACCCATTTCGGATAACTGCTGTTTTTTTATTTGGTCTTTTTCTCAGAGGAAAAAGATCCGGTCATACTTCCTAGTAGCCTTGAGTCTGCTGGATAGTTCCATTGGCATTCAACTCGAGGATAGGAATGGGAATAGCGTTCATGCGAATGTCTGAAAGCTCGATGCTACAGGCGCTGTTGACGGCACACTCGACGGGATCACGCTCGAGGGTGGTAAGACCAGCGCGCTCACCGAGGCGCTTGAGGTCTACCCAACGGAATCCTTCGAAGGCAAACTCTAACTGACGCTCATCCAGGATAGCCCTGAAGGCCTCCTGCTGATTGGCGAAAGTAGGCGTAGGCTGGTCGGACCCAAAACGGGCATCGCGCAGCTCATCAATCAGAACAGCGGCTCCGGGAAGATCGTTGGCGTCGGCAGCAGCCTCGGCACGGATCAGGAGCATCTCAGAAGCACGGAAAATCTTGAGGTCATTCATCAAAGGCTGACCTTCAGATCCGGGGTACTTTCCTACCATAAGGGTATCACCAGCAGAGGTGGGGTGGAAAAGTACATTGCTACGGATATCACCAGGCTCAAGGGCATCACGGAGGACAACAGAGGCCTCGAAGTAAGGAGAACCGTCAATGTCTGCACTTACGAAGGCAAAGTTAGCTCCTGCCCATCCACCAGCGGTAGCAGATCCGGTAGATCCCTGACCGTCGTAGGGACCATTGATGGTACGCTCCAGCTTAAAGATGATTTCCGTATTGTCCTGATCCAGGAACATGTCTACATACTGAGCGGAATCAGCCAAGGGATACTTGGAAGAAAGTTGCTCGGCAAGAGAAGCAGCTGTTCCATAATCACCACGATAAGCGGCGATACGGGCACGAAGAGCGGTAACGAAATCCTGGCTCACAAAGGTAGGATTGGCGTCGGTAACCAGAAGGTTAGCTGCCTGATCCAGATCGCTTTCGATGATGGCAAATACCTCACCAGTCGTATTTCTACCCAGTTCCTGATCGATGGAAGGGATAAAGTCCAGGATAATCACACCGGGAGCATTGTCGTCCGTAAGATCAGGGCTGAAGTAGGTCAACAGCTCAAAGTGAGCCCAGGCTCTCAAAGCATAGGCCTGTCCCAGGATATCATCAAAGGCATCCTGATCTGCAGGATCAAACTCAATCTCGTCTGCTGCCAAGATGACGCGGGTAGCAGCATTAAGAGCATCGTAAAAGTTGACCCACTGAGCAGAAGAAATAGCGCTCTGAGGATTCAGAATGAAAAGGATGTCTTGCCCTCCATTATCAAAACCAATGGTAATTTCATCGGTAAAGGCGGCGTTGAACTGGATCGCGGGGGTATAGTCGTACTCGGCATAAACGCCAAACAGACCATCCTGCAAGTCTACCAAGGTCTCGAATGATGCACTGGTATCGAGACGCCCGGGCTGTTGAATATCAATTGCATCCTCACAGCTCGCCAGGAGCAGGACTGATGCAAATATGCTGAGAATGATTTTTTTCATAATTCTGGATAATCAAGTAAAAAATTGAGTGAATACTTAGAGGCCAATCTGTACACCAATGGTCCAGGTACGTGGCGTAGGATAGATGCGGCTGGTGTTAGACAGCGCTTCAGGATCAAATCCACGCCAGGGGGTGAATGTAGCCAGATTCTCTCCAGAGCCAAAGATTGTCAGCTCGCGAACCTTAATTCTGCTCAGCACAGAAGAAGGCAGCTCATATCCAAAGTTCAGGAAGCGCAGACGAAGGAAGTCAGCATTTGTCAAGTAGCGGTCAGAATCATCACCCAAGGGGAAATTAGACGCCTTTAGAGCAGGAATATCCGTATCGGTGTTATCAGGAGTCCATGCATTCTGTAAATCACGAGAGTGGCGGAACTGCCCAATGTTTCTGCGATCCTGGAAAGTGAGGAGGTCGTAGTCGAAACGATCTACACCTACGACAAAGTTCCACTGAGAGTTGATGTAAAAGCCTTTGAAGTCAATGTTCAGACCAAAGCTTCCCTGCCAATCAGGATAGATGTTTTGGCTCAACCATACACGGTCATTGTCCACGTCAGGATCCTCCGTTTCATTTCCTTCCGCATCGAGGAAGAGCAATTCTCCATTCTCAGAATTAACACCGGCATAGCGATAGGTGTAGTACTCAAACAGTCTTCCACCTACGCGAAGGCTGGTTGCGTCTGTATCGATGATCTCCTCACGACCAGCACCCAGGTCCAGAATCTCCTGCTCGTTGAAAGCACCTAAAGCATATACATTGACCTGCAGACCACCGGCCTGGATTCCGTCAAAGATATCGTAGTTGATAGAGAGTTCTACACCGCGGTTTTGCAGCTCACCCACATTGGCACTAATACCTGTACGAGCGTTGATGGCAGAAATGGGTACAGAAAGGAAGAGGTCAGTAGTATTCTTGACGTAGGCATCTACACTACCTCCAAGACGACCATTCAGGGTCTCGAAGTCCAATCCTACGTTAAGCTGAGCAACTGTTTCCCAGCGAAGGGTAGTGTTGGCCAACTGAGAAAGGAAGAGTGCATTTTGTCCTCCATATCCAGTACCTGTAGCGAAAAGGTTACGGGTAAGGTCAAGAGCAGCAAAGTATCCATTTCCTGTAATGTCCTGGTTACCATTGGTACCATAAGAAGCACGAAGCTTCAACAGGTCAAAGGGAAGTCCAGAAGCAAAAGCCTCATTGTGGATGTTCCAGCGAGCCGCAAAAGAGTAGAAAGTACCCCAGCGGTTAGACTCAGAGAAACGAGAGGTAGCATCACGACGACCGGTAACCAAAAGTCCGTATCGAGAGTCATAGTCGTAGTCCGCCTGAGCGAAGTAGGAGAAAAGTCCTGCACGGGCAATGTTGGCCGTTGCTTCATCGACAAAGAAGTCGTTGGCTGAGTTATCTCCGACCAAACCAGCTCCGTCACCAGGGAAGAAAGTCTTGGGATTCAATCCCTCGGCGAAGTATCCAAACTGATCACGGAAGGCACGGAAGTATTCGGTATATGCACCTACACCAAAAGAGTGCTTACCAAAGGTATTCTCGTAGCTGATGTTGGTAACCTGATTGTAAAGGAAATCACGACGGAACGACTGCTGCTGGAAACCAGGAGTGTTGTTTCCGGTCTCTGCAAAGAGCAGTGCGTTGAAAGATTCAGGTCCCTCTGCACGGGTCAGACTCTCAGCGAGGAGGTCTCCACTGGCACGGATTCCTACAGAAAGACCATCGATGATCTCGTAGTCAGCCTTAAGGGTAGAAATCATACGAATCTCATCCTCCTTACGGGTATAAGTCTCCAAACGGTCCATCAAGAAGAGAGGGGTGTTGGAGAACAAAAGTGGAGAAAGAAGTCCACGCCCATCAACATAAGAACCGGGATTTACATAAGGAGCAGACTGATAAGCAGCGAGTACCAGGTTACGGTTAATCGCAGATGATCCTATCGAGTTAGGCTCGTCGTTGGTGGAAAAGTTGACCGAAAAATTCGCAGAGTAATTGAACTTGGTGTCGTTGCTACGGCCTGAAACATTGGCACGGAGGTTGACACGCTGCAGGCTGGAAGCACTCAAAATACCTTCCTGGTCCAAGTATCCTACAGAAAGATAGGTAGAACTGTTGTTTCCACCCTTGCGGAACTGCAGGTTGTGCTGGTTACCGATGGCCGTACGGAAAAAGAAATTAGGCCAGTCAGTAGTAGAGAAAGTATCGGCGTCAGCCTCAGAGATAACAGAACCCAATCCACTACCAAACTCTTTTTCCAGAGCCAACTGCTCCTGAGAGTTCATCAGGTCATAGTCATTGTCCTGAAGGGTGGAAGAAAGGCGGTTGTAGGTATAAGTCACTTCCAGGGGAGTGTTGAATCCACCAGCCTTGGTTTCGATGACGATTACACCATTTGCACCCCGGTTACCATAGATAGCGGTAGCGGCAGCGTCTTTCAGGACGGTAATGGTCTCGATCTCATTGGGATTCAAGCTACGGAAGTTGTCCTGATCTACGGGAGCACCGTCGATGATGAAGAGAGGCTCTGTATCACCGTTGATGGAGGATACCCCGCGGATGTTCACCACAGAGTTACCACCGGGCTGTCCAGTACTTGTACTGATACTCAAACCGGGAATCTGCCCGGAAAGGGTCTGCACAACAGAAGGGTTGGGACGGTTGGAGATTTTCTCCGCATCTACCTTGGAGACCGCCACGCTGGACTTTTCCTCGGTAAATGTACGGTAACCCGTCACGACGACTTCCTCCACATAGAGGTCATCGGCTTTAAGGATGACGCTGATGTTAGAACGACCATCAACAGCCTCTTCCCTGGTAAGTTTACCTACGTAAGAAAAAATGAGAGCTGATCCATCCTCGGGTACAGTCAGTTCGTAAGTACCGTCAGAGTTGGAAAAAACCCCGACAGTCGTACCCTTAACCAATACGGCTACACCCTCTAGAGGCATTCCATCCTCATCGGTAACCTTACCGGAAATACTGTTTTGTGCCCAAGCAATGCTCAAGCCCATGGCTAGCATGCAAAGCACGAGTAAGATTCTTTTCATAAAATTAGCTTTAGTTTGACGTTGTGGAAATGAAAAAGAACGTTTTCACAAATACCACACAAGGTTAATTTCAACTTAAAATTAAACCTTATAGAATTCCAATTTATAGAGGGAAATTCAAACCTGCAATCAATTTTTTCACTTAAGCCGAAAAAATCCCCTCTCGTAAGACCTTCATTCATCCCCGATTTAAGGAAGTTTAGGACCAATATCAGGCCGTTCAGAGCCTTCTTAACATAGAGGTAAAACTCAAAAAAATTATACAATCCCTTTTTTATCTAATAGAAATATATTACCATTTTCGTATTTAACTTAATGTTACTAGCTCATGATTAATTTACGAATCCTCCAAAAGTCATTTTTTATCAGGAACTTGGGCCTTATCCGCCTCCCTTTACATACTGATATCTCAATGTTAGAATTCCCATACAATATCAAATTTTAGATACATTGAAAAAGATATATATGTAAGGGATAAAAATTTTCCCACAGAGGCAACCCCCTTTTTGTAAAAATTATAATTTTTATTCCACTCATGCGTTCCCAAACTTTCCCTTTCCCTAAAAGAAAAAAATCTAATTTTTTTATTCCTTGTTATACCAACTAATGAGCAAGGACACGAATTTTAGCAAATTCAACCTTGTTTCTCTCCTACGCCCTTCCCTGCATCCGGCTATTAGAACCCTTCTTATTTTTTGCTGGAGATGATCGCGATTCTTTAGTGATGATCACGAATCATTTTTGGCGATAGAATCAACAGCGCTGTTGGGATTGAAAATAAATTACTTACGCTAAGCCCAGCGGCGCTTTAGCCATTCATTCGCGATGATCATTTTTGTCTGCATAAGATTAATATTCCTATTCGGCTTGATGTATATTATTCCACACAGCTCCCTAGCCTTTTACCCGATGATCTGTCCTAAATCTTCGCCTACTTATTTTCCCAGAAGCCAGGGTCGGGACGTTTTTTTGCCTTCATGACTTTACCTATATTTGTAATCTAAAGCTGAATCCATGAGTTGGTTTAAGAGAGCAAAAGACAACATTCAGACCCGAACCGAGGACAAGAACAATACCCCTGAAGGATTGTGGGAAAAGTGTCCCAACTGCAAGAAGCCCCTGCAAACAAAGGCTTTGAGGCAGAATAATTACGTTTGCATGCACTGCGACCATCACCTTAAGATTGGGAGCATAGAGTATTTTGATATTCTCTTTGATGAGGGAAAATTTGAAGAACTCTCGGCTACCCTCCTGGCCGCCGACCCCCTGGGATTTGAGGATACCAAAAAATATACAAGCCGGATTTCTTCCACCCAGCAGAAAAGCGGGCTGGTCGACTCCATCCGTACCGCCTATGGAAAGGTCAACGGCCTTCCTACCATGGTTGCAGCCATGGATTTTCGTTTTATCGGAGGATCTATGGGGTCAGTCGTAGGAGAAAAAATTTCCCGGGCCATCGACCACTGCCTAAGCCATCAGATGCCTCTAATCATCATCTCCAAGAGCGGTGGAGCCAGGATGATGGAAGGAGCATTGAGCCTGATGCAAATGGCAAAAATCAGTGCCAAACTTACCCAACTCGCTGACAAGCAGCTTCCCTACATTTCGCTGATCACTGATCCTACCACCGGAGGGGTTACGGCAAGTTTTGCTATGCTCGGCGACCTTAACATTGCCGAACCCCATGCCCTTATCGGATTTGCGGGTCCACGAGTCATCAAAGAAACCATCGGCCGCGACCTTCCCGAAGGCTTTCAACGCTCCGAATTTCTTCTGGAGCACGGCTTCCTGGATTTTATCGTTCATCGAAATGACCTCAAGGATAAAATCTATATCGTCCTCAACATGCTCATGGCCGGCGAAGAAACAGTCTCTCAGGCCTAAATCCTGATAGATTCCAAAGCCTGTCCCGGTAATAAAAAATAATATCCCCTTTGAAGCTTATTTCAAAGGGGATATTTCTATGCATGCAATCGAAGGTAAAACTCCGGCAGGCCATTGTTTTCACGATGGAATTAAGCCTGAGCCTCCAGGTGAGCGTCGAGCTTTTTCTCCAAGGCAGCCCTATTGGCCAGGCCTACCTGCTTGTCTACCACCTTTCCATTCTTAAAAACCAGGAGGGTGGGAATGCTCATCACGCCAAACTTCATAGAAGTGTTGCTGTTGGCATCTACATCGAGCTTTCCAATGACGGCACGGCCATCGTACTCCTCAGCCATTTCCTGAATGATAGGGGCAATAGCCCTACAGGGTCCACACCAAGTAGCCCAAAAATCAACGAGCACGGGCTTGTCCGAATTCATGACAACTTCTTCGAAGTTGCTATCGGTAATTTCAATAGGTTTTGTCATAATCTGTTCAATATTTGCTGTTTCTCCTTTACGCAATAATGTATAATTAGTTGAACGAAGCTTAAATCAAAGCTTGGCATCCACTATTTGGTACAAATATAATAGCCTTTGTCCAAAAAAGTTATCGGCTCACAGACAATCACCTCTCAGACCCCAAAACCTTCGCTTTAAAAAATATTCCATTAGCTTATCTGTTCTTGCACCTGCTTATATCGACCTCCGAAATAGGTATGCCCCTCAGCCCTTTGATTACTAGCGAATTAGTTTTTTCAGCAAAAAGATCAAAGTTCGTTTTTTACATTATTTAAATAATATAACATCCACAAGTCTCCCTATTGGTCATTTACGAATAGATTGGCCTGGAAATTGTAAATAACAACACAAATATAAGACTCAAAGTTCTTTAACCCCCATTATTCATGACTAGCAATTCTTGCACACGCTCTACCTGCTCTCCCGACATCATCATCTGGCCTTACTAGGTTGATAGGCCTTGGCCTTCAAGCAGAAGATGAGTAATAGACCCATGATTTTGTCGCGAGGAGGTTCCTGTTCAGGACCTCCTTTTCTATTTATGACGTTCGGCATAGGTCAGGGTCGCTGCCGTAGTCGCTAAAACAGGAGCCATAAACCAGCCCAGGAAAGGAAGCAGAATAATCAGCAAAAAAGGAATGCCATTACCGGTGATCCAGCCCCTATTCTCTCTGGCATAGGATACGGATTCTTTGATGCTCATCCGCTTGCGATCCAGGGTGGGATCTACATTGCCAAAACCCGCATAGTAGGCCTGGACCACAAAAATCAGTCCCGCCGAAACCAGACTCCCTATTCCCGGCAGCAACAAGCCCGCCAGCGAAATCACCAATACCCAGAATATTTCACGGCTAATCAGGCGCAAGACTACCCTCAGGGCTCTAACCAGGCTACTGACATTTTCCTTAAAGGTCATGGGGTCGGTAGCCACCCCTTTTTCCTTGAGTTCTACCTTCTCTGAAAGTCCACCCATAAAAGGCCCTACCACGATCATGACAATGTAGCGAAACATAAAGAGATTGATCAGAAAGGAAATGATCCAGGCCAGGATTTCACCCAACCAACTCCCTGCCAGCCACTCGGTAGCTTGACAAATGCCGTCGTGCAAGGGCCAGGAGGGAGGATAGATGCCACAGAGCCATTCGAAAAAAGCATCCAGCAGGTCTCCACCCAGGTAGCCCAGCAAACTGAAGATCACAAAGCCTATCCCCATGCTCACAAGTCCGGGCAAGAGTGCATAGGACCAGAGATTGTGCTTGGACAGTACTCCGAAGGCCCTGAAATAGGCGGCGATGGCTTGAAAAAATCCTTTCATGATGAGCAAGTTCTTACTGACGAGTGATTACCACAAATGAATGCATAAAGCGCTGTTGAGCTTATCATGCATCATATGTTTGTAGCCCCAAAAGTGCTATAGGTTGTATCGCAAAAAATGATTCGTGATAACCATCACTATTTAAAAGAAAAAAAGAGAGAAGGTCAACCTAGGTGAAACCTTCTCTCTTTGTAAAGACACAGCATCCGCTTCGGGATTGGAAGTTATGCTAATTTTTACAGACGGAAGGGAATCCGTTCGGTGTAGGTATCCGTCTTGATAATCAGGATGTACTTTCCAGCATTCATTTCCTTGGTTTTCAAAATCGCCTTTTTATTCTTCACCTTGAGGGTTTTACCCAATTCCAAGACTTTGTCGGCGCTCTTGATCTCCACCTCCTGGATCTGAACTCCTGAGGGCACCTTTGCCTTTAGTTTCCGGGGAGTCTTTGAGATGACGGTTCGGGGATCTTTGGTAAAGACTTCTGTCTTTTTTACCTCCTCCTTTACCTCGGCAAAAGCCCTACGTCCTCGCATAGGCTTTTCTTTCTGAACAATCTTTACCCGGTTGAGATTTTTTCTGGCTTTGAGAAGGGAATCGGCCTTCATCGCATTGGGAATGCCATAGCCATACTCATTATCGGGCAGACCTGCCTGATCCCCTGAAAGGCGGGTGGCCTTAATAAGGTCCATGTTGTCGCGCTCAGGATGGGCCTGCTTCAGGCAAGCCATGAAACCCGCCATAATGGGACCGGCAAAGGAAGTTCCACTGGCATATCCCACCCGGTTGCGCGGTGAGAATACCGTCGCACTGCTTCCCAGCGCCATCACATCGGGCTTGATCCTCCCATCTGCTGTGGGACCAAAGGAAGAAAAGCCGGATTTATTCATGTATTTGGTTACCGAACCTACACAGAGTATGCTATCTCCGTCGCAGGGAGCAGCGATGTAATGCCAGGAGGAATTACCTTCATTACCAGCAGATACCGTTACCAGTATACCTTTAGAAGCTGCCATATCAACAGCCCTTGTTACGATGGCCTTGTCCCCGTCTAAATCCTCATAGGTATAGCTATTGCTGTCATTGTCAAAAGTAGTATAGCCCAATGAAGCATGTATGAGGTCCACTCCAATGGAGTCAGCGTATTCTACGGCAGCCAGGAAGTTGTATTCCTCCACCTGAGTCTCAGATCGGGCATCTTCGGTCCGGCAAAGGATGAATGAAGCATCGGGAGCCGTTCCTACGATTTGCCCCGGCAAGTCTGAACCAATACAAGACAGCACCTGGGTACCATGAGAAGAGGCATGGAATACCATGGTATCTTTTTCTACAAAGTCATACGTAGCCAGCAAACGACCTTCTGCATGGAGTTTCTTGAAAGCGTCGACCGTATCGACTCCCTGAAAACCCGCATCCAAGACCGCAATCCGAACTCCCTTGCCCGTGAACCCTGCTTCGTGAAAGGGGGGAAGGTTGAGCATCTCTGCCTGACGAAAGGCCTTCCCATATTCCGGAGAGGCAACACCTGCCAATTCCTCTTTCATATCCTGAAGGCTGGCCTCTTCATAGCCTTGGGCCACAAAGGTGGCGCAGGGCCTGATTTCTTCGATAAAGGAAAATGCCTCCAGGTTCTCGAGTTCGCAATTACCGACTCTCACGGCGACGGCATTTAGCCAGCGGGAGGTGGAAAGAATAGTTAGCCCCTGGCCTTTGAGCTCTTCCAGGTAGGAAGGAGATACCGGGAGATCACTATAGCTGAGGGCTATCCCTTTTTGAGTACGCAGTTGGAGGGCTGCCGGACTGAGGTGGTCTTTCGCCTGGGTCAGGCCTTCCTCTGCTTCCCGTCCCTTATCCGTGAGCATCAACCAGTAAGCGGACTGGGCATAGGAAAAACAGGTCAAACATGCCAGAAGGCATGCAAGCAAAACTTTATTCATGAGATCAATCATTTATAAAAAAAATCCTTTTCAATCTATGGATTCAAAATGCAAAGTAAAATTCAAAAGCTCCCCAACATTTGCAGATAAATCCCGGGGATAAGGCGGTTTACTCCCTGAGGCCGACGAGACAGGCCTCAGAAATACAAAAGGGGTAGTTTTACTTCAAAATAATCTTTAGCCTGTAATACCTCTACGCTTCGATCTGTCAGGAGTTCATAGCGAGCCCGGATATTTGCCAGTCCTTTGCCGGTAGATTTTTCTTCTTCCTTTTTGGGATTATAGGTATTCCTTACAACGATCTTACGGTTGTCTTCCAGAAAAATATCAATGTGCAACTTGTCTTTTTTGGAAATGACATTGTGCTTACCTGCATTTTCCATTAGCAATTGAAGGCTAAGAGGAGGAAGGTAGGCCTTCACAGGGGGAATATCCATGTGAACGATCAAAGAATCCCCATGCCTGAGATTGAGTAAAAACAAATAAGCCTCCAGGCAATCCAACTCTTGGCGAAGAGGGACGACCTCTTCTTCCACATGCTCCAAAATGTAGCGATAAAGCTCGGATAGTTTTTTGATAAAGTCCGCAGCCTTGTCGGGGTCCTTATAAACCAAGGCCGTAAGGGTATTGAGGTTATTGAAAAGGAAATGAGGATTGAGTTGGGTCTTGAGTGAGGAAAACCGGGTACTCACCTGTTCCCGCTTGAGGCGCTCCACGCGTAGAGAAGCCTCCCGCCAGTGAAAGAGGAATCCGCGGGCATGGAGCAACAGCGAAATAATCAGGGTAACAACCAAAGAAATGATGAGGGTCGACCAAAGAGACTGGTTGTAAGTTTCCCAGGCGTAGCCCCGCTTCCAGATAAACAGAACAGAATACGTAAATACGATAAGAAGAGAGGAATAAATCATGGCTCCGGAAACCCCGATTACCGTCCTCCAAACGGGATACTCCATCCAGGATATTCTATTCCCAATCCATTTGTTGAACAAAGAATTACCCTCAAACAAAAAGATCGTAATGGTAAAGGTAAACACAATGGTCATGATGTGGGCTCCCGGCCTGACGTAGCAGTCCCTACAAATGAAAAGGAGTACTCCCAGAGCGATGCCTGCGTAGGCAGCCGCTCGCTTCAAGACACGTTGAAGGCTGATTTTCATATTGAAAAATACCCAGCCCTTCCGGCTTTTCAAACTTTTTGGAGTATTTTGGGTTTTTTGTTCATCTTTTTCAGGGACGACCAAAAGCAAAAACAACTAAGTAGGCGAGCATGTTGAGTTCGGTATGCTTTTGGAGACAATTTTTTCTGAAGCCAAGGAATTGAACATAGGTTCAGGGGTTCTAAATCGATCCCGATGGATCGGGAACTGACGCAGGATCCAGGGAAAAGTGGCCCAAGGAATTCCGAAATGAAATTGCGAGACTACTTGGATTAGGATCATCCCCCTATTGAAGTATCCTTTATAATGGCAGGACTTTACATTCACATCCCTTATTGTCGGAAAGCCTGCATCTACTGCGACTTTCACTTTTCTACCTCTCTCAGAAGCAAGGCAAATATGGTCGCTGCTATCTGCAAAGAAATCAAACTTCGCCGAGACTTTTTTGGTACACAGCAGACCCTTAGCAGCGTGTACCTGGGGGGAGGGACTCCTTCTGTCCTTTCCCAGGATGAGTTGATGCAGATTTTCGAAGAAATACATCGCCACTTCACCCTGGAAGAAGGCACCGAGATTACCCTGGAAGCCAATCCCGACGACCTTTCTCTCCCCTACCTTAAAGCCCTCCGCAAGACCCCTGTCAATCGCTTGAGCATAGGGATACAGTCCTTTGATCCTCAAGTCCTGAAATGGATGAACAGAAGCCACAGTGCCGAGCAGGCAAGGTATTCAGTAGAGTCTGCCAGAGACATGGGCTTTGACAACCTCACCGCCGACCTTATCCTGGGAGTTCCCCATCAAAGTCAGCAAGCCTGGGAGTCCAATCTCAGGCAGTTTCTGGGTTGGCGCCTACCTCATCTTTCTGTCTATTCCCTGGCCGTAGAAGCACAGACTGCCCTGGCCTTTCAATTGAAAAAGGGGAATATCGAATTACCCTCCGATCAGGTCTACGAAGATCAGTTTTTACAAGCCCACAAGTGGCTGGAAGAGGCTGGCTACCATCATTATGAGATTTCCAGCTATGCCTTGCCGGGTTTTAAGGCCAGGCACAATTCTTCCTATTGGGATTTTCGCCCCTACCTCGGCGTGGGCCCCTCCGCACATTCCTTTGATGGAAAAAGCCGCTCCTGGAACATCGCCAATAATGCCATCTACCTCCGTAAATTGGAAGCCGACTACTCGCCGGTTCAGGAAGTCGAAAGCCTTGATGATACCGATCGGTACCACGAATACCTCATGACCCACCTGCGCAAAGCGGAAGGCATTTCTCAACAAAAAATACAGGAAAATTTTATCCAAGACTGGAAACTGAGATACAAAAAAGAAGTAGACCATTGGCTCAGGAAAGGCTATCTCATTGATGAAGGAGACGTCCTCCGCTGTAGCCCCAAAGGTTGGATCATGTCGGACCAGATCATCTCCGACCTCTTCTGATTTCAGGCTAGAAAAGCTCCGATAAAAGCTTAAATTTGACCTGATGGAAAAAGAGTATTTTCAAAATCACATGCCAGGCAACATCTGCTTTGGCTGCGGGGCTCAGAATTCTGAAGGATTGCAGATCAAGAGTTATTGGGAAGGTGAAGAAGCTGTCTGCATCTGGCACTCTGAAGATCGGTATCAGGGTTGGCAAAACATCACCAACGGAGGCATTCTGGCCACCCTCATCGACTGCCACTGCATGGGCACGGCCATGGCCGCCGCCTACCAAGCTGAAGGAAGAGGACTGGATTCTTCTCCCGAATATCGCTACGCCACCGGCACCCTCAACATCAAATACCTCAAACCTACCCTTAATGATAAGCCCATCGAGCTGAGGACAAGGATAGAAGAAATCAAAGGACGCAAAGTAGTCATGAACTGTAAGGTTTACAGTGATGGCCAACAAAGTGCCGAAGCCGAGGTCATTGCCATCCGGGTAAGTGAGGGCAAGGCAGAGAAAAACAATCCATTTGTGAGTTAATCCCAGTCCCTCATCATGCTCATAGCAGAAGAAATCTATAAATCCTACGGAAAAGTCGAAGTTCTCAAGGGAGTTTCTATCGAACTTCTCGAAGGGGAGATTGTAGCCCTTGTGGGTGCCTCCGGAGCAGGCAAGAGCACCCTCCTGCAGGTACTGGGGACACTCGACACCCCCGACAAAGGCGAAATTTGGTTTGAAGGAGATAAGATTCACCTCCTCCCCGAAAAAAAGCAGGCAAAGTTTCGCAACCAAAGCCTGGGCTTTGTTTTTCAATTTCACCATCTCCTCCCGGAGTTTACGGCCCTGGAAAATGTGTGCATGCCCGCATGGATTTCTCAGGGAAATGGAGAAGAAATTGAAGAAAGGGCCAAAGACCTCCTCGACCGACTGGGCCTGGGGCACAGACTTGACCATAAGCCTACACAGCTATCCGGCGGGGAACAGCAACGGGTATCCGTCGCCCGTGCCCTGATCAACCAACCCAGGCTTATCCTCGCCGACGAACCCACCGGCAACCTCGATACCCAAAACAGCCAGGAACTCTACGACCTCCTCTTCCAACTCACCCGCGAAACCGGGGTAGCCTTTCTCGTCGCCACCCACAACATGACGCTCGCCCAAAAGGCCGATCGCATTTTACAGATCAAAGACGGGCTAATGTCAGTATGAGGGAAGCCATTTACATAGGCATCGACGGCTGCAAGGCGGGCTGGTTTGTCATCGGAATTCGCAAGGATGGAAGGGCCTCCGTGGATATATTTGAAGACATAGAAAAAGTAATCACCGCCTGCCCCGATGCCAGGCAAATCCTCATTGACATCCCGATTGGCCTGCCCCATCATGACAAACGACTCTGCGATTTCGAAGCCCGCAAGGTACTCTCCCCCCGTCGCTCATCCAGTGTTTTTCCTGTTCCCAGCCGGGATTCTCTTTACGCATCTACCTATGAGGAGGCCTGCGAAATCAACCTTCAGCTAATGGGAAATAAACTTTCCAAGCAAACGTGGAACATCAGGAATAAAATTACAGAGGTGGACAGCTATCTCCGTAGCTTTCCCCGACAGCGAAGCCTCCTGCGCGAGTGCCATCCCGAAGTAGCTTTTTGGAATTTTAATGGCCAAAGCCCCGTGGTCCATTCCAAAAAAACAGCAGAAGGAAGGGCCGAACGCCTTGGAGTCATTAGCCAATACCTTCCTTCTGCCCAAGAATACCTCAATCAAGCCATGGAGACCTTTCCCAGGAAGATTCTCGCTCAAGACGATATACTGGACGCCATGATTTTGGCTATCTCGGCCACCTTTGACCTAAAAAGTCTGCCTAAACAAGCTCCCGTTGACCGCCAAGGATTGGCTATGGAGATTGTCTATGCAGACCTTTCAAAAAACTCCCAGTAACTCAACCGAATCCTTTACCGGTTGAAGTCCACTACCTTGGCCATGGAACTTCTCACGTCAGGTACAATCATACCATAAGTGGCATTGACATAGGTGGGATCACAAAGGGTATATTTTTCTCCCCGGTATAAAATGTAATCTCCGGGAACATTTCTATTGAACTTCACTGCCGTAGCTGCATGACCGGGATACATGACGCCGACCACTTCCAGCCCCACCAGCTCCCTGACTAGCCAGGCGAAGAGTACCGAACGATCCTCACAGTCGCTGTAGGGATAGTAAAGGGTTTCGTCCGCAAAGAGGTATTTTTCACCTCCAAACTGACGGTCATCTGTCTGATACTCAAATGAATTTTGGACAAATCGTAGGAGGAAATGAATCTGCTCTTCCTCCTTGGTGCGTCGGTTTTTTTGGGGCTGCAGATCAGCCATGATTTCCCTCAGCGAGGAAACCATAGACTTCCGTGCCTCTGGAGAGAGCGGGGTCTGCATGTAAATATCCAGGTCCACAAAGGGATAATTTTCATAGAAATCGATGACGTTTTTATTGATTTCTACCGGAATATCATAGGTCTTGCCTTCATACGCAAAGCTCAGGTTTTTCCTGGCCTTTTTACTGCCCAGCCTTGGAATCTCCCTGATGCTCAGGTCCAATACCTTATCGGTATCGGGATACTTGTGGGAAAAAACCTTGGCAGAACGTACCTGAGGATCATCCCCATCAAAATCTACTGCATACAGCTTGTGCTTTTTGCCCTTGAGGTAGGCTTTGCCATACATGACTTGCTTGGAAGGAATGAGGAGAAAAACCCTGTCCTTCTCATAGCTCACAGTACTGATATAGCCAGCTTTAGAAAGCATAAACCAGGTAAAGAGGGTACGGGAGTTTTTATCTCCGGGATAAATTCTTTTTCCGGCCGCATCTATCAGCAGGCAAAAGCCCCAATCATTGAGCCTCATGCGCCTTGCCTCCCGGGTGATCTGATACAGGAGACTGGAATAATCGGTACTTTCCAGCCGCTTCCAGGCATTGGCGATCTTGTACTCCGTGATTCTCCCATCGATGCGAAAGCGCATGGCAGGGTCATAACTCAAATCGACAGAAGAACCGAAGTAGGAGGTTCGCATGGTCCCTTCGAGAAAATTTATCTCTTTTTTTATCTCTTCATTTTCTTCGATCTCCACTTCTTCATCGACCTCCTCTACAGGGGCAATGCGGAGCTTAGGCTCTTGCCGCCCCTTGGGCATCAGGTCTTCCTCGGAGGGGAGAATGCGCAGTTGCACATCCTGGATCTTGTTGTCCTGGCTGGGATCGTAGACCCGGGGATTGTCAGGCTCCACGATTTTAGGAATATCCATGCCCTCTTCCAGGTCCATCCTAAGCCAGATCCGCTTGAGCTGATTGGCAAAACGAAGGTCTACCCGCTCTTGCTGGTCCTGTCTCTTTCGCTCGATTCTTTTTTGCTGCTCCTCCATTTTTTGCTTCCAGTCCTGGGCAAAAGCCCCAGAGCTGAGGCAGAGGAGCATGACAATTGATATTTTCAGGAGTTTCATATCGGCTAAATGGCTTTTTGATGCTGTGTGCAAGGGCGGCAATGGGGTAATTTAATCCTTGTATTTTCCGAAAAAATGACAAGGATATGCTGTGGGGCTTGCTCCCCGGGAACTTCTAAAATTGCTTTTCGAAAGGGAGGATTTCAGGTTCCGGCTGCTCACTCCTTCTTTATGCTAATGTCCATTCTGAACACCTGCATATCGGGATTGTAGCGCTTTTGTTTGGCCATCCATTTTTGCAGATTTTCACTGCTCAACTGCATGGGCATATCATAATCCGTCTCTTCGTTTTGGTAAAGGGCTGGTTTGGTAAGGGGTTTTTTGCTGTAAATGACGTAGACCCGATTTTGATCCACTTCATTTTCCGCATACATTTCATATTCGTCTACGTAGGGACCCAGGTTCAGTTTGTCCATTTCCCTGGAAAATAATATGTACTCTTCGTCGGCCTTGACGGGTACGGCATTCATCATGCCCTGGGGCATCTCTACATAGGGCAACAGGCGCTGAGCGGTCTGGGCATCGCTGAGGAAGATGGTTATGTATCCATCTACCGGGCTTTTCAGATACACATAAAAGGACTCTCCATCTACATAGTCATCAGACTCACAATTGGGCTGAAGGCAGTCAAGGGTCTTGGCTTGCAATTCTATCTTGGGTTCGATGATCTCTCTGACCTTTCCTTTGACGGCGCACTTCACCCAAAATTCTTCTTCATAGAGGAATCTCTCACAGGATTCTTCCAGGGTTTCAATCCATTCGCCATTGACGTAAGTCTCGGCGATCATGTTGAATATCTGGGTGGTTTCCACCTCTTCTCCGGTGTTGGTATTCTGAATCACGGTGGTATTTCCCTGAATGACCACCCGGCCAAATTGCTTCTCTATGGCCTCGATCATTGCGATCTCCTTGCATTTCTGGCAGGCTTCAGCTTCAGAAAAATCGGACTGGGTGAGGTTGATCTGATAGCTGCCCGAGGACTTTTTCACCTTTTGGGCCATTCCCAAGGGAGAAAGGAGGATCAAGAGTCCTAAAAGGGTAAGTATATTCTTCATGATCTTATCTGTGAATGTTTGTTGTGTCTTCTTTAAAAAGCCGGTGATTTCAGGCTTCGCCCAAAGATTACCGGCCTAAAAAAATTGGGAAAGCAGGGCTTTTCATTTGAAGTAACTCCTCAACTCCCCGATTTCCCATTCATTCATTTGCGATACCTATCGGTCCAGGAGGCGGTTGATTTCGTCTATGAGGACATCAGCTTCCTCCTCCAATTCGGCTTTAGCTTTGGCTTGCAGGGCTCTTTCAGCAGCTGCATAAGCTTCCTCGGCATTGTAATATAGTTTGACAAAGACCTCAATATCAACCTCTCCGGAATTGCGGTACACCTTGAATCCAGGGCGTACATAGGTGAGGTGCTGAACGATGTAGTTCTTGCCACCGGCGACAAATTTGGTGAGAGAATTTCCAGTCTCACGGTCTACCTGCTCATTGGCGATCTTGGACTCAATGATCTGGTTGATCTCGTTGGAGATAATACCGGCCAGCTGGAGTTTGGCAGCTTCCATGGCTTGCATTTCGGCGGAAGTCTGGGTCTTACCTACGCCGTTTCCGTCGGCGAAGAGGTAAGTAGGAGTACCGTCGTTGTTTTCCATGTACTGCTTCTGCCATACCCTCTCCAATTGCTTGTCGGCGGGCATACTTCCGGGGAAAACGGCAAATCCTCTTTTCTTTAGCTTACGGCCTTCCTTACGGGCTTGCCTTACAGCGCGAGACTTGATCTCCTTGAGGGCTTTCTTATCCGCTTTCTTTGCTTCTTTACGCTCCTTCTTGGGATTTTCCTCCTTCGAAAATAGCTGGGCCTGTACGGGGGCAACCACAGACAGGGCCAAAACCAAGGTCAAAAATGTGATTACTTTTTTCATTTTAATGGTCGAATTAATTGTTGTCAAAAATTGGCGAGGAATGGAGTCAGGCCTTTCGATGCTTGAAAATCCGTTGCAGCACCTTTCCTCAGGTTTATTAGAATAATGATTGGTTTGCAAAATCAGTTGAAAGAACGAATTTGTTTTTATCAATAATCCAGGATCACAGCCTCTTCTCTTCCATAGACCTCAGGGGTCTGCACCCTGTTGTTCATCCTCCTCGCCTGATAGGGCACCTGATCATCCAGGTAGGCCTTCATTTCGGCAAGGGTCAATTTTCTGTCCCGGTTGGCATTGGCTTCTCCCTGCAATCCTTTGAGGAAATAGTAGGTAAAGAGGCCATGTTGCTGCTCTGGATACCAGGAGGCAATCTGAGTCCCAGTGGCAGAAGTAAATACTGCTGCCTTAGGATCGGTCAGGATGGTCGAATTTTTGGACTTGATCCGGACCAGAGAGGCTCTTGGAATCAGGGTTCCCTTTGCAGAGGCTCCACTAAAGCAGGCGTCAATCACGACAGTCATGCTCTTGTAAGGGATCTTGGATAAATTTTCATAAAAAGTGTTGATCGCATATCCGTTGAAGCGAACCAGAGAGGGATCACAATCTACAGGTACAAAGTAGGCCTCCTCGCTCTGAAGGTCTGGGGCACCATGGCCGCTGTAGAAGATGAAGACGTCGGACACATCGGGCTTGATCAAATTGAACAGGCGGGCACGGTGGTCTTCATTGGTTCCAAAAATCCCATTAAAATCCGCTTGGGTCGCATTGGCCACAAAGAGAATGTTGGTGGGATCGAAGCCGTAGGACTTTTCCAGGTACTTGCGCATAGCGGCCGCATCCTGAAGGGCATAGTCTACCGAAGGCACATCGGGATTGGTATAGTCCCTGTTTCCAATGACTACGGCGATGGCATCGGGGTTCTTATTAAGGGTCCTTGGCAGGTTGCGATCCACGTCGGAAACCAACTGAATTTCCTCCGGTGTCGTGGGTATATTCGCGGGAGTAGAAGTTCCCGTAATGATCACCCTGTCTGCCACTTCCAGTTCCTGGTCAACCTTGACGATAAAGGTTTGGCGCTGGCTGTAGGTACCTTTGCGGTCTTTGATAATGGCCCTGATGCTCACGTCGCTTTGGCTATACCTTCTATTGGTAAAGAATTCAAAGTCTACGATGCTATTTTCCCCTGGTTTGAGGGTTCCGAGGTCGTAGCGGTCACTTCCTGCAGTAAACACATTGTCTGGCAGTTCGAAGTCGAGCAGGACACCCTCAGCGGGCCCTCTGCCCAGGTTTTGAACGGCCAGCTTTAGGATGGCCGGTACTCCTGGCCTCATTCTACCCCCCATTTCGGAGGCAAAATGATGTTCAGTAACCTCCAGGATGGGTGGCTGGTAGGAGCTTAGGGGGACGATGATCCTCATGGGACGAGCCGTATGTCCGTAAACTTCCCTAACTCGTATTTCAAACTCGGCCTGCCCATCGAGCAACTCTTCGGTGCCCTGAAGGCCAATTTTTACATTTCGGGACTCTCCGGCAAAAATATCGCCGATCTTGGTGTTTTTGGCGAAGTTGATACCATAGGAGCCATTGAGTTCTCTTACTTCGATATTCACCCGATTGGCCCTACCGGGACCATCATTAACCACTTTGAAAGAAATATATCCATCTTCTCCTGCGTCCAGGCTTCCATTACCATTGTCATCGCTAAATTGAAGGGTGGACCCGGTGATTTGCGAGGAGGGTTCCTCCCTGGGCCTGTCTCTGGGTTCCTGATTGATGATGACCACAGCTGGGTTTGGGGCGTTGCTAGCGCCTATGTACCTGAGGTTGTAGCGGGACAGGAGGTAAATGAAGTCCCGGTTATTGGCCAAGGTGCTGAAGTTGATGTCCCTGATGAGCCATTCGTAGCCTGCATAGCCATAATCCAAGGCTTGGCGCAGGTGATTGACGGCTTCTGAGGGCCTTTGGGCAAGTGCCAACAGGCCGGCATAGTTGTAGGACATTAGGGCGTAGTCATATCGATTCCTACGCGGAATACCGTTCAGGATGCCATTAGCTTCGCGAAGAGCTCTTTCCTCTTCGCCCAGGAAAAAGTGGGCAAAGGCACGCTGTACGGAGGGAGCGGAAGTTTTACGCAGGACCTTGAGCATGTCTGCCCGGGCGAGGTAGGAATTCCCCTTGACGAGGTATTTTATTTTTCCCCTAAAGTAATAGGAGTCAGCCACATCGGGACGGAGGGAAATGGCTTCGGAGAAATCGGCTTCCGCCTTGTCAAATTCTCCAAGTGCAAAGCAGCAGAGGCCTCGCTTGTAGTGCATGCGAGCGCGATGGCTGTAGTGACTGGGGCTATAGAGGCGGAGGGCCTGGGTATAGTCAATGATGGCCTCGCGGTAGTTACCTTTATCGAAGTAAGCAGCTCCGCGATTGTTGTAGGCAATGGCGTCGTTGGGGTTTCGGTGCACCTGCTGTGAGTAGCGGTCGATGATTCGCAGCAATTCCCTCCCTGTCCTTTCGAGTTTTCTACCCATTTCTTGAAGGTCCCTGTTATCTTGGTGATTCTGGGCTTCTGCGGAAGAAAGGAGGAAGAAGGACAGCAGCGTTATACTAAGGTATTGTAGGCTTTGCTTCATGGCATAAAGGCAATTGGAGTTATTTATCCTGCGCTTGAATGACAGGCTCAAAGGCTCTTGGGTTGCGTCATTCCAAGGCTTTATTGTCGAAATTGGTGGCGAAGAAAGAACGATGGTCAATGGCACGCTGGGCACTGATGGAGATGCAGGACTCTGTAGGGAGAAAGGCATCTTCTGTTACAAAATAAGGCAAATTATTGGCTTGGGTTCGAGGCCGGCGATAGTCGACGGAGGTGGCCCGACATTCGGTACCGATGGCTCGATGGATAGCCCTGAACTTGACTTACCTCCTTAATTACGGTAAAAATGGGGGGAAAGCTGTAGGGAATGAAGGTTCGTGTGGAATGAATGATTAGCTGTGCAGAGAAGCGCTGGGTCATGGCTTTCGGGAAGGGTATCTTCGATCTCAGGAATTATTTCAGATGGATGGATACCTGTTTTATGTCCCTTAATTATTTACAGAATCATTGGGTTTAAAGGAGAGAATAGAAGGACATTTGAGGTGAAAGATTCGGCCTAGGGTAAAGGCGAAAAAAAATCTATGAATCCTTGGTGAAGAAGTCGGCCCTTCCTATCTTTGTGAAACTCACGGTGAGGTGGGTGAGTGGCTTAAACCAGTAGTTTGCTAAACTGCCGTACGGGTGACCGTACCGCGGGTTCGAATCCCGCCCTCACCGCAAGGCATTCCCGTCAGGTACCTAGGGATCTGACGGGTTTCCTTTTTGGCAGAAATAATTGCTAAAAATAGGACAGGAGATAAAACCTTTCTATCTTTGCTGCCCGTAAACAAAAGAGTACAGCGATCATTGAAAATGTAGAGAATTGTAAATCGATCGAGGTGTAGCGCAGCCCGGTTAGCGCACCTGCTTTGGGAGCAGGGGGTCGCAGGTTCGAATCCTGCCACCTCGACAAGAAGGCCAAGAACAAGTCAGCGCATCTCACCAGAGAGGGTCGCAGGTTGGATTAAGGCTATCATGATACAAAGAGCTAGCAGTTCGGTATTTACAGACTGTGGGAAGTTTGTAGGTCCGAGCCTGCTACCTCGATTTAGTAAGATAGTTCATTGGATATTGAAAATAATGGTCCTATAGCTCAACTGGATAGAGCAGCTGCCTTCAATTGTATTGTTAGGAGCCTTTATGGGGAAAGAGAAACCCATAGAGTGGACAGCACTGTATCGGTGGAGGCTTCATCCGCAAGGACATGCTAATACCGAGGAAACTTTCTGTTTGTATGCAGGTACAAGCCCAGATGTTTTGAAGGCTCAGGTATGAGGGTAAAGACATCGAAGAATCGTTTTGGCGATAGGGAGGTTCCGTAGAGGCCATACGTGCTGCACCTGAAATGGTGAAGATATGGTCCAGACCATCAAATCCCCTTTGGGAGCAGTGAAAACTGTAGTGGTACGCTAAGCAGCAGGTTTCAGGTTCGAGTCCTGATGGGATCACTTTTTTAAATCATAAATCCTTATAAATCAATGATTTGTTAGGATTTTTTGTTTTTGGGTCGAGTTATAGGTCGAGTAAAGTGGGGAATTTAGGTAGCGATTTTGCTTTAGCCAGCTTCTATTTATCAAAATTAACTTTCCGAGAAATTACAAGCATCAGCAAAAAGCTGTTTTATGTCCTGAGTTTTCTTGGTTTACACATCCTTGGTAGATGATATTAGGTCATATAGACCTGGAAGTTACCCCATGCTGGAGGGGATTTTCAAACAACCCAAACTCCCCACGACAAAGGCTACTTCCCATAATCCCCGACCAACTTTGCCCAGCTGACGTTCTGAATCAGAGTAAGGAGAGGGCTGGAGCTTTGCCTTGTAGGTTCTTGGCCTGGATTAGGGGAAGTTGCCCTTGAAACAAATGGTAGGGCTTGGGTGGAAACCAGCCCCTACAGGAATTCCTCCCGCTATGAGGAGATCAATCTTACCGTAGTGAGGAAATAATCCTAAAGGGTAAATTGAAATGAGCCACCTCCAATTTGAGGGTGGCTCATGCTTGTATACTGGTATTTTTATTTTACTCCTCCTCCTACCCTTCCCTTTTTCATTGCTGCTGAAATCTCCCCCAAGACGGCGGGATCTTCAATGGTGGAAGGTAGGGCATAGTCCTTGCCATCAGCGATAAAGCGCATGGTTTTGCGAAGAATTTTTCCCGAACGCGTCTTGGGAAGGCGATCCACGCTGAGGCAGCGCTTGAAGCAGGCAATAGGTCCAACCTGTGCCCTGACCAACTGAACCAGTTCCCGCTCCAGTTCCTTTTCCTCCATTTCTATTCCTTCTTTCTTGACGACAAAGCCCACGGGAAGTTGGCCTTTGAGTTCATCCCCCACCCCGATCACAGCGCACTCCGCCACGGCAGGATGAGAAGCGACGACCTCTTCCATTTCGGCAGTTGAAAGGCGGTGTCCTGCCACATTGATCACATCGTCAATGCGACTCATGACTAGAACCATTTACAGAACCGCATTAATGCTGCTTGTGGCTTGCTTTGTCAGCCTGGCAGCTAAGGCTCAGTATTCGCCTTATTCGCCGGACTATGAGGGAGGGCTGAAGATCACGTTGAATGACGAGGGGACCAAATATCTTCGTTTTCTTACCTGGCATCAAACCTGGGCCACCTTTTCTGGGGTTCAGGTAGACTTCCGTCTTCGCCGCTCGCGTTTTTTGGCCTTTGCCAAAATCAATGAAAGGTTCCTCATCCTGACTCACTTTGGGGTCAACAATCTAAGGACCAAAGAAATGACTACAGCTGCTCCTCTTCCCTCAGCGAGTGGCAACGGATGCTTTTTCATGCATGATACATGGGCTGACATTACGGTATTCAAGGGGTTGTTGAATGTAGGGGGAGGGCTTCACTACTGGAATGGTATTTCTCGCCTCAACAATCAATCAACCCTTAATTTTCGGTGTTTTTGATGGGCCTCGCGAATGGAAGCCTTTGAAGACTTCGAAACCAGCAACTCCTATCAATTTAGAGCGGGTGCCAATTGGTTTATCGAGGGCCACAACCTCAAGGTCAGCGGTGAGTACCAAAGATGGGCAGGAACCCAGGAGCTGGGTAGCCCCGAGGCGTCAGATCTTTTCAGGATTTAATTGCACGTATTTTTGTAGAAAGGAGAGGGGTATTTTTTTACTCGAAAGTATATAAATATCTCGATTATTTACTATCTTAATTTAAACATATCATTTACTCTCAACGAACTAAAAGGAACTATTATGAAGGATTTGAAAAAATACTGGAGGACCAACCTGACCTATCTGGGCATACTGCTGGGCATCTGGTTCATGGTCTCTTACGGCTTCGGCATCATGGGCAAGAGCTTTTGGTGGGCCCAGCAAGGAGCGATTTATGTCTTTGTCTTATTGATTTTTGCCTATGTGATTTTGATGAATCGCCTGGACAAGAAGTACGACGTGGACGAAAAGTAGGCTCTACCCCTTTGTGCTTAACAACTCACTACTCAAAACTCAGAAAAAATGGATCAACAAATATGGACGCTGGTCATGGTGGGCCTTACGTTCGCCATCTACATCGGGATCGCCATCTGGTCTCGTGCCTCCTCCACCAAGGACTTTTACGTTGCCGGCGGAGGTGTCTCTCCCCTCGCCAATGGCATGGCTACTGCTGCTGACTGGATGTCTGCGGCCTCCTTCCTCTCCATGGCGGGATTGATCGCCTTTATGGGCTATGACGGAGGTGCTTACCTCATGGGATGGACCGGAGGATATGTATTGCTGGCCTTGCTGCTGGCCCCTTATCTCAGGAAGTTTGGTCAATTTACCGTACCTGACTTCATTGGTACCCGCTACTCTGGCAAAAATCCCAATGCTCGGATTAATGTAGCCCGATTGGTTGCTATCATCTGTACCCTCTTTGTTTCCTTTACCTACGTAGTGGGACAAATGAAAGGGGTAGGTGTGGCCTTCTCTCGCTTTTTGGAGGTAGACTTCGAGACGGGAGTATTGATTGGCATCGGCATCGTATTCTTCTATGCGGTATTGGGGGGGATGAAGGGCATTACCTATACACAGGTAGCTCAATACTGTGTGCTGATCTTTGCCTTTACCGTCCCTGCTATTTTCATTTCCCTTCAGATTACAGGCAATCCCATCCCTCAGTTGGGTTTGGTCGGCGAATTCAAGGGTGAGGGGGTTTCCCTCCTGGAAAAACTAAATCAGCTCAATACTGACCTGGGTTTTCACGAATATACCAAGGGTAAAAAACCCATGATTGATGTGGCCTTTATCACAGCAGCTCTGATGCTGGGTACGGCCGGACTTCCCCACGTAATTGTCCGTTTCTTTACGGTACCCAAGGTATCTGATGCGCGAAAGTCGGCGGGTTATGCCCTGGTATTCATTGCCCTTCTTTACACCACAGCTCCTGCGGTTGCTGCCTTTGCCCGTGCCAATATGATCGACAGTATAAATGGAGTGGCCTATGGAGATGCTCCTGCCTGGGTCAACAAGTGGAGCGAAGCAGACCTCATTTCCATGGAAGACAAAAATGGAGATGGCATTATCCAGTACTACAACGACAAGAGCGAAGAAGGAATAGCCTTGGCCGCCGCCAATGGCTGGCAAGGCAATGAATTCAATCCCGACAAGGATATCATCGTACTGGCCAATCCCGAGATTGCCAATCTCCCTGCCTGGGTCGTAGCCCTGGTGGTCGCGGGTGGACTGGCCGCTGCCCTTTCTACCGCTGCAGGCCTGCTTCTTGTCATTTCGACCTCTATTTCTCACGACCTTTTGAAGAAGACCTTCATGCCCAATATCTCCGACAAGCAAGAACTCCTCTATGCGAGGATCGCTGCGGCTGTAGCTGTCGTAGGGGCCGGACTGGCAGGGATGAATCCTCCCGGATTTGTGGCTGAGGTGGTGGCCTTTGCCTTTGGCCTGGCAGCCTCTTCCTTCTTCCCGGCCATTCTGCTGGGTATCTTTGACAAGCGTACCAATACCCTGGGGGCAGTGAGTGGCATGATTTCAGGCCTGGTATTCACCATTGCCATGATCTGCATGATGCGCTCGGTACAGCTTTTTGGTACAGAGGCGCCCATCATCTCTGACTTCTTTGGCATCTCCGCTCAGGGAATCGGGACGGTAGGCATGTTCCTCAACCTGGCTGTTACCCTGGTAATCTCCCGCATGACTCCTCCTCCTTCAGAGGAAATTCAGACCATGGTGGAGGACATCCGAATCCCAAGGGGTGCAGGGGAAGCTCAGACTCACTGATTGATTTTATGTAAGCATAGGGGCGTTCCAAGGGGGGGCGCCATTTTTTAAAAGAATTACTATGAAACTTCGCATAAACAGACCTATCTCCCAACTTATCCTGGTCATCTACCTGGCCATCACCTTTGGCTTCAGGTTCATGTATGAATTTCAATTGACCAGTCATTACTGGCTGTCCATCCTCACTGGTGTGATTTGCTTGAGTCTCCCCTATGCCCTGATCAAAATCGGCCTGCTCAACCCCGGATGGTTTTGGTTTGAAAAAGAAATCAAAGCCCTAAAGGCCGACAAGTCTTAAAGACCTGAAAGCTTTTGTCCATATTTACCAGATGGAAAACATGAAGAAGGGAAGAACCTTAGCTGCCTACTTTTTTGTTCGCCCTCCTGTTGAATTTTCCGCTGATTCAATTGTTTACCGGAGCCGGAAAAATCTGGGGGATTCCCACTGGCCAATATCGTCCACGACAACCGGGCCCTGGACGAAGAGAAAAAACAGGAATTCCTTGGGATTGTCATCAAGGAATGTGAGCGCATCCCCAGGCTCATCAACCAGGTGCTGGACCTGGAGAAAATGGAATCCGGACATGCCGAATGGCACATCAGTGAGGTAGCTATGATCGAAGTGGTCAAATCTTCGGCCAAAAACATCCACAGCATCTGCGAAGAAAAAGGCATAGAGCTGATCGAGGATTATCCCGCTGGCATTTCCACCTTCCAGGGAGACCGGGACCGCCTGATGCAAGTGGTCATCAACCTACTATCCAATGCAGTAAAATTTTGTGTTCAGGAAAAGGGAAGGGTAGAAATCTTAATATTGATCATTGTATGGCTACTTCCACCAATACCTTCCCTCGCATCCTGATCGTCGACGACAAGCCAAATATCGTGCTGGCCATTGACTTCCTGCTCAATCAGGCCGGCTATGAAGTGGAAAAAGCCTACAATGGACTGGAAGCCCTGGAAAAAGTTGAAAGCTTTGCCCCCCAACTCATCATCCTCGATGTCATGATGCCCCACATGGACGGCTTTGAAGTCGCCCGCAACCTCAGGAAGGATGAAAAAAATTACAATGTAAAGATCATTTTCCTGACGGCTCAGGACACAGACCGGGACAAGTCCAGGGGGTATGGGAGTGGCGGAGATGTCTACCTGAACAAGCCCTTCGACAATCGAGAACTGCTCACTCTCATAGAGGAAATTGCCGAATTTGAACTGAATTAGTAATGGCCCTTCAAAGTTGTTAAGGAAGAGGAAGTACCCATTTGAGCAAAACCGACAAGCCTAAGCCCATCCATCAACCTGAAAAAAATAGCTCAGATTGGATCGAAGTGAAATTTATATTCTCCTTGATTTAAAAAAAATTTGCCATTCTCTTTCATCCTTTGCCAGGAAATATTCTGGGTATTAAACAGGTTATCAGGCCTCTGTGGTTTTGTCAAGGCTCACAGACTTATTTTTTAGGATAAACTTTACAAGCTCCCAATACTCCGAATATCGCAGCACCCGATTCAGGGCCTAATATTTGCACAGGGTCTGGTATCAAGAATTGCTATGAAAAGAGTTTACCTACCACTCAACCTTGCTCTTTGTATGGGCCTTGTCGCCCTGCTGTCCTCCTGCAATCCCGAAAACGTGATGGCACGTAGGCTGGAAGGCAGTTGGGACATTACTTCTTATCTGGTAGAAGGTCGGGAGGAAATCGGCAACACCTACTCCTCCATTGAATTTCGCTTTGAAGCCTACAATGGGGAGTTTGGCAATTTTCAATTCACCTCTATCGATTTTCAAAATAATGCCATTATAGAAAAGGGTAATTATGAAATTTTGGGGGAGGATGAAGTCGAATTCTTTCTTGAAGGCGGTCCTGTCCTTCAATACGGGATCACAGTAGAACAAGACAGGCTTGAGCTACGCCAGAAATTGGGCGGAGAAAAGGTCGTCTTTATCGGAGAGAAAAAATAAGCGGCCTCAACCCGCAAAATCCATCCACAATTCATTTTTGGGAAGGGGAGCTGTGAATGTCAGGTCCTCTTTTTTTGTGGGGTGTTCCAGGGTCAATTCGCGGGCCAGGAGACAGATTGATTTGTCAAAGTTGAAGCTGCTTTTGCCGTATTTTACATCTCCTTTGATGACACAGCCCATACTTGCCAACTGCACCCGAATCTGATGCCTGCGCCCGGTAAGGAGTTTTACTTCCAGGAGGGCCCTCCGCCCGGAGATTTGGAGTACCCGGTATTCCAGTTGGGCCTCTTTGCTGCCGTGGACGGCCTTGTCGTAGGCCCTCATGATGTTTTTTCCAGGCAATTTTTTGAGGTAATGCTTAAGGACGCCGTGGGGCTGATCAGGCGTATTCTCTGTAATGGCCCAGTAGAACTTTTGAGGTTTTCGGCTCTGAAACTGCTTGGAAAGGCGTGCGGCGGCCTTGGAAGTCTTGGCCAGGACGAGGACCCCACCGGCGGGGCGATCCAGCCGATGAATCAGTCCCAGGTAGACCTTTCCGGGTTTGTTGTAAGTAATGCGTATGTACTCCTTCACCCAGTCAAAAACACTTTCGTCCCCGGTGTCATCTCCCTGGGAGGGCATGCCAAAAGGCTTGGAAACAGCTATGAGATGATTGTCTTCGTAGAGAATATCCATGAAAAATTCAGGTAAATCCTAATAGGCCTCCTTTTCGGTGGGAAAATCACCGCCCTTCACATCTTGGATGTAATTTTCTACTGCAGCCTGAATTACATCGAAGAGATTGGCATAGCGCCTCAAAAAACGGGGGCTAAAGTCCTTGTTGATGCCCAGCATGTCGTGGGTCACCAGGACCTGACCATCGCAGCCAGGTCCCGCACCTATCCCAATGGTGGGTATACGGAGGGATTTGCTCACTTCAGCGGCCAGTTGTTGAGGTATTTTTTCCAAAACTATGGAAAATACCCCTGCCTTTTCGAGGCGCTTGGCATCGGTCATGAGTTGGTCGGCTTCTTCTTCTTCTTTGGCCCGGACGGTATAGGTTCCGTATTTGTAAATGGACTGAGGCATCAGTCCCAGGTGTCCCATAACGGGAATCCCAGCGCTGATGACCCGCTTCACGGATTCCATGATAAATTCTCCTCCTTCCATTTTGATGGCGTGGGCCCCAGACTCCTTCATGATCCGAATGGCAGACTTGAGGGCCAGTTTGGAATCAGCCTGGTAATTGCCGAAAGGAAGGTCCACCACGATGAGGGCTCGCTTGACCGCCTTTACCACTGAAGAGGCGTGGTCAACCATCTGATCCAAGGTAATGGGAAGGGTAGTTTCATGGCCGTGGACGACATTGGAAGCAGAATCACCCACCAGGACGACGTCGATCCCTGCCGCATCCACAATGCGGGCCAGGGAAAAATCATAGGCCGTCAGCATGGATATTTTTT
Organism: uncultured Bacteroidia bacterium; assembly: GCA_964564415.1. Taxonomy (GTDB): domain Bacteria; phylum Bacteroidota; class Bacteroidia; order J057; family J057; genus JALEFZ01. The sequence continues at coordinate 19,283 of CAZMAV010000016.1, read as the reverse complement.
CATCGTTTTCTTTCATTGTCCGCAGGACGCGGGTGGTGATTCGCTTAAAATCCTTTTTTGCCGTAGACATTTAGATCTGTTTTGGGTTAGCTTGCTTAGCTTTAAAGGTAGGAATTGCTTGCTTTCTGTGGCAGGAGAAAAAATATTTTTAGCCTTGAGACAAGTCTGACTTGCATTTTCTACCTTTGCAGCTTCTGTATACAGGTAAGCTACATATTTTATTTCATTTTCACCCCGAAAGCCCCCTTAACCCTACATTTGCAACTTATGAAATTCCTTTTCCACGGCTTTTTGGTCCTTATTACAATTTCCTTTCTTTTCCCGTCTTGTTCGACTGAAATCGACCTCAATGCGCCTCCCAAGGACATCTGGGTGGTCTACGGAATCCTCGACCAGTCTGACAGCGTCCAATATATCAGGGTATCGAGGGGGTTCTTGGAAGAATCGGACGCCCGCGAGTTTGCCAAAAATAACGATCTAAGTGTGCAGGGCCTACAAGTGAGCCTTACAGGGGCCTCCCGAAATTATCAAGCCGTACAGGTGGACAGCGTCCTGCGCGAACCCACAGATGGTGCATTTTTTCCCTACACCACCCTTTATCGCATAGATACCAAAGGCAGCACGGCTTTGGAGACCGGGGAGACCTACAGCCTGGAAATTCGCAGGGGAGATGATCCCGATTTCCTGCTCACTTCGCAGACCACCATTCCAGACAAGGTGACCTTTCGCAATCCCAATCGCAACCATCGCCCGGGTCCTGGTGGGAGTCGTTGCCTGATACAGACCATGCTCGAAAATGAGTATCCCCTCAAGTTTAGCCTGGGCAGTGAGCAGCCTGCCAGGGGCTTGGAAGTAAGGGTTTTCCTGGACTACGAGGAAAATGGAATTCCCAAAACCGCCGTCTTCGGTCCTACGGGAATCTTTACCCAAAACGTAGGCTGTACGGATGGTACAGGTTCTTCAAATCGGTGTTACGAGTTTAGCGCGGGTGAGGTGCTGCGAGGTTTTCTCGCTGATATGAACATAGAGCCTTCTTCGGTCTACACGTATAATGTAACAGACCAGAATGGCTGCCAGGGTGAACCTAAGGATTTGCCGAGGGCCCTTAGGTTTGAAGTGACAGGCATGGATCGCGACCTGGCCAATTATCGCAGAATCAACAGCCCCAGTTTCACAGATTTCAACACAGTACGCCCTCAATATACCAACATTGAAGGGCCGGAGGAAGCCATTATGCTGGGTCTTTTTGGGGGAATTTCCATTGAGTCGGCCATCGGTCGGCTTAGTCCCTGCGGAGAATTTCTTCTCAACCTCAATGGAAGGCCGGAACCCGAGACTCCTTGTTCGCTATAGTCAAAGAATAGATTTGCATAATCGGCTTGCTAGGCCTATTTTCTTTGATATTAAAGCTTCCTTAGGGTAAAATTATATGTCGAAAGCCCCAATTCGGATTCTCATCGTAGAAGATGAGGAAGTTAACGTCATGATTGCTCAGCATATCCTTCATAAAATGGGCATGGAGTCTGTAGCTGTAGATAATGGGGAGGCAGCCATACAGCGGGTCAGAGAAGAAGCTTTTCACCTCATTCTCATGGACATAGAGATGCCCTTGATGGATGGCCTAGAAGCTACGGCCCACATTCGCAAGGAAAGACTTGGCGCCCATGTTCCCATCATTGCCCTGACTGCCCACTCCCTTCCCGAAAAGCTCGATGAAGTCAGAGAAGCCGGGATGGACGACGTGCTGATCAAGCCTTTTCAGGAAGAGACCTTTCTCCCCATTCTGAAAAAGTACCTCAAAGGGCCCTGATTACTACGTATCTTCCAAAGATTCTCTTCCCAACTATTCCCGGCATATGTTATAAATTTTCTGCGATTGACGATTTTTCTCTATATTTCGCAGCGAAAAGTCGCATTATCCCTACTCAACATCCATGCTACCTATGAAGCGCTACTTTCTTGCCCTCATCTTCCTGGTCTTCTTTCAACAAAGTTGGGGACAGGATATATTCATCGACACCGTATTTTTTCGCTTCGACAGCTACCAATTACAGGAAGAAAATAAGGTCGTCCTGGACTCTATGTCCTCTATTCTCCTGAAATATCCTTCTTATTTTGTAGAAATATTTGGCCATACCGACAGCATTGGTTCTACCGAATACAACCTCAACCTTTCTGAAGAAAGGGCTCGACAAGTGGCTCTCTACCTTGTCGAACAAGGCGTATCCCTAGACCGGATTACCTATGAGGGGATGGGGACAACCCAGCCCGTAGCCAGCAACGAGACCTTTGAGGGGCGCGAACGCAACAGGAGGGTGGATCTTTCGGCTATTTTCACTACAGAGGTCTTTGAGCCCGTGGTCGTGGTGGACTCCAGCGAATTGGAAGTGGAGCAGGAGGAAGTCATGGTTGAAGATCCTGCCAGCCTCATAGACACGGTCTACTGCGAATACGACTTTTTCGATATTAATCCCAGCCATACCACGGTCATTTTCACCCCTCAAAAAACCAAACTGGTCATCCCGCCCGATGCTTTTGATACTGAGGAGGAAGTTCTTTCGGTGCGAATGGCAGAGCTATTTTCGCGGAGAGACATGATCGTCGCAGATCAGCCTACCCTTTCAAAAGATGGGCCTTTGGAAGCTGCGGGGATGTTTTCCTTTGAAGTAAGAGATGGTAGGCGTGCCGCCCGGGTCCGCGATGGAGTAAAATTTGATGCTGTTGTGCCTTCCTCACGTCGAGACAGGGACATGGCTGTCTATTCGGGACGGGGTCGCCGACGCCGCTCTTCCAGGACTGGAACCCTCGATCCCCCTCCACCCATGCCTACGGTTAAGACTTGGAGGGAAACCAAAAACCCAATCAAGTACAACGGCATCATGGACGGCTATGTCATTCAGGTGGAGACCCCCGGCAATTATGCCATATCCAGGCCCCTCTACTATGCTCTCAATGCCGAAAGAGACGACCGAGGAGTAGATTTCAAGATAAAATTCAAGGGTCGCCGCTATGAAAAGACCACACAGGCCATGATTGTAGGCGAAGTGGTCAAAACCTATATCCCCCTGATCCGCGAGGACAAGAGGAGGTATATTTCCAATAGTGTCAAGTATCTTCGGGATGATACAGAATTGATCCTCATCGGTATACAATACGATAATAGGGGAAGGGCCTACCTGGCCAAGCTTTCTTTCAAGCCTGACTATTACCTCAAGAAATTTTATAAAAAGAAGAAAAACCGCAAGAAGCGTCCCACCATCAAGATGAAGGTAAAGTTTCGCCGGATCGATCCTGAGCGACTGGAAGAAATCCTGACCGATCTCAATGTATGATCCAACAGGTCGCCATCATTGGGGCCGGACGCCTCGCCTGGAGCCTCATCCCCAACTTACAACGAGCCGGGGTTGAGGTTTTTCAGTTAATCAGCCGGAATGCCAAAAACCTCAACCATTACAGGGAGACCTATGAAATTCCTCACGGCAGCCTCAAACTCGCGGACCTTCGGCGAGAGGTAGACCTTGTATTTCTCACTGTCAGAGATGCAGCCATTGAGGAGCTTGCCCAAGGGCTTGTGGATGAGGCCTCGCTTTCTCCCCGTCAGATTTTTGTTCACAGTTCGGGAAGCATTCCCCTTTCGGCCCTTCAGCCTCTGGGAGAGCGGAAGGCTGTCTTTTATCCCCTACAGATTTTTACGAGAGACTCCATAACATCCTTTGCTGATACCCCTTTCTTTATAGAGGGAGAAGGGGAAGTCGAGGAAGTCCTCCTTTCTTTGGCCCGGAAGATGAGTCCCAAGGTCTACCAGATGGACTCTCAGAGCCGGCTTCGCATGCACATGGGCGCCGTCATCGCCTGCAATTTCCCCAATTATCTCTTCCAATTGGCCCAAAAGCAACTGCCTCAGGAAAAAGGGCTTAGGCTCGACATCTATGCTCCCCTCATACAGGCCACGGTAGATAAGGCCCTGAAAGAGGGCCCTGAAAACAGCCAGACCGGCCCAGCCATCCGCGGCGATAAGCCCACCCTGGAGCAGCATGAAAAACTACTGGAAGACCAACCCGAAGTCCAACACCTCTATCGCCTCCTATCACGAATGATCAATCCCGAAATCGATACCTGAGGGACTTTGGCCATTCTTTACACTTTCTTGCTTCCCCTTCGGGAATTTATTTTGCTGCTTGGCCTATCAGGTCGTAACTTACAAGTCTATAATTTTTATGCCAAGACATTGAACCCAAAACTATCTTTTGGGTTGCTTATTGGAAATTCTCTTCTTATTCATGGCCAAACAGATAAAGCGTTCTGACATTGTCAAAGAGTTCCGTTTGCAGAACATTATCTGGCCTATCCTCATCGGTCTGATCATCATGGGATATACCATCTTCAAGATCGTAGAGGAAACTCAGCGCACCGGACAAAATCCTCTCAGGGCCATAGAGTTGTCCCTGGGGACCTTCCTTCTTTTGGGGTCGGGCTTCTTATTCATGGGGCTTCGCGACCTGGGCTATATCTGGCGGATGCGCCTTCTCACCGGTCAAAAACTGACTTTTCGCTCTTCAGCAGAGATTATCCTCCTCTGGGAATTTGGTTCAGCCCTGACTCCCTCGGTAGTGGGAGGGTCGGCATTGGCTATTTTTATGCTAATGAAGGAAAAGCTCTCCGCGGGGAAGAGTACAGCCCTGGTTTTCATCACTATTTTTCTCGACGAATGCTTCTACATTGTGATTTTTCCCCTGGTATTACTCCTGGTGGACTATGACAGTGTATTTGGGGCCGCATCCCAGCCAGAAATTTTTGGGTACCAGGTGCCTTTGGAGGGATTTTTCTGGACTGCCTACCTGGCTTTGTTTGCCTACACCCTCTTTTTGGCTTTTGCCCTCTTTGCCCATCCCAGAGGAACCAATTATGCCATAAAGAAGATATTTCGCTGGAAAAGACTGAGAAAGTGGAGTGAAGGTGCCAACAAGCTCGCCGACGACCTCATGCTAGCCTCCAAAGAATTTCAGTCCAAGTCATTTTGGTTTTGGCTGAAAGCTTCTGTTTCTACCCTCCTGGCCTGGTTGGGCCGCTATCTCGCTCTCAGCAGTGTGCTGGCTGCCTTCGCCATCCTCAGTGTGAGTGAACATCTGACGGTTTTTGCCCGTCAGGTAATTCTTTTTCAGGTCATGATTGTAGCCCCCTCTCCCGGAGCTTCGGGCTTTGCGGAGGGTACCTTCTATCCCCTTTTCAATGAATTTATCCCCGGGGATGCTGCTGTAGCTGGAATCATCGCCTTGCTGTGGAGATTTGCCACCTATTATCCCTATCTCCTGATCGGGGTTTTTCTCCTACCCACATGGCTGAGAAGGGTTTATGGAAAAGGGAAAAAGAAAATCGAATCCAATTCTTCCGGCCTGTGATGTACCCTCAGACAAAAGTTCCACATAGCTTTCCTTCCATTCGTTTACTTCCCGATCATTCCTTAATTTGCAAGGTAGACAGGGACAGTGATTATGGTTGTTTCTGCCGACTTTCTCTCAAAAACTACTTAAGATACTGACTCGTGAAATACACCTCTTCCTTCCAAGCTGATGACATGGTTTTCAACACCAATGAGGACCACAACCGCGAACTTTTCCGCCAATTGCAGGGCCACCTCAAGAAAGTCTACCAGGGAGGCGGCGAGAAATCCATGGAGAAACACAAAAAGAAAGGAAAATTGCCGGTAAGGGAGCGGATCAACCTTCTCCTGGATAACAAGGAAGAGTGGTGGGAACTGGGAGCACTGGCCGCACATGAGATGTACCAGGAGCAAAAGGGAGCCCCCTCAGCAGGGGTGGTAACAGGGATAGGCCGGGTATCCGGGAGGCTTTGCATGGTCGTAGCCAATGATGCCACGGTAAAGGCCGGGGCCTGGTTTCCCATGACCGGAAAAAAGAACCTCCGTGCCCAAGAGGTAGCCATGGAAAATCGACTTCCTCTCATTTATCTGGTAGATAGTGCCGGCGTCTTTTTGCCCATGCAGGATGAGATTTTTCCCGACAAGGAGCATTTTGGCAGAATTTTCCGCAACAATGCTGTCATCTCAAGCATGGGAATCCCTCAGATCGCAGCCATCATGGGTCCCTGTGTGGCGGGTGGAGCCTACCTTCCCATCATGAGCGACGAGACACTTATCGTAGAAGGCACGGGATCGGTATTCCTGGCAGGCCCCTATCTGGTGCGCTCGGCTATAGGGGAAGATGTAGACATCGAAGAACTGGGAGGAGCAACGATGCACAGCGAAATCAGCGGGGTCGTCGACTACAAAATGCCCAATGACGAGGCGGCCCTTGAAAAAATTCGCTCCCTGGTCTCCAAACTGGGAGATAAAGAAAAGGCCGGATTTAACCGGGATAGCTCCAAGTCTCCAGCCCACGATCCCAAGGAAATCCTCGGCATCCTCCCCTCTTCTCGTTCCAAGCCCTACAACATGAGGGACATCATCACCCGAATCATAGACAGAGACACCTGGGATGAGTACAAAGAAGACTATGGACAGACCATCCTGACGGGTTATGCCAGGATAGATGGTTGGGCAGTAGGCATTGTCGCCAATCAGCGAGAACTGCTCAAGTCAGGTAAGGGGGAAATGCAGTTTGGCGGAGTGATCTATTCGGATTCGGCTGACAAGGCGGCCCGATTCGTCATGAACTGTAACCAGAAAAAAATACCCCTGGTCTTCCTCCAGGACGTAACGGGTTTCATGGTAGGCAGTCGCTCGGAGCAGGGGGGCATCATCAAGGACGGAGCCAAGATGGTCAATGCAGTCGCTAATTCTGTGGTGCCAAAGTTTACCTTCATCATAGGCAATTCCTATGGGGCGGGCAACTATGCCATGTGTGGCAAGGCCTACGATCCTCGGATGATTTTTGCCTGGCCTTCTGCACAGATTGCGGTCATGGGGGGCGAACAGGCAGCCAAGACCCTCCTTCAAATTCAGGTTTCGGCCTTGAAAAAGAAGGGCAAAGAAATCGATCCTGAGGATGAGAAGCAACTATTGGCCAAGATCACCGAAAGCTACACCCGGCAAACCTCTCCTTATTATGCGGCTGCCCGCCTCTGGGTAGACGGGATCATCGACCCTCTCAAGACCCGTGAAATCATCTCCATGGGCATAGAAGCCGCCGATCAAAATCCCGACATGAAGCCTTTTAACCCAGGAGTATTGCAGGTGTAAAGGACATACATTTATCCCCTCACTTCAGGTATGCCAGCATCTTGCGCTTGGCGATGGGGAGTAGGGACTCCTCCTCAGGAAAGGGCTTTTTGGTGAGCAGGAGATAGGTCGCCGGATTGGGATATTTTTTGTGCTCCTGAATGAGGCGCAGCTTCATGCTCTCGTAGGTATTGCTGATGCTGTAGCGGAAGTTTGTCACCCGCGAAAACGAAATGCCATAATAGTTGGAATCCGTATTTTCAAAAAAGGCGATTCGGTACTCGTAGGCATCGACCTCCTTGCTAGGCGCAACCTGAAGAAGGAAATAGCCCTCCTGCTTGTACAAGGGCAGGATGCCCACCGGCTCGATTTGCAGGTGATCTTCGACCCATTCGTAGATTTCCTTGCCCTGCTTCAATTGCTGATGAATCTGAGGAATGGCATAATTGACAATGGAATCGACCTCTTCCATTTCTTCGGAATCCTCGATGCTCTGCTTCATCCGGAGCTTGAGCTTGCGAAATTCTTCCTCGTCCAATTGCCTGGGAAAGCGCTTACTGAGGAATTCTTTTCCCTCCTGGTAGGTCTGTAGGTTGCGATAATGGAAAATCAATTCGGTAAGGGAGGGATATAATTTCACCTGGGCAAATTCCTTACTTACCTCCTGGAGGTAGGCCAACAACAGGTACTTTTTGTACTCAAAATCCAATTGCCCCTCTAAAAACCAGTTGGCATCTAATTTCTTCATAGATATTTACTTACTTCTTCACTCGTCCGCTCTCACTTCACAAACAAACACATGCTACACTTAAGATAAGAAAGAAATCATATATCTACAATATGGACTCCTCCACCCTCTGACAAGAAAAAAGGGCGATCTTTCTGTCAACAGAAAAACTGCCCCTAGTATCCAAGATTGTGCCAATCAAGGAAATTGCGCTATTCACGATCGTACTGGAAAATATACTCTCTGGTTTTCATTTATAAATATCCGTAAAAAATCAAGATGGGGATATGTAAACTTTTGTGAGTTTACATCTACTTACACCAACTGCCTCAATTCGGAGAAGAAGAAGCCTTGTTCATGTGCGAACTGTAAAAATTTCTGGGCTGTGGAAAATTGCTGGAAAGGCAGATAGGTATTTCCCATTCGGATCAGCTTTTCATTGGCTGAGGTGATGGCCCGGGTCGTCAGGCCTGTGGCTTCGGCGATATCGGCAATTCGCAGGCGAGAATTTTCTTCGAGCCCCCTGAGGTATTCCAGGAGGACCAACCTCTCCTTGGGTTCCAGTTTACTGAAAATGATTTTCCCTGCTGCTCTGACCAGGATATTGCTGTACTCTACGTGCTTTTCTACGTGGCCATAGGTAACCTGAACTAAGTAACGCTTCAGTTCCTTTGGGGACAAATCATTTCCTATCCGATATGAATGGATATGGAAAAGGAGACTCTCCTTTTTATCAAAAAGTGCTGGCTCTGATACCTGGGTGATGCTGTAATAGCGGTTATTGATATAATAGCGAGGGGCAAATTCCAGTTTGGAAGAAAAATTACCCTTTGCAGCGTGAGCCCGGTATTCAGGTTTGGCTGCCATCTCGTAAGAAGCCTGTAAGGCAGGATAAGGGAAAAGAGACCCCAAAAACGACGAAATGAAATTGAGAGGCTAACCCTAAACTATTTAAATACTAACAGATTATTTGTGCCTTCTTTGTGTCTTTATACTTTCAATGTAGAGATATAAATGTGGGGTACAAGGAAAGATTAACCTCGACTCTCCTCCCGGATGGCTTCCACCACTCCGGCATCAGGTGCTGAGGCCTTTGGCAATGCCATACATACCCGACTTCCTATGCCCGGAGTAGATTCTATGCTAATTTTTCCACCCAGGTAGTCGACAAGTTTGCTCACCGTGGCCAGGCCTATTCCACTTCCCTGCCTGCCACAGCGATCTCTCTTGTCATTGGTCTCAAAGAGATTAAAGGCGTTCTTCTTTTCTTCTTCATCCATCCCATTTCCATTGTCTTCTACCTCAATCAGGTATTGGGAGCCTTTCTGCTTCACTCCTACCCTTATGACCTGTTTTTCTTTGTCGTTGTACTTGATGCCATTTGTGATCAGGTTGATCAGAATCTGGGAGAGGGCCTCCGTATTGGCATTTATCTCTTTCACCTCCGTGTCCAGGCTCAGGTCCAGGTCCTGTTCGGCTGAGAACACCCCTTCGATTCGATGAAACATCTCCAAAAGCGAGGTCTTCTCATCCCCATCGACCAGGAGTTCTTCACTTCTATAAAAGGAGAGCATTCCCTCTATGTAGCTTCGCAGAGACTGGCCCGACTGCTTGATCATATTCAGGTAGCGGATTTTCTCCTCATCTATCTGACCTTCCAGCGAATTGCTAAGGATTTCAGTCAGACCCAGAATATTGGCCAGGGGAGACTTGAGGTCATGAGAAACGGTGGCGGCAAATTTTTTTAGGTCTTTGTTGCGCTGCTGCAGTTCTTTTTTTGCCTTTTCCAGCTGTATATTCTTGTACCTTTCCTCCATGATGAGCACGACCTGCTTGGACATGCTGATCAAAGCATTCACCTGCTCCTCGTCCAACTCTTTGGGCTGGGTATCAAAGACACAGAGAGTCCCGAGCTTGTATCCCCTGAGATTGACCAGGGGGGCACAGGCATAAAACCTTACCCCCAACTCTTCTACGAGGGGATTGTCGTGAAACCGGAAGTCCTCTTTGGCATCGGGGACAATCATGATCTCCTCATTACCGAGGATGGCATGCCCACAAAAGGAGCGATCCCGGGGATCCTCGCCAAAAGGAACTCCGTGATAGGATTTTAGAAAATTTCGCTCCCTGTCCAGGATGGAAACCAAAGAAATCGGCACCTTACAAATATAGGCCATCAGCGCTGTAATGGAATCATAACTTTCTTCGGGCAGGGTGTCCAGCAGTTCGTATTTTTCTACTTCTCTTTGTCTTTCTGCTTCGTGTGGGGGGTATCCCGGTTTCTTCATATTGCCATCCTTGTTGTAGGAGAGGTAGGGGCATCCTGTCAGCCCTTCGGCTCTCCATAACTATAAACTCTTTGTGCTCGCCTTCATGGATCGTGCTCAAAATCGACCCGGGTCTTCACTTCCCTGGGTCCAAACAGAGCTATGAGGAAGGTATTCATTTTTTCCTTAATGCTAAAGATGAATTTTGCGGTTTTTTGACTTCATCACTAGTGGTTATCCCGAATAAATGGCTAAAGCGCTGTTGGGATTATTATAAATACCTTGTTTTTAACCCCGACAGCGCTATTTGTTTTACCGAAAAAAGTGATTCGTGATGATCACTACTTTGTAAGAACAAAATACAAGGATTAAATAGGAGTAAGAACAGGAATCATCCAGGCTGTATCGATGTCAGCGTGGATGAGATTTTCTACCCTCACCCCAGCAGGCGCGGATCACTGGCAAAAAGCCCCTTCTTCATGTGCATCAGTTCCAGGCTATAATAGCCAAATTCCTCTACCACCATACCGGTAATCATGTAAATGCCCGGGCCGAAGATGGGATACTGCCTGACTTCATTGGGAAAAATCGTCACGTCAAAAGTCTCCCCTTCCCGATCCAGAAAATTGGCAAACTGCATGGCTTCTCCCTTGACGGTCTTGGCCGTCTTGGCACAGACAAAATAGCCCGGCAGACAGACCACCTGATTGACATATTTGCCGAAGTCCTGCGACGGGGTCCCCGTATCCGGCAGATGGGGCACGAGGTCAAAGGGTGAAGACAGGGGAAAACCCAGCAGTTCCATCTCGTCGTAGGCATCTTCCAGTTGGCTCTGGGGCAATTCCGGAATCTCAAATTCCTGGTATTCCGGAGCAAACAGGGTCTCCTGCTGAGAGGAATGGGTACTTTTCCCGTTGCTTCGCCCGGCCTCTACCCCCTTGAGTTTAGCCTCCCACAAGAGGGTTTTCTTGCTTTTACCCATAAAACCAAAGGCTCCTACCCGCACCAAGATGGTCAGCTGTTCTTCGCTGGGCCGAAGTCGATAGCGAAAGTCAGTCAGGTCTTTGAAAGGGCCCCGAGCTTCGCGCTCCGCCTCAATTTGGAGGGCTAGTTCTTTTTCCATCTCCTTTATATGAATAAATCCAAGGTAAATGTCCCGTCCTTCCAGGCGGGTCAGGTAGGTACTTTTCTGGGCGGAGGGCGGATGGATCTTTGCCCCCAGCATACGAGCTTCGTGCAGGTAAAATTCCGTGCTATAAAAGCCCCCAAAGTTGTTGATTACCGCCACCATGAATTCCAGGGGATAATAGGCCTTGAGGTAGAGGCTTTGGAAACTCTCCACGGCAAAAGAAGCCGAATGTGCTTTTGAAAAAGAGTATCCCGCAAAGCTCTCGATCTGCCGCCAGATCTCCTGTACCTCCTTTTCGGGGTATTCCCGGTCGCGACAAGCCGACATGAATTTCTCTTTCATGGCTTCAAAGCCGTCGATGCCCCGGGTCTTGCCGCTCATTGCCCTGCGCAGCAGGTCGGCCTCTGCCAGGTCTAGCCCCGCAAAACCATGGACGACCTTGAGGACATCTTCCTGGTAAACCATGATCCCGTAGGTTTCGCCCAGCAGTTCTTCCAACTTGGGATGGACGTACTCAAAGGGTTTGCCATTGTGTCGCTCGATGAAGGAACGCATCATTCCCGAACGGGCCACGCCCGGACGTATCACCGAACTCGCCGCTACCAGGGTCAAGTAATTGTCGCAGCCCAGTTTGCGAATCAATCCTCTCATAGCCGGAGACTCGATATAAAAGCATCCTACAGTACGCCCTGATTTTAACAGTTCCCGCACCTTGGGGTCCCGTTTGAAATCTTCCACCTTATGGATATTGACCAACTCGGCCTTGTTGTCCAACACGAGGTCTATCCCATCGCGGATATGGCCCAGGCCCCGCTGACTGAGAATGTCAAATTTGTGCAGGCCAATATCTTCGGCTACGTACATGTCAAAGTGAGAAATGGGAAAGCCCTTGGGCGGCAGATCAGTGGCCGTGTAGGCATGGATAGGGGCTTCGGAGATCAAGACTCCACCTGCATGGATACTCAGATGATTGGGAAAGCCCTCGATCAGTTGGGCGTACTGCAGGATACGCTGGGAAGCCTCGTCGGGAGGGGCCTGCTCCGGCGACCATCGGGTAAGGCTGTCGATTTCTCTCTTGGGCAGCCCAAATACCTTGCCCAATTCGCGGACGGCACTTCTGCCCTTGAAGGTATTGTAGGAGGCCAGCAGGGTGGCATGGCTGGTTCGATAGCGCTTGAGGACATAATCCAGTACATCATCCCGGTCCTTCCAGGAGTAGTCAATGTCGAAGTCGGGAGGCGAGGTACGCTTGGGATTGAGAAAGCGCTCAAAGTAAAGGTCCAGTTCGATGGGGTCTACGTCTGTCAAGCCCAGACAATAGGCTACAATAGAATTGGCTCCACTCCCCCGCCCCACGTGAAAGAACCCCCGGGCCTTGCCATAGCGAATAAAATCCCAGGTGATGAGGTAGTAAGCGTTGAAGTCAAGCTGGTCGATGATTTCCAGTTCCCGCTCGATTCGACGCTGAGCTTCACGGTGGTAGCTGCCATAGCGGTTGACCATTCCTTCCCGGGCCAGTTTTTCGAGAAGGAGCATGTCGTCGTACTTGGCTCCGGTAAAGGCCTGTTTGGTCAGGTTTTGTCCAAAAACAAAGGTAAAGCTGCAGTCGCTGAGCAGTTGCTCGGTATTGGCGACGATGCGGGGGTAGCTTTCGAAGGCCTTCAATAGCTTTGAAGGCTCTGTAAACCTTTCGTCTTCTCCGGCCTGTTCGCGCTGCATCAACTTATCCAGGAGGGTATTGTGGTCGATGGCGCGGAGGAGTCGATGCACCTGCTGCCCCAAAGCTCCGTCAAAGGTAATGGGTTGATGAATCACCAGCCTGTCCTGCCGATGACGATAGCGGGAGCGCAGCAATTGACGGACCTGATGGGCCTTGACCCCCAAAAATTCCCGCTCCGAAAGGCTTACCTGATCCCTTCGCTCCCAAGGGTAAATGATAAAAACATCCGACCAGTAGGGTGGCAGATCGGGAAAGGGACGGTTTTGATGGCTGTATTTGGAGTAAAAAGAATTGATCTCCTGAAAACCATTGAGGTTGCGGGCCAGGGCAATGTAGAGCAACTCATCCCCACGGCGAAACTCCATGCCGATCACCGGATCAATCTCGGCCTTGCGACAGGCTTTGACAAAGTCGTAACAGGCAGAAGTACTATGGATGTCCGTCAGGGCCAGGCTGCGAATGCCATACTGCTTAGCCAGAGCGATCAATTGCTCTACCGAGAGGGTGCCGTAGCGCAGGCTGAAGTATGTATGACAATTCAGGTACATGGGCCGAAGGGGGATTTACGGTCGCTAAGGTGGATGCTAAATCCAATAGTTTCAAAACATCTACCTGACAAATATGTTGACATTTTAGCTAAAAAAATAGACAATATTTAATTATTTTTGTCGTATAATCATTTATATGCCAAGTAAATTAGCCAAAAAAAGCGATAAGCAGGATTTTCCAAGCACAAAATTATGTACCAAAAAGGAGATCGATCGGTCTTGCACATGGACCTGGATGCATTCTTCGTTTCAGTAGAGCGGCTCAACGACAGTCGACTGGAGGGAAAGCCCCTCATCATCGGAGGAAGGGGAGACCGGGGCGTCGTAGCCTCTTGCAGTTATGAGGCCCGCCAATTTGGGGTTCACTCAGCCATGCCTATGCGCAGGGCCCGGCAGCTCTGCCCTCATGCCATTGTGATTTCCGGAGACTTCGAAGCCTATACCGAATATTCCCAGATGGTCACAGAGATCATTCGGGAGGATTCTCCCATCTTCGAAAAGGCCTCTATCGACGAGTTTTACATCGACCTGACAGGGATGGAGCGTTTTTATGGCTGTTGGTCCTACGCCCAGCACATCGGGCGGCGCATCTACAAGGAGACCCGGCTGCCGATTTCCTTTGGCCTGTCCATCAACAAACTGGTCTCCAAGGTGGCTACCGGAGAGGTCAAGCCTAATGGAAAGGTAGAAATTCCCGCCCCCAGGGTCTTGGGCTTTCTGGCTCCGCTTTCGGTGCGCAAGATCCCATCCGTCGGCAAGCAGACGAGCCAGGAACTGGTCAACATGGGCATCGGTACCATTGAGCAGTTGAGGCAGATTCCTCGCCCCGTCTTGCATCGGGTCTTTGGCAAATCAGGACAGAGCCTCTACCACAAGGCCCGGGGCGAGGACAATAGTCCGGTGGAGGCCTTTTCGGAGCGCAAATCTATCTCCAGAGAGACGACCTTCTCTCAGGATACCACCGATGTAGCCATGCTGCGGACCCTCCTTGTCCGAATGGTGGAGCAACTGGCCTTTCAGCTTCGCAGTGAAGAAAGACTGACCGCCTGCGTAAGCGTCAAACTTCGTTATGCCAACTTCGATACATTTAGCAAGCAAAAACGCATCCCCTACACCGCCAATGACGAAGTCCTCCTGGAGCGCATCCTCAGCCTCTTCGAACAACTCTACGATCGGAGGTTGAGGGTGAGGCTGGTCGGTATCCGCTTTAGCCACCTGGTCCCGGGAGGTACCCAGATCGCCCTTTTTCAGGATCAGCCAAGGCAGGTGGATCTCTACCAAGCCATGGACCGGCTAAAGTCCAAGTACGGCAGTAAAATTCTCCGCAGGGGCAATGGGCTCTGACCTGACATTCTTTTTCAGCCACTCAGGGTAATTTCTGCCTTTAGCCAGGTTTTAATAGGGATTTTTACCAGTCTTGACCGCCTCCCACCAGTGCCACCAGGACCAGGCATCTTCGCTCCAGGAGCCAAAATAGGCCATTCCCATCCTCGTGGTGTACCAAACAAAGATGGCCAGCAAGGCCCAGAATAGAATGCGAAAGATCAGGTGCCATTGCTGACTGGCCCTCAGTACATAGGCCAGGGGAAAGGCCAGGACGGCCATGAATTCGATTACCGGGCGATAGCCAAATGCTCCCCCAAAGCGCCACATGTGCCAGCTTCCATTTACCCAAAGAAAGATAAGCATCAGCACAAGCAGGCCGGGACCGCTCATCTTCCGCTTGAAGGCTAGCCAAAGAAGTCCCAGCAGAGGGATCGCCATGAGTGGGCTGTAGATGATCATCCCATTCCAACGGGAAAAAAGCAGAGAAATAATGTAGGGAGAGCGCCAGTGGGTAAAGCCCTCTCCTTCATAGGAATAGTAGAGCCACTGCCCGTATTGTATTTTCCAATAGTACATCTGCGGCAGAAGGACAAGGAAAAACATCAGGGGTATCCATAACCATTTGTTCCTCTGATCCCATATAAATTGCAGGCGGCGCTGAAAGTCCTCCTTGCTGTCTACCTCAAACAACAATGGGTAAAGGGCCAGCATGAGATTGACCGGGCGAATCACCGTGATCAGGCCCATGACCGTGGCCAGAAGTATCATTCGCCCGTGGGTCGGCTTTTCCAAAAACCTGGGAGTAAGCCAGACGATCACAGCGAAAAGAAAAAAGGAATAAGCATGAGACATGCCCGACTGCTGTACCGTGTAAAACCAGAGGTTGGTCCCAAAGTACAAGAGGGCAGGCGTCAGCATGGCAATAGGCTTGGAAAAATACCTTTGCAATGCCAGAAAAACCAGCCACAAGCCCCACATTGTGTAGAAGAGAGCCGCCGCCACGATGGCATCGTTGTAGGATTTTGAGTAGCCATTGGGATTGGATGAATGAAACCATCCATTGGAGGTGATCAGGTGGGCTGCCAGAAAAAAGGGTGCTTCCAGCACAGAAACTCCATAGGTGTATTTGTTCAGGTACATCCCCGTCTCGGGATTGATGAGAAACTGATCGGTGGTATTGACGGGAATATCATTGTAGAATCCTCCGTAGATAAAAACAGCCGGCAGGTACATGTAATAGCCTTCTGCATCAGACCAAATGCGGTTCTTTCGCAGGTCTGCCAGTCCCAGGCTCAGCAGGGTAATCAATAGGATAAATACCCAATAGTCATTTTTTATCCAAGAAAAATTTCTGTCTCCCATGAGGCGGCTTCAGTAAATCAAGGCCAAAATTTACGGGATTTTCTCATACGGGCCTAACATTGGCGAAGGCGCGGTGATTTGCAGCATTTTAATTAAATTGAATTTTGACTTGAAACGGCCCTGAGGGAATAAGTTGCCCGGCGGGGCATTCAACACAAACAGGAATTTCATGATTTCCAATAATTTAATACCCAGTTCACATCGGATTGCTTCCTTACCCATGTATTTGACGAAGATACTTGTGATGCTGGGAATTTCACGTCTCTCTTATCCCATTGCCCTTCTGGTGCTCTGCCTGGTATCGGCAGACAGCTTTACGCAGTCCAGCGCTGCTGTAGATGGGGACCTTTACCTCAATGATTATCCCGAACCCACAGATCTCTTTCAGGAGTCCATGGCTCCATTTTATCATGGAGTAGCCTCGGGCGATCCTCTTCAGGACAGGGTTATCATCTGGACAAGGGTCACTCCGGAGCAGCCTGTGGAGCAGACCACCGTCTACTGGGAAATGTCCCTTGATAAGAACTTTGAAGCCGGCTTAAAACAGGGGAGCTTCACGACCCATCCGGGCAGGGATTATACCGTCAAGGTGGATGTCTCAGGACTACAACCCGGCAGGGAGTATTACTATCGCTTTCGCCATGAAGGCCGCTATTCTACCATAGGTAAAACTCAAACCCTGCCGCAGGGAGGCATAGACAGGGTAAAACTGGCAGTGGCTACCTGTTCCAACTATGAGGGAGGCTACTTTAATGCCTACAAGGCCATCGCCAGGGATGAAGTAGATGCCGTCATCCACCTTGGAGACTACATCTATGAGTACGAACCTGGTCATTATGCCCAGAAGAAACTCCAAAAAGCCGGTCGCACCCATCGCCCTGCCAAGGAAATCATCAATATCGCCGACTACCGACAGCGATACTCCCTCTACCGCACCGATAGCCTCCTGCAAATGGCCCATCAGGCCCATCCCTTCATCACCATTTGGGATGACCACGAGACGGCCAACAATTCTTACCGCGATGGGGCCGAAAATCACCAGGAAGAAGAGGAGGGAGACTGGGAAGAGCGCAAGCAGATGGCCCAGCAAGCCTACTTCGAATGGATGCCCATCCGCGACAACGAAGAGCGGAGCATCTACCGCTCCTTCGACTTTGGCGAACTCGTCAAGCTCATCATGGTGGATACCCGCATCATCGGCAGGTCCAAGCCCGTCAAAAACATGAAAGCCGAAGACTACATAGCCGAAGAGCGTACCCTCCTCGGTGAATCTCAGCAGAAATGGCTCTCCCAGGAAATGAAGTCAGAAGCACCATGGAAAATCATCGGCAACCAGGTCATGGTTTCACCCATGGATGTCTCTTTCTTCCGCTTTTTGGGCTTCCGCATTCCCTTTTATCCCGGCAAAAAAAGGAACATGGACCAGTGGGACGGTTATCCCGCCGCCCGCAACAGAATCATGGAATTCATCAAAAAAGAAAGCATAGAAAATGTCATTTTTCTCACAGGAGATGACCATGCTTCCTATGCTTATGAAGTGCCCGGAGAAAAGCTGGACCCCATCAACTCCTATGCCGAAGGAATGCCCCCCCTGGCAGTCGAATTGGTTACGCCGAGCATTTCCTCAGCCAACTTTGACGAGTACCTGCCAAACTTCTTCCTCAACAAACTGAGGAGAAAATTTCCGGAGAAAAATCCTCACCTACAGTGGTTTGACCTTATCCATCACGGTTACATCCACCTGGAGATCACGGCGGAGCGCAGCACTGCCACCTGGAACTTCATGGAAAGCATCACCGAAGTCAGAGATGCTCACTACGAGGGAAAAAAGCTTTTCATAGAGGCCGGAAAAAGCCGACTGGAGTCCCAAGAATAGACTTGGCAAGACAGGGATTTCATGGCTTTCAGCCTCAAAGGGCCTGATTCGGAAGAAATTCTTTTCGATAGTTAATTCCATTAATATCCTGAATAATTATTCTATTCATGCTAAAGTGTGAGGTTTCGTAAAAATCAGGATGAAATGTTTGTTATAAATTTAATATTCGTCTGGCGAATGAAATCAAAATCATCAATGTAATCTATTCCCATATTTTGACAGACATTGGGGATTTTTGGTCGTTTCTTTGATCTTACTTCAAGGGTTTCTTTTGTCACGACAATTGCCTTTTCAGCCAAAGCATGCGCGATTACCCAAGGATCTGCTAGGGACCTATTTTTTGTCGAGTCCACCAGTCGCTTGTGATTGGGGTCAGCTGCATAAATTTGTCTCAGGCACCTTTGTACTTCAACCGTGGTATCTCGAACAAGATATTCTTTGGTTTTCATCCACTCGCTAAGCTGGTCATCCGCATCTGTAATTTCTTTATACACCTCACGGAGAACAAATAGCTGTTCGGTTTTTCCCATTGATGCAATAATATCCCAATATCCAGAGCAAAACTCTGGTGAATAATATTTTGTCCAACCCTGAATAAAAAAATTACTATCTACGCAGTACAACATATTTATTTATTCATAAAACTTCCTGATAACGATCAAGCTTGTTCAGCTTAACACCTGTTAATCTATACCAATCAACTCCTGAAATCTGACCACTACGATAAATATTGAGAACCAGTCGTGAGAAAAGTTTTCCGTTTCGATTCGCCCTTAGACGATATGGATCTGGGTTACCCTTTTTCTTCTTTTTTTCATTAGCTGCCAAAAATTTTTCCATTTTAGCTTTATGCTCCTTTCTAAAGTCTTTATATACATTTTTCTCAATTAGTTTTAAAGAAACCATCCGAGTTGCTAAGGCTAAATCACTTACACCTAGCTTACGGGCAAGGTTAGAGACCTTGGTATCCCGAGGATTATTGACTGCCTTCAGTTCATCTTTAATAATTTTTTCGGGCATTAAAGTCTCTGCCGCAACTCGATTACAAAATACCTCAACCGGGTCCCAAGATTTATTATCTGATTCACGAAAATCTACTAAGGACCAGTAAAAAAATAAGTTATTAAGTTGAGTTGTAGTAAGCTGCGTAA
>CAZMAV010000015.1:0-122743 GCA_964564415.1 uncultured Bacteroidia bacterium | reverse complement strand
CGGACTGGGAAGCGGGAAATGCAGATGAGAGCCAGGACGTTACCGCCGACCTGAGAAAACTCCCGCTGTTTTTCATCGATGCACAACGCGACCTGGAAGCCGACCTACGCTACGTTCAGTCTTATTTTGGCCGTTTAGTAAAACTCAAAAAATAACTTCCTCCTTTTGAGGTCTTATGAAATAATTCCATTGTGGAATATCCTGATCAAATTGGACAAACTGTGCAATATTTTCTTTGAAGTATGGGTTTACAAGTCTTTGAGTTTGGTAGGTTTTGAGGTTCTGTCTGACTTTGACTCCGGTTTGGGTAGTGGTTTGCCTGGCTAATTCTTCGGCTACTTCTACTCGGTGGAAGACGGCGCCTTTCCACTCTCGGTGAATCTGTGAGAAGAGTCGATGTTCAATGGGGTTATACTTTGAGCAGTAGGGGGGATAATGGGCAATAAGCAAGTTGATGTCCAGGGTTTGGGCTAAGTGGTACAAATCCTGCTTGAAGATGATAATGCCTCGAATTGTTGGACCCACCCCCATCACAGAGAATGAGCATCCAATCGGCCTGGGGGTATTTCCACTGCAAGTCGCTTTGCCACCAGCTTTGGATGTTATCGCAGACAAACTCCGAGGTATCTTTGCTGATGCCTAAAGTCAGATATCCATGATTATCGCCTGCATCATAGAGGCCATGTGGGACCATAATGGCATCAGCATGGGAGCGAAAATCGTGGTCATTGGCCAGGCGAGATTGAGTATCGTAATAACTACCCGCTCGGGCAAAATTGCCAATCAATTCCTTTTGCTTGGTGTCGATACGGAGCACAGGAAGCCCTTCATCGAGAAAACGGTCTTTGAGTTGCTTAATCTTTTCGAACTGCTCATTGCGTTGAAAGACCTGCTTGGTGGGAGCAGACTTGAGGTATTGACGCTTGCGGAAGCCCTGCGCATCAAGTAGTTAGTCAATCAAGTAAAAGCTTAGCTCAAAATCGAGCTCCGCCAGTTTGCGCTGGATTTGAATCGGACTCAACCCAATCCAGCGAACGCATTCATCCTGGGGGAGGCCTCCTTGATAGTCCGAGACTACCTCAGCAAACACCTTGGGAATCTCAGGATCAGTCTCTACTTTTTTTTCGAGCCTTACCTAACCACCTTCCTATCCTCTCATATCTCTCATTTTCAAGGAGCTGAAGACTTCCCGTTTTACAAGAAGCCCCCCTACAAGGCCTTTTCTTTCAGCATCTCAAGGCTCAGGATTTCCAGGGCTTTTTGATGGGTGGAGGCCAGTTTGACGGGGGGAGCCACACCAGCTTCGTAGGCCTCTTTCCAGCGGTCGGCGCAGAGACACCAGCCATCACCAGCTTTGAGCCCTTCAAATCCATAGGCCGGCATGGGAGTCTTGAGGTCGTTGCCGCAGGAGGCAGAATAATTCAGAAATTCATCCGTAACGATGGCGCAAACCACGTGGACGCCTCGATCCATGGGCCCTGTATGACAACTGCCGTCTCTGTAAAAACCCGTCATGGGATCGGTACAACAGGGCTGAAGGGCTTCACCAAGTACATTTTTAGCCGGATATCTGTCCATTTCCTTTTCTTTTTTGGGCTGAGCCAAGACCAGGGCCGTTAGGGCCAGAGCTCCCAGTAGAATTTTACCCATTTTATATGTGTTTAATTTATAACCTAACACTCCCTTCTTTGTTAGGCCCAAAGGCTAGCTTATTCTACTTCCCTTCTCTACCCAATGTATTCGCAATCTTGTATTTGTCCAAAAGATATTTTTCCCATAGCTTGAAATTTGTTTTTCCCCAAAGGAAATTATCCGTGTAATTCACCATAAAGCTAGCTCTATGAGAAAAATACTCTTTACTCTACTTGGCCTTTTGTCAGGTATCGGCCTCTACGCCCAGGAAACCTTTCCTGTCAATGGAGTCCATGACCCTCGCAACCAGGCGACAGCCTTCACCCACGCCAACATCTGCGTGGACCCCCAGACTTTCATCGAAGACGCTACCCTCCTCATCCAGGGGGACAGCATCATAGCCGTCGGTACAGAAGTAGAGATTCCCTCCACGGCAGTAGTCCTGGACCTCAAAGGGGCCTATATATACCCCTCCTTCATTGATCTTCATACCTCTTATGGAATGCCGAAGGTGGATCGTTCGAGGGGAGGACGTGGTCCCGAAGTCATTCCCCCCCAAACCGAAGGGCCCTACAATGCCAATGATGCCATCAAATCTCACATTGATGCTGTAGAAGTATTCGAAAAAGATGAAAAATGGGCCAAAACCATGCGTTCCCTGGGTTTTGCTGCAGTCCTGACCCATCATCCAGATGGACTGGCCCGGGGATCCTCCGCCCTGGTTAGCCTGGCTGATGAAGAAGAAAATGAACTGGTGCTCATGGCTCGAGCGGCTGCCCACTACAGTTTTAGCAAGGGAAGCTCCAAGCAGAATTATCCTTCCTCCATCATGGGATACATGGCCTTGCTTCGTCAGACCCAAATGGACGCCGACTGGTATGAGAAGGTGGGCCATAGACAATTTTACGATGAAAGTTTGGAGGCCTGGAATCAATTGGAGGGACTCCCACAGGTTTTTACAATTAGTGGGAAGCTCAACTTCATGCGAGCAGACAAGATCGGCGATGAATTTGACCGTCAGTATATCATCAAAGGAAGTGGAGATGAGTACCAAAATCTGGATTGGATCAAAAGCGCCCAGGCTCCTATCATTCTCCCCCTAAACTTTCCCGACACCTACGATGTGAGCGATCCCTATGAGGCCATAGAGGTGAGCCTCTCCCAGATGAAGCACTGGGAATTGGCGCCCAGCAATCCCTCCAGGTTGGAAGAAGCCGGAATTGAATTTGCCCTGACAACTGAGGGATATAAGAAGAAATCCGAATTCATGAAGGACCTGCGCAAGGCGATCGCCCATGGTTTGAGCGAGGAAAAAGCCCTGAAGGCCTTGACCCTCACCCCAGCCAGGCTGATCAGGGCCCAGGATAGGCTAGGGAGCCTTGAAAAAGGAAAACTGGCAAATTTTATCATCACCTCGGACAAGATTTTTGAGGACAAGACAAAAATTTACCAGAACTATATTCAAGGTAAAAAATACCTGGTTTCATCTATGCCCGGTGAAGATATCCTTGGAAAATATCGACTTGAGGTAGGGGAGGAAGCTTATGACCTCGAAATATCTGGATCTCCCGAAAAGCCCAAGTTTAAGGTCATGGCCAATGATTCTACCGAATTGAAGGCAAAAGGTAATTATGAGGATGAATGGCTCAGTTTTTCCTTTGAAGCAGATAAGGAGTCAGGAGATTTGGTTCACCTTTCAGGTATAAAAGTGGGCAAAGATTTAAAAGGAGAGGGTAGCCTGACCGATGGGACCTGGACCTCCTGGATGGCTCGTTTTGAATCCTCCCTGGATGATAAATCCGAGGAAGAGGATAAGAAGGAAGCTCCCGAAGACCTGGGTGAGGTGATTTATCCCTTTATGTCCTACGGATCTCCCAGTCTCAGCCAAACGGAAGACATCCTCTTTGAGGATGCTACGGTCTGGACCAATGAAGCTTCCGGTGTAGTGGAAGGACTGGATGTCCTGGTCCGAAATGGTAAGATTGCTAAGGTGGGAGAAAACCTTCGTCCTGGAAAAGCCAGACTTGTAAACGCCAAAGGGAAGCACCTGACCCCTGGCATCATTGATGAGCATTCCCACATTGCCCTGAGTGGGGTCAATGATGTAGCAACGGTTTCCTCCATGGTCAGGATGAAAGACGTGGTGGACCATGAGAGCATCAACATTTACCGACAATTGTCGGGCGGGGTAGTGGCTGCTCAACTCCTTCATGGATCGGCCAATCCGATCGGAGGCCAGTCTGCCCTCGTTAAATTTCGCTGGGGACAGACCCCTGACAAACTGCTGATCGAAGGGGCTGATGAGTATATCAAGTTTGCCCTGGGTGAAAATGTTAAGCGGTCTCGTTCCAGCAATTCTATTCGCTATCCCCAAACCCGAATGGGGGTCGAGCAGGTCTACGTGGATGCCTTTACCCGGGCCTTGGAGTATGAAAAAAACTGGAAAGCTTACGAAGCCAATCCCAAGGCAAATCTTTTGCCCCGTCGCGACCTGGCTCTGGAAGCCCTGTTGGAAATTATCAATAAGGAAAGGTTCATTACCTGCCATTCTTATGTCCAATCAGAAATAACTATGCTGATGCGTGTGGCTGAAAGTTTTGGTTTTCGCGTCAACACTTTTACCCACATTCTGGAAGGATATAAGGTAGCTGATAAAATGGCCAAACACGGAGCGGGGGGCTCAACCTTTGCCGACTGGTGGGCCTACAAATTCGAAGTTTATGAAGCCATGCCCTACAATCCTAAGCTAATGACAGATCAGGGGGTGGTCGTAGCCGTCAATTCTGACAACGCAGAAATGGCCCGTCGCCTGAATCAAGAGGCTGCAAAATCAGTCAAATACGGAGGAATGTCCGAGGAAGAAGCCCTCAAAATGGTAACCCTCAATCCCGCTAAGCTCCTTCACCTCGATGATCGGATGGGTTCTATCAAGAAAGGTAAAGATGCAGATCTCGTATTGTGGACTGATCATCCCCTTTCCATCTATGCCAAAGCAGAGATGACCCTGGTGGATGGCAAGGTCGAATACAGCATAGAGAAGGATAATCAACTGAGGGAGGCCATAAAAGCTGAGAGAAACCGTCTGATCCAAAAGATGAGGTACGAAAAGAAGAAAGGTAGCCGGACCCAGCCACCCAGAGGAGAGAAAAAGCACAGTTGGCACTGCGATGAGATCATCGACTATCAGGTGGAAGCCAGCCACGGACATTGATTTTTTACCACAGATTCAAAGCAAAATGAAACAACTCATATATATTTTAAGCCTTGCAGCCCTGTATTTCCCCCTTGTGATGGAGGCACAGGTGATTCCTACCCCTGCGCCTGAACAGTCGGAGGGCATAGTGATCAAGGGAGCGACCCTCCATCTGGGAAATGGGAAGGTCATTGAAAATGCCACACTGGCCTTTGAAAAGGGAAAGATTCTGTACGCAGGCAAGGAGGATCGCAGTTTTAGCGGCTTCCAAAGGGTGGATATCGAAGGAAAGCATATCTATCCCGGATTTATCCTGCCACAGACAGACCTGGGCCTGGTAGAAATTGGAGCTGTAAGTGCCAGCCGTGATGCCAATGAGATTGGGGCTTTCAATCCTGAGGTTCGAAGCATCGTGGCTTACAATACCGATTCTCATCTCATTCCCACTACCCGCACCAATGGTATCCTGACCGCACAGGTAGCGCCTCAGGGCGGGGGTGTGAGTGGAACTTCTTCCATCGTGCAGCTAGATGCCTGGAATTGGGAAGACGCTGCAATTCGTATGGAGGACGGCATCAAGATCGATTGGCCCAGAGAAATGTATGGACCCCGGTGGTGGCTGGGCGAAACCAACAATCGTCCCAATCCCGACTTCGCCAAGGCGATAGAGGCTTATCGCAAGGCCTTTGCTGATGGAGCGGCCTACACCAAGGCCTCCGATCCCTCTCCCAAAAATCTGAAGTTGGAAGCCATGAAAGGTTTATTTGACGGGAGTAAGATCCTTTACCTAGAAGTAAACCGGGCCAAAGCTATCGTAAAGGCTGTTTCCATGCTCAAGGAGTGGGGGGTCAGTCGCATTGTAGTCCTGGGTGGAGCCCAGGCCTATTATTGCATGGATTTTTTGAAGGAAAATGAAATCCCCGTCATCCTAAGAAACGTTCACTCCCTTCCCAGTACCAATGCTGAAGATGTAGACATGCCCTACAAATTAGCGGGTATGCTCCACAAGGAGGGTGTTTTGGTAGGATTGAGCTACAGCGGTGCTTCTTCTGCCCGCAACCTGCCCTTTTTTGCAGGGACTGTGGCAGCCTATGGCCTGGACAAGGAAGAAGCCCTGAAGACCATTACTTCAAATACAGCCAGGATTTTGGGAATAGATCAGCGGTTGGGCACCCTGGAGAAGGGTAAAGACGCCACATTTTTCGTCTCGGAGGGGGATGCCCTCGATATGCGAGGCAACAAACTCATTTATGCATTTATTCAGGGAAGAGAAATCGTCCTCGATGACAAGCATCAGATGTTGTACCGCAGATTCAAAAAGAAATACGACAGAATGAAGCGTTAAACCTAAACCCGTAAATGAATGCAAGCCCCGCGAGGATATTCTTTCGGGGCTTGCTTTTTTATGGACCCATCAGGCCTAAGTATAGCTCTGGAAATTTCCTTTTGAGCTGCCCCGGAAATTTTGTGGCTTTGGGATTTCTTTAATCCTTTCTTCTTGGCTTTTGATCCCAGCTTTATTTACCCCTGGCCCCACATTTCACTGAGGGACTTGAAGAAAGGGCAGCAAGTCAGCTACTTTTCCTTCCCACTTGAAGGCACTTAATTCTATTTTGAATCTGTATGCAGCGAATGTAGCTTATGAAGCTGCGAAAAAATATCTATATCCTGCTTCAACTGCAGCTTAACTGCTTTCTTTTTTCCCTGAGTCTCCTGATTTCATTTCGAAGGTCATCAATGTCATCTCGTAGCCTGCTAATCTTATCCCTGGCTTCTCTCTCAAATACTACTTCCTCATAATATCTGATTTGCTTTCTGGCCTTTGTAATCTGTATTTCAAGAAAATCGGATTCATCAAATAGTTTTTGATATGCTCTCTGATTGAGCAGTTGCCTGCGATCATATTCATCCTTGTCCATGTGTTTTTCATTAGTTTTGAATAATTGCATGCGTTTATCCACCTTGTCCAACTCAGCATCGACGATCTCTTTCCTAGCCTCCCATTCTTTTATATTTTTTTGTAGGAGGGGGATTTTCTGATTTTTTCCAGCCTCGAAGGCTTCTAGTTGTTCTTCCCATTCATCTTTTTCTTGATCCCACTTTTCTTTCTTCCTCTCGGCCTCTATCATCCGCCGCTCAATCCTTAGACACTGTTCGCTAGTTTCCCAAAAACTAAAGGTTCGTATGCGGTCTATTGCATCTGCGCATAAGCCATCTTCCTTTTTTTCTTCCAATTTTTCCCTGTTGACAAGCAACTCCTCTACAAAAGCCTTCATTCTCTCCTTCTCTATATTCACCTGTATGGGTGTGAGAAATTCCTTCTGCCGGCGTTCGACCAAGGTATCCCTTTTCCATTCCTTGCTCAGCACAAAATCTTTGTCGGGTATCAGGCGTCCATCCCTGCATTTCATACGGGGTGTACACTCCGCAGTGATGCTCAGGTAGGGAACTTCCCATTCCACATTGGCGGACATGTGTGTAATTTTACTTTCCAGGCTATTGATACCTTTTATACAGGTCTCCATTACGCTTAGGTAGCCCTCTATGGCCCTAGAATAATTGAGGGCGCTTACATCTCCTAATTCTAAAATAGCTTCCATGGTATAATCCCGTGCAAATTCTACCGCCCAATTGTCGGAGGCCACTTTACTCTCTCTATTCCACAGATCTCTGATGCTTTCCACCTTATCTGGTGATTTGATTCTAATGTATAGTTCCGCACCCTGATAAATGGTCAGGGAAGTATTGATCCCCTGGAGAATCCGCCTCCATCCTTCGAGAGGGACCTGTGTCCTGGGCAAAACCGGGCTAACTGAAAATCGAATCTTTCCTTCACCTTTGGGAGGGGGAAGTTTGAGGTAGGACCTGATGGCCAGACCTTCCCGAAGGATTTCCTCTCCCTTTAAACATTCAATTCCGCCCTCCGGAATTTCGACGGGCTTTATTCGAAAGCTTCTCGCTGATTTTTCTAATATATCTGCCCACTTAGAAGGGCCTTTTAGCGCAAAACTGTAGAGATTTTCATGGTGGATAAAGCGAAGCATCACCATTACATAATCCTCTGTAGCTGATGTTCCGCCCATCACCACCAGACAAGCCTTTGCAGGACCTATATTGATGACCTCTTGCTTGGTTCCCAATTTGGTCTTTTTTAAGTCTTCTTTCATTTCGCCAGGGTCAACCCCTTCTTTTTGCATCATTTGGAGGATTTCCTGGCCATTGATTAGGAAGTTGCTCCCATTTTCACACATATCCTCAGCAGATGGTAGGGCCTCGGCCGACTTCATGCCCGGAATCAGGCTGAAGGCTGTCTCCGTAAGCCCAATGGCCAGGGGTTCAGGAGATAATTCGACAGAGGTAATGGTCATCACTGTCTCGCTCCGTCGAGGGATGAGCTTCCCCATACTCGCCGGAGGCTTTACCGAAAAAATGCCATATCGGGCAGAAAATTCTATGCTTTCCCCCAAGGCTTTCCCCGGAGCCGGAATTGCTGGTTCCTTAGGATCCTGGCCATCATTTTTGTCAGATTGGTTTTGGTAGGTAACTCCCTTCAGCTCATTTTCGACTTTCAACAGCTCCTTACCTATGGCTTCTGCTTTGTTTAGATACCCGTCTCTGTCATAATAATATTGAGCTTTAAAGTAGGCTTTCTGTGCCCGGGTCAGGTACTTTCTCCTGTTGGCGTCAGCTGTGTAAGTTTCAGCCTCAAGGTGATAGTTTTTACCCGCCTCATGATATTGCTCTGCAATATATCCATAGGAAGCGCCTCCTGTGGCTTCGTAGGCCTCGCCAATGTTCCAGGCTTCATGAGCCAGACTCTTGAAATTATCTTGAGAAAATACAAGCAGGGGTAGCATCAAGAGGAGGATAGGGAGTAGATAGGAATATACTTTTTTCATGATAGAGGAATTATCAGCCCTAATGAATATACGATTATTTTAAAACTATTTCTTGTGAGTAATCTGATATAATAATGATTCTCACGGATGGGTGGGTATAGAGCCTTTGAGGTCATCAGAGATAATCTCTTTCTAAGCTCCAAAAATGTGGATGTTTTTTATCTGTATAAAAAAGATTTCCCCTTCCCTGAAGGGGAAATCTTATAAAAGATATCAAATGAATAGCTTCGGGATGAATATTTAAATTCCTGAAAATAATAGGTTGAGGAATCAATTATTGGGTTTCTCTTCCTTTGTATCCTTCTCTTCCAGAGACTTATCCAAAGCAGGGCGGAGCAGTTCTTTGTACAAAAATTTCAGGCTTTTTTTGAGTACTTTCTTCCCCTTTGAAGAATCGGTAGAGGTTGAGTCCCCGGTAGCAAGCAATTTGTCTACAGTCTTATCGAGGATATCTCCGTCTTCCGTAGTGCCTTCTTCACTCTTTTCTTCCCAGTCTTCTTCGACGACTTCCTCCGTAGGCATTTTATCAGCTGGAAGATCTACTTCTTCGACAGTTTCTTCTTCCCACTCCTCTTGGTTGCTCTCAGGTGCCTGGGGCTCGCTGCGACCCGGCCATTGGATGGAGCTTTTACCTGAATTGATCTGACGCATTTGATTTCCTGTAAGGAGGCGAGAGTTGTAAACTTCCACGTCAGCCACAATCTTTTGTCTTTTTTGCTCAAAAAGCATGAGATTAGAAGATTGTAAATGCTGAATGCGCTGCAACTTATTGATGGCTCCAAGGTAATTGGACTGCACATGCTCTCGTTGATAATCGGTAAGGCTGATTCCGTGCTTGGTTTCATATTCCTGAGTCAGCTGTGTAGCCAACTCATTGGGGCTTTGGGCCAGGGTGCAGGGCAAAAATAGGATCAAGAGCAGTAGCTGAAGAAGTAATATTTTCATCTCGTTGATATTTAGGTTAATAGAATTGTGAGTAGACGTATTTGCTCTTTGGTCGCAGGAACTGGGCAAAACGTAACTCGTGCCTCAGATTACCTGCATTGATAAAAGTCATATACTTTCCGGACCATTTACATTTCTCCTGCCTGCGGCCCTGTCTACCTTGGAGGAATAGGAAGGTTGGGTTCCTGCCAATTGGAAGGGCATTTACTTTCCAACCCTTATCCAAATCAGGCTGGAAATGAGTGAAAGAGTTGCTGTTACGGAAAAATTGAGCTGCCACCACTGCGGGGATTCCTGTCCCGACCAAAGTATTCAGATTGACGACAAATTTTTTTGTTGTGAGGGATGTAAAATGGTCTATGAGATTCTTCAGGAAAAGGACATGTGCGCCTATTACGACCTGGAGAAGCATCCAGGGATCAAGTTAAAAAGCAACCAAAGAAGGGAAAGATTCGCCTACCTGGACCATCCCGATATGGAGCGCCAGCTATTGGACTTTCAGGATGAGGAAATCAGTACAGTCACCTTTTTGCTTCCCCAGATTCACTGTGCCTCCTGCATTTGGCTACTCGAAAAGTTATACCTCCTTCGACCTGAAATCCGAAAATCGAGGGTGAATTTCATGAGGAAGACGGCGCACCTGACCTTTGCCCGGGAAGAGATAAGCCTGCGGGAGGTAGTAGAGGTCCTGACCTCTATTGGATATGAGCCTCAGATATCTCTCGACCAAAAAGATGCGAAGCCGCAAAGCCATATCGACCGGCCATTTTACCTGCGTTTGGGAGTGGCTGGCTTCTGTTTTGGAAATATCATGCTTTTCAGCTTTCCCGAATACCTTGGGATTAGTAGGGCTTTTGAGGGCAATTTTATCACCTTCTTTGCCTGGCTCAATTGGGCACTTTCCCTTCCGGTCCTTCTTTATAGCTCCACCCTCTTTTTCAAGCCTGCAATCGAAGGACTCAGGCAAAAGAACCTCAACATTGATGTACCGGTATCCCTGGGAATTCTGGCGCTTTTCTTTCGCTCTACTGTAGAAATTTTTACTCAAAGTGGAGCTGGCTACCTGGATTCCCTCGCAGGACTGGTATTTTTTCTTTTGGTGGGCAAATGGTTTCAGCGCAAAACTTATGACACGCTTTCTTTTGATAAGGATTACTCATCTTACTTTCCTCTTTCAACCACCCGGATAGAAAATGGAGCAGAACAAAGCGTTCCGGTCACCACTGTCCTACCCGGGGATACCCTTATTATCCGCAATCAGGAGCTGATTCCCGCCGATTCTATTTTGATATCGGATAAGGCCCAGATCGACTACAGCTTTGTCACGGGAGAGTCCATCCCCGTTCCCAAGCAAAGTGGAGATTTGATCTATGCAGGGGGCAGAGAGGTAGGTACAGCCATCGAAGTACAGGTTATCAAGGACATGTCTCATTCCTACCTGACCCAATTGTGGAAGCAGGAGGATGGGGATGTAAAAGCCGAGAAGAGCATTGACAGCTTGGCAGATAGCTTAAGTAAAAACTTTACCCTGGCCATACTTCTTATCGCTACTGCTGCGGGAATTTTTTGGGGCATAAACTCCGGTTTGGGGCAGGCAGTCAATGTGTTTACAGCTGTCCTCATCGTAGCCTGTCCCTGTGGTCTAGCCCTGACCTCACCCATCATCCTTGGAAACAGCCTTCGTCTGTTTGGCAAAAAAGGATTCTACCTCAAACAGGCGGGAATCATCGAAAAACTAGCTTCAATTGATCATTTGGTCTTCGACAAGACCGGAACGCTTACCCACAAAAATGCCCTTGATCAATTAAATTTTGAGGGAGTGCTGAGCCTTGAGCAAGAAAAGTGGGTGGCAAGCCTGACCCGGCACTCTCAGCATCCGGTCAGTCGGATGATTGCTGCCTCCCTTCCTTCTATCTTCTTTCCTCTGGAAGCTTATATGGAGATTCCGGGAAAGGGAATCAAAGCTCGGGTGTGTGGCCGGGAAATTATGTTGGGAAGTAGGGCCTTCCTCATGGAAGAATTATCTGTCTCCCTTCCCGAAAAGGAAGGTACCTGGCTTGGCATAGATGGTGAAATAAAGGGGAGGTTTACCTACCAGGTCAGTTTCCGACCCGACATCGGTCCCTTGCTGAACGACTTGGGGATAGATTATGAAATGAGCCTCCTTTCCGGAGATTCAGAGAAGGACAGGAAATTCCTGGAACCCTATTTTGAAGAAAAGGATAACGTTCGTTTTCAGCAGTCGCCCATGGAAAAAGAATCCTACATCAAATACTTACAGCAGAAAGAAAAAAAGGTATTGATGGTAGGTGATGGGCTCAATGATGCGGGGGCTCTCAGGGCGGCTGATGTGGGTATCGCAATCTCGGAGTCTGCAGAGACTTTTTCCCCGGCCTGCGACGGAATCATGGAAGGCAGGCAGGTCAGCCATTTGAAAAGTTACATGGACTGGGCAAAAAAGAATGTAAGCCTGATCCGTGGAGGCTTTGCCTTATCGCTGATCTACAACAGCCTTGGGCTCACTGTGGCAGTGATGGGTCTTTTGACGCCTTTATTTGCAGCCGTATTGATGCCGCTAAGTTCAGTGTCAGTGGTCATCTACGGCATGCTAAGTACATGGTGGATCGGCAGGAAGTTTAATATTCCTTTTGACAAAAGTCCCCACCGCCTTTGAGGCTTATCATGAGGCTCAGATGCCTACATATTTACCTTTGGGCATATTTAAAAAAGCTATCATGAGTGCCATCTTCATTCTGGTTGGTTTTAGTCTCCTTATCGCACTGGTCTTTTTGATCGCCTTTTTCTGGTCGGTCAGGACCGATCAATATGAGGACGACTATACACCATCTGTGCGAATGTTATTTGACGAATCACAACATTATGACTCAGAATCCGACAGTAACTAAGACCAGAACTCAAGATGCCAGCGTCCTGGAGACTTTCGCCTATGACAATCAGGTTGTACGGATGTTTATCCTGGCGACAGTTTTTTGGGGAGTTGCTGGCTTGTTGGTTGGTTTGATCGCCGCCTTCGAACTTGTCCTTCCGGAATTTTTCCTTTGGGATGCAATTCCATTCCTGACTTTCAGCCGAATCCGACCTCTTCACACCAATGCTGCCATTTTTGCCTTTGTGGGCAATGGCATTTTTATGGGTGTGTACTACTCGCTCCAACGTCTTTTGAAGACACGTATGTTTAGCGACCTCCTGGGTCGCATCCATTTTTGGGGATGGCAGGCCATTATCCTCGCTGCCCTGATCACCCTTCCCCTCGGTATCACTTCCAGCAAGGAATATGCCGAGCTCGAGTGGCCTATTGATATTGCCATCGCTGTGGTATGGGTCATCTTTGGGATCAATATGATAGGAACCATTGCCAAACGTAGAGAAAGACACCTTTACGTGGCGATCTGGTTTTATCTGGCTACCTGGGTTACTGTTGCGGTACTGCACATCGTCAACAACATTGAGCTTCCCATTTCCATGTGGAAGAGCTATTCCATCTACGCAGGTGTGCAGGACGCACTCGTGCAGTGGTGGTATGGCCACAATGCAGTCGCCTTCTTCCTGACTACTCCCTACCTGGGACTGATGTATTACTTCATTCCCAAGGCGGCCAACCGACCAGTCTACTCTTATAGGCTTTCTATTATACACTTTTGGGCCCTGATATTTATTTATATATGGGCAGGCCCTCACCACCTTCTTTACACCTCATTGCCAGACTGGGCCCAGTCTTTGGGTACTGTTTTCTCCATTATGCTGATCGCTCCCAGTTGGGGAGGTATGCTAAATGGACTTCTGACCCTGAGGGGTGCTTGGGACCGCGTTCAGTCCTCTCCTGTATTGAAATTTATGGTGGTCGCCGTAACGGCTTATGGTATGTCCACCCTCGAAGGTCCTCTCCTCTCCCTCAAGTCTGTCAACTCCATCTCACACTTTACGGACTGGACCATCGCTCATGTACACGTAGGTACCCTGGGCTGGAATGGTTTCCTGACATTTGGAGCCCTCTATTGGTTGGTTCCGCGGATGTGGAATACCAAGTTATTTTCTACCAAACTCGCCAATGCTCACTTCTGGATAGGTACCCTTGGCATCATTTTCTACTGTCTGCCCCTCTACTGGGCTGGGTGGACACAGGGCATGATGTGGAAACAATTTGACGAAGATGGCTTCCTGGTTTACCCCAACTTCCTGGAGACTGTAACACAGATCATTCCGATGTACTGGTTGAGAGCCGTAGGAGGTACCCTCTATGTCGTAGGGATGTTTATCATGGTTTATAACCTGATCAAGACGGGGATTCAAGGAAAATTTGTGAAGGACGAGGCTGCACAGGCTCCTCCACTGAAAAAGGGATTCAAAAAACACAAAGGCGAATACTGGCACCGCTGGATCGAGAGACGTCCCAATCAGATGCTTCTTCTCGCTACCGGAGTCATCCTCATCGGAGGGGTAGTAGAAATGGTGCCTACCTTCATGGTCAAGTCAAATGTGCCAACCATAGCATCTGTACAGCCTTACACTCCCCTCGAACTCGAAGGTCGAGACCTCTATCTCCGGGAAGGCTGCTATGTCTGCCACTCCCAGATGATCCGTCCCTTTCGCGACGAGGTAGAACGCTATGATCCCGATGATCAACTTTACTCCATGGCCGGTGAGTTTGTCTATGATCACCCCTTCCAGTGGGGCTCTAAGCGAACAGGTCCGGACCTGGCACGGGAAGGAAATAAACGCAGCCACATCTGGCACTTTACCCATATGTATGACCCAAGGGCCATCGAAGAGAAATCCATCATGCCTTCCTACGAATGGTTGATTACAGAGAAGCTCGACGTTTCCATGATCGACCGGAAAATCCGAGCCATGCAGACCTTTGGAGTACCTTATGAGGAAGGTTACGACCAGCAGGCCCTGGCCGACCTTGAGGCTCAGGCCAAGGAAATCGCCGACGACATCAACAAGGATCTTGAGGCACAGGGACAAAGCATCAGGACCAAAGCAGACAGGGAAATCATAGCTCTGATTGCCTACCTGCAGCGCCTGGGTACAGACATCAAAAATGTAGACGAGAAAAACACCGCCACAAAATAAACAGCGATGAAAGAAGTACTGAGATCTATCGAAGACGTAAGCCTCTTCCCGGTCATATCAATTCTGATATTCACCACTTTCTTTGCCATCCTGCTCATCTATGTGATCAGAATGAAGAAAAAGGATGTCGCCGAGCTGGCTTCCATCCCCCTGAGAGGGGATGAGGAAGAAGGCTACATCACCAAACGAACGCTAGTCAATCAAGCCAGATCTTTGGACTAATGAACAACAACTTATATAAAAGAAGCCTGGCACTAGCCGTTTTGGTATCCATTCTGGGGACCCTGGGCTATGCCGAAACAAGCGGAACCTCCCTAGGAGGCAAGGAACTGATGACGACCCTGATCTTTACGATGATCGTCTTGTCCCTGGTCGCCTTGGTTCTGGCAGGTACCATCCTGACCCTCGTACGCGCTAGGGTCTTTGAAAAGGAAGCCGCCAAAGAGGGTATTTCTGTGGCGGAAGCCAAAGAAAAAGCCCGTGCCAAGACCTCCTGGCTCAAATGGAGTTTTTGGAACAAAAAGCTCAACGATGCCGTGCCCATCGAGGAAGAAGAGTCCATCGACCTGGGCCACGAATACGATGGTATTCGCGAACTCGACAATAATCTTCCTCCCTGGTGGAAGTATGGGTTTTACTTTAGCATTGTCTTTGCCTTTTTCTACCTGATCCACTTTCACGTTGCAGAGCAGCCCTACCTCACATGGTTGTGGGGAAAGGGAATCTCCTCTAGCGAAAAGTTTGAAATCGCCATGGAAGAGGCTGAGGAAGTCCACAAGGCATATTTGGAGAAAGTGGCCAATACAGTCAATGAAAGCAATGCGGTCCTCATGACAGAAGCTTCAGATATAGCCATTGGAAAGCAGATCTACGAAGCCAAAAACTGCCAGTCCTGCCATGGACCCATGGGAGGAGGAACAATTGGTCCCAATCTCACCGATCCCTACTGGAAGCATGGGGGAGACATCAAGGACGTCTTCAAGACCATCAAGTACGGTGTGCCAGCTACCGCTATGCAGGCATGGCAAAAGGAGATCAAACCCAAAGAAATCCAGCAGGTCTCCAGCTATATTCTAACCTTGCAAGGGAGCAATCCTCCCAATGCAAAAGATCCCGAAGGTAAGCTCTATGTACCTGTACCTGTAGATTCTACCCAAAATAGCAAGGCAGATACGACCACTATCGCCATGAACTAAATCAAAAAGGAGGGGGCCAAAAGCTCTCTCCTTCTATCAAGCTATAGATATGTCGATACTTGACAAGGACAAGAGCATCGAAGAACTCATCTATGAAGATACCGAGGGGTACCGCAACACGATCGCCACGGTGGATGAGGACGGAAAGCGAAATTGGATTTATCCCAGAAAACCAAAGGGAAGCTTCTATGACCTACGCAAGTGGGTGAGTTACTTTTTGCTGACCCTCTTCTTTGTTACTCCTTTTATAAAAATCAATGGCAACCCCTTCCTCCTGATCAATATCATCGAAAGAAAGTTTGTCATCTTTGGCATGCCCTTTTGGCCCCAGGACTTTCACCTCTTCGTCCTGGCCATGATCAGTTTCTTTGTTTTCATCATTCTCTTTACGGTGGTCTTTGGTCGCCTCTGGTGTGGCTGGGCTTGCCCTCAGACCCTCTTTATGGAGATGGTCTTCAGAAGAATAGAATACTGGATTGAAGGGGATGCATCCGCCCAGCGCAAACTCAGCAAAGCCCCATGGGACGGACAAAAGATCGGGAAACGGGTACTCAAGTACGGTATCTTCTATGCCATTTCTTTTCTAATCGCCAATACGGTCTTGGCCTATATCTTTGGCATTGAGCGGGTGCTGGACATGGTCAGCAGTCCTCCTGCTGAGAATTATGGTCGCTTTGGCTTCATGATGGCCTTTGCCACCGTTTTCTTCTTTGTCTTTGCCTGGTTGCGTGAACAGGCCTGCATCATTATCTGCCCCTACGGCCGATTGCAGGGCGTCTTGCTCAACAACAACTCCATCTCCGTCATGTATGATTGGGTGAGGGGAGAGCCAAGGGGTAAAATTTCAAAGAGGAAGCAAGATCCCATCCTCAAACAAGAAAAGGGAGACTGTGTGGATTGTAGCCTTTGTGTCCAGGTCTGCCCTACCGGAATCGACATCCGAAACGGAACCCAGCTGGAATGCGTCAACTGCACCGCCTGTATGGATGCCTGTGATACCGTCATGGAGAAAATTGGCAGACCCAAGGGCCTGATTCGCTATGCCTCTCACAACGGAATTGAATCCAAGGCGCCCTTTGGCCTCACTCCCAGGGTAATCGGCTACATTGTAGCCCTCATCGCTGTACTAGGTGTCTTTGGCTTCTCTCTGGCCAGCCGAAACGCCGTGGAGGCTACCATCCTCAGGACTCCCGGGGTACTCTATCAGGAGACCGAAGATGGACAGCTCCAAAATGTCTACAACGTACAGATCGTCA
Source organism: uncultured Bacteroidia bacterium (assembly GCA_964564415.1). Classification (GTDB taxonomy): domain Bacteria; phylum Bacteroidota; class Bacteroidia; order J057; family J057; genus JALEFZ01. The sequence continues at coordinate 105,525 of CAZMAV010000015.1, read as the reverse complement.
ATAAGACCAAGGAAAACTATCCGATCAGCTTTAGACTCATCGATCAAGAAGGAGAAATAGAGGTGGTCGGAGATAGCTTAAGGGTCGAAGGCCAATCCATCGCCAAAGGCGTCATCCTGGTCAAGATTCTCAAGGAGGACATCAAAAAGCAAAAAAATAAAATAACCCTGGAGGTGTGGGGAGGCGAAGTCCTTCTCGATCGCTCTAAGGCCAGTTTCCTGGGACCCATGGTCCTTAATTATGAAGATGAACCCAAAAAAAATCAGCGCTATGAGTTGGGGATATAAAATAACACTGCTCTACACAAGCTTCGCCCTTTTCATGTTTGGAATGGTCTTCGCTTGCATCAAGTACAACAAGATTCACCTGGTAACCAAGGATTACTATGCCCAGGAGGTCAACTACGACCAAAAGGTAGAGAAAATCCGAAATACCAACAGCCTGGATCAGAAAGTCAAGATCATGTATGACATCCAGGCTCAATACCTGAAGATCAGCTTTCCAGATCTCGAGGAAATCAAAGGCAGCATTCAGCTCTATCGACCTGCCAATTCGAAAGCAGACCAGAAGTTTGACATAAAATTGGAAAATAATCGGCAGGCGATCGACGTCTCCGCCCTTTCGCGGGGACAGTGGAAAGTCCTTCTCGACTGGGAGTCTGAAGGCAAGCCTTTCTATCAGGACCAATTGATCATCTTGTAACATGGCGAGGGGAGTGAAGATTTATTTCACTCCCCTTGGATCACCAAAAATAATGGCGAATGCTCTGGATAGGATCGGCAATATTTATCGGATTAGCAGGTAGTTTTCACTGCGTGGGGATGTGTGGTCCTCTCATGTTGGCCCTGCCGGGCAAAAAGCGAATCAGCGGTAGCTTTGTCGCTGGAAGAGGCCTTTATCATCTGGGCAGAACGGTGAGCTATGCTATCCTGGGACTGATCCTGGGCCTTTTTGGACAGGGAATCTCGCTTATTGGAATGCAAAGGGGCCTTTCCATCCTATTGGGAGTGGGTATTTTCCTTGCCCTATTTATTCCCCAATGGGAAAACAAGCTTACCCGTATTCCCTTTTTTCAAAAGATATTTAGCTCGCTTCGAAATTCTCTGGGTAAGTCCCTTCAACATCAACACATGCCCACCCTTTTCAATACGGGCATCCTAAATGGGTTTCTGCCTTGTGGAATGGTCTACCTGGCCTTGGCTGGAGCCCTGGCCATGCCTCAATGGTGGCAAAGTACTGCCTTTATGGCACTCTTTGGCTTGGGAACCCTACCTGCTACCATGGCCCTTACCCTGGCAGGGTTTTTTGTCCCCCGTGAAAAAATCAGGAAATACAGACCCGCTTTACAGACCCTTGCCCTGGTCCTGACCCTCTTATTAGTCATTCGGGGCCTCGATCTTGGCATTCCCTACTTAAGCCCTTCCGGAGAAATGGTCAGCGAGGTGAGCCAGTGCCATCCCTAGGCAAGGGGCTTTTATATCATGTAGATTTCCCCCAGCCCTGACCCAAATCCAGATAATTTTTTCTTTTACAAATGGAAATCCCCTAGATATCGAATACCTTGGGGATTTTTTGTGTTCCTTGCCCAGGGTCCTACATGCCCGGCATCCAAAAGAAGGTGTATAGGGCACCTACTGCCAATATGATGATAACCGCTCCAATGTTAAAAAACAGGCCGGTCTCAAAAAGAGATGGCTTGTAGCGAATAGCATTTTTATCGGCCAGGGTGTTGGTCGCATTGGTATAAAGGACCACACCGATCATACTCAGGGCAGAGCCTAGGAAGATAAGACCTTCAATACCTATTCCTCTGAGAGAATTGAAGGTGGAGAAGGCAAATATCACCATTCCCAGCCCCAAGGCTCCAAAGCCATAGGCCGAATTTCTCATCATTCGTTTAGTCGACTCGCTGAGACCTCCTTGTTCGCTGTCGTCTTCATCATTTCTATTGTCAAAAAAGATAAAAAGCGAGGCTACAGCTACCATGACGACGAAGATATATCCCATACGGACCAGGAAGGGCATGTTGGGGAATAGAAACTTGGCTCCAAAGCCCAGGGGAAAGGTCAGCAAGGCTACCGAAACAGCCGCCGTCGTATTGGCCCGTTTCCAAAAAAGGCCCATCGCAAAGACTACTGCTACACCCGGATAGATCAATCCCGTAAATTCTTGTATAAACTGAAATACCTGCCCAAAATTCTGAAGTAGGGGAGCCACAGAAGTGGCGATCACCAGGGCTGAAAAAGCGACAATCCTACCGATCAGGACCAACTGCCTTTCCGTTGAATTTTTATTGATCAAAGGCTTGTAAATGTCAATAGCAAATAGGGTAGAGGTACTGTTGATCATAGAAGCCAGGGAGGAAACAATGGCAGCCACCAAGGCAGCAAATGCCAATCCTCTCACACCCGTAGGTACAAAATTGCGGAGCAGCCAGGGATAGGCTTCGTCAGGAGTTTCTGGGTTGATGGTCCCGATTTCCTCCATACTTTTGCCGAGCAGGTCGGGGAGGAAGTTGGGATCTACGGCTTGCTTTTGAAAGAATACGTAGGCTGCGATACCGGGAATGACCACAATCAAAGGGATAATCAGCTTGAGCAGGCCGGCAAAAATAAGTCCGTTTTTGGCATCCTTCATTGAGCGGGCAGCCAGACCCTTCTGTATGATATATTGGTTGAATCCCCAATATCCAAAATTTGAAAGCCAAATAGCCCCCAGGATGACCACCATTCCGGGAAGGTTAAAATATCCGTCCTCCTGCATGGGTATCGTAGGATCTCGCTCCAAGATAAGGTCGAAGTGATCCCTGGCTGCCGTGTAAATGACGTCCAAACCCTGAAAGACTGAGCCCGGAGAAACCGCATCAAGTGCCAAATAAGAGCCCACTAGTCCTCCGCCGATCAAAAAGATGACCTGTATGACGTCTGTCCAGGCTACTGCCCCCAGTCCTCCAAAGATAGAATAGACTCCCGCAATGGCTGCCAGCCCGATTATGCCGTAAATCAGCTCAATACCCAGGATATTCTCCAATGCCAGGGCACCCAGGTAGGTTACCGAAGTCAGGTTGACAAATACATAGACCAGAAGCCACATGATGGAGAAACCACTGCTCACATTTTGGTTGAATCGCGTCGCCAAAAACTGATTGGTGGTGTAGATACCTTTTTTTAGGAAAATGGGAAGAAAATATTTGGCTACCAGGATCAGCGTTACGGCAGCCATCCACTCGTAAGCGGCGATGGCCAGGCCATCAGCAAAGCCTGAACCAGACATTCCGATGAATTGCTCCGCAGAGATATTGGCGGCAATAAGGGAGGCACCAATGGCCCACCAGGTAAGGTTTCTTCCTGCCAAAAAATAGTCTTCTCCCGACCTTTCCTTTCCCTTCTGACCCCTGGATAGGTATAGGCCAATGGAAACAATGAGGACCACATATACTCCAAATACAATGTAGTCCACTATGCCAAATCCGGTATCCATAATGATGTTGATTAGTAGTAGTAGTAGTAGTTCTTTTTGGGTAGTAGATTAATTTCAAGGGGTAAAAATAGGCTTTTTATCATGAAGTGAAACTGCGAAGGCTATAAATTCCAAAAAACTCAAAGATTGCCTCCATGATCGGTGAATCTGGCAAAGGCGATACGCCAGGTACCCATAATCCCCCGATGGCCGAATTCTTACACTTCCGGGTCAATTAATATCCCTTTTTGATCAGTCTCTCCCTACAAAAAACTCCTTTTTAATCCCTCCGTAATTCAACCCGTGTATTTCCCCATTTTAATTCAGCATAGCCTCGGCAAGGCTGGCCTCCCATAATTTTCCAGTGAGTTGGAGATGATCTGTGGCCCTACCTATCTGCCAATAATACACCGTATCCATATGAATGCATTTGCCCGATCTTTAGATAATAATGCTGCTCCCAATATACCTCTGGCCAATCTTTTTGCTTATATCAGGGACCTTTTCCACACCGCACAGCCCGAATTACACTTTGACGATACCGACCTGAGCAAACAAAAGGTCAACCATTGGATAGCGCTCCAGGATATTCTTTTTCTCCGGGACCAAGCCCTTGCCACCCTTCAATGGCAGTCAGATTCTCCCGAAAAACCCCTGCTTTCCCTAAAGCGGATTCACGCTCAGGACCTTCCCCCTCTGCCTGAAGCCCTCGAAGCTTGGATCAAGGTCAGCAAGGAGGGAAAGATCACCAAAAATAAATGGGCAGAAGTTGAATTTTCATCTTCGCCAGAAAGGGTGAAGGCCTTTGAAGATTTTTATAAAAAGGTCCATGGCAAAAAACTGGATCAGGTTCAGGATGTGAGCATTCCAGAAGAATTAACCAACTGGATCAACATCAATCAAAAAGAGGATAAAGTCATCGTCGAAAAAATTGAAAAGGGAGAAGAAAAATTTGAAACTAATCCCCAAAGGGAAGTCCTACTTAAAGCTTATAAGCGCAACCTTTCTCAGCTAGACCAGTCCCGCGAAAACCAACAGAGCAGCAACGATTTTTACGATACCATTCACGATTGGCATTATCGACTCAAAGCCCAGCCCGAACTTCAGCTCTTCCTTTCCTTTGGATTATTTCAGGGAGGGAGTGGCAAAAATAGCTATAAGAATTACCTCTTTCACATTCCCCTCAAGCTCGACCTCAACCGCCAGAAACTCCGTCTTTCGGTGGATAGCATCGCCAGAAATATCAGCTGTGAGCAACACTTTACGGAGCTGATTCCACAGTGGTTTGCCGACGAACCAGAGCACATGCATGAGCAGCGGCAGCGAGAGGTCATCCGCTATATAGATCAGTTCAATGAGCAGAAAAAAGATTTTAGCCTGGAGACAGAGGACCTTCGCCAGCAGTTTTACTTTCCAGCCCTGGATCTCTTGGGGATTTTCCCCTCTTTGGAAGACAAATTCTTTGACCAGAAGGGTTTAAACTTAGATTTTCCTGAAAAACTTAAGGATGAAAACCGCTTCATCCTGAGTTATTCTCCCATCATTCAGCTCCGCCATCCCGGCAACCACATTAACGTGTCCAAGGATGCTAGCCTTATCATGGATAAGATTCAGGAGTTGAGTAAAAAAGATCCCCAGGAGGGGGGAATACCTAGTTTTTTTAGAAAAATGTTTAGCCTCAAAAAGGCGGAAAACCCCCTTCGCATTGTCCATCAAAACAAAGACTTTCAATATAAGATGGAGAAAGTCATATCTGAAAAGCTTTCTCCTCGATACTATTTTCCCCTGCCTTACAATGAAGAGCAGCTAGTCATTGCCCAAAGGCTGGAAGAGGTGGATGCTGCCACAGTCCAGGGACCTCCGGGCACGGGAAAATCCCATACCATCGCCAATCTCGCAGCTCATTATGCAGCTCAGGGAAAATCTGTCCTGGTCGTATCTAAATACGCCAAAGCCCTGGAAGTTATCAGGGGTAAACTTCCTGCCAATATCCGCGACCTGGCAGTCTCACTCACCGATAATGAGCAGCACCGCGAAGCCCTCAAGCATTCTATCGATGCCGTCAAAAGCCGTCTCCACGCTACCATCCGAAAAGAAGACATTGAAGCAAAGGAAGGGGAGCTAAAATCCTTGGAAGAAGAGTATCAGAAGCTCTTCAATACCCTGGCAGCGGCGATTAGCCAGAACTACCGCCCACTCTCTCTCTTTGATGTCAAGGAGGGGGAATGGAAGACCCTGGCCCTTGCTCAATGGTTTGAATCCTACAAGGAAGAATTTCGCAAATCCAGTATCCTTTTAGATGACCTCTCGAGCAAAATCGACATAGAGGCTTTGGCCAAGTCCCTCCATCCCTTACTATCTCGGTCCATCGGGCTAGACTTTTCCCTGCGCAAGCTATTTTTACCTGCACCTGAAGACCTTCCACAGCCGGAAGAGCTTGACTCCTGGGTAGAGACAGCCGCCGGTTGGAAAGCCAAAGCCCAATCAGATGAGATTTCCATTCCGCCCTCCCTCTTGGGTGAATCCAGCCTGCGTCAGTGGAGGAGGCTGAAGGGAGGATTGACTAAGCTTTTGGATTATAAGTCCCTGTTGAACCATCCCAACTTTCAAAAAGATAAATTGGAAAAAATCCTGGGTGAAAGCCGGATGGCAAGGAAAAAAGTAGAAGAAGGTCGGGAAAAATACCTGAATTTCCAGGTAAATCTCGCCAGCCTCCAAAGCCAGGAAAAAGGAAGCACCCTGGCAGTGGTAAGGCAGTTGCTCTCCAAATTTAACAAACAGGGCAAAATACCCCTATTGAAAAAGGCCTTCCTTTCCTCCAGGGAAAAGGAAGTATTTGCCATTTCGGTGAATGGGAAAATGCCGGAAAGTAAGGATGACCTGAAAGTACTTGAGGAATGGCTAGATTGGTCTTATACCCAGAGCCAGCTGGAAATTTTGACCCAAAACTACTTAGGAATTTTTCGTCTCAATAAAGAAGAACTTCCTTCCTCCGGTATAGACTTTTGGCAAGATTTGGAAAAAGCCCTGGGACTCTATGGAGAATTGGAAAAATGGAATGAAATTCTTCTGAAAGCCGGTCTTCAAGCTTTTGACCCCTTGGATAAAGAGGCCTATCGGCAGGTGGAATTTTTCGATGACCTGGAATACCACCGGGAATACCGCCTAGCGATGTACAGGCTTAGGGCCCTTGCTACTTGCATTCCCCAACAAAAACATCCCCTGCTGGAACAAATGAAAAACCAATTGCAGGGAGGTGAAGTGAAAGCCTATGAGCAATCTTCTGAGGCTTATGTAGAATTGAGCAAAGAAAGTGCGAAAAGCAGAGAATTGGCCCAGGAATTGGGTAGCTACAGGAGTGTCCTGCCCCTCACGTTAGCATCTATTTTTGAAGAAGGACTCGATGAAGTACCCTCCTTGGATGATTTACTCCGGCAACTCTTATTGGCCCAACTGAGGCAGGCAGCCAGGCTCATCCTTGATGACAAGGATCCGGTAAAAAATCAAATTGAGCGGCTGAGGGAGATAGGCCAGGAAAAGATTAGCCTTCTAGGCCAACTGGTGGAACTCAAAGCATGGAGGCACAGGCAGGAAAGAATTTCTGACGAACAACGGTCGGCCCTGTCTGCCTGGCGAAATGACCTGATCAATTTGGGAAAAGGTTTTGGGAAAAATGCCGATCAACACCTGGAGTCTGCTATCAAAAACCTACAATTGGCCAGGGAGGTCGTGCCCATTTGGATCATGTCCCTGGATTCTGCGATCCGGTTTTTTCCTGATCCACAACCTGGACAGTTTGATCTTCTTATCATTGATGAAGCCTCCCAGGTAGACATCAGTGCCCTCAACCTGATCTTTAGGGCTCGAAAGACCCTTATCGTAGGAGATGAAAACCAAACTTCCGTCTTTACCAACTCTGCCCTCTTTCCCATTGAGCGAACCAATCAAATCCTGGATCGCTACCTCAATGAGCACCCCTTTAAGCAGCAGTTTAACATCAACAATCGCACGGCCAGTATCTATTCTCTGAGTGGGGTGATCTATCCCAACATCATTACCTTAAAGGAACACTTTCGCTGCCGCCCCGAGATCATCGCTTTCTCCAATAAGTTTGTCTACAACCAACACATGATTCCATTACGGACTCCTACCCATCAATGGTATGGTCCGGCAGCCGAGGTCAAATATGTGGAAGACGAAGGCCGGAACAAGAAAAAGCCTGCCATTGTCAGAGAGGTATTGCGCCTGATAGAAGATACCCTTCAGGCCTATCAGTCAGGAGAAATGCCCAAGCTTCCCAGCATCGGGATATTGTGTTTGGATTCCTCTAATGAGGCTCACCGAGAGGCTATCTACAAGGTACTTTTCAAATCTCCTCAGGTAAAGGCCTACCAGGATGAACTCCAATTGCTCATTGGGACCAGCAGGGAATTTCAGGGGGACGAGAGGGATGTGATGATCCTGACATCTACAGCCTCTCACACCTTGACCAAGGCCGGGGTCATTCGTCCTCCAAGGGCCGTGAAGGGGGAGGAAATGATGCGCATTTATAACGTAGCGGTGAGCAGGGCCCGGGAAAAGGTGATCCTGTTGCACAGCATTCATCCCGAAGCCCTTCCCCTCATGAAGCCCGAATGTTACAGGGGAAGGCTTATCCATTATCTTCAGGACAAGGTGGAACAGCCTGAGGCTGATGAAAATATGGGACCCCGTAAAATGCCAAAGACCGGGATAGTCATGGATATTCAGGCCTGGGTCATAGAAAGACACCCTGAATGGCAAGTCAAACCTGGCTTTCGGATTGGACTGTATCACATGGACCTGGTCTTGGTCTCAGAAAAGGGTAAAATTGCCCTGTGGTGCGACGAAAAGGAAGGGGACCATTCCATCAGCCGTCAACTCCAACAGCAAATGATCCTGGAAAGGGCAGGTTGGAAGGGCTATCGGGTTCAGGCACTGGATTGGTATGCCAATCCTGAGACCATCAAGGAGGACTTGAAAAGCATGCTCAAATAATTTTTAAACGGACCCCTAAGAAAGAGCGGGTCCTTACTCTCAGTAGTGGGGATCGGCTTCCTGTTATTATTTTTACCTCTTTAAATAGGTAGATTTGGGAGAATATGAAATTGCGAAACTACTAATCCCTTCATGTTTCATAGAATATACCCCTGAAGGCTATAGAAAAGCTCCACTTCCCTGTTGGTTTGAAGACATTACTTACGACCTTTGTCCTGTTATGCCTAATAGAAACTACTCTGGCACAAGACAAAGGCTTAGGTAGAAAGTGATTATTTTCCATTCATGGCAACAGCTCTGGTGGGACCTTTTCCTGGCGATCGGGAACTCAATTATTCCGATTTCAACCTGGAGCTTCAACTTGGCTATTTTCTGAATCCTGATTGGGCCCTTGGAATGACCTATACCCTGGGAAGGGAATCTGGAAATGTCCTGACCCAAAAGCAAGGCTTGCGGCATTTTCTGGGAGTATTTGGAAGGTACTATCTTTCTTTCCTGGATGAAAAGCTTAGGAAAAAAACAGATCACTTACACTTTCAACTCTATCCTTTTGTAGAGCTAAAGACTGGAGTAGCTGATTTTTATCCCAGAAGTTCGAGGCGTGATGTCATTATTCAGGATATGTCCATCAAGCCCCCTCATTACCTGCGGACCACGGGACTTTCTCAGTGGGTCAATCATCCATCTTTAGGTATTGCTGCCCGTCTTTCCCCTCAGCTGAACTTAGAAATGAAGGTCGGTATGAGACTTTTTCCCGGCCAACCCAGTCGGCAGCAGACCTGGCTTTATCCTACCTTTGGACTTTATTATATAATGGGTGATAATCCTGCCAAAACTGAGGGTCCTGAAGGCCTTCCGAAAAAGACCAAAGAAAAAAAGCCCGCTTTTAGTCAATGGAGGATTCCATGGAATTTCACCTGCATTTGGGATGGTCAGGCCCCTAACGAGTTGAGGGGATCGGTGCATTATTTTGAAGAGTCTACAGCAAGTCTCAGATTCGGGACAAATCTAAGCAAAAATTTTCTGCTAGAAATTCACGGAATGCTCATTCATCGGCGATGGGACAGGGAAAGGGACTGCTTTGTCCAGGGAGGCATTTACACCCAGTACCATTTTCCAAAACGGGACATGGACAAGACCCAAAGGTACATCGAGACAGGGCTTTACCTAGGCAATTATTGTACCTGAAGCCCGGCAGAACCTTATAAGGTAAAGCAGCATTGGACCTATCCCCTGGGAGGAGGGGTGGATTTCAACCTAAGGCCTCAGCGGCTTCGCATGCAGGTCGGCTTCCTGAGTTACACCCCCATCACCCTGCAGCCGGAGGCCTACAACATGACTCAATATATCATCGGACTGTCCCGGGACATAAGGGAATAAAATCCAACCCTGATCAATGGCGAAGGTTTTGACCATTCACGCCATATAAATTTCCGTTCGGATAATTCCCATTGAGGCTTTGAAAACTGCTGGACAAATTGAAGGCTGAATCAGGTAAACACCTGGACAAACCTTCTCATTTCTTCTTATGCCCATCGGGATTGTCGAATTTTTTAATAGAAGTCGCGGATTTGGTCGCATTCGGGTGGACCATATTCCCGAAGGAGTTTTTGTACATTTTTCCGATGTAAGTGATGAGGCTAAGATTCTCCTTCCCAACGAATTGGTAGAGTTTTCGGTTGCAGAAACTAAAAAAGGCCCCAAGGCAACAAAGGTAGATCGCTTTGGAAGGAGATTTTGCGGGCTTATTAACCATTATGATAAGGGATTTGGGAGGATCAGAAGTAGAAAGGGCAAAGAGTACTTTTTCCATCACAGCGACGTTCTGGGCAGGGGTTTCAAATACATTGCCAATGAATTCGAAGTGGAATTCAGTCCCTTCGAAGGTGAGGGAGGCTGGCAGGCAAAGGAGATCGTGATCACTGATACTAGGCCCCCACTTGAAAAATTTGCTCGTCTCGTCTATTGGAAAAAGCAGCTTCAACAATTGGCTGAGCTTGCCAAAGAAGAGAGATGGAAATTGCAGCATGAAAGCCGCTCTCATCATCCTTTTCCCCTGCTGGAAAATTATCTATATCACACCTTCTCCAAGCTTAGAGAAGAAGACAAGGTCGTATTCACCCGCGACGAACAAGGCCGGGCCCTTGCAGCCTTTCACACGGGTCTGCTGACGACACAGGAAGAAGAAATATTTGCCTTTTTTCAGCCCAATAAGCGAAAGGACAGAAATCGGGGTTACATCAAGATGCCGCGATGGGAGCTACTGGTATTCGGTCAGGAGAGCCATCGGTGGATGAGCCATTTTTCTGCCAAACCTCCCCTCGCATCTTTTACCCAAGATCCCTGTAGCCTGATCTTCGATCCAAAGCGCCGCCTTATCGTAGATGTTGATCATATACTGGAAGATCACGAGGAGAGATTTCCAGATAATTTTTTATCACTCAATCGGGAAGATCGGGCTATTCGACTTCGTCAAGCCATAGAGAAGGCAAGGTTTCGGGTCAGTCGCAATTATCGGGTGGCCATTCCTCAGTACTACCATGGGCAGGTACAACTCCTGCTTCCACTTAACCTCGATGAAGGAGGAGAGGTAGACCTGGCCCTTGTAGTGGGAAAGGAATACGAGGTTTATCGAGCCAATACGGTCATTCCCCTGGACTGGGCCTATCAAAATGCACGGCTTATTTCCCCTTTGGAAGAGCCCTGGCTCTTAAAATCCTGCAAAAAAAGCAGCGGGGCATAAGAAAGCAAAAATACTGCAAGCCCCAGAAGGGCATGCAGCATATATTATAAGCCTTCTAAGCAAAGGTCTGAGTACCTTAAGCCTCTTGCTTGGCTTGAATTTCTTTTACTTTGGACTCCAATTTGAGGAGAACATCGCGATTTTTGTCCTGCTGAGTCTTCTTCAGTCCAAAAGTCTTGGGAGCCACTTTGAGGCTGAACCTTCTTTTCTCAGCTCTTGAACGCAGCCTAAATTTCTTGGTTGAAAATTTTTTGCTCATAACTCTACCACTTCCTTAAATGGGAAGGCAAAGATAGTTAAAAAATCGAGTTCTAAAAACCCCTCCTTCTATTTTCTTTGAGAGAGGGAAAGCCTTAGCTCTATGTAATAATTTCTAGGCATGGCCGGATAGTAATACCGGGGATCATTCCCTCCAAAACTTCCGGCATTGACCAGGATCATAGAAGCATAAGAAGCGTCGAAGATATTTTGAATCCCTGCTCCCAGGCTCAGGGATTGGCCCTTGATCAACTGGGTCCAGGATGTCTTGGCATTCCACACCTGATAAGGCTCCGAAAAGCTTTTGTTGTCGTTGCGTAAAGGCATTCGGTCTACAAACTGACCGTTGATGGCAACTTTCCATTGGCTTTTTATCTTTCCCAGGGAATAAATCCACTCGGTTCCCAGACTTGCCTGGTTAGGGGGAAGCCCCGAAATGGCATTTCCATCGTAGACCTCGCCCTCTTCTTCATCTGAAAATTCGACAAAGCGCTGGTCCATGAATGTATATTGGCCCCAGAGCTGCAGGTCGCTCCTTCTTCCCAAAGAGATCCGGCCTTCGAATTCAGATTCCAGCCCCGCATGGCGGGTCCTACCGGCATTGATCCCTACAAACTGATCATTGCCCACCCTTCTCGGTACGAGGAGATCCTGGGCCAATAAAAGATAGGTCGTAATTCCATAGGAAAAGGTCCAGGAATTACCGGAAGCGGATGAAAACTGTCCTTTGGCACCCAGTTCGATGTTCCATCCTGATTCGGGACGGATTTCAGGGTTGATCTGCCCCTCAGGGGTAAGGGTCTCAGCCAGCAGGGGAGGGGAGAAGCCCTGGCTAAGTTGGGCGGAGAGCAGGTGGTCAGAATAGGGACGATACTGAAGGACCAGCCTGGGGGAAACCTGGGCCTGAAAGGCATATTCGCCTGATAGGTCTATGCCATCTTCAAAGAAAAAATCTTCATAGCGATACCAGGTTTTGTTGAGATTGGCACCTGCCAGAAGTTGCCAGGAGGGCTGAAATTTCCATCCCGCCTGGAAAAACCCATTGATGTAGCGGCGCTGCTCCCGATTGTCGCTCAACTGTCCAGCGATATCTCCTTTTCCTTCCACATTTTCGTAGGTCTGCCAGCTGTAAAATTCCTGAAAACTTTCCTCTCCTACAAAAAGCTCGACTTCCCGGCCCAGGAGCTTAAATCCTCCCTCCAGGACACTTCGGTTTCCCAGGGTAAGGGAGCTTTCTCTGAGAAAATTGAAGGGCCGCAGCTCGTCGTTGCCCCTGAAACTAAGGGGAAAGCTGGTTTTGAGGGTCCAATTGGGATTTAACTCCCTGGCATAGGTAATCCCAAGCAGACCTTTGATGTAATCCTCATTGCCCTGGGTTTGATTCCAGGTAAATGCTGCCTTCTCTGGTGCTGAGGCAAAATCACTGCTGTCCAGCGAAGAGGGAATAAATCCCTTGACATCCAAAAAGGTTGCCAATATGCTAAGGTAGGAATGTTCATCAATGACGAACCTTCCCTGGAGACTGGCCTGAAAACGATCATAGCGGTTGTTTTCTCGCCATCCGTCGCTGTGGAGGTAACCCACATGTAGGCCAAGGCTGCTGTTTTCGACTCCGGTATTCACTCCCAGGCTGGCTCTTTGCAAGCCAAATGAGCCCTGTTGGAGGAGTGCGCTAAGGCTATTTTCCCGAAAACCTCCTGCATCGCTTTCCATCAGGAGAACTCCCCCCAGTCCTGCACCAAAAAGGCTTGAACCGGGCCCTCTGATGACCCTTACATTGTCGATAAAAGGCAGGTCTAGGTCTTCTATGGTGGTTTCGCCATCTCCGGTGGTCAGAGGTATGTTGTCCAGGTAAGCCTTTACCTTGGTGGTTGAAAAAAGACTTCTGGCCCCAATGCCTCTGATCGTTAGCCGGGAGGTATTTAGGGTCCCCATGTGCATGTAGACTCCGGGTACCCGATTGAGAACAGGGGCAATGCTCAGTTGGTTGTCCCGCCTCAGGTCTTCCTTGTCCAGGTAGCTGATGCTGGGGCTGGATAAGTTATTTTTGAGGGATGCAGGGAGAAGCACCTCTTTTAATTGATAAGTTTTGGGTTCCAGGTAAAGAATAAATACCTGTCCAGGCTGGCCATCCTTTAAGTCGGGTAATACCCGTAGTAGCCTATATCCCTTAATGCTGAATGGGATTTGATTGTTCGAGAGCCCCTCTTCCCCAGCATACGGATAAATGAATCTGCCTTCATTCCCGGATTGAAGCTGAGACTCATCTCCTGACTCCTTTTCCATAGTTAAAAAAGTAAGGGTATCTCCAGCTATCACATCCAGCGCATAGAAGCGAAGATCATCCTGGCCCTTAAGGCCTACGAAAGTAAATAAGAATATAAATATAAAGATGCCTGTCCTGACCTTCATTTGTCTCATGTAAAAGATAATTGAATCACCTGACTGCCTGAATATTCCGGCCCCTGTCCCTTGGATTCGGAGTAAAGTTCATCAAACAAAGAGCAAAACCGAATAAAATGTTAGGGAATAAATGAATTATATGGCCACATCTATTTGTTTCAGAAAATGTAATGTATGACTTTATTTTAATTCCAATATTAAATATTCTTTATCTAGATTGGGCCCATACTAAGGCTTACAGCGATTTAGTCGTATATCATTCAATCTTGGATCAAATGTCCCATTTAGATATAAATCAAAAACAGGAATTGAAGTGGCTTCCCAACCTGGTTATTGCCATGTTGATGTCGATGTTTTTTCTCTACACCTTTCAGTCGAAAGAAAAGGAAAGCGAGGTAAAAGCCAGGGTTAGGATCATTTCCGTAAAGGGCCTTGAGGCCGAGGGGAGGAAGGAAGAAATCGGGCAATTGTCAGAGCGACTTAGAGAGCTGGAGTCAAAGAAAAAGCTCAGTTTGGAAGAAAAGGAGGAGAGGAGTCTAAGGAAGGCAGAACTTGAAGGCTACAGGCAATTGGAGGACCTTGAACTTCGCCTCAGGCTACATAAAGGAGAGGAAGAATTTGACGCCGCCCTTTATGAGCAGCGTATAGTAACAATCAAGACCCGGATGGCCAGATTATCGGCCACAGAGAATGTTCGCCATTGAGGATTACCTCCCAATCATTTCCCCGAATGTGTCCATACATGATATACCGACTGATTCTACCTGTACTCCTGATTTTTTGGATTCCGACTACCCTGCTGGGTCAGTGTCCGGGACTTGAAAGGGACACCCTGGCTTGGTTGGACTTTGAATCAGGGCTGGCAGGAGGATGGGAGCTTGACCCACCCTCGGATGGGGGTAGTTGGCAGCTTGACCAGGGAAAGATTGGATACTACGCCAATCCCGGAAAAGGCAATTGGCTTTATGTCAATGATGAAGTCAGGGATGACATTGGGAAGGCAGCTTTTTACAGTCCCTTTTTTAACTTGGATGCCTATCCCGGGGGAGTTACCTTGGAATTTGATCTCCTCTTTCAGGAGTTTGAGGGAAAAAGCTTTTTTAAGATGGAAGTCTGGGATGGCCGGGACTGGGAGGAAATCTATTTTCTTGACGAAGACTTTTCGGGAAGGATAGGGGTGGACCTCAAAGGGATAGATGGAAATTCCTTTCAGTTTCGCTTTATCTACGACGACGAGGGAAGTTGGGCCTGGGGCATGGGCCTGGACAACATCTGCCTAAACGCTTCAAGTGTTATCTGTGGCAATGGAATCTGTGATCCAGGAGAATCCCCGGAAGCCTGCCTCTCCGATTGCAAAGCCCTCGCTTCACCGGCCGATTTTTGGATAGCCCCCCACACGGATATTCATGGGCAAGAGGTTGAATATGAAGTATTCAATCGGCATACCGCATGTGATGACTGTGGAGAGAAGATCGCCCTGGGCTTTACCTACAGTTTCTTTGGAGATAGCTATCAAAATGTCTTTATCAACTCTAATGGAAACGTCAGTTTCGAAGAGTCTTACGTTATCTACACGCCAGAAGCCTTTTGTCTTTCAGGCCCTAAGATGATCGCTCCCTTTTTTGGGGATGTTGACATTAGCAAAGGAGGAGAAATCCTTTATTTCCGAGATCCGGAAGGCCATTATTTGATCGTGGATTGGATTGAGGTAGCTTATTTCGGATGCGAAGAAGACTGCGATCGAAGAAATACCTTTCAACTTATTTTGACAGATGGCAGTCTTAAAAACATAAGTAATCGTTTGCTTCCTCCGGCCACGACGGTCATTCTCAACTATGGGGATATGGAATGGACGACAGGATCTTCCTCGGGTGGGGAAGGAGGTTTGGGTGGATCGGCAGCCACTGTTGGGATGAACCTGGGGGACGGGGTCATTTGTATCGACTACGGAACCTTCGATTCAGAGGGCTATGGATATAGGGGCAACAGCCAGGACCTCGGCTGTCCTCCCAATCAGGTGAGCCATCTTGACTTCAGGTCAATTCTACTGGATGGAGAGAATGCTGTCTTACTGAAGGAAAAGGACATACCTGCCCCTGGATTTAGCCAATTGGAGGGAATATTCGGAGGTCATAGAAATACCATACGATGGCAGATGGAGGACAGCAGCTACGCCCGGCACTTTCTCCTTTTTAGAGGGACTAGTCCCGAACATCTCTACGAACTCATGAAGGCAAAGGTCCATGTGGCCTATCAGGAGGATTCTATGTATTTTGAACTGGTAGATCACCAGCCTCTGGTAGGGCATTCCTTTTATCAAATAAGAGAAATCCGGTGGAATGGAGAAGTCAACCGGTCTGAGGTGTTAGAATTGAAAGCCTCCACCAAGGCTAGAGATCAAGGTCTCCCTCCTTTTGAAGTCCTATCTTTGGGCCCTAATCCTTTCAGGGATTTTATAAAACTAACCTACCGCTGTAATCCTAATGTGCGGGTAGGTTACAGAATTTCCAATCAAATGGGTCAAATAGTGAAGCAGGGGAGTTGGACGCCTGGGGGTGAAAGAAATGAAAATAGGTTGGAACTGGCTTCCCTGCCCCGGGGCAAATATTTTCTTGATCTTTGGCAAGGGGACCAACATCTGGGTAGAAAATTGATCAGGCAATAAAAAAATCAAGAGCGTTGACGCTTGCGAATGATTTCCCTCAAAAATCCATAAAGGAGGAGGAGGATAATCATGCCCGTACTGGACCAAATGATAATAGAAGCGTACTTGAAGGGGAGTTTACGCTCATCTGAGGCTCGGGAGAAGGCATCACGGTAAAAATTATCCAGGGCATTGACGTCTACCAATTGCGGAATATCTTTTCCCCTTACCCTGATTGTGATGCGGTCGATCCTGAGAGAGTCGTAAGCTTGAAGACCAGGGTCAAAGTAATAAAACCGAACTGGTCCCAGCGCATAATCGCCTTCATAAGCTGCTGTCAGAGTATAGTGGAAGGTTTTCTTACCTACAACTGAATTCTCCAAAATCCTGATATCAAGTTCGGATTGGGGATCGTAGACCAAAAACTCCCGGATGTAGGGGAGGCGGGGAGCTGAGATTGAGCTGAGTCCCCCCCTACCTTTTATGCTAATGTCCAATAGGATGGGCTCCCCGGTGAGGTAGCTCCCTTTGTTGAGGCGATGCTCCATAGTAAAACTTCCGATGCTCCAGGATTCGGGCAATCGGCTTTCGGGTAGGGCAAGAACTTCGATAGCGAGGGGAAGGAATCGCAGGGGAATCTTCCGGTCCAAAGAAGCAGCGTCAGGACCGATGTGGAGTCTGTCCTCTAGGCCCTTGCTCAGCGTGTAAGTTCCGGGATCAGGATGGAAGACCGCTCCTTCCCAAACAAGAGAGCTGAGTACTTTTTCATTGCTTTCGATCTGAGGGACGAGGCTGTCATTCTCCACAGCTATAATAAACCCAAGAGAGAAAAGGTGCTGGCGTACCCGATCCAGCATATCATCGGAAGGGGAAAACACGGCATCCCTCTCTCCGGATAGGAAAATTCTCAACCCAAGGGGAAAGCTTTCACCGGCAAATACGCCGCCTTTTTTCATCTGCCAGCGAGCTACAGATACCTGTCCTTGCAGGGGAATGAAGGTAAGTATGAAACAAATGAGTACGAAAAAATGTCTTAGCAAGAGGGGATAATTTTGATGAATAATCAAAAATGAGAATTTAGCAAAAAATCCTTTGGTAACCTGAATTTGAACCATTATTCATGAAAAAGATAGTCGTAGCCATCACCGGAGCCAGCGGAAGCATCTATGCTCAACGCTTTCTTCATTTTTTATCCCAAACTCCTGATGTAGAAGTCGGTGTTGTCATGTCAAAAAATGCGCCAGACGTATGGGAGCATGAGTTGGGAGGCAGGCCGGACTTTCCTTTCACCGTCTATGACAGGAGCGATTATCGGGCGCCCTTTGCTTCGGGTTCTGCAAAATTCGAGCACATGGTCATCATTCCTTGTTCGATGGGTACCCTCGGAAGAATCGCCCACGGTTTTTCCGACGATTTGATCACGCGGGCTGCTGATGTAGTCCTAAAAGAAAGAAGGCAATTGATCTGTGTGGTAAGGGACACGCCTTTTAACCTTATTCACATTGAAAATATGAGGACCCTCACCCTGGCTGGGGGACTTATTCTGCCCGCGATTCCCTCCTTTTACAGCAAACCTCAGAATCTCGAAGAAGCTGTAGATACTGTTGTCCACCGTGCTTTGGATCAAATCGGTCTTTCTCCCAAGACTTACCGATGGGGAGTCAACGAAAAATGACCTTGAGTTCTGAGGATTTTACCTGTCCGGTCCACACTCCAAATTCCTTTGAGAGGAAGTCGGCTTTGTTTTGGTAAATGGCAAAAAGGGTGGCAGGAATCTTTTCCCCATAAAGATCGGGAAAGCCATCCCATTCACCTGTGCTCATGTCGATCTCCAGGATAAGCGATTCACCTGCTTTTAGGGTCCAAAAGTCAGAAAAGTCCCCATCCAGATAACCAGGGCGAATTTTTCGTATCATTTGAGGTTTTCCCCCTCCGGCCGACCAGTAGAGAATCAGGTTGTCCCAGCCCCAGGAATTCCAATCTTTCCACAGCCTCAAATTCTTGTCGGATACATTGGTAAGCATGGCGTGAATACGGGGATATCGGGGAAGATATATTTCGCGGTCTCCCTCCGGGCTGGACCTGGGTACGATAAGTTTAAGTTGTAGCTCCTGACCCCTGCATACCCCAGCCAAAGTCAATAAAATCAGCAATAAGCCTAGTCTTTCCTTCATTGATTCCTTAATCATTCCAGTTTTTGAGGCGGTTTTCCAGGTATGCTGGCACCCGATATCCCATGGATCGGGCCTGGTCGAGGTATTCGCTTGCCTTTTCTTTGTCCCCCTTTCTAAAGTAGCAGAGGCCCAGATAATAGTAAAAATAGGGCTTATCTTCGAGTTGTCGACGGCTAGCTTTCATGTATTTGAGGGCTTTGCCATAATCACCGATTTCCATGTAGCCTCTTGCGGCAAGTAAGCGAAGATCGGCGGCGTTTCGGTTGTTTTCGGTGCGAAGATAAAGGCTCATGCCCATCTCCGCAGCCTGTATAGAAGCCCGGAAAGCCTCTATGGCCTCTGAAGACTCTACCTCTGATTTTTTTTCTCCCAAGCTGAAGTAGGTCTCCGCCAATCCCGAAAAACCTGCTGCATAACCAGGATAATGGGTCAGCAATTGCTTGTAGACCCCTGCAGCATCCTCAAAAAACCCCATATCCTTGTATAGAAGGGCCAGTTGCTCGTGGGCGAGCAGGGAACGAGGATACAGATTAATGGCCTTGTTGAAGGACTTGAGGGCTTCGTTTTGGCGGTACAGTTGGCGGCAGGCAATGCCATGTGCAATATGGGCATCGATAAAAGCCGTATCCTTATGGAGGGCTTGCTCGAAATATTCCAGGGCCTGTCCCCAAGTGCCCTCTTCTATAGCAGCTATGCCCTGGTCATAAGCCTCTTGTGCCGGGGATATCCGGGTTCCGGTAAAAAAAGATTGAGCCCGCAAGGAAGTAAACAAACTGCTCCAGAGGAGCAGCATGATGGGTAGAAGTCTCATAGGTGGTTTAGGTTATGCAGAATGAATAGCCAAAAATTAAGACAGAAAAACTCCGCAAACTCCTGGGATGTTAATATTTCTGCATAAACCCACCCATTTTCTACCTGATGCCGTGAAAGGTCAAGCAATAGAATTGCGCTTGATCAAGTAGTCGGTGAGCACCTTGTCATAGGGCTGCTGGATGTCTACCTCCACAAAATCAATGTTGTATTCGTAGCAGCGCTGCTTGAATTTGGCCTTATACCGCACCATCATCTCCCGGTATTTGTCGCGAATCTGGTTGGGCTGCACCTCAATGCGCTCCCCTGTTTCCAGATCTTTGAGGATCAAGGGCCTGTTGGGGAAGGCGAAGGATTCCTCCGTTTCTTTGTCGAGGAGGTGAAAGACGATGATCTCATTCTTTTGATGGCGGAGATGCTGGAGGGCCTTGAAAAGTTCGTCCATATCCTCGCCTTGGTTGAAGAGATCGGTCACCAGGATGACGAAAGATCTGCGATGAAATTTGATGGCTACCTGATGCAAGACTTTGGCGGTCGCTGTCTTATGGGTAAAATAGTCCTTGTTGGCGACCACCTCTTCCAACTGTTGGTACATGGGTACCAGCCATGAATTTTTGGATTTGGGGGGAAGGCTGAAGCGTATCTCCTCGTCAAAGAGGGTCATGCCTACTGCATCCCTCTGCTTGACCATCATATATTGGAGGGCCGCAGTGAGGTAGGCCCCATATTCAAGCTTACTGATTCCATTTTGGGGATAGCGCATAGAATCAGAGACGTCGAATACCACCTCGCAGCGGAGATTTGTTTCTTCTTCAAAACGCTTGGAATAAAGCCTTCCTGTCTTCCCAAATACCTTCCAATCAACATTTCTGAGGGATTCACCCGGATTGTAGGGACGATGCTCGGCAAACTCCACCGAAAATCCATGATAGGGACTTTTGTGCATACCGGTGATAAAGCCCTCCACGATCATCTTGGCCTTTACTTCGATGTTTTTCAATTTGCTTACCACGACAGGATCGAGGTATTTGATGCTGGGATTTGCCATGTATTTTTTGTTCCAATGCTGCGATGCCGGATCACAGATTTTCCTTATTTCAGACTCAAACTACGTTAATTACCTGTAAAGGGACTAGTTTTTCAATGAATTTACCAGCTTTTGCATAAAAGCTTCCATGTTTGAGGGATCGAGCCAGCACAGGGCGATGATCAGGTCATTTTTTTGATCCACTACAATGTAATTTCCTCCAAAGCCCGCTGCATAATAAAGTTCTTCTCCCACCCCTTGCTATTTTCTATTTCCCCGATTGAGCCACCACATATATCCGTAGGAGGGATTGGCCACTGAGGCTTCTTGCATAGAGCTTTTACCCAGGTCTGAGAGATCAATTGTTCGTCTTTCCACTTTTCCTGTCTGGCAAATAAAAGGCCAAACCGGGCCTGATCCAGGGTATTGATCCATATTCCTCCTCCGGAATGCCCTCCACCGCTTACCGATTGAGTCATGATACCATCAATGTTGACAAAAGAATTCTTATAGCCCCACCAGCGCCATGTAGTAGAAGCTCCTATGGGGTCCATGATTTCACACTTCAAAACCCTGGGAAGGGAAGTTCTCCATACCTGTAGAAGGCTGTAGGCCAGAATATTTACCCCGACATCATTGTATTCGAAAAAAGTTCCAGGCTTCCTGAGTTCCCTGGACTTCCAGTCGTCTGTCCCCCCCGAACGTGGAGGTCGGTCGGCCCAGTCCTTCATCCCAAATAATTCTCCAGACCAATCCGAAGACTGAGTCAGCAGATGATCCCAGGTGATCTTTGAATTATGCTCGCCCCGGAAGGTTCCGTCCCATACATATTGGCTCACCCTGTCTCCCAGGGAATCTATCAATTCATGATCCAGAGCTAGTCCCGCCAGGGTAGAGAGGTAGGACTTTGTTACACTGAAGGTCATATCTACCCGAACTATATCACTCCTCCCCAGGAGTCCACGATGTATCCTTCCTTTGGAATGAATCCCGCTGGGCATCCGCGTGGTTTGACCGGGCCGGCTAGGTAGTGATAAAGTTCGCGGGAAAATCCCCCCAGAATAGCAAGTCGCAAATCCCTGGAACCCCTGGATTCATGGGCAAGAGCGAAGTCCACGGCTGCCTGAAGGCTGTCACCGTCCATGTCCAGGGTAGAGGCTTCCCTTCTCTCCCACTCTCGGGCAGAAGGATAATAATTTTGTGCCAATATCAATTGCGCAGCAAAAAGGAGGATGAGGAGGAAGGAGAATTTCATATGAAAACTTTTGTTCATTCGAATAGAAGAAATAAATTGGAAAAATATGCCGTTTTTTTCGTTAAAAGATACAGATCAACGGTAAGTGTAGGGCAGAGATAAGTAGGGAAATGATTGGAAGATCAATCTTGCTTTGTTTTTAAACCCCAATGCCGGGGTTTGCCTCATTGCCAATATGATTCGTGATAATCAATGATACCCTTTCAGAATCCTTTTTGCAGATTTATGCTACTCCAATCAAAAAAGAAATATGAATAAAATGAAGCGCCACCTCTACCTCAAATACCTGATCGCTGAGCATAAGCTAGGCGAAGGCCTCTGGCAGATCATGGAATTTTCAGATGAAACCCGGCTGGAATCAACTGCGATCAACCTTATGGCCCGCTACAATGGACTAAGGAGGGAAATTGCAAATGGATCCATCTACCGGGAGCACCTCAATGTCCAACAAGCCCAACTCATCAATGCTGCTATATCGGTGATTGCTGATTTGAAAAAAGAAAAGCCCCAACTGATGGGAGAGGAGGTCGATGTTCCCGCAATGGAGGAATTGGACCCTGATCCTGTGACCGAGGTGAAACTCAAAGGGGAAACCCAGGTGACCCAAAATACCTTCAATATTCATGGGGAGGTCAAGGGGGGAATTATTAATGATAATAAGGGAACCATCAACCAGGAGCATACTTACAGCAATCAGAAAACGGAGATCAAGCTTGACCTACCGATGGTAGAGCAGTTGGTGGAGGCCGAAAAGGGACATGGCTATATTACCGAAGAGGAGTATGAAGAACTCATGGAGATACTGGAAGAAATAAAGGAGGGAAAAGAGCCCAGCGAGCGAGAACAAAAGAGGTGGAAACGTTGGCTGAGCAAAGCGGTACATGCAGGGTCAAGATTTGTAGGAAAGCGCATCGAAAAAGGAGTCGATACGACTGTAGGCGAAGGCCTGAAAAAGTGGCTGGGTGAGGGAGGACTGGATACCTTAGCGAATTATATCGCTAGCTTCTCCTAGTCCTGAGGCGGATGAAGGCGACGATGACAAAGAAACTGATCAGAATTAGCCCTCCGATGAGTCCCCCATACCAGGACCATATGGTAAGAAAAGAAATCGAAGAGGCATCTCCCATGACGATGGGGGCCGCCCAGTAGTAGGGAGAGGGGAATTTGCTCCCCTGAGAGAGGAGTTCCAACTTGGAGAGCCTTATGGCCTCGGCCTTGTTATGTCCTTGACGTAGAAAGTCGTAAAAAAGTGCCATTTGCTGAGCTTTGGCCTCCGAATTGATAGACCAGCGGGTAGCAACAAGGCTTTTAACTCCGGCATGTGTAAAGCCCTGAGCCAGAGAGGCATTGCCTTCACCGGGAAAAAACTCTCCCATTTGGGTTTCACAAGCTGACAAAACTACCATTTCAACCCCTGTCTCGAAGCGGTACAAGTCGTCCAGGTAAAGTCGGTCATCGTGGATTCCATTATCTACAGGACGAAAAGCCAGGTAGGAGTAGCGATGATTGGTCGAATCAAATTTGCCGTGGGTAGCCAAATGAATGACGCGAAATTTTCCCGCCTCTGAAAGAAAGGTGCCCAGGGTTGCATAGCGATGTCGGGGAGAGTAGATCCTGGCCCCGGGAATCTCGGCAAGCCGAAGGGCCTCCTCCTGGCTGGAACTCATATTGGGCAGATCGGGATACTTTCTCCACTCCGGACGCTGGTAAATCATCCTGTTTTTCATCATCGCCCTTTCAGTGGCATCTAGTTTTTTGGGGGAGATAGGATTGAATTCAGGGGCAAAGACCACCAGGTTTCGCTTTAACCAGGAAAGGCCTGAGCTGCTTTTTTGGGTCCAGGTCCAAAGTTGGGCAGAAAAGCCATAGCTAATGGCCTTCTTTCTCAACCAATAGGGATAGGTGGAAGGAAAGTCTTTTTCATTAGCAGGCTCTGTAAAAAGCACATCAAAGGGGAGGTAATTGAGCTCGGCATCCGGGAGGATGATCAGGTACTTCTGAAGGATTTCTTCAAAGGGTTGTACCAAATCTAGGTAAAGGCTATGGGCCATAGCCTCGAAGTATTCTTCTTTGTCTCTCAGAAAGTTTTCTTGGGGAAAAAGAGCAGAAAAATCTTGTATTTCCTTTTTCTTTCTGGGTAAAATAAAAGTTTGGAGTCCTTCCTTGTTGAGCACAAAGACCACCCAATTTTCCTTTCCGCCAAAGTATTCGATCAGGCTGCTGCTATCGGGAAGGAGGGACTGGAGTTCAGCTACGTCCAGGTTATGGTCCTCATATTTTAACTTGAAGTAATCCGGGTCACTTTCTTCGATTTCATCAATGAGGGCATTGAGGCGATTTTTTTGCTCCGAACGTCGAGCCATGATCCGGTTGTAGAGGCTATCCTCCGGAGATAGACCCCAAAGTTGCTGATCCAAAAGGGCGATCTCCCTTTTGAGATCGTACTCTCGGTTGAGCAAACTGTCAGGAAGGGAGGAAGATTTACGGGCAGCTTCTTCCCTTAGGGAAGCGGCCAAAAGCTTCGATTTGGACTTTTCGGCAATTTGAAGAGCCTTTTTATCATCCTTCATGGCAAGGGCAGTAAGAATGGCCCCCTCATAGACTTCCTGTGCTTCCCGGGCCAGAAAAAGTTTGCTCCCCTCTTCCTTGAAATACTTCCTTTGCTGATCGATCAGGTGAAGGGCTTGTTCAAATATATCCCTGGCTTCCCCTAGTTTAGGCTCTGCATCTCCGTCCAAGGCGATCTGCCTGAGAATATCCCCTTTTAATCCCAAAAGAAGGGCCATTTCTTGTTCGTTGACCAAAAGGGGCCCTTCCTCATGTACCACAGCCAACCCTAATGCCCTGTCGAGGTAGGCTAAGGCTTCCTTCTTTCTGTCAAGCTCTACAAGGGTCCTGGCCAGGTACTGGTATTTTTGAAGAAAGGCAAAGCGTTCTTTCAGGTTCTGCCCACTCAATTTTTCATACAGCTCAATGGACTCTCTCAAATTGGAATAGGCCGCTTCATAAGCCTTGTTTTCAAATTGAATAATGCCCAGGAGTCCCCTGGCTTCAGCCCTGTAGAGAGGGCTTACTTGGTTCAGGTCCAGTAATTTGTCGATTTCGGATTCAGCATCCGCTACTTTTCCCTGGAGTCCCCTGGCGTAAGCAGCAAAGAGACAGGCATCCATGTACCAGGTCTGATAATTGGGGTCCTGCATCATGGGTTGGGCCCTTACCTTGGCTACGTAACGAAGGGTCTGTTCGGCGTCCAGCAGTTGGTTGTAATTTTTAGCCATTTGATAATAAGTAGCTGTAGAATAGTACTGGTCCTTATTGGCCTGGTAGTAGGGGAGGGCTTGAAACAGATAATTGATGCCTACCTGATAATCCCCCATAGAGGAGGCCTGCTGACCACTTTCACGAAGGAGATCCCCCATATATAGGCGGTAGAGGCTATCTATCGGCGAACCTTGATAAGAAGCGGCCAAAGCGAGACCATCCTCCAAACTTTTTCGGGCTTCCAGATTATTTTTGAGAATGGCAAGGGTCTTTCCTTGGTTTACAAAAGTTCTGAAAAGAAAATAATGGCCTGGAAAGATCCCTTCCCAGTGTTGAAAGGTTCTCCTGGATGCCTGTAATAGCTCAATAATGCGGTCGGAAACCAGCTCTCGATCCAGGTAGGGGTACCATTCGGGATGCTGAAGGACCCCGATGAGAATCATGGCCGATCGATAAAGGTATTCTCCTCTCAGGCTATCAAATGAGGGGGAGGTACAGGCGGCCGGTGAGTAGTTTTCAATCTCCAGGAGGATGGCTACTCCTTTTTTAAGCAACCTATCGGCTTCAGAAGACTCCTGCTCGGCAATAGAGCTGGATAAATCTGTGAGTCCCTTCTGATAGATTCCCACTACGCTGTCCCTGCATCCCTGTCCCTTGATGCTAGAGTGAAAGAAAAAGGGGAGAGCAAGACTCATCCAAAGAAGTCGAACCAGGAAGGAACCTGATAATAGGGGAGAAGGAGGCATAGAAAAGTAGCTTGGCTTGAAGGATCAAATGGGAGTGTCCCCATCATTGAGACACTCCGAAAATTATGTGCTAAAGTCTGCGAATCAAGGCTACAATGATCAGCAGGAGAAGCAGGACGAGAATGACAATCCCGATGATGCCGATTCCCTGCTTCTTTATGCCTACCTCTGCCGAATCACAAACCTGAGGATTGGCATTGACAGAGCATATTTCGTAGGTAAATGAGTCTACACTGCCCATGAGGAGGGCCATTACATTTGGTTGATAGACAAAGACCAAAGAGTCTGAATCCCAACTCAGGCTGCCATGCTGAGGTGGGCTAACTATGTTTGGGCTTTGATTTTGACTTCCCCTACAATCGTTGGCATAAACATCGATGTGAGATCGCCACTCGGACCAGGTCAATTGGGCAGAATCGGCTGCGGCAAAAGGGCTGAGGGAGCAGTCGATCAATTCGATATTGAGTCGACGAGCTCCTTTTATTTTTCCTGCAAAGCTAGCTTCTTGAACGGTGATGTTAGTTCCCATCATCTTTTCCACCATGACCTTGGGCTGCATATCAGGGTTGGAAGCCTTTAGGGCAGCGGCAAAGGCCGAAACAAAGGCGGCAGACATGGAAGTCCCGCTTTTGTAATCATAGCCTCCACCATTGACTGCTGAGTAGATATTTTCTCCTGGAGCGGCCAGGTTGACTGTATTTTCTCCAAAATTGGATAGGTCGCTGATGAAAAAATCCCCTCCTATACTCCGCCCAAATGATGCTACCGAAAGGATATGATCGTTTCCGGCTTCCGCACCTAGGTTTGAGGGCCAATGAGGATGGAAGTCTGTATTGGCTTTGTCATTGCCTGAAGAGGTAACAAAAAGAATTTTTTTCGCCTCGGTTGTAGTCATGACTGTATCGAGAAGAGGCACCCTTTCACCTAGGTAGCCCATGCTAATGTTGACTACGTCTACCTCATGGCGGATGGCGTATTCTACCCCACATGCCACCTTAAAAACCGTGGCGGAGCTAGGGTCATTGCCCACCTGTATACTCATGATTTTCATAGGTACCTGAGGCAGGAGAGACTGAATAATGTGAGCCACATGGGTTCCATGTCCTGTTATGTCGTCATAGGGGGGCTGAGTGGGGTTCATGAGGTTGACTCCTCCCTGGTCGTCGGGATAGCAATCGTCTTTGCCAAGGGGGAGATTGGAAGTGTCCTCATAGAGTTTATCCTGGAAAACCGGATGGCTCCCGTCGATGCCCAGGTCTATTACAGCGACGGTAGGTGTACGCAGGGGATTATTGATGTCAGGGAGGTTGGCGATGGCATCTGCATTGACAATCCACTGGCTCCCGTCCGGCGCTTGGTCGCCAAAATTCATGGGATAGTTGACGTCAAAACCCGGTTTATCCCTGTTGGAGGGCTCGCCATTGCCAGTTCGTGGAGGAATCACTCCAAAGCCCTTGGGTGCTCCGCTATTGGGGTCAATGATTATTTCATTGCCGATTTTGAGAGAATCAAAAAGCCACACCTCAAATGCTCCACAGAGGCAGGAATCTCCCAGGCTTCCACCTATATTTTTTAGGGTATCCCTTACCCTGGCGATGTAAGAAGGATCCGCGAGGTCTTTGTCTCTGAAACGTAGGACGAAACTTAAAGGCCCTTCGGGAAAGGGATTTTCAAAGTCATAGTAATTGACGACCTGGGCCCGCCCTATGAGGGTGAGCTGGGGGTAATTGTCATTCGTAATGGTAAAAAAGTAAGAGCCGGTAATGCTACTGTCAGCGGCCAGCAATCGAAGTTCAGGCCCATTGCCGATAGGCTGTCCCCCAACTCTGGTTTTGAACCATTGATAGGTTTGGCTGATTTTGGGGTCCAGGTCTACCTTAGTGGCAAGGAGGAGGCTGTCGTCGGCATAGGCTGGAATTACTCGGAAAAAATCCACAGAATCCTGATCTCCATAGGTAATGACCACATTGGGGCTCACAGCTCTCAGACGATTGATAAAGGGAATGACATCTGTAAAGGTTAATTTGTTTTGAGAGACATTGGCCTCCTGTATGCCATTCAAACGGGTCAATACAGGCAGACCTTCGATGCGGTTCTGATCCACAAAGAGGCGCTGAAGAGCGTCAAGGGTATCCACTACTCCGGGGATGGAGCCTCGAAGGTTATTTTCGGGGAGGGAAATGGCAGCTACCCGGGTTCCGCTACTATTGAGACGAACTCCCTTCCAACTCCGGACCGGTCCACTTTTCCAAGTACTGTCCTGGTTGAGGGTGTTTATCCAGGAATCTCCTCCCAGGGAATCATAAAATGCGATAAGAGCAAGGGAATCCTGAGAGATCAAGTTTCCAACAGGTACCTGTATTTGAGCCTTCATCTTTGAGTTGGAAATCAAAAAGATAAGGCCGAAGCAAAAAAGGGTTTGCAAAAGGCTTTTCATAAAGGGGGTTTGTTTATGTTGTGTGGGCTTATTTGATAAGATGAAATATAAAGGGTTACGGATATTAAACAAAATGTCAGCAGGCCATAAGTAGCCTGCCGACGGTTGTTGTGTGTGAATTAATCTATGGTAGGCTCTGATCGATCCTGTCCAACTGCTTAGCTCTACCTGAATCCAGCCTGTTGCAATCATTCTCTTTCCATTTTTCGGAAAACTTTGTGAATTCATCCTTTTTCCCTTCATGGGCATAGATGAGGCTGAGGTACCAAAGGCTTTCACAGCGGCTAATACTTTTTGTAGCAGGCAGGGAAAGAGAATTTTTCATGGCCTCAAGGGCTTTGTCTCTCTTGCCAAATTTCTCATAAATCAACCCTTTGAGAAGGAGGTAATCGGAATTATGGGGATCGATCTGTATCATGGAATCTACCCTTGCCAGTGCCTTGGCCAACTCCTCATTTTCTATGGCTGCCCAGGTTCTCTGCCGAAGTTGGTCCTTCTGTTCTGAAGAAATTCCTGCCTTGGGACCCATCATGAGGGCGATTTTTCGATCCACTTCTGTGGCCAATTGCTCTTGATCCAGGGTCCCGCTTTCAGGTGGATTGAAGATAAAGAGGCTGGCGATGATCAAAGCGATCGAGGCTGCTAAGGCAAGGGGTATCCACCGAGGAAGGATTATTTTTTTTTCCTCCATCCTGTGAGCCTCCGCCTCCTGCCAGGTCTGCTCCATCATTTTCATCATGCGAAGGGTTTCGCCCGGTTCATTTTCATCCATGATTCGAGCCTCCCATTCCTCTAATTCTTCAGCAAACCCGGCATCCTCTGCCCTTTGTCGGTCGATTTTTTCGACCAGGGAGTTTGCAGCATCTCCTTCGAAGTAACGAATGAGTTCCTTCAAAGTAATCTGTGTTTCTGACATCTTTTTTACCTTTAATCTTTATCAAAATACCCCGAATACTCATCATAAAGCTTACCCATACATTTTCTCAGTTTTTTCAGAGAATTGTCATATAGCGAACGTGCCCTGTTTTTGGGCCAGTTCATCATTTCGGTGATTTCGGCGTTTTTCATGTTTTTGAAAAAAGCCAATTCTATGTACAAGCGTTGCTGTGGATTGAGTTTTTCTACACAGCTGCGAATCCGCTCGAAGTCCAGCTGCAAGTCCCGTTCCTCTTCCTCCTCGAATTCCCGGTCGGGCAGTTCTTCCCAGGTTTCGGGCATTTTCTTTCTAAGCACGTCATAGCAGTGATTTCTCACCACCCGGCCCAACCACACCCGAAAGGACCCTTGGGGGGCATGAGAAAGCAATTTTTTGTTGAGCTTGAGGTAGAGATCCTGTTTGAGGTCCCTGACTTCCTCCTGATGCTTCAGGATAGGCCAGGCTATGCCAATGATGTAGCGATCGTAACGGTTGAGGAGAACATTGATGATTTCTCCATTCTGCGAAGCGACAAACTTCCGTACCAGTTCCAGGTCCGACAGGCTATCATATTCTGACTTGAGGCTGCGTACATTTCTCACAATGCTGGCTTGTTTGCTTGGGTAAATGTCATAATTTACGGAATTTTCTCTATTTCGTAAATTATTTTTTGCCAAGCTAACCTCTTGCTTCAGGCTGTCCATAGGTTATCGATAGGGGTTTTCATTTTTCTAGGATCGGGAAAAACGGGAAGGCTAAGCCCTCCGTCGGCCTCATGACCTTGACCGGCCATATACATGTTCAGTGTACCAACGAATCAGCGGTTCCATTTACATACAAGGCAAGGAATTTTTTCTGTAAAAATGCAAAACGAGCAATCCCACCTAAAGGACAGGCAGGGGTGATGAAGAAAAAATTGCGTGGGCTGCTTAGCGGGATACACCTCCATCCATGGTGAGGCAAATTCCATGGACAAAGGAAGCCTCATCCGAAGCCAGAAACAGGTAGCCGTAGGCGATCTCCATCGGCTTAGCGATGCGCTGAAGGGGAATTTGGGATTGAAGATACTCTACTTGATGGTTGGGGATTCTGTTGGTCATCTCGGTCTCGGTAAATCCGGGAGCGATACAGTTGACATTGATCCCGTATTTGCCGAGTTCTAGGGCCCATGTTTTGGTCATGCCGATGATGCCCGCCTTGGAGGCCGCATAATTGGTCTGTCCAAAGTTGCCTCTCAGCCCTACATTTGAAGCTGCTGAAACGATCTTTCCGTAGCCTTGCTGCCTCATATACTTGCTGATGACCTGGGTACAGTTAAAGACCCCCCCAAGGTTGATGTCGATGACAGATTTCCACTCTTCTGTGGACATCTTCTGAAGGGTTCTGTCACGGGTAATTCCGGCATTGTTGATCAGGATGTCCATGCGGCCTTTCTTTTCCATGACCTCTTGGGCAGCGGCACTTACCCTTTCATGGTCGCCCACATCGACATGCATGAAGGTAGCTTCTCCCCCTTCGTCCCTGATGGATTGGGCGCTGGCTTCACCCTCCTCCTTTACATCCCAGAGAAAGAGATGAGCGCCTTCGGTAGAAAAAAGTTGAGCAATAGCAAAGCCGATGCCCCTGGCTCCACCTGTAATGATAGCTACTTTGTTTTTTAGTCTCATGGGGGAGTAATTTCTGCTTCAATCTATGATTTTTTTCTACCCCAAGACCTTCAATTGTACATTTGATCAATGGGGTCCTGGTATTTTTCAAGAATGACCCTGCGCTTGAGTTTCATGGTTGGAGTGAGTTCAGCCTTGGTTCCATCCTCCCTCGTGGGCAACCACTCGTAGGGGAGAAGGGTGAATTTTTTGATCTGCTCGATCTGGTTAAACTCTGGATTGTAATGGTCAATAATAGTTTGGTAGTGGGCTTGAACAGCCGGGTCTTTAACTGCTTTTTCTATGCCCTCCCAGGGTATTTCTTTCTCTCCCTGCCACTTTTTCAGGGCTTCTTCTGCCGGGACGATGAGGGCAGAGACAAATTTATGCCCATCTCCGACGACCATTATTTGCTCGATGAAAAAACTCTCCCTCATCCGGTTTTCTATGGGGGCAGGTGCTACGTACTTGCCTCCCGAAGTCTTTAGCAATTCTTTCTTCCGATCTGTGATTTTAAGAAAATTTTTATCCCCGGGGCCTTTAACGAAGGTTCCTATGTCCCCGGTCCTGAACCATCGTTTTCCTTCCATTTCCTTAAAAACGGCGGCATTGGCGGCTTCATTGTTGTAGTATCCCTGCATGACATTGGGTCCGTGGACGATGATTTCTCCCTCCCCTTCTTTATAGCTGCCCTCACTGTCGTCTATCTGGATTTCAACACCTTCAATGGGAATGCCAACGGTACCTAACAGGGCTTTCTCAGGTTCCAGAAGGTTGACGGCGAGGGTAGGGGAGGTTTCTGTGAGGCCATAACCCTCTCGTATGGGAATACCTGCGGCGGAAAAGATTCTGGCGACTTTTTCCGGGCAGGGAGCAGCGCCAGTGATGATGAGCTTGATGTTGTTGCCCAGGGCTTCCCTCCACTTTGAGAAAATCAAGACATCTGCGATTTTCCACTTGATACCATCCACGAGGCCCGGCTTTTTGTGGAGGTCATAGGTCTCTGCCAGGTCAAGGGCCCAGAAAAAAATTGCCTTGGAAGCTCCACCCAAAGAAAGTCCCCGGTTGTAAATACCTTCATAGACCTTTTCCAATAGTCTGGGGACAGTAGAGAAATAATGAGGCTTGACCGACTGTAGGTCCCCCTCTTCTCCAGCTAAGTTATCGGTACCTGTAAAGTGAATGGAAAGATTCTTTTTGATAAGGCTGTAGCAGACAGATCGCTCGAATATGTGGCACAAGGGGAGGAAGCTCAAGACGTGGGCACCTTCTATATCGGGAAGAATATGGGCAGTTGCTTCTACAACGTGGCGGATATTGGCATGGGAAAGCATGACTCCTTTGGGGTTGCCGGTAGTGCCTGAGGTATAGATCAGGGTCAGAAGGTCATCCGCCCCGATAGAGGCCTTGATTTTTTCCAATTCATCCTGATGCTGATCAGAAAACATATTTTCCCAGTGAGGCTTGCCGGGTTCCAGGTCAAAGGTGTAGACTGCCTCCAGAGAGGGTGTTCGGTCCTTGGCCTTTTGCAGTTTTTCGAAAAGGTCTCCCTCCCCGCAAAAAGCAAGTCTTGTATTCGAATCATTTAGGATAAATTCGTACTCCTTAGGGCTAATGGTGGGATAGAGAGGGACGGATATACCTCCCGCCATTTGTATGGCAAGGTCCATGATGCACCACTCGGGGCGATTCTTGTATGAAACGATGGCTACCTTTTCTCCCTGCTTCAGTCCGATGTCCAACAGTCCCTGGGCTGCATGCTCTGCCTGTTTTATGACCTCTTGGGTACTAAAATACAGCCATTCCCCACTGTTGTTTCTCCGGGCCATGGCTTTGGGCTGAGGATGTCTGTCCTGCTGAACATAAATGTAGTCGAAAAGGCGGGTAGGAGTAGGCATATTTTTACACTTTTTTGGTAGACCTATACAGAAATATAGGTAAATCGTTCCTTTAAGGCAATTTTAATCAGGGGGGGGCAAAATTTTTCAAAACTTCAAGTATTTTTTATTCGTGAAAAGGTCTGAGCCTTAAATACCTGTGTTGAGGATAGATAAGGACAAAAAAACTATCCAGACCAAAAAGGCCTGGATAGCGGATGAAACTTGAGGGCTATGAGAATCGTCGGATTTTCCTTTGAGAAAATTCCTTATTTTAAGTCAAAGTCATAGAGGACCACAGGTCTGGGAGATTCCTTCTTCGCAGTCGCATAAGAGGACTCATAACTCACCTCCAACTTTTGTCCTACCCGAAAATCGAAGTCATGTTCGGGCATCTGCACAACTTTCAGCAAACCCTCTGAGGTCTTGAGGATGAGCCCGTTTCCTCCTTTATGAGGAGCGAGTTTTACGATTTGTGCAGGTACGGAAAATCTGTACTCCTTATTATTCTTGATCACAGTGTCAGTATCAGCGGGGGCTGCGCTTCGAATATGAGAAGCACTGAGCAAAGAAATGTCTTGTGCTTTCAATCCGCTGGAGATATTGAAAATCAAGAGGGTAGCAAGGATTGGGCCAGTTATTTGAATAGTCAGGTTATTCATAATGGATCTGTTTATGCTCTATGTACGAGGATTAAGCGGGGGATAGATGTACCCTGCTGATACATATGCTGACCTATTTTGACCAAAGCTGCCTGATTATGGTTAAATGCAGTCAATTAATTGGCACATACCCAAAGCTGGACCCTTGCCAATTCCTTAAATACATACAATTGTATTGTTGAAGAGTAGTCCGAACAGCCATTCCCTTGATTAATCCCAGGTATATTTTGTAAATAGAATGAAAGCCCAGGACTTAAAGCTTGACGACCACACGGCCACGGGTCTTGCCTTTAAGGATGAGATCAATGTAAGTGTCCAGTTCATCAAGATGGGTATAGGTGGCTATGTCCTTGAGGGGAGCTACGGACCATTCTTTTCCCAGCCGCTGCCAGATTTCTTTTCTCAGGGCCTGAGGGCAGGTTGCGGAATCCACGCCCAGCAGATTAACCCCATTGAGGATAAAGGGATAAACGGTGGTTTCTAGTTTTGGGGTATCTACAAGACCACAACTGGCGATGCTTCCTTCGCGGTGGCAGGCTTTGAGGAGGGTGGAGAGGGTATTGCCACCGACGGTATCTATCCCTCCTGCCCACTTGGCACGAATGAGGGGGCGTTTTGATTCATCGTTGGCATAGTCTCTGGGAAAGATTTCCTTTGCACCCAGGAGGCGGAGGTAATCATAAGCTTCTTCCTTTCCGGTGATGGCATGTACTTCGTATCCTGCCTTGCTAAGGATGGCGACTGAAAGGCTTCCTACACCTCCACTTGCTCCGGTGACGGCGATGGGACCCATGGTGGGGAGTTGTCCCATGGCTTCCATTTTGTAAAGCGCTAGGCCAGCAGTAAATCCTGCTGTCCCCAGAATCATAGCAGTGTGCAGGTTAAGTCCCTCCGGCATAGCAATTACCCACTCTGCCGGAACCCTGATATACTCAGCAAATCCTCCATCTGTATTCATGCCCAGGTCATAGCTCGTGACAATCACCTCTTGACCTACCTTTATGTCAGGGTGTAGAGATTCTTCCACTATGCCTGATGCATCAATGCCGGGGGTATGAGGGTAGTGGCGACTGACACTTTTGTTGCCTGAGGCGGAAAGGGCATCCTTGTAATTGAGGGAAGAATAATGGACCCGGATCAGGACCTCACCCTCGGGCAGCTGATCGGTTTGTCGCTCGACGATGGAACGACTGAATACATTCTGATCTTCTTCGAAGACCCTGAGCGCTTTGAATGCTTTGGAAGACATGTAGTAAGGCTTAGCAATTTTGATTGATTATGAGTAGCAGAAAAATTAACCTTTTTTAATCATTTAGGATAAATTTGGATAAAGAAAATCAGGGACTGACAATTTTTTTACAAAAAATCTGAATAAATCCCTTTTTTTAAAAGTCAGTATTGTAAATTACATGACTGTTGGGGAATGTAAAGGGGGCTTTGCTGGATAAAAGCGTAGTACTTTTCCAGGATTACTGCTTACCTTCTCCATTAAAATTAGTAAACCAAAACCTTAATTTTTCATTTTATGAGAAGATTATTTACAACTTTTCTCGCCCTGGGACTTATTTTCTCGGGTCTTCAGGCACAGGACCTGCTTGAAAATTATCGGGTTCCAAGGGAGAGCCACAGAACCAAAGCCATCAAAGAAATTCCGAATGCCGGTCGTGAAGTTATTTGTGGTGCCGACCAGTTGCTCTATCCCGCCTTCAAGGCACAGAGTAATTTTATTGACCTGTATTTCATGTCGAATGTAAATTTCTTTTCGGCAGGAAGCCAGGCTTTTCAGTTGCCTCAGGGTGCTTCTGTTACGGTGACAGGTATGTCCTTCCAGGCTAGAAATGCTCCAAGAGGAAACAATGCTTCTGTTACTGTAAATTGTGAGATTTATAACCTCAATGCCAACAGGGTTCCTGTAGGTCAGCCCCTGGCTACGACTACCGTAACCATGGATACTTCCTCCAATGCACCCCTGTACACTGCTACCTTCTCTACTCCCGTAACCGTAACTCAGGACTTTACTGTTGTTGTAGCTAATCCTACCGACAGTACCATTACCCTTGCGGCTTCTCAGGCTGGAGATCAGGACGGTCGAGGAGAGTTTCTCGCAGGTTTGCGTCGTCCTCAGCCCACCGGTTGGGTAAATGGTCAGACTGTGGGTGTAACTCAGACTCAGAACTTCGATGCTGACTGGCAGATTTTCCCTATCGTAGAATACTCCTTTGACGCTTCCTTTGTGGCTGACCGTAACTGTTTGCTGCAGGAAGAGCCCAATACCTTTACCAGTACTTCTTCTTCTATTCTTGGAAGTAAATTCTTCAATCGCTGGGTATTCAACGAGGTATTTGAAGGAGAAGCTGACTCTACCTTCCGCTGGGACTTCAACGGCGACAATCAGATTGACGCGTATGGAGAAGAGGTACAGCGTACCTACCCACAAGGAGGAGCTTCTTCTGTAAAGGTTTTCCTGAGTGCCCTTAACTTCGGATGGACAGCAAATGGTGTCTGTAACGATATTGATTCCGCCGAGTTCACCTCCGGTCCCCGTGCCAATCCTCTCTTTTCCGTAGATAGCATTGCGCCTAAGACCTATGAGTTCGAGGCCCTGCCCGCGCCTTTTAATGAGACCTATATATGGGAGTTTGGAGATGGAACTGTAGACAACACCTCCGGATTTACCGCCACACATACCTACTCAGTCTCTGACACATTCACCGTCACGCTGACGACCACCAGCTGTGAGACTGATAGCTCTACCACTCAGACCTTCTTTGTAACGCCAGACTTTGCCGCCAACAGGATAGGAGAGAATTTCCAGCATGTGGGTGTTTATCCCAACCCTGCAACCGATGTTCTGAATGTAGAACTGGAGCTTGATAAAGTAAGTGTTGTGAGCCTCGACCTTACCGACCTCGCGGGTCGTCTGGTTATGAGCCAGGAAGCAGGCACGATTCAGAAAGGAGAGCTCAGCCTGGATGTTTCCGGAGTAAAATCTGGAGTATACATCCTGAGTGTAAGGGCAGGTGAAGAGAACACACAAAAGATCGTGGTTCTCAAATAATCCACCTGGTATCTCCTTGTATACCAATTAAGAAATCGGCTGCGTCCCTCGGGTTCGCAGCCGATTTCTTATTCTTGGCTGATGACTATCAAGAATGAATGGGTAAAGTGCAGCAGGGACTGCCCTGAGAAATATATTTTCAAACCCAAGAGGGCTATTGGTCTTATTGCTAAAGAAGATTCGTGTCAATCAGCATTAATATTAAACCCATGCCCTACCACCCTTAGGTGAATAAAATTTTCAGTTTATCGGAGGTAGATATTGTGAATGGTGGACTTCCCTTCCCTGATGGTAATTTTGATTTGGGAAGGAAAGGCCTGAACGATGGTTCCGGCACGAGGTTCTACAAAAAGCCAGTATTCACCGTCGGGCAGTTGATCAAAGCTAAAACCGCCATCCTTGCCCAGAGACTGGGTGGATACAAAGTGGCGATTGTCGTCGGGTCCATATAGAGAAACCTGGAAAATACTGGCCGTGCTCTTTGCTTTTCCGATGGCTTTACCGCTGATCATTCCCAGGCTCTTGTTGCTTTTGTTGGTGGGAATGACCTTGGAATAGGTAGTGAAAGAAGGGCCTCCCATATCTTCTATTCCCCTCCAACTGGCTTGTAGGTTTTTACCAATGGGCTTAATGTTGAGGAAGATTTCTTTGTTTTCGAAGAAGAATATTACCTGTAGCTTTTTCCCTCCGGCAGAGGTGAATTGTTGTAGCCGACGGGCCTGAATTTTTTCGGGAAGGAAGCCTCCTTTTGCATATACCTTGAGAGAACCCGGTATTCTTTTAAAGTATAACTTGGGAAGTTCGGGCCTGGAGGACTGCCAGAGGCCTTCGATTCCGGGAGATTGACCGATTGCGCTACTGAAGTTCAACAGCAGTAAGAGAGAAAGCATTATGTGGGGGAAGCATTTCATGGCTAAAGCAATTTCTGAAAAGCAATAAAGATTTACGGAATACTGTCAACTATCATTCCAATAAACGAACTATTCCCCCATATGTAGGATCAAATCGAATAAAGCCTCAAAAAACCTGTTTGAAAGGCCTTTTTATCGGATCAACGGTTGGTTTAGGTCTTGGGTTCATCCTTGAAAAGACACAATTACTTTTGTGGTGGCAAATTCTTTAAAGTGAAATTTATATATTCTGTTTGATAATTATTAAGGACGAAAATAAAAAGACAAGGTTTCATGTAAGAATTTTGTCAGATAACGATTTAAAGTCATATTTGTGTTGGTAGACAGACCCTGACATGGGCCTGGGGCCTGTATTTGGCTTGGATTAAATAGTGAATAATTTTTTTGTCGATGGACCCTTCTTTACCCTCTGTCCAGCACCTTCAGCAGTGGTTCGAGCAGCATGAAATAGACATTCAGCAGCATAAATTCCTGATGGCCATCAGTGGGGGGCCTGACTCTGTCTTATTGGCACATCTTATGAAGCAGATGGATGCTGAAATTGCCCTTGCCCATGTCAATTACCAGCTTAGAGGAGAGGAGTCGGATCAGGATCAGGCCCTGGTCGAAAAGATAGGGAGGAATTTGGGATATGTGGTCCATGTACATTTGGCTACCCAGGAGGAAGTTAAGGACGATCCCTTTACCTCTGTACAGGAGAAGGCCAGGGATATCCGGTACAACTTTTTCGAAGAATTGATGGAACTTCACGACTACAAATTTTGTCTAACGGCTCATCATGGAGACGATCAGGTAGAAACGCTCCTCTTTCATTTGTTTCGCGGCAATAGCATATCTATCCTGAAGGGAATCCCTGAGCGTAGGGAGCACTATCTCCGCCCATTCTTAACCTTCACCAAGGAGGAGATCCTGGAAGTTTGCGACCAAATGGAATTGACCTATAGGGTCGATCTTAGCAACCTGAAAAACGACTATGTAAGGAATCAGATTCGGAATCAGCTGGTGCCTTACATCAGGGATATCAATCCTTCTTTGACCAAGCAAATGTCGCGGATCTATCAATGGTATCACCTGCAAGAGAGCTTTATATCCCATCAGATCAATAAAATGTATCCAAAGATGGTGGAGCAAAATTCGAGGGGTGCCACCCTGGACTGGACGCGTTTTTTGGAGCGTTTTCCGGAGGAATTTCTACCCATCCTGGTGGCAGAAGTGCTCACCAAATGGGGCATACACGGCCACTCGGTGCAGCAAGCCCTCAGGCTGATACAGTCTTCCTCAGGAAAGTTTGTGGAATGGCAGCAGGGCAGGATCTACCGCACACGCGAGGGCATTGCCTACGCTGAGGAAGATCAACTGGCTCATGAGATCATCAAGGTGGATGACCTGCCGGAGGAAGAATTGGTCTACAACTGGCTCGGCAAAGAGGTGCGGCTTTCTTACCACGAGGGTAAGGTTTCATTTGGGAGAGAGAATGATTTCTTTCTCGATGCAGACGAAATTAAATGGCCGATCACCATTCGAAGCTGGAAACTGGGAGACCGGATGATGCCCTTTGGCATGAATCAAACCAAAAAGCTCAGCGATATCTTTATTGATGAAAAGTACAATCCCATCCAGAAGGAGAGGGCAATCGTGATTGAAGATCAACAAAAAATCATCTGCCTGTCGGACTTCAGGCTTTCCGAGATGGTAAAAATCACCGAGGATACCTGGCACGTCCTGCGAATTACCTTTAGGGAAAGTGAAGAGCCGGTCTCTCCGCTGGAGTAAGCGGAATATCTGCCTTAATTTAACCTTATGAAGCTGAAAACCTTGATTATTATATTGGGACTGCTCCTTTCTATTCCATCTTTCCTGGCCTGTGGAGGAGAAACTGTGCAAAATTCCAGTCAAGCGGTAGACAGCCGCCAACTCGACAGCCTTAGAAAAAACCCTCAGGTAGTCCTGGAGTCTCTTCAAAAGCAAATTCAGAAAGATCCTGAGGATTATTCCCTTTACCAGGACCGTTCAGAACTCTATTATGCCATGGACAGCCTGGATCGATCTCTAGAGGACATAGATAGGGCTATTCGTCTGTATGA
The DNA here is from genome assembly GCA_964564415.1 of uncultured Bacteroidia bacterium. GTDB lineage: Bacteria > Bacteroidota > Bacteroidia > J057 > J057 > JALEFZ01. The sequence continues at coordinate 66,138 of CAZMAV010000015.1, read as the reverse complement.
TAAAGGCCCGGATCTGTATTACTGGAAGGGTTTTTTGTCTTCTGTGGGGGAAGATACGGCTGCAGCCAAGAGGGCCTATCTGAGAGCCAGGGATTTGGGTTCTCAAAATCCGGAGGTTTTTTACCAATTGGGTCAGATCTATTTTTTTCAGGAGAAATATGACAAAGCACTCACACAGTACGAGGAAGCTGCAAAATACGGTCCCGACCAAGCCCTCTACCCCTTTGCCAAGGGCTTTTTGGAAGAAAGCCGAGAAAATTACACCCAGGCCAAGAAATACTATCTATCGTCTTTGGAGATTGATTCTACCTTTGACAAAGCCCTGCTCCGCCTTCATGAGACCTATCTCTCCTATCATCGCAATGAGTGGGAGGCCATGAAATACAACGATCAGTTGCTGAGAAATCAGTTGGGGCATCCGCTTGGAAATTATAATGAGGGAAACTATCAATTGAGAAGGGCTCAGCGCTTTAAAAACGGCAATGATCTGGAGGGATATGCCACTGCCCTCAATGAGGCGATTTTACATTTTACCATTGCCGTAGACAATGACCCTGACTTTGCCCTGGCCTATTATGCCCGGGGTATGGCTTATTTTGACGGGAGGCAGCGGATCGGCGAGGCCCTGGAGGATTTTCGCAAGACCGTAGAACTCCGGCCAGGGTATGCGCCGGGACACTTTATGTTGGGATCCATCTATGAAGGTACGGGAGATCTGTCCTCAGCCCTCACCCACTACCAGGAAGCTTACCGACTCAGACCTGAGGGAGAAGGCTTTGAAGAAGCGGTAAAAGATGTGAAAGCTCGCCTTAAATAAGGATCGCTTATGGAAGATACATTCAAGGGCAGGCGGGTGGTCGAATTAGCTTCGGTCTTGGCAGGTCCTTCTGTGGGTATGTTTATGGCAGAATTGGGAGCAGAGGTCATCAAAGTGGAAAACAGTCAGACCCAGGGGGATGTGACCCGAGGCTGGAAGTTGTCCGTAGAGGCGGAGGAAGAAGATCGATCTGCCTATTTTTGTTCGGTCAACTGGGGGAAGAAGTCTATAGGGCTAGACCTTAAAGATGAAGCCGATCGAAGCTTGCTTTATCGCATCGTCAAGGCTTCTGATTTTGTGATTTCCAGCTTTATTCCCGGTAAAGCCAACAAATTGGGGGTTGAGAGCGAGTACTTAATGGAACTTCAACCTGGCCTGATCTGTGCCGAAGTCAACGGCTATGGAGAGGAGGTGGAAAAAGCAGCTTTTGACGCCATTATACAAGGAGAAGCAGGTTTTACCTACATAAATGGGGAAGGGGAAAATACCTACAAGATGCCAGTAGCCTTGATGGATGTCCTGGCAGCCCATCAGTTGAAAGAGGCTCTGCTATTGGCCTATATCCGTAAACTTCAGACGGGTCAGGGACAGCGGGTGTCTGTTTCCTTGCTGGAATCCGGCATTTCTGCCCTTGTCAATCAGGCTAACAATTGGCTCATGGGACGAATTATCCCTGATGCCAAGGGTTCTGACCATCCCAACATTGTTCCCTATGGGACGATGTTTCACACTTCAGATGGAAAAAAACTAATTCTTGCTGTAGGCAATGACCGCCAATTTGAAGGTCTCTGTGAGATACTTGGGGTGGACATTCGTGAAAATTGGCGGAGAAACAAAGGCAGGGTAGGAGAGAGGGAGAAAATTAAATCAGTACTGACTGAGCGAATCAGGGCCTACCAGCGGGACTTTCTTCTTGATCGTCTGGAGCAGAAAGGCATTCCCGCAGGGCCTAGCCATTCCATGGAAGAAGTTTTTGATCAGACTCAGGCAAAAAAATTGATCTACAGGCAGGAAAGGCTCAGGGGACTGCGCAGTGCTGTTTTTCTTCCCCAGACCCTTCAATTACTGCCTCCTCCCCACTTCAATGAACATGGGGAGGAGGTCAGGAAGGATTTTGCTTAGGGCTTGCTGGAGGTCATTTAGCTGATCCTCTTTAATCCCTTGGTGAGCATTAAAAATCTACCCTATAATAGAAAATTGGAAAAAAGCCCAGGTTGTATTCTTCCCGGATAGGATCATCGGCTTCGGGGACATAGGTCAAGGTCAGGATATTTTGAAAACCAAAAATTGCAGGAATATTGATCAGGTCCACCCCCAATTTGTGCGTTACCTTGTCGCGGTTGATGGCCAGGGTGGCGTTCATATCCGCCCGAAAGTAGGGCTGGAAGCGCTGAGTATTGAACGTGGAGTCCACAAAGACGATCTCCAAAAGTTCAGCGCTGGCTTCCCGGTCTACTGGACCAAACCATCGACCTCCTACGGTAACTGCCTTGGCTCCCAGGGTGAGCGAGCCCCTATCGCCCAACTTGATCTCCTTAGCCGCCACAATATTGGCCTGATAATTACCATTGAAGGTGGTGTTTCTCAAAACTCCATCGCTACCCCTATACTTGGAATCGAAAAGGGACCCCGTCATGAGGAAGTAATAGCCACCGGCAAAAAATCTCTCCAAAGAAACCTCTATCCCATAGTTGCGCCCTGTTCCTTCATTGACCAAGGAACCGGGGAAAAGTCTGGAGAATCCCGAACCGGCATTGACCAGAGAAAAAGAGGAAGGTGTCTGGGAAACAGGAATATTGAAGAGGTGCTGATAATAAATTTCCGAACGGAAGCGCATGAATTTGTTGGGTAAAAAGTCATATCCCAGCACGAAATGGGCACTTCTTGTCAGGCCCATATCCCTGTTATACTCGTCCACGAGGTCTCCATCATTGTTGGGTGTGGGCCTGCCATAAAAGTAGAGGTAGGTATTTTGAATTTGGGAGTGAAGTCCTGCTCCAAAGCTGAGTTTGGATTTCTCCCCGAGCTCGTAGTTCATGCCCAGGCGAGGTTCGATGGGAGAAAGCGAGGAGTCATTCAATCCAAAATAGAGGGCAGAGAGCCCGGCGATAAGCTGAAATCTTTCATTGGGCTTGAATTTGTACTGCAGATAGGGCTGAAAAAGGGGGGCGATGGCATCACCCTGCCAGCGGACGGTCCAGGGAGAAAAGCCCGGAGGGCCCTGAGCTTGAGGATTTACGATCCTTACGCTATCGGTAAATCTCAAGTCGAAGATATCGAAGTTAAATCCGGCGTTGATGATGTGCTTGCGGCTGATCTTTTTGCTGTACTTAGCAAAGGCAGAATACTTGATCTCATCAAAACTGTAGTTTAGGATAGGGGTCAACTGCAGGGAATCTGGGATGTAGAAGCCGTCATTGCCCAGGACCCGGTAGATTTGTTCATGATAGGTGTCGTTGAATTGGCGGGAAGCTCCCAAACCTGCCTTCAGGTAGGTGTTGATGTTGATTGGATAGGTGTAGGTCAGGCCTACCACTCCGGTATTGGAGGTGAAATATTGGTCTCTGTCCTGGTTATCGGTAAAGATGTCGATTTCCTCGGGAGGAGCCACATCCTCGCTCAGGACAATATCGATGTTGCTAAGTCCTCCCATTCCCCAAAAAGATAGCTGGGCTCCATTTTTTTGAGGGAAATTGAAGCGAAAAGCCCCATCCTGGTAATTGGGAATGGCTTCGGTACCCAGGTCAAGTTCCAAAAATTGAAACAGGGAAAGGGTAGAGTAGCGGTACATGACCAAAAAGGAGGAGCCACTTTCTTTTGAAATGGGACCTTCGGCGGTCAATTCGGTACCCAGAAGGCCCAGCTGGCCGGTGAATTCAAACTTTTCATTGTTGCCATTGCGCATGCGCAGGTCAAATACTCCTCCTACCGTATTGCCATACTCAGCAGGAAAGGCTCCGGTGTAGAAATCGGAGTTATCCAAAAACTTATTGTTGAGAATGGTGACCGGACCTCCTCCTGTGCCCGGAATGGCAAAGTGGTTGGGGTTGGGGATGTTAATTCCTTCCATTCTCCAAAGCAGGGCGTTTGGAGAGTTGCCTCGGACGATGATGTCATTTCGGGAGTCATCTCCAGAGACTACCCCTGCGTAGTTTCGAGCCATACGGGCGGGTTCGCCACGAGAACCCGCATAGAGGTTGGTTTCGGCTACAGAAAACTCCCGACCAGAGATAGCAGCCATTTCATTTCTCACTTCTCCATTGCGGGTAGCGACGATCTCCACCTCTTCGGCCTCTACAGCAGAACTCTCCATCTTTTGGTTGAGAATGACCTCTTTCGCAGATGTGACTTCGATGTTGTCCAGGTTCGCGGTCTGGTATCCGATGTAGGAAAAAATCACCTTCACCCTACCTACCGGAACATCTGTAAAGCGGTAGTCTCCATTTTTATCTGTGTTGCTTCCCCTTGCCTTGCCTTCTTCATTGACCAAGGCTACGGTTACGCCTTCGAGGGGGAAATTGGTCTCGGCGTCTACCACCTTGCCTCGTATGGTCTGGGTAGGAATTTGTGCCTGGGCCTCCAGGCTTACCGCCAAAAGGAAGGTCAAAACACAAAGAATCATAGGGTAGTTGAGCTTCATTTTCTAATTTTTTTGAAAAATTTTCAGAAAAAACGGCGGAAAGTTAATCTTTTTATTCGTCCCTAGTCTGAAGGCAAGATGGAATTTATAAAATCATTATACGAAGAGGCCTTAGAAAATGATAAAAGAAGTTTCTTTGTGAGAAAAAAATTAAATAAAGCGTAAGAAAAATTGCCAAATGCTTAATGAAGTGAAATTTGGATTAGCTCAGTGTTATGAGCCAGGTATTGGCTTTAATGTAAAAATTTAATATAGTTTTTGTAAAAAATTAAACCGTTTAAGGTTTTGGATTCGTATATTTGAAGAATATAAGCTACTTGCTACGGTAAGGTTTTTTTGTTTAGTGTCTTCAAACCCCCGAGACCATCTCATTTATATCTTTTTTGTAGGCAAGAACGATAAGAAATCATGGACTTTTTCACCATCATGTGGGTATTCTTTACTGGAGGTCTGGGCATGTACCTGGGCCTTGACAGTCTGTGGAGGGGAGAAATCACACTAAGTGCCGCTCAGCGCTGGAATTTGCCTGCCTGTCGCCGGCCGTCGATTCTGTTTTATGTCCTTTCCTTTATTTTCCTACTCTCGGGCAGCGCCCTTGTCGTATTTTCCCTCCTTCAGATTTTTAATTGATTTTTTTCCTTTGGTGAGAGGGATTCTTTAGGTTTGACCTATGATCGAAAAGCAAGGGATAGACCGCATCCTAGTCAAGTGGACCATAGAGGAAGGTATTCTCATCTCCCTGATGCTGAGTCGCAGTGGTGCCCTTAATCGCATTGGGACAGGGGATGAGAAGGGAGGAAAAATGGCCATGGGCAACAGCGAAGAAGCCTTTTTTCAAACCCTGTTGGAGGCCATGCCGGAAGAATGGCTTCAGAATACCGGCCGTTACACCCTACCCAGCCCCAAAGGCAAACTTGCTACCCTCACCATAGCTCTTGGAGGAGAGAACCTTGATACGGGCTTTGAATTTACCTATGGCAGCCAATCGGAGGGCCCACCCGAGGACATGGTAGAGTTTGTAGAATATGCCATTGAGCTGACCGACGAATGGTATCAGGAGGCCATCAGCAAAAAGAAAAAAGGGCTTTAGACAGTCCTTCCACTTCTCCTGCTACCTTTATCTAAGGATCGAAGCTTCTCCATCTTAGGTCCTGATTTTCCTTCAAATTTGTATATTGACAAAAAAACTTCATGGCTACAATAAAGCGCATCGCCATCCTGGGTTCTACGGGTTCGATAGGTACCCAGGCCCTCGAAGTCATAGCCGCTCAGCCTTCTCGTTTTGAGGTGAGCCTTCTTACAGCTGGCAACAATGCGGACCTTTTGATACGACAGGCCCGCAATTTTCATCCCTCCATGGTGGTCATCGCCAATGAGGCCAAATACACAGAGGTAAAGGAGGGTCTCAGTGATCTCCCCATCGAAGTCGGCACGGGAAAAGACTGCCTGGCCGAGGCCGTGACCCGAGATGATATAGACATGGTCCTTACTGCCCTGGTAGGATTTGCCGGACTCAGGCCCACCCTAGAAGCAATTCGGGCTGGAAAAACCATTGCCTTGGCCAACAAAGAAACCCTGGTGGTGGCAGGAGCCATGATTACCGAACTGGCCCGGCGTCATGGGGTCAGCATTATACCGGTGGACTCTGAGCACTCGGCTTTGTTTCAGGTACATGTGGGTGAGGAAAAAAATGCCATTGAAAAAATATACCTGACAGCCTCCGGAGGTCCTTTCAGGGGCTTTTCCTTGGACCAATTAAAAAAGGTCAAGCCCAAGCAGGCCCTCAAGCATCCCAACTGGGACATGGGGGCAAAGGTAACCATAGATTCTGCCTCCATGATGAACAAGGGGCTGGAAGTCATCGAAGCCAAGTGGTTGTTTGGCCTTGAAGACGAACAGATCGACGTCATTGTCCATCCCCAGTCGATCATCCACTCCATTGTCCAGTATGAGGACGGGTCTATGAAGGCCCAGATGGGACTGCCCGACATGAAGCTCCCCATACAGTATGCCATGGCTTTTCCCGAAAGACTCAAAAACGACTTTCCACGCTTTGATTTCCTGAATTATCCCCAGTTGACCTTCGAAAAGTGCGATTCTAATGTCTTCAAAAACCTTGCCCTGGCTTATCGTGCTATGGAGAAGGGAGGAAACGCCGGCTGTATCCTCAATGCTGCCAACGAGGTCACCAACCGGGCCTTTTTGGAGGAAAAGATCACTTTTACCGACATCGGTGATCTCAACGAAGCTGCCATGGAGAAGATTGAATTTCTCGGAAGCCCCCACATGGATGACCTCTTCCTGACAGATCAGCATTCCAGGGAATGGGTAAGGGAACAAATCGGATCATAGGAGGTTCTAGCTTCCAATATTCAACAAGAATTTTATGCCTATTCAAGATAAGGTTGTACTGATCACCGGCGCCAGCAGCGGAATCGGTGAAGCGACTGCCAAACGCCTGGCTGCAGAAGGAGCCAAGGTCATGCTTCTCGCTCGTCGAGAAGAGCGCCTTCACGAACTGGTCAGTGAAATTGGGGAAAATGCCGAATTTGCCAAAGTTGACGTAACCAACTACAAAGAAGTAAAGTCGGCCGTGGATCGCTGTGTAGAGATTTTTGACAAACTCGACGTCATCGTCAACAATGCCGGGGTAGGTTATCTCGGGCCTATGGAGGAAGCCCCCATCCATGAGTGGAAAACCATGGTGGATGTAAATGTAACCGGGGTGCTCAATACCATTCATGCTGCACTTCCTCATCTTCTGGAAAACCAGGGCAACATTTTCAATATAGATTCTGTGGCCGGACATGGATATTTTCCCAATGCCGTAGTCTATTGTGCCTCCAAGCATGCAGTAAAAGCTATCAGCTACGGTATCAGGGCTGAATTCAGGGCTCGGGTCAAAGTAACCAATATCTCTCCCGGAGCTGTGGAAACAGAGTTTATCGATCACTTCACCCATCAGCCTACGAAGGAGGCCATGAAAAAGAACTTTCAAGATGCCTTGAAGTCTGAGGACATCGCCGAGGCCATCGCTGAAGTGCTGAGCAAACCCAGCCACATAGCCATCAATGAACTTACCATTCGTCCTAATAAGTAGTAGGATCTGATTGATTTTACCTCGCCTTCCCAGCCTATTTTTGGATTTAGCAACTATCGAATTGACCTCAACGGCAGTGGGCTCCTGGCCCTGCCGACAGGGGATATCAATGCTTTGGGGGTGGGGGAATCGACCTCAGCGACTGTTAGAATGCATGCAGCCAGGAGGGATATCGCTCCGAAGGTGTCAACCTGGACGGAAAAATCAGCGCATCAAAATATTGATGTTTGATCTGCCAAACTTCCAATTCGTTCGATCAAGGGCCAATACTGTGTGTGGGATGATTGTCCTGAAATTTATCCCAGACAAAACAGCTCACCTGATCAAAAGGGAAAATCACACCAGCCAAGAAACGCTGAATACGCCGATAAACAGAGCTAGTTTTTACCTCGTCATCGAAGCAAAGACCTAGCTTACAGAGGTTTACACGGCGAACTTTAAGCAAACTAAGGATCAACTGCACGAGATAATTCAAGCGACTTTTATGCAAATCAAAGAAAGATAAGTGATTTTCAATGGAGTCATGACCATCTTTCATCGGTGGATGGTAATAAGTTGAACAATTGTGTGTTGGAAAATTCAATTTAACAACTTGGGACTAACCCACTATTTTTTTGTCATATATTCAGTTATAAGACTTATATAAACTGCCGACAGGACCTCGTTCCTATCGGCAGTTTACTTTTCAAGGCTGCAGGGATTTTTGAAGGTTTTTCCTCTTCTTTTGTGAAGGATGCTGTCAATTTCCGCAAAATTTGGGTGAGTCTTTCTTAGCCCAATCAGATCATGGCGATCTCGATAGGCATTGGGGACTATAGAGTAGAAAAAATCTTCCCAAGCAGAATTTTGAGCCTGAGCAGTTTGATAAGGGATGGAATACAGAACAAAGCTGTCGGTCTCTACAAAATACTTTAGGGAATTAAATATCATGTTGTCCCAGCTTTTTTCTCCTCGATAGGGGTTTGCGGTTTGTTGGTAGAGCTCACAAAAACTTCTTTCTCCATCATCGAGGAGGACAAGGTCTGCCTGAAATTCCTGAAAATCGTGGATATCCGGGGCCTTTCGGCTTAGTTTGGGGCTATTGAGTCCCCAGAGGTCCAGGCTTTTCCAGCGGCTGTAATAAGGTAGGCGCCCGGCTTCTGTCAGGGCCATTTTGCCTGAAAAGTGGTTCAATTCCTTACCTAAGGAAGGGTATTGATCCTGATGCAAGGGGAGGCTCTGTGCCAGGTATACAAAAGAATAAAGAAAGGAGAGCGAAAGGTAGAGTCCCATCCATAGCCAAGGCTTTTTCAGACGCTTCCACAGGAGAGCAAAGGCAGTCAAAGAACTTATTAAGACAGGAAAAGCAAAGCGATGGGCTATGTTTTGCTCCAGGCTAACGGAGGAATAGAACAGGACAGGAATGAATATTCCCGCTATGGCAAGAATTTTTGCTTTCAGGGGTAACTTCTTCCAGTAAATGATAAGAGGTATGATCAGGGGAGAGAGGTAGCGACCTAGGTAAATTCCCCAATAATGAAGGCTATCAAGGTCAAAGATGCCCCACTTTGCATGCAAGCCCTTGACATAAAAGGGGAGGGGAAAAAAGAGTCCGAAATACTTCCAGCGCCAGAAAAAATATAAAAGACCTGGAAGGAGACCAATAAAGAAAAATGTCTGGAAGAGCCTTAGCCTATTGGAACTGAGGTAGATCAGGGTCAAGGCAAGGGGGATAATCATGATCACTGCCTCTGGCCGTATGAGGCAAGCGAAGAGGGCAGCGAGTGCAAAAAGTCTATTATTTTCCCTGTAGTAGAAGTAAAACATAGAAATTAAGGCCCCACCCCAAAAGTAGGGTGAAAATCCCTGTAGAGCGGCCCACCACTGAGGGGCTAGAAGCAGGCCAAGGCAGAATGACAAAAAAACGGCAGCATTATCCCCCTGCCATTGGTAAAAAACAAAGATCATCCAAAAGAGGCCAAGGAGGGAGAGCAGGAGGCTTGATGCATAAGGGCTGATTCCCAGGTAGTTGCCGAGAGCGATGAACAACATCCACAGAAAGTCGGTAGCTCCTTCCACGGGTGCTTCACCGGGGTTATAGGTAATGCGGCCTTCCTGAGCCAGGTTTTGGCTGTAGCGAAAGAGGATGACAGCATCTTCGGCGGGGTGTAGGAAGGTGGCCAGCCAGGTGGACCATGCCAGGAGAACAACAACAAAGCAAATGGATAGAAGGAAAAGGGTTTGTGGGCGATCCATATTTGAAAATAAAGGGAAATTCTGCTAATATTACCTTACTTTTCAGCAGAAATTCTGAACTTGATTGCGAAAGTTACGTAATTATAAAGTCAGAGTAACAGTTTTGGATTGTATCATTGACATGGGGACGACACGGTTTCGACGGGTCGGTAATTATATAGTATAAGCATGCGGTGGGAGGCTTACGAGACCACCTAAATCCTTCGAAAGCAACCTTTAATTGGCGAAAGAACATACGCGCTGGCTGCGTAATTAGATTACACAGCTAGATGCCTCCCGGTAAATTTCAGCTGTCGGTTTACCACTCGGGAGGCACATCAAACACAGGCAGTTTGCGCTTTCAGCCCGCTGCGCCTGAAAGCAAAGACTTAGCAGCACCCTCATCTGACAGGCCCTGTCGTTCGGGTAGCCAGATGAAAATAATAGGACGACTAAGCATGTAGAAGGCTTTATAGTTGTCTTCTCCGGACGAGGGTTCGAGTCCCTCCGTCTCCACCCTTCAAAAAAATCGGCCTTTACACCATGTAAGGGCCTATTTTGTTTTTGGTGTTTGCTTGAGAGTCTCCTTCTTCTCTCAGTGAGATATTTCTTAGTTTTCCAGGCTATCAAGCTTCTTTTTCTGACAAATCAAGGCTATTCTATTCCCTATAATTTTCCTTAATTAGCATAGGAAAGTTTTTTATCTGCCTGTGTATGGGCGCATTTATTTTTTTCTATGTTAAAATGCATGTTGGCTTGCGAAAAACTGTGGAAAAAATGAAATACTTACTCATCATTTTAGTTTTGCTCATGGGCTGCAGGGTTTACAGACTCCCTAAGGAAAGAATAAGACAGGCTTCCCTGTACATAGATTATACCTTTTTAGAAAATGAGGTAAACATTAGCCTGAAGAATCCCCTCAGGTGCCCGGCAAGGGTTTGGATGAAAAGCAATAACCCTCGCCTGGATTCTCTTTTTGCTCTGCAAAGCCCCCTCTTACTGAAGGCTTTGAGCGACACATTGATCCGGCATCCCAATTTTGACTCTGCCAATACCCAAATTTTCTTTTCCGGAAATCTGGGTGATCCCTCCCGAAAAATAGAAGTAAGTAGGGTCGAACTCCCCTTTCCCAAAAACCGGCAGTATAAATTGATTCAAGGCTATAATTCAAAACCAACCCATAACCTTCCTTCCTCAAAATATGCCTTAGATTTTGGCTTGAAAATAGGAGACACCATCTGTGCGGCTACCGGGGGCTTTGTTGTTGGAGTGGTCGAAGGATATAAATATGGAGGAGAGGGCAAAAAATGGAATCCCTACGGCAATTTTATTACTATTTATGAGGCTGAATCTGGCCTTTATACCCAATATGTCCACCTAACATATATGGGTAGTTTCGTAGAATTGGGAGACTCTGTCTCTGTAGGACAAGCCATAGGCCTCTCCGGAATGACGGGCCAAACCAACATAGAACACCTTCATTTTAATTGTTTTCGGCCAGATGATTCTTCCAAAGGCATGCTATCAATCCCGCTAGACAGCATTGGACCCTATCCTATCTCATCCTTTAAGAGATATGAGTGGGTAAATAATCCAAAATAGCTAAGCCTTGCCTTCCTGTAAAATCATGATACTTGTAGGTGAATAGCCTGATAGAGCTGACCAAGATGCATAGGTCTTTGAATTTTCCTTTGAATACACACTGAAGTAAATGACTATATTTCTTCCTCAATAGCTTAAAATCAAACCTTAGAACCAATGAAATCCTTCTACTTCTTCCTTAGCTTTCTCCTTTTGGCTAGCCTGGGATACGCCCAAAACATTGAGGTGGAAAATAGCTCCCAAGACAAAAATCTGAAGTTTCGTGGAGTAGCCGAACTCGGTTTTGTAGGAGTTCTGGCCCATCAAATTCAATTTAGCAATAGTGGTACCAACATCGATTATGTGAAGGAGGGAGGTCAGGACGTGTTGTTTCCGGTCAGCCGACTTTCTCTGGAATTGGAGATTAAGAAAAAGCATACCATTACCTTTTTGTACCAACCCCTGAGACTGGAGTCTGCCACGCTTTTGGAAAGAGATATTGTAGTGGACGAACTTACCTTTCCAGCAGGGACCAGCGTCAATTTTTTATACAATTTTCCCTTTTACCGGATCAGTTACATGAGGGAGTTAGCCCCTGACAATGAGAAGTTCAACTTCGCCTTTGGAGCTTCTCTGCAAATCAGAAATGCCACCATTGCCTTCGAATCCACCGATGGATCTCTATTCCGCTCCAACAGAGACATTGGCCCTGTTCCCATTTTGAAGTTTCGGACCCGCTATCAGGGCAACAAATATACCTATACAGAGATTGAGGCTGATGGCTTCTATGCACCAATTTCTTACCTAAATGGAAGCGACAATGAGGTGGTAGGGGCGATTTTGGATGCCAGCCTCAGACAAGGCATACAGATAAGTCCCCAGGTAGGTGCTTTCCTCAACCTCCGCTACCTGGGGGGAGGGGCAGTAGGGACGTCTGACGACGATCCCGGACCCGGTGATGGCTACGTAAGAAACTGGCTCAACTTCTTGACAGTTACTTGTGGTTTCGTTTACGGATTTGAAGGGTTCTGAAGACTTAATGGGCCCAAGTATCCAGCTTGTAATCCCCTATGCTTTCCTGGACCTGCTTTTGATCCCAAAAAAGGTGCTCCCACAAATTTGCGGAAACACCTCTGTTACACTCGCTATTATCTTTTTATTAGTTGTCCTGATCAGGCTGAGGGGTGTACCTCAGGTAGGGCTTGACCATTCGGTGCCCTTTGGGAAACTTTTCTTCCACCTGATCCTGAGGGATAGAAGGAGAAATAATCACTTCTTCCCCTTGCTTCCAGTCGGCAGGTGTAGCTACGCTGTAATCAGAAGTCAACTGTAGTGAATCGATCACACGTAGGATTTCAAGGAAGTTTCTACCGGTAGAGGGCGGGTAGGTCAGGGTGAGTTTGACCTTTTTGTGGGGATCGATCACAAAAACCGACCTTACGGTATGCTTTTCTGAAGCCTTGGGATGAATCATGTCATAGGCTTCGGCCACCTTGCGATCGGGATCTGCAATGATGGGAAAATTCACCTCGGTTTGCTGGGTCTCATTGATGTCATTGACCCATCCGTGGTGGGAATCCATGGGATCCACGCTGATGGCGATAGCCTTGACATTTCTCTTGTCAAATTCCGCCTTCAGCTTAGCGGTGGCGCCCAGTTCGGTCGTGCAAACAGGGGTATAATCTGCGGGATGGGAAAAAAGTAGGCCCCAACTATCACCCAGCCACTCATGAAAATTGATACTTCCCTGGGTTGTTTCTGCCGAAAAATCAGGAGCTGTGTCTCCTAGTCTTATTGTCATTTGATTGTGTTTATGAGTTAGAATAAATTCCATTTTACCTGTATCCAATTAAAGAAGGGATCGGCTGAATGCCAAAATTCATTTGGTGAAAAATTTTATCTGATATTGATTATCACGAATGAATGATTAAAGCGCTGTTGGGATTATCATAAGTAACTTATTTTCAACCCCAAGAGCGCAATGGGGTGCAACGCAATAAATGATTCGTAGTGATCATGAATATGGAGGAATAGGTAAAATGGAGTAGGGCAGTGGTAGAGAATAAAATTTTATTTTTTTGTCCAGAAGGTCCACCATAAAATAAAAATCAAAAGGGTACCGACTAGCAATCCGCCGATGGCACAAGTAGCAAAGCTCAGTCAGAATGGATTTTGATCCTCCTGAAGAAAAATGGGAACCATGCAGAGTATTGTACTTAAAACCTCCAGGAGCAAAGGCCTGGCTTTGTTAAATACTGCCTGACACAGTCTGACTTAGTCCTTGGAGAAAGGTCAGGGGCGAACAATACTTTTTTTCCTTCAATGTGTCCTGCGGAGAAACCACTTACAGCTTCAGGGTCTATGTCGGATACCCTTTCATTTGATTCGATGTTTACGATTAAGTTCTTAATGAGGGTGTCCAATTGCAAATAATTATAGCCGCTGACCCTGATTCCAAAGGGATTCATGTCCTTATTCCTGATCTCTAGGCCATTGCCGATTCCGTAGATATTCCAACCTATCCCGTCATGTTCTACCGCATACCTCATGGCCATCAGTTTAATGGCCTCAGCCGTACCGGATGTAAGAACTTTTGGCTGGAAATGCAGGGTAAAAGTAGCCTTTTCTTCATCCTCAATGTAGGTTTCGAAGTAATCAATAGCCGCTGGGACAAACTTATTCAATGACTCCCTAAGAGGGGCAAAAGATTTCTCTAATTTTTGATATGGGATAGGTTTAGAAAAGTTAGCTTCTATGCCCAATCGATGTTTGCTTGGTGAATTAAATTGGAAATTGTATTGAAGGTCTGAGACAAAATCCTTGGATAAGCCTCCCCAAAATTCAAGCCTTGGGGGAAGGCCGGGCAGAGGAATTTCAATCATCAGTATCAGTCCTATTCTCCAGCAAACTCATAAAGTTGTCGTGAAAAAAGTCAGCATTGGCATAGGAGAGTTTGGCATCGAAGCGCATGATGAGGATGGCTTCATGCCGTTCAAGGTGAGAAAAACTCTCCATGCTCTCATAGGTCTTTCGCTTGGGATCGTAGGCAATTTCGGTTACGTGGGGGTAGGAAATGCGGTAGAGAACCACGGCGAGGGAAATAATGACTCCCAGTAGGATGCCCTCTTTTATCCCCCAAAAAAGTGTGGTCAGGGCAGTAACCATAAAAATTATAAAATCTCCTTTGTTGGTTTCCCACAAGTGCTTGCCCTCCTTGACATCTACCAGCCCCACCACGGCTACGATGATAATAGCAGCCAGGATGGCCTGGGGCAAATAGTAGAAGTACTCGATCAGGTAAAGCAGGGTGAGGGCCACCAGACCCGCCGAAATGATGGAAGAAAGATGGGTCTTGGCTTCCGCCTGATCGTTGACCGCGGTCCTCGAAAAGTCTCCTAAAATGGGAAGAGGCTTGAAAAATGAGCCCAGAATATTGGCTAATCCGATGCTGATCATCTCCTGGCTGGGGTGAAGTTTATAGGACTTGTGCTTGGCCTGTATAGCCTTGGCCACAGCAATGGATTCCATCAGTCCAATAAGGGCGATGGCCATGGCGGCCGGAAAGAGCTCTTGGATGACAGCCCACTCAAAGGCCGGCCGGCAGGAACTGCCCCGACCCGGTTGACCCCCTGCTCTTCCAGGCCAAAATAAAATGCACTGCCTATGCAAAGGAGAACCACGAAGAGGGGGCCAGGAATTCGGGGATGGAGGCGCTTAAGCCCAAAAAGCAGAGCAATACAGGAAAGCCCCATGATAAGGGTGATGAGGTGGGAATCCCCACAATTTTGAATGGCATAGATGAAGATCTCATGGACCTGTCCCCTGGGAATATCTACTCCCAGCAAGTATTTCAACTGGCTGAAACCAATGATGATAGCCGCTGCCGAGGAAAAACCTGCAACGACAGGATGGGAAAGAAAATTGACGATGAATCCCAAGCGGAAAATATCCATGGCGAATTGTATGTTCCCCACGATAAAGGCAAGGAGGATGGCATAACTGATAAACTGCTCGGAGCCCAGTTTGGCGAAGGGGGCGATCCCACTCAAGATCAGAAGGGAAACCATGGCCGTGGGCCCTACGGAAAGTTGGCGGGAACTTCCAAACAAGGCATAAACCACGAGGGGGGGTAGCGGCATAGGCCGTAGGCAGGGGGGAGACCCGCCACAAGGGCCTGGGCCATACCTTAGGGAATAAACATGACTCCGACAGTAATCCCTGTAAAAAGGTCTCCTACCAGGTCCGAACGCTTAGGTCTTGATCCATTCCAAAAGAGGAAAGAATTTTTTCACAGAATTTATCGCTTCTTTTACGGTTGGCGCCCCCTCCTCACTTTTTCATGAAGCACAATAGACGAATGATCCTTTCAGGATTTACTGATGATGATCACGAAACCTTTTTATCGATGGGGCAATTAGCCTTTTTGGGGGTTAAAAACACATGATGTAGGATAAACCCCACAGGACTTCAGCCATCCACTCGTGATAATCGCTTCTATGTCCTAAAAATAAGTCAAATTTTTCGGCCCTGGCTTCACCCTTTCCTTTTTCTGCCAATTGTCTTTTCCTTAGTCCTGGAATTCTCCTATTTTGGAGGCAAACAAACTGCTTTCTCTCAAAATCTATGGCTAGAGCATCGCAAAAAGTCCTTTGGCAGCCCAAGGCACACTTCATCAATCAATCCAACCTCAAAAAGTTTGAAAATTGGCTCAATGAGCATCAAGGCCTTCAGTTTTCTTCCTATCAGGAGCTTTGGCAGTGGTCCGTGGATCAGCCGGAAGCCTTTTGGGAAGCCATTTGGAATTACTTCCAAGTAAAATCTTACCAGCCCTATCGTCAAGTTCTCCCCCAGCGCCAAATGCCTGGAGCCCGTTGGTTTGAAGGTGCCACTCTCAATTATGCTGAACACCTCTTTCGCCACAAGGCAGAAGGGAAGACCGCCCTCATCTTTCAGAATGAAAGAGGGAGAAAGGATATTTCATGGGAAAGCCTTGAGGCCCAGGTCCTTCGCCTCCAACAATACCTCCGTCAAAAAGGCATTGGAGAAGGTGATCGGGTAGCCGCTTACCTTCCCAATGTTCCCGAGGCCATCGCCGCCTTCATGGCTGTAAATTCTCTGGGGGCTGTCTGGTCCTGCTGCTCTCCCGACTTTGGGGTGGAGACCGTGATCGACCGCTTTTCCCAGATCCAACCTGCCCTCCTCCTTGCTACCGACGGCTACACCTACAATGGAAAGGAATTTTTGAAGATGGAAGAGGTAGAGAAAATCCGCTCGGGTATCCCCTCCATTCGCCAGTCCCTCTTTGTTCCCACCCTCAACCCGGCCCACTGCCTGGAAAATTCCGACAATTGGTTTGAGCTCATGAAAGAAGAGGCTTCAGGCCCCCTTTCCTTTACCCCGGTTCCCTTCAATCATCCCATGTGGGTGCTGTATTCATCGGGGACCACGGGCAGGCCCAAGGCCATCACCCACTCCCACGGGGGAGTCTTGCTGGAGCACCTTAAGTACATGGCTTTTCATAATGATGTCAAGGCGGGGGAAAACTTCTTTTGGTTTACGACCACAGGTTGGATGATGTGGAACTTCCTCCAGGCCAGCCTCCTCATGGGAGCTACTCCCGTCCTCTACGACGGCAGTCCTGGCTATCCAGACCTGGATGTCCTGTGGCAGATGGCCGAGGAACTGCCTCTTCATCATTTTGGAACCTCGGCTCCCTACCTGACGGCCTGCCTGAAAAAGGGCATGGGGCCTGGAAAAAAACACGATTTGTCAGCCTTGCGTTCCATTGGGTCTACGGGAGCCCCCCTTCCTCCGGAAGCCTTCGATTGGGTCTATACGGCTGTAAAGGAAGACCTCTGGCTGTGTTCCATGAGTGGAGGGACGGATGTCTGCACGGCCTTTGTGGGAGGCAATCCCTACCTGCCAGTCTACAAGGGAGCCATCCAATCCCGGGCCCTGGGCTGCGCCCTCTATGCCTACGATGAAATGGGAAATCGGGTAGGGGATGAGTTGGGGGAGATGGTCATCGAGCAAGCCCTGCCCTCCATGCCCATCTACTTTTGGGGAGATGAGGACAACAAGCGCTACCTCTCCTCCTACTTTGAAGACTATCCTGGCAAGTGGAGGCATGGCGACTGGATACATATCTTTGATAATGGCTCCCTGATCATACAGGGCCGCTCCGATGCCACCCTCAACCGCAAAGGGGTACGGATCGGGACAGCGGAAATTTATAATATCCTGGATAAGATGCCCTCGATCAAGGACGCCCTCATCCTCAATATTGAGCAGGAGGATGGAGGGGATCACATGCCCCTCTTCGTGGTGATGCAAGAGGGACAATCCCTCAGCCCTGAAATCATAGGAGAAATCAAGTCCCAACTGAAAACCAAGGGTTCGCCCCGCCACGTGCCAGAGGAGGTGATAGAAGTCCCCGACATTCCCTACACCCTCAGCGGCAAAAAAATGGAGGTCCCCGTCAAGAAAATCCTCATGGGCATGGACATTAGCAAGACCATGAACCGGGACGCCATGCGCAACCCGGAGGCGATGGATTATTTTTTGAAAATGGGAAAGGAAAACAGGAATGAGGATCATCAATAGCTTTTCATAGCGCTTTTGGGGCTATCAACACCAGTTTATTTTCTGCCCCAAAAGCGCTACTTTCTTTTTCACCAAAAAAATCTTTAGCCCATACCAAGTAGGGTATACCTTTTTTAGGATATCAGGTTTTCCCATATTACAGGCAAGTAAAAAAAGATAAGGTCAAGAGACATCTTCGATATTTGAAAAAAAATTATCCAATTTAGAGTCCTTGAAATATTTTTCCTTCGAATCAGGAATAAATAGTTGGAGGGAACATATGAAATTTGGTCTGTATAAACGCTTGAAAGGTCATGGCGTATTTGTCGTACCTGGTAGCTACTCTGCGGTATTGCTTGAGTTTTCCAAAGAGTCGTTCGATCTGATTTCGGTTCTTATAAGACTCCTTTTTGAGTTTGGGTTTTCGCCCTTTTTTTCTGCGCTTCTTTCCTACCGGCGTATCTCTTTCCGGGATATTGGCGTGAATTCCTCTGGTTCTCAAATACTGGCGAAAAGCTACTGAGTCATAGCTCTTATCGGCATTGATCAGCTTGGGTCTCGTTCTTGATCGACTGCGTGGCTTGGGCAAGTTAATCTGTCCGATTAACTATTCTGCATAGGAAATATCGGCCGACTGGTCCGGCACTGACCATCCATCCCAGTCCGTTTCCTGCTCCATTACAAATCCCATGGATTTTGGTCCCCCAACCGCCCCTGCTGCATTCCGGGGCATGACCTTCGGGTTCATTCTCCGGTCTGATCTTCTTTTTTTGTGGGGCTCCCGAGGCACTCCGCTGCGCTTGCACAATGGTGCTATCCTGATTCCATTCTTCATCCTCCGGCAACGCTGCCAAGTCCAAATCCAGATCAAGGTGCTTTCCCATCTGCTCAAAAACTCCCAACTCCAGTCACTCGCGGAATCGCGTATAGACCCTCCCATAAGAACCATAACGCTCCGGAAGATCCCGCCACGGTGCCCCGCTGCGAAGAATTCAGATCATCCCGTTAAGCATCTGCCGGTCATCTGCACGGGGACGGCCACCCTTACCCGGACCTGACTTGCCTGGAGAGATCAAAGGAAAGAAAAGCTCCCACTCTTGTTCGGTCAATTCATAGCTGCGACGGGACATTTCTTGTTCCCCCAATATACCATCCCTAAGGATTCTTTCTATTTTTCACACACTGCCTAGGGTAGAAGCCTATGATGAAGAAAAAAAAGAAAGGTGTCTCCTGCCCGTCCAAGACCTGGCATATCTACTGGGTCCCGAGTTTGGAATGAATAGGTGGGGAATAGGGGAGACAGAGGAAAATCCAATCAAGAAAAGGTGGAAGCAAATGGTCCCTGACAATCAACAAGAAAGCCTGATGGAGGAAATGCTGGAAAAATGTGCAGATGATGTTAACATTAAAAATACTATTACAATTCGAAGTTCAGAATGGAAAGAACTTAAATCGAAACAGACTAAGGGCTTGATAGACGATCAAAATTACAGGGTTCAGGTACGGAATATCAATGACGCACTTTTAAAATGCATTGACTTCTGTAATTTGCCCGCCCCCTTCACCCATTAGCCTCCTCTATGTACCTCGCCAATTCTTCCTTGTAGGAATTGCTAATGGGGATTTCTCGATCTCCGATGTAGACACGGTTGTGTTGGACCAGGCTGATGTGCTTCAAGCCAATGATGTAGGACTTGTGCACCCGCATAAACATCTTCTCCGGCAGGCGCTGTACCATGTTGGTCATGGATGTCAGGGTCAGGATGCGCTGCTCAGGGGTGTGAATCGCTACATAGTCCCGCATCCCCTCTATAAAGAGGATGTTTTCATAAAAGACCTTGAAAAAGCGGGTATCCGACTTCACAAAGAGGAAGTCTTTTTTCTCGGCTATGGACCCCTCCTTTTCGCTCAGGGCCTCCATGGCCTTCTTTTGCTCTACTGCCTTGTTAACTGCCTTGCAAAGCCGGTCAAAAGGTATGGGCTTGAGCAAGTAGTCAATAGCGTCCAACTCATAACTGTCGACCGCATACTCTGCATGGGCAGTGGTAAAAATCACCATGGGAGGATGGGACAGGCTTCGAAAGAGCTGCAACCCGTTGAGGTCGGGCATCTGCACATCCACAAACATTAGGTCTACCCCGTGATCCTTGAGGTAGGAAGCCCCCGTCATGGGATTCTGAAAGGTCTCCATCAGTTCGATGTCGGGGATTTTTTGACAAAATTTCTCCAGAATATTCAGGGCCAGGGGTTCGTCGTCGATGGCGATTGCTCTGATGCTCATAAATTTAAACTTAATGACACCTCATAGGTTTTCTCATCTTCTTCTATGACCAACTTATGGGCCTGAGGATAATAGAGCTGAAGGCGTTTTTCTACATTTTGTAGCCCTATGCCTCCCTCTTCTACCCTCAAGCGACCGGTCCTGGGGTGCTTGGGATTTCTTACCAGGAGGAAGAGGGAATCATTGCCTATTTCTATAAAGATATGAATTTCAGAGGGAAAGACGGTACTGACCCCGTGTTTACAGGCATTTTCTATGAAAGGAATCAAAATCATAGGGGCAATCTGCCGCTGGGCTACTTCCCCATAGACTTCATACCGAATCCGGGTCTGCTCGTTGAGCCTCAGCCGCTGCAGCTCGATGTAGTTGCTCAGGTAGTCCAGTTCCCGCTTGAGGGGGACCTTGTCCCCATTGGCTTCATAGAGCATGTAGCGCATCATTTCGGAGAGTTGGGTGATGCCCCTAGCGGTTTCCTCGTCGTCATTTTTGATCGAAAGACTATAGAGGGAATTGAGCACATTAAACAGGAAATGGGGATTGACCTGGTGCTTGAGGGCGGACAGTTCGGCGCTGAGTTTTTCCTTTTCCAATCGCCTGCGCAGCCTTTGTTCTTTGATGTAGGCAAAGCTAAAACCGTAGAAGTTGGCACCTACCAGGGCCAATCCATTGATGATCGCATTGGTCAGTACCCATCCTCCGTAATTAGTCCGGGCTTTCTCGTAGCCATGCCTGGCATAAACCTCTCCCTGATAGAGGTAGTCTATGCTGCTTTCCAAAAGGGTGAAGCCGGCGAGAAAAGCAATGTTGATTAGAAAGAAGTAGGCAAAGGACTTTTTGTTGAAGTAGGGGGGAAGGGCCAGGTGAGCATAGGTGTAGACCAGAAGAATATTAAACAAAAACCCGTAGGAAAGGAAAACCAGGGTATGTTCGGGACGAAAAATATCCACTTCAAATTTTCCCCAACCTAGGGGGGCAGGTGCCATGACGTAAAAGGCGAAGGCCCACATGCCTGTTTGAAGGATTATTTGAAATATTCGCATCAACATATTTTACTTCTCTTTTGAGGGCCTTGAAATTTGTTCTTGCCTTAATCCAAATCAATCAGAATAATACAAATTCCCATCATTTCTGGCAGAAAATAAAGGGGCCTTGGTCGACTTGGCATAGCAAAGTTGGCAGTTGGCCTCTATCTGATAGCTCATATCCCTGGATTTAGTCCTCCATAAGGACTTTTTACCCCTGTCAATAGTTGAAAATTCCCCCTCCAGGTCTTAGATTAAGGCAAAATTTTACCCATAAGTATGTCAAAGATGAAACTTAGGATTGTCCCCTTCCTCCTGCCCTTCTTTTCCTTTCTTCTTTTATTTTCTGCCTGTCAGCAGGAAAAGCGTCCCGTCATCATGGGTCGGGAATTGGGCGATGGGATCTTTGCCCTGATCAAAACCAACAGGGGAGACATCCTTTGCCGATTGGACTACCAAAAAGCTCCCCTGACCGTGGCTAATTTTGTAGGACTTAGCGAAGGCAGCCTCCCCAACAGTGTCAGGGAGAAGGGCGAATCCTACTACGATGGAATGACTTGGCATCGGGTCGCGCCCAACTTTGTCATACAGGGGGGAGATCCCAATACCCTGCCTTTTGGTAATTCCCAAATGATCGGTCGGGGAGGACCAGGGTACCAATTCCGCAATGAGGTCAGCAGCGAACTCGGCCATGGGGTAGCGGGTACCCTGGCTATGGCAAACTCCGGTCCCAATACCAATGGCAGTCAGTTTTACATCACCCTCCAAGCTACGCCTCAACTGGACGGAGGCTACAATGTCTTTGGCTACGTAAGCCGGGGCATGGGCATCGTTTCCTCCATCCAAAAGGGAGATACCATCCGCCACGTAGACATTATTCGGGTTGGAAAGGAAGCCAAGAATTTTGATGCTGTAGAGACCTTTGATTCTATGAAATAGTTAGCCCTCACCCTCAAATTACATAATGATGAATTACCCCAAAAGATTGCTTGCCCTCTTCATTGGCATCGACAAATTCAAGTATGTGACCGACCTTGGTGGTTGCGTAAAAGACATCCGAAAGGTCATGAAATACTTTGAGGAGTACCTGCCTCAGGGAATGGAGATGGAAATCCGCACCCTTTTTGACGAGGAGGCGACCAAAGAAGGGATCGTGTCGGCCTTTCAAGAATTTTTTATTGATCAGGCCAATGAAAATGACCTGGCCCTCATGTATTTTTCCGGCCATGGCGCCCAAGAAAAGGGAGACGAGGTCTGGCGGGAAATGGAGGCTGACCTGGGACTGGAGGGCTTGGTTTGTCATGACACCGGTTTTCAGCCTGAGAGTGCCAGCCTTCTCATAGATAAGGAACTCCGCTACCTGATCGCCAAACTAGCCGCTACGGGCTGCGACATACTGACTTGCTTTGACGCTTGCCATTCGGGCGATGCCACCCGCAATACCCATGGACTTACCGCCCGTCGCCTCACCAACGCCCTGCCCAAAAGGAAGTGGGAAGACTTCATTTTTTCCCATGAAATCGCCAGGGAAGATGTGGCCTCCCAGGGCTGGAACCAACTCGTACCCGAAGGAAGACACATCCAATTGGCGGCCTGCGAAGATCGGGAACTGGCCTACGAAAATGCCCACGGGGGCGTCTTCAGCCACAATCTGATCGAAGTTCTAAAAGACACCCAGGGTCAGGTATCCTATTTTGACCTTCAGAGCAAGATCAAATATGCCATCAAAGGGGGAGAGGGAGATGTAAATCAAACCCCCCAGGCCCATGCAGCCTATGGATACGAGCAGGAAGTCTTTCGCTTGTTCCTGAGTAAAAATCGCCTCAGTGCCCCCAATTATGGCAACCTTTCCTACAATGCTGCCCGAAACCGATGGATTTTTGACAAGGGGGAGATTCATGGGATCAAGCCTAGCAGTGAGGAGGAGGATTCCCTGCTGGCCATTCCGGTCAAGGGAGATCGCATGACCTATGCCCGCATCACCGAAGTAATGGCAGGCTACAGCTTTGTGGATTTTATTAATCCTGAGGCCCTAGATTCCAAAAGGACCTACACAGGATTTGCCAAGGGACTGCTCTCCACCCAATTGAAATTTACTGCGGCCGGAGATACCCGGAGTCGAGAGGCTGTGGAGGATTTTTACGAAACCCATAAGGAACCCCTGCGTGGGGTCAATCTTCAATGGGTAAAAGAGGAAAATTTGGCAGATTATGTGATCAGGGGAGTGGAGGTCAAAAAAGAAGATGGAGGGCTTGACAATTACCTGGTTCTGACCCATCCTGAGGATGATCGTCCCCTTTCCCGGCAGGTGAGGGGACAGAGCAGTGAGGATGCTTTGGAAGATATTTTCAGCGACCTCAAAGAACTGGTTCGCTTTGAGTTTCTCAAAAAATTGAAAAACAACCGTGCACAAGCTCTTCCCGACAATGCCCTTCAGTTTTCCATTAGCCCGGAGGGCATGGCTGTCCACGACAATAAGGCGGAGGTCATTCTGGAAGGGAAGCCTTCGGATAGAAAGGACCCTCTCACAGGAAAAGCCATTCCGGTCGGTCCCGACCTGAAGGTATCAATCAAGAACAATTATGCGGAAACCCTTTATGTTGCCTGCCTCTACATGGGGGGGTATGATCATGGAGGAATGAGCTATGACTTTGCGATCAAGCCCGGCATTTTGCAGCCTCAGGTAGTGATCCTGGAACCTGGAGCTACCGCCTTCCTCAATGGTGGAGCCTCCATGCAATTTGCCATGAACCCCCACATCTGGCAGTTTTCCTGGCCCTACCAGGAAGTAGCCTTCAAGCTTATCGCCAGCCTGGAATCCTTTGATGTACAGCCATTTGATCAGAATGGAATCAAGGTTCCTGTCTATCCCTGGCCCGACCGCTCGGGCACGCGGGCACTGGCTTTTAATCAAAAGAAATCCGCAGATCCCAAAGGCCATTGGCAGGCCTGGAACTATAAGGTAAAAGTGAGCAATCCCTATTTTGAAGGCTGACTGGCCCAGTGAGAGAGTTTTCATTTTGGCTTAAAGAAAAAGCTCGTATCTTTTCGGATAAATTAACACTGACACATGCATTTTTCCCATACGAATTTCTATACCCTGGTCCGAAAGGCCTTGTTTACAGCGGCTCTCCTTTTGGTGGCAACCTTCATGAGCGGTTGCTTTGATATTGAGGAGAAGATGAGCCTTAACAAAGACGGTTCCGGCACCTATCAGATGAAGATAGACATGACGGAATTCGGTGAAATGATGGCTTCTATGGGAGCAGGCGACAACAATGAGTTCATAGAAAGCATGGATTCTACCATGAGGGTTACGGCTGAGGAACTTCGAGGAGCCTCTGGAATTTCCAACGTGATGACCAAGTCCGAGGATTTTATTATCACCCTTTCCTATGATTTTAAGAACATCGAGGCTGTCAATGAGGCCCAGACTAGCATGAATGGAGAGAGTCCCATGATGGGAGGAGGTTCTACCTCTGCCTTTAAGCTCGATACCCGAAAAAGGATTTTTACCCGGATGGCCCCTGACATGTCAGACGCTCTGGGCGAGATGGGAGGTGAGGAAGAAAGTATGGAAATGGCCAAGATGATGCTGAAGGATGCCACCTATACCATGACTTATAAATTTCCAGGGAGGGTCAAAAAAATGACCAACAAGGATGCCATTATACAGGAGGATGAAAAGACTGTGGTTCTCGAAACTTCCTTCCTAGACCTTATTGAAGAGCGCGCCGAGGTTAACAATGAAATTACCTACCGCAGGCGTTAGTCTTGGGATGGTTTTTCTGGAATGATTCCCTGATCAACCAGCCAGTCTTTCAAAGCTATTCCCGTTGCGCTAGGCCATGGATTGACCTTAGCGATGGGAATAGCTTTGTATCCCGCCAGTTCTTCTTCCTCCAGGACGATCTCTTCTCCTTTTGCCTTAAGGTGATAGGCCAGGATAAGCTGGTTGCGCAGGAAGAATGGATAGGTCCCAATGTAGGAAATGAGGCGAGCATCCAGTCCCAATTCTTCTTTTACCTCCCGGAGAACACCCTCTTCGGGGCTTTCGTTTTTTTCCAGAAAACCCGTTACCAATCCATACCAGTTTTAAGGCCATCCCTGGCTCCTGACCAGGACAACGCAGCCCTTCCATTCTACAACGGCTGCTACTACAGGCACTGGATTATCCCAACGAACAAAGCCGCAGTCCTTGTCGGGACAAATTTTGCGCAGCCTTCCTCCCCTTGTTCCTTCGATCAGGGTCTTGCCACATTGGGGACAAAATCTAAATTTGGCCATTGATTTGCTAGCTTTTTGGCTTAGGATCAGGGCTCATGTCTGCCTCCAAAACTCCAAATTGCCCCAAATGGTGGACAAAATGCAGGTGGTGAAAGCGTTCCCAAGCTTTAAGATCAAGTTTGCCAAAGGCCGGGTGCATGGCCCTACGATATTCCTCAGCCTCATAGTATTCGTAAAAGGCTTCAATATTTTCCAGGGTAACTGCTATGGCCTTATCCAGACTTTCAAAGCGCAAATCCTGTGGTAAATCCCCCAAAATCGGTGCCTGGGTTCCCTTGCGAAACATTTTTCCCTCCTTCCACAAGAAGGACTGGGCTTTTTCCACTTTGTCCTCCGGGATCATAAGGGGGATATTTCTTTCTGTCCTCGAAATGTAAAGGATGCTGGAGAGGTGTTCGACAATGTGCTGGGGGCTGGGCGTTCTTCCCCACCTGGGAGGGGCATCCTCAGGGAGCTTTTGGAGTAGCTGGGGAAGAGTCTCCTTCATGAAATGGCGGTCATCAATGGCCATGGCCTGGCTTTGCGTAGCAGGTAGTTCCATAAGTAATGGTCTTAGGGTGAATGAATTTCTTTGAGTTTTCTCTTTTTTTTGTAGTAAGATTTATCAGCGATGTAGACGAGCTTTTCGACTTTCGCTACGGCCTTGCCTTCCTTGTCCATCCAGGTGAGGACAAAGCTGTATTCTGTTTCTCCATTTTTTCTAACCTCCCTTTTGATGGCATCGAGGTCGCTCGCTTCGATCAGGAAGCGACCGCTTAGCTTTCCTTTTCCCGGCTTCATGAAGCGGATATGGGCAGATTTGTCCCAGATGATGTAGGATTTGTCCATCAATTGATAAAGCATGATCATGTACCAGGGATCAGCAGCCGAAAACATGGCTCCCCCGAAAATGGTCCCGACGTAGTTGCGGGTCCGAAGGGAAATCGGCAGGCGAACATGAGCCTCCATCCAGTCGTCGGAGAGAAAGGTCAGCCAGGCACCCGTTCCCCTGATGACAGGGGTCAGGTTAAAAAGCAGCCTAAGCAGCTTTTTCTTCAGGGACTCCTTTTTTTCTGTGGGGAATAGCTTCATGACCCTGGTTTTCCCCTTTCTAAGGCCGCCATGAAAAAAGTAGGATCTTGGTAGACCTGCATCATGATGAGTCCCCCCTGTATGTCCTGTACCACCATGTGGGCCTTTTTAGATGGATCGCTATCATTGGCGTGGAGGATTTTTATAGCTCCTGTCATTTCATCAAAATACTGTTTGATGATGGGATGGAATATTTCTTTTTCTGAAGTATGTAGGGTTTCCATGGTGGTAAGCCCCATGATACAGCCTCCTTTCTGACCCAAAAATACCCGCTGTAACTTTTCACTTATTTCTGCCCATTTTTCATCAGGGCTCAAATCTTCCTGATAGGCAATCGGAAATACCCTTTGTTGAAAATAGGTCTTTACTGCTTCCAAAACCTCCCGCATGAGCTCTTCCTTGCCTCCCTTAAAATAATAGTAAAAATGGGATTTGGGGATGCCGCACTGTTCTGCCAAGTCCTTAATGCTGGTATTGAAATAGCCTTTCTTGCGAAATAGCTGCATGGCCTTGACGATCAGTTCCTCTTTATTGGTTTTTTGAGCTGGCATATAAATTGTTTACAGAACGATCGTTAAATTAAGATGAATGGCTGCATTTTCCAAATTCATATGAGACAAAATCTTCCAGGGTATCAAGATTTATGCCAGAAATCATGAATTGTAATGATTTATAGATTTTTGTCTAAAAAATGATTTTTCGGTTCAATATTTGCCCAGTTGAAACTGATTGAAAACTTATCTTTTTTTCTTAGAAATAATATTTCGAAAGCAAAAATAGGAACGATTTTTTCTTGACGTGATACCTGTAATGCTTTCCCGATCTTTCAAAAGATCTCAGTTTATGAGACGATTATACTTTCTGTTTTCCTTGCTCGGAACTTTTACCCTTGCTCATGCACAGCCTGGACATAGCGACGCTTTCATCCAGCAGAGACTTGGTGGAACCCAGGGTTTTTCTTACTCTTTCTCCTTCACGGATAAAGGGTATCAACCCCTTCAAAATGGAATCGACCTCAATGAGGGCCTGACCTGGGATAACCCTACCATGGCTATTCCCCTGGGCTTTAGCCTAAGGTTCTTTGAAGTTAGCCTGGACACCCTCTACCTGCTTTCTCCTCAGGAGGGAAAATTTCTTGCTCTGGGCGCTCGACCTGAAGGACAGGGTCCGATTTTTCTCATCTACGGAGCCGATTTGGTAGACAGGGGACAGGCCCTACAAGGAGGGGAAGGCCTTCAAGGATCGCGGTCCCCCATTTTGTTGAAACAACTGGGGGAAGTCGGCCAGAAAAAGACCATTTTGGAATTTAGAAATGCTGGATTTAAGGCAGACCTTCAGCGCCAAGGCAAATCAGTGGATTATGTCAACTTTCAAATTCACATCCTGGAAGAGAGCTCGGACATTGAGCTGCACATGGGACCCTCCCGTATCATGGACCCCAAACAAGTCTATGAGGGTAAGTCAGGTCCAGCCATCGGGTTAATTACCGAATATGACCTTGAAAAAGACCTCATCCAGCAACCAGGTATGTGGCTTACCGGCTTTCCCGCCATTCCCGGGGTGCTGATCGCTGGCAAAATGACCCATCTTCACGACACCATTCCTTCCAACATGGTCTACCAATTTCAGCGAATGGACATTGAGACCGCGGTGGAACAAGAAGGGGAGAACTTTAGCATGTATCCCAATCCAGCCCGCGACTTCCTCCAGGTTGACCTTGCTGACAACAAAGAAGCCCAGGTTTCCATCTTTAACCTCCAGAGTCAACTCGTGGAGGAGAGAAAAGAAAGAGGATCCATGCGCATACATCTTTCGCATTTGCCCAGGTCTGCCTATCTGCTCCGCATAGAGGTGGAGGGAAAAAAGGCCCGATACCGCAGAATCCTGTTGCGTTGATGAGGATTTATCCAGAGAAATAGCCGGGTACACCTTTCAAAGGGAGGATGCTGGGTTTGTTATTTTGTAAAAAGCCCCTGAAGCCATTTCTTCCAGCCCCAAAAGTGCCTTACTTCAAGCTCATAGGAAGGGGAACTTTCCTGGTGATGGGTATCTAGTCGGGTCATTTTGTAATGATATTTCTTCAATAGCTTTGCTGTAGTGTCCTGCCAAGAGTTTATGTCGCCATGGTGCAAGGCAAACAAATGGGCCTGACTGGTATTTACGGCTGTTTTTCCCACAGACTTGTAGATGGCATAATATCCTCTCTTATCTGTATCATCGTCCCAATTTAGAATTATGCCTCCCTTTCTGCTCCTCACTCTGAGCCCCAGGGGAAACAAGGGCCTGGGCTGAAAACCATAATTTTCCAACGGAAGAATGGCCGGTTGTTGATATAGGTGATTCGCTAAACTGTCTCTGATACCTAGGGGATTTTTTTCCAAAAAGCCATACCTGAAAAATACACTGCCCCTACTTTTTTGCCTTGCAGAGGCTATCTGGGCAGGCATTTCTCCAGGGTCCTGCCATTGGGGGTCCGGGTTGTTGCCTATTTTGTATAGGGAATGTCCGATATAAAGGTCGACCCTATTTCCCACTCTTTCCCACCAATCGATCAGGACATCGAAATCCGCTGCTTTGAGAGAACGACTAAAATAAAGTTGAGGCAAAACATAATCGATCCACCCTTCTTCGATCCAGTATAGCACATCGGCGTAGAGGTCATCATAAGAACGAATGCCCGCCCGGGTAGCCGAACCTCGCTTGTCATCTTCCAGGTTTCTCCATACTCCAAAAGAGCTGATCCCAAATTCGATTTCAGGCCTGAGCCTCAGCAAACTTTCTCTTACTCCCTCAATGAAGCGATTGATATTTTGCCTTCTCCACCCCCCCCTTTCAAGAGAATCGGGATTATATAGGCGGTAGCTGCTGCTGTCTGGAAACTCCAATCCCGCAGAGGGGTAGGGGTAAAAATAATCGTCAAAGTGTAGGCCATCGACCTCATACTGTCGGAGCAATTCTTCGATTACCTCAATCAGGTAAGCCCTGGCTGCTGGAATTCCGGGGTCAAGGTATAATTTTCTGGCATAGGCCAGGCACCATTCAGGATGTTTGCGGTAAATATGCCTGGCGGGAAAGTCTGTATCTTCAGAAAATGACTGGGCTACGCGAAAGGGGTTCATCCATGCATGAAATTCAAGCCCTGAATGATGAGCTTCTTTTAGGGCAAAGGACAGGGGATCATAAAGAGGCTCTGGGGGAGTTCCCAGGCGACCTGAAAGAACTTTGGCCCAGGGTGCATATGCACTGGGATAAAGGGCGTCTCCTGCTCCCCTTACCTGCAAGAAAACTGCATTGAAATTGAGGGAAACTAGGTTTGCGAAGATATCTGACAATTCCTCCTGCTGAACCCTGGCTTCCAGTCCAGGCTTGCTGGGCCAATCCAGGTTGAATTGGGTCGTTATCCAAACACCTCTGAGTTCTCTTTTTGACTGGGCCTTAAGTCTGGTCCCGAAATGAAGAAGAAGAAATAATATAATCAGGTACCTGGGTTGGTTCATGGAGGGAAAATAAGGTACGGTGGCCTTCATGATAGAGGGATCTTGGGTTAAAAAAAGGCCCGGAATCGAAATTCCAGGCCTGAACTTTCTGGAGATTGATTTTTACAGGGGAATGTTTCCGTGTTTCTTTTTGGGAAGGTTCTTGACCTTGTTTTCCAACATATCGAAGGCCCTGGCGAGTTTTCTTCGGGTATTTTCGGGAAGAATGACCTCGTCGATAAAGCCTCTTGCAGCAGCCCGATAAGGATTGGCAAAGGCCTTGGTATACTCGTCTACCTTCTCTTGAAGTTTGGCATCAGGGTCCTGGGCCTCCTTGATTTCTTTTCGAAAGATGATCTCCGCAGCACCTTTGGGGCCCATGACAGCAATCTCAGCAGTGGGCCAGGCATAGTTCATGTCAGCTCCGATATGCTTGGAGTTCATTACATCGTAGGCACCTCCATAGGCTTTTCGGGTAATGACCGTTATTCTGGGCACTGTAGCTTCACAAAAAGCGTAGAGAAGTTTGGCTCCATTGGTAATGATGGCATTCCATTCCTGGTCGGTACCGGGAAGGAATCCGGGTACATCTTCAAAAACCAAGAGGGGAATGTTGAAAGAATCGCAAAAACGGACAAATCGGGCACCTTTCACAGAAGCTTTGATGTCCAGCACTCCGGCCATGACAGAGGGCTGATTGGCTACAATACCAATGCTTCTACCATTGAGCCTTCCAAAACCTACGACGATATTTTCCGCAAAGTCTTTGTGTACTTCCAGGAAACTCTCCTTGTCCATGACCCTTTTGATGACATCCTTGATGTCGTAGGGCTGATTGGAATTGTCAGGAACAATGGAGTTGAGCGATTGGATGGGATTGTCGATGGTAGTATCCTCGGCAAATCGTATGGGATCCTCTTCGCAGTTCTGGGGCATGTAACTGAGCAACTGCTTAATGCTGCGAAGGGCTTCCATTTCATTGACACAGGCAAAATGGGTAACTCCAGACTTGGAGGCATGGGTATTGGCCCCTCCCAGCTCTTCTGAACTTACCTCCTCGTGGGTAACGGTTTTGACTACGTTGGGACCTGTCACAAACATATATGAGCTGCCCTCTACCATGAGGGTAAAGTCAGTAATAGCAGGTGAATAAACCGCTCCCCCTGCGCAGGGACCCATAATGGCAGATATTTGTGGAATGACACCCGATGCCAGGGTATTTCTGTAAAATATATCTGCATAGCCAGCCAGAGATACTACTCCTTCCTGGATTCGGGCACCACCAGAATCATTGAGCCCTATGACTGGGGCACCGTTTCTGATGGCAAGGTCCATGATTTTACAGATTTTTTCTGCGTAAGTCTCCGAAAGAGAACCTCCCATGACCGTGAAATCCTGGCTAAACACATATACCAGACGACCGTGGATGGTGCCATAGCCTGTGATGACGCCATCGCCCAGGGGCTTATAACTTTCGAGGCCAAATTCGGTAGAACGGTGGGTAACTAATTTTCCGATTTCTTCGAATGAATCTTCGTCTAGCAGAAGTTCGATTCGCTCTCTGGCCGTTAACTTTCCTTTTTGATGTTGTTTGTCAATTCGGTCTTGCCCACCACCGAGGAGGGCCTCTTCATTTTTCTGATGAAGAAGGTCAAATGCGTGCTGGTCCATTGGTATTCATGTTTTATAATAATAGCTAAACATAAGGATTATCAGGCAAAATTCGACCCGTCAAAACAAGAATTCTCCCTGATCTTTGGCATTACCTGGTGAAATTTACTGCATATCAAAAAAAGGCCCATCAAAGAGAAAGGCCCAAAAGAGAAAAATTATGTTTTTGCGAATCACTCCTCAGCCAGGGCGGCCTCCAATTCTTCGGTCATTTCCAGGTTGTGAAAAACTTGTTGCACGTCGTCGTCATCTTCGATGATGTCGATCAGCTTAAGAACAGCCTTGGCTGGTTCTACGTCAAGGGCAACCGTGGTAGCCGGAATCCGGTTTAGAGAGGATTCTGCATCTATGTCCATTTCTTCAATCTTGGCATTGAGGCTTCCGTAATCTTCGAAAGCACAATACGCGACGTAGTTTCCCTCCTCTTTTTCAATGTCTTCCAGGCCCCCGTCCAACAAGTCCATGGTAAGTTCGTCCTCGTCATGTCCTTCCGTGGGAAAAACAAACATGCCCTTTCGGGAAAACAGGTAGTCCACAGATCCGGATTTTCCCAAAGAGCCTCCGTATTTGTTAAAATAGGAACGGATATTGGCCACAGTTCTATTGTTGTTGTCGGTCAAAGCCTCCACGAATACAGCGATTCCATGAGGACCATAGCCTTCAAAGGTGACCTCTTCGTAGCTTGTCCCATCATTGCCGGACCCCTTGCTGATGGCCCCGTCGATCCTGTCCTTGGGTACAGAAGCCTTTCTGGCATTTTTGATGGCCATGCGTAAGCGAGGATTGGCATCTGGATCATCTCCTCCCTCCTTGGTAGCCACTGCTACCTCCTTGATGAGTTTTGTGAAAAGCTTGGCTCGCTTTGCATCCTGAGCACCCTTGCGATGCTTGATATTTGCCCATTTACTATGTCCTGCCATAAGTCCAATTCTTCTAAAGTTCCAGAGCCTTATTTCTCTGATTGGCTATCCCACCAGAAAACAAAATTAAGGGAATTGATCGATTTTTTCTCTAAGTAAGGAAACAAAAACCAGGCAAAAAATCACCATTTTTCCTACTGGGGCGAGTCTATCAGGGTTTTCTGATCTTTCCCGAGGCGGTTCATGATATTTTCCCTAATCAACCTGTAATAATGCCTTCGGCCTGCTGCCCTGTCCTGCTTGATGATTCCATTTTCCATCATGATCTTGATGTACTTTTTGGCCGTGGTTCCCTTGATGTTGAGCTCTTCTTCCAGGTCTTGAGAGTAAAACCCGTTTTTAGCATACTTGACCAGGAACTTAGGCATGTCAAAGACAACCTCGAAGATCGTTCCTTGCTTGTAGAGGTCATAAAACATAAACCTAATCCCTAGTTCCAACTGTCTATTGTTGGTTTCCTGAAGGTCAAGGAAAAAGCCGAGGCGGTTGACCTCCTTGAAAGTAATGTAGCTCCTGAGGTTACGGTAAGAAAAATCAAGGTGTTCGGCGGCTGCAGGGAGATCACCCTTTGAGATATTGATGCACTTGTTCAGGGTCTTATTGCGCACATCGTTGGGCACTTGTTTGAACTCTTCCCAATCCGCACCAATAAAATAGAGAGGATTATTACGGTTGCCGAGTTCGTCCAGCAGTTTTTCTGCTACCCTTAGGCTTACCTCGTCATTGTTGATGGTAGCACCAATGCGCAGCAGGATAACTTCTAGCAGTTGGTACTGGAAGTATACTTTGATATTAAAATGGGAAATGGGTTCAAAACGTATACAGGCTTGTCGATAGGCTTCTATTTGTGCCGTACCAATATCTTCAAGCTTACTTTCCAGTTCTTCTGTGGTCTCCATGACCTTCTCGAAAAAGTCTGCCAGAACTTCAGTGATCCATGAAACCCCCGGCTGCTTGGTTTCCCGCAGGAAAACGCGATTGGCAAGCTCCAGTCCTTCATAGAGGAGGTGAAAACCTCCAAATCCTCCTTTCTTTTGCCCCAGTTTGAAAATGTTGTGAATCAGATCATAGCTTTTTCGGGTGCTATTGTTATTGACGTATAGCCCTACAAAGCCTTGGGCTACCTCAATGTAATTGGGATGGTCTTGTCGCTTCTTATAAAATTGAAGCAACTCCTTCATGTCTTTCTCAGTAGTAGATACCTCATGCTTGATGGCCAATTGCGCTTTTTCTAATCGATATTGGAAAAGGTTACTTTCATCCTGAATAGCTTCCAGGATTTCTATGGCCTGGTCTATTTTCTGTATGCTATTTTTGGCGAGGTTGGCAGACTCTATATTGTCATCGGTAAGTTGATCCAGGCTCGAATAAAGATAGGCAATCATCCGCAGGATTTTGGCCCGCTGAAACTCCGGTAACTTACCTTCCTGAGCAAAATGAGTCTCAAATTCTTTGAGTTGGAGGTGAGCCTTATCGAAGTTACCTTCTTCAGCAGTTTTACCTTCCTGGGCAAACTTTAAGGCAAGGATGACGGCCTCAAGCTCCATGCTTGCACCCAGGTGGAGGAAGCTTAAACCCTTATTGGTCAACTTTTCTCTTTGACCCTTGATTTGACGAAGAATTTGCTCTACCTGTTCAGTAGAGCCTTCCTCTTTCGAATCGATGAAATACCTGGCCATAAGGAGGGAGGTACTTAGCTTTTCGTCGTTAGGAAATTCACCAAGGGCTTTCATGAGCCAAATACGGCCCTTTTGCTTCTGGTTTTTATCAAATTCATTGAGGTAAACAAAGCCAATGATATTTGAAATTTGAGCAATGAATGACTCGTCAAACTTGCTCCAATCCAGCTTGTTGATATGGCTTTCGAAGTTTTCGATAGCAGTATGCTTAAGCAGGCGTTGAAAACCAACTTCCAAAAGATCGAGAAACTGGTCCCAGGCATCTATTGAGACGGTATTGGACTCCAGTTTGCGAAGGGCAACAAGTCGATGCTTGACCACTTCCATTTGATTGTTAAATCGAGCCGTATCTCTGCGATAAAAAGCTGTCAGAAGTCCTTCCTGTGTTACAAAGAAGAAATAGTCGATCGACTCAGCAGTCTCAAAGGATGCCTGCTGAAGCTCCTGAACGAAAAAGTCTTCTAATCTTTTGACTTCCAGAAGGTCGCGCTTTTTGATGATATCCTTCAGAATACTCGGATAGGTCAATCGATCATTTTGCTGAAGGAGATTGGTGAAAAAGCGATACGGGAAAGCGTTAGTGATCATCGTTACTTTTCTCTTTCTCTTAGTTTGTCCGTTATCGGGGAAATATATTTTTGCTGATAGGGAAGGCAAAAACCTCAATTTGACTAATTTTGGTTTTTTCCTGTTTTGACATAACAACTGAATTGAGGGGCATCTGTTTGACCCCTTTGAGGTTTATCCGCTTTTTCTCAGATACTCACCTACAAAAACAGGTATCCGGACCGATTTTTAGACCCTGTGAGCTACCAGCCAGAGGGCATACCTCGGGTCAAACATGGCTGAATATCTTCTCACAGAAAGTTGGCATATATCCCCGATGCTTTTCAAATATAGTACGAATATTATAATTTATATCCCTACTTTTCAATTTTTAGCAAAGAAAGTCCAGTTTTTCCACTCAAAAAAACTCTTTTTTTCCCCCTTAGAGCTTGATAAAGCCCTTGAACTTTTCATTTTCCTGATAAATTATCCTACTTAAGGATAGTAAATTTAGGAGAATGCAAATAAAATTAGATAATTTTAGGATAAGTATATCATGATGAATAGACTACTTAAGCTTCATAATGGTATTTGCCTTATCCCTGGACAAGGATTGATATCAGTCCAAATTGTATAAAAAAATTTGGCTTATTGGGGTGGAAAAATTAAAACTGGGAAACTCAAGGAGTTTATTTTCCAAAATTTATTTTCATGGCTAAAGCAGCGAAAAAAACAGTTTTTATTTGTCAGAATTGTGGAACCTCGCACATCAAATGGCAGGGAAAGTGCAATGGCTGCGGAGAGTGGGGGACCCTGGTAGAAGAGGTAGTGGCCGCCAAAGAAGCTAAAAATGGTCCCCTGCCCATTTCAGGAAAAAAGTCCCGCCCCCTCAAGCTCGACGAGATTGAGATGTCAAGGGAGGATCGCTGGCCTGTTCCTGACAAGGAACTACATCGGGTATTGGGGGAGGGCCTGGTCCCCGGAGCGGCCATCCTACTCGGCGGTGAGCCCGGGATCGGAAAGAGTACCCTCCTGTTGCAGGTTGCCCTCCAATTTTCTGATAAAAAAATCCTTTATGTCTCTGGCGAGGAATCAGCCGCCCAAATCAAAATGAGGGCCGGAAGAATCCCTTATGATAATGAAAGACTCTTTATCGCTGCTGAAGTTAACCTTTCTCAAATTCTCCAATCCGTAGAGGACATTGATCCCGATATCCTGGTCGTGGATTCCATACAAACGATTTTCTCGGATATGCTGGAATCTGCTCCAGGCTCTGTTTCTCAGGTCCGCGAATGCTCCGCCCGACTGGTACGCCTGGCAAAGGAAAGGCCCCTACCTATCTTCCTTATCGGGCACATTACCAAGGAGGGGAGCCTGGCAGGTCCCAAAGTGCTGGAACACATGGTTGATACCGTCCTGACCTTCGAGGGAGATCGACATAATAGCTACCGACTGGTAAGGACAGCAAAAAATCGATTTGGCTCAACCATGGAAATCGGCATTTACGAAATGATGGCTCAAGGATTAAGGGAAGTAAGCAATCCCTCTGAAATCTTTCTTTCCTCAGGCACCGAGCAGTTTAGTGGCATATCAACAGCCAGCACCATGGAGGGCATGCGGCCTATCTTGATCGAGACCCAAGCCCTGGTTTCATCTATGGCTTATGGCAATCCCCAGCGCTCCGCAACAGGCTTTGACCTTCGCAGGCTCAACATGCTCCTGGCAGTGCTGGAAAAGCGCTGCGGATTCAACCTATCTAAGCACGATGTATTCATCAATATTACGGGAGGGTTAAAAGTGGAAGACCCCGGGGTTGACCTCGCTTTGGTTTGTGCGGTCATCTCCTCTCTGCACGACCTGACCGTTCCGCCTCATACGGCCTTTGCTGCCGAAGTCGGTCTTTCAGGGGAAATCCGAGCTGTCAACCGATTGGAACCTAGGATATCCGAAGCAGAAAAGTTGGGCTTCAAACAAATATTCGTAGCGCACAACCAAATGGGAAGCCTGGGGAAAAAGTTTACAGACATCAAGGTTAAAGGGGTATCAAAATTGGAGGAAGTATTCAGAGCAGTATTTTCTCAGGAGCCCTAAGTAGGCTGTTTTTTTGCAGAAGTTATGGAAGTAAGGCCCTAAATTTCCATATTGACCTCAAAACGAACCCTTCATGAAAAAGCTGAGAACATTTCTGATCCTTCCCCTTCTGCTTTTCTCTTTCAGTAGTTGTGAACTGCTGTTGGAAGTGTTTAACCAGGAATATCCTTCTACAGGCCCTGTAAATCCCAGCAGTTCTGAAATCGCTGGAGGCCTAAAAGACGCTCTTCTTCAGGGCACTTCCTTTGCAGTTTCTACCCTAGGCCAGGAAGGAGGCTACCTGCAGGATCCCAAGGTCAAGATTCCCTTTCCCCCTGAAGCCCAAAAAGTCGCTGACAAGATCAGACAGATTGGGCTTGGAGCTTTGGTCGATGAATTTGAGACTCGCCTCAATCAAGGCGCAGAAAAAGGCGCCCAACTAGCCCTGCCCATTTTCAAGAATGCCATTCAGCAGATGACCATCAATGACGCCAAGAATATCTTGCTGGGAGAAAAAGATGCAGCTACTACTTACTTTAAGACCAAAACAAGCGAACAACTCATCGCTCAATTCCGGCCCCAAATAAAAAATACCCTTGATGAGGTAAAGGCAACTGAAATTTGGGAAGAGATTACCACTCGCTACAATTCCATACCATTTGTAAAAAAGGTGGAAACAGACATTGTCAAATACGCTACGGATAAAGCCCTGGAAGGCCTTTTTGCCAAAATCGAATTGGAAGAAGAAAAAATCAGAAATAACATTGAAGCCAGAAAAACTCAATTGCTACAAAAAGTATTCGCTTATGCCGATCGCCAGTTGAATCGCAGCAATTGAGATTCAGTCTTTGTCTTGCCGTCTTATTTCGGCTTGTCGCATAGGCATGGCATCAATTTTATCGAAGACTTTTTGAACCTCTACTTCTTTGGATTCTTTCATTTTTGTACTTCCGTCCTTGCCGATTAGCAAAAAGTAAAAGGAATCCTTGGGAATTTGTCTTTCTTCTACGATTTGGCTGTAGGAAAGGCCGGGGTCCTGGCTTTTTCCAATCTCGGTAATGCTTTCGTCTTTTGCGTGAAGGACAAAAATCAACAAATCTCTTTCCTTGACCCCCTCCATCTTTTCACTGAAAGCCTCTACATGACGCTCCGTGAGGGAGTCTTCACCTCCATCGTGGATAAGGATGATGCGGTTTTTCCATCCAAACTGATCCAAGCGTTGTTGACCCATCGTCTGACAAGAATTGAAAATGAAAACGACCGAAACGAAGCAAAAAAGGTAATGTTTAGGCCTTAGCTTATTCATAATTAAACAAATTATTATAAAAATTATATATGAATGACAACAATCCGGCATCCACTTAAGTTTTTTATCCTGTTCAACATTCAGGAAACAATTACCCTGATAGTTTTTAGTAAATTAGCGGGGATAAGCTTATATATACGCATGGATCACATAAGAAATTTTTGCATCATCGCCCACATCGACCACGGCAAGAGTACCCTTGCTGACCGTATGCTGGAGCATACAGCTACCTTGACCGAAAGGGAGATGATGAACCAGGTGCTTGACAGCATGGACCTCGAGAGGGAGAAGGGCATTACGATCAAGAGCCACGCCATCCAGATGTACTACATGAAGGATGAAAAAAAATATACCCTCAACCTCATCGATACTCCTGGTCACGTAGACTTCTCATACGAAGTTTCCAGGGCTATTTCTTCTTGTGAAGGTGCCCTCCTAATCGTGGATGCAGCCCAGGGCATCGAAGCTCAGACCATTTCCAACCTATACCTTGCGCTGGAGCACGACCTAGAGATCATTCCCGTCATCAACAAAATTGATCTTCCTTCCGCCAGGGTTGAAGAGGTCAGCGAAGAAATAGTTGACCTAATCGGCTGCGAGCCTGAGGATATCATTCACGCCTCCGCCAAAAATGGAATTGGGATTGATACCATACTTAATAGAATTGTCGATGTGATTCCCCCGCCAGAAGGTGATCCCAAGGCCCCTCTCAAGGCCTTGGTTTTCGACTCGGTATTCAATCCCTACAGAGGTACCATTGTTTATTTCCGAATCTTTGATGGAGTCATGAAGAAGGGAGATGAAATAAAATTCATGGCCACAGGGGCAGAATATGGGGTAGACGAATGTGGAGTACTTCGACTTCAGCAATTTCCGATGAAGGAGATTGAAACCGGAAGTGTAGGATACATGATCGCCGGGATCAAAAACCTAACCGAGGTAAATGTGGGTGACACCATTACCCTGAAGGAAAATCCTACCACCAAAATGGTTACTGGTTTCCAAGAAGTAAAGCCCATGGTTTTTGCGGGAATCTACCCGGTAGACTCCGAAGATTTCGAGGAACTGAGAGACTCCCTGCATAAACTCAAGCTCAATGATGCCTCTCTGGTCTACACTCCTGAATCTTCCGCGGCCTTGGGATATGGGTTCCGTACCGGCTTTCTGGGAATGCTTCACATGGAGATCGTACAGGAGCGGCTAGAGAGAGAATTTGGGATGACGGTTATCACCACCGTACCCAACGTTGGTTTTAAAGCAACCTTGACCGATGGCAAAGAGATTGATATAAATTCACCCTCCGAACTGCCGGAATCTACCCTAATCAAAGAAATGTCGGAGCCCTTCATCCGATCCCAGATCATTACCAAAACTGATTTCATCGGAAGGGTCATGGAACTCGCCATGGAAAAACGTGGAAGGTTCCTCAATCAGTCTTACCTTACTACAGATCGGGTCGAGCTTGTCTTTGAATTGCCGCTTGCAGAGGTGGTTTTTGACTTCTTCGATAAGCTGAAGACCATCTCCAGGGGATATGCATCCTTTGACTATGAAATGATTGGTTTCCAGGCTTCTAAGCTGATCAAGTTGGACATCCTCTTGAATGGAGATCAGGTCGATGCCCTCTCCGCCCTCATCCACAGAGACAAGGCCTTTGAGTTTGGAAAGAAAATTTGCCTGAAGCTCAAGGAATTGATTCCCCGTCAGCAGTATGAAGTGGCTATACAGGCAGCTATCAGCACGAAGGTGGTTGCTCGCGAAACCGTAAAAGCCCTTCGCAAGGACGTAACCTCTAAGTGTTATGGTGGAGATATTACCCGTAAGCGCAAGCTGCTGGAAAAGCAGAAAAAAGGGAAAAAGAGAATGAGACAAGTAGGAACAGTAGAGGTGCCTCAGTCGGCCTTCCATGCTGTCCTCAAACTGGATTCCTAAAGGAAACAGATTCAGAATAAGCTACTTTTCCTGATTCTTATCATTGGAAAGGTAGCTTTTTTATGATAAATTGTTGATGTGAAAAAGTTGGGAAGCATATTGTTGATCAGCATTTACTTCTTCGCCTTATACAGGCCTTTGCTTCCTATTGTAGATTATATTAGCAACTATAAGTATTATTCAGAGGTTCTTTGTATCAATAAGGAGAAACCTGAACTTGCCTGTAAAGGACAGTGTGTCTTGATGCAGAAAATCTCCGAAAAGGCAGATAAGGAAAACCCTTTTAATAAGATCATCATAAGCGCTGAGGAAGAAATCCCCGAAATACTTCCCCTCGCTGCGAAAATTTATCCTCTGTATTTTTACCCAGACAACCGACTTCCCTATCCTTCATTGCTTCCTGGCGAGGGATTTTCCGGTCCACCTACTCCCCCTCCCGAATCACTCGTCTGATTTATCCTGGCTTCCCTATTTTTCCAATTTCTCATTCTTATCGAATTTGGGATTTAGGTAGGATTGCTGTATCAAAAAAGCATTTAAATCAAATTTGATGTGATTTGACAATTAAACTGAGTCACTCATCAACAACATCCATTTCATGCGCAAATTCATCTTGCTCATAGGGTTTTGGGTTGCGTCTTCTTCTATGATGGCCTGTGATTTCTGTGGATGTGCGGGAGGAATCATCAATCCCAGCATTCTTCCACAGTTTCACAACAATTTCGTTGGCCTTCGATGGAGTAAACTGACCTTCCAATATCCCGGGCATCAAACTATTGATGAGGTCATGAGCCTAGACCTTCAATTTAGGTATTATTTAACGGGTCGTTTTCAGCTTGTGGGGAATATACCTTTCCGTCGCTTACAGAGACAAGGTTCCAATGATAATGCTAACCTTACAGGTTGGGGAGATGCCAATCTCAGCGGGCAATTTCGACTCTTTGAGCAAATAGATACCAGTGGGCTAGGTACCCATCATCAGCTTTGGTTGGGAATAGGAGCTAAGTTTGCTAGCGGTGCTCAAAATGAGGAGGACCTATCCGAATTACCAGCCCATTTTAGGTTGGGAACAGGGACCTACGACCTTCAGGTGTTTCTCAATTACCAACTGCAAATCGGTAGGCTAGGCTTCAATCTGCAGTCTTCCTATCAAAAGGCCCTTAGCTCCAATAGAGGTTACTTCTTTGGAGACCAGTTTCAATCTGCTTTCCTACTTTTCACCAGAAAACAAATGGGGTTTATGACCCTTATGCCCTCCATTGGGGTAGAGGGTGAGTGGCTGAATAGAGATGTGGAAGAAGGGTTCTATGTCGCCCAGACAGGGGGTAATGGGATATTTCTCATGCCGGCCCTTAGTTGGTTCACCCCCAGACTAGCCCTGAATCTCACCTATCGCCAACCGATCAGCCAAAACTATGCTATGGGAGGTATTGAAAGCAGATCAAGATGGAGTGCGAGTATCAGCTATTTATTTTAACCTTACCCAAAATGAAAAAACAGTCATTTAGCCTTTTGATGGCCATACTTTTTGTAACTTTAATTTTTCAAGCATGCGAACAGGAGTTCATCACAGTAGAAAAAGCTCAAGAGGATACTATTGCTCCTGAAATCATGTTATACAGTCCAGTAGATGGCATGATCTACGATCGAGGCGAGGATATTCTCATCGAAATGGATGTGATTGAAAATTTTAAGCTCCATGACGTATACATCGAAGTAATTCCCGAAGGTGAGACCAGCCACATTTGGGATTACTATTGGCATACCCATTTGAAAAATGTAGAAATAAGAGAACTCATTTCTGCAAATGAACTAGAAAAAGGTTCCTATCAACTCCTGGTAGAAAGTTTTGACCATGAATATAATATCTGCAAAGAGGTACGAACCTTTTCCATCAATTAACAAAAACGACAACTTATTTCATCCAATTTTCCTTTACTTATTTAAACCATTTACCATGAAAAAAATAAAAATCCTTCTTTTCCTGGCTCTTTCTG
Source organism: uncultured Bacteroidia bacterium (assembly GCA_964564415.1). Lineage (GTDB taxonomy): Bacteria > Bacteroidota > Bacteroidia > J057 > J057 > JALEFZ01. Next base: position 23,946 of record CAZMAV010000015.1, on the reverse strand, counting down.
TGAGCCTCTTCCTATTTCAAAGCTGTGATAATTCCGGCTGTATGGATCCTGATTCACTTAATTTTGATCCGGATGCCACAGAAGATGATGGCAAATGCGAATATCCAAGCCTCGACTTGGTTTTCGATTACAAAGTTGGGAACCAAGAGCTTGTCAAAGGAAATACATATACCATCAATGGAACAGCTGTTTCTTTCGATTTCGTTCAATTTTATGTTCACCAACCCAGGGTAGCCAAAGATGGTGTCATGGAGAGGTCGGATGAGACTTACTTTATTTCTTTCGACAACAGAAGCCTTACCCTGGACAATCTCACAGTAGGGCACAAGCATATGCTCATGTTTGGTTTGGGAGTAGACTCCCTTGTAAACGCTAGCATACAGCCCAGCGATGTCGACTTAGAAGAGGGAGCTGCTCTGGGGCCTCAGGTTCCAACCATGCACTGGGGCTGGGACAATGGATATATTTTCCTGAAGATGGATGGTCAGGTGGATACGGACAATGACGGCACTCCAGAGACAACCATGGAGCTTCATATCGGTAAAAATATGAACTTCAAAACCATCGCCTTTGAAATCCACAAGGATGTGCTAGAGGATAGTGAAGAGGTGAGAATCTCCGTAGACTTTGCTCAGGCTTTTGCAGGCCTTGATCTGAGCCAGGAGTATATCACCCACACGGGAGACTTTCCCAATCTGGCAAATAAGTTAATCACCAACATGACCCAGGCCTTTTCGAAGTAATGGGCAGGGATATCCAAAAACAATCAGCAGTCATCCATCTCCTGTGGGGGTGGATGATGCTGACTTTATTTGCCTCGTGCAAAAATGGGGAAGTTTGCCCTCCACCCATGGATGAAAGCCCTTATCTGCTCGAGATTCCACAGGGCTTTCCAACCCTTCAAATTCCTGAGGAAAATCAGCTTACCCCGTCTCGTGTCAAACTGGGGCGTTTGCTTTTTTATGATCCCATCCTTTCCCGCGACTCTACCGTTTCCTGCGGGAGTTGCCACAGACAGAAGCATGCTTTTGCTGATGCAAATCGAATTGCTATTGGGATTGAGGGAAGAATGGGAAAAAGAAATGTTCCTTCTCTCGTTAACATTGGCTTTCACCCATATTTTTTCTTTGAAGGAGGAAGTCCCAGCCTGGAAGCTCAGGCCCTAGGACCTATCGAGCACGAAGACGAGCATGGATTCAACGCAAAGTTATTGGTAGATCGTCTACGTGGAAATCCTTTTTATGAAGAATGGTCCCAGCGTGCCTATGGTAGAGAAATGAGCCTTTTCGTTATCGTTTCATCTTTGGCATCTTTTGAAAGGACCCTGATAAGTGCCGAGAGTCCGTATGATTTGGCCATGAGGGGAGATTCTTCTCTTATGAGTCCGGCTCAATGGAGAGGTAAAGAATTGTTTTTTTCATCGAGGACTCAGTGCGCCACATGCCATTCTCCTCCATTGTTCACCGATTTTTCCTTTCAAAATATAGGCTTGGAAGAGGAATATCTGGACCTGGGAAGATATAGGGTAACCCTCGAAGAGGAGGATAAGGGAAAATTCAAAGTGCCCAGTCTTAGAAATGTTAGCTTGACGTCTCCATACATGCACGATGGACGATTCCAACATCTTTCCGAAGTGATCGACCATTTTGCGGAGGGGGGAGAGGGACATAAGAATCAAAGTGCCTTGATAAGGCCCTTTGAACTCAGCGACCAGGAAAAGCAGGATCTTATTGCTTTTCTGGAGGCTTTGTCTGATAAAAGTGTATTGAGCGAGCCTACTTGGGCTCCTTAAGGCTTGTGTCGCCAGCCAAAGATAGGGAGATGGGAAAATAACAGGCTGGCTCAGGTACACTGCTGCTATTCGGCAGCTTCCACAGTGAGATTTCCAAAGGTATATCCTGTAATTTTTACAAGGCTACCCTCCGAAATAAACCCCTGTGTACTCATGGCTTCATAGGTTTTTCCATCTACGGAAATAAGACCTATGCTTCTGAGAGGCGTGGTGGCACGGGCAAGTCTTCCCTTTAAAGCCTCCATCATAGCCCCTTTTTGATTGGTTTCCTCCGGTGGATCACCAGACTTACCAAAAAGATTAAAAAAGCTCATGGTAATTGATATGGGTAACAGGTGTGATTTCAAAGAAACATCCTACAGGAAGGCTACGTTGGATTAAACGTTGATATGGGTGGGAGGTTTCAGGGTCAGAAACTGATTATCAGGACTTTAATTATTTCTATCAGGAATTTTATCAAATACTTAAATTTACATAATGGCAAAGTAATATTTTACTTTTCCCACATTTTGTAAAAATAAACCTACCAGGCCACAAATTCATCTTCCTGCAAGCTGAGACATGTTAGCCGAAAAGAGCCAGAGCGGAGACGGATACTTTCAACCAAAGTTATTCAAACGCATAGTAGATTCTCTTTTGACATAAATTTAATTTGCCTCAGATCTCACTTATTCTAAAATTATTTGCAACTTTACAGGTGATTTCGAGTATAGTGATTGAATAGGACATTTATTTTCCGGACCAGCAAATATTCCCACCTGCTTCCAAACTCTACCCTGACGACCGGAATCTTCCCCCATTCATTCGCTACACACCCCATATTTTTATTACTACACCTATGTCAAATCGAAAAGTCAGCAAAAAGCTGAGCAACAAGAAAAAACAAAATTCAGAATCTAATTCTACGAAAAATTCTTCCCGGCAATCTTTTCAAAGTCTGATCATAAACTTTCTCAAGAGAAATGGCAATAAATCACATTCTGCCAAAGATATTGCATCCAACACCGGACTCTGGAAAGACATGAATACCCGCAAGGTAAAATCCCTCCTAGATGACCTGGTCCGCATAGGCAGGGCCGAAGACAAGGGTAGGGGACAGTATCAGTATTCTACAACTTCACAGACCCGAGTGGGAAAACTTCAGGTCAATCGTTCAGGATCTGGCTTTCTCTTGGTCGATGATGGAGATGATATCTTTATCAGTCCTTCTTCCCTGGGCAAAGCCCTCAATGGAGATATTGTAAAAGTAAGGCTAAAGGCCTCTAACAGAAGGAATGGCAATCCTGCTGGTGAAATCACAGAGATTGTCCAGCGGGTGAGCACGAAATTTGTCGGCGAGGTGGAAAAAGGAGGACCCAATGTTTACTTCCTAATTCCCGATGATCCAAAGATTAATCAAGATTTCTTTATCCATCCCAAACACCGAAAAGGAGCCGAGGATGGACAAAAAGTCTATGCAGAATTGATGAACTGGGATAGAAAGTCTCCGGAAGTCAAGGTCCTGGAAATCCTGGGTGATGCAGGAGCTAATGAAGCAGAAATGCACTCTATCCTTCTGCAATTTGGTTTTGATCCTAGTTTTCCTCCTCAGGTAGAAAAAGAAGCCGAGGCTATACCTGAAGCCATTCCCCAAAAAGAATACAAGAAAAGAAGAGATTTTCGGGAAATCACCACCTTTACCATAGACCCCTCCGACGCAAAAGACTTCGATGATGCCCTGTCCATCAGGAAACTGGAGAATGGCAACTATGAGGTTGGTGTACATATTGCAGACGTGTCTTACTATGTAAAGCCCGGTTCAGAGCTCGATAAGGAGGCCTTCCAGAGAGCTACCTCCGTTTATCTGGTAGATCGTACCGTACCCATGCTTCCGGAGAAACTCTCCAATAAGGTCTGTTCTCTACGACCCCAGGAGGAGAAACTAACCTATGCGGCAGTCTTCGAACTTGATGAAAATGCCAAGGTCAGGGATTATTGGGTAGGAAGAACCATCATCTACTCCGATCACCGATTTGCCTATGAAGACGCACAGGAAATACTGGAAGGTAAGTCTGATGGACCCTTTCAATGGGAATTGAAAAAACTGGATGAATTGGCTAAAAAACTGAGGGCGGCTCGTTTTCACGCCGGGGGAAGCATCGAATTTGACAGCAACGAAATCAAATTCAAGCTCGATGAAAATGATAAGCCCATCCAGGTCATTCGCAAAGTCATGAAGGATACCAATAAATTGATTGAGGACTTTATGCTCCTCGCCAACCGCACCGTGGCCAGACATATCCATGAGATGAAAAAGCCTCCGCTGCCTTCGGTGTACAGGATTCACGATTCTCCAGATCCCGAAAAGCTAATGAAACTTCAGGAGTTTGTTTCCCACTTTGGCTATAAGATCAAAGGCCACGCCAAAGGAGTGGAGGCTTCGGGCGTTCTCAATGACCTGCTGAAAAAGGTAAATGGCCGACCCGAGCAGAACGTGATCGAATCCCTTGCCGTGCGTTCCATGGCCAAAGCCATCTACACTACCCATAATATCGGGCACTTTGGCCTCGGCTTCCAGTATTATTCTCACTTTACCTCTCCTATACGCCGCTATCCTGACCTAATGCTGCATCGTCTGATTACCAATTATCACAACAAACAGTATCAGGAAAATCCGGTGGTCCTGGAAGAACAATGCAAGCACTGTTCGGATAAGGAAAGAACTGCCGCAGAAGCAGAAAGGACCTCCATCAAGTACAAGCAGGTAGAATTCCTGGAAGACAAGATCGGTAAGGAATTTCCTGGCATCATCACAGGCGTTATCGAATCCGGTATTTTTGTCGAATTGGAAGATAACTTTTGCGAGGGTTTTGTCCCAGGCCGCAACATGAAGGATGACTATTATCTTTTTGATGAGGCTACCTATTCTATGAAAGGACAAGATAAGGGAACCCAACTGATGCTTGGCGATCGTGTAAAGGTCGAGGTCGTCATGACTGATTTGAAAAAAAGACAGATAGAAATGGCCTACCTGGAAAAATTGAAGAAGGTCAGTGAAGACTGATCCTGAGACCATTCTCCTGGCATATCTCGATAATTAAGGGGGAATGGTTTCTCTTTCAGGTTAAATCTCAGTCAGATGTTAATTAATACTTTAAGTTTGAAGTAAAAAGCCTGTCTGTAAGGACCTCACTCAAAGGGTTCAACTGAATAGCTTCCTCAGTCCTTCAAGGCAAAATGGCAGTCATAGCCTATTTTTTGAGAATCCTCTTCCTTGGTTTGGTGTCAATATGGCATTAGGCAAATGAAAATAATGCCATAATGGCACTATTTGCTCCTTGGAAGGAATTTTGTTTTGATAAGGGTGGAAAGTGAAATCAAAATGAACCTCAATCAATATACCCTTAAAGCTCAGGAAGCAATCCAGCGTGCAGCTGACATTGCCAAAGAGAACAAACAGACGCAGATCGAGGGAGGGCACTTACTCAAAGCCCTTCTCGATACAGAGGACAGCATTGTCCCTTTCATGCTAAAGAAAATCGGTATCAACACCGGATTTTTAGACCAAAAGCTAAGAGAACTCCTGGATTCCTATCCTAAGGTATCAGGAGCTAGGGGAGGACAATTTCTGTCCAACGACCTACATGCCATTCTTGAGGCTGCAAATAAGGCAGCTGGAAAGCTCAAGGATGAATTTATTACCCTAGAGCATATTCTCCTGGGAATGCTTAAGTCAAAGAATGGGGTCGCCAAGCTCCTGAAGGAACAAGGAATTAGCGAAAAAGACCTCCGAAAGGTAATCGAAGAAATGCGTGGAGGGCAAAGTGTCACCGACCAAAACCCGGAAGCTAAGTACAATGCCCTTCAGAAGTATGCCCGTAACCTCAACGAACAGGCTCGCTCAGGTAAATTGGATCCGGTGATCGGACGGGAGGATGAAATCCGAAGGGTCATACAAATTCTCTCCCGTCGCACCAAAAATAATCCCATTCTCGTCGGTGAGCCCGGTACCGGAAAGACTGCCATAGCTGAAGGTTTGGCCCACAGGATTATACAGGGAGATGTGCCTGAAAATCTGAAAATGAAAACCATATTCTCTCTTGATATGGGAGCCTTGATTGCAGGGGCCAAGTTCAGAGGAGAATTCGAGGAAAGGCTAAAAGCAGTGGTAAAGGAAGTCGTGGACGCCAGCGGCTCCATCATCTTGTTTATCGACGAGATTCATACCCTGGTAGGTGCGGGAAAAACAGACGGTGCCATGGATGCAGCCAATATTTTGAAACCTGCCCTGGCGAGGGGGGAGTTGAGGGCTGTAGGGGCTACTACCCTGGAAGAATACCAAAAATACATAGAAAAAGATAAGGCCCTGGCAAGAAGGTTTCAGCCTGTCGTTGTTGACGAACCTACGGTAGAGGACACCATTTCTATTTTGAGGGGCCTGAAAGAAAAGTATGAGGTGCATCATGGTGTTAGAATAACTGATGGGGCCTTGATTGCGGCTTCGGAGTTGTCCCATCGCTACATTTCCGACCGATTCCTACCGGATAAAGCCATTGACCTGATCGACGAAGCAGCTTCCAAGCTAAGGCTGGAAATGGATTCTATTCCGGTAGAATTGGAGCAAATCGAAAGGAAGATACGAGGTTTGGAAATTGAGCGAGAGGCCCTCAAGCGAGAAAATGAAAAACAAAAATTGGGTGAGATAGAAGAGCAACTCGCCAACCTTGATGAAAGTCGAAAAAAGCTTAGGGCACACTGGGAGATGGAAAAAGGTATCCTGGACAAAATCAGGAGGGCTAAGGAAGAGGTGGAATCCTACAAGGTGCAGGCCGAGCAAGCCGAAAGAGAAGCAGATTTTGGGAAGGTAGCAGAAATCCGTTATGGCCTGATCGCCGAGAAGGAGCAAGAAATAGAAGAACTTAAGTCAGAATTGGCCTCTTATCAATCTGACTTGCAAATGCTCAAGGAGGAGGTGAGTTCCGAATTGATAGCAGATGTGGTGTCGAGCTGGACGGGGATACCCGTCTCGAAGATGGTCGAAAGTGAGCGCCAAAAACTCCTCAAGTTAGAAGACGAACTTCACAGGCGGGTAGTAGGACAGCACGCGGCTATAGAGGCAGTTTCGGATGCCATTCGCCGATCTCGAGCCGGACTACAGGATAGCAAAAAACCCATAGGCTCTTTCATTTTCCTTGGCAGTACAGGTGTGGGAAAGACCGAATTGGCCAAGGCCCTGGCTGAGTTTCTCTTTGACGATGAGCAAAACATGGTCCGTATTGATATGTCGGAATACCAGGAGAAACATGCAGTAAGCAGGCTGGTAGGGGCTCCTCCAGGCTATGTAGGTTATGACGAAGGTGGACAACTCACTGAGGCAGTTCGAAGAAAGCCTTATTCGGTGGTCCTCCTAGATGAGATCGAGAAGGCCCATCCAGATGTATTTAACATTTTGCTACAGGTCCTTGACGATGGAAGGTTGACTGATAACAAAGGTAGGACCGTTGATTTCAAGAATACCATCATCATCATGACTTCGAACATGGGAGCCCATTATATACAGGAGAAGTACGAAGAACTGAATGAGGACAATAAGGATGCACTTATGGTAATCATCCGCGAACAGGTCATCGATCTGTTGAAGAAGCAACTCAGGCCTGAGTTTGTGAACCGCATTGATGAGACCATTGTATTCTCGCCATTGTCAGAGGGAGATATGAAAGAAATTACCCGAATTCATGCCCTTGGCTTGGTCAACAAACTCAAGGAAATGGGAGTCAGCCTTCACTTTTCTGAAGAAGCCCTCGACTTGATCGGCGACCTTGGATATGATCCTCAGTTTGGTGCCAGGCCCGTCAAGCGTATTCTGCAGAAAGAAGTTGTGAATCAGCTTTCTAAGGAGCTCCTGGCAGGCAATGTAACGCGGGACTCGGAGTTGGAGGTCATCGTCAGACACGGAATGATCGACTTCAGAGAAATAAAAAAAGTAAGTGAAAATTAAGACCTCTAATCGTCATTTATAATGTAAGGAGTGCCCCCAAGGTGCTCCTTCATTTTTTTGATACAGCCGGTATGTCCCGAAAGAAAGAGAGAAAGATGGGGTTGGGAGTTTTGAAAGAGAAAGGTATTTTGATTGTGCAAACTTTTCAAGCTACAAACTAATGAACAAAGGCATAAGTAAAGACTCCTGGATACTCCTCACCGTGTTGGGCCTGGCCTGGACTTTTACTGTTTGGACTACCCGCCCAGAGCTTTCTTCACATTTATCCCTTAGCTCTGTAGAAACCACAGAAGAAATTCGGTATAAAGCTATTCCTAAAAATTATAATTTGGTCCACCTGAAGATTGGGGGTTCCAGTTACTACCAGGAAGATGCCTCATGGATTAAAGTTCAGGTGTCCATCGACGCCGAGGGCAATTACCTGAGCCACGAAATTCTTTTTACCTCTAGTGATCAACTAAGGTTAAGGTTGGATCGCCACATCTCAAACCTGGCTTTCTTGCCTGCTTATAACAGTCAGGGCCCTGTCGCTTCCAAGGTCACTTTACAGTTTATTTATTAGGACAGGGTATTGAGCCATCAAGGCCGTCAGGGCTATCAAGTCATCTCCTTGATAGCCTTGACATCCTTTTAAATTTCCGTAATATCCTGACGACCTTATTTCATCACCTATGTAAGATTCGCTGAAAAGACTGATGGGCTTTTTGATAAAAAATGCAAAAATTGGAAATATGAAAGAAGGGTAGCTTAGATAAAAAATCAAATATAATATCTTTGCTAACTACATACGAGGGGTTAGAGAATATAAACTTCCAAAGCGTACAAACACAAATTTTAAGGATTCGTATCAAGATATACTTTGCCTCTGATAAATTTACCATCTCCCTGAGGAATTGTAATTTAATGATATGCTGTAAGATTGAGAGATAAGATTCTCCGAAAAATCCAATCATTCGGCGGATCTGGCATGTTGTTTGATCCATTTATGGAAACAGTTTCCAAGATCGAATTTTCATTTTTAACCCCAAACACCTATGCTTTATCAAATTCGATTGATGGTGATTGTGATTTCTTCACTGATTTTGATGGCGGGGATATACTTTCCCCAGGAGGCCTGGATTCAGGGAGGAAACATTTTTGCCAGTAACAAAGCAAGGGTTCTTTCTTCAGAAGAGGAACCAGGGGTATATTCCAGTTATAAGGTGGATGTACCGCCACGCATTCTAAACTATGAGGAAGTTCGAACATTCATGGGCTACCCTGCGATTGCCAAAGATGCCGGTATCCAGGGAAGTGTGGTTCTGAAAGTGCTTGTCAACAATAAGGGCGAGTATGTGAGACACGAAGTCGTCGAAGACTTTCACCCTCTTCTCAGAATTCCTTGTGAATCCTTCGTACACTACCTGAGATTTGAACCTGCAAGGCTGGATCAAAGTAAGGTCGCTTGCTGGTTGAACGTTCCCTTCAAATTCAACCTAGAATCCTACGGAAAATAGGAGTAAAATTCGAAAGGATCACCATTCAAAAAATCCCTTCCACTTCGTATTTAGTGGAGGGGATTTTTGTTTTCAGTCCTATTATAATTGTACTTTTATACGTATCATTCGGCCTTACCGAAACACGACTACAAGTAGCTGACTATGATTAAGAGTTTATACAATCTGTTATTGAAAGCCATGGGCCTGGCAGTGATGGGAAGCTTCCTTTTTTCTCCAGGTCTTCGCGCTCAGTGCATCAGCCAGTTTCCTTATTTCGAAGATTTTGAAAATGGGGCAGGAGGGTGGTCCTCTTCTTCCATCGTACCTGTCAACCCCGGGGCGCCCAATTCATGGACCCTCACCCTGCCTACCAATTATTCTATTGACACGGCTTACTCGGGCCTGAATGCATGGGTGACAGGCAACTCAAATACCAACTTCAACCTGCCGGACTGGACCCACTTTCCCAATGAGTTTTCAGCTGTGACAAGCCCTTGTTTTGATTTTACCAGTCTCCAACGCCCGGCATTAAGGGTAGCAATATGGTGGCAAAGTGAATTCATGGCTGATGGTACAGCCCTTCAGGCTTCCCTTGACAGTGGCTCTACCTGGTTTTTAGTGGGAGATTATCTGGATCCCAATAATTGGTACAATGACAACGCCATAGCCGGCAACATCAATGGGGGCCCCGGAGGTCAGTCTATTGGATGGTCAGGGATAGATACCCTGGGATTGGGTTCTGGAGGCTATGTTCTGGCCCTCCAAGACCTCGATACCCTGGCAGGTCAATCAGAGGTGTTTTTTCGCTTTGTGTTCTCCTCCAATGACATCTCGGACTCCCTTAGTCTCTCGGATGGATTTGCCTTTGATGACTTCACAATTTCCAGCAGACCCAGCATTGAGTTGGGCAATGATACCCTCATCTGCCAAGGGGACTCACTGGTTCTGGACGTCTGTGATCCCGCTCTTGATAGCTACAGTTGGAATTTTAGTTTTATCGATACCTCCTGCGTAAAAACCATTAAGCAGAGAGGAGGATATATCCTCACTGTACAAGATACCCTGGGCTTTATCCTAAGAGATACGATCTTTGTAGATATTACCAATGTGAACCTCGGAGGAAGGTACTACCTCTGTCCAGACGATACCATAAGCCTTAATGCAGGTAATCCCCTGGCTACTTCCTATTTGTGGGCTCCGGGAGGGAGTACAGCACAGACCATAGAAGTGAGTAGCGGGGGGAATTACAGTGTGGCAGTTACGGATTCTCAGGGATGTATCTCCCGGGATACTGCCCAAGTATTCGATCCCATTTCGACCTTTCCCTATTTCGAAGACTTTGAAAATGGTCCCAGAGGTTGGACAGCGGGTTCCATTATTCCTGGCAATCCCAACGGACTTTCTTCCTGGGTTCTTACTGAACCAGATAATTTCTCAATCGACACGGCCTATTCAGGAGTCAATGCCTGGGTAACGGGTAATTCTCCAAATAATTTCGGCCTCCCCGCATGGACCTATTTCCCGGGAGAATTCTCAGCGGTAACCAGCCCTTGCTTTGACTTTTCCAATTTACAGAATCCAGGTATCCAAATGGCTATCTGGTGGCAAAGTGAGTTTAGTCAGGATGGAACTTGCCTTCAGGCATCTACGGATGGAGGAGTGACCTGGGAGACGATTGGCGATTATATTGATCCTGTAAATTGGTACAATGATTCTTCTGTTAATGGAGGAATTTATGGAGGTCCCGGAGGACAGCCCCTGGGATGGTCGGGTATTGACTCTGTATCTACAGGGCCGGGGCGCTATCTATTGGCTCAGCACGCCCTGGATGGGCTGGCAGGTGAACCCAGTGTAAGGTTACGCTTTGCTTTTTCTGCCAATTCTATTTCGGATTCTGTCAGCCTCTCTGATGGCTTTGCCTTTGATGATATACTTATTGCTGACATGCCCATCGTTGATGCCGGACCGGACACAGTGATTTGTTTTGCCAACCTCTTTATCCTTGATGTCTGTGTCCCGGGTGCCACGAGTTACCAGTGGAACAACAATCCCATCGATACCTTCTGTACCAAGGTAGCGGTACGGACAGACCAGTACATCGTCAGGGTAGTTGACACCTTGGGCTTCATCCAGCGGGATACCATGAATCTCCTTGTTTCTGACACCTACGTCAACCTTGGTTCTGACCTAGGTATTTGCCCCGGCGATTCCGTCGTGCTAAATGCCGGTAATCCCTGGGGCGACCACCTCTGGCTACCAGACTCGGTAGATACACAGGTGAGAAGCATAAAAAAGTCAGGAACTTATACCGCCCAGGTTTCGGATTCGCTGGGATGCCTGGCCCAGGATTCCATCAATGTGATTGTAGACTTTGTTCCAAATACAGACCTTGGAGCAGATACCTCTATATGTGCAGGAGAAACTATCGTCTTGGATGCAAGCCAGGGCAATCCCGGTACTACCTATGACTGGACTCCGGTAAGTGCTTTCTCTCAAACCATTAATGTGGCCGCTCCTGGTACTTATACCGTAAAGGTTACCTCACCATTTGGTTGTGAAATAGGGGATACCGTTACGATTCGGACCAATCCACTTCCTTCAGTCAACCTTGGGCCGGACAGGACGGTATGCATGCCTTTCCAGCTAAATGCAACCAATCCTTCGGCCTCTTTTACCTGGACCACCGGAGAATCGACGCCTGCAATCCAGGTCACCCAGGGAGGTACCTATGGAGTTAGTGTAACCAGCGATTCCGGTTGTACCCGCTTCGACTCCGTTGTCCTCAGTGAGGGATTGTTTCCAGATCCTGAATTAGGCCCCGATGTGGTAATTTGCGGGGGGCAAAGCGTAACCTTTACCCCAGCAGGAGCAGGACCGGGAAATACCTACCTCTGGTCCACAAATGATACTACTCCCGGTATCACCGTCAATTATGGAGATGAATTTATCCTGCGAATGGCCTCAGCAGATGGCTGCGAAGCACGTGATACGGTTACCGTTACAGAATCCCCCCTCACGGTGGAACTCGGACCGGACCGAACGATCTGTGATGGTGATATCATTACCCTGAATGCAGGAAATTCGGCTGACCAATACTCCTGGTCTACCGGTCAAAATACCCAGACACTTGTCGTGAATACCACCAATGAATACAAAGTGGAGGTAAGAGATGATCAGGGTTGTGTGCTTAGGGACAGCGTAAATGTCTTTGTAGTTCCTGCTCCTCGCCCTGGATTTTCTGTAAGTGGAGATACCGTACTCAATGGGACGGTTGACTTCGGTGACCTGACCCAAGGCAATCCGGTTTCCTGGTTCTGGGAATTTGGTGATGGAAAAAGCGATACGGTTCAAAATCCTTCTCATGTCTACAAATCTTTTGGAAGCTTCAATGTATGCCTCACTGTAGAAGACGGAAATTGTGAACGTACCGAGTGTCAGATGTTGACGATTGCACTTCCTCAGGATGTAGATGAAGCAGCATTGGGAGATATTCGCCTCTACCCCAACCCTTCCAAAGGTAGTTTCCAATTGGATCTCAAACTGATGGAGGCAGCTGATGTCGAAGTGGAAATCTTTGACCTTCGTGGAAAGAAAGTTTATCAGGAAGATATGGGCTATGTCTTGAGTCAGCGAAGGAAGATCAACCTCAATACCACTCAAAAAGGTATGTTTATCCTCAGTCTTGACATTGGAGGCTATCAATTGTACCGGAAGATTTTGATAGAATAATCTGAATATTTCACCTATAGATTACCGCTGATGTCCTACCTTTGGGCATCAGCGGTTTTATTTTATGAAAAACGAAGTTCATGTTTTTGCACCTGCTACTGTGGCCAACGTAGCCTGTGGTTTTGATTCATTGGGTTTTGCTATTCAGCGCCCCGGAGATGACATAGTTGTCCGTTTTTCAGAAGCTCCGGGACTCAGGATTAGCAAGATTTCCGGGGATCAGGGGCGACTGCCTTTGGTTCCTGAAATGAATACCGCAGGTGTTGCAGCTCTTTCTTTTATGAAGGCCCTGGAAGTCAAGCAGGGAATAGAAATGGAAATCCACAAAGGTATTCCTATTGGCAGCGGCCTCGGGTCTAGTGCTTGCAGCGCTGTAGCGGGAGCCCTGGCCCTCAACGAACTTATGGGAAGGCCCCTTAAAAGGAAAGAACTTCTTCCCTTTGCCCTCGAAGGTGAGGCTACTGCTTCAGGAGGGGCCATACATGCGGATAATGTAGGACCCTGCCTCTTAGGAGGTATGATTCTCATACGCTCTAATAAAGACCTCGATACCATCAACATTCCCGTACCAGATAAACTATATGCAGCTGTGGTCTTACCTGCCTTGGAAATCCTGACCGTAGACGCCCGCAACATTCTACCCAAAAAAATAACGATGCAGGAAGGAATCACTCAGTGGGGAAATCTGGGAGGCATGATTGCCGGATTGATGAAACAGGACTATGCTTTGATCGGAAGGTCGCTGCAAGATGTCGTAGCAGAACCCTACCGATCCGAACTGATACAGGGTTTCTATGAGGTAAAACAAGAGGCTATCAATGCAGGAGCTCTGGGTTGTAGCATCTCAGGCGCAGGGCCGGCTGTTTTTGCCTTGTGTGAAGGCGATGCCACTGCATTTCATGTAGGAATTGCTATGCAGCAGGCCTTTAAGGATCATGGCATAGAGGCAGAAAGATATATTTCTGCCATCAATACCCTTGGAGCTGAAAGGATAAAATAACTCCCTTTTTGTTTTCTGCCTATGGAGTCTCAAGATTGGTTTACTAACAAATTTAGATTTTTGTGGAGAACTCTTTCATTTTTTTGGTGAAAATTACTGTTATTAGTCTAAGGATCCAAGATAATTAGCTATGCCCCAGGCAGATTTGGCGGAAGTTGTTCTGCCCCTTCCTATCAAGTCAAACTTCTATTACCGCATACCTGAAGCCATTAGAGAAGAGGTGGCGGTAGGCAAGCGGGTTTTGGTAAGCTTTGGGAGAAAAAAGATATACACAGGGCTGATATTCAAGTTGATGGACTCAGACGTAGAGGGCATCCAAAAGGAAAAATTGAAATATTTGGATGAGATTCTCGATACCAGGCCTATTTATTTTGAGCAGCACCTGAATTTATTTAAATGGATCAGCTTCTACTACAGTTGTACGGTGGGGGAGGTATTTAAGGCTGCCCTCCCTACGGGTCTAAAGCCAGAAAGTAGCCTTAAGGTCGAAATGGTAGAGGGCTTGGACTGGGAGGCATGGAACCTGGAGGAAAAAGAATATTTACTGATGGAAGCCTTGAGCATTCAGCCTTTACTTGGACTCAAGGAGGTAAGTGCTATATGGGGCATTGCCAATCCCACTCAGCGATTAAAGGCCATGTCAGGTAGAGGGCTGATCAAAGCCTACCATCAGGTGGAAGAAAAGTACAAGGCCAAGTTCAAAACCTACATCAAACTGACCGAGGCCTATACCCCTCAGGTCAAAATGGAAGAAGCCCTTGATAGCTTACAAAGGGCTCCGGCACAGGAAAATATCCTCATGAAGGTGATTTCCGCTTACTTCCAAAAAACCACCCTTCCCAAGACTGAAACGCTTAAAGAATTGGGGGTTTCCTCTCAGTCCATCAAGTCTTTGGTAGACAAGGGAATCATAGAAGAAGAAGAGGTACAGGTAGACCGCATGGAACTCTATGGTTACCACGCTCCACCCAAGCCCATAGCTTTTAATGAGGCTCAGGCTAAGGCCGTGGACCAAATGGAAGCTTACTTTTCAGCTTCAAGGCTCAAACCAGTTCTTTTGCATGGAATCACCGGAAGTGGAAAGACCCATATCTACATTCATTTCATGAAAAAGGTACTTTTGGAGGGAAAACAGGTTCTTTACCTCCTTCCTGAAATTACCCTGACCAAGCAGATCATTGACCGGGTCCAGCACGAACTCGGGCATGAGGTAGGCATTTATCACAGCCGTTTTAATGAAAACGAAAGGGTAGAAATCTTCCAAAAGGTTCAGGAAGGGCGCTACCAGGTTGTGATAGGGGTGAGATCTGCCATTTTTCTTCCCTTCCCAAATCTGGGTCTTATTGTGGTCGATGAAGAACACGATCATTCCTTTAAGCAAGAAGAGCCCTCACCTCGCTATAATGCCCGGGATGTAGGTGTATATTATGGTTTTCAGGAAAATATACCGGTTATTTTGGGATCTGCTACGCCTAGCTTTGAGACATATTTTAATGCAAAAAAAGGAAAATATCACCTGGTAGAACTGATGCAGCGAGCCATTGAGGCCAAACTTCCCCAGGTGGACATTGTAGACATGAGGATGCAAAGGAAGAAGGGAGAAGTAAAGGGGATTTTTTCCAAGGTCCTGGAGGATGCTATCGGAGAAAGGTTGATCAGGGGAGAACAGGTTATTTTATTTCAAAACAGAAGGGGATATGCCCCCTATCTCATATGTGAGACCTGCGGCCATGTCCCTCAATGTATCAATTGCGATATAAGCCTGACCCTGCACAAAGAGAAAAATCATCTTCGCTGTCATTATTGCGGATACACTCATTATCAGACACAGAAATGCGACAATTGTGGCAACTATACCATGAGATGGGGGGGCATGGGTACTGAGAAAATTGCCGAGGCGGTACAGGAATGCTTTCCTAACGCAGCTGTAGAGCGGATGGACCTGGACACCACCCGGGGAAAATTTTCCTATCAGCAGATCATTCATAGATTTGAAAACCAACAAACTGATATCCTCGTGGGTACTCAGATGGTTTCCAAAGGCCTGGATTTTGAAAATGTAACCCTTGTAGGGGTCATCCTGGCGGATCATCTGCTGAGCTTTCCCGATTTCAGGGCTTATGAAAAAGCCTATCAATTGTTGACTCAGGTAAGTGGAAGGGCCGGAAGGAGTAAAAAGGAGGGAAGGGTAATTATTCAGACCTACAGTCCCGACAATGTAGTCTTGAAATCAATTCAGTCCTCCTTTGATGAGTTTTTTAAAAAGGAGCTCCCTGGAAGAAATCAACTTTCATATCCCCCCTTCACAAGGTTGATACGCATTGAATTCCGCCACAAAGACAAGGATTTTATTGAAGTAGAAAGTAAGAGATTGGACAAACACCTAAGGCCCATATTTAAAAATAATCTTTTGGGACCGGATTATGCCCTTATAGGTCGCATGAGAAACTTGTACCGTATGCAATTTTTGCTCAAGATCGGAAAGGGGCTGGATCCAGTAAAAGTAAGGGAGAAACTGCTCGAGGCCATTGATAAATATTACCAGGAAGCCCCTGATAAGACCCTTCGGATCATCATCAATGTAGATCCGATGTAGAAATTTTAAAGCCTACCATGCCTTCTTTTGTCTCAAGATCAGGATCAGGTATATGATTTTTTCTGATATGTTATCTCAAATAAATATACAAATATATTCATGTGTTGATGGGGTTTTTCTCTTTCCTTTATATTTACTTTTTTACTAGCTATGTGGCCAATTTATTACATGCTGATTTTTAGGATGTTAAGGTATTTTTAATGAGGTAGATTTGATTTTCAATAGGAAACAGTTTCTGAATTAAAAATAATAGTTTCCCTCCAAATACTTGATGTTCAACCTGATCTTGAGGTGTAGGCTTATCTTTCTTATGTAATTTGAGTCATGTAATCAGCTTTTAGGCTAGGCCAGGCTTGTTTAGCTTTAATCAATCACTTTTAATTCCCAGCACTGGGGAGGGTAGGAATCATAAAATTTTGATCCATTTCTACAAAAAATCGGATGGGAATACCTGGAGAGAGTGGGAGTTATGCTGTTGAAATCCTTTTGAAAAGAAATACTTCGAAGTGAGGAAAAAAACAAGAAAAAAGCCCAAAAGTCTATGCTTTATCCACTAAGAGTCTTAGTGGCAGAGGATAATGCCGTACATCAGTCTATCATTCTGGGACACCTGCAGAAATTAGGCGCGGAAGTAAGGATAGTAGAAAATGGCGAGAAAGCTGCGGATAACTGTAGAATAGAGGTTTTTGACCTTGTATTTATGGATATCCATTTGCCTGAGATGGACGGATTAGAAGCGTGTAGGCTAATTTTGAAAGAAAACCCTAAACTTCCTATCATAGCCGTAACCGGCAATGTGCTGAGTTCTGACATCAGCGATTATTTTAAAGCAGGCATGAAGGACTACCTCGCCGAACTCTTCAACAGGGATGGACTTCTGGAAATTATATTTTAATGGACACAAAATCCCAATAAAATCCAGGGCCTCAGGGCTTTTCAGTCATATTTTTAAAGAAATGGGAAGTCAAGGAAACTGCCTTGCTTCCTTTCTGTTCATGAATCAAGATAGGTCTGCCTTTCCTGCAAGATACAGCAAAAAGGCATATTCCAAGGCGGTTTCCTTTAATGCTTCGTATCTGCCCGAGGCGCCACCGTGTCCTGCTGACATATTGGTATGTAGCAAAAGTAGATTTGAGTCCGTCTTTAATTCCCTTAACCGCGCGACCCATTTGGTTGGTTCCCAGTATTGTACCTGTGAATCGTGTAGTCCCGAGGTTACCAAAAGATAGGGATATCCTTTGGCCTTTACATTATCGTAAGGAGAATAGGATTTCATATAGTCATAAAAAGTCTTTTCATTGGGATTGCCCCACTCGTCATATTCGTTGGTAGTAAGGGGAATAGAATCATCCAACATGGTCGAAACCACGTCGACAAAGGGAACGGCAGCTACCACGCCCCTAAACAGTGAGGGTTCCATGTTGATCACTGCGCCCACCAAGAGCCCACCTGCACTTCCTCCCAAGGCATATAGTTGATCCGGTGCTGAGAAACCTTCCCTGATCAGGTGCTTTCCGCAGGCTATGAAATCTGTGAAGGTATTTTTTTTCTTCAACAGCTTTCCATTGTCATACCAAGGCCGGCCTAGTTCACTACCTCCTCTTACATGGGCAATGGCAAATACAAATCCCCGATCCAATAAGCTAAGTCTGGCACTGGAAAAATAAGGATCCATGCTCATGCCATAAGATCCATAGCCATAGAGAAGGCAAGGGGGCTGCCCATCCAGAGAAGTGCTGCGATGCCATACCACAGATATGGGGATAGAGGTACCGTCCTCGGCTGTGGCGTGAAGACGAGCAGATTGATAATGGGAGGGATCAAAATCACCCATGACCGGAGCTTGCTTGAGCAATTGCTTTTGCCCTTTCTTTAAGTTGACTTCAAAGATGGAAGTAGGTCGGGTTAGGGAGTCATAGGTGTAGCGAAAAAGTTCAGTTTCGAACTCTACATTGATGTTGCCCTCTACAGAATAGGTGGGGTCGTCGAATTCAAGGTATTCATCTTTATTCCCTTCCAAGTCCCTTATCCTCAAATAAGTAAGTCCCCCCTTTCTCTCCGAGAGGACAAAGTGATCCTTAAAGACGTCCAGGTCTTCCAGAAATACATCGGATCGATGTGGAATAAATTCCTCCCAATTTTCTTTTCCGCTCTTCCCCACCGGAATCCGCATGATCCTAAAATTGGTGGCCTGGTCATTTGAAACAAGGTAGAAGAATTCTCCATGGTGAGCAATTTGGTATTCATGCATCCTCTCACGGGGCAGGATCACCTGGAAATTACCATGAGGATCGCGGGAAGAAATATACCTGACTTCCGAAGAAAGGGTAGCCGAAGAGGTAATCATGATAAACTCCTTGGACCGGCTTTTGCTGACATACACACAGAAGGTTTCATCTTCATCCTTAAAAACTTCCACATCTTTATCAGGTAAGTCATGAAGTTTGTGCCTCTTGACAGCAAAGGGTCGTAGGGTCTGTGGGTCCTTGACCGTGTAAAAGAGATGTTGGCTATCCGCGGTCCAGGTAAAATTAGCGGTTCCATTTTCTATCCTTTCCTCGAGGAGCTGGCCGGTCTCCAGATCCTTGATGTGGAGGGTAAAAATGCGTCTTCCTACAGTATCCAGGGCATAAGCAAGGTATCTAGCATTGGGACTGATAGAAAGTCCACCGACCTGGCAAAAGGCTTTTCCCTCGGCTAATTGGTTGACATCCAGGATAACCTTTTCCTCAGCTTCCAAGGATGATTTTTTCCGGCAAAAGATAGGATATTGACCCTGAGGGATAAATTTTGAATAATAAAAGTATTCCCCCCTGCGGTAGGGTACCGAAGCATCATCCTTTTTGAGACGGCCTACCATTTCCTCATACAACTTTTCCTGAAAGGCTTTGGTATGAGCCATTTCCTGCTGAGTATATTGATTTTCGGCGTTGAGATACTCGATCACCTCGGGATTTTCTTTATCTCTCATCCAAAAGTAGGGGTCTTCTCTTTGGTCTCCGTGTTTGAGGTGTTGGTAGGAAATTCTTTTGGCTTTGGGTGCCGGCATAAAAATCTGGGTTGAAAATGATATATCCTCCCAAGCTAGTAAAAGAATTGCATAAAGTAATCCTTCTGCGAGACACAGATGCCAGGATGGGGCTAGCGGTTGAGCCAGGCCTTAAATTTTGGGGTCTTATCTATGCTGACAATGGCTTCTATGTCACTGCTGGGCTGTAGTTCGACCTTGATTCGGCTTTTTGAATAAGAAAACATATTTGAAATGGATGAAAACCCAACGATAAACTGGCGGTTGATCCTGAAAAAGTCTTCCGGATTGAGCAAATCTTTCAATTGCCCCAGGGTATAGTTAATAATATGTCGCCTATTGTCATGAGTGATGAGAAATACGTACTTCTGTTGCCCAAAAAAATAGGCTACCTCATCCACAGGAATAGACTTGATCTTGTCTCCTGAAGTTACCATAAATCTCTTCTGAAAGGTATCCGTAGGAGCAGCGGGGGCCTGCATGGCCTGTACCAAGGCAGCCACATCAATCTGCTGCCTAGCCTTCTTATCCTGAGATTGCTTTTTGAATTTCTTCAAGCTAAATGCCAGCCCTTCACGCTCGATAGGTTTGAGTAGATAGTCTATAGAATTGAGCTTAAATGCCTTGATGGCATATTCGTCATAGGCAGTCGTAAATATAATGGGAGTAGAAATATCCAAGTCTTCAAAAATGGCAAAGCTGTTGCCATCTGCCAGGTGTATATCCAGGAAAATTATATCGGCTTTTTTTATTTTGAGCCAGCTGACAGTAGAACTCACAGAATCAAGGATATCTAGAATTTCCATTTCAGGTTCTAGTTCCTGTAACATCCTGGATAGTCGACGAGCCGCCAGAGGTTCGTCTTCTACGATCAATGCCTTCATCATAGTCAGGTTCTCTTTGCTTGTCTTGTTTATGTCCTCACTTGTTTCAGTAATCACCCCATTTTTTGCTCAGCATTATGATTCTTCAAATCAAGGATGTTGGGGGAGTATGGCTCCTGTGCTGTCCCACAGGGCAAAACTCCCGTCCAGGTTATCAGGGAGGTCTAATTCCAGAATGTGGGCAACAAGAGGATACACATGAATATTTTCAAAGCTCGGTACCACCAGTCCAGCTTGGATTTGAGGGCCCTTCGCCAGAAAAATGGTGTGCATATTTCTGTTTCTGTAGGGATCGTAGCCGTGGTGCCCGGGACCTACAGAAAATCCCCATGAACTAAGTACGTAGGGTGAATCCGGGGTCATGACTAACTGGCCTATCCTTGGATTGGCCTTGTAATGTAAATAATCAGGACCTTCTGCTGTCTTAAATATGCGAAATTTGCCTTTATAATCTTCAGCTGAGAGTTTTTTGAGCCTTTCGTGGGTACTTTCTACCAGCTGTTTATCCTTGCTATGAAAGGTCCAATAGGTACTGGACTTCACCACCTTGTCAAATTCATCAAGCTTAGCCAACCTTTCAGGCAAAATGGGATTATTCTGATCTACGAGTTGCATTCCGTGATCAGATGTTATGATCAGATGGATGGGAAGGCCAGTTTCAGCGAGTCTCTTATCCAGTTGTCCGATTAATTTGTCCAGGTCCTGAACGGCTTTTTTGGTTTGCTCTGATTCAGGCCCATGCCTATGTCCTTTGCTATCTATATCCGAAAAGTAAAGGGTGATAAAGTGAGGCCTTTGATCTTCGGGTAAGGAAAGCCACTCCAAGACCTGATCCACTCGCTCCTGATTGAGAATGCTACCGTCATAGTGATAATAATAGTTTGGTTTGACACCCTGTATATCTGCTTCTGAGCCTACCCAAAAAAAGGAGGCTGCCAGCATTCCGGCTTTTTCGGCTAGTACCCAGAGAGGCGTCCCTCCATAGAAACTACCATCCTCTACTTTTTCTCTATCTCGGACTTGGTACAATTCCTCTCGCTCTGGATCGTAGAAAGAATTTCCAATGATACCGTGTGAAGCCGGATACATCCCGGTAGCTAGGCTATAATGATTGGGAAAGGTGGAAGAGGGAAAGCTTGGAATCATGGTTTCGGCCTGTATACCTGCTTCGCCGATTCTGGCGATGGCTTTCGCCTGATATTTCTCAATGTAGTCATGCCGAAAACCATCCATTGACACCATGACTACATAGTCCCTTTGACTCATTTCCGAGCGATTACGATTCTTGGAGACCCGGGGTGACGAATTGCTTTGGCAGGCCACCAAGAAAATTAGGAAGAGGGTAAAGATTTGTTTCATCAAAAATGGCTTTTTGTATAATCAAAATACCTGCTTTCCCCTTCTTATTCCAAGGATAATCTTAATTTTATCTTCATTCTATCTCTCAACTATGCTCCGTCGATTCAAAAAATCTTTTCGAAAGATCCTGGCCTACTTTCCTGATCATTGGAAGGAAGAAGTTAATGTGGGCTATTATTTAAGCCTCTTATTGTTTTTGAGCCTCTCAGTCTATATCAATTATTTCTTTTTTGACCGATATACTGTCGAGCGATGGATGCAGATCCAGGGCTATGGAAAAGAAATCTGTATTTTTTACTACTTCATTTTCTATGGAATCCCATATTTGACTTCTATAGGTATCTATGCTTTTTTCCACAAAAAATGGGAAATATTTAGATCGGGAGAATTCTGGCTTCGGGCGCTGTTCATACTTTTAGTCCTGAGTTTTGACGCTTCGTTTTATTATCAGGAATACATTTGGAAAGAATTTAGCTCTCCTGCCGAAAGAAGGCTTGCTTTCAAGGTTACGGGTAACCTAAGTAGCTTGGTGGCTGCATTTATCCCTCTGTTGATCTTTTTTTGGATTTACGACCGAGGGCAGATGCAAAGTTTCTACGGACTTACCTTCAAATCCTTTGATCACAGGCCCTACGTCGTCCTTATGCTCATCATGGTGCCTTTCGTCATTGGAGCCTCCTTTGAGTCTGGATTCAAAAATTACTATCCTACACTTAAATACCAACAAATAAAATCCTTGGAGATCATGCCTATCTGGTCTGCCTATGTGATCTATGAATTTGTTTACGCCCTTGATTTCATCTGGACCGAGGTAATTTTTAGGGGATTTATGGTCATCGGGATGGCGAAGGTACTGGGGGTAGGTACTGTAGGAAGCATGGCATCTGTATATTGCTACCGCCATTTTGCCAAACCCATGGGAGAGTCTATAAGCTCGATTTTTGGAGGCTATATATTGGGGGTGATTGCCAGGAAGAGCGAAAATGTCATAGGAGGGGTGTTTGTTCACATGGGAATAGCCCTCTTGATGGAATTAAGTGCTTTTTTACAATGGGGAATAAATTGAGGCATCGCAAAAACAAGACCTTGAGATTGTTTTATGCGCTAGCAATCCTGGGCATTATTCCTTTAGGCCTTCTAATACGTCAATTTTACGAAGACAATGAACCTACCATTGGAGGCTTAATGGGATTTTTATCGGAATATGCTCCTGATGCCCTCTATGCCCTGATGGTATATTGGATATTTCGCTGGATATTTGTGAAAAAGGGCGTTCAACAAGCTTTTTTGTTGGCCCTGTGTTTCTGTGTCGCCATTGAAATCTTACAGTTTTACCACGCACCTTGGATTGATGCGATTAGGTCTTATTCACTGGGAGGGCTTATTCTGGGTTACCATTTTTTATGGTCAGACCTTTTTTATTATACCGCTGGTGTAAGCCTGGGGCTGGGCCTCGACTTATTTATCGTCAACTATTACCAAAAAAAGCCACGAATAGGAAAGGATGAAACTTACAGTCAATAAGGAAGATTAAAAGCAGAGCAGGCATAAATTTTAATTGATCTACCCAAACATAACAGGGCTTTTAATTAGCCAGGTTTGCATGTAAGGGCTACACCATGGGCGGTTGAGGGCAAACTTCCATAGTGAAGCTTAGGCGTAGACTTAGTTTAAGTTGAAAACCGAAATTTTTATTACATTTAATGAAAATTGGCCCTGCTTTTGAACTATTTTTATTAGAAAAAAAGGTAGCCTGTACAAAGTCAGCTTCTGAATGTGGAAAAGCCCTATATATCCACATAAAATTGTGGAGATTTACCCATCATTTCTTTTTGATAATTCTCGTTTACCCTGCTATATTTGGTATTACACTTTGGAAACGAAGTAGGCCAAGAGGTTCAGTTTAAAAAGTTTTCCAAGTTTTTTTGAAAGGATTTGGAAAAAAGAAAAAAGAGTTAGATGTTTGCAATCCTGTTAAGAAAACAGGGACATGAAAACGAAAAATTTGATTTCTCAGCCGAGGCAAAAATTCTTTCCTCGGAGGATATAAGAGTTCATTGAAATGTTGAGAAGCAGTACTGAGTAGGACTTTATTTCTATGAT
>CAZMAV010000014.1:0-138625 GCA_964564415.1 uncultured Bacteroidia bacterium | reverse complement strand
CTCAGCTTCACCACCCGCAACCTAACGGGCAAGCGTGGCAGGCCCAAAAAGGACGGATTTGCAGATCAGGCTCAGCGTGCCAAAAAGAAAGGTTGGCCAGTAATGATCCTGGAGTCTGACCACAATACACAGTAGTCAGCTCTGGAGGAATTTGCTGGGGGTGCTCCTAAAAATCGCAGGAGATTGAGCAGGTTCCCTGATTAAACAGGGGCTTCGGAGTTCTATCCTTTCATGAAGTAATCTCACAATTTTTTATATTTATTAGCCCTTCCGAATTAGGGTCTAGGCTTGGTTTTTTGCTATTCTTTAATTCCTACTTCCATGCTACCCAAACAAATAGCTGCGCAGATCAGAAATTTTCACTGGGGCAGCAATTCCACCGGAGTCAACCTCAAGAAAAAGCTGGTAGATGTGGACTGGCAGATGGCTAAGGCTCAGGTAGGCGAATTGAACAGCATTGCCGCTCTCCTATTCCACCTCAATTATTACATAGATGCGGTGTCGGGTGTACTTGAAGGTAAGGCACTGGAAGCGAGGGATAAATATAGCTTTGACCTACCGCTTATTCGCTCTCAGGAAGATTGGGAGCAGCTCTGCGAAAAAGTCTGGACAGATGCCGAGCGCATGGCCCAACTTGTAGAAGCCATGGACCCTGATTTACTTGATCAGACCTTTGTAAAAGAAGATTATGGCACTTATTACAAAAACATTACAGGGGTGATAGAGCATGGCTATTACCATTTGGGACAGATTAGCCTGATAAAGAAGCTCCTGGATAAGGATAATCATCGTGATTAAGTAAAAGCAGGTCTGGCATATATAGTATTTTTTGCATAAACAAACATCCATTGCCTTTGGTGTGTTAAATCAACTATTGCTGGCGTATGCCATGACTCTATCAAAAACGAAGACATGCGTAAGTACACTTCCCGAAATTTCAAAAAGGAATACGACCTTGGGCGGTACGCTCCCCTATATCAGAATAATATCTTTTCCCGCCTCAAGAATTCACGGACCCCGGCAGAAAGAATGAAGCCTTTCGTCCTGGACTTTGGGACTGTAGAATTTAAGGTCGCAAGGCATTTTGGCTTTTGTAAAGGAGTAGAAAACGCCATCGAAGTGGCCTATGAGACCCTGGCTACCTATCCCAATCGGCGTGTCTTCATGATCAGCGAACTGATTCATAATTCCTTTGTCAATGAGGACCTCCAGCATCGGGGGCTCCGCTTTATCAAGACCGCCAGAGGTAAGCAACTCATTTCCTGGGAAGAAATCAAAGCAAAGGATATTGTCATCACCCCTGCCTTCGGAGCTACCATCGAAGATCAGGAAGCCTTGATCTCCAGGGGAGTGGACATTCAAAAATGGAATGCCACCTGTCGCTTCGTAGAAAACGTTTGGTTCAGGGCGCAGGAGCTCGGAGCCAAGGGATATTCCATCATTATCCACGGTAAATTTCGCCACGAAGAGACCCAGGGAACCCTCTCCCACTCCCGAAAGTCTGCACCTACCCTCGTTGTCAAAAATATGGAAGAAGCCCGGATGCTGGGTGAAATCATGTCCGGTTCTCGCCCTTTAGAAGACTTTGAGCAATATTTTCGCAAGAAAAGCTCAGAAGGCTTTGACCCTACTGAGCATCTCCAACGCATCGCTGTAGTCAACCAGAC
The DNA here is from genome assembly GCA_964564415.1 of uncultured Bacteroidia bacterium. Taxonomy (GTDB): domain Bacteria; phylum Bacteroidota; class Bacteroidia; order J057; family J057; genus JALEFZ01. The sequence continues at coordinate 136,958 of CAZMAV010000014.1, read as the reverse complement.
TACCATGCTCGCCTCCGAGACTGCCGAGATATCCGACTACTTCCAGGATGTAATGAAGGAAAAATACGGGGAAGAAGAACAGGAATACCGCATTGCCAATACCCGTGATACCCTTTGCTACGCCACCAAAAACAATCAGAGCGCTACCCTACGTCTTCTGGAAGAATACGCCGACATGGCCATCGTCATCGGAGGACGCAATTCTTCCAATACCTCCCACCTCGTCGAACTGTGTGAGCAGAAACTCAATACTTACTTTATCGCTTCAGAGCGCGACATCATCAGCAAAGACCAAATCCAGCACTACGATTTTCATCGCCATGAGGAGCGGCATATCTTCAATTTTATTCCTAAAAAAGAAAAAATGAGCTTTCTGCTCACTAGTGGAGCCTCCTGCCCCGATGCCATCGTAGAGAAAGTCCTGCTTCGCCTCCTCGGCTTTTTTGATCAAACCCGATCAATAGAACAGGTCATGCAAGACTTCGAAAAAGTAGGCGTCTAATCAAATCCCGCAGGGAGAGGTTTATCGCTACGTCCAATCAGCTTTTGACGGCTTCGCCAAATAGATTCCCAGTCATCGCAGAAAAACCACCCGCCAGGCCTCCAATAAGGCCTGTAAGGATAACCAGAAGTATGGGCTTGGGCAAAAACCATTCTCCTTCAAGGCCCAGGAATACATCGAATATGCCGCCCACCTTTTCGCTGAGCAGCGAAGCATTTGCCGTATCCCGACTGAGGGCCATTGTACCCCAAACCAGAGCAAGAGCGATGAAGCCCGCCAAAAATGCATAGGCAGGAGCCTGTTTTTTCCCAAATACCCAGTTGCGCTTCCGCCTGCTAAGCAATACCCCAACCAAAAAAGCACCTAGCATCGTAGGCCACAAGGGAAATTGTGGGAGATAGGTTCCGCAAAGGAATCCCAAACCGGCGATCAGCACAATTCTCAGTATAAAACGCATGGGACTAGGGTTTTTTGAAAGTAATTGTTTGACCACTCTCCGCATCCTCCACCTCAGGTCCTGAATAAAATTTTAGTTCATAATATTTACCATCCACCCAATCATCAATAAAGGCATCATAGGTATGCGAACCTGGATTGCCACTTTGACCTCCGGGATAGATGCCATAAGCCTTGATGGGGGTTCCAAGTTCGACAATCATACGCCAGGAAGGCCCACTTTCTTTACCTGCCGCATTCAATATTCCTCCATTTCCGTCTGTGAGCAAGCCTTCCCGGCCAAAGGGTGTCAGAATCTTCGAGAGGTGGTTGATATTGGTCTTCTTCTGACTGTGCCAGGCCCAGTCCCCTGGATTTTCTGATTTTTCATTTAATTCTGCCAGGGCTTGATCGAAACTCTTTCTGATCCAGTCCTTTCGGTCATAGCGGGTGCTATCTCCACTTACCTGATAAAAACTGAATTCCACACTATCCTGGAGAATATACATGAAGGTACGAGTCTTGGGGTAGGTTAGGGCAAGGGGACTGCTCGAAAATTCATCCCTCCATACATTGCGGTAAAGGGTGCTCCACCATACCTCAAATACAGTGGGTTCATAATCCTCGTGGTCATAGTTGTAATCCCAGGTTTTGAGATCATCATAGATTTTTCTTTCCCGGCGGTCCAGAGAGAGGGTATCAAGTTCGCTCAATAGAAAGGGAAGAATATCGGCAGCCCCCTGATAATAATTGTCCAGCTGAAAGGCCTTCATGTCCTCCACATCAAGGCTGTCTCGGCTGCTTAGCAAATTGTAGAGCCGTCTTCCTCTGAAGTCTTCGTACCTTCCATCTGTTTCGTAGGGATAGGCCTCTGTGGTAGGATGTTGATTTGCGGATTGGACAAAGCCCTGCTCCGGATTAAAAATGTGGGGATTCTGATTCTGAGGGATGTAGGATTCCCACATGTGCTCCCGACGGCTGCCATCGAGGATAAACTTGCCCTGATCGATCCATTTGTTTGGAAATTTCCCCTGTTGCCAGATGGCGATATTTCCTTTGGTGGAGGCAAAGACGAAGTTTTGAGCGGGACAAACATACTCCGATATGGCCTTCAGGTAGTCTTCATAATTATGGGCCTGATTCAGGTTTAGGAAGGTCTTCAGTTCATTGGAGGGTTCGTGGGCCATCCAGCGGATCGCCAGGGGCTTACCTTTGGGAGCGAAGTTTTCCTCATACATCACTGGCCCAATGTGGGTATACCTTACGGTATCAAAATATGACTCTCCATTTTTGACTTTGAATTCCTCTATGCGGTTCTTAACGGGGAGCCATTGACCATTGTGGTAGTAGTCCCGCTTGCGGTCGTCCCTGTAAGTGATGGTATAGTGGTCCACCACATCGCGGCTCCCATTTGTCACCCCCCAGGCAATGGAATTGTTGAATCCGATGATGACACCGGGGGAACCGGGCAGACTGGCTCCGTAGACATTTTGCCCCGGGCCATGGAGTTGCACCTCATACCAAAGGGCGGGCAGATTCAGGGGCAAGTGGGGATCATTGGCTAAAAGGGCATTGCCACTCTTAGACTTTTGGGGACTGATCGCCCAGTTGTTGCTCCCAATGATGGGGTCTACTTCTTCCTCTTTGAATCCTCCCTTGATTAGGATCGAATCAGGCTGATAATCTTGGGGAACCTGAGGTTTGGGATCTGCCAATCTACGATCCCAGCGCTTGCTTTCTGGAATAATGGGACTCTGGGTAGGAAAACGATCAGGATATAGGACTTCAAAGACATCTTTTCCCATCAGGTAGAGGGAATGGGTATAGGGAATGTCATAAGAACGCCAGGTAAGGGAATTGGCCATGTACTTGAGCAGCAAGGCAGACTTCAGGGGAGTCCAGGGCTCGGGTTGGTATCCCAGCAGCTTATATTCGATGGGCAGTTGGCCCTGTTCCAGTGAATTGATATAGGCATTTATCCCCTGGGCATAGGACTCGATGGCCAGCATAGAGGCTGGGTCTTCCTTCATCTTTTCTAAAGAACTCTCGGCTCCGTAGACCAATCCCTTCCTTCGGGCTTGACGGTCAAGGTTGAGAACACGATCTTCAGCCCCTCGCCCTACGATTTCGGTGAGTCTGCCCGCGGCGGCCATGGTCTGAAACTCCATTTGCCACAGGCGATCTTTGGCCGTGAGATAGCCCTGCACGAAGTAGAGGTCTTCGGGATGCTGAGCAAAAATATGGGGGACTCCCCGTTGGTCAATACGGACCTTCACCTCTTCCCTGAGTTGGGGAAAAGACAGCGACTTTACCTGACGGGAGGAGTCGTCGAAGCGCTCAGCATTGGCCCAAAAGCCCACAAAGGGATCGAAAAAAGAGCCCGGAGCAAAGGGAAGGCTTCCAAAAGGAATCAGAAGAGCTCCTCCCAAAGCGAGTGTAATCAGGAATGAGAAGAAGAATTTGACCCAGCGCATGTATGAAGGGATTTTGAGAGTATATTAACCAATACCCTGTAAAATACAAAAATTGGAAAGCTCCAAAAAAACCAAAAGCCACCCTGGGGTGGCTGTGATTGATTTGTTATGGTATGAAAGTCAGACTGAAAAACTTTCTCCACAGGCGCAGGTCCTGGAAGCATTGGGATTGGAAAAGTGAAATCCCTTTCCGCTCAGACCTCCACTGTAGTCCAGTTCAGTACCTACCAGATAAAGAAGGCTTTTCATGGCAACAAATATCTTTACGCCTTTGTCTTCGATCACCTGATCGCCCGGCTTCTCTTGGTTGTCAAAATCCAACCTGTACATCAAGCCGCTACAACCACCTCCATCCACACTGACCCTCAAGCCGTAGCTCTCATCGTAGCCCTGCTGCTCTCTCAGGTTTTTGATGTGATCAAAAGCTGCTTCGGATACCTTTATCATCGAATCTTGCATATCTAGTTTTATTTTATAAAGCAAATTTGGCTTATTTTTTTAACGAATAAAAGAAGTATTGGTTTGTGAATAGCTTTTATCCAAACACTATAATCATCAAAACCCTCAGCTGTCTTTTGTCGTTTTCCACACGTAGAGGAGAATTACTAATTTTGATTGCAAGCAATTATTTCTAGCTTTAACTTAGCTTTTGGATTTAGCATCAAAATTTCCTATCCATTCCTCAAAGCTATCTGCTAAAAAATTTATCATTCAGCCTATCAATAAGCCGATTACATAATCTATGGCAAAGTCCGAAGTATATAACGAAGACAGTATCAAATCCCTCGATTGGCGTGAGCACATACGCCTTCGCCCAGGGATGTATATAGGAAAACTGGGAGATGGCTCCTCCCAGGATGATGGAATCTACATCCTGATCAAAGAAATCATCGACAACTCTATCGACGAGTTTGTCATGGGTAATGGAAAAAAAATCGACCTTACCATCAAAGAAGGGGAGGTAACTGTTCGGGATTATGGCCGTGGCATCCCCCTTGGAAAGGTGATCGACTGTGTGTCCAAGATCAATACCGGAGGAAAATACGATTCCGAAGCCTTCAAAAAGGCTGTTGGCCTCAATGGAGTAGGTACCAAGGCCGTCAATGCCCTTTCCATGTATTTTCGCATTGAATCTGTAAGGGAGGGAAAGAAAAAAGTCGCAGAATTTGAGCAGGGAAACATCATCAAAGAACACAAAATACAGAAGACCAAAGAGGAAAATGGTACTACTGTCATTTTTCGCCCGGACTCCAGTGTCTTCAAAAATTACCGCTTCATCCTGGACTATGTAGTCAATCAGGTACGAAATTACACCTACCTCAATGCAGGGCTGTCGATCTACCTCAATGGGGAGCGCTACTACTCAAAAAATGGCCTTCTTGACCTTCTGACAGATAAGACTGACCCTGACAGCATTCGCTATCCCATCATCCACCTCCAGGGTTATGACATAGAGATCGCCCTTACCCACGGCAACAATTACGGGGAGGAATACTACTCTTTTGTCAATGGACAATATACCTCACAGGGAGGAACCCATCTCCAGGCTTTTAAGGAGGGAATCGTCAATGCAGTGAGAAATCACTTTGGCAAAAATTATGAAGTAGCTGATATCAGGGCCTCTGTCATCGCTGCGGTCAGTGTAAGGGTGCAGGAGCCTGTCTTCGAGTCTCAAACCAAAACCAAGTTGGGTTCTACCCATGTAGCGCCGGGCGGAGAGACCATGCGTACCTTCGTCAATAAATTTGTAGAGAAAGAAGTAGACAACCTCCTCTACATGAAGCCCAAGATTGCCGAGGCTATCAAAAAGCGAATCGAGCAATCGGAGAAAGAACGAAAGGAAATCGCCGGCATAAAAAAACTGGCCAACACCCGGGCAAAAAAAGCCAACCTTCACAACAAAAAACTTCGCGATTGCCGCATTCACTTTGATACCAAGAAAAAAACACATCAGGAAAAGAAACTCGATACCACCCTCTTCATCACTGAGGGAGATTCCGCCAGTGGCTCTATCACCAAGGCCCGCGACGTCGAAACCCAAGCCGTCTTTTCACTCAGAGGAAAGCCCCTCAACTGCTTTGGCCTCACCAAAAAGGTAGTCTACGAAAATGAAGAGTTTAACCTCCTCCAGCATGCCCTCAATATCGAAGATGGAATAGAAAACCTCCGCTACAACAATGTAGTCATCGCCACAGATGCCGATGTCGATGGCATGCACATTCGCCTCCTTCTCCTGACATTTTTCCTTCAATTCTTCCCCGATCTCGTCAGGGGAGGACACCTTTTCATCCTCGAAACACCCTTGTTTAGGGTGAGAAACAAGAAAAAAACCATCTACTGTTACTCCGAAGAAGAAAAGAAGAAAGCCATCACCGAACTCAAAGCCAGTCCGGAAATCACCCGCTTCAAGGGATTGGGAGAGATTTCCCCCGAAGAGTTTGAAGGCTTTATCGGAGATGACATCAGGCTGGAACCCGTCATGCTCAAGAAAGACACCGAACTAAAAAATCTTCTGTCCTATTTTATGGGGAAAAATTCACCCGACCGACAGAAGTTTATCATTAATAACCTCAGGGTCGAAAAAGATCAGGTAGAAGTAGCAGCATAAAATCTAAGCATAAGAAAAACTGACAGGGTAGCTCGGGGAATCCGCCCCCCCTTGTCAGTTTTTTTATCTCCTTTCAAAAATTTTGCGGTTCTCTGCCAAAAATTGCGGGGATGCGAGTCTGGGGTGCGACCCTTCCAGGGTCGATCTCCACGCGGTACGCGTACTACATAGGTTGAACCCCTCTGGGGTTCATAGGGCGCACAACCTCGGAGAGGTTGCACCTTGGTAGTCTAGGGAGCATTGATTTTTCGACCCTAGAAGGGTCGTACTTTCTGCTCTTCCCGCTAAAATTGTCAGAGAACCAATTTTGCTTGCTCCAGGGCTGTCTCTTAAGAAAAAACCTATAATAATACATTGAATTGACAAAAAACGACCTCTTTAGATGTTTTGATTCGCCTTTCTTTCAACCCAAAGAGAAATCCTATACCATTCAAGTAAAAAGTAATCGCAGCAAACCCAGGAGCTATGGCCAATCGCATGTCCAAGCGTATCATAAGATAAACCCTTTTTCAATGTCACTGCCTTTTCAAATGGATTTTTACTTGGGGTTTTTATGGATTTAGAAATGTTGGCTAGGATAAGGACTATGTTATTCTCCCTGAACTATTTTCTTAAATTCAAAGTGGAAAATAATAAACGAAGAGAATTTTTATCTCGTAATAATTATGGATAGAGAATTCTGTTTCGAAGCAGATTTTAAATAAATTTGAAAAGAAAAGCGAGAGGAATAATGTACTGACTTCGCAGGGTAGTTTCATGCCAAGGTTGATAAGAAATCCAAGCTTGGAAAGGCTGATTTTTTTATTTCTGTCAGGTCATGGTCAGAAAAATCCCAGCGATAGCCACCCTTGTTTTCACTTTCGACCCCATTCCCTGTCAGGATCAGCTTGCTGATTTGTACAAAACAGCTTTGGGTTTACATTTAGCTTAAGTCGTCAAAAGGTCTAACGAGAGAAACCAAACATTTATGAGCCTTCAGAAGCAAAGGGCAATTGTATTTTTGTTGTGTCTGGGAACATTGATCTACACCTTGGTTCCGGTGGATGATGCTGAAAGACCTCAAAAGCCCCTTGCCTTCCTGGAAGAAGATCCGACCTGGGCTCAAAAAATGCTTTCTGAATTGAGCATTGAACAGAAGATCGACCAATTGATACAGGTGAGTTTGACCCCTGCAGACAGTCAGGTTGCCCAACAACTTTTTGACCGCTACCTTCTGGGAGGAGCCCTCCTAAGGGGATTTTCTTATGAGGAGCTAAAGAGATTTCCCATTAAGGAATATCAAGAGAAAATTCTTCCCCCCTTGCTTGGAGTCGATCAGGCCAAGACTTCGGAAAATTATTTTCACCTCCCCCTTCATCCGGGCCTCCGGCAATTGGAGACGGATAGCCTTTTGATCTCTGCGGCAGGGGCTATTGCAAGGCAGCTTCGCGACTGGGGCTTTCACTACTTGGTTCATCCTGCCCCTCTCTCTCATTTTTCTGAGGAAAATGCCCTCACCGCCAGCAATATCTTTTCCCGGATCAATGATGAATTTCAGCGTCAACGCTTCATGCTCATGCTTTCAGAAGTGGAATTTTATTTTCCGCGGATGAGAGATAGCCTAAAAAGAGATAGCCTCACCCATATTCTCCAACTGAGCGCCAGGGGAGGGCTGCCCGGGTTTATATTGAATGAAAATGAACTGGCCAAGGTTCATCCGGATTCCTACAAGAGCAACCTGATCAGGCGTAGCGCCCAGCAAAATCTGTCTTTTGAAGGCCTCAACCTGGCCCCCTATCGCTCAGCCGATCCCGGATCATGGGTAGAATCATTTATCAAAAGTGGAGCCGATATGGTCATCGCCAGGCCTGAGGAAATTCCTGACATCAGAGAAGCCCTGCTTCAAGCCCTGGAAAGTGATCAATGGTCCTATCAGGGCCTGGATCAGCGCTTGATGCGCCTGCTTCTCGCCAAAAGTTGGGCCTCAGGCCTCCTCCCAGAGGATGATTCTATCTCTCTCGCCTCTGCTCCTGCCTTCAACAGGCAATTGGAGGTCGCTACGCTTACCTTGATCAAGGATAATGATGGCCTGCTTCCTTTGAGAGATTTAAAAAATGCAGCCGTTCACCTGGTGAGCATTGGCGAAAAACTTCCTGAACTCCTCACAAAAATGAGATTTTACGGGCCTGTAAGCCAATCTCATATTTCACCTGATGAAGATGGCCAACTCCCAGAAATCAATCTACGAAACTACCGAAGATACGATCCCACCATATTTGCAATCAACCTAGGAAGATTCGACTCGGCACAGCAGCGAGACTTTCTAAGGTCATTGGTCGAACTGGATGAAAGGGAAAAGGTCCTCATCCTCAACATGGGTCCCATAGAAAACCTTAAGGCTTTTTCGACCTTCAACAACCTGATACAGGCCTATGAAAACCGTCCTTTTGTGCAGGACATCATCGCTCAGGGACTTTTTGGTGCTTTGCCCTTGAGCGCATGGCTACCCTTCACCCTCAATGAGGACCTCCCTCAGGGACTGGGCAAGAAGCTGGAAAAATCACGCCTGGGTTTTGCTTTTCCTGAAGAAGTAGGAGTCGATCCCCTTCGTTTGGCCCGCATTGATACCATTGTGTATGAGGGACTTTCCAACCTCGCCATGCCCGGCTGTCAGGTCCTCGTGGTAAGGAAGGGTGAGATCATCTATAATAAAGCCTTTGGCTATCAGACCTATGCCCGGCGTCGCAGGGTCTTACATACCGATCTTTACGATATTGCTTCTATCACCAAGGTTGCAGGTACTACTTTGGCTACCATGAAAATGATGAACCAGAGAAAAATCAGGCTGGGAGATCGCCTGGGTAGGTTTTTCCGCAATCATAAAGTCATCATGGACTCCATTGCCTTCATTGATACCAGCCTCTACGTCTATCCCAAAGCCATTCGGGACAGCGGAGAAATCGAAGTGGAGGATACTTCTATGGCATTGGCCCGGCCCATTATCCCGATCGCTTACATCCCTGAACCTGATGTCATTGTGGATACCCTACGCCTCAATGCCGACTCTGCCCTGATCATCAAAACCACCATCGGAGGCAGGTCCGAGCAGAGGTCTCGCATTTTTGATATTCAGGTAAAGGACCTGCTTACCCATCACTCGGGACTGCCCGCAGGACTGCCCATCAGAGATTTTCTTAGCTATTGGAGAAAGGGGTATGGCCGCTATGGAAAATACTTTAGCCCACAGCAAAACGGATCTTACGACGTAGAAGTAGCCTATAGACTTTATCTCCGCCACGATTACCTGGATAGCCTCTGGGAAAGGACAAAGGCCATGGAGATCGACCCCCTCCAGCGCTACAATTATTCGGATGCAAATTTCGTCCTCCTCCAGCAAGCCATAGACTCCATCAACAAAATCCCTTTAGATTCATTTTTGGAGGAAAATATCTATGCGCCCATGGGCCTTCAACACCTGACCTACAGGCCCCGAAACTCTATCCAAAGGATGCGCCTTGTTCCTACAGAGCGGGATGCCTGGAGAAATCAATTGCTCCGAGGCCATGTCCATGACCCTACGGCTGCCTTGCTTGGAGGTATCTCCGGCAATGCAGGCTTGTTTTCCAATGCCGGGGACCTTGCCCACCTTTTCCAGATGATCCTACAAGGGGGGACCTATGGAGAAGAAAGATACATCAATAGCCAGACCATACACCTTTTTACCCGGGTGCAGGAAGGCGACCGCGGATTTGGCTTCGACATGGTAGGCAGGGGAGGTAATGCTTTTGCCGCATACCAGGCTCCCTATGGCACCTATGGCCATACAGGCTTTACTGGGACCTGTGTCTGGGTAGATCCCAAAAACGAATTGATCTATATTTTTCTTTCCAACCGAAATCATCCCCGGTCCTCCAACTGGACCCTCAATGAACTGCGGATTCGTCAGCGGATTCATGAGGCGATCTACATGGCCATTAAAAAGGAAGGATGAGCCTTTGGCACTTCGCCCACCTATCCATATTTTTATTCCATCTCATGCAAGTAAGAATTGACATATGCGCATCAGTCTTCTGATCATCGCCATCCTGTTTGCCCTTCCTATCCCTATACTGGCTCAGGAAGAGCATGACCTTCACCTGGCTTCCATTCGGGCTTCCCGCTATAAAAAGGTTAGCCCTCAGGGAATACAGGGCGATAGTGCCTTTATCGAATATGCAATCGAGTACCTCCTGGAAGCTCCACAAGATGTGATGTTTATCTCTAACAGGGAGTTACTTGAAGCCTTTTGCGTCAACCTTTGTCGGGAAGACAGCCTCCACATTCATGATACCCTCCGACGAAATAAGATGATCGATGTGTATGTGATGACCCGCCCCTTCGAAGCTGACAGCCATCAAATAAGCTTCTATCCGGGAGAGGACAGCCTTGTCAAAGCTATAGATGGAAGAAAGATTTTCGGGGCTGTGGATGACCTACCCACCGTCCAGATCGACTCTATTGGCATGAAAATCGGTAATAGAGATGTCTATATTCCTCCTGAGGCCTATCGGGACCTTTTCCAGCCCAATCTATGTGAAGGAGGATATTTCAGGCGACCTCTCATGGTATATCCTTCCCGAAATGGAGAATACTACTATATGTACCTCTATGGAGGTCGGTCCTCCGGGACATACCTGGCCAAATTGATTTTTGACAAGAAGAATTATATCAAAAAAATTGTAGCTGAATACGAAGACCTTATTCAGTATGATTGTATCAGGCCGGGATTCCTGGGCTTTTAACTCAAACGATGGTGTCAAAGGCTTTATGAGGATCTGTATGGATAAATGTGTAGCCGGCATCCAATATCTTTTGCGAGGATACTTTCTGACCTCCCGTTACCAGACCAGCCTTTTCCCGACCAAACAGCAATCCAGTGGCAAATTCGGGAATGGGCCATATATCCACCACACCCAGGGCTTTGGCAAATGCCCTTGAAAATTCTTTCTGATTGATGGTATGAGGAGCAGTAAGGTTGTAAGGGCCTTCCATTTCTTCATTTTCCAAGGCATAAAGAATGATACCTACCTCATCATCTATATGAATCCAGGGAAAACCCTGTTTACCCGAACCGATTCTTCCTCCGAGATAGAGCTGATACAAGGGCTTTAATCGCTCGGTAATTTCGCTTCCTTCACCGACGACCACACCCGTACGAATCATCACCGTGCGGCACTTGGCCTTTTGGGCCTCTGCTTCCCACTCCTGGCTGATCTTCCCAAGAAAATCATTCGCCGGAGCTGAGTCTTCCCCTACCAATTCCTTCCGGTCTATCCCGTAGTATCCGACCGCAGAACCAGAAATAAACACCTTAGGAGGCTTAGGGCTTCTATTGATATAATTGGCACAGGCCCTGGTTGCATCGATCCGACTGTCTCGAATCAACTTCTTATTCTCCTCTGTCCAAGGCAATTTACCGATATTTGCTCCAGCTAGGTTGATGATTCCCTCATAAATCCCGATCCCCAAAGGCATTTCTTTTCCGTCCCATTCCAGGTAGGTAAGCCCAGGACGCCTGGATTTCTTTTTGGAACGGGTAAGGATGCTGACCGTATGCCCCTTTTCAAGTAATTTAGGCACCAGAAAGCTGCCTATGTAGCCGGTCCCACCGGTCATCAGGATATTCATTTCAGTAAAATTTTGTAGGAACAACTTATCTTGCTCCGAAAAGTTGACAAAAAAGCCCTTTCTATATTCTAATTTAAGTTCATGCATAAACTACTGACTCCCGGCCCCGTTCCAGTCCCTGATTTTATCTTGGCAGCCATCAACCAAGAGGTAATACACCACCGAAGCCCTGCTTTCGCTTCCTTTTACAAAGAACTGCTGGACAATCTGGCCTATCTCTTTCAGGCAGAAATAGTGGGTACCATGATCGGCAGTGGCACTTACGGAGTAGGGGCTATGATCTACAGTCTATTCAGGCCAGGAGAAAAAGTATTGGTCCTCAACAATGGCAAGTTTAGTGGTCGATGGGTGGATGAAAGCCGTCATCTCGGCCTAGAGGTTGTAGAAATAAAGGCAGATTGGGGCAAAAGCATTGACACGCAGAGGGTACTCAATGAGCTCTCCCAGCATCAGGAAATCAAGGGTCTGATCATCACCCATAGCGAAACATCTACCGGCACCCTTATTGACCTGGAGGAAATGGCTTTTCAGGTCAAGCGAGCCCATCCCGATGTGCTCATATCTGTGGATGGCATTACCAGCATCGGAGCCATGCCCTATTATCACGACGATTGGAGGATTGATGCCAGTGTAACTGCTTCTCAAAAGGCCCTGATGAGTCCGGCAGGAACTGTCGCCTTTGCCCTGTCTTCCAGTGCAGCTAAGCGACTCAGGCCTACCCACAAGGGAGACTATCGAAATTTTTACAATTATATCCAGGCTATCGAAGCTTATACCTATCCCTTTACGGCCCCTGTACAACTCTTATATGGATTAGATGCGGCTTTGAAACAGGTAAGGGAGAAAGGACTCCCCCAGATTTGGAATGAATGCCATCAATCTGCCAGGACCTTTCGCAAGGAAATGACTCGAATCGGTGCTGACCATTTTTCTGATTATCCCAGCGACTCACTGACAGCTTTCCGGATGCCAGGGAGGGATGTGGAAGAATTGAAAAAAAGAATGGAGAAAGAATTTGGGTGGATTATTTCCTCAGGTCAGGAAGCATGCAAAGGTGAAATTTTGAGAATTTCACACATGGGAACCGCTACGAACATCTCTATGAAGGCGTTTTTGCAGGATTTAGATCAATTGCTCAAAGGCTGACCTTCATGGGGCCTGAAACCAGGGGCCTTTCACCCTCCAATACCTGTTCTTGTTCTCCAACGTAGTATTCGATCAGGCTCAGTACGTCAGGTGCAGGTTCATTATGGGAGAAACGGCGAAGCTGAAGCGACTCTATCATGGATCGGAGCGTAGAGTCCAGTTTCATACGCTTGAGGTAGGTTTTGTACCTGAGTAGGATCCAGGATTCCAGAATATCTTCGATTTTGCTCAGCATTTTTTTAGGCAAGAATGCTGAGAAGAAGCCAAAGCCATGGCCCATGAGGTAAAACATCCGGGCATACCATACGGGACTTAATCCTCTTTTGCGGAGAAGGTCTCTCAGGAATGCGATGTGATGGGCTTTTCGTTCGCGAAGGTAGCGGGTTTTTTCTCCCCCAAACCCAAACTGACGATACCAACCGAGACGCATATTTTCCCGCGCATGGAGATCACGGATAAAAAATTCAGTTCTCTTTTTTAAATCTATGGCTTCCGACATCCGTAATACATCTTATAGGCGATGAGATGGCAAAGTTCTACTTTTTATTGAAAGTATAAAAATATATAGAACCACATCTTGTTTTTTTTATACGTCGTCATCCTTGGGAGGTTTTTCCTAAAGCTCTATATTCGTTTACACCTGCATGTATCCTATACAAACGCATGACATTCACCTTCAGGCCTCAAACTACCGTCTTTATGATTTTCAGTGATCGTTTCAGACCCTTTTCTTACCTCCTGCTAAGCATCATCATATTTCTAAGCCTGGGCATGCCAGAGCCTATATTTGCCCAGCAAGGCAAGTATAAGGCTTATTTTGACGAAGCTTATGAAAAATATCCCAGCGTACCCCAGGGCATGCTCGAAGCTGTGGCCTATACCAACACGAGGCTGACCCACCTGGACGGTAAGCAAAGTTGTCAGGACTTGCCGACCTACTATGGTGTCATGGGACTGGTAGAAGATGGAAAGGATTATTTTCAAAGTAGCCTGGTCAGGGTAGCTGAACTGTCGGGTTATGATATAGAGGAGATAAAAGAAGATCCCCGAACCAATATACTCGCTTATGCTGCTGCCTATGCCAAGCTACAGCAGAGCTTCAGGCTGGTCAATCAGCAGGTGGAAACCCATCAGGCCATCATCAGAAACCTAAGCGAAATACCACAGGATGCCCAGTTGAAAAATCGCTATGCTAACGATCAACAATTTTATGGTATTCTGAAAGAAATACAGCAGCCACATACCAAAACTGGTCATCGCCTTCAGCGACAATTCGACCTCAAGAAAGTATTTGGATCGACCAACTACAAGGTCCTCAGCTCACCAAAGGTCAAGGTTTCCGAGCAAAAAATTTCTACTGAAAATGGAGAAGACTTTCGCGTCACCGAGGGTAGTACCTGCACAGCAGCGAGCCCCAGGCCTGATTATGAAGGAGCGGTCTGGAAAAAAGCCCACAGCAACAACTATGGATCGAGGGGAGGCAAATCTGTCAAGTATATTACGATCCATACTGTTCAAGGCTCCTATGCCAGTGCCATTTCATGGTTCAGAAACAGAAATGCCAGGGTTTCTGCCCACTATGTCATACGGGCATCTGACGGGCAAATAACCCAGATGGTCTGCGAAAACGATAAGGGCTTTCATGTAAAGACAGATAATGCGGAAGCCATCGGCATTGAGCATGAAGGTTTTATTGACGATGGCATAGCCTGGTACACCCAAGCCATGTATGAAGCTTCTGCCGAATTGGTTAGGGATATTTGCAAAAGGCATGGGATCGATCCCAAGAAGACTTTTACAGGACCTCCGACTACAGGGGTAGACTTCCTTAGCAATGCCTGTTATCATATCAAAGGACATCAGCATTTTAGGGGAAATAACCACATCGATCCCGGACCTTATTGGGACTGGGAGCGCTATTATCGACTCATAAACGGCCTTGTTAAGCCAGAAGTCTTTACCGCCAAAAAAGGGGAGATCATAGACAGCGGCAAAAAAACCGGGCCTTACGCCAGCCAGGAACGGGTAGCCTATCTGATAAAACCTGAGGATGCTGTCTCCATTACCCTAGACTTTGTTGATTTTCAACTAGAAGGCACAGAAAAAAATCCATTTGATTACCTTGATATCTATGACGGAGAAGGGCCAGAAGGCCGCTTCCTCGGACGCTTTACCGGCACCAAAAATCCAGGCAGCCTAATCTCCAATAGTGGAGCTTTCTTTATCGAATTTCGCTCTGACTGCCGGATACAGCGAGAAGGTTTTAGAATAAAATACAAAGCTCAGACCAAATCCAGGTCTTGTGGAGTACCTCAAAATCTTATTGCTACGGATGTATTTCCTCTAGGTGCCAATCTGAAATGGGAAGGCAATGCTTCCTCTTACATCCTTCAGGTCAAGCATAAAAATGAAAGTGAATGGCAGGAATATCGAAGCGATGATACCCAGGAGATTGTAACCGGACTCGGTGCCAATGGCATCTATGAGTGGCAGGTGAGATCCGTGTGTGATGGGGAAAGCTCAGCCTGGGTAGGCCAGACCTTTCTTACTCCCAACATCAGCCGGAGTGCTTCTCCACAGGTATTCACCGTCAGGGCCAACTCAGGAAAGTTTCTCGATACCGGGGGAGCCCTTGCAGGCTACAGCAATGAAGAAAATTATCTATATCGAATCATCCCTCCAAATGGTGGAAAGGTAGAGTTGAGCTTTAGCAAATTGGATACCGAGGACCAGGAAGATTTTCTTACGGTCTATGATGGTACCAACATCAGCAATGATCCTAAGGTGGGGGCTTATTCAGGGACCAACCTTCCCCCGGCCATCCGTTCTTCACGAAATGGACTGAGCATTCTTTTTACCTCTGATCCGAGGGTGACGGGGAGTGGATGGGTAGCGACCTGGAGATCCGTCAAGGAAGACCCCGGAGATCCCGGCGAGCCCAATGACCCGGGTGAACCCGATCCCGATCCACCAGGAAACAGCACTCCCCCCGCCAAGATCAGCATCCGAGAATTCTCCCCCAAGCTCTATCTTCACCGCTATGCCCCGGAAACCGCCCCAAATCTCAAGGATCGCTATCAGGGAGATTTTGTCATCGACTTCAAAGATCGGGACCGAAGTGGAAGAGGCTTTGCCAATCGTTTTTATACCATAGCAGAAAAATCAACCCAAGGATTTGAGGGCAATGCAAAAGCCGGCTTCCTCTACGATGAATTTGAAGGAGAAATCTCGGATAAATGGAAGGTGCAGTCTGGGACATGGTTTACCCAGGAGGGGAAACTCGTCCAGTCAGATGCGGGAGAGGGCAACTCCAATCTCTACGCTGAATTGACCCAGGAAAAGGATATTACCTACATCTACCACTGGCGATCCATGATGAAGGGAGAAGGAGATAATATTCGCCATGGCCTCCACTTCTTCTGTAGTGAGCCGGAAAAAACCAATCGTGGTAACTCTTATTTCATTTGGATCAGAAAAACTGATGAGGGCGATTACCTGGAAATCTATAAATCTGCTTTCAATCAATTTGACCGGAAAGAAAGGGAAGAAATAGACCTTGGCGAAAACCAAGCCCATGATTACAAGGTAATTTACAATCCTCGAAGAGGTAAAATGGAGGTCTACATGGACAATCGTTTTGCGGCATCCTGGCAAGACCCCTATCCCCTGAGCTCAGGAAAGGGAATTTCCCTTAGGACAGGACAGAGTATCACCATTTACGATGACCTCAAGGTGTACCAAAACAGGGAGGACGAAGTAAGGGTCTCCACCGGAAAAGCCGCCTCTCCCATTACCGGAGATGGGGAGTTTCTTGTCGAGTCTCTGGTCATTGATGGGTTTATTCATTGGTCCCGGACAGTAGCCGAGCAGTCTGTCTTGGGAAATCCCACTACTGAACCTGATCCTGATCCAGGAAATTCTACGCCGGGAAATAACAGCGGCAACAGCCACCTACCGACTTTCAACAGAAATTTCGATGTAGAACTGACATCTCCTGAAGGGGGAGAAGTATATGCCCTCGTTGGGGCTTTTGATGGAAATTCATGGTCAGCCAATACCAATATTGGCTACCTGTACGAAGATTTTACGGCTGCCTCCCTTTCCTCGAGTTGGAAGGAGAAATCAGGTCAATGGAGCATAGATACAGGTACAGGCAAGCTTGTTCAGCGTGATAAGGCTGCCTTTAACTCCAACCTTTATCTTTCCCTCCTCCAGAATGGAGAGCAGCCCTACCTCTATCATTTTAAGGCAAAGCTGAATTCTTCCGGCAGCAATCAGCGCTTTGGTATCCATATCTTTTCTGACCAAGGCAATGGAAAGAATAGGGGGGATTCATATTTGATGTGGTTTCGCTCACAATCTCAGGGTAGGGGTAAAGCAGAATTTTATCGCTCGGATAAAAATGACATGCCGGGCATCGTCAAGGCCACAAACATCAGCTTCGAGACCGGCCGCGAATATGACGTTAAAGTCCTCTACGACCCTATCAAAGGACAGCTCAAGGCCTACCTCGATGATCTCCTGGTCATGGACTGGATAGATCCCACCACTCCACATCGGGAGGGAGGTTTTCTCTCTCTTCGCACCGGAAATGCACAGGTGTCTTTTGATGATTTCAGGGTGTATCAGCTTCAGGAGAAGAATGTACTTACCATCAAGATCGGCAGCGACAAAAAGGATATGCTTCCTCACAAGAGTAAGGGGAATCAACCTGCCGGACGCCTCCTGATCATTCGCAGGGACAATAATGGGAAATGGAAAAAACCTGAGGAGCAAAATTTCATCATTCGCTAGGGCTTATTATTCCAGTTCCTTCAGTTCCAATTCTGCGGCTGGCTTGTAGGGGCCGTAGAGGGCATTTTCAAAGGCTTTTCGAGCTTTTTCAATCTCCCCTGCATTTTTGGCGGCCATGCCCAGGAGGAAGGAATATTTTGCCTTTTGGCGGCTGTCCATCTTGCTTAGCAGCAGCATTTCGAGGGTATTGATCGCTTCGGTAAACTGTCCAGACTTGTAGGCTGCCCGCGCCTGAATGGCTAGAAACTTAGAGTTTTTGGCTAGTCTGGCCTCGCTGGCCCTTGCCTCTTGCATAGCGCGAAGGGCAGAAGCTGGACGATCAGCCTGAAGGTGGAGTTCTGCGAGGTCCATTTGTACCTTTGCCTTCTTTGCCGGATCTTTTTCCACCTGTATAGCTGTTTTGTAATGCTGGATCGCCTCCTGGGTCTGAGCTTTTTTGTCAGCAATCTTGGCTTTGAGGACATAAGCTCCACTAAAGTCCCGCCTATCTTCTATAACCTTATCGGCATACATTTCGCTGGCTTCATACTCCTCGCTAAAATAATAGCTCAGGGCCACGCGGTAGTTGAAGGCTGGGCCGGTCTGGGCCTTTTGCCTGGCTATTAACTGCTGAAAGGGGCCAAACTGGGCTTTTTCCCAGGCCTCCTTGGCTCCTTCTTTATCCCCCAATTCATTTTTTGCCAAACCCAATCCATAGTAAAACTTCGCCTTCACCCCTGCACTTGCTCCCTTGAGTCCCTCAGAGGCAAGGCCTCTTTCGTAGTAATTTTTTGCATCTTCCCAGCGCTTTTCCTTCTCTGAAATCTTTCCTTTGAAGTAGAGAATATTTTCGTTTTGGGGAGCCAGCTGTTCGGCATCAGAGATCACCTCCCTGGCTTTATCGACTTTGTCTTCCTCCAATAATAGATTGACCAAAAGCAGGTAATATTGCAGTTGGACCGGCTTATTGGTTTCGTACTCCGCTGCTTGCTCATAATGCATGATGGCCTCCTCATTGAGATTGAGTTTTTTGCAGCTCTTGGCCAGCCAGGCATAGCCGGAGGCAAAGTTGGGCTTCTGCCGGATCGTTTTTTCAAAGGAAATCTTGGCGTAGGCGTACCTTTTCAAGGCAAACTCCGACCTTCCCCGCTGGAAGTAGTACTTGTAATTGTCCGGCTCTCTGTCTATCGCATCGTTGTACTTGCTGATGGCCTGGCTGTATTTTTGTTCCTTGCGCAAGACTTCTGCTTGCTGGTAAGCGGACCTACCCTGGGCATAAAGGCCTAAGGATTGGCACAGAAAAAGCAGGACAAAAAGGAATGGCAAAAGAAGTGGGAGTTTTTTCATCTGCTTATAGCTAATAGCATTGTTGGGGAATGTATCTTTCATGGAAAGTGGCGTCTTTTCATCAAAATAACGAAAAATACCATTCACAGAAGCTATAAATCCGCGATGGCTTTCTGTAATTAAATGTCTGAAAGGACTGGCTTCCCTCTAAGAGATAAATATTATTCTAAAAGGAAAAGCGAATTGCAAGAATTAAGGGGCTTTCCTAATTTTGGCAGCAACTTTCAACCCTGAAATTCATGAACAATTACATAGAGGAGCTCCGCTGGAGAGGCTTGATCCACGAAATAATTCCCGGTACAGAGGAATTCATGCTCGACCAAAAGGTGGCCGGATATCTTGGGGTAGATCCCACCGGAGATTCCATACACATCGGCAACCTCGTACCCGTGATGATGATGGTTCACCTCCAAGGTGCCGGACATAAACCCATCTTACTCGTGGGGGGGGCTACTGGCCGTGTCGGAGATCCTTCAGGAAAGGACAAGGAAAGACAGCTCCTTTCCGCCGGACAGATCGCCCATAATGTTGCTTGCATCCAAAAGCAGCTTTCTCAGTTTCTGGACTTTGAAAGCAAAGACAATCCCGCCGAGATGGTCAACAATTATGACTGGTTCGAGCACATGGGATTCATCGAATTTTTGAGGGAAGTGGGCAAGCACATGACCATCTCCTACATGATGAGCAAAGAGTCGGTCAAGAAAAGAATGGAAGGAGAATCCGGCATATCATATACAGAATTTGCCTACCAGCTCCTCCAGGGATACGATTTCCTCCATCTCTATCAGGAAAAAGGAGTACGCATACAGGTAGGGGGATCGGATCAATGGGGAAATATCACAACGGGTACGGAACTCATCCGTCGCAAACTGGGCGGGGAGGCGAAGGCATTTGCGGTGGTCTGCCCACTCATGACCCGGGAGGATGGCTCCAAATTTGGAAAGTCCGCTGATGGGAGCAGCGTCTGGCTTGATCCCGAAAGGACTTCTCCTTATGAATTTTTTCAGTATTGGATGAATGTGTCTGACAAGGACGCCGAAGGATACATCAAGATATTTACCTTAAAAGAGCGGGAAGAAATTGAAGCTCTGATAGCTGCTCATCAGGGGGCTCCTCATCGTCGAAGCCTTCAGCAGGCATTGGCGGAAGACATTACCCTCAGGGTTCATGGAAAGGAGGGCCTGGAAAGCGCACAAAAATTAACCCAGTTTCTATTTGGTAAAAATACCACCCCCGAGGCCCTGGCTGACCTTTCACTTAAAGATTGGAAGGATATCACGGCGGTTTCGGACAAAAAGCAATACTCGAGAGAAAAGTTGAAGGCAGGAATTGGCATCCTAGACTTTTTGACGGAGTTGGACATCACCCAATCAAAGGGAGAAGCCCGTAGAGCCATTGAGAAGGATCGTTCCATACGGATCAACGCTGAGCGATGTGAGGATATCAACCTACAGGCAGACCTGAGCCTTGCCTTTCACGAAACATACTTCCAATTGCAAAAAGGGAAGAAGCAGAAATTCATTGTTGAACTGACGGATTGAGAACTTTATGACTGCATAGATCCTAAGATTGATTTCAGGCATATTTTTTGAGATTTCAAGGGCCTAAAGCACATGTTGATTCTCCAAATACCATCACATGCCTCACTGCCTCATGCATAAAAAAGTCCTTTTGCTGGCCCTATTCTGTGTGTGGGTTTCATGGCTGACAGCCCAAAATATCTATCTTTCAAGGGTCGCACCGGGTTTCCCGGGCAAGGTCGACGACGTGGTCCATCGGATTGAATTGTTCAATGAATCACAGGCCTATGCAGATATTTCGGGCTACTACTTGTTGACTCGGTATTATTCGGTGCGCATTCCTCCCAATAGCTTTATTCGTCCCTACAGTCCCTTTCGCATGGGCCTTGTCGGTGGGAGTGGAAATGAATTGAAGCTCATTTTGGGACAGCTTCCTTCTTATGAGAGGAAAAATGTATTGAGGCCGGAGGAGGGAGATTTCGTGGTTTTACTGGATGACAAGAAAACCTGGGTCGATGCCTTCTATTTTGGTCCCAAAGCCAGTGTTGATTTTCTTCCCCGCAGCCTGAGTTTGCCTGGAAATTCTGAAACCTTTACCCTAAAAGATGAAAATGCTGAGGTCTGGGACTTTTTGAGAAATCCTGTTGATCCTGCCGTGGCCTTTGTCAGAATCAATCAGGAGTGGAGGGCAAATTCCCGGACCACCAACCTGATTCCGGCCACTAATTACAGGGCCATACGAATCGAAGATTATCAGGATGGCTTTGTAAAGCTCACCTGGCAGACTTTATTTGAGAGGGATTGCTTTTTTCACTATGTGGAACGCAGCCTTGATGGGAAAAATTTTCGTTTGCTTTCTAAGAAAGAAGGAAGCCGAGAAAATGAATCTCCCCGATCCTACGAATTTTACGATACAGAGGTAGACAAGGACAGGGTGTATTTTTATCGCATCACCCATATTGATAAATTTGGGGAGGTCATTTATTCACCTATGGCCAAGGTCAGGACAGATTCTAATCCTTCGGGCTTTTCCTTTGAGATCATACGGGGGGAGGGAGGTTCGGACCCTTCCATCAATGTACGCTTTGCTTCGCGTCAGAACCAGGACATCAGGATCAAACTCCTCGACGAAGAACTTCGCGAATTAGCCCTCCTCTACAACGACGGGGTAGAAGCAGAAAAACAAAACCTAATCAGCTATCGCAAAAGTCTCCCCGTCGGAAAGTACTTCATCATTGTGGTTACGGAGTCCAGGCGATACTATGAGCCCTTTATTGTGGAGTGAGCTTGCTCATTACCTTTTAAGAACAGGAAAATACAATTTGAAACCTTGTTTCCAGGGCCTCGAACTTCAGGTTCCCAATTGATTGGGCCTGTTTTGCATTTCCTTTAGCAGGTGTCGATCAAATACCTTTCTTATAGCATCTTTCTGCAATTTCTTTCCAATAACTACTACTTTACTTATCCTCGGCTCATCCGATAGCCAGGCTGTTCCATCGGTCAACACAAAGGAACGATATACAGATTGAAGTACGATTTGAATGGGATAATCTTGTGCATTCAGGATCCCCTTAATCCGATAAATTTGGTGCCGGTTGATGGTAAGCAACTGAATCAAGGTCTGACTCAGTCCCCTCATGTCGAATGGCTTGTCAAATGTAAGGCAAAAGGTGGTGATGCCGTGATTTTCGGTCTGAGCATCCTCGATGATTTGAGCATATTGATCCACGGCTCCCTGACCCTCAAATCGATTCACGGTGCGTAAAGAAGAAACGGGGAAATTCCCATGTTCTCCCGTCCATACCTGGGCCTGTGGGTTAATTTCATTCAAGACCTGTACCAGATGAGGGGTCTGAGATGGCTCAATCGTATCAATTTTGTTGACCAGCAATGCATCTGCGAAGGCGACCTGCCTTTTTGCTTCTGGGGCCTGGGTCAGCCAGTGTTCGAAGTTTCCTGCATCTACCAGACAGAGTATGCTTTGCAACTTAAAGTGCTGCTCTATGTAGCCCATGGATAGGAAAGGAAGGGCCAATGACTCTGGGTCGGCTACCCCGGTGGTCTCAATCACCAGCACATCGAAGGTATCTCTCTTTTTGCTGAGGGCTTCCAGCACTTCGATTAATTCTTCATGCAAGGAACAACACAGACATCCGGCTGTAAGTGGGACTGGAGTAATATCGGTACCTACCAGCCATTGGCTATCAAGGTTGACTGCGCCCACCTCATTTTCAATGACCATGATGCGCTCTTCCGGAGTATTTTGGACCCAATGGTTGAGAAAACTGGTCTTGCCAGCGCCCAGGAAGCCAGTTACTATGTATACAGGAGTAGGAGAAGGTGTCATTGGATTGGAACATTGGAATGGATAGGGTCAGCAATGGAAATCACCATGCCAACTGACTATCTAATCTAAGAAAAACACGGATTGTATCCTCCTCCGATATGGAAGGGCTGCGGTGTAAGACGGCAGGTCCATCGTTGGAATCGTACATGGCTCCTTTGAGAATACCCACCTCAAAGGGGTCAAACTGCCTAATCTGTCTCATGTCTCCGATCCGGGCCTCATTAACAGGCTCATTCATTCTCTCCCAGTTGACATACTGGTCTGGCACCCAAAGCGTACCAGGGCCAAGATATGTACAGAGGAGCCGAAGCTCAATGGCATCTGTATGAAAGAGGCGGCACATGTCGTTCTGGATCAGCGCAAAGGTTACGCTTAGCATGGATGAAGAAGCGAGGCTTGCGAAAGAAATGGCCAATTCCCCTACATCTTTGCAAAGACTTTCATAGCCTTCCTCATACCCCTGAGCGTAAGGGGCAAGATGCTCAGCAATACGATCCCCTACCTGGGTAGCCAGCAAACTCTCTCTGAATTGATTCGGTAAAGGATCTTGTCGGATGAGGGCCTCCAAAAAACTTTTAATAGAGAAATCCTCAGGTCGGGGCCACCGAACAAGATTAAGTTCAGGCTCTCTAATAGCCGCCATGTTAGCCCAATTGTTACACAAAAGGTGGCGAGCAGGGGTATAAGTGTGAGAATCTGAGTTCATAATGTATGGGGTTTGAATTAGAGAAAATACATAAGAGGAAAATTCTTCTACAGCTACCGAATTGCAGGGAAGGGATCTTTGAATGCTTGACCCTTGGCACTCCTTTTTAATTCGCGCTCGGTCAGGAGGCAAGCCTCTAATTCAGAACGAATCTTAGCCTCATCCATGTCCTGGCCGATGATGACAATTTCCTGCATTCGATCTCCAAACTCACGGCTCCAGCGACTCTCTATGGCTTCCATATTGGCCACAAAAGCAGGATGCTGAATACGCTGCTCGAAGGGCATGCTATCCCACCAGACACCTGCTGGGCTGGCTTCAACCGAATAGCCTGCTTGCGACCAATTCCATGCTGTTTCTGGTCGTGAAGCAATCCAAAAAAGTCCTTTGCTTCGAAGAATTTGCGGCCGCCAGCTTTGCGTAATGTATTTGTAAAAGCGCTCTGGGTGAAAAGGCTTCCGGGCTTTGTATACAAAAGAACTGATCCCATATTCCTCCGTCTCAGGCATGTGCTCTCCTGCCTCTAGCTCCTTGATCCAGCCAGCTGACTCCGACGCTTTTTCAAAATCAAATAAGCCCGTGTCAATGATTTCTTTGAGTTCAACCTGGCTACGAACCGTGCGAATTATCTTCGCGCTGCTGTTAAAACTTCTTATTACTGCCTCTAGGTTTTTCACCTCATCCTCAGGCACCAAGTCCGTCTTGTTGAGCAAGATTACATCGGCAAATTCTAGCTGGTCCGTGATTAGGTTGACAATGGTGCGTTGATCCTGTGAATCATCGTTCAAGCCACGTTGATGGATGGTATCACGGCTGTCGAAGTCTTTCCAGAAATTATACGCATCGACTACTGTCACCATGGTATCAAGGCGAGAAAAGCGGCGTAGGTCTATGCTCCCGTCCTCTGTGGCAAAGGTAAAGGTCTGTGCGACCGGTACGGGTTCTGAAATTCCTGTACTTTCGATCACCAAGTAGTCGAATCGATTTTCAAGAGCCAGTTTCTCTACCTCGATCATGAGGTCCTCTCTTAAGGTACAGCAGATGCACCCATTGGACATTTCTACCAACTTCTCCTCGGTACGAGAAAGCAGATCTTGCTGCTCTACTAATTGAGCATCAACATTGACTTCACTCATGTCATTGACAATGACAGCAACCTTAAGGCCCTGCTTATTGTGAAGGATGTGGTTGAGTAAGGTGGTCTTTCCAGCACCGAGGAAACCAGAAAGCACTGTAACAGGTAATTTCTGCATAGGATGTTATGAATGCAATTAAGTTGTAAAATAAGGAGATTTCTCTCTTTTGCAATAATGTTGCAAAAACTTTTGGAATTAATTATTGGCCTCTGACGATCAGAAAAGGAATGAAATCTTTCCTTTGGCTATTTGACCTCTACGGCTTCGTCCAACAAATAAATCAACCCATCTCCGCTTTCGCTGAGCCTCAAGACGCCTCGTAGCGTCACATACTGATCCAGCTTAAAGCCTTGGTTTTTGACGGTAAACCTGATATCCATGACAGACTCCAGTCCTCCTCCTCCACAGAAGAAGCAGGATGCATAAGGGTTACGGGAGAGTACATAGGTAGTCCCCTCTGCATCAATAGGAAGAATATACCCAGTAATTTCAACTTGCTTGCCATCCAGGCTTTTAATTTTCTTACTGAATCTAGGTCTATCGACCAGATAGCCTGTACGGATGTCTAATCCCCTTATGTAGCGAACTTCACTCAATTGGTACCAATCAATAGGTGTTTGAGCCAACAGATAAGAAGTCGACAAAAAAAGGATACCTAAAAACAAATACTTCATTATTTATTGGGCTAGGGAGGAAGATTGAGCATCTTTTGCAGCTAACTGACGTGATTCGTGAAGAAGTTTTTGTACCTCGTCCAGCAAAGCCTGCTGAAGTTTGAGCATCTCTGCCGGAGGTAAGTCTTTTAAGTCTTCAGCCGCCTGATCATGATGATGATGATCGTGGTCGTGGTCATGAGAATCCCCATGTCCCTCTTCATGATCATGTTCGAAACCAGGAACTTCCACCAAACTTGATTCCCACGCCGAGCTGGTTTCTTCCAGTTGCTTCAACTTCTTTGCCTCTTCCTCAGTTAGGGTCTGGGCTTTTAGGGAATTAAGCTCGAGTTTGAGTGAATCGTACTTTTGAACAGCCATCTCATGGAGATCAAAAGCTTGCTTTAATTTTGGATCGGGATCACCCTTTTGACAAGAGATCAGCAGCAAAAGAGTAATGATAATAAGGTAGCGATTCATAGATAAAACATTAATTATTAAGCTATTGTAGTTCCCAACTTTCAATGTATTCCAAATATTTTTCCTGATCAATCACGGCTGCATTCCAGGTATCTAATACCAATACGCGAATCTGTTTATCTACCAATGATTGGATTTCGCGGCTATATTGCTCGTAGTCATTATAATGTGTCTGACTAAGGGCATTAAGTTTGTTCTGCATAAATGAAACGGGATTGAAGCCGTAGCTGAATCGAATCAAGCTGTTTCTGGCCTCCTTGTCCGATTCAATCGTGGAAATGCTATTCTTGACCAGTTCATTTGTCAGAGCAACAAAGCTGCGGTTCCTTGCTAAATCAGCCTTTTCTTGATCTTTTGCAATCGGACTGTTGATAATTTCAGGAAATAGATCATCCAACTGGGCCTGGCTGATGCTGTCTGCTTGTTCATAAAGCTGATTGGTTTTATCCCTTTTAGCGTCTATATAATCTGTCATCAGGTTTGGGGGATATTTAATACTTACCCATTGATTTACAGTAGCAGGAATAATAAAGACAAAGAGTAACCATACAGCCACCATCTTAAGGGTATTACCTAAGGTAGTGTTGCCTCGCTGAATGATCCAGGCAAAAACAACCCACCACAGAAGCAAGTAAGCCGATAGCCAGCCCAGTATTTGCCAAAATGCAGAACCTGCCAAATCAAAGACAGGAGTCAATACAGCTCCATACAACATCAATCCCATAACTGTAATTATGAGGAGGAAGCCATAAAAAGCGAGCCTCGCCAAAAGCCAATTGGTCTGCGAACCCGTTTGAGAATAAATCAGAGGTAAAAATCCCCCATCTGCTTCTGCTCCTTTTATGTTGTAAAGGCAAATCAACAGCAATAAAGGCAGGAGGTACAAAGCCACAAAGGAAAAGTCCAGGGTGCCAGATTGCAGCCGCTCGGGATTGGCAATTTCTTCTGCCATGTCTGCATCATAGGGACTACTCCTGAAGTTCACCTGCTTATAATATCCATATTGCTCCGCCTGTCCAATGCTGTACACCATGGCTGGTGAAGGCTCCTTTATGTGATAGGTTGATGAATACCAGAGTGCCCAGAAGGGAGTTGTCATATCGATCCATGGTCGGTTCTTAGGACCTTTTTCTCCTCTTTCATAGTAGGATAGGTATTTCTGCTTTTCCTCCTTTACTTTTTCGTTGATCTGCTCAATTTCCACTGTTTGCTTATTGTATAAAGCAGCTCCATTGTGCAGCCCATATCCCGCAGCTAGAATGAAAAGGACTAATCCTACCAGCTTGAATGGGGTGCGGATCAGGTGTTTCCACTCAAATAAAAAAATGGTAATGGGATTCATACCAGCTGAATTTTTTTGGTTCCAAAATACAAAAGCCCAAAGGTCAACACTGACCATAGAATGAGGATCCCTACATCCAAGACATAATACCGAAAAACAGAAGCAAGTGAGGTGGGGGTATAAGAAAAGTCTGGCACAGACTTGAAGAATTCATTATCTGCTTGCCACCCCCAATCGCCACTTTTTGAACCGCCATAGGCGTGTTCGTCATTGAGCGTTTTGATGAAAGTCCTCCGATATGTTTCTACCTGAAGGAGGAAATCCTGATGGTGCAAGTTGTCTGTTGCAGCAAATCCCTTGCTGCTGTTGTCAAGGGCAATAAATGGATTGATAATTCCTCCTAGTTGAAGGCTTTGCTTTTGCTCTCTGAAAACTTCCCTTAGCCTGCCGAAGTGCTTGTCCCATACCTGATTGCCATACTCCTCGTCGGCTTGCATGGCGATGCCATCAAAATTGATGGGTAGTTGAGACAGGCTATCTACCCCATATTCATTGAGGACTTTCACCCTCAATTCCTCTGCACGTTTGTCAGAGGGATTGTGACCATCGATTCCCTTAGCGCGGTCTTCTCTCATGGCAGTTTTGAAGGCATCTCTACTCGGTAGGGGATGCCACTTCTCCACGGAACTCAGGAATATATTGGGCAAGAAGACTGTCCATAAGATATAGACTCCTAGCATGGAGGTAAGGGCTAGGGTTGCTTGTTGCCATCTGGCTGAAATAAAGACAGTAAGGCCACTGATGATGAAATAGTATAAGGAATACATGACCAGGATCATGAGGGTCCTTTGCATAATTTCGGCGGTGAGATGCCTGGCATTAAGGAAGCTATAAGACCCCACGAGCAGGAGCAGCAGCATCCCCCCAAACAGCCAGACCGAAAGGCTCTTGGCCAAAATCAATTGGTTGGGTCTTGCTCCTTGTAAAAAGAGGAGTTTGAGCCTGCCGCTCTGCTTTTCACTGCTTACAGAACTAAAAGCCAGAAATATCAGCAGGAGTGGTACTATATATTTCAGGATGAGAGAACTCTTCAGCTTTCCGAATCTGGAGATGGCCTGCATTTGAGAAGCTTCGGAGTGCATCATTTCATTTTGAACATGTCCTTCCACCCGAATGACATTTCCTGTGATGTTGTTTACTCCATCGTCCAGGCTATTTAGTAAATTAGGTGACTTAAAGACGTAGGTTCCATAGTGGGCGGCACTGTGTGGATTCATTGCCTCAATGCTTTCCCATTGTTCCCGCAGGTGATCCTTTGCCGAGGTGTAGGCCTCTGCCTGCTTTCGATTTTGATAATTCCCCAGCAGTATGGAAAGCAATAAGATTCCTGCAAAGCTGATACTGATGCTGATAAGCACCCTGGATCGGCTCAGAAATTGCCATTCATTTTTGATGATTTGCCACATAGCCTGCTTAGTTTTGCATGTAGGTTAGATAGAGCTGTTCTAATTCATTGGCACTCACTTCCTTGCTGTTTAATTCCTTGACCAGCTGACCTTTTTTAAGAATGCCAATTCGGTGGCATACCTCCCTTACCCTAAAAATATCATGGGAAGCCATTAAGATAGCGGCTCCTTCAGCAGCGAGCTTTTTGAGAAGGTCTGATAGTTCATTACTGGCCAAGGGGTCCAATCCACTTGCCGGTTCATCCAAAAGATAGACTTTTGCCTTTTTTGCGTAGGCAATAGCAATCCCTACTTTTTGGCGCATTCCTTTGGAGTAGGTAGATATTTTTTTGGAGTGGGCTTCACCTTCCAGGCCACATTCAAGTAGGAATTCCTTCAATTCTTTGTCACTGTAGGAAAGCCCAGCCAAGCGACAGAAGTAGTCCAGGTTTTCTAAGCCTGAGAGATAAGGATAGAGGTTGACGCTTTCGGGTATGTAGCCCAGCAGCTTTCGAACCTTGGCTTTTTCCTCTCCGACTTCCAAGTTGTCTATGCTTACCTTCCCGGAGTCTGGTGGAAGGAAGCCCAGGAGCATATTGATAGTGGTGGATTTGCCGGCTCCATTTGCCCCAAGCAATCCCAAAATTTCCCCCTCCTGAATTTCCAAGGTTAGGTTTTGGACGGCAGGCTTACCTTTAAATGACTTACTGATTCGGTCTAGATGTATCATAGAAGCAAGATTTATAAAGGGAAAAATACGAGAGTAGCGAATTAATCTGTCGCCCTGTGTTCATCATCTTCACAGCGGCAATGCCATCTGTTGTGCAAATGCAAAAAGACCAAGCCAAAAGCTGGAAGATAAATCAAGCCATGGCTTAGGTGCATAAGGTGAAATGTTTCTATCAAAATGTAGGCTGCCAATATTCCCCAACAGAAATACAGGGCAAAAGGCATCCACTTGAGCGAAGTCCTCTGGGCAGAATAGCGGATAGCCAAAAATGATACTATAAGAAAAGCAACATCCACCAAACTCCACCAAAGAGGAGCAGCCTCGTGATGACCGTGGCTATGATGGTCGGCCATACCTGCATGGGCCAAAAAAAGGAAGGGAGTAGCCAAACAATGGATAAGGCACAACCCACTGGCTAGGGCTCCCAATAGGTCAGCCGACCCATTTTTGTCCAGAAGGCTTGATGCAGAAATGGCCATTTGCAGAGAAATTGAGTGATTATAAATGCAACATTGTTGCAAATATAGGGACTTCCTTTGTGAATTCAATATCGCTGCATCCGATCAAAGACCATATTGGGTGATTTCTCTAAAACGAATTAGATTAGAGTATGGGCAAGGAAAGGATTCATGAAAGAGGTCTGGATTCTTTCTAGCTATTGTTCAGATGATTACAATATCTACCTCATCATAGCTATGGATAATTTTATTCCTTAAGGTGATGATTTTTTAGCATTAAGAATTTTCATTCTTGGGGAAATCTTCAACATCCTTTCTATGGCTTTATTTTGGGGGGCACTTCAGGGGGCCCAGATCGCAATCACCTGTTCGGGATAGTTGACCACCGTAACGAGGTCATCCGGAATAATGCCACCGGAAATCAACGAGGCCTGTACTCCCTTGAACATGCGCAGTTCCATTTCCCAGGGAGAACCGGGGTGATATTCCAATTAGTTGCGGGTGCGGGGAACACCGAATTCGAAGAAGAAAAAATTGCACATGTCTGTGCCGAAAAACCATTGGGTAAATTCGTAGGCTGGATGGTCAGAGGAGGAATTGTTAAAGGGATCGATCTAAGTGCTGGTGATGCCCTGTCTGATCCTTTCGTAGGTCTTTTTGTCGACCTCTTCTTGTTGGCAAAAAGCCCTCATCTGTTCTGAAACGAAGGTTCGAAAGCGCTCTTCATCCTGTACAGTAGCTGAAAAGTCTTCCAGAGAATCGATGTGGGCGGCATAAAAATTTAGGGGCCAATTTTCCCGAAAGATCATCTGTTCATCATACATTTCATTGACAAAGGCCTAGGCTGCTGGTACACCGAGGGTATATACCAGGTCTTCCAATTTGTCGGGGCCCATGCCTTCGACTTCATATATTTCTTCGAGTTTTCGAAACCTTTTCCATCTGAGGGATCGTCTTTGATCTTCCATGTGATGGCCGAGATAGAGCTGGCCCTATTAAAATAGGCTACGATGCGATTGGTGACCCAAGAGGGAATATTATCTGGCGAAATGCTAGCCATGGCTGGAGGTATTAGGTATTTGAATTAGAGAGAATACCACTTTTGATCGGACTGACTGGCGTTGACCACGGCCTCTATGAAGGCCATTCCCTTCAGGCCATCCTGGACGGTGGGAAAGTCAAGGTCCAGGTGGGAGGGAGAGCTTCCCTGGAGTCGGCTTCTAAGGGCCCTGGCAAAGTTGCGGTAGATATTGGCAAAGGCTTCCAGGTACCCCTCCGGATGTCCTGCGGGTATTCGGGTGGCATACTGGGTGGCCTCGGACAACTCGCCTACTTCGGTTCGGATGAGTCTTGTGCCCTGGTCATGAACCCGGTGGATGAGTGTGTTGGGTTCCATCTGCCTCCATTGCAGGCCTCCCTTTTCCCCGTAGATGCGGATGTTGAGGTCATTTTCCTCTCCATTTGCGATCTGGCTGGCCTGGAGGATTCCCTTGGCTCCATTGTCGAAGCGGAGGAGGACATTTCCATCATCGTCAAGCCTGCGTCCCTCTACAAAGGTGGAAAGATCGGCACAGATGGCAGTGATTTGCAGGCCGGTGATGTATTCAGCCAGGTTCTCGGCATGGGTACCAATGTCTCCCATGGCACCGGCTTTCCCCGATTTACTGGGGTCTGTCCTCCAACTGGCCTGTTTTTGGCCGCTGCTTTCGATGAAATTAGAGAGCCATCCCTGGGGATATTCTACCACTACTTTTCTTATTTTTCCCAGTTTCCCCTTTCTGACCATGTCCCGGGCTTCTTTGACCATGGGATAGCCCGTGTAATTATGGGTGAGGGCAAAAAGAAGTCCGCTTTCCTCCACCATGTTTACCAGGGTGTGGGCTTCTTCCATGCTAAAGCAGAGGGGTTTGTCGCAGACTACCGGGAATCCATGCTCCAGGGCCATTTTTGTAGGAGGGAAGTGTAGGTGATTGGGGGTTACGATAGAGACAAAGTCCATCCTTTCCCCTTGAGGAAGTATTTTTTCTATTTGAATCATTTCCTCATAGGAGGCATAGACCCGAGCGGGGGGAAGGTAAAGGTCCTGGCCTGAGAGACGAGATTTTTCGGGGTCAGAGGAAAAAGCTCCACAGACCAGTTCTATCTCTCCATCCAAGGCAGCAGCCATTCGATGGACGGCCCCAATAAAAGCTCCTCGGCCTCCGCCGACCATTCCCATTCGCATCTTTCTATTGAATTCGCTCATGTGAGTCTTTCTTTTGATCAGCATAAGGGATGATCCCCTGTGCTGGTCTTACCAAAGATGGTGAACGTAGGGTTTGACCTTGGAGTGGTAGACCTCTCTTACCTCCTCCATGGCCATGTTTGGCAGGGAAGGTAATTCTGAGGCTTCGATGTTGGATCGGACATGCTCAACCTTGCTGGCTCCCGGGATGACGGTCGATACTTGTGGAAACATCAGTATCCAGCGCAGGGCATACTTGCTGAGGAGCTTTCTTCCAAAGAGGCGCTGATACTCAGAGACGGCCTCTAGTCCTGCGTTGTAATTGAGGCCTGAGAAGGTCTCGCCCTTATCGAAGGCTTCACCGTGGCGATTGAAGTTTCTGTGATCGCCTTCATCAAAGCTGGAATTTTCGTCAAACTTTCCCGTGAGCATGCCACTGGCCAGAGGAACCCTGACGATGACTCCCACATTTTGCTTTTGGGCCTCTGGAAAAAACTCCTCAGAGGGTTTAAGCCTGAATAGGTTGAAAATAATCTGTACGGTGGCCAGGCCTGGGTGGCGAATGGCTTCCAGGGCCTCGGATACCTTTTCTACACTTACTCCATAATGAAGGATCTTCCCTTCTTTTTTGAGGTCTTCGAGTACCTCGTAGACCTCTTCCTTTTTAAATACTTCAGAAGGAGGGCAGTGGAGCTGAATAAGGTCCAGGCATTCCAGTCCTGTATTTTTCAGGCTTTCTTCTACAAAACGGGTGATATTTTCCCGGTTGTAGCCCTGGGCTGTGTGGGGATCGAGTCTCCTTCCGCACTTGGTAGCCAGATAAATCCGCTCGGAATGATTTCTAATGATTTTGCCGACACTGGCTTCGGAGAGTCCGGCCTTGTAGACATCAGCGGTATCTATAAAATTTACGCCTTCATCGATGGCGTTACGGAGGGTGTCCTCTGCGAGTTTTTCGTCAAAGGGGCTGCCCCATTTTCCTCCCAGTTGCCAGGTGCCCAGTGAAATTTCAGAGATTTTCCAGTTGGTTTTACCCAGGGTACGGTATTTCATGTCGGTGAGAAGGTTTGAAACCTATAATAAGGAGGAAAAAGTAAAGGGGCAAACAGAAATTGGAAGTGGATTTCTTTATCGGAGTTATGGGCTTGAGTTGGACCACAACTTTTGCTTTCCTAAGGAAGAGGGCCTGACATGCTCACTTCCTGTAAGGAGGGTCTCAGATAATTTTTACCTCCTGCACGATATCGGACTTGGCTTCACGGTTGACGACTTCGGCGATTTTCTTCCGCGCCATTTGGAGTTCGCTGCGCCAGATGGGAGAAGACATTTTGATGTATAGGACACCCCGCTGGAACCATATTTTTTCCGTGTTTTGAGCAATGGCTGCGCCCATAAGGCTTTCCCATTTGCTAATGACGGCTTGGACGGCAGCCTGGGTACTGAGGCCATTTTTATCCAGAAATGCCTTTATGGCTTCTCCCACGCTCATATAGGGCTTGTAGGGCATAGTTTTAGATGTTTGCTGGTTTGACTTCCTGTATTTTTCCTTCCTCCACTGTAAAAAAACGGACGGCTCGCAGGGTTTGAGCAAAAACACGCTTCATCCTCTCTAGTGAAGTATCGGTGATGAAAATCTGCCCCTCTATGTCTTCGTCGAGGATACCTGCGATTTTTGCCAGCCTGTATTTGTCTAATTTATCGAAAATGTCATCGAGCAGCAAGATGGGGGGAATTTCTTTTTGCTGCTGTAGCAGGGCGTATTGAGCTAGTTTCAAAGAAATGACAAAGGTCTTTTGCTGTCCCTGGGATCCAAAATTCCTTACAGATCTTTCGTCGATTTGGAAGACGAGATCATCCCTGTGGCTGCCGACACCTGTGTATTGGTTGATGAGGTCTCTGGCCTCTTTTTCTTTAAGGGCGGCCTCCCAGGCGCTCTCGGTATTCTCGGCGATGTTGGGGTTGTAGCGAATGGAGGGCTTTTCCTGCTCGGATACGATTTTTCTGAAGTATTCCTGAAAAACCGGAAGGAAGAGGCGGGTAAAATTGGCCCTGCCTTCTTGTATGGCCCTGCCGAGGGGGATCATTTGCATGTTCCACAATTCCAGTTGGTCCGGGTCTACAGTACTCTGTGAGGTAAACTGGCGGAGGAGAGCGTTTCGCTGGTCTATGATTCTGTTGTACTGAATGAGGCTGTGGAGGTAGGCCTGGTCGTACTGGGAGATGAGCATGTCCATGAACTGCCGGCGACCTGCCGAGGGACCATTGATGAGGTCAGTATCGTGGGGAAGGATAGAAACCAAGGGAATGTAGCCAATGTGCTCACTCATCTTCTTGAGGGGCTGCTGATTGACCATGATTTTTTTGCCTTTACCTTTTTGGAAATTGCATTGGATCATCCTCTCGCTACCGTCTCGCATGAGTTTTCCCCCGTCAAAGAAAAATTCAGCCCCTTTTTGAATGGCCTGCCGGTCTTGGTTGTTGCGAAATCCCTTGGTAAAAGCCAGGTAATGAATGGCGTCTAGGATATTGGTTTTGCCGGCCCCATTAGGTCCTGTCAGGCAGTTGATTCCCGGAGAGGGGTCCAGGATCAACTCGTCATAATTGCGAAATTGAATCAGGTGTAAGTGGCTGAAATGCATAAATGTGGGAGAATCTTTGCCCCAAAAAGCAGGGGGTTAAGCAGGGGAAAAGTCATACTTTCACCTCATTAGTCAAATACAAAGGTACAACGGCAAAAATTATCCGCTCGATCATTTGTAAAAAATGTCTTTAATAGGGAACTTGACTCTCTGTTAATACTACTTTTTTGTATAGATACGTCAAAGCATTGTTGTATGTCTACCCGTACTAAGTCAGAAATAAAATCCTACGATAAAGAGCTCTTGTTAAACTGGTTCGAGCAGATGCTGTTGATCCGTAAGTTTGAGGAGAAGGCTAGCCAGCTTTATATGCAGCAGAAATTTCGTGGGTTCCTTCATCTGTATATTGGTCAGGAAGCTGTGGCTGTAGGGCTCGAGGCTACCATAAGGCCAGATGATTATGTGATTACTGCCTACCGCGATCACGGAGGTGCCCTGGCTCGTGGGGTAGACCCCAAATCCTGTATGGCGGAGCTATTTGGTAAAGCCACCGGCTGCTCCAAAGGCAAGGGGGGCTCCATGCACTTCTTTTCCAAGGAGAAAAACTTCCTGGGAGGACACGGCATCGTAGGAGCTCAGATCCCCTTGGGAGCCGGACTCGGTTTCGCCTGCAAATATAGAGGAGAGGATCGGGTTGCCGTCTGCATGATGGGCGACGGAGCGGTTCGTCAGGGTTCATTCCACGAAACAATGAACCTCGCCATGCTCTGGAACCTCCCGGTCATTTTTATTATAGAAAACAACAACTACGCCATGGGGACCTCTGTCGAGCGTACCTCTAACGTTACTGATCTCTATAAATTGGGCCTTTCTTATGACATGCCTTCCAAGCAGGTCGATGGGATGGACGTGGTCAATGTCTTCGAAAACATGAAGGATATTGTTAAGCACGTCAGAGATGGAAAAGGGCCCTACCTGATAGAAATGAAAACCTACCGCTACAAGGGACACTCTATGTCTGACCCTGCCAAGTACCGTACCCGTGAAGAGTTAAATAAGTACCGGGGAAAGGATCCTATTGCTAACCTCAAGATTACCATGGGAGAAAACGAGGCAATCACTGAGGAGGAGACCAAGACCATTGACAGCAAGATCAAGAATCTGGTCGAAGAGTGTGTAAAATATGCCGAAGAATCTCCTTATCCCGATACCAGCGCCCTGTACGAAGATATCTACGTAGGCGAATACCCCTTCATCATGGAGTAAAAATCAAAGATACTTCAGTCAAAAAATACTTTAGAGCCTTTCCCTGTTTGGGGCAAGGCTCTTTTTGATAAAAACCAATCCGTCTTGGGTAGGTTTTAGCATTATGTCAAAAGGAAAGAATAAGAAAAAAACCTATACCAAGTCTAACCTGCCGAGCAAAATTTGTCCGGTGTGTGGGCAGCCCTTCAATTGGCGAAAGAAATGGGAAAAAGTTTGGGATGAGGTGATCTACTGCAGTGAGAAATGCAGGCGAAACAAGAAAGAGGCAGGTCTGTAAGATAAAGCATCTTCTATTTCCCTTCATTTTATAAATCTTACAAGAAGTTCTAAGAGGAATGAAAAGCTCCCTGAATTCGATGTTTGCCTAGGCATTCCTGGATAAATGTGGATTTTGTGAGTGAATATGTATTTTTGCCTCCAAATAAACCCACCCTTATGGCAGGAACAGAAAAAGGACCTATCTACGCTGCGGTAGCTGCTAACGTCGCCATCGCCATTGCAAAATTTATCGGAGCATTTATCAGTGGATCGGCAGCGATGCTCTCCGAGGGCATACACTCCCTCGTCGACTCCGGCAATGGCCTTTTATTGCTCTATGGCATTCGCCGCTCCAAGATCGGACCCGACGAAGAGCACCCCATGGGCCACGGAAAAGAACTTTACTTCTGGTCATTGGTGGTGGCGATTCTGATTTTTGCCTTGGGAGGGGGGATCTCACTCTACGAGGGCATAGACCATCTTCAGCACCCTACCCATTCGGGCGACCCGACCCTCAATTATATCATTCTGGCCGTGGCTATGGTCTTTGAAGGAGCGGCCTTGTTTTTTGCCCTCAGGAGCTTCAACAAGCAGCGGAGAAAGAGAAAAATGGCCTTCTGGGAGGCAATTCGCAAAAGCAAGGACCCCTCGCGCTTTGCCGTAATCTTTGAAGATACAGCAGCACTTTTGGGACTGATGATCGCTATGGCTGGGGTATTCTTGACCGACCTCACCGGCAATGGCATGTATGACGGCCTTGCTTCTATCCTTATCGGCGTTATCCTGGCGATAATCGCAGGGGTCCTTGCCTATGAAACCAAGGCCCTTTTGATTGGTGAGAGTGCCCTGCCAGAAGTCAGAAAAGGAATCGAAAAAATCGTGGAAGAGGATGAAGAAATATTCAACGCCATGCCCCCCATCACGATGCACTTCGGTCCGGACGACTTGTTTGTGGCCCTGGATGTAGAATTTAAGGACAACTTGAAATCTGATCAGATCGAAGAAGTCGTTAGGAGGATAGAAAATAATATCCGCAAGGCCTATCCCATTGTAAAGAAGATCTATATAGAGGCACAGGCCGTATCAAAATTTAAACCCAAAGTCGATCCGTCAAGCTAGGGACTTCCTTACTCCTGCAACACCCACTCCTCCAAGGGGCATTTTCCCTCCAGGGGTGGCTGAAATGCGGTCCGGCTCACTATAAGGGATAAAGGTATTGGCTAAATCAAGGTAAGTTTTCTGTTGATCTCCAGGGCCATGGCCTCCTGATTTAGCTCTCTTTTGAGTTGGCGGATGTAGTCCAGCACATCGTCCAGGTGGCGTTTGAGGTCGGGCTGGGTAATGTAAGAATGAATGATAAAAACGGACTCGCCTACCAGTCCCAACTGCTCTGAATTCCAGACTCCTGTCCCGGTTTTACAGGTAGCTCCGCCAAACCGTTCGGCCATGAATTCAAGGGTCTTTTCTCTGTATTTCCCTGTATCAAAGGGCTGGTTGCCATTGATGGTGCTGGGGATATAAATTCCAATGCTATTGGTACGCTCCAGTCGATCTACACAGCTTTCTACCAACTCTTGAATTTCTTGAGGGTAGGTTTCGGGAGGTTTTCTGAGGTTAAAGGTTGGAAAATTTTCCAGGTAAGGCAGGGTATAATCGGCATAGTGCCTGGCCTCCTTCATGGCCTCTTTATCTTCAATTTGGGTCAAAATGGTAAAAACAGAGGTTTCCTCTACCCTGATGTTCATTTTCAATTCCTTTACCAGGTATTGGGCATCTTTGATCCCGTCTGGGGTGCCTTTGGCCAAAACGAGAACCTGGGAAGCATCTTCGAGCATGCCTTGAATGGCTTCATCAAAGCCGCCTTGGATATTGACGACGATGTTGTAATATTGCTGTTTGATCTTGTCGAGGAGTATGGTGGTCTGGGTAGCGAAGGGAAGGTGCTCATCACGCTGGGGAAAAAGGATATCATAGCCATCGGCATGGTTGAAGGCTGTTCTTCCCCTTCGGAGCTGTTCTCCTTTGAGAATGCGCCAGGGATGGGGATACTCAAGGTAGGCGGTGGTGCTTTTTCGGGTCTCAAAGAGTTCTTTAGCCATCAGGGTACCCAGGGAGGTCGATCCTGTCTGATCCTGAGCGTTGAAGATAAGGATCATTTGCAGGTCTTTGTTTTCATTGGCCAACCTGCGATTGGACTGGATGAGGTAATGTCCGAGGATCTTTGCCAATTCAATGGCCACAGAGGGATGTTGATGAAGGATGTCCAGGAAGTCCTTGCGCTGGATGACCATCACATCGACTTCGCTGACGGCCACCACAGAGGCTGAGCGGGGCTGATTTTCGAGGATTCCCACTTCTCCAAAGGTATTTCCAGAGATGAGGTAAGCCAGGACATTTTCTTTTCCTCTGACCATGTTTTTGACGGCCACAATGCCATTCATGATAAAGAAAAGGGTCTTGCTGGGCTGGCCCTGCCAGACAATGACATCGTCGGGAAAATACTGGCGTACTTTTGTCCTGGCTGCAATTTCCTCCAGGTATTTTGTTTCGAGACCAGAAAAAAGTGCGGACCCCGCAAGGGTAGCGATGATATCTTTGCTTTGCATGAAATCCCCAACCATTACATTGAATCCATGCTCCTCAAGGGTAGCAGAAATTCTGAGTGAAACTCGGTCCTAATTACTCAAAAAAATCATCAAGGCGAAAAATCTACCCTTTGATACTTAAATTATCCTTGGGCTTTTGGTCATTCTTTCGCAATTTAGATAGGCATATATGTGGAGGCATTGGCTTTCCTCCACTTTGGGGTATTTCACTGATTCGAACATTTTCCCACCTGCACCCATAGCAGCAGCGGACTTTCCCGCTACCTGTCGAGTCATACATATACTTGAATGAAAAGTATGAAGTATTTTCCTCTTGTCCTCTTTATCAGTTGCCTGCTATTGACTTCTGTCCATGCCTTGGGGCAGACTCCCGAAGAGACAGAAGCAGCCCTCGACTCTGTCAATAATAAAAAAGAGCAGTATATAATCCTCCTCAAGGCTGCCAGCGACCAGTTTCGCTATTATCCCGAAGAAAGCCTTGACTTTGCAGAAAGAGCTATCCAACTGTCAAAAGACCTCAATGACAGGCGAAGAGGTGCAGAAGCCTATTCCGTCAAGGGCTTTATTCTGATTAATCAAAATAAATTTTCCCAAGCCCCCGATCCTCTTCTCAAGGCCATCAGGCTAAGGATGAGATACGTCAAACGTGAAGTAGGACAGAATAAAAAATTGGCCCAGGACTACAATTTCCTCGGAATCGCTTACAGCCGTACGGGAGAAAATGAAAAGGCAGACAAGGCCTATCAGAGCCAACTGAAATACGCCCTGGCCAGTCCCAGTAATGTAGAAAGAGCGAAGGCTGCACAAAATGTGGGTCAGAGCTACCTCCGCAAGAAAAATTATAAAGAAGCCCTCAACCTGCTCAAGCAAGCCAAGGTATTTGCGGAAAAAGCGAACCTAAAGCGTACCCTGGCCGATATTGAAAAGGACATAGCTACCGCCAATGATCTCTTGCAAAGTAGCCTCAGTGCACAGGAGTATCAGCGCGAACTCAATACCGTATCCAGCGTCATCAACAATATACAAGACAGCTTGACTACCGCCATCGAAACCAATGAGGTCCTCATGAGCGAAAAAGAATACCTGGAATTGGAGACAGCAAAAAAGGAAGCTGAACTGAACGTGGAGAAAGAGGCCAAAAGGTTTGCCGAGAGAGAGAAAAAGCAAATTGAGCAGGAAAAGCTTGCCCTCGAAGCCCTGCAGGAGGTTAGGAACAGAAACTTTCAGATTATCCTTCTGGCATCCATCTTTGTGGGAATTCTTCTGCTATGGATCGCCCTCACCATGTGGCAGCGGGCCATTGAAAGGAAAAAAGCTCAGGAGGAAATACAACAGGAAAAAGAAAGGGCTGACCGACTTTTGGAAAATATACTCCCTGCCCGTATTGCCCAAGAACTCAAGGAGAAGAATCTCGTCGAACCCGTAGAGCATCAAAAGGTCACCATCATGTTTACCGATTTCAAGAGCTTCACCCGACTGGCAGCAGGGATGAGCCCCAAAGAACTCTTAGAGCAACTCGAATACGCCTTTCATAACTTCGACATCATTACCACCAAGTACGGGCTTGAAAAAATCAAGACCATCGGTGATGCATACATGGCCGTAGCCGGACTGGTGAGAGAAGACCCCTATCAGGGCATCAATGCCGTGGCCGCAGGCATGGAAATGCAGGAATTTATAAATCGATGGAATGCAGAACAGCGGCAGCGCGGTGAGCAGGAATGGAAGCTAAGGGTAGGTATCCACACCGGAAAGGTCGTGGCAGGGGTAATCGGAGAGAAAAAATTCGCCTACGATGTGTGGGGCGATGATGTCAACGTAGCTTCCCGAATGGAGTCCAGCAGCGAGCCCGGCAAGGTCAATATTTCCGAAGCTACCTTTCAGGAAGTCAGCCCTTACATACAGGTGGAACCCAAGCGTACCGTGCCCATCAAAAATAAGGGGGACATCGGGATGTATTTTGTCAAAAGAATAACGGCAAGGCGTAGTCCACCCCAGCAAAAGGCCGCAGACAAAGCCCTCTAAGATTGGATTAGCGTAGGCAAACGCATGTCATCCCGGATTCCAGCCGCTTTTCGAATTTCTCCACCAATTTAAGTTTGTCCCAGGGATCATGCATGGGGACCACATAACGGGGGGCCAGTTTATTGCAAAAGGTGGCCGCCTCCTTAGCTCCCCATGGCCAGGCTGAGAAGCTCGATGGTTATGGGTACAAAGTACATGGAAATATAGCTTTGGGTAAGTTGAGAACATTAACCCCAAAGCCTCCTCCTTGTTCTATTTTCCATTGTAGCTGGACATGGTACGGGCAAGTCCAATTGTGGAAAACGCCAGGATTATTTCCATGCTCTGCTTGATCAATGCGGGGAGCTGCCCTTGTTCCTCAGCCTGAAAGGCCTCCAGGACGTAATTGATTTGCTCGCCTTTATGAAAATCATCTCCGATCCCAAACTTGAGGCGAGGGTATTTGGTGGTTTGAAGCTGATCCTGGATATTTTTCAGGCCGTTATGTCCTCCGTCGGAACCCTTCCCCCTCAATCGCAGTTTCCCGAAGGGCAGGGCCAGGTCGTCGACGATGACGAGAAGATTTTCAATGGGAATTTTTTGCTTATCCAGGTGATATCTGATGGCTTTCCCGCTTAGGTTCATGTAGGTGGTGGGCATGAGAAGGTGTAGTTGCCTCCCTTTATGCTTGACAAGGGCAGTATACGCATGGCGGCTAAGCTCTGCACTAACATCAAAGTGTTCGAGCATATGTTTGATCACCATGAAACCTATGTTGTGTCGGGTGCCTTCGTATTCGGCACCTATATTTCCAAGTCCAGCGATGAGGTATTTCATTGGGAGGGAAGGTGAGGGCGGTACTATTAATGTTTATTGAGGCAAGAGAAGACCATCAAGGCAGTTGTTGGGCATATCCCAAAAAAGACCAATGCTGCCCGAGGACAGGATTGGTCTTTCTCTTCTTGCAGGTGAGGAGAATCCTTACTCTGCTGCGGGTGCTTCTGCTGCTGCTTCCTCGGTCTGTGAGGTCTTGGAGCGCAGGGCACGTGGGATAACTACAGTAGCAATGGCTGCGGAGGGAGAGGTCAAAATCTTGATTCCTTCCTGCTCTGCATCCTGCACCTTGATAGACTCTCCCAGCTCCAGCTTGGAAACATTCACCTGGATTTTATCGGGAAGGTCAAAGGCGATGCCTTTTATTTTAAGGCTTCTGAGCTTAATGGCGAGCTTACCACCTTTGGCTACACCTGCCGCTGTACCTACAAATTTGATGGGAAGAGAAACGGCAACGGGCTTTTCCTTGGTCACCCTGAGAAATTCGACATGCTGGACGATGTCGGTAAGGGGGTGATAATCTGCATCTCTGACTACGGTAGCGTAAGTTTCACCGTCGAGGTTGAGGTTGACAATGTAGGTATCAGGTGAGTAAATGACCTTACGTAGGTCCAGGCGGCTCGCTGTGATATGGATCGCCTTGCTGTTGTCGTAAATTACACCTGGGACCATCTCATTCTTGCGAAGGTCTTTGGCCTCGCGCTTACCTGTGGTTTCCCTTTTATGTACCTGTAGATCAATCGTTTTCATCTTTCCCGATTAATTTATAAAAAGTGAGCTTATCGACTCAAAATTGTGAATCTTTCTGAATGCTTTCGCAAAAATGGGTGCAATACTGAGCACCTTTATTTTCTCCGATTCCTTCTGAAGAGGAATGGTATCTGTTACTGCAATTTCCTCTAGTTTGGAGGCTTCTATCCTCTCATAAGCAGGGCCCGACAGCAGGGGATGGGTAACGATGGCCCTGACGGAAAGGGCGCCTTCCTTAACCAGCAAATCCGCTGCCTTACAAATGGTCCCTGCAGTATCCGTCAGATCGTCCACCAAAACAATGTTCAATCCTTTGGGATCTCCTATCACCTGCATAGAGGCGATCTCATTGGGTTTCTTCCTGTGCTTATCCACGATGATAAGCTCAGCGCCTATATAATCTGCATAGCGACGAGCTCTGGCCGACCCTCCTATATCGGGAGAGGCAATGCAAAGGTTGTCTACCTTCAAATTTTTAAGATAAGGAACAAAGACCGCTGACGCATCGAGATGATCCAGGGGAATATCGAAAAATCCCTGAATCTGACCTGCGTGGAGGTCCATGGTTACGATCCTATCCGCTCCGGCAGCCGTCAGAATGTTTGCCATGAGCTTTGCACCCACAGATACCCGGGACTTGAATTTCCGGTCCTGACGAGCATAACCGTAATAGGGAATGACTACGATGACTTGGTTTGCTGAGGCCCGCTTCGCTGCATCAATCATTAGGAGCAACTCCATGATGTTTTCCGCGGGGGCGAAGGTAGACTGCACAATAAAAATATCAGATCCCCTGATGGACTCCTCGTAAAAGACCTGAATTTCACCATCACTGAATTTCAGTATCTCTATTTTACCCAGGGGAGTACCGAAGAAATCTGATATCTTTTCCGCCAAGTAACGGGATCCTGTCCCTGAGAATATTTTGATTTTTGGCGCCATTTTAGTTGACCCGCAGGGACTCGAACCCCGACTAACGGAACCAAAATCCGCTGTACTGCCAATTATACTACGGGTCAATCTTGTTTTTGGGTCTGCAAATTTAGAGATATTCCCGGATCAAATTCAAGTAAAGAGGAAGTTTTTTTGGAAAAAGTTTCTAGCCTTCTGCCCTACTTCCTTGGCCCTAGGTATTTCTCCTAAGGCGACAAAAGTACGCTATTATTTACTCTCTCCCAAAGGCTTATTTCCATTTCCACCAAGGCTTTTTTTTCTTTTGAGGGAGATCGAGGTCCTGGACTTCGGCCCATATTTGCTCCAGGGAATCCGGGAGTTCACCGTAGTCCTCCTGATACCGGATCAACTCTTTCTTGGCTTTGATTTTTTTGTCCAAGTTAAAATAGGACAGAGCCTTGACTTTCAGGGTCTCGTCCTCGATTTCGCCTTCCTTGGAAAGCCTGATAGCTGCACCCAGTGCATCCTCCCAGGCGCGAAGTTCTGTAGCAAGCGCCATCCGTAATTGCCAGGCTTCTAAAGACAAGGGATCGTAGCGAGACCAGCTTCTGCTGGCCCTGTAGGCTTCCTCCTTTTCTTTTAGTTCATGATGGATCATCGTCTTGAGTTGCCAGGCGTCGGCA
This sequence comes from uncultured Bacteroidia bacterium, assembly GCA_964564415.1. Lineage (GTDB taxonomy): Bacteria > Bacteroidota > Bacteroidia > J057 > J057 > JALEFZ01. The sequence goes on along the minus strand of CAZMAV010000014.1, from coordinate 93,172 downwards.
AGATCTGGAAAGTAGCTCAAGGCTTCGTCCAGATAAGTGAGAGCTTTTCGCGGCTGTTCCAATGCCTGAGCTACATCTGCGGCATCCATCATGATAGCAGGATTGATGCCCAAAGACATGCCTTTTTCGAAGTAATCCAGGCTTTTCTCCAGTTGATCTTTTTGAAGGGCAATCAATGCCAATTGGCGAAACAACTCTGGATGCTCCTCCCCTAATTGCTGAGCCTGACCAAAGTGAGTCTCCGCTGCCAGCCATTCCTCCCTAGAAGCATGGAGCTGACCCTTTAAAAAGTGAGCATCAGCAAGAGAATTGTCCAGGTTCAAGGTTTCTATGAGATCTTCCTCTGCTTCCTGACTTCGCATGAGCTCCAGACCGATCTTGGCCCGATCCAGGCGGAGCTCAGGAATATCGGGAAGGCAACCAATGGCCTTGGTCAGCAGTTCCCAGGTCCGAACTCCCTGGCCTGAATTGAAGAGAGCTGCCGCCAAGCCCCTGATCAACATAGGATTGTCAGGGTCCAGTTGGATCGCCGACTGCCAGTCGCTGAGGGCATCCTCAAACCTCTCCAAATTCATAAAGGCCTGGGCGCGCTGGGCATAAGAGCTAGGGTCCTGATCATGGGTAGAAAGGTGGTCTCCCAGATAGCCCAGGATATCCTCTATCCATTGGTAAACCTCTGTTTGATCCGGCTCCAGGCGCAGGGCCTTTGAAAAATCGCTCAGGGCGTCGAGAACCTTTCCCTTTTCCTGAAAAATCTTGCCCCTTTGTACAAAGGCCGTCGATGTACTGGGGTGAAGGGTGATGGCCTGTGAATACAACTGGAATTGCTTTTCAGGGTCGGCTTCTATCCCGGCCAGGGAGGTGAATATTTCTGGAAGGCGAGGCTTCAATCCCTGGGCCTTTTCCCATATCTGTCTGGCTTTTTCTTCTTCTTTTTGAGCCAGGGCGATTTTCCCCTTCCAGTAAAATACCAGGGGATCGTGTGGAGCCATTTTTTCAGCTAAATTGCTGTCCTCGGCAGCTCCCTGAGCATCACCCATCCGGGCTTTGACAAATGCCCTGAAACTTATAACCACGTGCTGAGAGGGATATTTAACCAGGAATTTATCCAATAATTCCAGGGCAGAGTGGCCGTCACCCAGGTCCAGTGCCTCTTTGGAAGAGCCTAGAAGTTCTAGGTGATCCTCCTCTATATGAGGACTTTCCAACACCTTCAGCCAAAGCCTGACCTGATCCTGGAGGTCCTCATCTTTTCCGGAAGATAGTTGGAGAAAGGTCTCAAAAAGAGCCTGAGCCTGTTGTTTTCTGCCTGACTCCATGAGGGCATAGCCTTTGGCCATGTAAAGGCGGGAATAGTCGGGCTGAACCTCCAGGGCCTTGTCAAATGCATTGAGGGCTTCTTCAAACCTTCGTAGGGCCGAAAGGGAAATTCCCTTGTTGTAAAGAGTTTCGGTATGAAAAGGGTCGATTTCGAGGGCTTTATCAAAGAATAGCAGTGCTTGTTGGTGGTCGAAGGCCAATTGCTCTACCGCCCCCAGGTTGGAATATACTTCAAAGCGGTCTGGGTCAGCTTCTTTGGCTTTGTGAAATGAGGCTCGGGCTGCCTCCAGGTTTCCTTCGCCTGCTTGCTTGATTCCTTTATCCATCCAGGTTTCAAACTGGGGTGAATGTTCCATATTCATGATATATCCTTCATAAATTCGCCGTACCATCGGATAACTTCGAATCCTTCTGCGGCTTGATATCCTGCCTCCATTCCCCTAAAGCGGGCCTGTGTACGAAGGCCTTCCGGTGAAAAGGGATCTGGAAAGCTTCGGTTTTCCTCCTGATAGGCAGCAAAAGCTTTGATTTTCTGATCAAGGTAAGGAGAAATATCTACATAATAATTGGGGGTAAAACCTGAATGGTTCCACGCAGCAGAAGCCGGAATCTCACAGCCCAGTATACCGATAGGTTTTTGTCTTGGCCTTCCTACTACCTTGGCGACCTGATGGGTGATGCGGTGATCCAGGTTTAGGTCCCCGGAGGCATGGGTGATGATGATATCCGGCAGGACCGTTAATTGTCGATGCACCGCTATGGCTATTTTTGCCTGAGCAAGGGTTTCAAATGCTTGGTCCGGAAAACCAAGGCAGGTAAAATTCGCCAGGCCCAAGATACGGCAGGCCCGGGTCAGGGCCTTCCTATTGTCAGTAGCTTCGGCTCTCATCGAAACCACACCCTCTGACATGATGATTAGCTCTACCTCGTGTCCTTTTTCCAGAAGAAAGGGAATACTGCCTCCTATCCCGAGGCTTTCGTCGTCGGCATGCGCCAGAAGGACCAATACCTTCATGAGGAAATAGTTTTTATCAAGTTAATTAACTTTTCAGGAAGGACATAAAATTAAAGCCCCAGAACAAAGTAACCTTTGCCTGGGGTGGGGATCAAAAAGTGAAGTTGTCTGTAGGGAGGCGAAATTTTATAGGGCTCGGATCAGGGCGGGAAGCGTCTTGGTGGGAGCCTTCTTTTTCTTGTAGCTTCCCTGGTAGAAATACTCGCCGGACTGAAGGGAGAAGGTGAACATCAGCCTCAGGTATCCACTGGCTCCCGGCATTTTACCCAGTTCGAAAGTCGTCATAACAGGGGTAAGGCCACCTACGCTTTCTATGTTGAAGCCTACCCGAAAGCCAGAGCCACTTTCTACAGGCTGACTGGGATCTACGGGTGCCACAGAGCCAAACATAAAGTCCACATAATATCCCATTGACGAGCCTCTGGCCTTCTGGCCAAAGCCGTCGACGTCGATACTGGCGTATCTTCTCCCCGTCCGGCTTAGTCCTACAAATACTCCTGTGGCTCCTTCAGTATTGTTTTGAAGCGGAATATTATTGTAGAAGCCCCCCAGGCGTATGCTGCGTTCGATGACCCGGTTGAAAGGATAATTGATGTAGGTATTGCGGGTACCACCAAAGGTGAGGGAAGATTTTAGGTTGAACCTAGTTTCTTTGACTTTGCCACTGGGATCAGTGAGGTTGATGCCTTTTTTCAGCCAGGTGTAGGCAAGGTGAGCTTCTGAAAAAAGACCTCCCATCCTTTTGAGGCTACTTACACTTTCTTCTCCACGGAGATCATTCATGTACATGGCACTACTTACTTTCATGCCGACCTTGAGCTTTTCTATGGGTCGGAAGTAGGCATTGATTCCAGGGCCTCCTATGGGTTCTCCTCCAAGTAGAAAAAAGTCCAGGGGAGAGATTCCAATTGATAATTTGGCACTTCGCGGACTGTTTGTTAGGGTCTTGTAATTTACTTGCTGGGCATTTGCAGAAATTGAACCCAGAAGAACAAAGAGCAGGAGAGTGGTGATTTTTGAAATTTTTATATTAGTTGACAATTGGGGTTTAGACAAAGGGCTGTGTCCAGGTGCGTCTGTGGCACACAAATACAGCAGATTGCCAACTGTTTTTCTTACCCGTAATTGGGGAAAATATAGCCAGAATTGGGGAGTGGCTTCATTCGATCGCCACTTCGAAGCTGGGTTTGAGGTCTTTGGCGTTGATTTCGCCTGTGAGTTCCCAATCTCCGACCTCGGGACCCTGCCAGCGCACCTTCAGGGGAAACCGAAAATCATGGGCCTCCAGGTCGCTATGATTGACATCCCAGATGCGGTATCCTACCAGGTTGTCCCGGTCAATGAGGGACCAGATGTTTTGGAAAATATTTTGAGCATCCCTGACAGCATCGGCCACGGCCTCCTCTATGCCTTCCACGAAGCTTTCTACCTCTTGGCTGAAGTAGACCCGGATAGAATCCTGGATGTTTTCGACGTCGATTTCCTTTACATCGAAGGACTGCACCGCATCGTTGACAGCTCTCCTCACATAGTCGTTGAGGGCTTTGTGTCCAGCTTCGGCCCCCTGTCGGCTTACATTTTCCTTTTCCATCAGTACCGCGACAATACCGATGATGCCCGGGATTTTATAATTGAAGAAGGGGACATCTATGGGCTGAAGTTCGGATTGAAACAGGCCAGTGGACAGGGGTACTTCTATGGTTTCCCCAGCCTCCATGGAGGAGACACCGAGGTTTCCGTGGCTTCCTTCGGCAAACTTAAAGGACACCTCGCCTTCGATCTTAAAGGTCTCCGTGAGCCTGAGATGCTCTCCATCTATTTTGAAGAAAATGGTCCATAGATAGGGCTCGGTTTTTCTCCATCCGGAGCCTTCTCTATGGCAGGTGAGGCGCCTGAGGTGGGCGCTAAAAGGAAGTTTATGGGCCATGAATCTTAATTGTAGGACTAAATTAGCCAATATCTCCTTTCTCTTAAAGGATGAGGGCGAAAATGAGGGACTTTCTTCAATAAATTGGGTAAATACTTTGCGGCCGATCGCCCTATTCCCTATCTTTGCAGTCCATTTTCAATAACTATGATGGATATTAAACCCGTCTCATTTAAGCAAGAATATGAGACAGTGTTCATTCTCACTCCCGATCTGCCTGAGACTGAGCATAAAGCGGCAGTGGACAAATTTGTCCAGATGATTAAAGACAACGATGGGAAAATCCACAACATCGAGCGCTGGGGCGTGAGAAGGTTGGCTTATCCCGTGAAGAGAAAGACGAACGGTTACTACGTTTACATCGAGTTTGAAGGCAAGCCTGAGTTTGTCGCTGAGCTTGAGCAAAACTACCGTTACGACGACAGCGTACTTCGCTACATCACCGTGAGGTTGGGTAAGCATGCCCTGGCCTTCAATGTGAAGCGTCGCGAACAAAGATTTGGATTGAGAAAGGATGCTAAAACCGGAACCAAGTAACCCCTAAAAACATGGCACAAAGACAACGAGGACGTGGAAAAGGGAATGTGATTGGGCCGACGGCAGTAAATCGCATCAAAACCGAATCCCGACAAAAAAAGTATTGCCGCTTCAAGAAAGCGGGCATCAAGTATATCGACTACAAGGACCCCGACTTCCTGCTCAAGTTTGTCAACGATCAAGGGAAGATTTTGCCTCGCCGCATCACGGGGACCAGCCTCAAATTTCAGCGTAGACTGGCCGTGGCTATCAAGCGCGCCCGCCACCTCGCCCTTTTACCATTTGTAACCGACGAATTGAAGTAAGAAATGGAAATTATTCTGAAACAACCCGTAAAAAACTTGGGCGATAAGGATGACGTGGTAAAAGTTAAACCCGGCTACGCACGTAACTTCCTGATCCCTCAGGGAATGGCCATCCTGGCCACCGCCTCTGCCAAGCGAGAACTGGAGGAAAAAAACCGACAGCGCGCTCATAAACTCGAATTTATCAAGAGTCAGGCGCAGGAAGAAGCAGATAAGCTCGACGGCCTTAAACTGGCGATCGAAACCCTCGCCGGTGCCGATGGCAAGCTCTTTGGGTCGGTAACAGCCCTGCAGATTGCCAATAAGCTCAAAGACAAAGGCCTTGACATCGACAGGAAGAACATTACCCTGGACGATATTCGCAATACCGGTTCCTACACCGCAGTGATCCACCTTCACAAAGAGGTGAAAGCCGAAGTCGAAATTGAAGTAACTCGAAAGGAGGACTAGTCCAACCTTTCAGGCTAGACATAAGAAAATCCCGGAATCTTCATTCCGGGATTTTTCATTTCCAACTAACAATCTAAAAAGCTCAGAGATCCTTATCCAGAAGCTTTGACTACCTTCTTTCTGAACATGAAATCTCTGCCCTTCAGGGTGAGGATGTAGATACCAGCCTCCCATCCGCTCATGTCCATTTCCAACTGGCTTCCTTCCTCTCCATTCATCTTTTCCTCCATAAAAATCCGTCTGCTGAGGTCCTGTACCCTCATTTCTACCTCGCCAATACCACTTTTCGAGGGTCATGCGCTGACGAAAAGGACTGGGATAGGTTCTGAAGATCTCGTTGTTGTCCTTCGTTGCTACATCACCTTCATCCTCTTTGGTAAAAGGCTGGCCCGCACTGGAATTGCAAAAGATAATCATGATGGAAGAATCATCAACAACCGAATAGTTGTTTGAAACAATGCGATGAAAATTTGGGATGGCACCGATCAGGCTACTTGCCTGAGAAGCGTTCAGAGGACCCTGAAAATTGGCATTGTTTTCACTAAAACTGCCAGGTAACTCTCGGGTATCCGGGACAGGACCATAGCAGAGGCTTCCAGGATTGGAAAGGGGAAAAACCCGGCTTAGGTTAAATCCCCTTAGAAAATCAGTTCCGCTGGTTGATACGAATTAGAGTTGATTTGTCAACTTTGAATAATTTCAAATAGTTCGGAAATAAAAATATAATAAGGGGTAGGTTCTGGGAGAGATTTATCAAGCTATAAACTATATTCATGTGATTATCAATAAAAAATGATCCCGCAGGCACAAAGTCCTGCGGGAAACAGCCATGAAAACGCCCTAAATGAATAGGCTGACGACCTACTCGATGATTTAGAGTGAAAGCCTAGGAAAAGGTCACCCCTGGAATAAGATCTAGGGCTAAAAATGAACCTGTAGTTTATTTTCCGTCGCAACTCCCCTCAAAAAACCTTAAACTTGTAGCTCAATCAATCTTCTATGGCCCTGGCCCAACATTCATCCGTTGATATTAGGTTTCAGCAGCAGGTTGACAATGCCCGCGACTATCTCATTCCCTTTGTGGAAGAGCAACTTCCCCTGCGACCGGGGATGAAAGTTATGGAAATTGGTTGTGGAGAAGGAGGGGTACTCCATGCCTTTGCTCAGAGAGGAGTAAGCTGCCTTGGGGTTGATCTTTCAGAACCTAGGATCAAGCGTGCCAAGGAGTTCAATGCCGAGGGAATACGGGAAGGAAGGCTTCAGTTCCTGGCTAAGAATGTCTACGATAAGGACTTCCTGTCTACCTACAAGGGACAGTTTGACCTCATCTTACTTAAGGACACCATTGAGCACATACCAGATCAGGAGGCATTTATTCCTTACCTGAAAAACTTTCTCAAGCCCAACAGCTATATTTTCTTTGGTTTTCCTCCCTGGCGCATGCCTTTTGGAGGGCATCAGCAGACCTGTAAAAGTAAGGTGCTGGGCATGACCCCCTATTTTCATCTCCTACCCATGCCCCTTTATAAAGGAGTGCTAAAGGCCTTTGGAGAGACTCCGGGCAATGTAGAAGCTCTTGTGGAGATTAAAGAAACAGGCATCTCTCTGGCTCGCTTCGAGCGCATCATCAAAGACAGCCAATTGGAAGTACTTTCCCATAGACTTTACCTTTTCAACCCTATTTATCGCTTCAAATTTGGCCTGGAGCCTAGGATTCAGTCTCGCTTTGTCGGGTCCATCCCACATTTAAGGGACTTTTTCACCACCGCAGGCTGGTATTTGGTTCAAGCCCCTGTTTGAAGCCACATTCTTTTCTTTTTGAATTCCTCTTGAAAGGGCAAAAGATTGAGAGAATAAGAGACTACTAAAGACTTGGAGGGGCAGGGAAGAGTTTTTAACTTAGCCCCATTACTTAGGATAAGCATTAGAAATGGACGCATTGACCTACGCCTTTATTCTGATTGGTATTTTGCTGGCAGTTCAGATCCTCATGGCAGCCTACTCGGTATATTTCGAGAGGAAGATATCTGCCTGGATTCAGCAGCGTGTGGGTCCCAGCCGCACGGGTCCCTTGGGTTTGCTGCAGCCTTTTGCTGACGTACTCAAACTTTTACTTAAGGAGGACATTATCCCCGGAGCGGCTGACAAGGTCGTCCACTTCATATCGCCTGTCATTTCAGTTACGATCGCCCTGATTACCATCGCTGTCATTCCTTTTGCGAAGGCCGATATCCCCTTCACCGAAGCAACGGGTGGCTTCGTTACCCTGGCCGATGTCAATATTGGTATTCTCTATGTGCTCTCCATCACCTCTATCTCCGTCTATGGAGTAACCCTGGCTGGCTGGTCTTCAAACAGTAAGTATTCTCTCTTGGGAGGACTCAGGGCCTCTGCTCAGATGATCAGCTACGAACTGGCCATGGGTCTGGCAGTGGTGTCAGTGATACTCCTCACCAATGCCCGCTACGAAGGCATGGAAGGCTTTCTCCGCCCCGGAGCCATCGTTGAGGCCCAGCGCTCTGCCTGGAACCTCTTCATCAATCCGCTGGGTTTCATCATCTTTGTGATCTGCTCTTTTGCCGAAGCCAACCGGGCACCCTTTGACCTGGTGGAGGCGGAACAGGAATTGGTAGGAGGCTTTCACACAGAGTACAGCTCCATGAAATTTGCCCTCTTCTTCCTTGCCGAATACATTCACATTGTAGTAGCTTCCATGCTTATCACCACCTTATTTATAGGTGGCTACCTCGGACCCTTCGAGGGGATGCTTGGCGTAGCTGAATGGGCCCCTCTCTTGCAGTTAGGTTGGGGGATAGGATGGTTTGCTCTAAAGACAATTTTCTTTATCTTCCTCTTCATATGGGTTCGTTGGACACTCCCCCGTTTCAAGTACAACCAGCTGATGGACCTGGGATGGAAGCGACTACTTCCTCTGGGCCTGATCAACATGGTCCTGGTTGCTGGAGGGATTGCAATTTATACGCTATTGACCTGAGCCTCAAACAGCCATAGCGGCAAGCCCGCGATCTTGTAACCCCAGGCAGACGAATCCGTTTTTCTAAGGGTAATCCTGTCATCTTGTCATCTCAATTGACCGTGGCATGGTTAAGGCTTATCATTAAAAAGCTTTAGCAAAAACTATAAATGCACCAAGCAGTTATTCCTTCTCGACCTTTCACATTTTATAAAGCTGATGTGTCAACAGAATAACTGACCACACATAAGAAATATGCCGGATTCAAATTTTTCAGATCGAGTCAAGGATGTCATATCCTACAGCAGGGAGGAAGCAATTCGGCTGGGTCATGACTATATTGGTCCCGAGCATCTTTTGCTCGGCCTGATTCGTGAAGGCGAAGGGTTAGCCATAAAAATTCTGGTTAATTTGAGTGTAGATCTGTCGCAACTGAAACGTTCGATAGAAAATGCCGTCAGGGGAACGGTTACTACCATCAACCTGACAAACCTACCACTTACCCGCCAAGCGGAGAAAGTCCTTAAAATCACCCGGCTCGAAGCTAAACTGCTGAAAAGTGCTGTAATCGGAACTGAGCATCTTTTGCTCTCTATTTTAAGAGAGGAAAACAACGTCGCCGCTCAAATTCTGTCTCGCTTTGGCGTCACCTACGATATCGTACGCGCCGAATTGGACCAGAAGGACGACGATGGAAATCCTCAAATGAGTGTTGCTAACGAACCACCTGAACCTGGAGAAATGAGTCAACCTGGAGATCGACCTCGTAAATCAAGTAAGTCCAAAACCCCTGTTCTCGACAATTTCGGGCGAGACCTCACCAAGGCCGCCGAAGAAAATAAGTTGGACCCTATCGTCGGAAGGGAAAAGGAAATCGAACGCGTAGCTCAAATTCTGAGCCGCCGCAAGAAAAATAATCCCGTCCTCATAGGAGAGCCAGGCGTAGGGAAAACCGCTATCGCCGAAGGCTTGGCCCTTAGAATTATCCAAAGAAAAGTTTCACGTGTCCTATACAACAAGCGCGTCGTAACCCTGGATATTGCCTCCCTCGTGGCAGGTACAAAGTACAGAGGACAGTTTGAAGAAAGAATGAAAGCCGTTATGGCCGAGCTGGAGAAGTCTCCCGACGTCATTCTTTTTATAGATGAGTTGCACACCATCGTAGGCGCAGGAGGTGCTTCCGGTTCCCTGGATGCTTCCAACATCTTCAAGCCCGCCCTGGCCCGTGGAGAAATCCAATGTATCGGAGCCACTACCCTCGATGAATATCGTCAGCACATCGAGAAGGACGGAGCCCTTGAGCGACGTTTCCAGAAAGTCATCGTCGAGCCGACCTCTGTGGATGAAACCATCGAGATTCTCAACAACATCAAGTCCAAGTACGAAGATCACCACAATGTCAATTATATAGAGGAAGCCATCAAAGCATGTGTTACCCTCTCTGACCGATACGTGAGTGATCGTTACTTCCCAGATAAGGCTATTGATGTTTTGGATGAGGCAGGAAGCCGGGTCCACATCACCAATATCCACGTGCCCCAGAGCATTTTGGACCTGGAAGCCAAAATCGAAGAAGTAAAAGAGCAAAAAAATAAGGTCGTCAAGAGCCAGCAGTACGAAAAGGCTGCCCAACTTCGCGACCAGGAAAAGCGCCTGCTTGAAGAATTGGAACAAGCCAAAATCGAGTGGGAGGAAGAAACAAAAAACAAGAGGTACACCGTTTCTGAAGAGGACGTTGCTTCTGTAGTCGCCATGATGACAGGTATCCCTGTAACTAAGGTAGCTGCCGGAGAAATTTCCAAGCTCCGCGTCATGGGCGAGGACCTCAAAGACGTAATCATCGGGCAGGATCCCGCCATCGACAAACTCGTAAAGGCCATCCGCCGCTCACGTCTGGGCCTCAAAGATCCGCATAAGCCCATCGGTTCCTTCATTTTCCTGGGACAGACAGGCGTGGGTAAGACTGAGCTTGCCAAAGCCCTTGCCCGATTTATGTTTGACTCCGATGAAGCCCTGATTCGTCTCGACATGTCCGAGTACATGGAGAAATTCACGGTATCGCGCTTGATCGGTGCCCCTCCTGGATACGTGGGTTATGAAGAGGGTGGACAGTTGACCGAAAGGGTTCGTCGCAAGCCTTACTCTGTTGTCCTTCTCGACGAGATCGAAAAGGCCCACCCTGATATCTTCAACATCCTACTTCAGGTGCTGGACGACGGCCTGTTGACGGATGGCTTAGGTCGTCGCATCGACTTCAAGAATACGGTCATCATCATGACCTCTAATGTCGGTGTCCGCGAGCTGAAGAATTTCGGTACAGGTGTAGGTTTCCAAACCCAGACCCGAAAAGATCAGACCCAGGAAATCATGCGCTCCACCATTGAGGGCGCCATGAAGAAGGTCTTCCGACCTGAGTTCCTCAACCGTATCGACGATGTAATCATCTTCAACGAGTTGGAGCAGGAAGATATCATGCGCATCATCGACCTGCAGCTCAAGGGAGTGTTTGCTCGTATTACCGAGAAAGGCTTCCAGATTGAACTGAGCCAGAAGGCCAAAGAGTACATTGCAGAAAAAGGCTTTGACAAGCAGTATGGAGCCAGACCCTTGCAGCGTGCCCTGCAGCGATACCTGGAAGATCCCATCGCAGATACCATCCTTGAAAAAGAAGCCTCCGAAGGCGATGTCCTGGCGGTAGACTATGATGAAAAAGAAGACAAAATACTCGTAGAGGTGAAAAAAGGAGCTGCCAACATTGAGCAGCCTGCCGAAGAAACCGAAAGCGACGAATAAACTTTCTGAAGTAGAACCTTATTCAGGGGAAAGTGGATATCCACTTTCCCCTTGATTTGTTTTTTACCCAACAAATAAGGGGGACTTACAAGTTTATATTTATACAAAATCAATTTAGAATGAATATCCTTACAGATAAAAAAACAACCCTGGTCTTAGGTGCTTCTACTAACCCCTACCGATACTCGAACCGAGCCATTCACATGTTGAAAGAATACGAGCATCCTATACTGGCATTGGGACTGAGAAAAGGAGAGGTGAAGGGGGTAGAAATTGAAAAAGACAGGAATCTTTTTGAAGGGGAGAAGGTAGACACCCTGACCCTTTACCTGAACCCAAAGCGACAGGAGGAATATTATGAGTGGATCATCAACCTTAATCCCCGTCGGGTGATTTTTAATCCAGGTACGGAAAATCCTACCTTGATTCGCTTGTTAGAGGAGAATAACATAGAGCCCGTGATTGCCTGTACCCTTGTCATGCTCAGGACAAGGCAATTTTAGGATTAGGAAGGGTAGGAGAAGTCGTTTGAAATGAAGTTATAAGGGAGTAGGTCCCAATGAGGGGTTTATTTCCTTTTTTCTTGAAGTAAGGTCTTGGTAGCTGGGAGGTGTAGAAAATTTTTTGTTAGAAACGAGAAAATCCCTGTGCGGGATTTTAAGTCTTAGGCCTGGGCAGGCTTTGGGTTTACATTTTTACCAAATCTATAAATAAAATAATCTCTTTTTTCTTCTACTTTGATTTCATCCATGATATGATGGATCAAATTAATTCCAAACCCTCCTTTGCCGCGTTTTTTGAGTATTTCCTGAGGACTTTGAGGTTGATAACGATCTATGGGGAAGGCTTTTCCAGTATCTTTAATCTCACTGTATAAGGTATCGTCTTCTCTATAAATAGACACTTCTATGGTAGAGTAATCATCGCACTGATGTTGGTGTATCATACAATTGGCGCAGGCCTCATCTACAGCTAAGACGATCTGACTGGAAATGTTGCCATTGACCTCAAGATCGGATAATCGGGATTTTACAAATTCCCTGATGGTCGCCAGATAGCTCTTATTACACCTTACTCTTAGATATGCTCTCATTCCTTTCCCTTAAAAATTGAACACGGATCGATGTCATCTTTAACCAAAACCAGGTTATCCAATTGATGTAAGCCTAGAATAGTAAAAACTTCATAAACATTGTCGGGCAGATGGGTAAGGACAAACTTTCCCTGGTGCCCTGACAATTCTTCTACATAAGAAATAAAAACTCCCAAGCCAGCGCTCGAGATGTAGCCAATGCGATCCATCTGAACATGAATATTGACTTTGCGATTGTCGATGAGGTCTCGAACCTTTTGATCCAGGTACACCGAGGAATTGGCGTCAAGTTCGCCTGCTGGAATCAATGTTACATAATCACAGTGATCGTGCAACCTTTGTTCAATATCCATTTTCTCTTATGTTTACGGTTCTTTCTTGCTTTTTGTTTTAGGGAAACCTGATAATCAGAACTGTATAGTCATCATCCAGTTCTGGTCGGGAAAAAGACTTGACTGAGCGAACAATAGATGCAGCCACATCTTCTGCATCTCCTTCTTTTCCTCTCCGAATCTCATCTTCCAGCCTTTCATATCCATATTCTTCTCCCTCGGCATTTCGGGCTTCGAGGATACCATCCGTGTATAGAACGAGAAAATCGCCGGATTGGTAAGGAAATTTATGAATATCCTTGACATAATCGGCGTAAGAATCATTACGGACAATGCCCAGCCCCAGGGTTCCTTCACGGAGCATGTGAATCTCATCCTCTGCGGCTCTGTAGTGGAATGTAGGGCAGTGACCGGCTCGTACCAGTTCGACGGTCTTTTCATCTGTCCTAATTTCCAGGTAAGAAAGGCTCATAAAAAAACCGTGGCGCATACACTCAGAAAGCGCCCGGTTGGCCTGGACGATAAATTCGCGGACCCCCATATCCAGGTGGGTCAGGGCATGGAAGATTCCCTTTATTTCTGCCATGTAAAAGGCTGCGATGGTCCCCTTACCAGAAATATCACCGATGGCTACCCGAAAGACTTCTTCCTCATGCTGGACCACGTCGAAGTAATCTCCCCCCACCTCATAGGCCGTTTCGCTTTTGGCGATGAATTCTACCTTTGCAGTACTTGGGAGCTTACTGGGAAGCAGTTGGTTTTGTACTTCCTTGGCGATTTTTAACTGCTCTCTGTAGCGCTCCATTTCTATGGACTCCTTGATCAATTCGGCATTTTCAAGGGCTATTCCTGCCTGTTCGGCAAAGGTCCTGAGCAGGTCTTCGGTTACATCCTCTATAGAGGCTGCCAATTCATTGACAACGAAAACAGCTCCGTAATTTTGTGAATTGGAGAGGATAGGAACGGCCAACATGCAGCGGTACTGCCCTTCGTAGCCTTTGAAGGAGCGGTGGCGGTGGAGATTTTGTACCAAAAAGGGAGCCTTGGATTCCAGCACCTGATGTGTGACCTGATGTCCACGGTTGATTTTATTTCGCTCAGAAGAACTGATGCTTTCTTCCAGTTTTACCTGGATTTCTCCACTTTCCCGATCGATCAGTTCGATCCAGCCCCCATCCGCATTAGAAGCCATGATGCTCCCATTGAGAAGGTTGGTAAGGATTTCGCTGAAGTCAAGGTTGGACTGTATAGCTTGGTTGATGTTGCTGAACGAGGCGATTTCTACGCTCTCTCTTTCAAATACAGAAGTTGCGGGCAAATTGAAAAAGAGGAAGAGGACAGCAAATATGGAATAGATCACCGCAAAGGCGATGAGCATGGACAGGAAAATGGGAAGCTGAATTTCATTGCTGAGGCTGAGCTGTACAGGGAGCCTAAAAATGGCGATCAAAAAGGTCGAAATCACCAGCATGATGAGGCCCAAAAGTCCGAGCACCCTCAGTTTTTGATTAAAATTGAGGTAGGCCGACCATCTCACATTGGTAGAGAGTACCAATGTGACAGCAAGGAAGGCCAAATAGGCAATAATCAATAGGGTATTGAGGGGGAAGGCCGGAAAAATACGGTAGACGGCTTCGGTCTCATAGACAAGTGCAAGGCCTAGTAATCCAAGCAGGACTTTCCAGAGCTGAATCTTGCGCTTAGTCCTTGGGTAAAAAATAAAGCGCTTATAGATAAAGGTGGCAGAAAGAAAAAAGATCGAAATGGCAAGATAGCCCAGCATATAAAAAATCTGGACAATATAGCGGTAAAGTGTAGCTCCTGCTATGCTTCGATTGATGAAGCTGATGAGCATAATGAGGACCACACCAACCATGCCAATCATGAAGAGTCTCCACATGAGGACCGAGACTTCCAGTTTGTTGATCCTCTTGAAAATTCTGTGGAAAAAAATCCCAAGCGTTAGGTTGAGCCCAGCAAATAGGAAGTTGTATAGGTTGCCCCCGATCATCTGGGTGCCTTCCTCCAGGTTGGGGAAAATTCTTAGCCCTTGGTCAAAAATACGCAAACCCAGCACCCCCAGCCACAAAAGAAGGGCAGTAAATAGTAGAATGCCATTAAGGAGCCTAGGACGCAAATCTAAACTTTTTATTTAAAGAGAATTATAGAAAGTAAGGAGTTTGAATTCCTGCCTTTGAACATCAATTAAGGATTTAAACTAAGGTTTGGGCCCATACTTTCAAATAAAAAAATCACCCATTCAATAAAAATAAGGGATGATTTTTCATAATCTTGTTTGGCTTATCCACCTTCTCGCTTTAGAACTAAGTTGTCTAAAGAAAGAAAATGCTCAAAGCGAGTGACTTAGTGGTTGCAACACCCTAAATTACTAAAACAATGGGCATTTTAAGCAAAGGTCCCATAGAACGCGATATTTTGGTACATATGAGTCAAGATAATCAAGGCTCTCGAACCAGTAAATCTAGATGAAAAGTATACAATTGATAATTTTTCGTCTTAAAATAGGTATTCAATGGGACGAAATGACGGCTTTGTACAAAGGCCTGATTATCACCTGTGAAGCTTCTATAAGAAGCTGGTTTTACCTCATGTCATATAATTTACCACTTGATTTATTGTGAAGAACTTGAAAGTCCTTTAGATAATTCAAGTAAAAAGAGTAGTCTTCCTTAAGAAATATTCTTAGAGGAATTTTGAAAAAAATCAGATACTTTTTTTGATACAACTTCCTATACCGCTTTTTCCAAAAAGCCATTATCTATTTGATAAACAAAAAGAGCCGACATAGCGGCTCCACGTTGAATATTTCATAAATTAAACTTGCTTAACCCATAAAGTAGGCATTACCTGCAAACGGAAGGGATTGCTGATTGAAAATTTCCCGAACCGCTTTAGCATGGATGCTTCATTCGGCTCAATTTTTTCCCGTTGGATTGCAGCCTGAACTTTAGGCTGGCTTAAACTTGGGATATGATGAACAAAAAAAGCTTTTTCGCTCTTGAACTCCAATGTCAGTTAGGCCATAAACGCTATCAACCTATCTGAGAGTTGCTTTATAAGTTACGCTCGGTTAGGGGTCAGCAAGATGCCCAATACAAGCTCGAATCGGTCGTCGAACTCGATGAAGGTTTTTTCAGAATAGTCCCCGAAGATCCTCCTGATGAGGATCAACCAAGGAAACGAGGCAAAGGCTCTCAGGTTCAGGCTACGGTCCTGGTCCTGATAGAATCTGAGGAAGTAAAGCAGGGGGATAAAAAAAGTATAGCCCTCATCGAAAACCAGGGCCTGTTGATGTGGAAACCCAGGCCCAGATTGATAGAGAGGCCGAAGTGATCACCGATGGAGCCCAATCACTCTCCTTATTCAAGGATACTTTTGCCAAGCCTACTCCTTACCATTTGACTCAATTACAGATTTCGGCAGACAGGCTACTTCCTAGGGTTCATGTCATGATTTCAAACGCAAAGAGATGGTTCTTAGGAATTTATCATAGTATAAGTGATACATATCTGCCAAACTATCTCAATGAATTTTGTTACAAACAAAACCGACCCTACTTCAAAGAATCCTTGTTTGACCCTCTGGTGAGTACCCCTGTAAGCCATCATTGGAAACCCTAGCTATGGTAGCGGATAACCATTATACAGAATGACCTTAAAACTTAAGCCAAGAACTTCGCTTTTCTTCTTAAACATCTTGAAGTAAAAAAAGACAGGTTCAAAGAGATGAACCTGCCCTTGTAAATGGTATGTGGTGGCTTATTAATTGCCCAAAATGAGGGGCAATCCACTTTCGCCTGAACCTACAATAACAGTTTTGGAGTTGGGTGATTCTGCCAGCTTCATGGTGGCTTCGATACCCTTATCCCGAAGAATATTTTTTGTCAGAGACGCATTCAGGATACGGTTGGCTTCTGCCTTACCTCTTGCTCGGGTAATCTGACGCTCAGCCTCAAGTTTTTCCATACGGAGGAGGTACTGGTATTTTTGAGCTTCCTGGTCGGCTTCAAGCTTGGTTTCAATAGCCTCCTTCACTTTGGAAGGAAGGGTAATGTCGCGGATCAGTACTTCTCGCAGCACGACGTGGTTTTGCGAAAGCGCATTCTCTATGTTTGCCTTGATCAATTTTGTAACGGTATCGCGCTTGGTGGAGTAAAGTTCCTCTTCGGTAAACTTACCGATGATTTCACGGACAGAGGAGCGAATTTCAGGCTTGACCAGGGTGCGAAGGTAATCTGTACCAAATTCCTCGTGAAGGGCCCCGATTTTTTTGAAGTCAGGACGGGTACGGACAGTTACGTCTATTTTGATGTTCAGGGCATTCTTGGAAAGCACCTCCATCTCCTCCTCCTGGCTATGCTCGCGTACATCGTACTTGTACATGGTATTCCAGGGAGCGATGACGTTAAATCCGGGGGTGTAGACTTTTTCCTTGTCAAGACCGCCACTAAAAGGACGGAAGACGACTCCTCTTTCTCCGGCATCAATGGTAACAAAGGTCCCGGAGGTCAGCAAAACCAGCAGGAGAAAACCTCCAAATACCAATAGTGCGGTGGTTAATATTCTGGATCGATTCATGAGATATATTTTTGTTTATAATGGGAGTTTACCCAAAAGATAACTTGTAGTCGTATCAAGTTTGAAAATATTGAGGAGAAATTCCAATTCTAATGACGTTGCTCATCCTCAGAGGGTAAAAAAATTACTCCAACAACTCAAACCTGGTAAAATCTGTTTATCATTTACAGACAATCCCTTTGACTGTACATGAAATGAAAACTACACAATGCTTCCTACTGTTTGTTATTTTTGGTCATTTTATTTTTGCCCAAGAGCATGGTGCTTATCAGCCCTCTCTCTTTAATTCAGGCAGATGGATGCTGGGGGGAGTAGCTTCGGCTAGTTTTTCTTCCACCGAAATGCCCACTCCCAGTACCCGCGTTGGAGCTGTATTCAGGATTGTAGGTGGCCTTTTCGTAAAGGAGAGGTGGATGGTAGGAGGGAGCATTCATAGCTATCATCAACTTCAGGTAGGAACCATAGGAAACCAGGTCGATTTTTATCAACCCGGCCCCTTAGGCTTGTTGGCTTTCAGTCGGTACTTTTTTGGCTACGAAGACGAAAGCCGACCTTTTATCTCTGCTGGAGGAGGAATCCTGGGCACTCCACGAAGTTTCGTCCTGGCTGGGGGGCCTTCCCTGGAGGATGCCTGGTACGGATACCTTGAATTGGGCTTTCATCGGCAGTTGGGTAAAGGTTGGATCATGGCATTGAGTACTACCCTCAGCTATTTTCGAAGCATGGATGCCCCACTGAATTCGTCTCAGTCCGGGCTTCTGGTCGTCCACCCCCTCAATGTGGAGATCAGCCGCGTTTTTCCTGCCCGTATTTACCCTCCCCCTAGGCCTTACTCCCCATAGGATAATTTTTAGCCAGAAGAAATTCCATAACCTGATTTTTTTACCATTTAATCATCTTTTTCAGGCTGCGGGTCTGTTTTCCTTCTATTCTGATCAGATACGTACCCTTTGAAACTCCATCCAGGGTAAGTTGGATGGTATTTGAGGCTTGACTTTGGCTGAAGTTCCATGTCCTCACTGATTCTCCCAGAAGGTTGTAGAGCCTTACATTTACCGCTTCAGGGGAAGAAAGCTGGAGGTTGAGCTTTCCCTGTGTGGGATTAGGGAATACAGTTACTTCCCCGGAAGGAGGATTAGAGGGCAGATTGCTGACTGCACTGGCTGAGCAAGAACCTTCCAGGCGGATATTATCCAGGAAGAGGTTGTTTCCGTATCCATTTATGCCAACAAATTTGATCCTGAATTCTTTTTCTCCAGCAAAGCTATTCAGGTCAACTGTCTTACAAGGACTCCAAGAATTTCCTCCATAGCACCAATCTTCATCACTCCCCGGGCTGAAGTCTACAGAGGATTCTGAGTTGGTGGCAAAATTGGAGCTTCCATTCTCGGCATCTCCAAAAAGAAGGTGAGGCCAGGTATCTCCGCCATCGGTAGAGGCCAGGATGAGCAGAGAGTCCTCGCTAGGAGTGGAGAAACTGCGATAGGCATGGTCGAATTTCAAGTCGATATCGAAAAAGTTTCCCAGGTCTATTAGCGGAGAAATGAGTTCGTCGCGGCTGTCCCGGGTAGGATAGACAAAGTAGGGAAGATAGACGGCAAAGCTACCGTTTCGGCTGCCGGTAATGGGCGTGAGCTCCCATGTTTCAGCATCATCGGGATTAGAAATACTCCAGTCGCCCAAGCCACTTTCAAAGTCTTGTTCGTAAAAGACTGCTTTGGAGGAAGAAAGAATACTTACAAAGTTGTTTTGAGTCCGTGTAGAGGTTCCCAGGGAGTTGGTAATCGTAAGGCTTACCGGATAAAACCCTGGGTTGGGATAGGTCACCACAGGGGCAGGAAGATTCGATGTATCTGGTACTCCGCCGGGAAATGACCAGGCCCAACTGGAGGGAGCGAAGCTGGACTGGTCGCTAAACTGTACCTGGCTTCCTTCACAGGCGGTACGGGTGGTAGCTGTAAAACTTACCCCCTGGCAGACGGTAGAATTCAGGAGGCTGGTTCGGCGAATGGTATTGCTCATTACCGCTCTCATGATTTGTTTCTGGCATTTGGTGAAGGTATTCATGCAAATGTCAGGGGTGTATTCCATGTAGTTTTCTACCATGTCTGGGGTGCCGCATTTGACAATGGCGGTATCGCAGGAATTATTGGGAGAATCGGTAGGGGGAGTATCCTCGCAGCCATCGTCGTCGCTACAGCCTCCACTTTGACCCCAGGTATGAAGAAGGCCTAACCAGTGTCCCAGCTCATGGGTAAGGGTACGGCCCTGGTCGTAGGGAGAGGTGAGGTTGCCGACCCTTCCAAAGGCGGTATTGGTGATGACGATCCCATCTTTGTGCGGAGCCAGGGCGGAATCTCCCGGAAGAATGGTGAATCCCAAAAAGTCATTGGCCAGCCTCGATACCCAGATGTTGAGGTAGCTGTCCGGGTCCCAGTAGGTGTCGGCCTGTATGATATTTTGATGGTAGGTAAAAGTGTAGGGAGGAGATATATAGCCTCTTTGATTTCTGTCTACCCGATGAATGCCGGGTTCGGGGAGGTAGTTGCCATTGGTATCCACGATGGCCAGGCAAAACTCAATCTCCACGTCTGCTCCATCCGGATTGCTGTTTTCACCATTGGTTCCTGTCTTCCTCCTAAAATCTTCATTCAGAACATCAATTTGGGATTGAATCTGTACCTGAGAAAGGTTGTGTCCTACGCCGATTTCCTCACCCTCATGAATGACGTGGACGATGACAGGGATGGTGATCACGCTCCGTTGAAAAGGAAGGCTCTGTCGCATCTGTTGTTCCACCCAACTCCGATAGGTATTTACATCTCTAAGTTTGGGGTTCACCTGTGCGTTGATATTCATGATTTCATCATGGCCACAGCGATGGTGAGAAGAGATATCCTGAGCAAAGAGAGAAGGTGAGAGCAGGCAGGCCAGAAGGCTGATTATGGAGGTAAATCTTGAGATGATTGCTTTCATGAGATCAGGAACCAGAATATGAGCTTAGGAGAAAGGGCTTATACTTGATACATTCAAACTACATGAATTTACCAAAAAGTAAGGACAAGTAAGAGACAGAATCCCACCTTATGTAGGACATACGAGGGAGGAAGTGAATTCGCTGCTCGAAATCCATATATTATTGCTAACAATGATTGGTGACTATCACGAATCATGTTTTGCGATACCACAAATAGCGCTCCTGGGGTTTAAAACAAGTTATTTAAGGTAATCCTAACAGCGCTCTAGCCATTCAATTGCCGTAATCCCAACTATGTAGGAAAGTTTTGATTTACCCTCTTCAATATAAGATCAGGAGTACTGCTCAACCATTTCACGGACCTCTTCATTGGCATCGAGGGAGGGTCGTAATTCGAAGAGGAGTCCGGCCTGTTCCGGGCCCATGATCAGGCCGTTTTCAAGGTAGGTCATGGCCTTATCGGGCATCCCTGCTTCAAAGCAGTAGGCAGCACAATAGTAGTACAAAGAAGGGTGGGAAGGATTCAGTTTGATCCCTTCTTCCAGATAGGTGATGGCCCCCAGGATATTCCTGTTATCATAGAGGACCTGGGCCCAGTCCTGCCAAATACCCAGTTCATTGGGTGAGAGCCTTATGGCTTCTTCCAGGTAGAGGTAGGCATTGTAGTGCTGGCCGAGTTTATATTCGCAGATAGCCATAGCCAGACATAGATCGGGATTTTCATCGTCTATGTTGTAGGCCTTTTGATAATAGTGGATGGCTTCCAGGTATTGGGCGGAGCGCTCAAGGCAAAAGCCTATTCCCATCCACGCATCGACATGGTCGGGGTCCTGTCTTCCCACCATGCCATAGTATTTTATGGCATCTCTGAAGCTCTCCAGGTTTTCGTAGCAGTCTCCAATATGATACAGAACATGGATATGGTCCGGGCTATAATGCAGGGCGTGTAGGAAGGCTTGTAGGGCCTCACGATAGGACTCCATCTCCATGAGGACTTCGCCTTTGCAGATATAGGCTTCTTCAAAGTCCTCGTTGATGACCAGGGCGTAATCGTAGGCATCAAGGGCATCTTCGGTTTTCCTGACCTTGCGAAAGAGATTGCCTAGCCGAAACCATACCTTAAAGGCGTAGGGATTGTCGTCGAGGTAGACCTGGCAAAGGGCGATGCCTTCTTCGATCTTATCTTCCGCTTCGAGAAGGTAGGCCAGTTCAATCATGGCCTCTTCAAAGCTTTCATTGATCTGCAGGGCTTCGCGATAATAGCTTTCACTCTGCTTGGGATACTGGCAGATCTGGGCAACGTTACCCATGTGAACAAGAACCTGTTCCTTCTTCTGGGTATAGGCGAGGCAGATCTTGAGCAGTTCTATTGATTCCTCATATCGAGCCAACTTGGCGAGGATGTCTGCTTTGAGGCTGAGGTATTCGAGGGTGTATGGACTGAAATTGAGGGAGTGATCGATGGCCTCCTCCGCCTGAGGATAAAGGCAGAGTTCATAGAGTAGGTAGGCTTTTTGGTAAAAAAGCTGGCTATTGGTAGGATAAGTCTGAATGGCAAAATCCATGAGGTTCTTGGCCTTTCTCCATTCCTGTCCATCTACATAAAATTCGTAAAGGCGAGACACCTTGTTGAGATCTATGAAAAAAAGCTCGTTGTTGTTGATCTTCTTTTCAAATTCCTTGGCGATCTGCTGTGTTTGGTAATCTTCGAACCCGTTTTCTCCAAATGCTTCGGCCATGAGTAGGAAGGTTTTTGTCCAAAGTCTCTACAAAACTGGAAATTTCCAATCCCCTAGTTTAACAAAAGTAACAGTTGTCCCCTAATTTGTCTACTTGATTAAATAGTCTTTTTTCGGTATGTTACTGCAAAGACTCCTACGAAAACCAGTAGTATATACAGAAGTTTGCTGGGTCCCAATTGGTCCTTAGCCCAAAATAAAGAGAAGAAGGCGACCAGTACAGGCTGGAGGTAAATGTAAATGGCCACGTATGAAGAAGGGACCTTAGACAAGGCATAGGCATTGAGGGCGTAGACGAGGATGGTCGTTACCAAAACGATGTATAGGAGTCCCCAGTAAGCCTGAGCGGGCAACTCTCCCCAGTTTACCTCTGTAAGATCTCCATAACCCACCGGAATGATGATGAAGCCTCCCATTAGGAAAACCCACTTCACAATGGTGAGGGGATGGTATTTCAGGGTCAATGGTTTGACGATGACCAGGTAGATGCCGTAGGAGGCAGAATTGATAAATACTAGCAAATCTCCGGTCAGGGTATTCCCGCCCAACTCCAATTTTCTGTCACTGAGGATCAAAAAAAGCGCTCCGGTAAAGGATAGGAGGAGACCCAAAATTTTCAAAAAAGTCAACTTTTCAGTTTTGAATATCGCCGAAATCAGGAAAACGAAAACCGGCGAAGTGATCATCAGCACAGAGGCATTCAGCTCGATGGTGAGAGAAAGGCCTTTAAAAAAGAACAACTGATTGATCACAATTCCGAAGAGGGAAGAAAGGGCGAGTAGAATAAAGTCTTTGGGCTCCCTGATCCTTTCTTTGATCACAAAGGTTCCCACAAACAGGAAAAATAGAGTGCCAAATATATTTCGGATAGCCACAACCCCAAAGGCGCCTATATCATAAGAGAAGACCCATTTAGCGATAAAGTAATTGAAGGCGTAGCCAAAACCCACCACCACAAGAGCCAGGTGAGCCCAAAGGTTATTGTCGGTGGAAGGTAAAGTTTTTTCCTGCATGCAGTATCCCTGAGTGGGGGCGAAGGTAGGGATAAATCACCGATACCTCAGGTCAGAATTTAGGGGGCAAAAAAGAAAGAATATGACTTTTTTCAGCATAAAAAAAGACAGAGGCTTCCATATCGGAGGCCTCTATGTATGTGATGAAGGCAAAAGTACTCGTTTCCCTTAAGAAAGGCCGTTGACGTAGCGGGTCAACTTGCTCTTGAGGTTGGAAGCGTTGTTTTTATGGATAATGTTAACCTTGGCTACCCGATCGATGATGGAGATAACCTTAGGCAACATTTCTTCCGCCTGGGCCTTGTCGGTGGTGGCACGCAGACGCTTCACGTAAGTACGCATGGTCGTCTTCTTGTATCTGTTTCGGAGGCGACGAGCTGCACTTTGGCGGATACGCTTCTTAGCTGACTTATGGTGAGCCATGTGTATAAATTAAAATGCTTATACTTCTGAATTGGACCGCAAATATACTTATTTATTTTTAAAGCACAACGATTTAAAAAAGGCTGTTGTGTAAAAAACAAGGAAGTTATTTCTCGATGGAGCTATGGAGGACAAAGCTCAAGCCAAGGGCCAGGAAGATCAGAAAATGCCTAAGTTTACCCCAGAGGTAAATTCTTTATTCAACATTTTCCCTATGACACTGCACCTTAATTTGGGCAAGCAGACCTGGAAGGTTCTTGCTCCGGCCCTGGATATTTCCATACCCCTACGCTTTAGAGGGCCGCAGCCCAATACCTATGGAGTACCCCGGGCGAGTTCCCATCCTTATGAAGGGCAGGGATTCATTGGGGATGTCAAGCAGGGTGGAAGTTGCAACTTTGATAGGTACACTTTTATCGCCCATTGCAATGGTACCCATACCGAAGGATTGGGCCACCTCAGTCCGGAGGACATTTACATTCACGAAATTCTGAATGAAAGCCATTTTCCGGCCAGCCTGATCAGCCTACCCCTACGTCAGGGCAGGGGAAGCAAGGATAGTTACCAGCCTCCTCTGGAGGATGAGGACTGGTATGTGGGTGTTGATGACCTTGAGAAAGCCCTCAAGTCCTGCCATCCCGATTTTTTGAGGGCCCTGGTCATTCGTACCCTACCCAATGAGACCAGCAAGCAATCCCGCGATTACATGAATGCTCCCTGCCCCTTTCTTTCCAATGAAGCCATGGCCCTGATTTCTTCAAAGGAAATTGAACATCTTTTGGTGGATTTTCCTTCTGTAGATCGTTTGATGGATGATGGCAAATTGAGTAACCACAGAATTTACTGGGGATACGATGGGAAAAAGGCAGATTTTCCTCAAAAGACCATCACCGAGATGGTTTATGTGCCAGATGAAGTGAAGGATGGAAAATACCTACTCGAAATTCAATTGGCGGCTTTCATGTCCGATGCCAGTCCCAGCAGGCCAAGGCTTTTTGAGCTGGAAGAAGTGAGGTAATAGAGAGTTTGACTTATGACGAATTTCGTATTAAATTATTGTCATTTGTTTAAAATGATTATTCATCCTGGCCAATTACCCTTATATTAGAAACTATATAAGCTATGTTTCTGAGCTTATAAAGAGAAGTTGAATGAGTCTTATCCCTGCATATATCGAATTCAGGAAATTGTTTGATTCCATGCAAATTCCTATGGCTTTGCTCGACAGTGGGGGCTGTATCCTCGATCACAATTTTCATTTGAGTCGACTTTTGGAGCTAAATGCCTCTGAAATACAGGGAAAACCCCTGGCAGAGTTTCTGCAAGGGAGTGATTTAGAAAATGGTTTCGACTCCCTCAAGGGAAGGTTTGACCAGGGGGTCTTCAAGCCCCTTGAGGTAAGCTTTCGCAACCGCCCTGAAGTAAGCTACCTGTTGAACCTTTGTTACAGCCAAAATCAGGACATATTTGTGGCTCCTTTGAGCAACTCCTCCCCAGAGGCTCAGAAAGCAGAGGTAAAAAAGCTCACCGAAAAGCTGGAGCGGCTGGAAGCAGACATGGAGGATATGGTCTACGCGATCGGACATGACCTCAGGGCCCCTATGCGGGCCATTTTGGGATTTGCTCAGATTTTGGAAGAAAATTATGCAGGTAAGCTTGACTCAGAGGGAGATGAAATTCTGGGGATCATCAAAGACAACACCCGTAAGCTCAATGCTTATATCATGGACCTGGTAGATTATTCCAGCATACAGAAGCAGGAAATTTACGAGATAGAGGTAGACCTGCCTTACCTCTTTACCCAGGAATTTGAGAAGCAGGTCAAGGAAAATTATCCTGAAAAGAAGGTATCTTTTAAGGCTGATGAAATACCTCCCGTAAAAAGCGACTCCAATTTGTTGAGCCATGTCGCGAGGCAATTGATTTCCAATGCCCTCAAGTTTTCCGACAATGCCGAAGAGGCTCAGATTTATCTGGGTGTAGCCGAAGGGGAGGAAGGAAAAACCTACTTCCTCAGGGACAATGGGATTGGTTTTGACCCCAAGTACAAGGAAAGGGCTTTCGGTTTCTTCCAGCGCATGGTGGGAGAGGATAGGTATGTGGGCAATGGAATCGGACTCTCCATCGTAAAAAAAGCCATCCAACTCCTGGAAGGAAGGGTCTGGGCTGAATCTCAGCCGGGCATGGGTTCTACCTTTTACTTCACTCTGTCCTAGACAAAGAAATCCTCTTTTTGGGGAGAAAAATATGCAGAAAAGGGCTTCTCGAAACCGAGGAGCCCTTTTAAATTTTATGACTAGAGGTAGGTGGATCAAGAGGCTGAGACAGGAGTATCTGTCGTCCTTTTCAACCGGGGTTTGATCACAAAGTGAAGGAGGAGAAAAGCCAGGATCAAGATACCCGGGAGATAAGCCATGATCTTGAGGGTAGAGGCTCCTGCACCTTCATCCAGAAATCGGCCCATGATAGGAAGGACAATGGCAACTGAGAGGTTGCCCAGCCCTCCCATGACCGAAAGACCCAGGGCTCCGCTTTCGGGGATATACTCAGAGACAAAGGCCAGCATGGTAGGCCAGAAAAAGGTGATACCCACGGCAAATATTCCCGCAGCCAGGAAGGTAGTCATCCCGCTGGCCTCGCTGAGCCAGAGAAGTCCCATGAGGGAAAAGACGGCCGAAAATAGCAGCATCCCGGTGGTGCTGAGGCGGTGGGCAATGGGCCCGGCAAAACCCCTGCCTACAGCCATGATCCCGTTGATAAAGGCGAGGACCAGGAGGGTTTCTACGCCGGTATCTACCAGGAGAGAGGATATACGCTGGTTGGTGCCTAGTTCGGTAGCGGCTGTCAACAGCATGCAGAAGGCAATAAAGATGAAGAGAGGACGGGCCAGGGACTTCCACATGTCGACGGAGGAAATGCCCATGGAGACGCGCTCAGTTTTGGGAAATTGTTCTCCAAAAAACATGAATCCGTAGATGATGAGGGGAATGAAGAGGCTGCCGACCATGACTTGCCAACTCCAGCCCATGACGTCCATGACGAGGTAGCCCACGACCGATCCTATGACGATGCCACCGGGAAACCAAACGTGAAAGCGATTGAGCATCTTGGTCTTTTCCTCGCTGTAGATGGTGGCTACCAGGGGATTACAGGCGGCTTCCACCATTCCATTGCCAATACCTATGAGGAGGGTGCCGACGAAGAGGGTGGTAAAATCTCCCGCCAGGAGGGTAAGTAGAATTCCCGCCAGGTGTCCGGTAAAGGCCAGAATCAGGATATTTCTCATGCCGAGGCTATCGACAAGGGGGCCTCCGATAATCATGGCGATGGTAAAGCCCCAAAAGGCCGGTCCAAATGCCAGCCCTATTTGTTCCAGGGTAAGTCCCACTCCTTCGGGTCCAAAGACCATTTCGAGTTTGGCTCGTATGGCAAAAGTCATAGAGGTGACCACCAGGGCGATGCAGCTAGCCAGAAAGAGGCGATTTTTGTTGATCTCCGGTTCCATGCGCGTAGTAGATTAGTCGTTTCGGTTTGAATGAATAAACTAAGATATAAAACTTGGAGGAATGTCAGAGAGAAGCAGGGGGGAAACAGGGGGGGGGATTGTCCGGGTTGATCGGAGAAACCTTATAATTTGGAGGTTTTTGGGACTTTTACAAAAAAAAGCGCTGATTCTTTAATGGAACCAGCGTTTTGTACGGATGAGAGGACTCGAACCTCCACAGGATTAACTCCCACTAGAACCTGAATCTAGCGCGTCTACCAATTCCGCCACATCCGCAGGTTACTTTTTTCGTGAATTAAATATGAGGTTTTTTTGACAAGGGATCAATTTTTTTATGTAAAAATTACGAGGATCCTGCCCGCCCAGAGCTAAGTTTAAAGGGTAAAGTCGCATTGTTTATTCAAAGGCAGTTGGCTAACTTTCTCTACGAGGATACAAGGCAGAGAGGTCCTTTTGGCCTTTTTCTAAGGGCTGTAAAAGCCCCTGACCCTACTCCTTCCCCATGCCTAACTATCACTGCATGCGCCTGCTATTGCTTGTTTTGCTCTTCCTATCTATACCCATTCCCCATCTATGGAGCCAGCGTGTGCTTTCCCTGGAAAACAAAAAGAAATTCAAGCGCATCGTTTTTAAAAAAGGCGATTTTATTCGTTTTAGAACCATGGGAGAGAAAATCGATTACAATGGCAACATTGAGGAAATAGGAGATTCTACCTTCCTGGTAGTCAAACATGTACATATCCCCGGTGAAAACGAAGAGTCCAGGCGTACCATCCGCGAAATTGTAAGGATCGAAGATGTCAGCCTTGTCTATTATGCACCAGAGACCTATTGGAGGGCCCTACGGAGGGGATATTATCGGTCCACCCTCGTGGCCGGGGGCATCATCATCGGGGGCAATTCATTGCGGACCCTCCTAACAGGTGAAACTCCCTCCCGTTCAGAGATCTTGCTGGCGACAGGTATCCTCACCAGTGGACTTATCGTCAAAATGCTGGGAAAGGATGTCTACAAAATCGGAAAAAAATGGGAGCTGCGTTCGATCAAAGATTTTTCCATTCCCCAGAATAAAAACTGACCCTACTTCAGGCCGCTAAGGGCTGCCTTACAGCGATTTTCCAAGCCCAACTGGTAAAAATAATCCTCGTATTTCAAGGCTTCTTCATACTGAGAGACAGCCAGGACTTTTTGCCCCTGTTCCCGGGCAATTTCTCCCATAAAATAGGAGGCATAGGCCTTGAGGTAGGTTTCATCTTCTCCTCCCGGAGATTCTACACTGGCTTTGTAGTAGTTTTTGGCGGTTTCGAGCTTGCCCATGCTGTGGTAAATGCGGGCGTACCTGTAGTTGAGTTCGGTTTGAGCGGCCGACGTTTTGGGGATGATAAATGTTAGCTGTCGGAGGATGGCCACGGCCTTGGAATAATAGCCCCCATCGAAATAATTTCTGGCCCTGAACAAAGCCTGGGTGACGCCATCGGGTTCTTTCTCAGCGAATTTCTTTGCCATGAAGTAGGCGTATTCGTCTTCGTCGAATCCTCCATGTTTTCCCTTGGCGATCAACTCGAAAAAGGGCTTTCCCAGTTCGTATCGCTGGTTGAGGGTCAAAGACATGCCCAACCGAAAGTAGGCATCGGTACGCATAAGGCTTCCTTTATAGCCACGGACAAAAAGGGCCAGGCTTCGTTGGGCCTGGGTATAGTCATTCTTAAAATAGTAGGCTTTGCCCTGTAGAAAATGCCAGAAGGGAATGTACTGGACCTTTGCTGTATCGTAACGGTTTCCCTGGAGAAGAATGTCCAGGGCCTCCTGGTTTCGCTTGAGTTTGAGGAGGGAAGAGGCCGAAAAATAGTCGATCAGGGGATTGTTCTTGTGTCGCCGTCCTTCTTTCTGGAGTCGCTCCAGGCCCTTCAGAGGTTTGTCGAGCATGCTTTTTTCTATGGTACTGAGGATAAGGACGGCTTCATGCCTGAGGAGGCGGCTATGTCTACCGGCTTCTTCGAGCTGGGTAAGGCCCCCTCGGAGGTCGCCGGTATAACCAAAGGCATTGGCCAACCACTGATAGCGCCGTGGGACATTGCCCAGGACCACATTGAAGAGGCCCGACATCTTGAGGCTCTGGGCATCACCGGGGTAGGCTTCTTCATGAGCCTTTACCCGCTTGTAGCTCACCCGGGCCAGCCGGCTGGCAAGGAGATAGTTGCCGGAGAGAAACTCTACGATGGCCCTCTTTCCATAGAGTTCGGAGAATAGGATTCCTTTTTCACGATCGGAGAGGGTCTCTATGGCCTGGGTATAATCCTTCCAGTTTTCTCTGATTTTTTCTGCAAATAGGGGATCTTGGGTAGCAAAAAAGTGGTACATGAGGACATGGGCCAGGTAAAACTGACGTTTTCCTTCTTCCTGCAGTTGGTCGGCGGTTCTTTCCGCAGCCTTGAGCTGGAAGTTATAAAGGTAGTTTTCCACCCCCTGCTCCGGAAGAGGAGAGGCCCAGAGAAGGCTGCTTCCACAGATAATGATAACGAAGATGGCCAGTATCCGCATGGATTTTTTTTAAAGTAATGATTCTTGCATCGAATTACTTGTTCGGTAAGCGACATCCGAAGCGAAGGAAAGATGCCTCTGATGGACAAAAATGGGCAAGGAGGGAATTTGGGGTGAGAATTTATCTAACCCAGGTGGATATTAGGGATAATCGGGGAAAATTCCTGCAAAGTTTTTGCAGGAAAATAACATGAAAAAAGCCACCCCAAGATGGATGGCTTCTATATCTTTCTAAGTATGGCTTACTTGGCCTTTTCCAGCTTGGCAGGGTCTGCTTCGTCAAAGAAGGATTCGTCGACAAGAATCCTACCGCAGTTTTCACAGTAGATCATGCGGCTCCTCTGCTTGAGTTCAATATGGATCTGAGGGGGAATGATGGAGAAGCAACCTCCACAGGCAGAGCGATCGGTAGTTACGACCGCCAGGCCATTTCTCATATTTTGGCGAATCTTGCGGTAGCCAGTGAGGAATCGCTTTTCGACATCCTTCTCGGCCTCTTCTACCTTTTCGTGAATGCGCTTTTCTTCGAGCTTGGTCTCTTCGATGATGACTTCGAGCTCTTTTTGCTTGGCTTCAAGTTCGCCTCTTTTCTCTTCTACCCGTTCTGAGGTCTGTTCCAAGAGTTTTTCTTTTTGCTCGATTTGCTCGGCGTACTGCCTCATTTTTTTCTCAGAGGTGAGAATTTCGAGGTTGGCGTATTCGATTTCCTTGCGCAGGGCCTCGTACTCGCGGTTATTCTTGACGTTCATTTGTTGCTCCTCATACTTTTTGATGGAAGCTCCAAATTCTTGTATACGGGTTTTTCTGTCTGCGATGTCCTGGTTGAGGCGCTTGATTTCATCCTCTATGCGGCCTTTGCGGGTTTCCAGGCCTTCGAGGTCATCCTCCAAGTCACTTACTTCCTCCGGCAGGCTTCCTCTCAAGCGGTGAATTTCATCGAGCTTGGAGTCGAGAACCTGTAGCAGAGTCAATGCCTTCAACCTTTCTTCAACCGGATTGGTACTCATATGTCAGTGTTATTGTGGTAATTGTTGTAAAAATAGATCTCCCTATTTTCTTATACGAAACAGGGTTTCATTTCTTGATTCAAGGGAAGTATTGGACGGGATTGGTCCGTATTTCTGATAAATGAAACGCGAAATTACTAAATTTTTTCTTTAAATACGTTTCGATCAGTTCGGAAGTATATTGCTCAGACTCATAGTGCCCAATATCGAGCAGGAGAATCCTCTTTTCATTATCAAAAAATTTGTGATACGTAACGTCTGCCGTAAGGAGTACATCCGCCCCGGCACTTATGGCATCGTGGGTCAGAAAACTTCCTGACCCTCCACAGATAGCGATTTTCCTGACTTCATTTTTGGGAAAATCAGCATATCGTATTCCTCCGCAGCCAAAGGTATCCTTTACCTTTTGTAAGAAATCACGCTTGCTCATGGGGGCATCCAAATAGCCTACCATTCCGGACCCTACTTCAGGAGCGATGATTTTGGGTTTGAGAATCTCTATTCTTTCAAGGCCCAGCTTTTCGGCGATCTTCTGGTTGACACCTGTCCTGACATTGTCGAGATTGGTATGAATGGCATAAAGGAGGATATCATGCTTGATGGCTTTCATTATGGCCTTGCTGACATAATCCCTGCCATTGAGCCTTTTCAGGCCGACAAACCAGATGGGATGGTGGGCAATCACCATGTTACATCCTCGATTGACGGCTTCCTCAATGACCTCCTCTGTCATGTCGAGGTTGATCAGCACACCCTTGACCTCTTGGTCGGGAGAACCTACCAGAAGCCCTACATTATCATAGTTTTCTGCAAAAGTGGGGGGTGCCCATTCTTCAAGGACGGCCGCAATGTCTTTGGCTAGCATGAATATATGATTTACAGCCACCCTTTCGCAGAAGAAGGGGTGGCTGTCATGGTCTTAGGACTGAAGTTTTCTCTTGATCTCGTTGATCTTGTACGACTCAAGGATGTCTCCGGGCTGTAGATCTTCGAAGCCATCTACGGTAAACCCGCACTCAAATCCGGCGACGACGTCTTTCACATCGTCCTTAAAGCGCTTGAGAGAGCCCAGTTTGGCTGTGGTGCCTTCCTTCTTCGGATAGACGACCACGCCATCGCGGATGACGCGAATCGGGTTGTTGCGCTCGATCTTTCCGGTGGTAACCAGGGCTCCGGCGACATTTCCGACATTGGAAATCTTGAAGACTTCCTTGATCTCTGCGGTACCCATGTCCTCCTCTCGAATTTCGGGAGAAAGCAAGCCTTCCAGGGCATCACGGACGTCGTTGATGGCGTCATAGATGACACTGTAGGTACGGATATCTACCTCCTCGCGGTCGGCAAGTGCCCTTGCCTGTGCATTGGGCCTCACGTTAAAGGCAATCACAATGGCATCCGAGGCAATGGCCAGGTTGATGTCGGCTTCTGAGATGGCACCTACAGCCTTCCATACGATGTTGACCTGGACTTCCTCGGTGGAGAGTTTCATGAGGGCTCCTGCGAGGGCCTCTACAGAGCCATCCACATCGGCACGGATGATGACATTAAGCTCTTTGAAGTTGCCCAAGGCGCGGCGGCGACCAATTTCCTCCAGGGTGAGGCGGTTGTTTTTCCGCATCTGCTGCTCCCTGAAGAGGTTTTGCCGTTTCTGAGAAACATCCTTGGCTTTTCCATCTTCATAGAAGACGTAGAACCTGTCTCCTGCTGTTGGCTGCCCGGTAAGTCCAAGGACCTGTACGGGCATGGATGGGTCAGCTTCTTTGATTCGCTGTCCTTTCTGATCGATCAGGGCCCTTACTTTCCCGTAGTGGATACCTGCGACCATTTCATCGCCTACCTTGAGGGTCCCGGCCTGGATGAGCAGGGTCGCCACATTACCACGTCCTCGGTCGAGGCGGGATTCAATGACGGTACCTACGGCCTGCCTGTTAGGATTGGCTTTTAGTTCCAGGACTTCTGCCTCGAAGATTACTTTTTCGAGAAGGTCCTCGACGTTGTCTCCTTTGAGGGCGGATATCTCTTGAGATTGGAGTTTACCCCCCCATTCATCTACCAGGAGATTCATTTCTGCCAACTGAGAGCGGATCTTATCGGGGTCGGCCCCAGGTTTGTCTATCTTATTGAGGGCGAATACCATGGGCACTCCTGCGGCCTGGGCGTGATTGATGGCCTCACGGGTCTGAGGCATCACAGCATCATCTGCTGCAATCACGATGATGGCTACGTCGGTAACTTTTGCACCACGGGCACGCATGGCGGTAAAGGCTTCGTGGCCCGGTGTATCGATAAAGGTTATTCGTTTGTCCTCTTCTTTATCTACGACCACCTGATAGGCACCTATGTGCTGGGTTATTCCTCCGGCCTCGCCTTCGGCTACGTTGGCATTGCGGAGTCGGTCAAGCAGGGTAGTCTTACCGTGGTCAACGTGTCCCATGACTGTAATGATGGGAGTTCGTGGAAGAAGGTCTTCGGGATCGTCTTCGACCTCGACAATTTCGATTTCCTTCTCTGTTACGTCGATGAAGTTTATTTCATATCCATACTCATCACCCAGGATAGAGAGAAGTTCGGCATCCAGTCGCTGGTTGATAGATACCATGATGCCCAGGTTGAAGGACTTGGTAATGATTTCGTTGACGGGAATCTCCAGGAGGTTAGCAAATTCATTTGCTGTAATGAACTCGGTGATTTCCAGTACTTTGGATTCCTTCTGAGCAGCCTGTTCGGCAATTTCACGCCTTTCTGCAGCGGCATCTCTACGGGCTCTCCTCGCTTTCTGGCGATTCCTGGAAGGCCCTTTACTCATTTGAGAGAGGGTAGAGCGGATGGATTCTTCTACTTCACGCTTAGAAGGCTTCTCTTTCTTGTTGCCTCCCTTGTTTCCGCCTCTGTTGTCACCGCCACCGCCTTGGTTTTGTGAACCGGTATCGGTGGAGGATTTTCTTTTTCTCTTTCTTCTGCGCCTCTTTTTCTTAGCGCCTCCTTCCCCTTCTTCAGACTGTGCGCCTTTATTTTCGGTTTTGACAGCAGGGCCTTTGTTAGGGCCTTTGTTGTCTCCTCCTCTGGATTTATCGTCCGGCTTTTTGTTTCGGTCGTCCTTGGACTTTCTTTTCCTTCTATCGGAGGGGAGTTCGATTTTACCCATGACCTTAAGTCCGGAAAGTTTGGGGGCTCGGCTTTCGGCCCTCATGACGATTTCGGACTCTTCCTCGTCTTTCTCCTGTTTTTTTGCAGGCTCCTCTTTGGGCTTGGCCTCGGCAAAAGGTTGTTTGTGAGCTTTCTCCTTTTCCGTGCTGGGTTTTTCCTCAGTTTGAGGCTTTTTGGCAGGCTTCTCTTCTTGTTTTACCGGCTCTTTCTTTTCCGGTGTCTTAGGCTTTTGAGGAGGAGAAGTAGATTTGCTTTCCTCATTTTTCTTTTCTTCTGATTTAGGGAGCTCTTCTTTTTTAGGCTTGCTTTGAGGAACTTCTTTAGCAGAAACTTCTTCCTTTTTTGGCTGAACCTTGGGAGGCTTTTCTTCCTTGGCTTTGACTTTTTCCTCCTTCTTTTCTTCTTCCTTTGGCTTGGATTTTGAGGATGGGGAAGCATCCTTCTTTTTGCCTTTATTGAGAGCGTCGAGGTCGACCTTTCCTATCACTTTAAGGCCTCCTTTATTCTCACTTTTTTCCTCTTCGGGCTTTTCGTCAGGCTTTTCGGTTTTATTTTCAATGTTTCCGTTGGAAACTGACTTTTTGAGTTCCGAAATATCCTTGGCGGATTCGCTAGAGGACTTTGCTCTTCTGCGGCGCTTGGTGATACCTGGATTTTCACTGATGGTTTCCCTCAGGTCGGAGGCAGTGATTGCTTCCTCTTCCTTCTCCTCGGTGCGCTCTGGGTTTGCGGCGGGGGCCTGAGCCTTGTCCTCGCGGAGTTGCTCGGCTTTCTCCTTGATTAGCTTCTCGGAGGCAAACTTATTCAAAAGCACCTCATACAGCTCCCTGGAGATTTTGGTATTGGGCTTATTGGACACTTCATGTCCCTTCTCTTGCAGATGGTCTACAAGCAGCGCAGTTCCCACATTTAATTCCTTGGCAACCTGAAATAATCTGTAATTCTTCTTTACTGCCATGTGTTGATGTTGAAATCCACTGCGAAAAAAGGTTGTGGCGTGGATTCTCGAGACTAATTACGTGAATTTACGTTATTTCTAAAAAATAAAAATTCAAGGAAGAGAGAAACCCTTCCCCGAATTCGTGTCAACTGTGAGTCGATTCAGACTGAAATGAATGTCTTACTTATGTATCATAGGCACAAAAGTTTAGCATCATCATGATCTATTCATCTAGTCTTCATCTTCTTCAAACTCAGCATTTAACACTTCGACCACATTCTCAATGATCTCTTCTTCGAGGTCTGTCCTTCTCACAAGTTCGGAAACGGACAGGTCGAGTACGCTTCTTGCGGTATCGCAGCCAATTTCTTTGAGCTGATCGATAATCCACTGATCGATTTCGTCATTGAATTCGTCAAGCTCGATGTCTTCTTCGTCGCCGGGATCATTTTCCCTAAAGACGTCTATTTGATAGCCAGTCAATTTGCTGGCCAGCTTAATGTTCAATCCATTTTTACCAATGGCCAGAGATATCTGGTCTGGTTTGAGAAACACCTGAGCGGCGTCGGTTTCCTCATCGAGTTTGATTGAGGTAATCTTGGCAGGACTCAGGGCCCGCTGAATGTAGAGGACATTGTTGGTCGTGTAGCTGATCACATCAATGTTCTCATTTCTCAATTCGCGGACGATGCCATGAATACGGCTTCCTTTCATCCCCACACAGGCACCTACGGGATCAATCCTGTCGTCGTAGCTCTCTACGGCAACCTTGGCCCTCTCCCCAGGTTCTCTGACGATGCCCCTGATATTGATCAGGCCATCAAAAATCTCAGGCACTTCCTGCTCAAAAAGTTTCTCCAAAAAGAGAGGAGCAGAACGCGAAATAATAATCCTGGGATTGTTATTTCGCATGGAAACTTCCAGTATCACTGCACGGAGGGTATCGCCCTTCCTGAAGCGGTCTTTCGGAATTTGCTCTGATTTGGGAAGATTGAGTTCCGCCCCCTCGTGAAGGACCAGAATTTCATTTCTCCAAACCTGATAGACCTCTCCGACAATGACGGTTCCGACCATTTCTTTGTACTGGTCGACGACGGATTGCTTTTCGAGGTCCCTGATTTTTTGGGTGAGGGTCTGCTTGGCCGTCTGTACGATTTTCCTTCCAAAAGTAAGGAAGTTAATCTCTTCGGCAAGTACGTCGCCTACTTCATAGTCTGGGTCTACTGCCAAGGCTTCACTCAGAGGAATCTGATTGGTCTCGTCTTCCAACTCAAAATCTTCTACGATTTCGCGCTCACGAAAGCCCTGAATATCTCCTTTGTCTACATTTACAATGATCTCGAAATTTTCATCCGAGCCGTAGTCTTTTCGGACCATGGTTCTGAAAACTTCCTCCAGCACCCCCATCAGGGTGGCACGGTCGATATTTTTATACCTGGAAAACTCTGTAAAAGCATCTACCAGGTTGATTTGCGGTTCTGCTACTTTTCTTCTTGCCATTTATATAATAATCACTTTGGCTTCTAGAATGTCAGAAAAATCAATGTTCCTCTCTTTGGGTTCTTCGATCTTGCCTTTCAATTTTTTCTTCTGAGACTTGGAGAGTTTCTTTTGGAGAGGAAGAATTCTGATGAAGGATTCGCTAACCTCCAACAGCTTTCCTTTAGTTTCTTTGTCTTCTCCCTCAATCCTTATCTTAAGGAAACGCCCCACGTTGTTGACGTATTGTCGGTGAAGCTTTAAGGGAGATCCTACTCCTGGCGAACTGAGTTCCAGGTTGAAACTAAAATCGAAAAGATCTTTTTCATCGATGAATGCTCCTACGGCTCTACTGAGGTCTGCACATTGGGCCATGGTAATGCCTTTATCTGTGTCTACCTGGATGACCAGGGAAGATTGTGGCCCTCGCTTGAGCTTCATGTCTACCACAAATGCATCCTCGAGGGTACTTCCAATGACCTCTGCAATCTCTGTCCTAAGCTCTTCTTGCAGCATAGCAAAAAAATAAGGGAGCATGCTCCCTTCATTACAATAAAAGATTACTTACAAATATAGAGATTAGTCGCTGTCTTTCAAAGAATGGAGGGCTATTTATTTATTCATAAGGTACGAAAATATCTGGACAATGTTAGGGCAAGCCCTCATCCACCTCCCTGTCTGTAGACATGGTAGAGGTAAAATCCAGTAAATACCAGGAGGCTGACCGCCATCCCATACATAAAGATGTTGTAGGCAATGCGCAGGAGGTAAAATTTTCTGGCCAGCACTTTTCCCAAAAAGTAAATGTCCTTTGCCATGGAGCCATAAAGATAGTTGGCGTCTTTCATCATCTCATTGATGCCCCACATAAAGTCATCCAGTTGCATCCGATAAAAATTTCCAAAAAAGAGGAGGTTGGTCTTCTTTTTCAGGATATCTTCCCGCGTAAATACCCCTGAGTTGATGGAGGGACGGGTAGAGAGGATGGTAAAGACGATGGCTAGCATGCAGACAGCCATCAGGACGACACTGGGGACGATGATGTACTGTTCCATGGCCTGCACCTTGGTAAATACATTGGTAAAGATGATGGAAATGATGATGGCATTGACCGATAATAGGATATTAGCCTTGCTATCCGCGAGGTCGGAGAGGTTGATATGTGTGCGGTAAGTGGCCCTAAACATGGTTTCGATGCCTCTGTCTGGGCGCTGCCGCTTTATTTTTTTGAGCCTCCGCTTGAGCTTATCGGTCTTGGCTTCCTGTTGTTCCAACTGGTATTGAAGCAGGGACTTGTCCTGGTCCTCTCTATTTCCCTTTTTCTGTTTTTTTATTCTTTTTTTGATCTGCTTGGTATTCTGCTTTTTTCCTGGAGTCAGGTGCATTTTACCATAGGCAGAGTAGTACTCATGGTTCTTGAAGAAGCGATAATTGAACTCATCCCACTCCATATCATCGAAGATACGGTCGCAGAAGATCTTCCATTCTTCCCTTATTCTCTCAGAATTTTCCAGGGCCTCTTCAGTGGAAAGGTTACAGAGGTCTGCATCTTTGAGGACTTCTTCGAGGGTGTTTGAAGGCTCTACATCCAGGCGAGTGGCATAGATAAGCTGATTTACCCGATCTATGAGTTCATCCTCAGCTCCCTGTCCCCGCAAGAAGGTTTTGGCCATGGACATGCTTTCTTCTTCGTGGCCCAGATATTTGTTGACATAGCCCAGGTCGTGAAGCCAGGCGGCAATTTTTATCAGGAGCAGTTGATTTTGATCCAAGCCCGTTTCTAGGCCAATCTTTTCAGCAGCTTCTACCACCTGAAGGGTATGATCGATGGTGTGATAAAGGTAAGATTTGGGAAGGTGATTGAGCAATATATCCCTGGCGTAGTCCTCGGTGGCTACTAACAACTCTTTAGTTACGGGGATTTGTTTGGTCATAAGAGAGCTCTCGTGATAACTGATGGACCGAATTTACAGTTTTCCCATTTTAAGGGAGAAATATTCTTAGCTTTTTCCTTTTTTGTAAGCCATTACCGGCAGATCAGAGCCGTTGTTAATTCTGCAATTTCTTCTCAAACTACAATTTCGATTACTTTCTCACAACTTATACAAATGAATATATACATTCGTTTAGGCCTTATTCTTTTTTTACATTCCTGTTTCTTTTGGTCCTGTGAGTCTCAGGGAGAAGCCCCAAGATCCAAACTGGGCAGTTTTGAGGACAGTGTAGCCTATGCAGTGGGTATGGATATTGCAAAATTTTACCAAAAACAAGGAGTATCTCTTGACCCCGATTTGATTTACTCGGGGATAAAGGACATGCAAGAGGATAAGCTGAAAATTAGCATAGCAAAAGGCCTTGGGGTAGTGGGAAAATATCAACAACAACAAATTCAGAGCCGTATTGCCTCTAACCAAGTCGCGGGGGAGAAGTTTCTGGAGGAAAATGCAGGCAGAGAAGGGGTGGTAAGTCTTGCTTCAGGCCTTCAATACCAAGTGCTACAAAAAGGAGAGGGTCCTAGCCCCAGCCTCGAAGATAGCCTTAGAGTTTCCTACGTAGGTAAATTTGTAGATGGGGAGGTTTTTGTAAATACCGAGACCGAGGGAGGATCGGTCGAGATAGACATGGAAAATCTCCTGGCAGGATGGACGGAGGCCCTGCTATCCATGAAGGTAGGAAGTCGGTGGATCATATATCTGCCCCCGGATCTGGCTTACGGTGCCGAGGGATTCAACCCTCCCCAAAACCCACAGCTTCGCATTCTTCCTTATTCCACCTTGATCTACGAGATCGAGCTAATCGAAATCCTGTGATGACAAGCAACTGGGGCAATTATCCCAAAATACCTCAGGTGGCCCGGCCCTACTCGCCGGGGGATGAGGTTCCATCTTCCTGGATACCTAGAGGGATGGGCCGCTGCTACGGAGATTCCTCTCTGGGAGATCACATGTTGTCCCCGCTTCGACAAAATCGAATGCTGAGTTTTGACGATGAAAAGGGCATTCTACATTGTGAGGCAGGTGTGACCTTCAAGGATTTGCTGGATACCTTCGTTTCTCGGGGTTGGTTTCCTCCCGTTACTCCCGGCACTAGTTTTGTCTCTATGGGTGGGGCTTTGGCTTCTGATGTGCACGGAAAAAATCACCATGTAGAGGGCAGTTTTTCTCGCCATGTCCTGGGCTTTCACCTGCTCACGGCCCAAGGAAAGGTGATCTATTGTTCAAAAAATGAAAATACCGATGTATTTCATGCCACGGCGGGAGGCATGGGGCTTACCGGAATGATCCTCGATCTTCACCTTCAATTCAAAAAGATCGAAACAGCCTATATCAGGCTCA
Organism: uncultured Bacteroidia bacterium; assembly: GCA_964564415.1. GTDB lineage: Bacteria > Bacteroidota > Bacteroidia > J057 > J057 > JALEFZ01. The sequence goes on along the minus strand of CAZMAV010000014.1, from coordinate 53,722 downwards.
GATCTATCAAGGCTAGGAATCTTGATGAAATTCTCCAACTGACGGAAGAATACCAGTCTGCGACCTACTCTGTAGCCTGGATCGATACCCAAGCGGGAAAGGAGAAGCTGGGCCGAGGCCTTCTTTTGCTAGGTGAGCATGCCAATGTGGAGGATTTACCTCCGTCTAAGCAGGAGCAGCCTTTCCAAATTCCCTCCCGCCTTTCTCTGCGGATTCCTTTTGACTTTCCTTCTTTCGCTCTGAATAGGTACAGCATCTCGGCCTTCAATTTTCTCTATTACCATAAGCAACTGAGCAAGGAAAAGGAGGGCTTAAGCGATTATGAATCCTACTTTTACCCCCTGGACAGCCTTCACGAGTGGAACCGCATTTATGGAAAGAGGGGCTTTACCCAGTATCAATTTGCCCTGCCGATAGAAGGGGGCAAGGAAGGTCTGAAAAGGATACTTTCTTACTTGCAAGAGAAAAAATTGGGCTCCTTTTTATCCGTGCTCAAACTCTTTGGTGAAGGGGAAGGCATGTTGAGTTTCCCTCAGAAGGGTTATACCCTGGCCCTGGATTTTCCCATTTCCCAGAGACTTTTTCCCATTCTCGATTGCCTGGATGCCATGGTTTTGGAATACGGGGGCAGGGTCTACCTGACCAAAGACGTGCGTCTGAAGGCAGAGACCTTTGAGAAAATGTATCCCCAGTTAGAGGATTTTAGGGAGATCAGGCAGCGGCTTGATCCGGATGGCCGCCTTGCTTCTTACCAAAGCAGACGCCTAGGCCTGTGAAGCCGAGCAATGTTTGACCAGCCACTGGACGGCGAGGTGGTAGCCGTAGGTACCCAGCCCTGCGATGACCCCATTGCAGGCAGCTGCCGTCACCGAAGTATGGCGAAAGGGTTCCCGGCGGTAGATGTGAGAAATGTGTACCTCTATTTTAGGACAATACAGCATATTAAGTGCATCGTAGAGGGCGTAGCTGTAGTGGGTGTAGGCGGCGAGGTTGAGGACAATGCCATCGACGTCTTGGTTTACTACCTGCTGAATGCGGTCAACCAGAGCACCTTCATGGTTGGACTGAAAATGATCGAAGCTGATGTCAGGGAAGGATTCTTTCAGCTCGGCAATGATGCTGTCGAGGCTTTCCCGGCCGTATATTTCAGGCTCTCGTTTGCCCAGCATATTGAGGTTGGGACCATTGAGGATCAGTATGCGCATGTTCCTTTGTTTTGACTGAAAAATAAGGATTTCTTTTTGTTAAACCTCCTTCCCTTGCCGATCCCGGCTCAGGATTTTAATCATAATTTATCATTTGAGTTCTCTGTCGGATCTGGGAAGAAAAGTCTTCCGTAAATGGGTACATTTATCATTGTACCATTTAAACCTAAAGACATGCGATACAAATTATTTGGAAGGAGTGGCCTTCGGGTATCTGAACTCAGCCTGGGCACGATGACTTTTGGTACTGATTGGGGTTGGGGCGCCGACTGGGAGAGGAGCAAGGCTATATTTGAGGCCTACGCCAAGGCAGGCGGCAACTTTATTGACACAGCCAATCGCTACACCGAGGGAACCAGTGAGCGATATGTAGGTGAATTGACGGCTGCTGACCGAGATCATTTTGTACTGGCCACCAAGTACACCCTCTTTGACAGGCAGGACGATCCCAATTTCTCAGGAAACCACCGCAAAAACCTGATGCGGTCCGTGCACGGAAGCCTGAAGCGTTTGAATACCGATCACATCGACCTTCTTTGGCTTCACGCCTGGGACTTTACTACGAGGGTAGACGAGATCATGCGTGGGCTGGATGACTTGGTCCGCATGGGCAAGGTTCACTACATCGGGATTTCCGATACTCCGGCCTGGATTGTAGCCCAGGCCAATACCCTGGCCGAACTTCGGGGATGGGCAGCATTTGCAGGACTTCAGGTCGAGTATAGCCTGATCGAGCGCAGTCCCGAACGCGAACTTATCCCTATGGCTCGGGCATTTGATCTGGCGCTGACTCCCTGGGCCCCTTTGGCGGGAGGAGCACTAACCGGCAAATACCTAAAGGATAGCGGAGAAGATAAGCGACTCAAGGAGGACAGTGCCCGCCTCAACGAGAGGAGTACCCGCATTGCAAGAGAGGTGGTAAGGATTGCTGAGGAAATGGGGCAAAGTCCGGCCCAGGTGGCCGTCAATTGGACCCGTCAAAAAGACTTTCTTTCTATACCTATAATAGGGGCGAGAAAACTCAGCCAAATCGAAGATAGCCTGAAATGCCTGTATTTCGAAATTCCCACCGAAATGATGGAGCAGTTGGACAAGGTCAGTGCGGTGGAAATGGGCTTTCCCCACGATTTCCTGAGCGGAGATGGGGTCAAAGGTGTCATCTATGGAGGGACCTGGGAAAAAATTGACTTTAGGAATAAATAGATCGGGGACAAAAAAAGCAGGAGGGAAGAGATGAACGCTGCTTCCCTCCTGTATTTTTGTATACAAATGGCCTAAAATATTACCCTACACTTAGGAAATAGCTCCCGGTAGGCGTGGATTTCTTCTCTGGCGATGGGATTAAAAGGCAGGGAAAGGGTTTGCAGGCAGGGAAGGGTCATAAAGTGGGCGACCGTATCTATTTGGCAGGCATTGAAATAACCTTCTTCCAGCTGATCCAGATCTGAAAGAGCTTCCAGGTTTCCGAAGGGAAGACGTGGATAGGAGAGGTCGAGCACCTTGAGTCCGGGCAGGGCAATCAAGGTATTGAGGTCAAAGGGATTGCAGAAACAGGCGTGCAACTCCCTGAGATAGGGCAGGTACATCAGAGGGGTGATATCGCTGACCTCTGTCCCTGTAATGTCGAGTACCTCCAGATGGGTAAACATCCTGAGGGGGGCGAGGGAGTGGATTTCCCTGCGGCTGAGGTCCAATTCTCTGACCTCATCCAGGGCCTGTGGAGACTGCAGATCCTTGATACCTGCTTCTTCCAGGGTTCGGGAGATAAGCTCTTGCCAGGATGGCGAGAGGGTGGACAGGTAGAGATTGAGTGACTGTATGCTCGAGATCATTGAGACTGTCGTTTATGAAGGATAAATTTTAGTATAATCCCTCAGGGTTGCCAGACGATCTCGAGCCTTGTGTTACAAAATGAAAATTAATTTTTGTCCCGACTTCCTACATGTAAAAGGGTCAGACGCTGCCCCTAAGCTTTTCTTTCAATTGGGTAATGGGCAGGTTTAACAGCTCAAAATCAGGGTAAAACTCCTTGAGCATGTCAAATTTTTCGCGGTACATTTCGGTGGCGTTCTTATTTTTTTCCACGAAGCTGAGCAATTTTTGAAAATATTCTTTCACCTCGGGATGGGCCTTTTCAATAACTTTCGCCTTGAGTTTATTGATTTCGAAGTCTTTTTCCTTAGAAAAATAAGTAACCAGCAGGGGCTTCATGAGCTTTTGCTCCTCCTCTTCAAAGTTGGAAACTGAAAAGGCTCTCAAAAGCTCATGTAGGTAAATGCGCTCATCGGGATTCTCGTCAAAGTAGGATAATTTATCCCAAAAAAGGTAAGGAATATAAGTTCCTCCAAACCTCTCGGCCGACTGTACCAGGAACCTGTTGAAGCCGTCTTCGTCTTCTCCAGCCTCTGTGTGTAGGACTTTAAGTTCCTTTATCAAAGGAGCTTTTTCCTCTTCCCAATCCCCAAAAAATTTATCCTCGAGCTTTTCCAGTTCTGCTACGAAATCCATTTTTATTCGATCTTATTTGCGTCCAAAGATAGTAAAATCCCGCATGAAGCACGGCCATATGCGGGATTTTGGGAAGTTAAGTCAGGATTGGGAAAAAATCAATTTCCGACCTCTGAGAGAAATTTAATTCGGACGAGCCGGATTTCATTCTGCTCGATGTCCATGTCCTGGCTCAATTCCTTTTGAGCCTCATCCAGGCCATCGGTTTCAGCACTCATGAAGTATTCGAAAATATCTTCCACCACATCCTCATCGATCTGATCCCTGATGAAGTAATCGATGTTGAGTTTGGTGCCTGAGTAGACAATCTGCTCTATATTTTCCAGCAGGTCCTCGTATTCCATGCCTTTCATCTCTGCGATTCGGGTCAGCGGGGTCCTGCGGTCGATGTGCTGGATGATAAAGAGCTTGCTCATGGACTTGCGGGCGGTAGATTTTACCACTACCTCTGCCATCCGTTCGATGCCATTGGATTCCACGTGGTGTTGGATAAGCTGAATAAAGGGAGCGGCAAACTTTTGGGCCTTTCCCTTGCCTACTCCGGTAATATTGAGAAACTCGTTCATGGAAGTGGGATACTTGGTAGCCATATCTTCCATCGAGGGATCTTGAAAAATAACGAAGGGAGGGATTCGCTTTTCATTGGCGATTTTTTTTCTCAGTTTCTTGAGTTTATCAAAGAGCGCCTCGTCATAGGTCTTGAAGTTTTCCTCGGGGGCCCCTGCGTTTTTCTTGAGCTTTTCAAAGTCTTGAAATGTGATCAACTCCAGGGAGCTGGGAGCCTTGAGAAATTTCCTTCCGTGGAGGCCCATTTTGAGAGTTCCATAATCCTCTATGTCCTTGATAATGTAGTCGTGGACGATCAATTGGCTGATGATGGCCTTCCACTCCCGATCATTGGTATCCTTTCCGGCACCGTAGACGGGCAGCTTTTCGTGCTCGTAGTTTTTGATCTGCTGGTTGTTGCTTCCGCGAAGGAGGTTGATGATATGGGTCTGACCAAATTTTTCATTCACCTGATCCACGGCCTGAAGGACCAGCAAGGCACTTTCCTTGGCTTCAAATTTTTCCTTGGGATACCGACAGTTGTCGCACATTTGCATGCAGCGGCTGTCGTCAAACTTCTCTCCAAAATAATGAAGCATGAGTTTGCGGCGGCAGGCACCAGACTCGGAGAAGGCTGCCATTTCATAGAGGAGATGCTTGCCGGATTCGCGTTCGCTGACAGGCTTGTCCTTCATGAACTTTTCCAGCTTGACGATGTCGTTGAAGTCGTAGAAGAGGATGCAGTTGCCTTCCATTCCGTCTCTTCCGGCCCTTCCGGTCTCCTGATAGTAGCTCTCGATACTTTTGGGAACATCGTAGTGGATGACAAAGCGGACGTCGGGCTTGTCGATGCCCATGCCAAAGGCTATGGTCGCTACGACGACCTCTATGTCTTCATTGAGAAACATATCCTGGTGTCGTGAACGGGTGGCTGAGTCCAGGCCGGCATGGTAGGGCACGGCTTTGATCCCATTGACATTTAGGATTTCGGCATTTTCTTCCACCTTCCTCCGACTGAGGCAATAGATGATCCCTGATTTGCCGGAATGTTCTTTAATGTATTTTATGATTTCTGTGGTCGCATGGCTGTTGCTGATCTTGGGTCTGATCTCGTAGTAGAGGTTGGACCGGTTGAAGCTGGTTAGGAAAACATTGGCCCCTTCGATGTGGAGGTTGTGGATGATGTCTTGCCTGACCTTGGGGGTAGCGGTAGCGGTAAGGGCGATGACAGGGACTTCGCCGAGTCGGGAGAGCATATCGCGAATCCTTCGATATTCTGGGCGGAAGTCATGGCCCCATTCGGAGATACAGTGGGCTTCATCTACAGCTACGAAGCTAATTTTTGCTTGTTGGAGGAATTCGATAAATTCTTCCTTGACCAAGGATTCAGGAGCTACATAGAGGAGCTTGAGCTGCCTTTTGAGGACCTTTTGTTTGACGGCTTCGTAGTTGCTCCTGTTCATGCTGGAGTTGAGGAAGCCGGCTTCAATGCCAAAAGCTTGTAGCTGGTCTACCTGATTTTTCATCAGGGCGATGAGGGGGGAAATGACCAGGGCGGTCCCTTCCAGCAAGACGGCAGGCAGTTGATAGCAGAGAGATTTCCCAGCACCAGTAGGCATAATTACGAAGGTATTATGCTTGTCCATGATGCTTTTGATCACCTCCTCTTGCTTCCCGCGAAAAGCGTCATAGCCAAAATACTGCTTTAGGCTTTGTAATAACTGAGATTCACTTATAAGTGTGGATTCGTTCACGTTCCTGTGAGTTAAGCTGTTGGTGTGAGAAAATAGAAAAATGAAGATAAGGCAAATTAGTTTCCTCCTCAACAGGTGGATGGATGACTTATCTCAGCATTCTAAGAGATGAATTTAAGGATTTAGGATTATTCAATTATAAACTATTGCCATAATCCATAATAAAAATCCATCTCTGACGTTTTTCCTATTTAGGCGTAAGTACAATAACCTAAATATAGTTAATTCAAGTTTCTTAATCCAATGCCGGGCAGGGCTCATTTGGGGTTAATAGTTGCAGAATTTGCATAAACATTGATTATTCTAATGCACATTTTAAATCTGCCAGGGAGAGTAAGATTTTTTATAGAAAATAGTGATTATCACCCATGAGTTGCAGATAGGGTAAATAGCGTGGACCATAAAGTCTGAAATTCAATCGGACAGCCCTTACAGGCCCCTTCTTTCAAAAAAAATAACTACCTTTAAATGATCATCCTATACACCAATGCTAGTTCATGCCTATGTAGCAACGCCTACAATTTTACCTTCATTTAACAAATAATGAGTTTCCGCATGAGAGCGTCAGATTATCAAGAGGACGAAATCATCGAAGGCTGCATCGAAGGGGGCCGGAAGTTTCAAAAGATTCTTTACGAGCGCTTCTATGGCAGCATGATGGTGGTTTGCATGAGGTACACCAATGACAGAGAGGAGGCCAGAGATGTCCTTCATGAGGGCTTCATCAAGGTGTTTCGCAACATGCATAAATTTGCCAAGGGGACCAATTTGGGTGCTTGGATTCGCAGGATTATGGTCAATACGGCCATTGACCACTACAGAAAGCGAGCCAAAGGACCTGCCTTGGTAGAAATCAACCACGCCGTCCACGAAATAGATACCCACGACATCCTCTCAGACATGAGTGCACAGGAAATCCTGGGACTGGTGCAGCGGCTCTCACCCGCTTACCGGATGGTCTTCAACCTCTACGTCATGGAAGGGTATTCCCACAAAGAGGTTGGTAAGCTGCTCGGTATCAGTGAAGGAACCTCCAAGTCAAACCTGGCCAAGGCCAGGGCCAAACTTCAAAAAATGATCCTAAAATCAAGGATGATCCGTAGAGCGGAAGGAGATAACTATGCCTGACCAAAACTTTTGGCATTCGATCAAACAGAAACTGGAGTCCTTGGAATTCCCCTCCGAAAACACGGACTGGGACCTCTTTATCTCAAAATTCGACCCCTCCCTCGACCCTAAATTTCGCTCCTCGCTTCAAGACCTCTCTACCCCCTATGTCGAAGATGACTGGGAGCAACTGGCCCAGAAGTTGGATGAGGCTCCCATGGCCGACCCCCTTTTCTCGGAAATAAAGACAAAACTCGAAGCGCATCAGCTTCCCCTAGAAGCAGACGCCTGGAAAAAATTCGAAGAAACCACGGATATTCCCCTCCGCCCTTCCCCGGCATCCTTTCGGCCACCTAGGGAGGCCTCCGTTCCCATCCTTTCCATGGAAATTCCCTCCATGGATGCCCTGATCCGCCAAAAACTGGAAGGCCTTAGCTTTTCTCCCCATGTTACAGATTGGTATGACATGCTGGAGCAGCTGGAAAAGGATTTTGACACCCAAATCAAGGACAGCCTGGAGAGCTACCAACTTTCTGAACAGAAGAAAGACTGGGCCAAAATGAGCCTGATCCTAGATAAAATCTACCAACCCGTACGGAGTTTTCCCTGGATGCGCCTGGCCGCTGCCCTTATCTTTTTGATTTTCCTGCTGGGGGGCAATTACTGGATGCAGCGAAACGAAATCACCTTTCCCCCTTCCGACTGGCTGGTCCAAAAGACTACTCCTTCACGCCTTTCTCCTGTTCCGGGTTCGGGGAGCAAAGCCAAATCGGACTTTCGGGATACTCAATCTAATAAAGAAAACGGAGAGAAGCTCACCGCATCCGTTGACAGTGCTGCCTTATCCCTTCCTATCCAGGAAGAAAAAGTCCCCGCCCAGAGATCTACGATTGCTGCTTTGGGGAAATCTGACTTGGCCCCTATCCAAATAGTAGATTCAGATAAATTGATCGCCCAGTCCGCCCTGGTCCAGGACAGTGAGGATAAGGAAGAAAGACAAAAGGAAAACCCTGATAATGAGACTTACCTTCCTCCAAGAAATGCAGGAATGTCAGTGAGCAAGATGGGCCTCCTTGCGATGAATGAACTGTGGGAAATGCAGGACAAGGGGAGAGATTGGCAGCTTTTTCGCGAAAAGAAACAGAGAGACATCTGGATTGGCATCTACGGAGGCAATACCCGGACCCGAGCCGAACTCAGCGGACCCAAATCGAAGATCGGATATACAGCCGGAGTAAGAGCCCTTGTTCAGCTCAATGAGCGCTGGTCCCTGGTAACCGGTATGGCTTATGGACAAAAGAATTTCCTTTATACCTTCAGAGATGGGGTCAACTTTGACAGTGTGGCCCTCAAGGGAAGCCTGCAAATGGTGGACCTGCCCCTGATGTTGAGGTATGAATTTGCGACGGAGGACGAACTTAAGCTGTTTTTGCAGGCAGGAGCCCTTACCTCGCTGAGCCTCAATGAGACTTACGAAAAGTACGATCCCAACACCCCTGCCAATGCAGGTTTTCGGGCGGCCTCTCCCCTTGGCTTTCAACCTACTACCTTGGAACAACGCCTGAATACCTATCCTGGCAACATATGGCTATCCTTTGGCATTGCCTACCCCATCAGCAAGCGCCTGAAAATGGAGATCGAACCTTATTTCTTGCAGAATCTTCAGCGGACAGGAGGAGTGGAGAGCTATGGGATCAAGAAGAGGTTTTACACCACGGGGGTAACGCTCGGCCTGTACTTCAACGCTAATCCCGCAAAAAAATAATTCCAAAAAAATTAGGGGACTCAATCCCTGTTCGGGAGAGTCAACCCTAACCCCTAGCTTCTGTATTTGGCGTAATGCCTAATGCATTTCAAAGATGATGCTTTTGGTTTAATTATTAAAATGTATAATTATAAAAATATTACACGTATTGACTTTTTGGTTTGTGATTGATTTTGACGGGAAATAAAAATAAGAACGTCCCGCATCTCACGACGCGGGACGCAACCCCTAAAACCTAAACTACTACCTAAAGCTGATCTGACTCGGAATGAAACAGAAAAGCTCAAGTTCTTGGGAAAGCTCTTGTTCAATTCCCTCGAACAATTCAAAGGTGGAAGTATTTATTTAATTTTCATACGTAAAATCGTATATTTATTAACATGTAATATGCGCTTTCTCGACCCCTGCAAGATTTTTCCAACCATTTGGGTTTTTATTGGTTTTAAAATTATGTGTCGCCAATAAAAGTCTCAAAAAGAATATTCAACCAAGACTTATGATCACCAATATTTTGACTATTGCCGTTCTCTCAGCCCTATCTATCGTAGGTTTGATTATCACTGTCCTTTATTTTGTAAAGGAGAACAGGGTAGAGAATCAGGATAATGCTTAGGATGTAAGGATAAATCGAGCTGAATGCATTCAAGGGAATTTCAGAGGAGATGGATTGGCGAAGTTGACATGAAGGCCAGCAAAAAGTCAGCCTGAAGACCTGAAATGATTAAAGTTTTCCATACTTTATACAATGGCCTGAGTAATCAGGCCATTTATTTTTGCCTTACGCTTGAAGGCATATTTTTCGTTTATTAGCATAGAAAAAGAAAAAAGAATCTATGAGATATATTTTGATATTTCTTGGGATATTCATCTTTACCCTCTTTCCCACCCAGGCTCAGTTTAAGTCAACTTCTGTCCTCAATGAAGGCAAATGGATAAAGCTAGGCATAGTGGAGACCGGGGTTTATCGCCTTGATGCCGACTACCTGAGCAGCATAGGCCTTGATCCTTCCAGCCTTGACCCTCAGAAAATCCAGATATATGGAAATGGGGGTGGAATGCTGCCCCAAGCCAATGATGCTTTTCGCCATGACGATCTGGTCCAAAATCGTATTGAGGTGAAAGGAGAAGAGGACGCTTCTTTTGACCCGGGTGATTTTGTGCTTTTCTATGCTGAGGGCCCTCATAGTTTCAAGTGGGATGTGGAGTCCCAACTCTTCCGCCACAGCCTCAACCTCTACTCTGACACCAATTATTACTTCCTCCACATAGGTGGTGAACAAGGCCTGAGAATCGTAGACGAAGAACCCATTGGAGATCCTACCTATGTCCCTCCCTATACCCGCAGCCGGCTTTTTTATGAAAAGGAGTTGGACAATGAGATATTCACAGGTCGCTATTGGTTGGGCGAAGACTTTAACGAGTTTGACCCTGTACAGAGCTTTTCTTTCTTCATGCCAGACGTAAAGGAGGGAGAAGACATAGATATAAGTATTGAAGTAGGAGCCGCCGTCGGAACCCCCACTTCTTTCGATATTTTAGTGGGCAATCAGGTGGCCTCTACCATTACATTGCCGAGGATTACCATAGGCTCCGAAACTTCAGACCAATACAAACTGGAGGCCAGGCAGATCAGCGTGAGTTCAGATAAGGTGGCCAATGACTCCCTGGAAATTACCCTGAGGTACAACTATAGCCAGGACAACAGGGGCAAGGGTTGGTTGAGCTACATAGAAATCGACTATGCACAGGCACCTTCCCTGGCCAGACAGTCTCAAAGCCATATTTCCCTGGCCGATGGCATAGGGGAAAATGAAATCGCTTCGATTTCTCTGAGGAGCAGCAACAGCAGCACTAGAGTCTGGAATGTCGACGATCCCACCCAAGTCAAAAGTATTCCCTACACTTCTTCTGCAGATGGGATTGATTTTGCTGTGAAAGCTGATCAAATCAGGGACATTCACGCTTCCAAGGGAGGCTATCTTCAGCCCGTAAGCTACAGCGAGGTAGCCAATCAAAACCTGCATGGGCAATCGCCTGCAAGCTATCTGTTGATCAGTGCGGAAGAATTTCTGCCTGAGGCTCAGCGCCTGGCGGATTTTCACGAAATCCACTATGGGAGAAAGGTAGCCATAGCGACTCCCCGACAGATTTATAATGAATTTTCCAGTGGCAGGCAGGATGTCTCCGCCATCCGTGATTATATCAAAATGCATTATGACAGAGGCCTGGAGGTCAACCTTGAGCATGTCCTCCTCTTTGGAGATGGCTCCTTTGTCTACAAATACATCGATGAAAATACCAACAACCTGACCAATTTCATTCCTACCTACCAGTCGAGAAACAGTTGGAGGCCTGATTTTTCATTTACCTCCGATGACTTCTTTGTGATGCTGGAAGAGGATGAAGGGTACTGGGGAGAAGGAACAGATTACCTGGGAGATAATCAGCTACAGCGCCACGACCTGGATGTGGCCATTGGAAGGTTGCCCATAGAAAATCCGGATCAAGCCAAAGAAATTGTAGATAAGATCATCAGGTATGTTACCAATCCCAATGGTGCTGACTTTGGCAAATGGAGAAACCGCATTGTCTTTATCGCTGATCACAAAGACAAGGATGGTAGCATTCACGCTAGCCAAGCCAATGGTTATACCTCCCTTATCGACGAGGTTGACCCCTGCTACAACCTGGAAAAGATTTTCATGGACAACTACAACCTCGTGATAACGGCTGGAGAAAAGGAATTTCCTGAAGGTCGAAAGGATCTCCTCGAAGCCTTTGATGCAGGGAGCCTGATTCTCAACTACACCGGGCATGGGGGCTATAATTCCTGGTCAGATGCAAGGATCTTCACCAATTCGGACTTGCCCAACATCGATAATCCGGGGCGTTTTCCGGTGGTAATGACAGCAACGTGTACCTATGGTCGCTTTGACGATCCCTTTCAGCGCTCGGGAGCAGAAATCCTGATGATGATGCCCAATACAGGAGCCATCGCCATGTTTACCACGGTACGTTTGGTATATTCCGGTCCCAATGCTACCCTCAATCGCAACTTCTACAAACACGTTTTTGATTATAATGAAGCGAAGGGACGGATGCCGACCATGGGAGAAATCTTCGTCGCCACCAAAAACGAGACCTACGGACTTTCCAACATCAATACCCGGGCTTTTACCCTCTTGGGCGACCCTGGCATTATCATGAATTATCCCAGGCTCAGAACTGTCGTCAAAGAAATCAATGACAGGCCCATTGACCCCAGTCGGGAGGACAGCCTAAAGTCTCTGGGCAAGGTATCGATAAAGGGCGAAATGCAGGACCGGGAAGGCAATCCGGTGAGCAATTTCAATGGAGCTCTGGACGTAACGGTTTTTGACAAGCCCAGTGAATTCACCACCAATCGTGCTCCCTTCACCTTTAACAATCAGGTTAACCGCATTTTCAATGGCTCGGCGACAGTGGAAGGAGGCAAATTTGCTTTTGAGTTTGTCGTGCCCATCGACATATCTTATGAAGATGGCAGGGGGAAGATCAGCCTCTATGCCAAGGGAGAGGAAATCGACGGAGGTGGCTGCCTTACAGACCTGGTTGTGGGAGGGACAGATGCCAATGCAGCGGTGGTAGACAATAAAGGACCCAAAGTTTCCCTGTTTATCAATGATTCTCTCTGGAAAGATGGAGACATCACCAGTGCTGATCCCTTCCTTTTTGCTTTGGTAGAGGATGAAAACGGCATCAATACCGTGGGTACGGGAATAGGCCATGAGATCAGTGCCTTTTTGGATGGCAATCAAGAGGAGGTCATCATTCTCAACGACTTCTATACTGCATTTCCCAATTCCTATCAGAGGGGAAGCGTGAGGTTTCAGTTGGAAGACCTGGAAAACGGACCCCATAACCTCAAAATCAGGGTATGGGATGTAGCAAATAATTCCTCTGAAGCGGAGACGAATTTTATCGTCGCAGACAATGTAGATATGGTCCTGGATCAGATCCTGAGCGTTCCCAATCCTGCCCGCGTCGGCGAAGGTTCAACCTTTTGGGTAAAGCACAACCTCGACGGAAAGGAGATAAGGGTAGACATAGACGTCATCAACCTGACAGGTACGAGGATCGCGGCCTTGTCTTCTCAGTTCATTGCTCAGGGGAACAATTATCAGGGTCTTCGTTGGGATGCCAGGACGGAGCAGGGCACGCCGGTTTCAGAGGGCATGTACTTCTTTTATGTCAGGGTTACGGATGTGGAAAGCGGGGAGCAGGTACAGCAGACGGAGCGAATGGTTTTGATCAAATAGCGAAGTTTTTTCAGACCATACATGCTTATTTTTTGAAAGATAATGATGTTTCCCTTGATTTAGGGCATGGTTTTTAGGCTTAGCCTTGTGAAAAGCTGATTTTTGAGAAAAATTTCGTTTTAAGGTTGTATCCTTTATTATGAGTAAGCAGATATAGAATTTTCATTTCATTGGTAACAAGCCAGTATATACCTTTGTAAAAACAGGAATCAACTCCATCCCGTTTGCTTATGATTTAGACCGCTACACCAAATTTACTGTACAACAAATTCATTTAAGGTAGCATAAGATGAGGAAAGCAATTCTATCCCTCGCATGTTTGGGTTTCATACTGGCAACCCAATTTGCATTCGCCCAAACCAATCCTGCCGGACAGGATGTATCTCTACGAACCATTACTACTGCGGTACCCTTTTTGATGGTAGCCCCTGACTCCCGTTACGGAGCTTTGGGTGAAGCCGGTGTAGCCATTGCAGATGATGCTAACGCCACTCACTGGAACCCTTCCGGTCTGGCCTTCATCGATCAGCGCATGGGTTTCTCTATGTCATATTCTCCCTGGCTTAGGGCACTTAATATTCCTGACATTAACCTGATGTACCTTTCCGGGTACCTCAACACCGGAAACTCTGGTGTCATAGGAGCTTCCCTCCGCTATTTTTCTTTGGGAGAAATTGATTTCACCAACGAAAACGGAGACTTTACCGGTACTGACAAGCCCAACGAATTTGCCTTGGACGTGGCTTATGCCCTGAAGGTCTCCGAGGTTTTCTCAGCTGCGATCAGCCTGCGATACTTCAATAGCCGCCTGACTTCAGGAACCAATGTCAACGAAGACAATCAATTCGTAAACTCCGCCTCCGGTGATATCTCTTTCCTCTACAAGAAAGATTTCAAAATTCGTGGCGCCTCTGATGTGCCCGTTCAGTTTTCTTCAGGATTGAATATCTCCAATATCGGCCCTAAGATTTCTTACTCCGCTGCATCACAGGAAAGAGACTTTATCCCCACCAACCTCAGGATAGGGTACGCGTTTAAGTTCTTTGTGGACGACTACAATACCCTGACCTTTACCAATGACTTCAACAAACTCCTGGTTCCCTCCGAGGGTGGAGGTTCTGACAAGCCTTTGCTCGATGGTATCTTTGGTAGCTTTGGCGATGCCGAGGGAGGGTTTTCCGAAGAATTGGCCGAAATTAACATGAGCTTTGGACTGGAATACTGGTACCAGGAGTTATTTGCTGCAAGGGTTGGATTCTTTTATGAAGACCCTACCAAGGGTAACCGGAAGTTTATCACCTTGGGTGCAGGTGTAAAGTACAATGTCTTTGGACTGCACTTTGCCTTCCTCGCTCCGATTCAGCAGAACCACCCTCTGCAAAACACCCTTCGCTTTACCCTCACCTACGACTTCGATGCCGTAGACAACGAGTAAGAGAAATATATTTTTTACCAAATGGGCCAACTCTTCTTTAAGGGTTGGTCCATCTTCTTTTTGGAGGGAAAACTCTTGAAAATATCTCCCTTTCTCTTAGTTTGTAATAATGATTATCACGAATAAATGGCTAGAGCGCTGTTGAGGTTATTATAAGCAACTTACTTTCAACCCCAACCGCGCTAGTGATTGAATCGCAGAAAAATGAGTCATGATAATCATTAACGTAGTCTAAGAATATTTCCAGATGTCATTTTTCATTTTATCCCAGCATTTCAATAAAGAAATAAGACAATGAAGAGACCCTCTGCTCTCAATCGACAACGAGCCATTTATCTGAATGGGGCCAGTGGTCGGAAGCCTCGTGTCCCGGTTGATTTGCAAGCCCTGGAGGAGGAGGCTCGAAAAATCATGTCTGCACAGGCCTTTGCCTATGTATCGACTGGGGCAAGCCGGGAGGAAACCCTGGCAGCTAATCGAAGGGCCTTTGCTCAGCACAAAATTGTCCAGCGCATGCTGAGAGATGTCTCAGAGCGGGATACTTCTATCGAACTATTTGGTGAAAGCCTTTCTTCTCCCCTGATGCTGGCCCCGATCGGAGTTTTGGAAATGGCCCATCCCAAGGCAGAAATTCCGGTGGCAGAGGCCTGTAAAGCCACAGATACCCCCTTGATTCTTTCCAGCCAGGCCTCTGTGCCCATGGAAAAAGTAAGCCGGGTCATGCCGGATACCCTTAATTGGTTTCAGTTGTATTGGTCAAAATCTAATCGACTGACAGAGAGCTTTGTGAAGCGGGCAGAGGACTGTGGGTGTAAGGCCATCGTCCTTACCCTGGACACCACGATATTGGGATGGCGGACCAGGGACCTGAACCTGGGATATTCGCCCTTTTTGAGGGGAATGGGCATCGCCCAGTACACCAGCGATCCTGTATTCAACGAGCTCATCCACGAACCCATCCCCGAAAATCCCGGAGATCCTCCCCGAAAAGTTAATCTACAAGCCATTGCCACCCTCTTTGCCCAGGCGAAAAATGTTCCCGGCTCCTTTTGGACCAATCTGCGTACCGGCAGATCCCTCAAGTCGGTCAGGGCCTTCACCCATTTGTTTGTCAGGCCGGACCTCAACTGGAAAAACCTGAATTTCCTCAGAAAAATTACCGATTTACCTATCCTCCTCAAGGGGATTGTACATCCCGAAGACGCCAAACTGGCTGTATCCCACGGAATGGATGGCCTTATTGTTTCTAATCATGGAGGTAGGCAGGTAGATGGTGCCATCGGCAGCCTGGATGTTCTGAAAGAAATCACGGAAGTAGTAGAGGATCGTATTCCCGTGCTGCTGGACAGCGGAATACGGAGCGGCGCCGATGTTTTTAAAGCACTGGCCCTGGGGGCAAAGGCAGTTTGTATCGGGAGGCCCTATGTTTATGGATTGGCCCTGGCCGGCCAAAAAGGAGTGGAAGAGGTGATCGCAAACCTAAAGGCGGACTTTGAGCTTACGATGGCACTGAGTGGTTGCAGGTCGGTCGGAGAGATCGGGGAGAATAATTTACGGAAGAGATAATATCTGCCTTAGGATCGAACTTCCAAACTCCCAAGCTCCACCATGCAAGCAGATTTCCCCATTCCTACAGAGATCGAGCCATGCGGAATCCCTTAGCATAGGGGAGTTTGGTCATCAGGAGGCTTCCACTGCGGCGGAATGCAACTTGGCAATCGCTTTTGTCCGTGAGCCAGGAGCCGCCCCTCAAGACCTTGAGCCGGCTATCTTCCCTGTCTATCCAAGCTGAACCGTCATTGGGGGCCTGGGTGTAATCTTCATGCCAGGAGTCTTCACACCACTCCCAGGCATTGCCGGACATGTCATAGAGCCCCAGGGCATTGGGTTCCAATCCCTTGACCGGAGCTAATTCCGAGAAACCATCTGCATTGCCTTTGGAGTTCATGAATTTTGCTATTTCCTCTCTTGAATCTGTGCCCGCATATTTCTTTCGCTTTTTCTTTCCTCCTCCGGCGGCATATTCCCATTGAGCTTCTGTAGGCAAGGCAAACTTTTGTCCTGTAACCTGGCTTACCCACTCGGTGTAGGCCTTGGCACCCTTCCAGGAGACATTTGTCACGGGGTGGTTTTCGTAGCCTTTGGCGGGTGAATATTCCCCTTCTCCTCTGTCCTTTCGGATGCCGGTCTTGAGCAAACCATGTGCGATCAAATCGCCCAGTTTGAATTTGTCAGAAGTACTGGCATTTAGAAACACGGAAAACTGCTCATTGGTAATTTCGGTTTCTGACAAATAAAAGGAAGGGACTTTTACCTTATGCAGGGGTTGGGCATTTTTAATGTCTTTGCTGCCCATCGTAAATTCTCCTCCCTCGATGAGGATCATCCTCGGCAGGGGAATCTGATCAGCCTTGTTTTTTGTGACTTTGTGTTTGATTTTCTCCTCTTCCGGCATCTCTGCTACCTGCTTTTTCTCTCCTTCGACCATGTTGTTCACTTCATCCTCTTCCATGCCTTCCTCCATCATTCTTTTTTTGTAGGCATCAATCCAGGCTTCAGCATTTTCGATGTCCAGGTCAATTTCCTTTGTAGGATTCATGGCCCGGGCCAGTTTGAGCTTTTCCATACCAAAGAGAACCTCCCGAAGGTCATTTTCCTTGTCTCCAAAATGAATCAGTTGGGCTCCCTCGAATTTGAGTCGAAGGTAAGTTTCTTCCTGCTGCTGGATAAAGGATTGGTTTTGAAGCCAGAGATTGATCAGCAGGCCTAGAAGGCCGACCAGGACAATGCCCAAGGGTATCTGCCACATAAGTCCCGATGACTTAGTGGAGGAATTCTTCGAAGCCTGGCCAAGGCTCCCAGGCGGGGTACTTTGCTTTTTATCCTGGGCCTGGGAGGAGGGAGGAATGGTGGGGCTAGGACCTCCTTCCTCCAAACTTACCAAACGGTCGATTTCAGTTCTGGCTTCCATCAGGAATTTTCCATCAGGGTGGTATTTGCTCAGGTATCGGCGCAGGGCTGCTTCTCCTCGCTCCATGGCTGCTTCAAAGGCTGCTTTTTCTTCCAAATACTCCATTTGGTGTAGCGCTTCATTGGCGTGATCTCCCTTGGGATAGGCTTTCAAATAATGGCGGTAGTCGCTGATGTTTTCAGAAAGCTGGGCCAGGCTCCAGCAGGCACTTTCCAGGTGCTGGCTGTGGGGGTGTTGCTCGATGAATTTGCGGTAAGCCTCCGCCTCGTGTCGGGACCTGGCATCAGCCCAGTCTTCGGCTTCATTTCTTTTGGGATAAAGGACATATTGACCGCTCTGGTCCCCGGTTCCATGTATGTAGGAGGCCAAAGGAAGCTGATGTGCCGAACGGGGAGTGTTTTGAATCACGTATTTCTCCAGGTCTATGGCTGAAATCGGTCCAGAAGGCCTTTCGAGAAAGGACTTGACAGCCTGAAAAAATGGGGAGTGATGGCCCCGACTTCCATCGGATACCACTTCGTTTCGTCCCGAGGTGAGGACCCTCCGGGAGGGATTGGCCTCCATCAAGTCGATGGCCTTATCTATGCTCCGGGGGATGAAGGAGCCCGAAAAGCAGGCGTCGATGATGAGGTAGATGTGATGGGCTTTCATCCGATCCAGGTAGCGCTGGATGCGTTCGTTGGGGATGCCATCAAGGTCAGGATCATCGCAGTCTACCGGAATCCAAAAGCCCTGATCCCGGTGCAGGACGCCATGGCCGGAAAAATAGATGATTAGGTTGTCCTCCTCGCCCAGTTGGTCGCAGAGCTCTGAGAAAGTCTTGAGTATATTTCTTCGGGTAGCCTCTTCGTCATAAAGTTCGTAGAGCCGGGAATTTTCAAAGTCATAATGCCTGAACATGACATCCCTGAAGGTCTCGGCATCCCTTCGGGCATTGTTGAGGGGCTGTACCTTCTGATAAGCATCTATTCCGATTAAGAGAAGGTGATTATTCCTTCTTCTTGATTCGGGAGAAGTGCTATCCTCCCACTGTAGGGCTCGCTGTTCAGGCTTGGGCATAGGAAATATTTGTCAGTGAGCAGGTAAACTCTGTAGGTCGGTAGGAAGTTGTAAGGGGCTTTTCCCTATCCAGGGAGAATCTTCCATCGGATTGTGAAAAAGTCTCTAAAGTATTCCCGACCAGGTTTGCTATACTTTCTAAATGTAAAATATCAATATTTATAATGATTATCCATATCCATACAATTGAGTATGAACAAGGCCAATGAACTTAATAGATTTTGTCGAAAACCAGGGCCTACTGGGATGGTTGTCATTCCTGATAGAGAAGCGGAGTATGTTTATATAGAAACCCAGGCCCAGATTGATAAAGAGGCCGAGGGGATCACCGATGGAGCCCAAACATACTCCTTACAATTTGACTCAATTACAGACTTCGGCAGACAGGCTACCTCCTTGGATTCATGTCATGATTTCAAACGCAAAGAGATGGTTCTTAGGAATCTATCATAGGATGAGTGATACATATCTGCAAAACTATCTCAATGAATTTTGTTACAAACAAAACCGACCCTACTTCAAAGAACCTTTGTTTGACCCTCTGGTGAGTGCCCCTGTGAGCCATCATTGGAAACCGTAGCTGTAATAGCGGACAATCATTATATTTATTGACCAACTGTCTGCCAGGGGGAATTTGTGGTATTTTGTGTAAAGGTTCGGG
Organism: uncultured Bacteroidia bacterium; assembly: GCA_964564415.1. Classification (GTDB taxonomy): domain Bacteria; phylum Bacteroidota; class Bacteroidia; order J057; family J057; genus JALEFZ01. Next base: position 34,413 of record CAZMAV010000014.1, on the reverse strand, counting down.
GCTTGAATTTTTCTTACAAGGCTGTATCTTATCCTTCAAAATCTACTTTAAACTTACATAGATTATGAAGATCATCAAAGGACCTGCCATTTCTCTTGCCCAATTTGTGGGCGATGAGCCTCCCTTCCATGATTTTGTAGAGATCTGCGACTGGGCTGCCGAACTGGGTTACCTGGGGGTGCAGATACCCAGCTGGGACCATCGATTGTTTGACCTGAAAAAGGCTGCCACCTCCCAGGCTTATGCGGAAGAGATACAGGGGATCGCAGGAGAGGCAGGGGTGGTCATTACCGAGCTTTCGACCCATTTACAAGGTCAATTGGTAGCTGTACACCCGGTATACGACAAGATGTTTGATGGATTTGCGCCAAAAGAAGTTCACGGCAACCCAAAGGCCCGCACCGAGTGGGCCATCCAGCAATTAAAGTGGGCGGCCCAGGCCTCACAAAATATGGGACTGGATGCCCATGCGACTTTTTCCGGTGCCTTGGCCTGGCCCTTTATGTATCCCTGGCCACAGCGTCCTGCAGGACTTGTCGAAGAGGCCTTCTCCGAACTTGCCAGGCGATGGTTACCCATTCTGGATGCTTTTGACAGGGTAGGGGTCGATCTCTGCTATGAAATACATCCGGGAGAAGACCTCCATGATGGCGTTACTTTTGAGAGATTTTTCGAAAAGACCCACAACCATCGTCGCTGCCGCATCCTCTACGATCCCTCACATTTTGTCTTGCAGCAGTTGGACTATCTCCAATTTATCGACATCTATCACAGCCTCATCCGAATGTTTCATGTCAAGGATGCTGAGTTCAACCCTAGTGGGAGGTCCGGGGTATATGGAGGCTATCAGAGCTGGGTAGACCGCCCGGGCCGTTTTCGTTCGCTGGGCGATGGAGAAGTAGACTTCCCATCTATCTTCAGTAAGTTGAGCCAGTATGACTTTGACGGTTGGGCTGTCATGGAATGGGAATGTGCCATTAAAGATGCCCAACAAGGGGCCGAAGAGGGAGCACCCTTCATCTCCGACCACATCATTCGCGTTACCGAAAAGGCCTTTGATGACTTTGCCGATAGTGGGGTGGATGAAAGCGAAAATCGACAAATACTTGGATTGACCTAAAAAATTAAACCCATAATCAAGTACTCAATGACACATAAGTTTGCCTATATTTTTCTATTGGGGATAGCCATGCTTTCCCTCTCTGCTTTTGTGGAAAAGGACAAAAAAGGACCGGAAAGGCCCATTGATAACTGGGTATTTACCGCCAATCTGGACGGTCAGCCCAACGTCCTTTTAGTTGCCCTTCATCAAAATCTTTGGGTGGCCTATGACAAGGCTAGCTGCCAGTTGATCAAGGCATGGAGGGGAGGTGTCAAAATAGAAGGAGAGGATGCCTCCCTGGAGGGCCTTTTGTTTTACCAGGAAGAGGCCAGGACTGAAAAAGCCTGGAAAGTCATTTACAAAGGAGAGGCAGTAATTCCAGAGGCAAAAATGGAGAGGATTTCCCTGAAGGAAAATACCCTTCTTCTCGACTATGTACTGACCCTACCTGATGGAAAAAAAATCGAGTTGGAGGAACGCCCGGAGGTCATCGTCAAGTCAAATGACAACCGCTGTGGCCTCGAAAGAAGCCTTGACATCAAGGGCCTTCCCCCCGACACTGAAGTACTTATTCCCCTGACCTATAAGGGCATGCTGAAAAAGAGAGACCTTCGCTCAAATAAAAAAATCCATCGGCTGAGGCATGAAAAGCGCCTTTTCAACTTCGGAACTGTCCATGACATGGAGGTTGAGGCAGAATTAGACCCCAAGAAGACGACCAAAATAAAGATGATGTACACCGTTGATATGGAAAAAGCCAGTGGAGGCTAATGAAGCAACTGCCAGATACTCAGCCCTATAAAGTTGCCCAGCGCAAAATTAATGGCGCTGAGGGTCAGGCCTGACAGGACAATCTCCCGATTGTTCAGCCTGTTGGCTACAGGTCCAATAAAGGGTGTACTGAAAATCCCGGAAACCCAGGTGATAAGGACGGTATCTGCATCTATCTTAAAGAGGCGGGTCAGAAAGGCATGAAGAAGGAGGCTCCCCAACATGATGCTCCCCATGAAGGCAGTGAGGCCCAGAGCCTGTCGCAAAAACATCTCTATGTCGGTGGTAGCGCCTATGGCTACACAGAAAATCAGAAAAATATATTCTCCAGTTTCGTAGCTCCCAGAAAGTTTTCGAAATTGTGGGACAAAAGAAATGCCCATCCCGGCCAGAGTGAGGCCGATCATGACAAAAATCAGGTTGATTTTTCCCCAGATCAACAGGCTCCCTCCTGCTAGGATGCCCAGGCAAAGCCCTCCCAAAAGTATGCTTGCGACCACCAATCTGGCTTTTTGAGGGAAGGGGAGTTGGAGAAAGCGATTTTTCCCCTCTTCTAAGGAAGTAACTTTTCGAGGAAAGGGGGGAAGAAATAAGCGCAGGAGAGGATGAAGTAGAGAGAGGACAAAGACCAATAAAATCCCTGAGAGCATAAGGTCTGTGAGGGTAACTCCGGGAATAAGGACAGCCTCATTGGCCCCGATCATCTTTCCTACCGCCGTCATATTAGGTGTTCCTCCAGTCCAAACCGTAGCTGTCATGGCCGCGGTCATTTGAGGGGCCTCTACCCAGCATGCTCCGATCACCCCCACCAAAAGGGAACTGCTGCAAAGGGCCAAAAGGTAAAGGCCGTAAGAAATAGCTGTAGGTCTGGCCAGTCTTAGCCACTGAGGTACATTTGCAGAAAAAAGGAGGATGGGAATAGCCAGGGCCACCGTGGTATCGGTAAGGCTGTGTAGTAGACCGGGTTGGATGTAACCTACATTGCCCGCCAAAATTCCAAGGGCATAGCACCAAAAGGCAGGGCTGAGCCATTCGATAAGTTTTACTTTCTTTTCCAGGTAGAGAAGAGAAGCAGGAATCAAGATCGCCAGGGGAAGGAAAAGATAGGAAAAGGCCATGAAGGAGAAAATTTGAGGCCCAAAATACGATTCTTCCCCCAATAAAAAAGACCGCCACCAGGGACGGCCTTTTCTCGCTTAGAAAAGTATGGATGAATGTATGAATACATAGACCTAATATTTATACGCTTCGATACATTCATATATTTGATTCTCAGTAAAAAACACATGGACCGCGAAAAAAGCCCAGTCTGAATCCTCCCCGGTTGAAAGTAGTTCCTTCGTTTTAAGTCATTTTCCTGAATAATATCAATCGAATACCATCGGCTCTAAGACAATCCGGTTCAGGTTCAAAGCCTCGCTTTTGAAAAAATTTAAGGCCATGTCTCCGACCAAGGGAGATGTCATGTAGAGGTCATGCCCTCCATGTTCGATGATCACATACTGCCCCTTTTTGAATGCCTTTGCGATTTCCATTCCGATCCTTAAGTAGGTTCTATCGTCTTGGCTTCCACTCAAAAGAAGGGCCTCTACCTTATTCTCCTTCAACTTTCTGAAATCTTCCGGCATTTGGGGAAAGTCCACATGGGTTATCCATTCGTAGAGGAGAAAATTGATGGTACTTCTAAGAAGAGACTCCTCCAACTGCTCTTCTACTTTTTGCTTCCGGGCTGAGGAGATTCCACTTTGCATGTCCATGGCAAAGGACATGGGCCTTATGCCGCTGTAAATGTATTTTTTCATGACCATCACCTGAGGAGTAATTTGGGAAAAATCCCCCTTTTACATCTGAAGGTAGGCCTTGGGGAGCTTTCGTGAATCTTCCGGATTTTTCAGGTAGAAGGTCGCCACAGCCGATCTCAGTCGGTCGAGGTCTTTGGCACTTTCAGTGGTGTTATAAGCACCAAGGTTGACATTTTTTTCTTCCCAAAATTCCAAATATTTAGCAATGTTTTTCGTGGTTTTTTCGATGTATTCTCCCCTCTCAATGGCTTTCTCCAATGCGAAATCCGCTCGGCAAGGGCAGTTGGGTAAATTATGAGAAAGACCCGTACCGCGTTGATCGAATGCGATGACATCTGCAACCTCCCTCAGCTTCATGAATAATTCAAATCGACTTCCCTGGGCGGTTCCTGTTCCTGAGCCCCCCGGACCTCCGGAGAGATAGCCAATAGGTGAACCTGGGTTTGGGTGGGTACTTTTAAACCGTAGGAAGGAGAGTGGGATGGAGTCACCTTTGCCATTGCTTCGATCCTCTAAAACATAAAAAGTTCCCAATTCTGCCTGTACACTGTCATTGGCTTTTGAGACAAAAAAATAGGGCTCCAAGGTTAGATCTTGCGCAAACATGGGAGATAAATAAATGAGTAAAATAAAGATTAATGCCGTCGAAAGCCTCATGTAGCTGATTATTTTAGAATATTTGTTTGATTCCCAATATTTGGGGAAAGGGGATTGTCTTTAAAATAATCGCTTCCCTACCCATTTCAAAAGTCCTTAGAGCTCTTCTTCTCTTCAGATTGTTACTTACAAAAGCATGGGCATCAAAAAAAGGGAGCTCCCTGCGGAAGGCCCCCTTATGAGAATTTATGTATCTGAGAGAAAAACTATATTTTCAGGCTAAACTTTTCCTCTGCGATGTTGCTCACTTCGTCGCCAATGGCCAGGCAGGCAGTAGCGGCGGGAGAGGGAGCGTTGAGGATATGGATAGAATTGCCCTGGTATTCAATCTTAAAATCTTCGATCATATTGCCGTCGGGCCCGAGTGCCATGGCCCTCACACCGGAACGACCTTCCTCAATCTCATCCATGGTAAGGGAAGGCACGAGTCGCTGTACCTGCTTGAGAAAGCGGCGCTTAGAGAAAGCGCGGCGGTACTCATCCAGTCCAAATCTCCAGTGCTTCATGAAAAGCTTCCAGGTGCCTCCAAATCCAAGAGCCTCACGGGTATCCTGCCAGTCAAAATCAGTCTTGCCATAGCCTTCACGCTTAAAGGTAAACACGGCGTTGGGACCACATTCTACACCGCCCTGAATCATCCGGGTAAAGTGAACGCCAAGGAAGGGGAAGGCAGGGTTGGGAACAGGATAAATGAGGTTTTTTACCTTGTGAGCAGCCTCTTCGGTTAGGTCGTAATAGTCTCCACGAAATCCTACAATCCTAGCTTCAGGCTCCAAACTGTCAGACTTGGCCAGTCGGTCAGAGTGTAGACCTCCACAAAAGATCAGCCTTCTGCTTTGGAAGATCCCCTTCTTGGTGATGACTTCGGAGCGTTCTTCGCCCTGCTGCACACCGATAACCTCCTGGCCGGTCAGGACCCGAGTCCAGGGATTCATGCCGTCCAGCAGTTCTGCAAGCTTAAAAACGACGGCAGGATAGTCTACAATTCCTGTACAAGGCACGTGGATACCTGCAATTCCCGCACAGTAAGGTTCAATTTCGCGAATCTGATCACCGGTGATCTTGCGGATCCCTTCGACCTCATTATCGAGCCCTGTCTGAAAGATTTTTTCCAGGTAGGGAAGTTCAAATTCTTCTGTAGCCACGACTACTTTGCCGCATACATCGTGGGGAACTTTGTGAGTCTGGCAAAAGGAAACCAGCTCGCGCCTGCCCTCTACACAATTTTTGGCCTTGTAAGATCCGGGTTGGTAGTAGAGTCCGGAGTGAATGACCCCGGAGTTACGCCCCGTTTGATGCTTGGACAATTGGTCTTCTTTCTCCAGGACCAAAATCTTTAGATCGGGATTTCTAAGCTGGAGCTTGTAGGCAGAACTCAATCCTACGATTCCTCCACCGATCACGATGATGTCGAAAAGGTTTTTTTGCTCTTGCATGGGCCAAATTTCGTAAGGGGAAAGGCGATTCACAAGCCTTTGATATTCGTTTTTGCTTATACAACTTATATAATTGCTAAGCTAAACAGGTAAATTGTCGAATTTGTTGGCCCATGTCAGGAATTTTGAGCATTTGAAAGATTAAGCAGGCGAGCATACTGAATCCCAAAATGAAAGTGCAAGACTGCTTAGATACGACTCTGATAGGTATACAATTGATAATACTTGCCCTCCCTGGCGATCAGTTCTTCGTGAGTTCCCCTTTCTGTGATATGCCCCTCATCAACGACCAGGATTTGGTCGGCCTTGCGGATCGTACTCAGCCTGTGGGCAATGACAAAGGTGGTTCGGTCCTTCATCAATTGGTCCAGGGACTTTTGAATGTAGGTTTCAGAAATAGTGTCAAGGTTTGAAGTGGCCTCATCCAGGATCAAGACCCTGGGATTTGCAAGAATGGCTCTGGCAATGGCAATTCGCTGCCGCTGACCTCCGGAAAGTTTGACTCCTCTCTCTCCGATCAAGGTATCCAGCCCTTCTTCAAACCTATCGGTAAATTCGTTGACGTAGGCTGCCGCCACCGCATGTATGAGTTCTTCCTCTGTGGCAGTAGAATTTGAAAAAAGAATATTTTCCCTGATGCTCCCTTCAAACAAAAAGTCGTCCTGTAAAACCACTCCCAACTGGGCGCGAAAGCTATCCAGGGTAATCTTGCTCAAATCATGCCCGTCCACCGTGATCAGTCCCCTGTCTGGCTTCAGAAACGTAGCTGCCAGCCCCGCCAGGGTAGTTTTTCCTGATCCTGAACTTCCTACCAGGGCAGTTACAGAGCCTGCTGGAGCATCAAAACTAACCCCGTGAATCACTTCCTTCTCATCGTCATAGGAAAAATGTACATCATCAAAGCGGTAATGGCCCACCACCTCTCCGATGGTTTCGCTGCGCTCAGGATCGTCAATTTCGCGGGGAGTGTCCAGAAGTTCCCGCGTCCGGTCCAGACCGGCGAGAGACTCGGTCAGCTGGCTTCCGATATTGCCCAATTGAAGGATGGGGAAGGAAAGGAAAGCCAGCATGGAGACAAAGGAAATTAACTCTCCATCGGTGAGCTTACCCGCAGCTACCTCTTTACTGCCAAACCAGAAAATGAGCATGGTGAGGACTCCTGCGATGCCTCCTCCTATGGCCTGTACGGCCGCTGTGGTCGTCAGGGAACTTTTGATATTTTCGAATAGCCGGATGACCCCTTTCCGGAAGATGGATATTTCCGCTTCTTCGGCATGAAAGCCCTTGATGACGCGAATTCCACCCATAGATTCTGTCAGTCGGCCCGTTACATCAGCCTGAATTTTTCCTCTTTCCCTGAAGATGGGGCGGATTCTTCCAAAAGCTTGGGTAGAAATCACCCCAAATATTGCAAGAGGGACCAGGGAAATCAGGGTCAGAAAAGGAGACCAGACGACCAGGATCACAAAAGCCGCTATGCCTGAAAGTACCCCTCCGATCAATTGGGTGAAACCCGTACCGACGAGATTTCGAACCCCCTCTACATCCGACATGATGCGGGAGACCAGGTCCCCGGACTTGGTATTGTCAAAATATGAAGTCGGCAGATGGAGAACGTGTTTTTGTACCCTGGACCGAAGTTCTGCGATGAGGTACTGTCCTGCCACGCTGAGCAGCCTTGTCAAGGAAAAGGAAGTAATGGTCTGCACCAGAATGGCTCCTGCCAGGGCGAATATGACTATGTTTAGCAGGTTGAGATCCAGGGTAATGCCTCCCCCCTCCTGCTCCAGGATGACATTGTCAAAGAGATATTTGGGTGCCAAAGGCAGGGCAATGCTTGCGGCTCGATTGACCATGACCAGGAATAGACCCAGAAGAAGCATCCATCTGCGGGGATATATGATTTCCCAGTATGCGTAGCGGAGGCTGACGCCCTTGTAGGGATTTTTTTTCTTTGCCATGAATCAGGGGAAATTGAAGGTGTAAAGGCGGTTGTCTTTCTGATGAATGAAGCAAGTAAAATGTGACGGCTTTTGTGTAACTTGGATATTAATTTTGTCGAATGAACATATAGAACATTTTTCTTTATTGAATTTCACACGGAACATCCCCTTTCTAAATCCTAACCTATGTACACCTTCATCAAATGTATCGGCTTTGCCCTGGGCATGGCACTCTTTGTCTTCACCGCTCAAGCCAAGGAGATTCAATTCATCAAAGGCGACTTCGAAGCCGCCAAAGCCAAAGCCAAGGAAGAGCGCAAACTGATCTTCGTGGATGCCTATGCCGTCTGGTGTGGACCCTGCAAAATGATGGATCGCAATACCTTCAACAATGAGAGGGTGGCAGAATATTTCAACGAAAATTTTGTCAATTTGAAGATAGACGTAGAAAAAGGTCAGGGCCCTATGTTTGCCAGTAAGTACCAGATCACTCAGATGCCCACCCTCCTTTTTCTTGATTATAATGGAGAGATTGTAAGCCGGGAATTGGGATACAGAGGTCCCAACGAACTCATGCAGGCCGCAAAGCGTGCAGATTCACCCGAAAATACCTCAGTCTATTACAGCCTGGCCTACGAAGAAGGCAGCAATGACCCCGAAATTCTATACAACTACTCCCTCATGCTGGCCAAGCAAGACAAGGATTTTCACGAAGCTGCCGCCAAGTACTTCGCTACTCAGTCCGATAAAGACCTGTACAAAAATCCACAAAATTGGGAAGCCATTCGCCAACTCACCACCAACATCGATAGCAGAGAATTTCAGTACCTGCTCAAGAAAAAGAAGAAATTCGAAAAGAACTTCGGAGAGCAAGCAGTAGATGAAAAAATCAAAAAGTTGCTCAAGGAAACAGTTCTCAAAGCCGCCATCCTCCGAAAAGAAGAGGAATATCTCAAGGCCGTCCTTACCGCACAGTCAGAACTGAAGGATGATGATCGTACCGCCAACAGACTTAAGATGGTATATGCTGAAGCTACCAATGACTGGGCCAATTATGCTCAAAAAGCTGCCTACCACTTCGATACCTACACCGTTACAGACGCCAAACTCCTGGCCGAAGCCGCCCGCCTGGTTCACAAGCATACAAACAGTACCGAGTTTCTGGAAAAGGCAATCTCATGGGCCCGCCAGTCCATTGCCATCGAAAATGAATACTACAACAACAATACCCTGGCACATCTCTATTTTAGCTCAGGTAACTTGATGGAGGCAAGCAAGACCGCTCACAAAGCCCTTAAAATCGCCGAACTCAAGCAAATCGATGGGAGTGAGGCACAGGGAATTCTCGATGCTATAAACCACGAGTAAGGCCATTAAAAGAAATGAAAGGGAGGGATGCCAAACATCACTTCCTTTCCTATTTTTCCAAGATGGAATTCAAGTCTTGTCTCAACTGCCGGGGACTCTTGACGTGAATGGTATGCAGGCCCACCGCCTCTCCTCCTTCTACATTTTTCTCATTGTCATCCATGAAAAGGGCATGAGCCGGGTCCACCCCATATCTTTCGAAAAGGATGTGATAAATCTGAGGATCGGGCTTGATAACTCCTTCGATTCCCGAAACCACAATGCCTTGGAAGATTTCGAGAAAATCATAGGTATTCTTTGCCCACTCAAAAGACTCAGCAGGCCAATTGGTGAGGGCCAGCAGGCGGTACTTCCCCTCCCTGGCCAGGGCCTTTAACAGTTCCACATTTTCCTCTATGGCCCCGTCAAATTGCTCGCTATAACGGCCATAATAGGCCTCGATTTCATCTTTCCATTCGGGATGACGGGCGACAAGGGCCCTGGTCCCTTCGGCAAAACTTCTCCCTCTATCTTGCTCAAGGTTCCAAGAATATGGAGTGATATGTCTGAGAAACCACTCCATTTTATCTTCCTCATCAAAGATTTTCCTATACAAATAGCGGATATTCCAGTCCACCAGTACCCCTCCCAGGTCGAATATCAGGGTGTCGATCTTAGCCATGATTCAAAGGTTTTTGGGGGTCTTACTCTCCAATCAAGATCTTTTCTACAAACCTATTTCCCTCCCCAATGATTTCACAGGAATAGATGCCCGGAGACAAATGTGTCAAATCGACCCTGGTCTTATCCCCTGCTTCTAAAAAGCCCTTGCCGACTTCCCTTCCTCTAAGATCCATGATGCGAAAGTGGGAGGGATAAGCAGTTGCAGACGCTAAATAGATATAGGTTTTTGCGGGATTGGGATAAATAGACAGGGAAGAACCATAGGGCTTGTCTGAAGAGGTGGGTCCCACCTTGAAATTTTGCGAGAGACTGTCCTTTCCACATTTGTTTTCTACCCTTAGGGTAATGGTATAGCTTCCTTTTTGAGGAAAGGTATGGGTGGTCTCCATTCCTATCCCATCGCTGCCATCGCTGATTTGCCATTCAAATGAGGTACAGGATTCGCAGAGGGCGATGAGGGTATAGGTGAGATCGCTGCCTTCCAGCATGAAATCCGCCTCAGGAAGCTCTAGGATATCTATGCTAATGGAATCCCGTAACCGACAACCATTTTCTGTCCTTGCTTCAACCCAATAGAGTCCTCCTTCCGATATTTGTATTTGGTTGCCGGCATCAGAGGTACTCCAGGTGAGATTATCGAAACTGCCACTCGCACTTATCGTCAGGATATCCGAGGGACAAAGGCTACTGTCATCCCCCAAAAAGACCTCAGGACCCTGAAGAACCTCAAAGGCTCTCTTTTTGCTACCCAAAAGGCTACCGTCACTGGCAAAGACCATAACTTCGAATGAAGAATCTTGGCCCAGGTCCGGGGAAATGACCTCTGCGGTATCCATAAGCGGGGTCCAAATTTTTTGGATATTAGGATGGGAGGGAATATCGGTACTCAATTCCAGCAGATCGGAAGAACACAGTGTATCCAAGTTCGGCTGGGAAAGAATCTCAAATTCCAGCCCTAGCGGGAGGATTGTCATTGACTGATAATATCCACACATGTCCGTGAGGGTATCCCCGATTTCCAGGGTAAGACCTCCCAAATCTCCCAGGTCAATGGGGGGCTGCACTTCCAGGACAAATTGATTGTCAAAATCGCTTCCTGCCCCACAATCATCAGAAGGAAGCAGTTGGACTGCATAGGCTTGACTAGCCCCCGAAAAAGAAAAAGCCTGGCTGCTCAACTCCTGACAGGAGACAGGTTTAGAAAAATTCAATTGAATGCGATTTCCTTGTGGCATCTGAAGACGAGCCTCAGCTGTGAAAAATTTATCCTCTATGAGTTGAGCCGTAGAATTTCGAAAATCAAGTGTGTAGCCCCTGTCAAGCGGTAGGTAACTGCTCAGGTAAAGGGCATAAGTTTCCCCTTTTTGAGCTGAAACACAGGGGGTATGCTGAGCACCACAAAATCCGCTGATGGCACCATCTGCTCCGGTGATCCCATCGCAGGACCCACCAATATTGATGAAGTTACAGGCCACTTCGAGTTCAGGTCGGGTGGCAATGTCCTGGCAAGTGGCATGGGTCAAGTTAAAGATGGAGAAATCTATGTCGTGAGAAGTAGAATCCGGGGTGATGGTAAAACATATATCTCCGGCGGAGAGGGTGTGGATCAGGTACCAGGCTCCATTTCTCTCTCCCCTTCCCAGGCAGGACTGGCTGCTGTCGATTTCTGCCGTGAATTGACCCTCTCCCAGGTAGGAGTTGGCCTCGTAGATAAGGCTATCACAAAGGGGAATAGCGTGAAAACAATCTTGCTGGGGCAGGCCGGGGGGAAATTGGCCATAGGTAGGTAGAATCCACCAGCACAGGCAGAAAGTAATAAGTAGAGGTCGTTTCATGACGAAGGCTTTTGAATGGACGGCTGTGGGAGCACATCTAAAGGTTTGTTCTCGACTAATTTACGTAAAGATACAAACGGTTAACAATCATTTTTATTAGGTGAATCTTCAGCTAATTCAAAATTGTCCATCCCAAAGCCTCATTATGAACAACTCTACTTCTCCATGTCCTGCTCTAAAATTTCTGCGATGTCCAAAATTTCTACTTCCTCTTCCTTGTCCAACTTGCGTACACCGTCATTGAACATGACCATGCAGAAGGGGCAAGCTGCAGCAAGGACTTTGGCTCCGGTAGCTACAGCTTCCTCGGTACGCTCGAGGTTGACTTCCTTGTTGCCTTTTTCGGCATCCTTAAATACCTGAGCTCCTCCTCCTCCACAGCAGAGGCCTTTGGTACGGCATCGCTTCATCTCGGTAAGGTCCGCGTCCAAGGCTTCCAATACTTTGCGCGGAGCTTCGTAGATATCATTGGCCCTGCCCAGGTAGCAGGAATCATGAAAGGTGATTTTCCTTCCTTTGAAACTCCCTCCTTCTTTGATCTTGATTTTTCCCTGGTTGATGAGGTCCTGCAGAAAAGTCGAGTGGTGAATTACTTCATATTCCCCTCCTAAGGCAGGATATTCATTTTTGATGGTATTAAAACAGTGGGGACAGGCAGTAACGATCTTTTTGACCTTGTACATGTTCATCAGCTCGATGTTCTGCATGGCTTGCATCTGAAAGAGAAATTCATTGCCGGCGCGCTTGGCTGGGTCGCCGGTACAGCTCTCCTCCGGGCCGAGTACGGCATAGTCGATCTCAAGCGAATTGAGAATCTTGGCAAAGGCGCGGGTTACCCGCTGATAACGGCTGTCAAAAGAACCTGCACATCCCACCCAAAAAAGGTATTCGGGTGTCTTGTCTTGAGCGGCCAAATCGGCCATTACAGGTACAGTATTGCTTGGCATCTGCTTATTTTTTCTTCAATATACAAAATACAAGCAAGAGGAATTTTTCATTCCTCTTACCCTTAGGTTCATCCATGGCATCCAACTCTTCGACTCCTCACTTTCTTACACTCAAAGAAAGATTAGAACTACCCTCCTTTGACAGGCATGAGCTTAATTCAATTCACCCTTTCTTCTAAAGAGGTACTGGTTCATCAAGGGTTCTGATCCTCCTTCGCTGGTGGTGGTCATGACGACAGACACCATTTTCCAACCAAGTTTTTCCAGAAGGTTGAGGGCCGCCATGTAGTTGTTGACCTCGACCAGGTCTCCTTTGTAATCCATCAGTCCCGTACAGGTTTTCAAAAAATCCACCCTCCTACCAATACTTGGCAGGGTAACACATTCCTGGCCGTAATTGATTTCTATGTAGTAGGACTGGTTAAAAAGTCCTGCCCTCTGAAAAGAAACCGCAATCAGGTCATGATCTATAGAACTGAGACTTGTACTGGCAACTGAGTAGGATCCATGCTGAGCCTGGATGCTTGTTGTCGCAAAAACAAAGAACGCATAGAGAATAATTAGAATTTTTTTCATGGCAATAGACTTGAAATTGAACAATTAATGACACTATCTATGTATGATAAAAATCCAATTTCAATAGTCGGAATTATCCGGCGTGTCTATTTATTTTTCCAGGGTCGGAATTTACTTATCCGACTTCACCTCTTCTTCCATTTCTTCTGCCCACTTGAATCGGTCAGCGGCGGGCATGGCCCATGGAGCACCATTGTTCTCAACATTGTTGAACATGATTCCCCACTCCTCAGGCATCTTTGATTCCTCCATGACGAGGTACTGTCTAAGGGGTAGGATGATATCGAGGTGATTGATGTTGACAGGGCAGGACTCCACACAGGCATTGCAGGTGGTGCAGGCCCTAAGTTCCTCCTCTGTGGTGTGGTATTCGCTAAGGAGGTAGTGCTTGGCTACCTCATCCGCACCTTCCACTCCATTAGAGGGAACAAACTCACCCTCTTCGTTAGGTTTGAGTTTATATTTTTGTACTTCTTCCAGGCGGTCGCGGACATCCATGACTATTTTCCGGGGAGACAGCTTCTTTCCTGTCAGGTTTGCGGGGCATACAGCTGTACAGCGCCCACATTCGGTACATGCGTAGGAGTCCATCAGAGACTTCCAGCTGAGGTCATTCACGTCTTTGGCCCCAAATCGCTTGGGATCATCGGGATTCTCCTGAGGCTGGTAGGAAGGATCCAGAATGGCCTTCATTTCTTCTGTGATCTGAGGAAGATTCTGGGCTTTTCCCTTAGGTACCAGTCCGACATTGGAGAAAAATACATTGGGGAAGGCCATGACGATGTGAAAATGCTTGGACACGGGGAGATAGACCAGAAAGGCCAGTACCGTCATCAGGTGGCCCCACCAACCGATTCGCTCTACCGTCTCTAGGGTAGCGGTATCCATTCCCCCAAAGAGAGCAGGTCCTAAAAATTGGCTTGCCGCAAAGTTGAAAGAACCCTTCTCTCCTTCTTCAATGCCGATGGCGTGGGTATGTCCTTGGTTGTAAAGGACCTCGTCGGCTCCATTCATCATAAAAATGAATGCGATGAGGGCAATCTCAAGGTAAAGAATAATGTTGCCATCGAGCTTGGGCCATCCATTGAGGCTGGTAAAGCGGGGAATCTTGAGCAGGTTTCTCCTGATGAGAAAGATAAGTGTCCCTACAAAGGCCAACAGAGAAAGTACCTCTATCAAGCTAATGATGAAGGTGTAAAAGTTGCCCAAAAGGGGCCTGAAAAAGCGATGTACTCCGCCCGCTCCATCGATGATGATCTCGATGAGCTCGACCTGGGTAAAGAGAAAGGCTACATAGATGAAAAAGTGAAAAATAGCCGGTACCCAGCGCTTAAACATCTTCTGCTGGCCCAAGGCCACAAGGGTCATCTGTCTCCATCTTTCGCCTTGACGGTCGGAGCGATCATCGGGTCGGCCCAGGAGGACAGCTTGCCTGATCTGGCTGGTTCTCCAGGCGAAATATCCAAAGCCCGCAGCGAAAACCAACACAAACAGAATCTGACTTATGATCATGTTTTTCCTTTATTTTTATTCTTTCAAGCAAATATACGAATTAAAATAGTATGCATGCATAACAAAACTAAGCAAATGGCGACTGATGGTCAAGGCAGGATGTGTGAGGTCTACAATTTGGAATGGGTCTAAATAGTACAAGCTTCTACATCCTGATAGTTCTCAGAAAGACCGAAATCCCATCCAGGTCGGGACTGAAGTAGGGGAGATGTAACACCGCTACATTAATAATCGTAATCATTACCCAAGCATTTTTTTAACCTAACTATCATCCATTCTGCACATGAGGCAAGGCTACACTTATTTTTCCAATAACTTGATCAAATATGAAAAGATTATTGATGTGTACCGCATGTGTATTGTTGCTGTCCGCCAGCCTGTTTGCCCAGGTTCCTGTCAGACAAGATGATCACTTCTTCAAGCGTCGGGTGGTCAACAGGATCAGCCTAGTAGAAAAGATCAACCGCCCCCTTGCCTATCACGAATCCAAGCTTTACAGCGATAACGAGAAGTTTTCCCAACAAGACGGCATTGTAGCCTCTTTGATACGGGGTGTCAAGGCAGGAAAATACAGGGCCTATGACCCCAATGACTGGCAAAACACTTTCGACTACAATCAACTTGTAGAAAAAATGGAGGAATTTGACAAGGCCATACAGGTCAACTACGGCGAGGAAAATTGGTCTAGCGGCGAAGAATTTGAAAGAGAAGATGAAGTCTTTGGTGCTGGGGAAGAGGAAATCTGGGAGGAGGAAAACTTCGAAGATAGCGACGACTGGGACGATAACTGGGAAGAAGACGTCCTGGTAGAAAATGAGATAGACATGCCCGCCAAACAGCAAGCCTCCCTGGACCTGGCTCCCTACGAGGATATCATCCATATGGTAGAGGACAGGGTATTCGATAAGAACAGGTCCATGATGGTCAATCAGATCGAATTTTTTGAAATTATCTGGGTGGATCCCTCCGGAAGCCTACCTGAAAAGGTCCTGGCTCGCTTCAAGTGGTCAGAAGTAAAAGAGCAACTGGAAAATACCAAGTGGAAGGCTCGTTTTAACGACGCCGCTGGGCTATCCATTGCTCAAGCCCTGGAAATGCGTATGTTTCATTCCTTCCTGATCAACGTCGGAGGGCAGGGTGTAAAGTCTCTGTGGGAAGCCGAAAAGCGCAGGCAGGAATTGGTGGAATTCGAGCATCACCTGTGGAGCTATTGATCGGATGTTAAAAAAACATGGAAGGGGATGGGAATAAGTCCCGGCATTATCATACATTTATAAAACAAAAATTTAGCTAACGAGGCCAATAGTGTTATTAGCCAAAACTATGCTTCACTCAGTTAATTAAGCGTACCATTTTTGGTAAAACCAAGGGCGAGATTGATCTCGCCCTTTCTGATAAATGCCCTTATGACAAAGAGAGCTAGCTATCACGGGATCGGAACCATGTCCGGCACCTCTATGGATGGGCTCGACATCGCTTTCGTTCGCTTTGAGGTGGAGGGAGATCATTATGAGTGGGAACTGTTGGAGACAGCCGAAGTGCCTTTTGAAGACAAATGGAGGACCCGCCTCATGTACCTTGTCGAGCAGTCAGCAGAAACCTATGCCAGAACCCATGTCTACCTCGGTCATTGGTATGGAGAAAAGATCAAGGAATTTATAGACCAGCAGAAAATCCGCCCTGACTTTGTGGCTGTCCACGGTCAGACTATCTTTCACCAGCCCGAGCGAAACTTTACCGCCCAGATCGGGGATGGGGAGACCATGGCTGCCTACCTCGACTGTCCCCTCGTTACCAATTTTAGGAATAAAGATGTAGCCTTGGGGGGACAGGGCGCTCCCTTGGTTCCCCTGGGAGAAAAATACCTATTTGAAGGACACAGCCTCTTTCTCAACCTTGGGGGCATTTCAAATTTGAGTTTTGGTGAAACTGCCTTTGACATCTGCCCCTGCAACGGCATATTAAATTATTGCTTTGAAAAAGCCTTTCCCGAGTCGGAAGAGAGCTTTGATCGTGGAGGAGAACTGGCTGCCAAGGGGAAAGTCATTCTTTCTCTCAAAAAAGCCCTGGACGAATTGCCTTATTATCAGCAATCTCCCCCAAAATCCCTGGGATGGGAATGGGTAGAAGAAAACTTTCTGCCCCTACTTGCACGGGCTGGTGCCTCTGCCCCTGAGGACCTGCTCTGCACCCTGGTCGAGCACATTGCCTTTCAGATTTTCCAATCTCTCAGAAAGGTCGGAGCTACCCAAGTCAAAATGATGGTGACAGGTGGAGGGAGGCATCACCTCTTTCTTATGGAAAGAATCAAAGCCCATTTGGAGGAAGTAAAGGTGGAAGTTTCAGAAGATTTTCCTGAAAGTTGGATCAATCATAAGGAAGCCATTGTCTTTGCCTTCCTGGGTCTTAGGGTAATGAGGGGACAACCGAGCAGCCTTGCCTCGGTCACAGGTGCAAAAAGAGATGTGTTGGGCGGCTCCATTCACCTGCCTCCCACTTTTTCAGGTAAGCTACTTTGAGGGAAAAATTTGGAGTAAGGTTCAATCAAACATTCTCCCAAACAATCGCCTTCTTATATTATTCCTTACTAAAGACGAACTTAATGCTGGGGAGGGAATCAGCGTTTTCTTTCCTCTTTCTTTTGCAATATTCAAGGAAATGACCCAAGAAAAACTTCGAATACTTGACGCTTCAATAGACGGCGAAATTTATACCGACGACATGCATCGCGTCCTTTACGCTACAGATGCTTCTGTCTATCGGGAAATTCCCCTGGCTGTTGCCCACCCCAAAAATGAAGATGACCTGCGGCAGTTGATTCATTTTGCCCGTACCGAAAAGGTATCTCTTATACCCCGGGCTGCGGGAACCTCACTCGCTGGACAATGTGTAGGAGAGGGCATCGTAGTGGATATTTCCAAATATTTTGATCAGATCCTCGAAGTCAATGCCGAGGAAGGCTGGGTACGGGTACAGCCTGGAATCATCAGAGATGACCTCAATAAATTTCTCAGGCCCCACGGTCTCTTTTTTGGTCCCAATACTTCTACCGCCAATCGTGCTATGATTGGAGGAATGGTCGGTAATAATTCTTGTGGGTCTTATTCCATTGTATATGGGAGCACAAGGGATCATGTCTTAGAATTGAAGACCCTCTTGAGCGATGGGAGTTCAGCGACTTTTTCAGCCCTATCAGCAGAGGAATTCCATGAAAAACGGAAACTGGAGAGCTTGGAGGGAAGTTTGTACGAGCAGGTATATCAGGAATTGTCTCAGGGCGATGTTCAGCAGCGGATTCGGGATCATTTTCCCCGACCCTCTATTCACAGGAGAAACACGGGCTATGCGGTAGACCTGTTGTTGGAGTCTGAGGTATTCAGGGAAGGGGGAAAGCCTTTCAATATGTGTCAGTTGCTGACGGGATCAGAAGGAACACTGGCTTTTACGACTGAGATCCAAATCCATTGTGATCCTCTGCCTCCCTCCCATCTCGGCTTACTCTGTGCCCAATTTAACAGTGTAGATGAAGCTTTGCAGGCAGTATTGACGGCTATGGGCCACCAGCCTCGGGCAGTCGAGTTGATGGATAAAATCGTCATGGACTGTACCAAAGGAAACCGCATGTATGAGCCCTACCGTTTTTTTTTGGAGGGAGATCCGGAGGCAGTACTCATCATCGAGGCCGGAGGGGAAAGTGAAGGAGAAGTCCAGGGAAAACTTGACAGCATAAAGGAAGAAATGCAGGCTGATGGCTTGGGTTATGCTTATCCCCTACTTTTTGGAGAGGATATAGCCAAGGTCTGGGCCTTGCGTAAGGCTGGGTTGGGCCTGCTTGCCAACGTCCCCGGTGATGCCAAACCTGTGGCTGTAATTGAGGATACCGCAGTTGAATTGGAGCAATTGCCCCGCTACATACGGGAATTCAGTCAGATGATGGAGGGCTACAACCAGAAAGCGGTTTACTATGCCCATGCCGGAGCGGGAGAACTTCACCTGCGGCCCTTGTTAGATTTAAAAAATGAGAAGGACAGAAAGCAATTCAGAAGCATTGGAAGGTCTACGGCTGAACTCGTCAAGAAATATCAAGGTTCTCTTAGTGGAGAACACGGTGATGGCAGGTTAAGGGCTGAATTTATCCCCCTGATGATCGGGGAGGAAAATTATGAGCTCCTTCGCAGGATCAAACAGACCTGGGACCCGACCAACCTTTTTAATCCGGGTAAAATCGTAGACGCCCCACCCATGGATGTCTCTCTTCGCTACGATGCAGGTCAGAAAACCCGTCAATTCGACACCGTTTTTGATTTTTCAGATACCGATGGTATCCTGAGAGCAGCCGAGAAATGCAATGGTTCTGGGGATTGCCGGAAAAGCCACCTTAGCGGGGGAACCATGTGTCCATCCTACATGGCGACCCGTGATGAAAAAGATACTACCCGGGCACGCGCCAATATACTTCGGGAAATTCTCACCCGATCTGAGGAGGAAAATCCTTTTTCACACGAAGATATATACGAAGTCATGGACCTTTGCCTTTCCTGTAAAGGATGTGCCTCTGAGTGTCCTTCCAACGTCAACGTGGCTACGTTAAAGGCTGAGTTTCTCCATCAATATCATAAAAAACATGGGGTTCCCCTTCGGAGCAGGGCCATCGCCAACATTGGGAAACTCAATGGCTTGGGGATGATGGCTCCTGGAATCAGCAACTTTTTCCTAAATAACAAAGTAACAGGAGGGCTCCTGAAAGCTGTTTTGGGTGTAGCTCAAAAGCGTTCCCTACCCTCCTTGCACAAGATCAGCTTTAGGAAGTGGTTTGAAATCAATGAGCCTCGCCTTCAACAAGTTGTCAGAAATGTAGGTCGAAGGGGCAGGGTTTATTTTTTCTGTGATGAATTTACCAATTTCAATGATACCAAGATTGGAATCCGGGGGATAGAATTGTTGGCCCATCTGGGTTACGAGGTGGAGATGCCCAAGCATGAAGAAAGTGGAAGGGCCTACATTTCCAAAGGATTGCTCAAAGAAGCTCGACAATTAGCCATCTACAATGTCAACTGCTTCAAGGATCTGATTAGCGAGGAAACTCCACTGCTTGGGATAGAGCCTTCGGCCATCCTGGGTTTTAGGGACGAATATCCCCAATTGGTCATTGAAGAAATGCGCTCGGAGGCCCGTAAGATTGCTCCCCATGCCATGATGATTGATGAGTTCCTTGCCCGTGAAATCGGTCGGGGCAAGATCGACTCAGATGCATTCACGCTCGAGCCTAAGAAGGTCTGGCTTCATGGACACTGCCATCAAAAAGCAATTGCCTCTGTCGATCCTTCGGTTGAAATTCTTTCTTTGCCTGAAAATTATGAGGTCGAAGTCATTCCCTCGGGCTGCTGTGGCATGGCGGGATCATTCGGCTATGAAAAGGAGCACTACGAACTCTCTATGCAGGTAGGGGAATTGGTCTTGTTTCCGGCGGTAAGAAAGGCTGAAGACGATAGCATCATCGCGGCTCCAGGAACTTCTTGTCGCCATCAAATCGCAGATGGAACCCAGAGGAGGGCCTTGCATCCGGTGGAGGTTCTGTGGGATGCCCTCATCAAAGAGTAAAGCCTGATTCATACAAATAAAAAACGCAGCTTCAAATGATAGGAGCTGCGTTTTTTTATTCTTAATGCCGATGATTAATCTCTATCTCGACGTCCGTTTCTTCTGTTGCCACGGCTTTCTTTGCGGCGGGCTTCCTCTTCGTCCCATCCTTCGGGTTTGGGAAGAAGGACTTTATGAGAAAGTCTCCACTTGCCGGATTTTGGATCTACTCCTACGAGTTTGATAGGTATTTCGTCTCCAACCTTAAATACCCCTTCCATGCTCCTGAGACGATCGTAAGAAATCTCAGAAATGTGGAGCAGACCTTCTTTTCCGGGAAGGAATTCAACGAAGGCTCCGTAATCGGTGATGTTCTTGACTTTGGCGCTGTAGACCTCTCCGATGGTAGGCACCTGGATGAGCTTGCGAATGTGCTGGGCAGCTTCGGCGATAGCCTCGGAGCTGTTGCCGGAGATGGTAGCTTTCCCTGTTTTGCCTTCGCCTTCTTCGAGGGCAATGGCTGTACCCGTTTCCTTTTGAATTTCCTGGATGATCTTACCACCGGGACCGATGATAGTACCAAAGGAATCGTTGGGGATATCCATGGTAAAAAATCGAGGGGCGTAGGGAGAAAGGTCCTCTTTGATTTCGGGAATCACTTCCAGCATCTTATCGAGGATATGCATTCTTCCACCCTTGGATTGCTCAAGAGCTGTTTCTATAATCTCCCAGGAAAGTCCCTGGATTTTGATATCCATCTGACAGGCAGTGAGGCCATTTTCGGTTCCGGCTACTTTGAAGTCCATATCTCCCAGGAAATCTTCATCACCAAGGATGTCGGAAAGTACGGCAAAACCATCTTCAGTGGTAATCAAACCCATAGCGATGCCCGAGACAGGCTTATTAATCTGAATACCGGCATCCATCAGTGCCATGGTACCTCCGCAGACGGAAGCCATGGAAGAGGAACCATTGGACTCCAGGATATTGGAAACTACCCTTACGGTGTAGGGGATATCCGAAGGAACTACTGTTTTGAGGGCCCTTTCGGCCAGGTTTCCGTGTCCGATTTCACGTCGGGCGGGGCCTCTGTTAGGCTTCACTTCTCCGGTAGAGAAACCGGGGAAATTGTACTGAAGCATGAACTTTTTGGAGCCCTTAAAGGTAGCTGTGTCGATGGTTTGCTCGTCCATTTTAGTACCCAATGTAGCGGTACAAAGGGCCTGAGTTTCTCCTCTGGTAAATACGGCTGAACCATGAACGCGGGGGAGCAGTCCTGTTTGTCCCCAGATATCGCGGACCTCATCGAGGGCACGGCCATCAAGACGCCTTTTGTTTTTCACGGTCAGGCCTCTGACGACCCGCTTTTGAATCTTTTTGAAGTGGGCACCTACCTTGGAATTAAAGTGCTCGTCCTCTTCATATGCCTCCTGTAGCTCTTCCATGACCTTGTCTTTTAGTTCTCTGAACTTCTCTGAGCGGTCTTCCTTGCCATGAGCTGCCAGGGTAATCTCTTCAAAGGGCTGGGCCAGGATGGCATCCATCTTGTTGAAGAGTTCTTCGTCGAATTCCAGGGTTTCATACTCCCGAATTTCCTTTCCGGCCTCTTTTTGTAGGTCTTCTTGAAGGGAGTTGAGGGTTTGGATGACTTCGTGGCCAAATTTCATGGCTGAGAGCATGACCTCTTCGCTGACTTCCTTCATTTCCCCCTCTACCATGTTGACGGACTGAGAAGTTCCGGCAATCATGAGATCCACATCGCAGGACTCCATGGCACTGAAGGGTGGATTGATGAGGAATTCGCCATCTTTTCTTCCTACACGTACTTCACAGACAGGATGGGTGAAGGGAATGTCAGAGATGAGAAGGGCCGAAGAGGCAGCGAGACAGGCCAGGGCATCGGGCTGTTCTTCCATGTCTGAGGACATGAGGTAGACCATGACCTGGGTATCACCGTGATAGTCATCGGGAAAAAGGGGGCGGATGGCCCTGTCGATGAGGCGTGAGGTGAGAATTTCATTCTCGCCCATTCGGCCGTCGCGCTTGAAAAAACCTCCGGGAAAGCGACCGGAGGAAGAAAACTTCTCCATGTAATCCACAGAAAGTGGGAGGAAGTCTTTTTCGATGTCGATTTCTTTTCTGGCGACACAAACCGCCATCAGCATGGTTTCCCCGCAGGTAAGCATGACACAACCATCGGCCTGTTTGGCGAGATGGCCGGTTTCAAGGATAATTTCCCGCCCATCAGGGAGATGGGTGGATTTGCGTATGATGTTCATAAATTGGAGAAGATCTTCTTTAGTATCGAATGCGATCAGGCGTAGAGGTGGGCATTACTTACGTAGTCCTAGCTCTGCAATAATGGCTCGGTAGCGTTCAATGTCTTTGTCTTTCAGGTAGTTGAGGAGGCGGCGGCGCTTACCTACCAGCTTTTGAAGGCCTTTGCGAGTAGAAACGTCCTTCTTGTTTTTCTTGAGATGCTCGGTCAGGTGCTGGATTCTATATGTGAATAAGGCAACTTGAGACTCCGGAGAACCGGTGTCTTGCTCGCCCTTCTGGTGTCCGTATTTTTTAAAAACCTCCTGTTTCAGTTCTTTGTACAGATACATGAATGAATGTAATTTTTACTTGTTTTTTGGACATGCAAATATAGAGAAAGAGACTTCATAAAGCAAAGTAAAAGCCAAAGTCCCAGGAAAATTTCATGCCAGAACCTGTTAATTCTCAATTAATTCTTTTTCAACCTGCAACCAAACTTCCATAGCTTCCGTTATTTGAGGCACTACACCCTTGCAGGTAGGCCAGCCCTTACCTCATGGGTGCTTTTTATTTTGCCCCAAAGTCCTCGGTCAACTCATCAGCTTGGTCCAAAGAGTAGAGGTGAGGGGTCAAACTTTGGTAACAATTCTAAAATCATTCAACTCCTCTTTTCATGCAGGGCAAAAGCATAAATTCAACCACTACTTTTCGAAGACACCTGGTGGATACCCTAAAATTATCCATACCGGTGATTATTGGGCAGGTAGGCCAGTACCTGATGGGATTCATCGACAACCTAATGATCGGGAGGTTGGGCTATGTGCATTTGTCGGCTGCCTCCCTGGCAAATATATTTTTCTTTGTTCTTACTATTCTGGGATTGGGGATTAGCTTTGCCATTTCTCCCTTGGTTGCCGAGGCAGATGGGGGAAAAAATCATGAAAAGGTAAGGGATTATTTCATTCAGGGCGTCTGGGTAGCTTCTTTTTCCAGCATCATTCTTGGGCTTGCGGTCTACTATGGGGCTGACCTGATGTTTATCATGGATCAGCCTCAAGAGGATGTGGACCTGGCATATTCTTATACAAGGATATTGAGTTATTCAGTTTTTCCGATGATGCTTTTTTTGGTGGCCAAGCAATTTGCAGACGGACTGGAACTCACCCGCCCTGCGATGTACATTACCCTTTGGGGACTGGCTTTTAATACATTTATAAACTGGCTATTGATTTTTGGAAACTGGGGCTTTCCCAGGCTGGAACTGGACGGGGCCGGCATCGGTACCCTTGCTTCCCGGACTTTTATGGCTATCCTTATGGTAGGATACATTCTTTATCATAAAAACTTCAAAAAATATCCCCTCCGAGATGGGTGGTTCAAGCTCAAGAAGTCCATCATCCAAAAAATACTGGCGATAGGTATCCCCTCAGGACTACAATATTTTTTTGAGGTAGCGGCTTTTGGGGGGTCCACCCTGATGATTGGGTGGTTTGAGAATGGTTCTGCAGACCGTGCAGCGCATCAGGTAGCCATTCAGATGGCAGCTCTGGCCTATATGGTGGTGATAGGCATATCTTCGGGATCCTCTATAAGGGTAGGAAATGCCCTGGGACGCCGGGATTTTCACAATGTAAGGGAAGCAGGCATGGCCGGTATTTTTCTTTGTGCGGCCTTTATGATAATAGCTGCCCTGGTATTTTTTGTAGGGAGGGATGCATTTCCCAAGTTTTTTACTGAAGATCCCTACGTGATAGAGGTCGCTTCTAACTTATTAATCATAGGCGGTATTTTTGCCCTCTTTGATGGCATTCAGGCTGCTGGTGTGGGCATTCTTCGAGGCATTCAGGATGTTAGGATTCCCACCATCATCACCTTCGTCGCCTACTGGGTGATCAATCTTCCAATTGGGTATTTATTGGGCTTTATCCTTGGATTTGGAGTCTATGGTATTTGGTTTGGCTTTGTGACTAGTCTTTTTCTGACAGCGGTATTTCTCACCTGGAGGTTCAGATGGTTGTCAGGAAAGTTGATCCGCAACGGCGAATTGCCTGGTTCAGAAAAAAACATGGATCAAATCATAAAAATCGAATGATTGTATTTTTTAGCTAAAGCTAATATTTTTATCTTTGGTTTATGGCAACCAAGGACACACTATGGAAAAGTGCCATTGAGGACTTTTTTCCTGAGATGATGGAGTTTTTTTACCCAGAGCATTTGGGGGATCTTGACCTGACTCAGGTGGAGTTTCTGGATAAGGAATTTCAGCAGCTTTTTCCTGGTAGCGGGGGAAAGGGTGGGCGCACGGATAAGTTGGTCAGGGTAAAACGACAAAGTGGCAAGGATCTTTGGTTATTGATCCATGTTGAGGTTCAGGGTTATGTAGATAAGGACTTTGAGCGGCGAATGTTTCGCTACTTTTATCGTATATACGACAAGCACCAAATACCCATTGAGTCTTTGGTTATTTTTACCGATGGCAAGGCGGACTTCAGGCCACAGAGTTTTTTTATGAAAGGCTTACGGACTGTCTTGAAGTTTGATTTTCACACTTACAAGGTCCTGGAGCAGGAAATATCAGTATTAGAATCTTCTGACAATCCCTTTTCCACCCTGATTTTAATATGTCGGGAGTTTCTATCAATCCAAAAGCCAGGAGACCAAGAATTACTTCAACTGAAAATCCAACTTTTTCGTAAATTGTTGTTGAAAGGCTACGACAAAAGTAAGGTTCATCGGCTGACAATCTTCATCAAGCACTATGTCCGCTTTAGAACCTCAAGTAGCAATGACAAGTTTGACAACCAAATCAATCACATATTAAAAAGAGAGAAAACCATGGGACTTATCGAAGTAGGAAGAGAAGAACTCAAAAAGCAGTACAGCAGACGATGGATTCAGCAAGGCATCGAACAAGGAATCGAGCAAGGAGTAAGGCTAGTCATCGAGAGGCTTCTCCTCAAGGGTATGAGCAAGGAGGAGATTATCGAGTTGCTGGAAGAGCCTGCAACTGTAGTCGTCGAGATCGAGGCAAGGTTGATAAAGGAAGGTAAGCTAAGAAAGTCGAAGTAGAACCATCCCTCATCGCTTTACAAAAGCAGTGGTATCTATAATGGTATGGATGCCTAGAGAATCTGCAATATCTTCCCATCTCAAAAATTTAAAATTCTGGCTCTGCCGTCTTCCCATGGGATCTAGGTTTTCCCCATCCTGAGTTACAAACATGCCTAGGGGAAAATCTTCCCCCATATATTGATTGATCACTTCAATGCCATCGCTCATGCTTACTTCGTCGATATCTTCCTTGGCTTCAATGTGAAAACTACCAAGATAAGGGTAGGGAGCCTTTCGTTTAAATATGGCAAAACTGTGATTACCCTGAGAGGAAACAATCAAAAATCCCTCCTCATTTTTAGCTCTGTAAAGGGCAAGACCTTCAAGGTCAGCCTTTAGATTTGGATTGCCTTCCAGGCTAGTTACCAGAAAATAATCCTCCCCATCTGTGTCAGGCTCAGCAGGTATACGCCAGATAGCATTGGTTTCCTGGGCCACATAAATGTATCCCCTTTCATGGTCGGCGACCATTCCTTCTGATTTACCGGGAAGCCTGAATTCTCTGACAATCTTAGCAGAAATATGTCCATCTTTTGCGGGTAAGAGTTGCCACTGTTCGATTTCTCCCTCGTATCCCCCCACAAATGCATAGGCCTGGGAATCCTTGGGGCTGTGATAGAGACATATGCCATAGACCTTTTGAGTCTGGGAAAACAAAGCTTCAGCGGTAGCGGAACGTAGAATACCTGATTTGGGGTCTATGCCGAATATCTCAAGGGTGTTGAGGCTTTGATTGGTCCCACATAAGATATCTATCTTTTGGCTGTCGAGGACTACATTGTGAAGTACATCTATGTTATTGATCTCTCCTATGGGATAAAATGCTTTTTGAATACCTTTTAAGTCGTAGGCATAGATCCCTGCGAGTTTATCGGTAGCAAATACCAGGCTCTTAGCAGGATCATCAGGATGAACCCAAATTGCAGGGTCATCAGCAGCATCGCCCCTACTTTTGACAGGGGCGGTTTCAGCTTGAGGAGTAACCGAAAAACCGACATTGGTTTTACTTTGACCTTCAGGAGCACAAGCGTACAACGCTAAAACAAGAAGGAGGAAAAGTGAGCTAAGGTATTTCATTATATATGGAAGCTAGGGGTGGCAATCTTAATTGATTCGGAGTTTTTCCAAGGCCTCGTCCAGGTACCTTTTCCCCTCGATAAATTCTAATTCGATAGGAAAATAAAACCAGGTGCTGGTATCAAAGGAGTCGAAAAAGCTGTGCTTCCATAAACGCATTCTATCCTTCTCCGTTGTGCCCATGAGGCAATCTTTCGATCTGCCAAGCTCAAAAATCTCCTTTAACTCCTGGTAGCGGTACTTATGGTGATCGGCAAAACCCAGGGCTTCAACCACTTCAAAGCCGTACGCTTGGACCATGGCTTTAAAATAGGCATTATTACCAATTCCTGAAAAAAGCATAATTCTTTTGGTGCGCATCCTATCCATTGAAACAAAATTCCCCTCAAAATCGCGACAGGACTGAAAAGCCGGTCGACAAAAAGTCATGGGCCTTCGGTACTTTTGAAGGATTTGCTTGATTCGGGGAATCTCTCTTTCATCCTTTACCTTGTTGATCAAAAGCATATCCGCCTCTTTGAGGCTAGCCCTGAATTCTCTTAGATTACCTGTAGGAAGAGGAAAATCCTGAAACGGAAGCCGTTGAGCATCGATCACTACAATATCAAGGTCACGCTTTACCCTTAGGTGCTGAAAGGCATCATCCAATATGATCAGGTCGGGAGAAGAATTCTGCTGCAACTGCATTATCCCGGCTCGACGATCTTCACATACAGCGATGGGGAGGTCAGGAAACTTATGTTTGACTTGTGTAGGCTCATCTCCCTCTCCTGATGGATCAGGGTATTTGGCATTCAGCAGCATGAATCCCTTTTTTTCCCTGCCATAGCCCCGGCTTAGGTAGGCCGGCCGCTTTCCCATTTGCTGAAAATATCCCATCAGATACTCACTGAAGGGTGTCTTGCCCGTTCCTCCGGTAGATAAGTTGCCTACAGAAATAACAGGAAGTTTTGCCTGATAAGATTTTTTCCATCCCCAGGCATAGGCTTTTCTCCTCACCCACATGATGGAGGCGTAGAGGAGGGAGATGGGAAAGAGAAAAAGGCGGAATAGCTTCACCTGTACTTATCGTCTTGATATTTGCCTACCGAGTCGAAGGTCTTCATTTTCCATTTTTAGCAGGTTGCGCTCCTGCTGTACCTCTTGCAGATGGCGATATAGAGGAGTATTGTCGAGGATCATCCAGACCCTGAGCTTCTCATCAGAGGGATGCACATAGATGTCAAAGTCAAAAATCCCCTTATAGCCATAAAAATTCATTTCTACAGCCGGGAGGGAAATGGGCTTGGCAGACTGATCTAGGGCATGTATGGCGTCCTGAAGGCTACCGAGAAGGGGGAATTTTTGGTAAAGGTTTTGTCCAAGCCACAGTTCAGTAGCAAAAAGACTATCGCAAGAAGAGATGAGGTTTCCATTTTCTTCAAAAACCAGGGTTTGAAGAAAATACCGGCTATACCTTATTTTGAGGGCTTCATGATTCATGAGCCTTTAAGAGTTTGTAGGACAACTTCAGAAATAGTTCTTCGACCTTCTCTCCGGTTTTGGCACTGGTAAAAACGTCCAGGCCCAAAGGGAGGCTATCCTCGATGGAAATTTGTTCTTGAGACGAGAGCAAATCGCTTTTGTTACCTGCAAGGATAAATTCTGCTTTGGGCATCATCCCCCTGAGCAAGTCCAGCCGAGAGATAATGTCCTCATAAGTGGAGGGCCTGCTCAAATCTACCACGTAGATGTAACCATGGCAGCCATTAAGGTAATAGTGGGGAATGCGGGTCGGATCATCTTGTCCAGCGATGTCCCAGATGACCAGTTCCAGCGACACCCCTTCCAACTTCACCCTTTTGGTATCTACCTTCAGGCCTATGGTAGTCAGGTATTTTTCGGGAAAAATACCTTCTACAAACCTACTGATCAGGGAGGTTTTTCCTACACCATGGCTACCCAGTAGGGCTATTTTTCTGTTCAGTACGGTTGATGTCATTAAAATGTACTTTTAGCGCTGAGGAAACCTGCTCTTGGGATTCATTGGTAATAGCACCTTTAGCCCAGACAGGATTGTCCTCACAAAACGAGAGTGCTTCCTCATAAAGTTCCTTTTTAAAAATGGCATGTGGCTTTCCCTCGACGACGGAAGCAAAGTAAAAGGTTTCAAAGTTGAAAAGGATAATCTCGTATTTGTCGTAAGATAGAGTTTCTAATTCAGTCTCTTGTTTGTCAAATGCATGTTCGACAAAGGATTTGATTCCGGTGAGCATTCCGGCTACGGCTTCGGGATGGGTCACGGTCTCCAAGGAGTAATGCCCCAGGGGAAGGCCATTTTCCTTGTTGATGAGAAAAATTTCTTCCACTTTGGGCCGCCCCATCTGAGAGATGATAAGTTCCTCATAAGAGATTCCCGTAAAAAATGCCTTAACCCTGAGCTTGAGATTTGAAAAGGAAAAGGGATCCTGCAGGCGTTGATCGATCATTTGGGAGAGCTTTTCGAGCTCCATTCGAAGGTATCTTCCGATGAGTTTGCCAATGATGGGGTAGAGGGCGTCGATGATTTCTTCCTGAGATTCCTTGATTTGTTGTTTGATGGCCGTGGCAAGGTACTGGCCGAAGAGTTCGGGGTAGTTTTCCTGGAGGTATTGGAGATGTTCCTGAAGGCGAGCCTCCAGGATGGGCTCCAACTTATCTTCAAATTTTTCCCTTTCGGCAAAGATCGTCTCAATCTCTGCCAGCCGCTCATTGATTTCATTTTGAACCTCCCGATCCTCTTTGAGGAAGAATTTTTTTACTTCCCCCAAAATACCTTCATCCTTTCGGGATATATTTTTCTTGATCTCCATGGGATCCGCCCTTAAGTCCATTGGGCTAAGATAATACTTTTCCCGAGCTATCAATTATCCCTGTTTAAGCAGCTTTTTATGCCCTCTTGCCAAAGGGGTTGCTCTTTTGCCCTAGCATAATCTTTCTTTATAGAAATATCACTTAAGGAAGAAGAATTGGCAGTTTAATTGCGGTTAATAATTATCCACCCCGAAACTGCTCCACCAGAAAGACATATTGGTTATTTTCACTCTCGAAAGAAATATAAGGTTCCTTTCCATGTTCCTATTTTCACCCAAGCTCAAGCGTATACTGTGGCTGCCAATCC
Source organism: uncultured Bacteroidia bacterium (assembly GCA_964564415.1). Classification (GTDB taxonomy): domain Bacteria; phylum Bacteroidota; class Bacteroidia; order J057; family J057; genus JALEFZ01. The sequence goes on along the minus strand of CAZMAV010000014.1, from coordinate 4,635 downwards.
TGATTGGGTTGGGGATCATGGGCCTATGGCGGGTGGCGGGATTTGCCAGTAGTGCAACCGGAGTGAGAAGCGAAGACTTACAGACTTACGAGTTTACCGTATGGGGGGACAGCCTTGACATCAACAGTCCCTCATCGGTACGGATGGTTCAGCTTTCCGAACTGGAAGCCATTCGTGCCTCCATGCTGATCCTACAAAATCGAAAGAATCGCATCCCCTTTAAAAGACTGGAAGACAAGTCTTTTCATCTGCTAACATTAGGATCAAGGCTGCTCTACCTGGAAGAATACCTGAATTACTACACCAAGGTGGAGGTATCTCAGGCACAGCGACTGAAGAAATTACCTCAGATCAACTGGAGCAGATGCAATCCTCTCATCGTGGCAATAAACGCCCCCACAGCCAGCAAGGATGAAATTTCCGATATATTATTCAAGCTTAGAAAAGAAACTGAAATCGTCATCCTGAATTTTGACCGGTCGGAAAAACTTGTGGATGTGGCAGACTTTCCCAGTATCGTTCAAGCGCCTTCCAGCCAAAGTGTGGCACAGATGATTGCTGCACAGGTAGTCTTTGGAGGTGCACCTGTGTACAGAGGCATTCCGGACAAGCTATCTACTCTTTTTGACATCAATCAAAATTATTATTCAGAAAAAATCAGGCTTGGCTATTGCGAGGCTGAACGGGTGGGCATCCCCAGCGACTCCCTCCGAAAAATAGATAAGATCGTAGCTGAGGGGATGAGCAGTTATGCCTTCCCGGGTTGCCAGGTCCTGATCGCGAGAAAAGGCCAGGTAATTTTTCATAAGTCCTATGGCTATCATACCTATCGAAGGCAGCGGCCGGTGCGGAAAAGCGACCTCTACGATGTTGCCTCTATCACCAAGGTTGCCGCCACTACCCTGGGAGCCATGAAACTTTATGAAGAAGGAAAAATCAGCCTGGATCAAAATCTGAATGATTATTTCAAAGATCCCAGCTATATCCCCACCCGGGTCAGGGCCTACGATACCATTTCCGTTTCTACCTATCAGGCCTTGATGGACTCCATCGCCTGGGACAGCAGTGGACGATTGAGCCTGAGCACTGATACTACCCGCTACCAGGGCAAATATTACCTTCTTGGCAGATGGACCCGTGGAAGGGGTGAGGTAATGGATGATAGCCCGGTCTTCGGTGTCAAGGTTTGGGAGTTACTGACCCATACTTCAGGGCTTCCAGCAACCCTTCCTATAGGGTATTATCAGCGTAAATTTAAGGCCTATCGGGTGTCCAGCAAGGCAGAGAGCGGCTACATGCCCTCATATTATATGGATAGCCTCTGGAATGAGGCCAAGAGCCTGGCTGTCGATTCCCCCCGATATTGCTATAGCTGTGTAAATATGCTACTCGTGCAGCGGGCTATAGACAGCCTCAATCAGCGTTCCCTGGCTGAGTATCTTCCGGAAACATTTTACAGACCTCTGGGCTTGCAGACCATCACTTACAAACCGATGGATAAGTTTCCGGCTTATAGACTTATACCGACAGCCTCTGACAGGTGGAGAGGAAGGCTCATTCACGGTGAGGTACATGACCCTATCGCAGCCATGATGGGGGGAGTTTCGGGGAATGCAGGCTTATTTTCAAATGCCAATGACTTAGCTATCTTGGGGCAGATGTGGCTCAACGGCGGTAATTACGGAGGTGTCCGCTACCTGGAAGACAGCACCGTACAATTGTTTACCCGAAGGCACTATGGTCATCGAGGGCTAGGTTTTGACAAGCCTCCCAGGCATACGGACTACATTGTGGGGGAATCTGCTTCAAGAGAATCCTACGGACACACGGGCTTTACAGGTACCTGCCTTTGGGTGGATCCCGAAGAAGATTTGATTTATATTTTTCTCTCTAACCGCATTTACCCCAGTGTGAGCAATACCCGGATCAATGAATATCGGATTCGCCAGCGTATTCATCAGGTGATCTATGATGCCTTGGGTAAGCCTTGGCGCAGCCTTCCAGAAGAAACAGAATCCCTCCCCCAACCCCGGATTGCCGATCTACTTTTCGCTCCCTGATGCTCTTTATATTCAAAAGCAGTCTTTCTGGCATTCTTCGCTTACCGTATTTTTATTAACTTGGGCCAATGAACTTTATCTGGCTTACAGGACTACTTTCCATTCCCGTGATTGCGTTTGGCTGGGATCAGCGACGCAAACGACAGGCTATGAAGCGGGTGGAAGACGCCCTGAAAAAATTCGAAGAAAAATATCAGAACCTACGCAACCAACACATGGCAGTAGCCATGACCTCCGAGGGCAAGGAGACTGAAAAAATGCGGGAGTTTGTGCAAAAAGTCATCCTCATCGTAAAACCTGAGATCGATTCATTCATCAATGAAGCCCTCATCATCAGGGGGATTAAATCCTACCTCAAGCCCTCCGAGACCCAATTTCCCAATGTCGTCTCCCTCGTCAACGAATGGGCCTTTCAGCAAGAAGGAAAAATCCAGAAGAAGGCAGAACAGCAGGTAAAGGAGTTTAGACAGGAAGTAAAAACTGCTTTCGAGGATGGTATCAGCGCCGATACAGAAAATCGCATTCTTAATTGGGAGGCCGGTAAGCCCATGGAATAAGTTTTGTTTATACTTTCATTTTTCCCCCTTCATCCCTTCCCCTAAAAGTATAAATTGTCGACATATCTCAGCCCCTCAACGAAAACTAACCCTTTTCAATTCGGAATAATACTCGGAATAATGCATAGGTTGGGACAGCTTCCATAGCGGCTGTCTGACTTTAAAGATTATTACATGGGTATAACCTAATATCTGTAAGGCTTGCAATCTTTTGGGTGTGGAAGCCTCTGATGTTATAATTGCCCTTATTCATAAATTACAAATATTGTAATTTAGCTGTCCCTGCAATATCTCTCCGTTGAACAAGGAAAATATATCCGAAAGCCAGGTATTGTGGCCAAAAACTCTCCAGTTGGGAGGATTGTTGGGTATACTCACCATGCTGGGCCTGTTTGTGGCTAAGGGAGGATTAACAGCCGCTATGGGATTGGCAGGTCTCCCCTGGCAGGGGCTTTTTTGGTCTGGAAATTCAAGCAGCCCCGAATAGGTCTATGGATTACCCTGGGCCTCTGTTGTGTATCAGCTGGACTTACCCGTTAGATTCCCCTTCCCTGGGGCTTATTTATAGATATTTTTCTGGCAATTACCTGGATAGCCTTTCTTTTTCAACGATTTAGTGATACAGATTAGAGTCCCCTTCGCCATGACTTCATGCTATTTATTGCCATTTGGTTTGCCTTTATGGTAGTCGAACTTCTCAATCCAGAAACGAAGAGTTTCATGGCCTGTTTTTTTTGCTTTTTCGTCATCACAGCTATCTGGGAAAATTCATAGACTTTATCTGTTGGTTTTCGATTCTGGCTACCATATGGGGGATGAGGCAAAAATTCATAGGTACAGATGCGGCGGAAGACCGCTGGTTGGCCAAGGAAGAGAATGGTTCTACTCATATTCTTTTTGGAAGCCTTCGAACCTTTTCTTTTTACTCTGATTCCGGGCAGTTTGGAGGCAACATGGCCATGATGTGCCTGACTGCCGGAATCCTGGCCCTGGGGCTCTGGTCATGTTGGAAAAGAAATTTTTACGCCATCACCGCTCTTCCCTGTTTGATTGGCTTTGGCATATCCGGATCCCGGGGAGCCCTGGTCTGCCCTGCTGTGGGAGGGATAGTTTTTCTATTCATGAAAAAGAATTTCAAAATTCTGATCATTGGCATTCTCACAGGCGGTAGCCTCTTCTATAACTTAAAATACACTTTCGCTTTTCAGGGAGTAAAAGCTGTTCGCCGCATGCGTAGGGCCATGGACCCTGACAACCCCTCCCTACAGACACGACTTAGAAATCAAAAAACCTACAGAAACTACCTGTCCAGCCGCTCCATAGGAGCGGGTATAGGTGCAGCCGGCTATTGGGGAAAAAGACGAGGGGAAGTACGAGGAGATTTGTAAGACTGGTTTTCCCAATGGGGCTTGTATGATGGTCCGTAGGTCATTATTTGAAAGGTTAGGCCTGCTGTACGAAAATTATTTTCTCTACTATGAGGAGCATGATTTTGCTCACTGAAGCAGAAAGGCAGGTTACAAGATTTATTTTCAACCCAAAAGCAGAATATATCATAAGGTATCTGCCAGTACTAGGCAGGACAGTTCTTTGAAAATTTATTACATGCATCGCAACCGGCAGGTATTTAACAGGCGAAATTACAAAGGCCTAACCTTCCTGCTCAGCAGCCTGTATTACTTTTTTCTTGCTACTCCCAGAGATCTGCTGAAGTACCTGATCTCCTGGAATATACCCCTGTTTCACCCTATTATCCGAGCTAGTCTTTGGCATGGGAGGCATCCCCATTTGCCCCTAAATAGGGCCTTTCTCCCTGCGATTCCCGGTAGCGCCGCCACCAGTACTGAAACACCGATTGCGGTAAATCAACTTCGATACAGAATTCTCGCTGGGTGAGTCCGCTTTCCTCATAATGCTCCATCATAGAAAACATCTCCGCCTCCCGGCGTCTCTTGCGTTTTGCCATCTGGTAATCTTTTCTTCAAGATTACCGATCTGATCAATCCTGCGGAAGATGC
>CAZMAV010000013.1:0-144000 GCA_964564415.1 uncultured Bacteroidia bacterium | reverse complement strand
TCCAATGGGTTCTTCATCTTCTTTTTTCAAAAATATATTTCATTTTTTTGGAGATGCGTTAGCCCTACTTTTTGTTTAATTAATCATCAGTCAAACAGGAAAGCTTTTAAACAAGTTTTCCTGTTTTGTTATTCTATATATTGCGAGTCCATCCATCCTCAAGATTATTTAAATGAGTTCAAACAATTCTCCCCGGACACCCATGGCCATCATCTTTTTGACGGCTTTTATCGACCTACTAGGGCTAAGTCTGGTTTTTCCTATCCTCGGAGAATTAATCACCGATAGCAATTACGTGTTAGGACCTGAATATGGAGACGACAGCCGTAACCTGATCTATGGATTGATCAGCGCCATATTCCCTATGGCCCAGTTTTTTGGCACCTCTCTCTTTGGCTCTCTTTCCGACAAGATTGGAAGAAAACCCGTCCTTGTTGGTACCCTGAGCATCAGTTTGCTGGGCTATATTATCTTTACTTACGGGGTGTATTCGGCAAGCCTAACCCTCATGTTTGTCGGAAGGGCTATACAGGGCCTGGGAGCCGGAAATCTTTCCGTTCTGTTTTCAGCCGTAGCAGATGTGAGTGAAAATAAGGAAAAAGCCGCCAACTTTGGATTGATCGGTGCTGCCTTTGGCCTCGGATTCGTCGTCGGTCCTTTTATCGGCGGGGTACTTTCCGATCCAGAATGGCTGAGTAATTTCGGGCTTGAAAATGCATGGTTTGCCGAATATATGAGGTTTGAAACGCCCTTCGTCCTGGGCTCTTTTCTGGTTTTGATCAATATTTTACAGGCCATGGCCTTTTTCAGGGAGTCCCTGGCCCATCCCAATTCAAAGCTCAAAATCACCCCTTTTATAGGGCTGATCAACCTTGGAAAGGCCTTTTTCAGCGATAGCCTCCGCTCAATTTTCTCTATTGTCTTTCTTCAAACCTTTGGTTTTACCTTCTTCACAACCATGATGCAGGTTTTTCTAATCAAAAAATTTGGGATGAGTCGAGGTGAAATCGGACCCCTCTTTGGTTACATCGGACTGGTCATTGTCTTTTCTCAGGTGGTATTGGTGAGGTATTTTTCTCAACGGGTAGCCTCTTCACGCATGGTTCCTATTGCCCTTCTGGGACAGGCTGCTGCCCTAATGCTCCCCCTTTTGGCTACAGAAATCTGGCACCTCTACCTTGCCTTTCCCTTAATAGCGGTTTTTCAAGCCCTGGTTCAGCCCAATATTTCAGCTATGGTCTCCAACATGTCTCCCCCCGAATTGCAAGGGGAAACCTTGGGTATGCAGCAATCGGTCAGGGCCATGGCGCAGGTCGTACCTCCCCTTGCCGGGGGCCTCATCGTATCCTGGTCCTTGAGTTCGCCCATGTGGCTGGCGGCCTTTACCATTCTTATCGCATGGATTACCTTCCGCCTAGGCACCAGGCAAAAGCAAAAGTCCGAAGCCCCTATCCAATAAAGGCCACCGCCTCTTCCAAGATTTTTTCAGAGGAAAGGATGCGAAAGTGCCCTGTCCCCTCTACCCTATGTAAGCGGGACTGAGGCCAATGCTGATGGACATGAATGGACTGAGAAAGCGGCAGCACCCTGTCATTTTTATCATGAAAGATAAGCGCCTCCTTCACATTGATGGCTTTTACAAAGTCAGATACATTGAGTACTTCCGGCTTCATTCCCGAGACCTCCCGGATCCGCTGAAGTAATTTTTCCTTTACCTTTTCTGTAATACCCGTCATCTCCGCTACCTGATCAATTCGCTGAAGAAAGCGGTCGGGAGTGGTAAAAAGCAGGTACTTGTCAATCTCCCACCCCGGTATCTGACTGAGGGCATAGGTGGTGGCGACCCCTCCAAAGGAATGGCTGACCAGTTTTCTCACCCTGTAATGCTGGATAAGTTCCTTTACGACTTCGGTAAACTCCAGGAGTGAGGTATCTCCCGACTGGCTGAATCCATGTCCAGGGGCATCAAAGGCATAGACTGAAAAGTTTTTCTCTATCAGTTTTGGAATAAGGCCGGCAAAGTTTCCGGCTTGGCCTTCCCATCCGTGGATGAGGAGAACCCTATCCCCCGAGCCTTCCCACTTGTAAGTCCGAACCTCCAGGTCCTGAAATTTATAGCTCCCTTTCTCAGCACTTTCTAAAAGTTTCAGTTCCCGATCTCTGAGTTTGCGGACCTGAGGCTGGGTCAACTGTCGAAAGGCATAGTCCACCACCTGATCGGGGAAGAGGGAGGAAGCGAGGCGCACCAGGTTTTTGTTCATGGCCATAGGCAAAAGAAAGGGACCATCTCTAATCATGAGATAGTCACTTTGAATTTATAATAAAGCCCTTACTTATCCTAAGTAAGTCTTCAAGCCTTTGGAGCGAGAAGTGTGGCGGAGGCGGCGAATGGCCTTCTCCTTAATTTGTCGCACACGCTCACGGGTGAGGTCAAATTTTTCGCCGATCTCTTCGAGGGTCAGGGAATGTTCTACCCCAATACCAAAGTAGAGTCGTATGACCTCTGCCTCACGCTGTGTCAAGGTTGAAAGGGCTCTTTCCACTTCCTTGCTCAGCGACTCATTAATAAGCTCATTGTCTGGGTTGGGTTCTGCATCATTCTCCAGGACGTCGAGGAGTCGGTTTTCCTCTCCTTGAACGAAGGGAGCGTCTACGGAAACATGGCGGCCTGAAATTTTGAGGGTATCAGAAATTTCATCCTCACTCATGTTTTCAAGGACTTCGGAGATTTCCTCGGGGGAAGGTTCGCGTTCGAACTCCTGCTCCAATTTGGAAAAAGCTTTTCCGATTTTATTGAGGGCCCCTACCCTGTTGAGGGGGAGCCTTACGATTCGCGATTGCTCAGCTAGGGCCTGAAGGATAGATTGGCGGATCCACCAAACGGCGTAGGAAATAAATTTAAATCCCCGGGTCTCGTCAAACCTCTTGGCAGCCTTTATCAGGCCCAAGTTCCCCTCATTGATCAAATCTCCCAGGGAAAGCCCTTGGTTTTGATACTGCTTAGCCACTGAAACCACAAACCTCAAATTGGCTTTAGTAAGCTTCTCCAGCGCAACCTGATCTCCTTGCTTGATCCTCTGTGCCAATTGTACCTCCTCGTCAGGAGTCAACAATTCAACTTTTCCTATTTCTTGAAGGTACTTGTCTAAGGATTGAGATTCACGATTGGTGATCTGCTTACTAATCTTGAGCTGTCTCATCTATTGCGGGTCTGTTTTAATCTTGCAAAAAACTTGTAAATGGGAAAAGCTTTGCCTGTAATTTCAATTTGCAAATTTACGAGGTACGGACTTCACTTGCAAAACTTTCTACTCTTTATTAAGACGAATAAAATCGGCGGAATGTTGTCGATTTTTATATTTAGATTCAGGTATTTTACCAAAGTAACAAAGCCTAAATCAACTTATTTCGATAATTTAATATAAGTGAATTCTGGCGAATAAGATAGACGTTAACTTGAATTTTTTTAACCCAGGTAATTTTTTCTTCTACAAAAGAGAAAATTAATTGGGCTGATCAGAGATTAACTATCCGGCTCCATTCACTGAACAGGGTAGTATTCTCCACAGGCGAAGGCCATTATTGAAACCATACTGCTGCACTATGCACCGCTCTGAACTCATTTTGAACCCCAGGGGATCAATCTATCATCTTGACCTTCTGCCCCACGAAATCGCTGCCAATGTCATCACCGTAGGGGATCCTCAGCGCGTAAGGAGAATTGCCCAACATCTCGATTGGGTGGAATTTGAAAAGCAAAAGCGGGAATTTTTAACGATTACCGGCTTTTATAAAGGGCTCAGGCTTTCGCTGATTTCCACCGGAATTGGTACCGACAACGTAGACATCGTCCTCAATGAGTTGGACGCTTTATGGAACATCGACCTGACATCGGTCAGGATCAAGGATACAATCACCCAAAGTAAATTGTTGCGATTGGGTACCACCGGATCTCTACAAAAGGAATTGAAGGAAGACAGCCTGATATTTTCTTCCTATGCCCTGGGTGCAGATGGACTGATGGAATACTATGAGGCTACTAAGGGAGATAAGGTCGAAGACCTGGAACAGCGTTATAAATTGTTCACCCAAAGAATTGAAGAAGTACCTCAATATGTCTACGGAGCAGCATCCTCAGCTTCCATTCTCTCCTTGCTCAGCCCAGATATTAACCAAGGGATTACCCTTACAGCCAAGGGTTTTTACGGACCTCAGGGAAGAAATCTCGGGAGGCTTTCCCTCTCTAAACCGGGTTTGGTCGACGCCCTCTCAGACTTTAGTTTTGATGGCCTGAGGTTGACCAATCTCGAGATGGAAACCGCCGGACTCCTGGCCCTTTCTCAGGCCCTCGGACATGAGGCAGCCTCTCTTTCTGTGGTTCTTGCCAACAGAAAAACTGGCCATTTCTCCCAATATCCACAGAAAGCCATCGACCATCTCATTGAAGTAGGACTTGAATTGATGTACCAATGGAGCCAAGACCAAGACTAATCTCCCGAATCGCTCCTACCCCGAGCGGATACCTTCATACTGGAAATGGATTCAATTTTGTCCTGAACTGGCTATTCACCCGCCTGCAGCGTGGTAAACTGATCCTCAGGATCGACGACCTGGATCAAGAAAGGGTAAAAACACCATTTCTGGAAGACATTTTTTATACCCTGGATTGGTTGAACCTGGACTGGGACTTAGGCCCTGAAGGAGTAGGAATGCATCAGACTTATTATTCTCAGATTCACCGCATCCCCCAATATGAAGAAACCCTTGCTTGCCTCGAGCCCTATTCCTTTGCCTGCCGATGCTCCAGAAAGGACATTCAGGCACAAAGCGTAGATGGACAATATCCGGGAACCTGTATAGACCAAAATCTGAAATACGAGAAAAACGTAACATCGTTAAGAATTATCTTATATGGAGAAAATACGGGTTGGCAATCCCCCTACGAAGCCAGGGAGGTAGATCTTGGCCAGCAGATGCGCCACTTTGTCGTTCGAAGGAAGGACGGACTCCCCGCCTATCAGGTGGCCAGTTTGAGGGATGACATGGACATGGAGGTCAATTTCATCCTCAGAGGGGAAGACTTACTGGCCAGCACTGCGGCGCAGCTATACCTAAGCAGTTTACTGGAGGGGTCATCTTTTTCCCAAACCATTTTTTTCCACCATCCTCTAGTAATGGACAAAGGGGGACAAAAATTATCCAAGTCGGAGGGGGCACCTGCCTTGTTTCATTGGCGAAAAGGTGGGAAGAAGGAGGCCTACTTCGAATGGCTAAGCCGACAGTTGGGGATGGAAAAAGAAAAAGATGCCGCAGGGCTATTGGCACAGGCCAGGGAGACAGGGATAAATACCTTGGTCCAAGCTGTAAAAAGAAAGGAGACCGAATAAATCTCCGGCCTCCTCTCTTATAAATCTATACCTTGGTGATACTTTTAGGCATTGACTTGGGCTACGGAAGCCTGTCGGTCTACCTTTTTGATCAGCCCACTAAGTACCTTTCCGGGACCTACTTCAATAAATTCATTGGCACCATCCTCCAGCATTTTCTTAACGGTTTGGGTCCATTTGACAGGGAAAGTCAGCTGCTTCAGCAGGTTTTCCTTGATCTCAGCTGCATTCTGATGAGGAAGGGCTGTTACGTTTTGATAGACAGGTATGGTCGCATCTGAGAAAGCTGTTTTTTCTATTCCCTCGGCAAGTTCTACCCGGGCAGCTTCCATCAAGGGGGAGTGAAAGGCGCCATTGACTTGAAGTTCCAAGGCCCTGCGGGCTCCTTTTTCTTTGGCGGTCTCTATGGCCTCTGCAATACCTTCTTTGGTACCAGAGATAACCAATTGGCCCATCGTATTGTAATTGGCGGGGACAACTCCTTCAATCGAAAGGCAGATTTCTTCTACCACTTCATCTTCCAATCCCAAAATTGCGGCCATGGTAGATTCCTGAATATCGCAGGCTTTCTGCATGGCATTGGCTCGTATGGCGACCAGACGAAGGCCATCTTCAAATTTGAGGGCTCCAGCCGCAACAAGGGCAGAAAACTCACCCAGAGAGTGCCCTGCTGCCATTTGGGCCTGCCCTGGCAATTCGTGGACCAAAGCTGCCACCACAGAATGGATGAATATGGCAGGTTGGGTTACAGAAGTGCGGCGAAGGTCCTCTTCCGCTCCCTCAAACATGGGGGATTGGATATCGAAACCCAGGATTTCATTGGCTTTTGCAAACAAGTCCTTGGCCAGAGCTGAAGCTTCAAAGAGTTCCTGTCCCATGCCTGGATGCTGAGCTCCCTGTCCGGGAAATACCAAAGCTTTCATAGCAGATTTTCTTTTGGTGATTGAGCCGGCAAATATAGGAAGAATTTAATAATGCCTATTTTCCCCCTTCACCAATTAATTTTTCATCACATGACCATTTCACTTGAAGACCAGGTGATCCTGATCACAGGAGCCAGCAGAGGTATAGGAGCGGGAATTGCCAGGGCCTTAGCCAAGAGTAGGGCCAGCCTTGCCCTTCACTATGGAAAAAACAGGGAGAAGGCAGAAATGCTTGCACAGGAAACAGGGGGAAAATCCAGGGCTTTTGGCGCTGATCTTCGCGATCCCATGGCCTGCAAGGAATTGTTTGCCTCGGTTCTGGCCCACTATGGAAGGGTGGACTGCCTGATCAACAATGCCGGTATTGCAATCAGGACAGAAGAGGGCAAAGACTTCGCTACATGGCTCCAAGCCTGGCAGGACAGCCTACAGGTAAACCTGCTCGCATCGGCCATTCTTGCCCGGGAAGCTATTGCCCATTTCAGAGAAAGGAAGGGGGGAAGGCTGATTTTTATTTCCTCCAGGGCAGCTTTTCGGGGAGATACCCCTGATTTCATGGCTTATGCAGCCTCAAAGGGGGGCATGGTATCCTTGAGCCGTTCTATTGCCAGAGGATACGGCAAGGAAGGAATAAAATCATTTTTGATCGCTCCTGGATTTATCAAAACCGATATGGCCCAGCAATTTATCGATGAATACGGAGAGAAATTTATCCTCGACGACCTGGCATTGTCTGAGCTTACCCTCCCCAAAGACTTGGCTCCTACTCTGGTTTTTTTGGCTAGCGGATACATGGACCACGCAACCGGAGCTACTATTGATATCAACGCAGGAAGCTATGTTCACTGAAATAAACTTAATCCTGGCTCGGGAAAGGTTTCCACCGAAATTTGGGAATAAATTGAAGCCGTGCCTGATAAAAAGGGGTTTGGAGCCATAAATCAAGCATAGGAAGGTGTAAAGTAAGAGGAATTATCGAAATTAATTATTCCATTTTTAAAATTATTTTTGAATTAAACATAATTACTAAACGTAACAAAGCTCTTTCATTATGATGCGAAGCAAAACTTCACTATCCATCCAGCAGAAGACAAATCAGAAACAGCAACTAACATTTACCTACAAACATAAATTGATTGCCTCGGCAGCCTTTGGTATTGTCCCTACTTTGGCCTTGATTTTCCTGCATTTCAACGGCTGACCCGGGCCAACGGTAGGTATGGATGTTTTTTTGGTTGATTTTTTTGTCTGAATGGGTAAGTTTTTTAAATTTATACTCAATTTAGTTTAACCTTGCTAAACGAAACAGAAAACTTACTCGCTTATGTTTCAGACTACTACCCACACGACACCAAAGATTAGCGGAAAGAAACTCGGAAAAATGGCATTTGCCTTTGCCTTTGGGATCATACCTACCATGATCATGATCTTTTTGCACTATGCTTAAAGATGTACCTGGTTTAAAGAGGAATTCCAGAGATAGGCAGTTTTCAGATTTATAACATACCTTTTCCCTCTTTGGTGATGGACTATGTTTGCTGTTATGAATCAATGCATCTGCCCTACACAATTGAAGCGATCAGAAAAGATAAGGACGGTTGATCTGTTGGTCAACCGTCTTTTTATGATTCAAGGCTAGAGTTACCCTGAGTCTTTGTTCCAAACTCATCATTCATGTCATATCGGGATGCCCGGTGTACGTTAGAAAGTTCTTCCAGGCGGACCATCATCTCTTCGAGTTCTTTTGCGTTTCTGACGAAGACATTGAAGATCCCCTCGAAAAGTCCATCCACCGATTCTATGGTTACCTTCCTGATATTGCGGCTCATTTGCAGGGAGATGATTTTGATCATTTCGTTGAGCATGCCCTTTTTGTCGTGGCCTACTACCCTTATGGCTGCCAGAAATTCTACATTAGAACCTTCTCCTGCCCATTGAGCCTTAATGATGCGGGAACCAAAGCTTGCCATGAGTGAAATTGCCTTGGGACAGCCGGTACGGTGAATTACGATGCGATCATTTTCTGCAAAACCAAGGATTTCCTCCCCATGAAGGGGCCGGCAGCAACTGGCCAGAACAGCATTGTCGATTCTTTGTTCCTTGCCCAGAACAAGGCTTTCGGGATCGACGCCAATGTCTTCCAGCCTTTCCTCCATCATCTTTTTTTTGAGCTCCCACTCTTCAAAAATGGCCTCTTCCACTTTTTTCCCTTCCTTCTTCAAGCGGATAAATTCGGCGATTTTCTGGGTATTGATTCGGTGATCTCCGATGGCGTGATAAAGTTCTTCATTATTGGGCACCATCAGATAGGCCAGGAGTTCCTGCATGATGGGAGAATTTTCGTCCAGTCCGTACTTGGCAGCCTTCCATTTGAACATTCTTTCGCCACTTTCTATGATCTTCCGTCTTTGCTTGCGCAAGGCGAGTTTGATTCTTTCTTTGGCTTTGGCTGTCTTCACATAGCGAAGCCAATCTCTATTGGGTTGGGTCTTGGAGGAGGTCAGGATTTCGACGGTATCTCCGGGCCTCAACTCGTATTCCAGGCTCTCTACCCTTTGGTTGATTTTGGCACCAATGGCGGAATTGCCCAGATCGGTATGGATGCGGTAGGCAAAATCAAGGGCAGTAGCTTTAATGGGAAAGCGGTAGACCTCCCCCTTGGGTGTAAAGACATAGACGTCGTTGGGCTGAAGTTTTTCTTTGAATTCATGAAGGGCTTCAATAGCATTCAGGCTGGGGTTGGCCAGCAACTCGCGGATTTGTTCTATCCATTCTCCAAAAAACTCATCTTCAGAATCAGATTCCTTGTAGCGCCAATGAGCTGCAATGCCCTTCTCAGCCACTTCATCCATGCGCTGGGTCCTTATTTGTACCTCCACCCACCTTTCCCCGGGTCCTAGCACCGTGGTGTGCAGGGATTCATAGCCATTTTCCTTGGGCATGGAAATCCAGTCTCTAAGCCTTTTGGGATTGTGGGTATACATGGCGGAGAGCAAGGAATATACCTGCCAACAGTCTCCGATCTCTTTTCCGGGTCGGGTCTCCAGGATGATGCGTATGGCAAATAGGTCATAGACTTCTTTGAAGGGCAGTTTTTTCCGTTTCATCTTTTGATGAATGGAATAGATAGACTTGAAACGATGCTTGATGCTGTATTTCAAACCTGTAGACTTGATGCCCCGCTCAAGTTCTTGTACCAGGTGCTGAATATATTCGTCGGCCTCGGCCATGGAGGCTTCCAACTTGCCCTCGATTTCCTGGTAGGTGTCTGGCTCGCTATACTTAAAGGAGAGGTCTTCGAGTTCGGTCTTTATTTGGTAAAGTCCCAGTCGATGGGCCAGTGGAGCATAGATATAGAGGGTTTCTGAAGCGATCTTGAGGACCTTTTCCTTCCTCATAGCCCCCAGGGTCCTCATGTTGTGAAGGCGGTCTGCGAGTTTGATCAGGACGACCCTTACGTCGTCGGAAATGGTAAGGAGGATTTTCCGGAAATTTTCTGCCTGGGCGGATACCAGCTCATTTTTGGCCTCTGAACCAGAGATTTTGGTGAGTCCATCGGTAATTTCCATGACCTTGTTGCCAAATTCCCGCTGTATGTCTCGGAGTTCATAGTTGGTATCCTCCACTACATCATGGATGAGGGCACAGATAATGGCGGTGCTGTCCTGCAAGCTCATTTCCCCTGCGATAATCGTGGCTACAGCCAGGGGGTGAAGGATGTAGGGCTCACCGGACTTGCGCCTGATGCCCTCATGGGCCTTATCGGCAAATTCGAAAGCCTTGCGTATGTCAATCCTTTCGCTCCGGGAAAAGCCCCTAAGCATCTTGGTAAGCTGTCTAAAGGAGCGTTTTGCTTCGTCGGTGCCCTGATGCTCAAATGGGATGGTCATATATTCTCGGCTTTTCTAATGTTCTTTTTTCTATTAAAGAAATTTATTCTAATTTTACTTCTCCAAAAAACAAGCTGTTCTTTTGAAGCAAAGATGCGGATGTGGTGAAATTGGTAGACACGCTAGATTTAGGATCTTGTGCCGTTAGGCGTGGGGGTTCGAGTCCCTCCATCCGCACCTATAACTAATAAAGGTAGCAATACCTTTTGATGAAACAAGATGCTGCTTTTTTAAGCAGCATATTTTTTATGTAACACCTACTAATCATTCGAGCTTTGAACATCACGCTTGAAGAAAAAGAGAACATGACTGCCGACATTGTCCTTCACTTAGAGTCTGAGGACTACAAGGGTCAGGTAGTTTCAGAATTGAAAAAACTGGCCAAAAAGGCCTCGCTTCCAGGCTTTCGCCCAGGCAAGGTCCCTGTTCAGGTGGTAAGAAAAATGTATGGCACCTCTGTTGTCATCGAAGAGATAAATAAACTCGTCAGTCAATCTCTCCAGAATTATATAGAGGAAAACGAACTGGACATACTCGGGGATCCTATTCCTCAGGGCCAGAAATCCGAAGAAGACTTCGATCCCGAAGGCAACAAAGACATGGAGTTTGTCTTTGAGGTAGGCCTTGCCCCTTCATTTGAAGTGGACCTGAACCTCCCCGAGCTCCCTCCCTATTACGAAGTAGAGATCGACGGTAAGTTTTTGGAAAAGGAGCTCAATATTTACCGGGAACATTTCGGTGAGACCTCCAATCCCGAAGAATACAAGAAGGGAGATATTGTCTTTGGCAAAGTCTTCGAAGTAGATGAAAAGGGAGAAGCTATAGAAGGAGGCTTTGAAAAGATGCTTCCCCTCAATCCCAAGCGGGTAGAAAATGAGGAAGTCTTCAAACCCTTTGAAGGTGCCAAGTTGGAAGATATTTTTGACTTTGACACCTCCATCATTGGTGAGGACAAGCGCAGCCTTAAGAATACCCTTTTTATTGAAGAAGATGAGGCCGAGCAGATGCTGGACAAAAAATTAAAAATCCAGGTCAAGCGCCTCAATCGAGTGGAGAAAGCCGAGATGGATGAAGTGTTTTTCAAAAAGGTCCTGGAAAACCTCAAAATCAACGTTGAGGAGGAGGATGAACTGAGCGAAGAACTCATTAAGGAAAAGATGGGTAAAAATCTAAAAGGAGACTTTCAGGAAATCGCAAAAAACAGGTTTAAGAATAAGCTGGTAGAGGCCTTGATCGACCATCACCCCCTGGAATTTCCCGATGAGTTTTTGCAAAAATGGCTGTTAAAAACAGGTGAGGAAGAGAAAACCGAGGAGTCTGTCAAGGAAGAATATCCCAAATTTACTAAAGACCTGACTTATACCCTTATCGAAGGCAAGCTGATTTCCAAGTACGACATCAAGCTGGAGGAAGAGGAAGTGGACAAGACCCTTAGGAAAAACCTGCGCCAGAGCCTGGCCATGTCTGGCATGCCTGCCGATGATCAGATGCTCGAAAGCTATCTTCAGTACGCCCGTCAAGATCAAAATACCATGAATCGCATGGTTCGTACTTCTCTCACAGAGAAGGTAACAGACAGGTTGGCGGAAGAGTTTTCTCCTAAAAAGACTCCCATAGATGCCAGCACTTTTATGGACAAGACCAAAAAAGAGGATGAGGATCAATAATCCCCAATCCTATTAAAACAAGGCTGAGCCTCAGGGTTCGGCCTTTTTATTTTATGGCCAGCTCCCTTTGTCCATATTTTCTGGGCGATTCAAAGCTAAGGCTAAAGGGATATTTGGTGAAGACTGAGGAACTTCCTTTTATATATTTGCAGAGAGGAAAAGAGTGGCTCTTCACCCTAATAATTTTCACAACTAACTACCTTATGAAAGAAATACACAACTATGCCGTAAGGCTCAATGGAGGACCCCAGGGAGAGGGCAAGCAAAAGCGGGGACAGATTCACCTATTCAATCCCAACAATAAGTTGGTGGGCATTATCGATTTTTATGGGAAGGATACACAGCTTCCCTTTGATGCCCAGGCTGAGACAGGAGTTATTCATATGGCTCTACCTACGGCACAGATGCCTGTGATCGTCGACCTTCTCCGCAATGAAAAGCCCATTTACCTCGCCTGGCAGGAAAAACTTCAAAACGCATATCTCTCTACCTCACAGAAGCCTGTAGGTGAAGGGGAGTAACAGGAGGTCGGAGCTGTCCTCGGGACTATATGTTTGGAAGAGCTTATGCTTCATTGTCATCAATCATCATTTATATGGAAGCCTGGTATCTCACACAATTTGCGGAGGCCGATCAGGCCTTTGAGCCTGGAGATTTAAACCTTGGAAACCTTGATTCAGGGGACATACGAATAGCTGTAGATAGCTTTGGACTTAATTTTGCTGATGTGATGGCCCGAAAAGGGCTTTATCGCGACTGTCCTCCTTTGCCTGCTATCCTGGGCTATGAAGTCGTGGGGAGAATCAAAGAACTAGGTTCGGAAAATCTGCCTTTCAAGGTGGGGGACCGGATAGCTGCCATGACTCGATTTGGGGCCTATGCCCGTGAGGTCATTACTCCAGCCATGGGCGCCGTCAAGGTCCCTAACAGCCTAAGCGATATCCAGTCCTTAGCCTTGATTACCCAGTATGCCACGGCTTATCACATGGGTGCCAACTGCGTTAAACTCAGGGAAAATGATTCTGTCCTGATTCATGCCGCTGCCGGCGGAGTAGGAACGGCCCTCGTACAATGGGCAAAAGCCCAAAAATGCCAGATTTTCGGCACCTCTTCCCCACAAAAACATGACTTTCTAAAAACCCTGGGGGTAGACCATCCCATCGATTACCGGAGCAAGGATTTTTCAGAAGAAATAAGCCAGATACTTAGAGATAAAAGACTAAATGTAATTTTTGATCCCATAGGAGGAAAAGCCTTCAAAAAGGGAATGGATTTACTCGCACCCGGGGGTAGCATACTCTGCTTTGGAGCCTCCAGTTTTACCCAAAGTCGTAATTTTTTCTCTAAAATCAAGAATTTTATTGACTTTGGCTTTTACCACCCTTTGAAGCTCATGGGCAAATCTCAATCTCTGATCGGAGTCAATATGCTGCGATTGGGAGATCATAAACCTACCCTATTAAAAGAAATCCTGGAAGGAGTCATGGATCAGGCCCGGCAGGGGGTATTTCGTCCCATGGGAGGACAGAGCTTCGAAGCTTCTGAACTAGCCGAAGCCCATGCCTTTCTGGAATCCCGCCAATCTCTAGGAAAAGTCGCCCTTCGTTGGGAATCGGAAAATTAGGGTGTATTTTTACCATCCAAATTCAACTTTGAGGCATATGAAGTTTGTGAAGACCACATTGATCCTCTGGGCCCTTTTATGTTCTATTCAGATACTTGTAGCCCAGGAGTATCCAGACCCTGAAGAGTTTGTATATGTAGATCAGCAACCCAGCCCCATCAACCTTAGCGATGTAAGGGCTTCTATCGGTTATCCTGAGGATGCCGTTGAGGAGAATGTCGAAGGTACCGTTCTTTGCAGGGTCTTGGTCGATGAGAATGGCAGTTACCTTCGCCACCTTGTCCTCAATTCTCCTGCCAGCATCCTTCAGCGTGCAGTTGATGAAAAGATATCCCAATTGAAATTTAGTCCGGCCACCAAAGATGGAAAGACCATCGCCTACTGGATCAACGTGCCCTTCCGTTTCAAACTTATCAGCCAGCAGACCCGCGAGTTAGAGACCCTGCTGGAAGCTCAGACCGACAGCCTGACAGGTATGAGGGAGGACTATGATCTCTGGTACAGAAGAAGCCTTGTTTACCTCCGTCTCAATCAGACAAAGGAGGCCATGTCGGACATCGAAGAAGCCATTTCTCTCAACCCCCAAAAAAATAAGCGCAAACTCAAGAAAAATACCTATCCCAGCCTAATCAAAGCCTATTATGCCAAAGCCAGTATCCTTAACAAAGACAGAGATACCACCGGGGCCATTTACTATTATTCAGAGGTACTCCGACTGGCAGAGGAGATGAAGGTGGAAAGCCAGCAGATCGATGCTCTCTTACCTCAGGCCTACCTGGAGCGGGGTTATCTTTACCTGACCCAGGACTCCTTTGAACAGGCCAAGCAAGACCTGCGTATCGCCGCTAGGGATACCGCCGATTTTAGGTGTACTGCCTTTCAACTGCTGGCAAATATAGGTATTTCTAAGGATGCCTTTCCCGAATTAGTGGAATATTACGATGGACTGGTAGACTGTTATCCCGACCGCAACCTCCTGAGATACAGCCGCGGATATTATGCTGCGAAGGCAGGTATGTACGAAAGAGCCCTCGAAGACTTCGAATTCGTCATTGAAAACATCAAGCTCAATGAATTGAGGGTTTCTACCTTCAATCAGATGGCCTATTGTTATCTCAACCAGGATGAATTTGACAAAGCCATCGAAGCCATCGACAATGCCCTTCTACTCAATGTCCTTAATGGAGAAGCCTACTACTACCGGGGATTGGTCTACATGAAGCAAGGGATGACCCAAAGGGCATGTCAGAATATTGAAAAATCTCTCAAGTATTCTTCCGAAAGCGATTACCGGGAAAAGGCCATCAAGCTCATGGAAGAAACCTGTGGAGGATTTGATGATGAGTAATGATAATTTCTAAAGAAATAGGATTTGCCAAGATTAACCCTTATCAATACTTTCGGATTGCATTCAGGATGTTCCCTGTCTCTTTCTTTATGAATTTGTAATCTTCACGGAGTTGGCCGATGTCTTTGTAACCCTTGGCACTGTCCTCCATTTGGGATAGCAAGTCTTTCAAGTCTTTAATGTCTATCCTCCCAATACTGGCAAAGGGATACTTGAGCTTGTGAACCTGCTCTGGTAGATTTTTTCCCAGTTGTGGCTGACCCCCAGGCTTATGTGAAGGGGTACCAGTCCCAATAGGGCCGCATCCTGAAAAACCCCTTCATTAGAAAACAGGCAGGGCTTTTTCTCAAGGCTGATCGACCCCGCACCTCCACCAACAAAATCTACCCTGTGACCCAACTGATTCTGAATTCTAAACAAAAACTCTGAGATATTGGCTGTCAATCCATCCACTAAAATGAAGGCCGTCTGCCTCGTTTGAAGGTTGGATTCGAGGGAAAAATCCGGCAAAGAAATCCCTTCCTCATCCAGCCCTTTGATGCAGTAGAGTTGGGTGGCAGCAGGAAGGACCTTCAATATGGCCCCATCCTCTGACTTTGAGGTGTCGTGAATGATTCCCGGAAATACTCCCCCAAAAAATCTGTACCCCTTCTCGTTAGAAGCCTGAATAGGAAGGCTCAGGTCAGGACTTTTTTTTCTCCCAAAAGAATAAGAAGGTAATCATCCGGTCGTGAAACTAGCTGAGCAGCGGCTTTGAGCAAAGACTCTACATTGGATGTAGAATGTGCCATGGTTGAGGTGCGATTGGGACAGGTTAGACAACCTCATGCCTGACCTACTTCATGAGTAAATTACTCATAAGCTTTATCATAAACCTTAAATTAGCAAAGGGTTCCTATTGTTCCAGCGGGTTATATATGAATGTTAACATCAGCAAGAAAGAAATTCCCAGGATGATGATAGCCAATTTTACGAATATGGGGTATCGATCCTGTACGTGTCGGTAGGAAATATTTTGGATTTTTCGGGTTTCAAGTTGGGATATTTCGGTAAAGATTTGTTGGAGGCGGGTAGGATCTGAGGCCCTGTAAAAACTGCCCCCGGTAATGGCAGCAATTCTTTTTAGGGTACTTTCATCGAGGTCGGGGGGATTATCGCTTTCGGCACCTACCGGGGTGATGGTTCGTCTTCCCATTCCTACACAATAGGTCCTGATTCCCTTTTCCTGGGCCAGTTTGGCTGCTGAAATAGGATCGAGTTTACCGGCATTGTTGGCACCATCGGTGAGCAGAATCATGACCTTTGAACCATTTTCGCTATTCTCCATTCGATTGATGCCTGCACCCAAGGCCTCACCGATGGCTGTTCCCTGGGGAGAAATCATGCCAAAACCTACCTGAAGAACCTGTCGCTCGAGGTAGGCATGATCCAGGGTGAGGGGGGAATATGAGAGGGCTTCGGCTGCGAAAAGAACCAATCCGATTTTGTCTTTCTTTCTTCCTTGGATAAAGCGAATGGCATTTGATTTAGCCACATCCAGGCGGCTGGGAGGATAGTCTTCTGACTCCATGCTCCCACTTATATCGAGGAGAAGCATAATATCGATGCCTTCAACCTTTTCATTGACAATCTCATCTGCGCTTTGCGGCCTGGCTACGGCGAGAATCAGCAGGGTAATAGCCAGGAGTTGTAGCATTCGCGGCAGAAGGCGAAGGAAAGAAAAGCTATACTTATTATTTTCAAGGTTTTGAGGATCATAGCTCAATCGTATGACCAGCCTTTGTTTTTGGTAAAACCTGAGGTACCAAAACAAATACAGGGGAATCAGCAGAAGCAAAAACAAGGCTTCTGGATTTGCAAAAAGGTCTATACCCAGCCATTTTTTCATTGTTACAAATTAAAATTACTACGAATCCTAAAGCAAGTGAATCATGCAGCAATAATTTCCATTCATATACCTGGTATAACCATCTGCTTTTGAAGAATCTTTCTATCTTTGTCAAAAAGCGGTAGAGCGATGCGAATGGGTGCAGGAGAAGGTCTGAAAACAGTCCTGATTTTTTTTCTCTTTTGGGAACTTAGTCTTACATATATTGATGCTCAGGAAGCTAAGATCATCCAGCAATTTAAGGATTACGATGTCCTGAGTTACGACCTTGAGCTGCAATTCAGCATGGAAAGAAGCCGCATTGCCGGCACCCAGGTCATAAGGTTTCGTCCCAATGCCTCTATTAGGAGCATCTGGTTCAACATGGGTCCCGAACTCAAGATCGACAAACTCACCTGGAAGGGAAAGCCCATCAACTTCGATTACCTGGGCGAAATCATCAGGGTCGACTTTCCTGAAATGCTCAGAGAAGAAGACACAGAAGAAATCAGGGTGTTATTTTTTGGTAACTTGAAGGGCAGCAGCCCTTATCCCGTTTGGCAAAAAAACAACCTGGACCAAATACAGATTGGACTCGACGATGCCCGTCTCCCTCCACACTATTGGTGGCCCTGCAAGACCCTGGTCCCCGACCCGGTCGCAAACATGAAGCTTCGGATCATCCTGCCGGAGGAGGCCTCTTTTTTTTCTTCAGGTAGTCATGAAGGCAAACAAAACCTTCCCGGTAGGTTCACCGCCCACGACCTGACCTTCCGCCCTCCCCTCCTGCCAGAAGAAGTCAGCCTCTACATTGGTAACTTTAAGACCCTTAGCGATACCTTTAGGGGGGAGTCACACAGCTTTCCCCTCACCTACTTCATCCAGCCCCAAAACAAAAGCAAGGCCTATGCCCACCTGGCCCAGGTCAAGCGTATATTTGCCAGCCTCGAACAATACTTTGGCCCCTATCCCCATGAAGAAAGGGGCTATACATGGTTTCAGCCCCTGGTCAACTCTACCTCAGCTTACCTCCTAAAAAACAATCCCTGGGGCTTCGACCCCGTTTTGCTCAGGGACCTCTCACACCAGTGGACCTCCTTTCTGCCAAGGACTGAGGACAGCCTGGGCCGCTTTTTAAACGAACTTTTTCCATATTTTGTAGAGTACCTCATCGTAGAAAAGTGGTACGACAGGGAAAGTGCCAATGAATTTCTGGCCAAAAATTCTCATCCGGCCTTCCGAAGGGTAGCCCTCCTTCAGGCAGGCAGGGAACGCGCAGTTTCCGACCAGCGATGGATGGAAGGGCTGATTGAATACCTCAAACAAGAAAATGAGGAAAAGGAAGCCAAGGATTTTCTGACAGCCTACTGGGGAGCCGATGCCGTCCGACAGCTCAAGGACCTCATGAATCTGAAGCAAAAACCCCAGCTTCAGTATCACATGAGTAAAAAGAGGAGAAAGCTCAGGTTTTATTACCGCTGGAAAAATATTCCCACTGGTTTTTCCTATCCCCTCTTTTTGAATGTCGAGGGAAAGGAGCAAAAACTAATCCCAGGTAAGGAATGGAAAAGCCTTACCTTCAAAAAGGTATCTCCCAAAGACGTGAATTGGAAAACCCATGCTCCCTGGTACGACATCCAGGAGGAAAAATTCCTAACCGACTGATCCATGAAACCATCCCTTCCGACTGCCTTCCGGAGAGTAATTTGCCTGCTTGGACTGGCATTTATTCTGACTGCCTGCCCCGCCATTCGGGAATCTACAGGACCCACCTCTTACGATCCTGTTTCAGGTCTCCGCTATGAAAACCATTCTTATCAAGGCAACATCAAGACTATACAGCTCTACCGTGAAGGCCTGGAGGAGTCTTACCCTGTCCTCTACATGGGAAGAAATGAGAACCTTGTCCTCTCTTTTGACGAACTCATGCCTCAGGATCAGCGGGAATCGGAGTTTAGGGTAGACCTCATTAGCTGCGATGCCGACTGGAACCCCTCCAACCTTATACCCATCGAATTTTACGAAGGCTTCCTGAATCAGCAAATCCTCGATTTCCAGCGATCTGCCTTTACCAAGGTGCCCTATGTACACTATGAATATCGCTTTCCCAAGGAGGGAGAGTTTTTTAAGATGAGTGGGAACTACCTGCTCAAGGTCTACCGCGAGGCCAATACGGACAATCTAGTCCTTACCCGTCGCTTTGTAGTGGTCGAACAAAAAATTCCCATTCAGCTCAAATATGAATTGTCCAAAAATGTCATTCGCCAGCAGATGGAAAACTTTTCCTTTGAGATCAATGGAGGAAACCTGCCCATCTTTAACCCCGCCAATGACCTGAAAGTAAGGGTCCTACAAAACTTCCGCTGGAACTCAGCCCTTTACAACCTCGAGCCACGCTTTCAAAACGACAAACGCTACGAGTACTTTGTTGATGTACTCAAATCCTACACCGGAGGCAATGAATTTCGTCGCCACGAAAGCGAGAGCATCAACCTATATGGAAGAAATGTACAAGACATCGAAGAGCGAGAAAACATCAACGACCTCTATATTTTTCCCGATGCAAAAAGGGACCGAAATACCTATGGCTCCCGTAGAGACCGAAACGGAAGTTATGCCGTACGGGTATCAGAATTTCGGGACAATGAGGTCAATGCTGATTACCTGAGAAATCATTTTTATGTAAAATCGAACAACAAACTGGAGGGGGAAGTATATGTTTTTGGTGAATTAACCGACTGGCAGACCAAGCCTGAGTTTCAGATGACCTACAATGAGTCCCTTCGCAGGTATGAGGGCGAATTTCTCCTCAAACAAGGGATTTATGACTATTATTATGTGCAGTTGGAACCTGGGGCCAGCCTGGTATACGAACCTCCCTTTGAAGGAATCCATACCCACTCAGAAAACTTTTACTCCATACTGGTTTATTTTCGCTATCCCACCGACAGGAATGATCGCCTCATGGGCTTTCAACCTATCAATTATAGAGAATAGGCATCTGGAGGGTATTGAGCTAAAGTCAGTATGTGATAGGCAAATTATCCGTGGGAACGACAATGCGGAATTTTTGAGGCTGAGCTAAGAATAGATAAATGGGAGTGTTTCTTAGGTGAAGTGGATGTGGGGCAGGGATTTAATATGAAGAGGTCATCTCTGTTATGAGACGACCTCCATTCATCTATGGCAAAATAGATAAGAACATTCAGGGTTTTTGTGTGTCAGGTAGGGAATCGCGGATCACTCCTCTGGCCTTTTCCAGGAGACTTACACTTTCTTTTTCGGGCAGGGAGCGGAGTGACTCATGGCTTCCCAAAGTAAGGGCATAAAGGGTAAGGCCCAGGAGAAACAGGGAAATTAGCGTCATCCATATGTTCTTTCTTCTTTTCATCCTACCAAACTTTTATGTTGTAAGTTAAAAGTAGGAGACATTTGCCAGTCAAACCAGATGTAATGAGTAAGCGTGATTTTTGAATGTGTAAACGTGAGAAATATAGGAGTAAAGCCAAGCTTCAGGAATGAGCTATCCATTCCTGAGCGACCAGCCAGCCAGTTGTCCAGGCTGCCTGAAAATTATAACCTCCCGTGACAGCATCTATGTCCAGGACTTCTCCGGCAAAGTATAGACCGGGAAAAAGCTTGCTCGCCATAGTCCTAAAGTCTACCTCATCCAACGTTACCCCACCCGCAGTTACAAACTCGTCCTTGAAGGTACTTTTTCCCTTCACCTGATAGGTCCCCCCCGTCAATTCCGTAGAAAGCCTTTCTATGTGGACCTTGCTCACATCTGCCCATCTTTTTTCTTCAGAAATATCCAAATGATCGAGGAAAGATCTCCACAAGCGGGAGGGAAGGCCGAATATAGGGTGCTTATGGATAAATTTTTTAGGGCTTTCTTTTTTCAGTTGCTGGATGGTTTCTTTGACTTCCCCGGCTTTTTTGTCCCCCAGCCAGTTTACTTCAATGGAATACTCATAGTTCTTGGCAAAGAAGTCCCTTGCTCCCCAAGAAGAGAGTTTGAGTACCGCAGGTCCACTCATCCCCCAGTGGGTAATCAGTAAGGGTCCCCGAGCCTCGAGTTTACTCTGAAGTACGGAGATCCGCCCATCCTCCACAGAAATTCCCTGTAAGGATTTTATTCTATTATCCTTGATATTAAAGGTAAAAAGCGAAGGAACAGGAGCAATAATTTCATGGCCCAGGGCAGAAAGTTTTTCCCAGATGGCTTTTGAACTTCCCGAAGCAATCAGCAAAGCGTCAGCCTCGTAATTGCCTTCTTTGGATATGACCTTCCATTTGCCATTTTTCTGAAAAAAATCCTGGACTTGTTCGCGGGTCCGAATTTTTACTCCATGGTCCCGAGCTGACTTCATCAGGCAGTCGATGACAGACTGAGAGAGATCTGAAACAGGAAATACCCTACCATCATCTTCGATTTTGAGGGCTACCCCCCGGTCTTCAAACCAGGCCATCACATCCCCTGTCATAAACTTGGAAAAGGGCCCTAGCAAGGCTTTTTGACCTCGCGGATAGGCATCGATCAATTGACGGGGCTCAAAACAGGCATGGGTAAGGTTACAGCGCCCACCACCGGAAATCTTTACCTTGCTCAGCACCTTGGGGCTTTGTTCGAGGATAAGAATATCCAGATCAGGAGAATGAGAAGCTGCATTCGCAGCGGCAAAAAAACCGGCAGCTCCCCCGCCTACGACAATTATCTTTTTCTTCACAGGTCAAAAGAATGTCTTGAAATCAAAAAATCAAAGGACTTTGAAAAGGATTCCTTAAATTAATCATGATATACTGACTTATTCACCCAAGACAGGGATGTTCATCGTACCCGACAAATTACTCAGGCAGCCCTCCATCGAGGTGTATGTGCACCCGCCTCGGACTACCTACCTCAAAAAAACCTCCGGCAGTCTCCCTTGAAAGGAGGGAAAGTTATGTATCCATCCATGCCATCGCAAAGCTGTAGAGGCCGTCATGCTTAAGGTAAAGGGACTGGGAAGACTGGATTTTGCAGCTATTCACGATTTTCTGGCAGACCAGGTAGGAAAAAATAGGAATCGGGGCTGCCCTGAGATAGGATTGGCAGCCCTCATGGCCCTTGCGTATATTGGTCTATCAATCTGAAAGAAATGGACTACAGAAAGAGAATTATGGCCGAACATAGCAAGGCCATGGCAGAGTCAATCGCCATCGATGTAGATGGGGATGAAGAAAAATTTGCCCGGCTCATGGATGTTTACCTCTGTGATGAGGATTCCCTTTTGACACAAAGAGCAGCCTGGCCCGTACGCAAAGTATTCGACCAAACCCCCCATTTGCTCCTACCCTATCTCTCAAGGATGATAGAGATGCTTGATGAGGATCATCACATGGCTGTGAGGAGGAATAATCTCTCTATTTTGGCAGCTATCAATTTACCGGAGCCCTTTTGGGATAACCTTTATGTGACATGTTTTCAAATATTGGAAAATCCACAGATTCCCATTGCTATCAGGGTTCACGCCATGCAGGTGCTCGCCAATATTGCCCAAAATATCCCAGACCTCATCCCGGAACTCCGGTTGGTCATTGAATCCCACCTAACTGTGGGCAGTCCTGGATTCAAGAGTAGTGCCAAGAAAATCCTTGCACACCTGGATCGGCTTAACCTTGATCATCGCCCATGAACATCAACTGAGAAAAATCATCCCTTCCAGCTTCATCTGTCTCTCTGGTGTAGCAATTCCTTTGCTAATTTGATTCAATACTCTGCTACCCATGTCTACCCTAGAAATACGTCCCAGATTCGTAAGGTGGTCAGGTGAAGACGCTGACGCCATATTGGCCAGATTCGATGCCATCCTAAGCGAAAAACGGCCTGGCATCAAAGGACTGGTGGTCGATCAGCACATTTACCTAAAAATTCCAAGAGAGGACCAGCATTACTGGTCCCCACAACTCAACCTGGAGGTAGTCTCAGAGGAGAAAGGCAGCAAAATCAAAGGACTTTTTGGTCCCAGGCCTTCGGTCTGGCTTATGTTTGCCTTTTTCTACTTCCTTTTGGGCTTTGCCTCTGTCATGGTCGCCATCATTGGCTTTTCACAAATGAATCTGGGCCTACCTTCACGTATTTTGTGGCTGATTCCTGTGTTTTTAGGCCTTATTTTTCTGATGTATTCCACTGCGAAAACGGGGCAGCGCATGGGACTGGCACAAATGGAAGAACTTTACAGATATTTTGACAGCAACCTGGAAAGCGAGGCCAAGGTCTAGCCTGGATTTCTCCTCGATCTTCTGGAATCTGCCCTGTAGCCCTACTTAAAATTCCATATGGATTCCTATATTTGCCACCACTTTTGCAAATTGAAAAGATGGAGCGTCTACAAGTATTTTTATTCACCTATCGATATCACCTGGCTTTTGTGGGGATGGGATTTATCTATTTGTGCAACCTGTTTATCGATGTGATGGACGTAGATGCGGCTCAATATGCCTCCATCGCCAGGGAAATGTCCGAAACTGATAATTATCTACAGATCTATCACAGGGGCAAGGATTACCTGGACAAGCCTCCCCTACTCTTCTGGTTATCTTCCTTGTCTTTCGAGCTCTTTGGCATCAGCAATGTGAGCTTCAAACTTCCGGCTCTTCTTGTCATTATTTTGGGAATATATAGTACGTATCGGCTGGCAAAAGGCTGGTACAGTGAGGAAGTCGGCAGGTGGGCAGCCCTTATCCTGGGCTATTCACAGGCAGTATTTCTCATGACCAATGACATCCGCACAGATGGCATGCTCATGGGCTGGATCATCTTCGTGGTGTGGCAATTTTCCGACTATTTGAGGGACAAAAGGATTCAACAGCTCCTTTTGGGTAGCATTGGGGTGGGACTGGCCATGCTGACCAAGGGTCCCATAGGACTCATCATCCCCGCCGCCGCCTTTATTGTAGAATTTACCCTCAAGCGACAATGGAAAAACTTCCTTCGCTGGGAGTGGCTGGTTGCCCTCCTCATCGTTCTTCTCACCCTCTCTCCCATGCTTTGGGGGCTATACCAGCAATTTGACCTACATCCCGAAAAGGAAGTCTATGGGCTTAAAGGTCCTTCGGGAATCAAGTTCTTTTTCTGGACCCAAAGTTTTGGCAGGGTTAGCGGGGACATATACTGGGACAATGGGGCTCCCTTTTACTACTTTCTGGAGACCATACTTTGGGACTTCCAGCCTTGGATATTTTTGTTGTTTCCCGCTCTTTTTATAGGCGTCAGGGAGTGGGTCAAATCGGGCTTCAAAGCAAATGAAGACCGCGAATACCTCAGTATAGGAGCCTTTGTCCTTGGGTTTTTGATGCTCTCTTTTTCTAACTACAAGCTGCCCCACTACATTTTCCCCCTCTTTCCCTTTGCAGCCATCTTAAGCAGCCAATACCTACATGAACTGAAGGAGGATGGAATGAAAAAATTGACAAGGGTTCAATTTGGCTTTTTACATCTTTTTTATATTGCTATTGGAGTCTATTTCTTTTTCTGTTTTGCTCCCCCTCCACTGTTGGATACCCTGGTCCTCCTCGTAGGCCTGGCCGCATTTTGGGCAGCCTTCAGGTTTATTGAAAACCGAAAGGAGAAATTCATTTTCAGTACCCTTATAACTTCGATTTGCCTGAATCTGGTCTTATCCCTCCATTTTTACCCCATTCTACTCGACTATCAGGTGAGCAATGAGGTAGGACGTCGGGTCGCCAAGGCAAACAAAGAGTGGGACGAATTTTTCTGTCTCTATCAGCATACCCAAAGCCTGGATTTTTATAGCAGAAGAATCAACTCTTACCACCCTCCTGAATTCTTGGTGAAAGCTCCAGAAGGTACCTGGGTGTATACCAATGACAAGGGTCTGGCTGAATTAACCGCCCTCGATCCCAATGCTTACGATATTCTAGATACATATGAAGCATTCAAGGTGACCCGCATTAACTTCAAATTCCTTTTTAGGAGTAGCCGACCTGAAGTTCTTAAAAAGCGATACCTACTGGTGAAAAACTAGGGCACTCTAGGGCTTCTTTTTGGCGACCAGGTCTCTGCTCAGGGTATGAATACTGCCTCCGGTCTCCTTGGCGATCTTGAGGTAATCAGGATGGATTTTGCTTCCTGCCACA
Organism: uncultured Bacteroidia bacterium; assembly: GCA_964564415.1. Lineage (GTDB taxonomy): Bacteria > Bacteroidota > Bacteroidia > J057 > J057 > JALEFZ01. The sequence continues at coordinate 119,152 of CAZMAV010000013.1, read as the reverse complement.
TCACAGACGATGACATGAATCGGGTGCTTGACCTTGGTGAGGAGTTTCAGGTCTCTGACACCACTTTTATTATCTGCGATCAGGATGACCTCCTTGAAGTCTTCGAGGTATTGAAGACCGGTGAGCAAGGCCTCAAGGTCATTTTCTTCGCTGTCACCCCCATTACCCTTTTTCATGACATACATCATGGTGGAAATCAGTTCCTCCATGTCATCGTTACGGGCCCGATAGACTCCTCCCGTCTTTCCGACCCTCTTTTGCCATGTCTTCTTTTTATTGCCGTCATTGAAAAAAACAAAGTGCTTGACTTCAGAGTGATTGGCGATCATGTTGAGCTTGTGCCAGAGGACCAGTTGGGCCCCATACTTATACATGCTCCCTGTCCAATCCATAACCACCAACATGCTGTCCCATTCGGGATGCCTATCCATAACTTTGAATACGGTAGAATCCTTGACTGTGGCATAGCCGGAAATCAGGGCTTTGAGTTGGGCAGGTGTCCTCACATCATTGACATACCTCACCTCCCGGGGTCTGTATTTGATGACAAACCCGTGGAAGTAATCTTTGGCGCTTTCCTCATCCTGAGGGTCGGTCTGTAGGATCATATTCCACTTGATTCTGGTGGATCTAAGAGAGGAATCCAGGGCAAAGAGGGCTTGCATGCGGCCATTGAGAAGATCAAAATAATTGGTTCGCCAATCTTCTATGTTTTTCGGATAGAGGGTAAAGACTAAATCCACTTCATAGGCCATGACCCTGTCCTTCCTGTTGAACCATTCTTCTGGATTTTGAATTTCGTCCTCTGCATAGGACATGTCCAGTTTGACCTGGGGGGTATAGGTCTGAAATATATATTTTCTCACCTCTATCTTTCGGAAAGCCAGGTTTCGGTAGAGAAAGCGGTCATCGTCGTCTTCGCCAAATGAAGGAATAGCAAAGCATGCGATACAGATGAGGGTAAATATCGAATACTTCATGGCAGGTTTGTTTGAATACATGCTAAAAGGCTCCTCCTGTCTTTACCTTTCCATGACCCTAGGTCTTACAAGAAATGCACCCGGCAGGATCTAATACAAAGACTTTAATTACCTATAAGGTAGGAAAAAATGCCTATTCTATCAATTTGCGAAGATTGAGCGGTCATTTTTGTTTACCAATCGGATATTTTATCAAAAATAACCTCTCTAATTTCGGATAATCTGAGCAAATGGCTGTGTTTTTTGCGATTATACCAGGCTGCATTCTTGTCTTCCAGAAGGACAGAGCTACCTTCTTTTATTCGTGCCAAACCAAAATAAGTTTTTCCCTCCCAGGTAATTAGCTGCACATCTTTCTCATGGATCTCCGATAGCCGGTCTTTGAGTTGCCGGGCGAGAATACGAATTGTTCTTCTTCCCATGTCTTTTCTAACTTAGGCAAATAGATGGAGGAGGGTGTATGCTTACATCTGTCTGAAAAAGGTAATGTATAAGTCCGGATTGTCTTCCATACTAGAGGTCTCCCAGGTGAGGGCGAATGACGATGTCTTCCACTACGGTACGCTGGGTCAGGTGTACGCTGGTAAAGACGAGCTGGGCGATGTCTTCGGCGGGCATAAGTCGCTGAGGGTCTATTCCCGATCCTTCCCAGGAAGCCGTGTAGGTCGCTCCAGGCAGAAAGCTCATGACTCGTATTCCAAAGGGCTTCATTTCTTCCCTCAGGTTTTTGGAGAAACCCAGGAGGGCATATTTGGAGATGGAATAAGAGCCTCCATTAGCATAAGCTCCTATGCTGGCGATGCTGGCCATGTTGACGATGCTTCCCGCTTCCTTTTCTTGCATGAGAGGAAGGACGGATCGGGTCAGGTAATAGGCACTGTCCATGTTGGTCCGCATCATCTTTTCATACATTCCCTCTTCTTCCTCATGGATGGAACCAGGAATAAAGACCCCGGCATTGTTGACCAGGACATCAAGGGCTCCGAAGGTTTCATTTACTTCTTTGCCAAGGCCTTGAACCTCCTCTTTGTTGGAGACGTCGCAGGTATAGGTATGAAGGGCGGGCATTTCCTGTTTTGCCGCGGCCAGGGCCTCCGGATTGCGGGCACAAATGATGACCTCGTAGGAGGCCTCGTAGAATTTTTTGGCTGTAGCAAGGCCAATTCCTTTTGAACCTCCAGTGATAAGAATTTTTTTATTGCTCATGTCCGATTGCTTCTGATTCCTGCGAATCTAAACCTTGATTCACGGATATCAAAGGAAGGTAAAATATCGAGGCGGGAAATTTATGGAGCTTCCATTGGCTAATTATGAATTAATTTCCCTTCTTTCACATCTAAACGTGTCGAAGCTGAGCCGGATGAAGCGCTTTTTTTATCATATTGGAAGATTTGTGATGCTGATAGGTGGGATGTTCAAGGCCATGGAAAAGCCCAGCATCTATTACCGCCTTACCCTCTCCGAATCGGTATCCATGATCGGGGGGTCCATGCTTATTCTGGTGGTCATTTCATTTTTCGTAGGGGCCGTTACCACCGTGCAAACTGCCTACCAGCTTACTTCCAACCTTGTTTCTAATACCATTATCGGCGCCATCGTTTCCACCACAGCCATCCTTGAACTCTCTCCGGGCATCGTCAATTTGGTTATTGCAGGTAGGATCGGCTCCAAAATTGCCTCTGAAATCGGCACCATGAGGGTCACCGAGCAGATCGACGCACTCGAAGTCATGGGAGTCAACTCAAAAGCCTACCTTATTTTACCCAAAATATTGGCGGGATTCATTTCTCTTCCCATCCTGACTACCATTTCAGTATTTCTGGCACATGCAGGGGGGATCACCGCAGGCCATTACTCCGGAGAGGTAACCTACACTGAATTTATCCTGGGCATGAGAGAATACTACAACCCCTATCAGGTTGTAGTCATGTACGTCAAAGCCGCTACGTTTGGCCTTATCATCGCCTCTGTTTCCTCCTATCAGGGTTTTTATACCCGAGGGGGTGCCCTGGATGTGGGAACCTCTTCTACCCGGGCAGTGGTATTTTCTTGTCTCACCATTACCCTAACGGATTACCTCATCGCCCAGCTCATGCTCTGATCCGAATAATCGCAGAGGGGCGGCGATTTTACAGGCATGTGGATCAAAAAGGAAAAGGAAACTACCTTTCCTTGTATTATGAGTATTTTTCCAAAAATGATTAATTTTAGAAGGAAATAATAGATACCTTCAGAGCAACCAGGTCCATCTTGGTTCTAGCTCCCTTTTTGTCCGTTCATCCAAAATAAAGATACCCCATGACAACTATGAAGAAAATTATCTTCTTCGCAGCTGCTGTTCTCGTCTGTGGCCTCCTGGCCTGGAAAGGAAAAGACTGGCTCAACTTGGCTCCGGCTACCCCTAAGGTCAATAGTTTCAACCCCGCCTTTGCCTCCTATATTTCTGCCCATAGCAGCGGACAGATCAGCCGTGTCTCTCCTATTATTGTCAGGTTTACAAATGCCTACCTGAGTGAAGACCAAAGAAATAAAGTCTTAGGGGGAGACCTACTCAGCTTCAAACCCTTTATCAAGGGAAAAATAAAATGGGCAGATGCACAGACCCTTACCTTTCATCCCGACGATCCTCTTCCCTCCGGGCAGATCTACTCCGCCAAGTTGGATATGAAAGCCTTGGTAGAAGATATTCCTAATGATCTGCAGAATTTTGCTTTTCAATTCATGACCCTCCCCCAGGATTATGAAGTAGAGGTACAAAAAAATAAGCTCTACACCAGTGGAGACCAGGAGTTTCAGCAGGTACAGGGTGTGGTAAAGACCCTAGACTACGAATATCCAGAGTACATCGAAAAGGTATTTGCCACGAAGATTGAGGAAGGAAAGGCACGCCTACGCTGGGAGCATGACGAAAAAAATAACCTTCATAGCTTCATCATAGACAGCCTGCTCAGAAAAGATAAGCCTTACCGCTTTTCATTTGCCTGGAAAAGCAGGGATGAGAACAAAGGTGAAAAGGAAATTCTGGTGGCAGCCAAGAGCATTTTCAGGCACCTCCACACCTATGCCTATGCTGAACCAGAGCCCTTTGTGGTGTTGGAATTTACAGAAGAACTCAACCCCTCCCAGGACCTGACCGGCCTGATTACAATTCCTGAGACCGAAGTTAATTTTAGCATAGAAGAGAACAGAATTAAGGTTTATCCTAGAAATAGGATTGAGGGCCAAAGTAGAATCAAGGTCGAATCCGGGATAAAGAGTATCAGTGGAACCCTGCTTTCTAGCCCTTACATGGAGGCCATTACCTTTTCCAATGTAAAACCCGAGGTAAAACTGGTGGGTCAAGGGGTAATACTTCCCAGGGGAAAGCAACTTCCTTTCATTTTTGAGGCCATTGGTCTCAATGCAGTGGACGTCAGGGTAATCAAAATTTTTGAAAGAAATATCCCTCAGTTTTTTCAGGCCAACACCATCAACCAAAACCGCGAACTCAAGCGGGTAGGTCATGTAGTCGCAGAAAAGACAATCGAGCTTGTAGGAGAAGAGTCCTTTGACATCAATCAGTGGAACCGCCACTCCCTTGACCTTTCCTCCCTGATTGAGGAGGAACCCGGAGCCATTTACGAAGTAGCCCTGGGCTTCCGTCAGTCCTATACTACCTACACCTGTGGTACTTCCGATGAGGATGTTGATATGCTGGATGTAGGCGATGATTGGAGAGAATATACAGATTCTTATCAGTCCAATTATTACTACTACAGCTATCGAGAGAGGGATAATCCCTGTAATAGGGCTTACTACCGCCCCAACCGGATTGCCCGGAGAAATATTCTCGCCTCTGACCTTGGACTTATTGCCAAGCGCAGTGCCAAATCCATGGACTTTGTTGCGACTAACCTCCACCTTGCCCGTCCAGAGGCAGATGTTGACATAGAGCTTTACGACTATCAGCATGAACTCCTGGCAAGCCTGAAAACAGACAAGGATGGTAAGGCTAGTCTTCCTAAGTATGATATTTCTCCCTTTTTGTTGGTCGCTAAAAAAGGCGATCAACGGGGCTACCTGAGGCTGGATGATGGAAGTGCCCTAAGCCTAAGCCAGTTTGATACCCGAGGCAAAACCTATTTTAAGGGAGTCAAGGGATACATGTATGGAGAAAGGGGAGTGTGGAGACCTGGGGATCCCATGTTTATCAGTTTTATGTTGGAGGACAAAGAAAAAGTTCTTCCTCCCGAGCATCCGGTAAGTTTCGAGCTGGTAGATCCCAAGGGAAAGGTAGTGGACAAAATAACTCAACAGAATGGGCTGGACGGTTTCTATGCCTTTGAAACTTCTACGGACAAAGAATCCCTAACCGGTAACTATACCGGAAGGGTGCGGGTGGGGGGAGCTACCTTCACCCAGACCCTGAAGGTTGAGACCATTATGCCCAACCGCCTTAAAATCGACCTGGATTTTGGTACCGATCGACTAGACCCCTCTTCCCTGGGTAAAACAGGTACCCTCAAGTCGCGCTGGCTGCATGGAGCTATTGCAAAAAATCTCAAGGCCGATGTTCAGGTTACGCTTTCATCTACACAGACTAACTTCGACAGGTATCCCGATTATAATTTTGACGATCAGGTGGGTAATTTTGGCCGCTTTCAAAAGACCCTCTTTGAAGGTCGATTGGATGATAATGGGTTTGCCCAGGTTCCGACCAAGATCAAGGTCAACAAAGTAGCCCCCGGACGTCTGAATGCCAATTTCAAGGTAAAGGTATTCGAGCCAGGAGGAGCCTTCAGTGTCGATAGATTTGCCATTTCCTATGACCCATTTGAGACTTATGTAGGGATTAAGGCTCCTGAAAGCAGGAACAGAAGAAAAATGCTTTCCACGGACGAGTCCCATACCTTCCAAATCGCCACTGTCAATCCCAACGGAGAGCCCGTGGATACAGACCTGGATGTGAGGGTCTACAAGCTCAACTGGAAATGGTGGTGGGACCGATCCAATGAGAATATTGGCATTTACAATGGAAAGGTAAATGCCGAGGAAATTAAGGCAGAAACCCTGAGTACCAGAGAAGGGAAGACCAGCTACGAAATAAAGTTAACATATCCTTCCTGGGGTAGATACCTGGTCAGGGTCAAAGATAAGAAAGGGGGGCACGCATCCAGCCAAATCGTTTATATTGACTGGCCCGGATGGGCAGGTCGGTCTTCCGATGATCGGAGGGAAGGTGCCCAAATGCTTAGCTTCACCTCTGAGAAAGAGACCTATAAAGTGGGCGAAGACATCACCCTGAATATTTCCAGTTCTGCCACGGCCCGAATGCTGGTCTCCATCGAGACCGGTTCCAAGGTACTGGACTCCTACTGGGTCGAAGGTGAGGAAGGTAGCACCCGCTTCACCTTCAAAGCCACCGATGAGATGGCTCCCAACATTTACGCTAACATCACCCTGCTTCAGCCTCACCAGCAGACCAAAAACGATCTTCCCATACGCTTGTTTGGGGTCATCCCTATCAAGGTCGAGAATCCTGAATCTCACCTTTCTCCTCAGATAGCCATGGCGAAGGAAATCAGGCCCAATACCGATTTTGAAGTCAAAGTCAGCGAAGCTAGCGGAAAACCCATGACCTACACGGTCGCGGTAGTAGATGAAGGACTCCTGGGCATCACCCGCTTTGAGACACCAGACCCCTGGAACAGTTTTTACCAGCGAGAAGCTCTTAACGTAAAAACCTGGGATCTTTTTGACCAGGTCATTGGGGCCTATGGAGGAGAAGTAAAATCCATGCTGAGCATCGGAGGAGGTGCCGGTGTGAACCGTGCAGATGCCAACAAGCAAGACCGCTTCCGGCCTGTGGTAAAATTTATCGGCCCTTTTAAGCTCAAAGCAGGGGAAAGCGCGACACATAGCCTCCACATGCCCAATTATGTAGGAGAAGTTAGGACCATGGTCGTAGCAGGAAATCCTGAAGGAGCCTACGGTTCGGCAGAAACTTACACTCCGGTAAGGCAGCCATTAATGGTTTTGGGAACCCTTCCCCGGGTGCTGGGGCCGGGCGAAAGGGTTCTCCTGCCCGCTACTGTCTTTAGCATGAAGGAAAACATAAAAGATGTAAGCATAAAAATCGATGGGGGCTCCAAAATATTGATCAATGGCAGCAGTAGCCAGACCCTTCGTTTTGATGGAATGGGAGAAAAAACCACAGCCTTTGAGGCTGATGTTCTGAAATCGACCGGCAAGAGCCACGTTACCTTCACTGTCCGCTCTGGACGGGAGACAGCCGTCTATGAAACGGATATTGAAATCAGAAATCCCAATCCACGGATTACAGATGTATTCTCTGCTACTGTAAGTTCCAAAGATAAGTGGAGCCAGGAATATCGTCCCCTTGGCATGTCGGGCACCAACAATGGGGTCTTTGAAGTCAGTTCTATTCCTCCCCTTAACCTGGGCCTTCGACTGAAGTATCTCATTCGCTATCCCTACGGCTGTGTGGAGCAGACGACCTCCGGTGTATTTCCTCAATTGATGCTCTCTGACCTCATGGACCTCAGCGAAGAGCAAAAAAGGGAAGTTAGTGAGAATGTAAATGCAGGGATCAAGCGACTCCTTCATTTCCAGGTTCCTAACGGCGGGTTGGCCTATTGGCCGGGATATGGGCAGCCCAACGAATGGGGCACCAATTATGCCGGACATGCCTTGATTCTCGCTAAACAAAAGGGCTACAGCCTGCCCAATAAACTCCTGGATAATATTATTGGGTTCCAAAAGGATATGGCCAGGGGCTATGATCATCCCAATTCCGACTCCAACAGGCCCTGGTACATCAGATATAGAGCCAATACCCAGGCTTATCGCCTCTTCATGCTGGCCCTTGCCGGAACTCCAGAGATCGGTGCTATGAACCGATTCAGAAAGGAAGAAAACCTAGGCAACTCGGCGTCCTGGTTGCTGGCAGGGGCCTATCACCTTGCCGGAAAGAAGGACATTGCCAAAAGAATGGTAAAGAATCTCTCGATGGAGGTGCCCGGGTATCAGGAGCTTTCCTACACCTATGGGTCAACCATGCGCGATAAGGCCATTATCCTACAGGTAATGAGTATCCTCGACCAAAGAGAGGAAGCCGTCGACATTGCCCAGTATCTTTCCGATCGCATGTGCAATGACCGTTGGTACAGCACACAGACCACCGCCTACACCCTGGTGGGCATGGCCGAATATGCCGGAAGAGCCAAAGTTTTTCAAAAGGGAAAGTTTCAGTATAGGTTGGACAAAAAAGATGAATGGAAGACCGTTACCCTAAATTCTCCCATATGGCAGGTCGATATGGATAACCTGAGACCAGGAGAATTGGAATTCAAAAATCAATCCGGAACTCCGCTTTATCCCCGTATGGTGTTGGATGGCATTCCCTTTGAAGGAGACAAGACCAATGCCGAAAATGGCATTCGTATCAACGTAGAATACAAGACCCTCAATGGCCAAAAGATAGACCCTCTCAAGATCGAACAGGGCACGGACTTCATGGCCAAGGTCATCCTTACCAATACCGGAAACCGGGATTACAAAGAGATGGTCCTTAATCAGGTATTTCCTTCCGGCTGGGAAATCCACAACAGGCGATTGGATGGTGAGGGTCCCAAAGGAGATAAGCCCACCTACCTCGACATTCGGGATGACAGGGTCTACACCTTCTTTGACCTGGATCGAGGAAAGACCAAGACCTTTTACGTCATGCTCAATGCTTCCTATTTAGGTAAATATTGGCATCCATCTGTCACTTCGCAGGCCATGTATGATCATACCATTAACGGTAGGGTTGGAGGAGCCTGGGTAGAAGTCGTAGAACCCGGGCAGGGAGGATGATAAGTTGCTCGATTTGACAAAAAAGGACCTTTGAATATCGCTTCAGAGGTCCTTTTTTACATTGTATCAAACAATGCCCCCCCTTTCTCAGTCTTATATATATATTCTTGTTTAATAGTTAGACAGCCCAAACATTCCTTTATCCAGTTTTTTTAATAAATTGGATAGAAATTTCAGAATCACCCTTATGAAAAAACTACTCCTATCTATCCTATTGATCCCCTTTTTTGGTTGTGGACCACAACAAAGCTCTGATACGAAAGAGGGCGAAAATGGAAACGATTTTCAATACGTGAGCGAACGATTCCAGGACATTCAGGTCCTTCGTTATCAGGTTCCCGGATTTGAAGAACTAAGCCTTAAAGAAAAAAAGTTGATCTACTACCTGTCCAAGGCTGCTCTTTCCGGTCGGGATATCATCTACGATCAAAACTACAAGCACAACCTGACCCTCCGACGCACCCTGGAAGCTGTTCTCAAGCAGGTAGACGACCAAGGAGGAAAAGAGTGGGAAGCCTTCGAAACCTATGCTAAGCGGGTATTCTTTGCCAATGGTATTCACCATCACTATTCCTACGATAAATTTCAGCCGGATTTTTCAGAAGAATATTTTTCTTTTCTACTTGAGAAGACTGGTGCCGATAATCTCCCCCTTCAAAGCAGTGAGGACTTGGCCTCTTTCACCGCCCGCATGACTCCCATCATTTTTGATCCAAGCATTGCCCCCAAAAAAGTCAACAAGGCCACAAGCATTGATCACGTGAAGCAATCAGCGGTAAATTTTTATGAAGGCGTCAGCGAAGCAGAAGTCAAAGCCTTCTATCAAGGCATGAAAAGTGAAGGCGACGAAAATCCCATTTCCTATGGCCTGAATTCCAAGGTGGTCAAAGAGAATGGAACCATCGTAGAGAAAGTCTGGAAGATGAATGGCATGTATGGAGAAGCCATCAAAGAAATCGTATTCTGGCTGGAAAAAGCCGCCGGAGTCGCCGAAAACGAAGAGCAGCAAAAAGCCCTAAATCTCCTCATTGAATACTACAAATCCGGCGATCTGGAGGATTTTGACGAATACAACATCGCCTGGGTAAAAGACACCAAATCCAAAGTAGATGTCATCAATGGATTTATAGAGGTTTACAACGATCCCCTGGGTTACAAAGGCTCATACGAGTCTGTTGTTTCCATTCGCGATCCCGAGGCATCCAAGCGCATTGAAGCCATTTCTGAAGAGGCCCAATGGTTTGAGGATAATTCCCCCCTCATGGAAGAACACAAGAAAAAAAGCGTCAAAGGGATTTCAGCCCGTGTCATCAACGTAATCATGGAATCCGGCGATGCCTCTCCTGCTACGCCTATCGGTATCAACCTCCCCAACTCCAACTGGATTCGGAAGGATCACGGTTCAAAGTCTGTCAACCTCGCCAATATTATTTCTGCCTATGATGAGGCCGCCAAGCAAAGCGGAGGAGTATTGGAAGAATTTGTCCTTTCTGAAGAAGTGAGGGCCCGTTCAAAGAAGCACAGTGAACTGGCAGACAAGCTTCATACCGATATGCACGAGGTCATCGGCCATGCTTCCGGTCAAATCAATCCTGGCATCGGTACTCCCAAAGAAACCATGAAGGAATATGCCTCCACCATGGAGGAAGGAAGGGCTGACCTGGTAGCCCTCTATTACATGCTTGATCCCAAACTGGTCGAAATGGGCCTTATAGAGTCTCTGGAAGTAGGCAAAGCTGCCTACGATGACTACATGAGAAACGGCCTTCTGACCCAGCTGAGAAGAATCGAGCCCGGAAATAACATCGAAGAGGACCACATGAGAAACCGCGCCATGGTAGCCCGATGGGTACTGGAAAAAGGAAAGGCCGATGATGTGGCTGAGATGAAGGTGGTAGAAGGTAAAACCTATGTCGTGATCAACGACTATGAAAAACTACGCGAACTCTTCGGACAATTGTTGCGCGAAGTACAGCGAATCAAATCTGAAGGAGACTATGAAGCTGCTAAGAATTTGGTAGAAGACTATGGAGTAAAAGTGGTTCCTGAGCTACACCAAGAGGTACTGGGAAGGTTTGAGAAGTTGGATATTGCTCCCTACTCCGGATTTATCAATCCTCATCTGGTCGCCGTGGAAGAAAACGGGAAAATCACCGATGTGAAAATCGAGTATCCAAAAGATTTTGTCGAGCAAATGCTCCAGTATGGAGAAAAGTACTCCTTTTTGCCTCATTACAACTAAATAAGGAAGCGGAACAGCTTAACCCTACAACTTACATGAATACAGGAAGGTCTCAAAGGCCTTCCTGTTGTTTTTTTAACGTGCTTCTGAGAAAAGAAATGCTATTCATCCAGGACTTTTCCACTCAAAACAATCACCTCCACCTCATTATCTATGTTGGCATATACCTGAATGAGTTGCTGGAAATATTCTGGCAGATCAGTCTTGTCATACCGAACTTTCACGTAGGCTGTATCCCCGACCTGAATGGGTGTTTGGGGCCATCCTACTGCACTACATGATAAGTTTATCCTCCTGGGCCCAAAAAACCTTGATGGAATGAGGAAGATGTTCTGATTATTTCCCTTATTGAATACCATCCAACAAAAATTTTACCATACCTACTAAGCTAAACTTATACCTGTATGAAACCCCTTCTTTTCACCTGCTGCCTATGTTTATTCTTTTTTATCCCTCCTATCCATTTGCAGGCCCAGTGCAAGGGAAACTGCAAGAACGGAGAGGGGACCTACAGATATAAGAATGGGGACCTATATCAAGGAGAATGGAAAAATAGAGAACGACATGGAGAGGGGACCTACAGGCTATCGAATGGGGATTCTTACACTGGAGAATGGAAAAATAACCTTAAGTCAGGCGAGGGCATCTACACTTACGCCAATGGAGACGTCTATGAGGGACATTATGAAAAGGACAAACCTTCAGGAAAGGGCCGTTTTGTATTTGCTAATGGAGAGAGCTATGAGGGCAATTTTGTCCAGGGCAATTTTCAAGGCCAAGGCCGCTATACCTACTCCGATGGCAGTGTGTATACCGGAAACTTTGACAACAATAAGCCCAAAGGAAAGGGAAAAATGACCTATCCCAACGGCTCCATCAAAGAAGGTCAGTGGACAGATCAGAGATTTACGGGTGAGGTCACCTATTATTATTCGGACGGCGACGTCTACATAGGAGCCTTCAAAAACAACAAAAGAGAGGGACAAGGCAAACTGATTATGGCCTCCGGACACGTCTACGACGGCCATTGGTCCCTGGGAAAAAAGCATGGGCAGGGTACCTTCAACTTCAACACTGGAGCTATGTATGAAGGAAACTGGGAGTACGGAAGAATGGAAGGTGAAGGAAAGTTGATCTCTCCCTCGGGTACCCTGTATGAAGGAAAGTTCAAAAACGGAAAATATCACGGAGAGGGCAAGCTAAGCTTTGAAAGCGGAGACTACTACGAGGGAGAGTGGGCCTATGGGAAGAAAAAAGGAGAGGGAACTTATGTGTTCAGCAATGGAGGTAAGTATGTAGGAGAATGGGCCTATGACAAGCGACATGGACTGGGCACCTACTATTTCCCGAATGGGGATGTCTATGAAGGAGAATGGAAATTAGGCCGCATGAACGGACAGGGAAAACTGACTCGAAAGGATGGGCGGGTGCAGGAAGGAACCTTTCAGAATGGAAGCTATGTGGGCGGAAATACCACCCGGGGCAATTGAAATTAACAGCTAATTCCCTAAAATTCTATGGAAATCCTACCTACAATTTGAAGCAATTATTATTCTAATGAAGGATAATTTGCTACAAAAACTAATATTTTTTCTTAAATTTAAGAAGTTGCTCAGTTTTATAAACCACAGTTTACAGGCAGGGTTTTAAGGTTCTGAGGCAGCAATTCTTGGAGCTTTCGTGGTACTAAAGTGAGAAAAAATGCAAATTCTCGTTCTTGAAAGACAAGTGTAAGCGGAGAGGATAAACCTTAAACAACCTCTGGGAAAATGATTATCAAAAAGCTTTTTGGCGATGAGACAAAACCGGCACTTTGAGTCAGTATAAATTATTTTTAATAAGCCCAGGAGCCTTGTACGGGTATATCCGTGATAATCATCAACAATTAAGTTCAAACCCATTTCACACCATGCGAAATCTGCTCTTCCTCCTTTTGACCCTGGTCCTTTCCTTCCAGGCCCTTCATGCTCAGCGACGGCCTGACTTGGTCTACCTGACTGACGGAAGTGTGCAACGCGTCGTTATCCGTGGAGAAGACCACGCCAAAAAGCTCCTTCACTTCAATCCTTGGGAGGGTTCGAGGGATAGGATGCAGAGCCGGGACCTGGACCAGGTACACAAGATAGTCTATTCCTACGGAGACGAGCGGGTACTCAACCCCCTGAGTGAGGACGCCGACATGGCTGATGATATTTTTGGAAATTTTGATGAAGTTGAAGAGGAATTTCTGCCCGTCCCGGCGGTAGAAAATATTACCCTTCTCCTCTCCGACGATACCCAGGCTCAATTGCTGGACTATTCCTGGACCTTTGACAGACTCAAGCTCCTGCGTCCCCGCCGATACACAAATCCCAGAAGAGGAAGCAGGTACTCCTATTCCAGCCGAAACAGGGCTCCTCAGTGGGAAAGGATAGATCTGGGATATGTAGAAGGTGTCCTCCTGCCTGGAAGGGTTCGCCTTCATTCCATCCGGGAGGCACAGCCCACCATCAACGACTCTACCGGATGGGTACAACTGCGCAACGGCCTCAAGTATGCCGCCCGATCCATAGAGATCAGGGATCGCAATGTAACCTTTGAGGAATATTACACCCGGAAGGTCTTCAAATGGGAGGTGAAAGATGTCAATTACCTGGTTTGGGAATACCAACAGGGGGCCGTAGACTTTCTCCGCCCCGGAGAGGCAGTCGGAGATACAGAGATTTATACCCGAGGAGAAGAAGGGTCCACCGACATTGAGGATATACTGGGGAAAATTAATAACAAGCAAGCCTCCGGCGGTAAAGCCGTAAAAGAGGAAAAAAATGAGGAGGGTATAAAGATAGAGGGCAAGCCTGCCGACTTCGACCCCCTACCCTTTCCCATTCAGGAACCCTCCAGTCTATTGCAGATGGAAATCAACAGCAGGAGCATCCTCAACAATAATCAGGGCTATGCCCTTTTTTCTAGTGGAAAAAAAGCCGAAGACCTTGGGGATGTGAGACAAAGGCTGGACTACCTCTTCAATTCCAAAAACTACCAGGATCTCAGGTATTATCCTGTATCTGGAGGCTTTATCTTGCTGACCCCCATAGAAAAATTCCTGGATGATGGAAGCTCTGCCTCTTGGTATCAACGTTTTGACATCGATGCTAGCCTTCCCCCTAAAGCCAATAGGAACTTTTCAGAAAGACTTGAAAATATTTCCTTTCAAAAGCCGGGTTTCTACCGAATGTTTGCCGTGGTTATCAGCGATGAATCGAAGACCTTCGGCTTATCCCAAACCAAGGTCAGCGGTGGAGAAAACCTGGAAGCTCCCCTGCTCAAGCTTAGACTCAATAGCAGTCACAAGGCTACTTTTATGGTCTTCGAATGGAGTCAAATCAGCTCGGGTACCACGGCAGAATTTAAGCAACGAGGGCAGAACAAGCATTCTACCTACATCCACTTGAAGAAAAGTGGACTCCTGGAGGAAATGGAGAAGTAGTCAAGCACAGAATATTACCACACTGCCTATGAATGAGTCATTCATAGGCAGTATTATTTTTCAACAAATAGTGATTTTCAATTCGCTCAAGAGCTTTACTTTTTTGCCTTGAAAGCAGCAATGAAATTTTTGGCATAATCCGAAAGGACGAGTTTGCCGCTGGTGGCCGCCCTCTGATCCAGAAGAAGGTCCCAATTTTCACATCCCTCCCAAAAAATTCGCTTAAGCTCCTTCATGGCTGCTGGATTGGAGGCGGTAAGTTTTTTAGCCAGGCTCTCGATGGCTTGGTCCATGTCCGCCGCGCTATCGAAGACTTCTGCGTAGAGACCCTTTTCTTTGGCCCAATCGGCAGGCAACCATTCGCTAGCATTGATGGCGAGTTGAGACATAGCCGAAACTCCAATTTTCCTCTCTACAGCCGGTCCCACCACAAAGGGTCCTATACCTACCGCTAATTCGCTAAGTTTTACAGAAGCGAATTTTGTGGCGAAGCAATAATCCGTAGCCGCAGCCACGCCTACTCCTCCTCCGACGGCCTTGCCCTGCACCCGACCAATGATAAGCTTAGGACACTTTCTGCAGGCATTGATCACATTGGCGAAGCCCATAAAAAACTCTTTGCCGCTTTCCATGTTTTCGATGGCCACCAATTCATCAAAGCTAGCACCGGCACAGAAGGTTCTTTCTCCCCCACTTTTTAAGACAATGACCTTAATTTGCTCGTTTTTTCCGGCTTCAGTGATGGTAAATGCCAGTTTACCCAGGAGCTTACCCGGAAGGGAATTATGACTGGGATGAAAAAAGGTGATCCTTCCTACTCCCTCATGAACTTCCAATTCTACGCTTCCAGCTTGGGTGATATCGCTCATATGCTTTATGCTTCAAATGTTAATGTATTAGACAAGATTTACCTCTGGCAGAAATTTATGACTGATCCAATTTTCTGACCATGGTAAGGATGGTGGCAATAGCTACAGTTTCTCCGCTTTCATCGTAGACGTCGACCATGAATTTGACAATGCCCTTGGCGATGTCCTCCTCGTCTTTCTTTTCCTGGCTTATTTTTTCCTTTACCGTAAACTTGACCCCTATGGTCGTATCGGGATAGACAGGCTTGGTAAAGCGACAGGATTCTATGCCATAGTTGAGCAAGACAGGGCCTTTTTTTGCATCAACAAAGAGCCCTGCGGCCTTAGATAAAATAAAATATCCGTGGGCAACCCTTCCCTCGAAGATGGTTCCATCCAGGGAGGTTTCATCCATATGGGCATAGAAATTATCACCTGAGACATTGGCGAAGTTGACGATGTCCGTCTCCGTCACGGTATGCTTGGCAGTGATAAGGGTTTCACCGATTTCCAGCTCCTCAAAATGCTTCTGGAAGGGATGAATAAGACTTTCCTTTTGCTTAGCACCCTGCTGGTAGACGCGGGTTATTTCGGAAATGCTACTAGGCGTTCCCTGTATGGCACATCGCTGCATGTAGTGTTTGACTCCCCTTACTCCTCCAAGTTCTTCGCCTCCACCGGCCCTGCCAGGTCCTCCGTGAGTCAGCAAGGGCATAGGCGAACCATGGCCTGTACTTTCCTTTGCCGATTCCCGGTTGAGGACCAGGATACGTCCATGATGGGTGGCTGCTCCCAGGACAAATTCCCTTGCGATTTCGTCATCAAAGGTAGCAATGGTGCTCACCAATGAACCTCTGCCCATCTGGGCGAGCTGCACGGCTTCTTCCATGCTTTTATAGGGCATGAGGGTACTGATAGGGCCAAAAGCCTCTACCGTATGGGCTTTTTGCTTGTTCAGGGGATCGGAATTGACCATGAGAATAGGCATCATGAAGGCTCCTTTGTTCCAATCTCCACCCAGGGCTTCTCCCTCTCCATTCAGGTCGCCAAAGGCAAGGTCATTTTCTGAAAGAAGTTCCTCTACCGATTTTTTAACTTCCGCCATCTGCTGCCGGTTGATGAGGGCGCCCATCCGTACACTCTCTTCGAAGGGAGATCCAATCGTAACTTTTTGCAGTTGGCTGGTCAGGGCTTCTTTGACGGGAACGATCATGTTTTCGGGAACGATGATGCGACGAATAGCCGTACATTTTTGACCGCACTTGACGGTCATTTCCCTTCTGATTTCTTTGATAAAGAGCTTGAATTCCTCAGAGTCAGGACTTACGTCTGTACCCAGTACAGCAGCGTTTAAAGAATCAGCCTCCATGGTAAAGGGCACTGATTCTTCGATGATCCGAGGGTGGGTCTTGAGCTTCTTTCCGGTGGCAGCGGAGCCCGTAAAGGTAACGACATCCTGAAGGGTCAGGGGCTCCAGTATCCCCATTCCTGTTCCACAGACCAGTTGAAGGGCACCTTCCGGAAGGATGCCTGAGTCTATGATATCCTTCACCATGACCTGGGTAAGGAAGGAGGTTTGTTCAGCGGCCTTGACTACGGCTGGCATTCCAGCCAGCCAGTTGACAGCACACTTTTCCAGCATACCCCATACCGGGAAGTTGAAGGCGTTGATGTGTACCGCCACTCCCCTCTTCGGGACCATGATGTGATGACCGATGAAACTACCTTCCTTGGACAGGGGAGCAGCCTCCCCATCTACATAGTAAGGCTGGTCAGGAAACTGCCTTCTCAGGCTGGCATAGGCAAATAGATTGCCAATGCCACCGTCTATGTCTACCCAACTGTCAGCCTTGGTGGCTCCTGTCTGGAAGCTGATGGGATAATATTCTTTTCTCTTGCTGTAAAGATGAAGGGCGAGGGCCTTAATCATCAGCCCCCTTTCCTGAAAGGTCATTTTTCGAAGGGCAGGATTACCCACCCTCCTTGCGTAGTCCATGATGCCATCATAATCAAGGGCTTCTCCGTTGACCATGCTAAGGATTTCCCCGGTAATGGCGTGGTATTGGGCAATGCCTTCGCCCTGGAAGTCCTGCCATTGCCCCTGAGTATAGTTTGCGAGTTTGGTAGCCATAGAATTTGTTGGTTGAATCTTTGGTGAATGAAGATTTAGGCGCGTTCGAGGATGGTGGCATAGCCCTGCCCTACTCCAACGCACATGGTTACTAGGGCATATTTTTTATTTTTTTCTTGTAGTTCCAATGCCGCAGAGTGCATAATTCTGGCCCCTGTTACGCCAAGGGGGTGGCCGATGGCGATGGCGCCTCCGTTGGGATTGATGCGTGGATCATCGTCTGCCAGTCCCCACTCCCGAATGCAGGCCAGGCTCTGCGCGGCAAAGGCCTCATTCAATTCGATGATGTCCATGTCTTCCATCTTCAGACCCGCTTTACCCAGGGCTCTGCGAGCCGCATAGACAGGTCCAATGCCCATGATTCGGGGCTCCACCCCTACGACAGCGGAGCTTACAATTCTGGCTAATGGCTTGAAATTGTAGGCGTCGAGGGCGGTATCTGAGGCCACCAGTACAGCCGCGGCCCCGTCATTGAGGCCGGAAGCATTCCCTGCCGTTACGGTGCCCCCTTCGTCAAGCTTCTTGAAAGCTGTACGAAGTTCTGCCAGTATCTCAGGAGTAGTATTGGGCTTTACAAATTCATCTTTGTCAAAAACGATGGGATCTTTTTTGCGCTGAGGAATCTCCACAGGTATAATTTCCTTGGCCAATCTTCCGTTTTCCTGTGCGGCAGCAGCCTTCATCTGTGACCGATAAGCAAAAGCATCTTGATCTTCCCGGCTTATCTGAAATTGCTCAGCCAGGTTTTCTGCTGTCTCACCCATGCTATCTGTCCCAAACATGGACTCCATCCTTTTGTTGACAAATCTCCATCCAAAGCTGGAATCCTCCATCTGGGCATCTCTTCCAAAAGGAGCCGATACTTTTGAAATCACCCAGGGGCCCCTGGTCATGTGTTCCACTCCTCCACAAAGAAAAACCTCTCCATCACCCGTTTTGATGGCCCGATTGGCGTGGATAATGGCTGACATTCCAGAAGAACAGAGGCGGTTAACAGTTTCTCCAGGTACAGAATAGGGAATACCTGCCAGAAGAAGGCACATACGGGCCACATTTCGGTTGTCTTCGCCAGCTTGATTGGCACAACCCATGATGACATCATCTATGGCTTTTTTGGGGAAATCAGGGTATCTTTCAAGCAGTGCTTTCAAAACTTGGGCACCCAGGTCATCGGTACGTACATTCGAGAGGGTTCCACGAAACTTACCGATGGCGCTGCGGATCCCATCTACGATAAATGCCTCTTTCATAAGGTTGGTTTGCGGTTTTTGAGGAAAATAAGCAATTATTCAATCACGGGTCTAGAGGTGCGGTAGACCGTCCCCCTGAAAAGTGCAATGATTTTGGAGTCTTGATTTGTCAAGCTAATGTCGTAAGTGGCAGTCTTGTATCCCAGACTGATTTCTTTTGCCTCAGCTTCTATGAGATCTCCCTCCATCGAAGGGTTGGGATAGGAAATGCTATTGTTGAGTCCCACGCTAAGCCTCCCGTGACTATTGGAAGCAAAGGCCAGGGCAGAATCAGCCATGGCAAAACTCACCCCGCCATGGAGTATGCCAAAGCCATTGAGCATTTCTTTCCTAACTTGCATGCAAATTCTGCAATAGCCCAGTTTTACTTCCAGAACTTCAATGCCCATCCACTGGCTGAAGAAGTCTTTTTCCAACATATGGTTGACATTGGCTTGGGGCGAATGATTCATTTAGTGGCATTTGAAGTAGTCAAAGGGTTCCTTGCAATCCCGGCATTGATAAAGGGCCTTACAAGCGGTGGATCCGAATTGACTAATCATCTGGGTATTTTCCGAATCACAATAGGGACAGCTAACCTCCGAAAACTCTCCCATGAGGACGCGCTTGTCATCAGTAGCTCCTACAGGGGGAGCGATCCCGTATTCTTTCAGTTTGCGTTTGCCATCTTCACTTAACCAATCGGTGGTCCAGGCAGGGCTCAGGGATAGTTTAATCTTTACGTTCTCGTAGCCCTCAGCACGAAGTTCTCGTTTGATGTTTGCACCGATCATGTCCATGGCCGGACAGCCGGTGTAGGTAGGCGTAATGGTTACCTTGATCTGGTCTCCCTCTCTTTCTACTTCCCGTACGATGCCCAGGTCGAGCACAGTCAATACAGGCACCTCAGGATCTTGTACCCGTCCTATGATGTCCCAAATAGGGTCTTTGGTCAGCACTTTTTCCATAATTCTATTTTTTACCATTCCATGCCGGGATATGCCCGCTGCATGTATTGCATTTCGGAGAGCAGATGCCCCAAATGCTCAGAATGTAGGCCATCCTTTCCCCCTTGTTGCATGGGCATATGTTCGGGCAGACTGAGTTGAGCCGTCTCCAAGACTTCTTTTACACGGGTGAGGAAGGGCTCTTTGAGCTTTGGCAGATCGACTCCAATCCCCATCTCGAGCATTTCTTTTTCGATCTCATTCATGGTGAAGAATTCTTCTGTAAAGTTCCAAAACTCATCTATGCCAGCCTGCATCTTAGCTTGGCTCTGCTCGGTACCATCTCCAAGGCGAATAACCCAATCACTACTGAATCGATGATGATAGGCTACTTCTTTGATGGATTTACTGGCTATGGCTGCCATTTGTTCGTCATTACTGCCTTGTAATTCTTTCAGAAACAACAAGTGAAAGGCATCAAAGTAAAATTGCCTGGCCATCGTGTAAGCAAAATCCTCATTCGGCTGCTCTACCAGAAGGATGTTTCTGTATTCCCGGTCAGAACGAAGAAAGGCCAGGTCATCTTCTGTCCGATCTTTACCTTCGATCTCAGCCGCATACTGAAAGTAGTTTCTGGTTTGACCCATAAGGTCAAGGGCAATGTTGGTCAGGGCCATATCCACCTCAAGGATGGGACCATGGCCACACCACTCGGAGAGGCGATGACCCAGAATAAGAGAGTTGTCTCCCAACTGAAGGAGGTATAGGAATAATTTTTCTTTCATGAATCCTTGTTCGTTTGAACACCTGAATCAGGCTGGCTTACATATGCTTGACATCATCCGGCAATTTATAAAAAGTTGGGTGGCGATATACCTTGTCCTTTGCAGGCTCAAAAAATTCCCCTGCTTCGTCGGGATTGGAGGCAGATATATGGTGGGATTCTACCACCCAGATGCTGACTCCCTCGCTTCGGCGGGTGTAGACATCTCTGGCATTTTCGAGGGCCATTTCGGGGTCGGCAGCATGGAGAGAACCCACATGTCGGTGATTCAACCCATTTTTGCTACGAATAAAGACCTCAAACAGGGGCCAATTTTTCTTTTCACTCATCGAAAGAGACTTTATATATGAATAGAGAAGCCGAGGCCTCTCTATTCACGGGTATAGGTATTCTTGATCAAAATCAGGCAGAAATAGCAGGAGTTTCCTTAGCTTTTCTGGCTCTTTTCTTCTCGGCGTGGGCCATGGCAGCTTCCCTTACCCAGGCGCCTTCTTCGTAAGCCTTTGTTTTAGCCTTTATGCGGTCGCGGTTACAGGGGCCTCCACCCTTGACTACACTCCAGAATTCTTCCCAGTCTATGGGACCAAAGTCATAATGGCCTTGCTCTTCGTTCCACTTCAAGTCTTCATCGGGAAGGGTGAGTCCCAGGTACTCCGCCTGAGGAACTGTAACGTCAACAAACTGCTGCCTAAGCTCGTCATTAGACTTGCGCTTGATTTTCCACTTCATAGACTGAGCGCTGTGGGTAGACTCGGCATCGCTTGGCCCAAACATCATGAGGGCAGGCCACCACCAACGGCTGAGGGCATCTTGAGCCATGGCTTTTTGCTCTTCACTTCCCTGTGCAAGGGTAAGCATGATCTCGTAGCCTTGGCGCTGGTGAAAAGATTCTTCCTTGCAAATTTTAACCATGGCACGGGCATAAGGTCCGTATGAGGCGCGGGTCAACATTACCTGGTTCATAATGGCTGCACCATCTACCAACCACCCGATGGCTCCAATATCCGCCCAACTCAGGGTAGGATAGTTAAAGATGGAAGAGTACTTGGCTTTTCCTGTCAAAAGGTCTCGGGTCAACTGATCCCGGTCCGCGCCTAAGGTTTCCGCAGCGCTGTAGAGATAAAGTCCGTGTCCGGCCTCATCTTGAACTTTTGCCAGGAGGGCGACCTTTCTCCTGAGACTAGGGGCGCGTGCAATCCAGTTTCCTTCGGGAAGCATTCCTACAATTTCAGAGTGAGCATGCTGGGAAATCTGCCGTATCAGCGTCTTGCGATACTTTTCAGGCATCCAGTCCTTAGGCTCTACCTTTATTTCGGCGTCGATGCGCTCTTGAAATCTTTCCTCGAAGTTGAGTATTTGCTGATCACTCATGGTCCTTGATTTTTCGCTTCAATGTAGCAGTGAGTATTTATGTTAATATAGCAATTTTGTCTGACTTAAAGGGCTTCGTCAAAATCGACGACGACCTTTTTTGTTTTGGGATAAGACTGGCAAGTCAGGATAAATCCTGCTTCTACCTCATCCTCCTCCAATGCATAATTGGCTTCCATTTCTACCTCTCCTTCTGTAAGCTTGGCCTTGCAAGTGGAACAAACTCCCCCTTTACAGGCGTAGGGCAAATCAGCTCCCCGGGAGAGGGCAGCATCCAAAATATTCTCAGTGTCAAAGGGCAAATTAAAAGCAAAGGAATTGCCTCCATCCTTAATGAAGATTTCCGAAATTTCTTCCCGATTTTCCTTTTGGACCTTTTGCCTTTTTTTCTTCTTGCCATTACCTGTGGTAAATAGCTCAAAATGAATACTTTTGGAATTAACCCCACTTTCTTCAAGTGCTTCCCTAATAGAAAATATCATTTCCTCAGGTCCACAGAGGAAGTATTCATCCACTAAGGTCGGTTCGATGAGTCCCTTAAATATGTGAGAGACCTTTTCCTTATCTAATCGACCATGAAAAAGAGGAATATCAGGTACTTCCCTGGAAAAAAAGTGGAAGACCCTCAGCCGATCCAAAAACTTGTTTTTTAATCCTTCGATGTCCTCTTTGAAAATGACTGATCCAGAAAATTTATTCCCATAAAAGAGAGTAAACTTGCTTTGGGGTTCGACCTCCATCACCGTCTTCAAAATCGACATGATAGGCGTAATCCCCGAACCCGCAGCAAAGGCCACGTAGTTTTTTTCTTGCTTTGCATCGAGTTTGGAGAAAAAATTCCCCATGGGAGGCATGACCTCTATCTCGTCTCCCTCTTCAAGTTCTCTGTTGGCATAGGTCGAAAACAGACCTCCTGGAACTTCCTTAATAGCGACCCTGAGTTCGCCATTGAGGGGGCTGACACAAAGAGAGTAAGACCGACGAACTTCCTGCCCATCTATATCAGTGCGAAGGGTCAAGTATTGTCCCTGGGTAAAATCGAAGGTATCCTTAAGTTCCTCCGGTACATTGAAGGCCACGGAGGAACAATCAGGGGTTTCTCGCCTGACTTCCTTGACTTTTAATGGGTAGAATTTAGCCATATGATTTTATAACCGCCCTAACTAACGATTGTTAGTTTAAATTCTCAATTTTTTCCAACAATTACAAGTCTTATGTTTGCAGCATGGGAAAATGGCTTAAAATCCGCCTGGGTGGACTCTTTTTGCTGGGATTCGGTATCCTCCTGAGCTTTCATTTATTTTCCTTTACGGGAATGAAGGGCTTTGATGGCATTGAATACGCCTACCATGCCAGCCGGATCCTGGAGGGGGCACTAGACCTTAGTGATCACCATTTTGCCTACCGATGGACGGTCATTTATCCTGCGGCTCTCTTTTATGCATGGATGGGAATAGGAGACTTTTCCTCCGCCTTGCCAACCGTTTTTGCCAGTTTGATCATCTTGGCTCTACTTATTCAGGTTCTTAGGGCAGCCAGCCCTACCCAGCAAATTACGGGGGTTCTCATGCTGGTCCTCAGTCCATTGATGCTTTATTACTGGGACAAACTCATGCCTGACATACAGGTAGCTTTGGGAGTTTTTCTCGCTTTTTGGGCCAGAGGAAAGTTTGAGTGGGATAAAAAACCAGTCTGGGGAATTCTGATGGCAGCGGGTCTGATGTGGGCCCTCTTAGCCAAAATGACCCTTATCCTCCTCATCCCTGTCCTCATCTTTCAGCTGGTTCGCGACCTAAGGGCAGGTCAGGCAGGACGCTTTTGGGGCTATGCATTGATGAGTGGATTCCTACTCTTAAGCCTTTACCTCTGGGTGATGTATGAACAAAGCGGTCACCCCTTCGCCCGTTTTCAGCGCATCCTCGCCAAAGGCTACCTCAATACCTGTAGCTACGATCAACTGGAAGTCAAATACCTCATCAAAAGAATTTCCTACGAATTGGTCTATACCTGGGCCCAGAATGGCAACTTTATCCTCTTTCTCCCCTTGCTTCCCGCCTACTTTGGGCAAAGGATAGAACTAAGTCAGCAGCAAAAATACTGGCTCTACCTGGGCCTGATTGCCTTTCTTTCTGCCAATTTCATGAGCATCTCCCCGACTTCCTATGTTCCGATGTGCGCGGACGAAAGGCACTTTCTCTTTATCATACCGATTTGGGCCCTGGGATCGGGATTGGTCCTTGAAAATGTGTTGAAGGATAAATGGTCCAGCCTGGGAATGGGGCTTTTGGCTGGACTTTTAATGATCTGGACGAAGGGGATGGTGAGTTTTGCCTATGGTTTAATTCTGTTTGCCTCCCTTCTTCCTATGCTAAAACAGCACTTTCGGCAATACCTAACCTTTAGCTTATTTCTTTTCCTTTCCAGTTTGATGCTTGTACCCTTCGAGTATGGACGTTATCTAAGAGGACTCAACTACAAAGCGCAAAAAAATGTCCTCTTGCAATGGGCTGAGGGTCAAGATAAACTTAGCCTTGTAGTGACAAATGCTGTCCAGGAACGTATCGGTAATTATTATTTTGGCTTCGACTCTACCCATCATATCCAATTTAGAGAGTTTGAAAACATAGAAAGGGAGTTGGTGGACAAGGACCCCAACTGCTTCCTGCTGGTCAATGCCTATGCCCGTTTTATGAGTGGAATGGAGTGGAAGGACCTTCCTGCTTATGCCAGAGAAATCCCACAGATATTCGATCCTGTTTACAAAGAAGATCCATCAGAAATGTATGCCCTACCTGACATTTCTTGGGTATCAATGCCTGATCCTTTTTGGGAGGATAGCATGATACATGCCGTCATTGATGATCAGCGTATTGTTGAAGGCCATCCCCTAAGGGTATCGCCAAAGACCTATGCCAAGGGTTGGGACATTGCACTCTCTGAATGGGATCACGACTCCTCCAGACTATGGATTCGAGGCCGCATGCTCATATTGAACGAGGACCAGGGACAGGCCAACTGGCAGGTTCACCTCTATGATAAAGAGGGAAAAAACATAGACTGGAAGTCTGCTGCCCTCAAGCACCGGACTCCAGTTCCGGGAAAGTGGGTCAATCTGCAAATCGATCATCTAATAGAAGTTGGGCATCATGGGGAAGGCAGCCTCAAGTTAAGGTTTTGGAACGAAGGCCCTGCTCATTTCAAAATTGCGGCACTTCGGATAAGCATAGCCAGGCTTACAAGCACGAAAGGGCAACCCTAAGTGGATCGCCCATTTCGGCCTCAACTTCAAACACGAAGATTACTCAACCAATCCTCTGTTTTTTAGGGTATTCATGAGTTGGGTAAAGCGTTCTACATATTCGTGTGCGTCTTTCTGACGGCCTTTTTCCTGAAAATGGTCTATGTGGTTGCGGAGAATTTTAGCTACGATCTCGTGGACCCGAGCCTTCATTTCATTGGGCATGAGGCAGTTTCGCCTGAAAGCTTCCTCAATGTAAAGTGCCGATGAGCGCTCCATCATTTCACCTTTTTTACCGGGATCATACATGTGCATTTTCTGCTGGTCAAAGGCTACCGCCATCATATTTCCTTGAATATCAATGGCATAAAGATCAAGATCAACCCTCCAGCCTACCAGAATAATGATTCCTGTGAGGGCAATCCGGCTTCCTTTCCTCTGCCGAAGGGTAAAGAGCAGGTTGTCGTGCAAATGGGTCTTTTCATTGAGATCGGGGGTCTTGAATTTCTTGCACTGAAAAAGAAATTCCATCAACTTCGCCATGCTGCAATTTGGCGTCCAGTTGAGAAAATCCTCCGCCAGGCGGTCAAGTTCTTTTTCAATGGCATAGGCCTCGGCTCCAAACTCCAGAAAAGAAAGACTGACAAAGGCCTTTTCCAGGGCCGACTTGGAATTGCCAAGTTCGATCCAACTCATCCACCCAGAGTGAAACTCCGTCTTTCGGATGTTTTCCAGAATCTCCTCCAGGATCAACCAGTTTTCAGGATCGACCACATATCTGAATGGGGCGACCTCCTTTTCCAGGCGGGGTCCAAAGGCAGTCAGGGCCTTGATGACCTCCTTCTGTACAGTAGCTGATTGATCATCCAATAAATTCAACAGAAAGGGTATGTCTTTCCGACTTGGCATATCCGTTTGGTTCAAGCGTGATTCAACAATTTCGATATGCAATAATAGAAATACCAATAATATTACTATAACTAAAATAATTCCTATTCAAACATGATTTCACTATTAAACTTAACGATTATTCGTACTTAATTTTTACTTTCACTCACTTTAAAATTTATCTTCACGCCCAACAAAGGCAGCTCATCGGTAGTTTTACACCACTTAAGATAACAGGCCATATATTCATGGAACATTCGCGTACAGAGGGAAATGCAAGCATGGTTAACAAGCTGGGGATCTGGTTATTGATGATTACCATCATCATTTTATTCGGATCTTTGGGCCTGGGATTTATTACCACGACCTCCTCTATGCCCGATTTGGACCTTCCCTGGATGTTTTTTGTAAATACTGCTATTCTTCTTGTCAGCAGCCTGTTCCTTCATTATGGGTGGATAAATCGGCTCAAAAAAGGCAAAACTATCATGCTGAGGCCAACCTTAGTTCTAGGGGGGATTTTTCTAATTAGCCAGGTCTTCACTTGGATACAACTTTATCAGCAAGGGCTGGGAATTCAGGAGGGAGGGCTGAAGATTTCTTACCTGTATATACTTACGGGCTTACATGCGGCACACATTATCGGGGGTCTGCTCTTTTTGCTTTACGTAACTGTGAATTATCAAAAAAAAGGAAGAAAGTACCTGGAAACTGCGGTATTCTTTTGGCACTTCCTGGGAATCCTTTGGATCTACCTATTAATCATGATGATCTTGGGTTAATAAAGAAAGGCTTAAGGTAAATCTGCTTGCACACATTCCTGTGGCAATAACCTTTGGCTTTCATCCTTTTTTGTTCTACTTTTGACTGAACAAACCTACATATATATATTTTTAAGTGGTTAAAAGCAGGTTCGAAACGAGTTTTCTTCAATCATCGTCGGAAATCCTCCGAGCGATCGCTCATCCCATCAGAATCGCCATTGTGGATATCCTGAAGCGGAATGGCAAGCTTTCCGTAACTGGCATTCATGAAAACCTGGGGATCGAACAAGCCATTGCCTCCCATCACCTTCGAATTCTAAAAGACAAGCAGGTACTGGGGTCTAGCCGAGAGGGGAAAAACACCTTCTACTTCCTAAAATCTGAGCAATACTCCGAAATCATTGCTACCCTAGAGGCTGTCTTAACCTGATCTACAGGTGAGCGATTTTCCACTTACCATCACGCCCGTCTGAAATTTCTGCACGTTTGATCAGTCATGCCTGCTTCCTGAATCCATCAGGCAGGAGGAGCAGTATATAGTATTGTTAATCAAACAAACCCACAAGCCATGAAATTGCTCATCTACGCCCTGATCATCGCTTTGATCGCCAATGGATTCCTTGGAAATAAAAATTTCAGGTCAGAGCCCTAAAAAAACAAGCCCTACAGGCCCACGAGATAAACCTAGTAGTTAGTTAGTGTGTATGGATGGAGGGGACCGCCGGGAGGCGGTTCCTCTTTTTGTTTCTAGTTAATCAAAGCCCATATTTCGTCGATACCGGAGCGCCAGCCCAGCAATCCTTCTGTACGATTGACATAAATCGCCCTGATTTGGTCGGTATCAGGAGGATTGCCAATCACCTGAGACTCACAGCTAAATACCTGGGCAAAGCTTTTACCATTAAGCTCCACAGAAGAAAGTCCCGCAGGATCTGGAAGGTCTTCCAAGCGGCAAACAAGTCCCCCGCTATCGCTTACCCTTATTTCTAAAACATCGCTGATGTTCTCCCGAACTTCATCAGAACTGTGCCTTAGAAAATTCTTACTTAGGGTAAATTCCATCGAAAGATCAAGATCGGCCGAGGAAGCCAGGACACTGATCGACTCCGCTTCAAACTCTATGCAGCAGAGGCCGCAGTTTTCAGCATCTTCGCAATCCTCCACTTGCTGGATAAAGCCGGTACTTGGGGCAGAAAAATTTACCACCTTAGTTTCTCCCCTGTCGTTTGCATAGCTCCTGACTGAATTGCCAATGTCGATCCAGTCTTCACTTTCATTTTTTAAGGTAAACTGACCTCGATTGGGTTTGTCGCAGGGAGTGCAGCAGCCAAAGATCATAAAAAGCAGGCCACAATAAGAGGAAATAATCAAAAGGTATCTCAAAGGCATAACCCTGTTTTTGCCATAAACATCGGCAAAAATATCCCTTCGAACAATCCTCTTGGATATTACCCAACCCTGACTTAGCGGGTGTTAACCTCTATGTAGAAAGGGTCATCCTGACCTGCCCTCAGAACGATGCCTGCAACAGTCGCCAGTTCATTGGGCAATTGGTCCAGGGCGAACCACTCTAGACCCAGGCATTTTTTGGGTTCCATATTTTTGGGGGGACCTTCCCAGAAACTCACCCAAAATACCAAATGGAGCTTGGGATTGGAATGAGATTTATTTCTAAAGACTACCCGGATGAGTTCGACTTCGCTGGCCGATACGTCTACCCCTATTTCTTCTTTGATTTCTCTAACGAGGCCATCGGCGGGAGATTCATCGGCTTCTACATGCCCTCCGACGAGGTTGTATCCTCCTCCTTTGTCGGGCGTGCGTTTGAGCAGTAAAACTTTACCATTTTGGATGAGAATGCCACGAACGAGAATATCGATGGAGCTATTTGTCGTGCCCATAGACATGCATTATGAGGGCTTCACCGACTGGCCTTCGACAGCAGTAGTTTCCCCAATGAAAATTATGTGGAGATCAGCCGGGTTAGAAGCTCCCTCCTGTGCAATTTGACACAAATATACAGGATTGGGAGAAAAAGACCATGTAGGAAGTTAGTTGGAAGAGATTTCTTCTCTCCACAACTGCCAGAAGGCGATAAGTTCGCCAGATTCATCAAATTTTATTTTGATGGGAGGAAGGTCGTCCTCCGGTTCGATTTCCAAGATAAAAAAGACAGAATCGTCGGCCAGTTGGCGACGAATGACCACGGCAGAAAAGAAGGAATCCACCAAGCCTTCCAAGTAGAAATCTATAAAATAAGGGGTATCGTCTTCATTGAGAAAATGGTCGGACATGATCCACTCTCCTTCTTCGGAAAGGTATACGACAACGTATTCATCTAAATATTCGAAGCACAACTCGTAGGAACCCCAGTCGTTCAGTTGCCAGTCCTCGACCTCAGCCAGGGGATAAAGCTCACGCAGGGCGAGCTGTACACTGAGGGGTACCGATGGTTCGTTTCTAATCATGGAAATTACACGGTTATATGTAGTCGATCAGCCAATGAGTTCTACAAGCAGCTATCGTGCCTAACTTCTAGAAATTCCATTGGTAAACGAAAAAAAATTCAATTCCATATACGGGGAAGAAGCAGTGCGGTTGTTGAAAGAATGAAAGCTAAGTAGGCAAAGAGCATTTTTTGATCATAAATCTTCTACTCTGAAAGAGAATACACAATAAAAGACCGACAAGATTTTTGATTTATCGAGGAAACCGTAATTTTACCTTCCTGTTGATCTTAATACATAGGCAGAAGATACATGGCTGATATAATCGAAATGCCCCGCTTGAGCGATACCATGGAAGAAGGTGTCATTGCGGCCTGGCACGTGAAAATTGGAGATAAGGTTTCTTCCGGAGACCTCCTGGCTGAAGTGGAAACGGACAAAGCCACGATGGATGTCGAGTCTTACTTTGATGGGACCGTCCTACATATCGGGGTGGAAGAAGGTGACGGCATTCCGGTAGGAAGCCTGCTCCTGGTAGTAGGAGAGGAAGGCGAGGACGTCTCCAAAGTGATTGAGGAGCACAAATCTCAGTCCTCCAATGGAACAGAAAAAAAGGAGGAGGAAGCTCCCAAAAAGGAAGAATCCTCACCTGAACCTCCCAAACAGGAAGCTCCCAAGGAAAAGGCTCCCGCACCTTCTACTCAGAGTTCTGCCCCGCCTTCCCAGAGTCAGACTAGTGAAGGCAGGGTCAAAGCCTCTCCTCTTGCAAAGGCTATGGCCAAAGAAAAGGGAATCGACCTGGCTACTGTATCTGGAAGTGGAGAAAATGGAAGAATTGTCAAGAGGGATATAGAAAACTACCAAGCTCCAACTCCAAGTCAGTCGGGAGGAGGCACAGCGGCTGTACCTTCCTTTGCTCCCGTAGCAGGAGAAGAAAGCTACGAGGATGTAAGTGTCTCACAGATGCGTAAAACTATCGCAAGAAGGCTCAGCGAGTCTAAATTCAGCGCTCCTCACTTTTATGTTACAATGGAGATGAACATGGATCGGGTCTGGACGGCCCGTAAGTCCATGAATGAGATGTCTCCGGTCAAGATTTCCTTCAACGACATTGTCATTAAGGCTGTAGCGGTAGCTCTTCGTCAGCATCCACAGGTAAATGCAGCCTGGTTGGGCGATGCCATTCGCTACAACCAGCATGTACACATAGGCATGGCTGTGGCCATTGATGAGGGACTTCTCGTACCGGTCATTCGTTTTGCTGACCAAAAGTCCCTTTCTCAGATTGCTGCTGAGTCCAAAGACCTGGCCGGAAAGGCAAGAGATAGAAAATTACAGCCCAAAGATTGGCAAGGAAATACCTTTACCGTCTCCAACCTGGGCATGTTTGGGGTAGAAGAGTTTACCGCCATTATCAATTCCCCCGACGCCTGTATCCTGGCTATCGGAGGTATTATAGAGAAGGCAGTGGTCAAGGAAGGAGAGATTGTAGCCGCTAAAACCATGAAGGTCACCCTTTCCTGTGATCACAGGGTCGTAGACGGTGCCTCAGGAGCCCAGTTTCTGGTAACACTAAAAAGCCTCTTGGAAGATCCCGTAAGGATTCTGGTATAATTCATGGCATATATCATCATAAAATTGGCTCCTTAACGGGAGCCATTCTTTTTAGCATTTTTTGGTCAGGAATCGTCTTTACCTAAACAGAAAGATGATAAAACTATATTTTTCCCTTGCAGCTACCCTGCTTTTCCTATTTTCATATGACAACAGGGACCTGGCAGACTCCTGCGATGCAGTCAGTCCAGAACTTGTCATAGAGTGGATTGATGAGGCATCATCACAAAAACCGGATTATTACTGGATCAACAAAGATGAGTATGAAGGAAGCACGATTTTTATCGCTACTCGTTGGGCTCGGTATGGGATTGGAATTTGCGGAACCGGACTTGTTTTTGAGGATATAAACTTCGCCTTTGATTGCCAGGGAAGACCAGTCAAAGGAATCCAGTTTGAAGACATCCTGCATTGGGAGGAGTTCTTCAATACCTACCAAGAACAGATTACTCAGGTGAACTAAACAACTACTAAGGTCCAGGGTAAATTCTGAAGGACTAAATTAAGTGTACTTTAAAATACCATCAAAATTAGTAAAAATACTATTTATTAGTAATTTATTACTATATTTATTATGCATAAGGATTATTCACCTTCAAACCATTAGATCAATGACCTACAAAGACCGTATTGAAGAGATGTACGAGATGATTAACTCGCACAAGACCTTTGAAGCTCTTGAGAAGTATTACCATGACGACGTGGTGGTCCTCGACAACAACAGTCCAATCAGGGAAGGAAAAGAAGCCCAAAGAAAAGCCATCGAACAATGGTACGACGTGGTCAAGGAATTTCATGGCTCCGGGGTTACTGCTCTTACCTCTGATGAGGAAAATGGAATAACCACGGTGGAATCCTGGACAGATATCACCTTTAAAGATGGCAACCGAATAAAGATAGAAGAAGTAGGTGTACAGCGCTGGGAGGGCGACAAGATCAAGCACGAGCGCTTTTATTACCAGTATGATGGCCCTCTGGAATAGATGCGGAGGTGAGACCTGAAAGGCTAAGCTAAATACTAAAATACACAAAACGGGAGCTCTTTATCGAGCTCCCGGATTACAGTTCATTTAGTATGGAACAAACCAATCAGGCCTCGGCGTCGGCATAAGCTTCAAGTGGAGGACAGGTGCAAACCACGTTTCTGTCTCCATATGCGCTATTGACGCGCTTGACCCTAGCCCAAAACTTATCCTTATACAGGCTGGGCACAGGCCATGCCGCTTTTTCCCTTCCGTAGCTGTGCTCCCACTCATCAGCTGTCAATTCCTCTATGGTATGGGGAGCATTTTTCAGGATATTGTCCTCGCTGTCGGCGATGCCTAGTTCGATGTCGCGAATCTCCTCTCTGATCCCGAGCATAGCCTCTACAAAGCGATCCAACTCACTCAGAGGCTCGGATTCTGTAGGTTCGATCATGATGGTCCCAGGTACCGGCCAACTGATGGTCGGGGCATGGAAGCCATAATCAATCAAACGCTTGGTAATGTCGTCTACCTCCAATCCCAGGCGATTTTTGAACTCGCGAAGATCAATGATGAATTCGTGGGCTACATGGCCAGTTTTACCCTTAAACAAGACCTTATATTCATTTTCCAACTTCGCCTTTAGGTAGTTTGAATTCAGGATGGCATACTCTGTCGCTGCCTTAACCCCTTCACTTCCCAGCATTTTGATATATCCATAGGAAATCAAAAGAATTGAAGCCGAACCATAGGGAGTAGCGGCGATGGCAGAGATTCCCTTTTCTCCTCCTGTCTTGATCCAACCATGGGTAGGAAGGAAGGGAATCAAATGTTCTACCACTCCGATAGGTCCCATGCCAGGGCCTCCTCCACCATGGGGAATGGCAAAGGTCTTGTGGAGGTTGAGGTGGCAGACATCGGCACCAATGCGACCAGGCGAGGTAAGCCCTACCTGGGCATTCATATTGGCTCCATCCATGTATACCTGCCCCCCGTATTTGTGAATCAGTTCGCAGGCTTCTACGACTTCCTCCTCGAATACGCCGTGGGTAGAGGGATAGGTAATCATCATGCAGGAAAGGTTTTCCTGGTGCTTCTCCGCCTTCGCTTTGAGGTCGTCCATGTCGATGTTGCCCAAGTCGTCACACTTTACCACGACTACCTTCATTCCGGCCATGACTGCTGAGGCAGGGTTAGTGCCATGGGCAGATTCGGGAATCAAGGCTATGTTTCTCTGTTTATCCCCGTTTGCCAGGTGGAAGGCTCGAATGACCATCAATCCTGTGTACTCTCCCTGAGCACCCGAATTGGGCTGAAAAGAAATCCCTGAAAATCCGGTAATTTCACAAAGGTCCCTACCCAATTCTTCGATCATTTCGTGATAGCCCTGTGCTTGGTCGACAGGGGCAAAGGGATGAATCTCTGCAAACTCAGGCCAACTGACGGGCATCAATTGGGTGGCAGCATTGAGTTTCATGGTACATGATCCAAGGGGTATCATGGCATTGTTGAGGGAGAGATCTTTTTCGTCCAGGCTACGGATGTAGCGCATCATGGCAGTCTCGGAATGGTAGGAGTTAAAGACCGGATGGGTCAAAAACTCAGTCTTCCTTTCCAGTCCTGCGGGTATATGGGAGCTTCCATTGCTGGTCAAGCTAAAGGAGGCATCCTTGATGGCTGCGAATAGCCCTACGATTTCCTCTACGTCTTTCTGCTCGGTGGTTTCGTCCAGAGAAATCCTGACCTCGGTCTCTGAGCCATAGCAGAAGTTGATTTCCCGGCTCTCGGCCAGTTCTTTTAGTTTTTTGGATTCTCCATTTTCAAGGCTTACACTCAGGGTATCGAAGAAGGTATCGTTCTCCACTTTTATACCCAGTTGGCGCAGGTTACCATGTAGAAGGGCTGTCATCCCATGAATCCTGGAAGCGATCTGCTTGATTCCATCTGGTCCGTGGTACACAGCGTACATGCCCGACATGATAGCCAGAAGGGCCTGTGCTGTACAGATGTTTGAAGTGGCCTTGTCCCTGCGAATGTGCTGCTCACGGGTCTGCAGGCTCATGCGCAAGGCCTGATTTCCTATTGCATCTATAGATACACCGATGATTCTTCCTGGCAATTGACGGAGAAACTCTTCCTTGGTCGCAAAGAAGGCGGCGTGAGGACCTCCATATCCCATAGGCACGCCAAAACGTTGGGCAGAACCCAGCACTACATCTGCACCATAGGTCCCCGGAGCTTCCAACAGGGCCAGGGCCATAAGGTCAGCCGCTACAATTAGGTAACTCTTCTGCTCATGGAGTTGGTTGGCAAGTTCCTTGTAATCATAAATCTTGCCTTTGGCATCAGGATACTGTACGATAGCAGCGAATACACTGTCGTCGATGACGAAGTCTTCACGAGGAAGGACTTTGACCTCGATCCCTACCCCCTCGGCTCGGGTACGAATGACATCAATACTTTGGGAGAAGAGGGTATCAGCGACCAGAATGGTATTGGCTTCGGACTTGCGGTCCTTCTTCTTTTTCTGCCCATAGACCATGGACATGGCTTCTGCTGCTGCAGTTCCTTCATCCAATAAGGATGCGTTGGCGATAGGAAGACCGGTAAAATCGGACACCATGGTCTGAAAGTTCAGAAGAGCTTCCAGCCTACCTTGAGATATCTCTGCCTGATAGGGAGTATACTGGGTGTACCAACCGGGATTTTCAAAGATATTTCTTAAAATCACCGAAGGGGTAATCGTTCCGTAGTATCCTTGTCCGATGTAGGATTTGAATACTTTATTCTTTGCCGCCAGCTTTCTCAGCTCTTTGAGATAAGCGTATTCGGACATAGGGGCACGTTTTCGAAGTTCTTCTTTGAGCCGTATCTGCTGCGGTACCGTATGCTCGATCAATTCATCGAGGCTAGCTACACCGATGGCTTCGAGCATCTGCTGAACCTCCTCCTTGCTGGGCCCCAGATGCCGCTTTTCAAATGAGTTGAATGCTGCGATCATATGCGTAGTTCCTGATTGAGTATTTTCCAATCCTAAATAATTTTGAAATTAAACCCAAGAAAATCCGATCCCCTAGAAGACCGCATCTACCATAGCCTGCAAATTAACAAATTATTGCCGCTTGTTTTTCTGTATTTTTCTCACAAAAATTAGCGTTGCTCAGGTAGAAAGTGAGGAAACGATTTTTAGGTCAAAATTGTTACCCACCTTTTTTTGTCTAAATGTTCTTTTTCCTTTCCCCCATTCTCACAAATCATCTTATGCTTTACAAGCTCTTTCCATTTATATTTTTACTGGCTGTGTCTCACCTATCACCAACCCTATCCCTTGCAGAAATTAGACTTCCTAAGATTTTTTCCGACCACATGGTCCTGCAAAGGGAAGAGGAAATCAGGTTTTGGGGATGGGCCCAGCCCAGGCAGGAAGTATTTCTGGAATTCGAGGAAGAGATTTATGCGAGCAGGTCCAACCGGGAAGGCTACTGGGAGCTCAGCCTTCCTCCACAGATGGCAGGAGGACCCCACACCTTAATTTTCTTTTCCTCCAACAAGCGAATCATCCTTAAGGATGTCCTTTTTGGAGAGGTCTGGCTCTGCAGTGGCCAATCCAATATGGAATACAGCCTTACAATGCTGGACAAACAGGCAGCTATTAAAGCTGCAGATAAGCTCAAAATTCGCCTTTTCGATGTGGAAAAAAGATTAGCATTTACCCCTGAACAAGACTTAAAAAAAGGAAGATGGAAGATTTGTAGACCAGAGGATGTCAGGGATTTTTCGGCCGTGGCCTATTTTTTTGGCAAAGAACTACAGGATAGCCTCGAGGTACCCATCGGCCTAATTGATGCTAGTTGGGGAGGGACAGTCCTAGAAACCTGGCTGAGCCCGGAGGCTGCCTCGACGGTTCCCTATTACAGGGAGGCCCTCAACTCTCTCTCCAAAGGCAAGCCTAAGAAGATACATCGGAGAATTACCCGAATGTACAAAAGGCTCATGAAAAGTATGGGTAAGGCCGATGCAGCAGGATTGATAGATGACAAGGCCCTATGGGCAGCTCCCGACTATGATGATAAAAAGTGGGGAGAAATGCAGCTTCCCGGAGTCTGGGAAAATCAGGGACTTCCCGAACTTGACGGGGTGGTCTGGTTTAGAAAGGAAGTGAAGCTTAGGTCCGAAGAAGTTGGGCAGGAGAGCCTTCTTTCCTTGGGGAAGATCGACGATAGCGATATGGTATGGGTCAATGGGGTTTTCGTAGGGGGCATGGAAGATAGCTATAAAGATGAAAGAAAGTATCTCCTTTCGGACAGCATACTCAAAGAAGGAAGAAACCTAATTGCCGTCCGGGTACATGACATGGGCGGGAAAGGTGGTTTGGGGGGATCAGATTCCGCATTATTCCTTAAGATTTCTAAAGGCAAAAAGAGCCTGACTGGAAGTTGGAAATACAGAATAAGCGGGAAAGAATTCAGCCTTGTCATGCCCGGCAGCCATCCCAATGATCAGCCTACCCTACTTTTTAATGGCATGATTCATCCCTTCAAGGGCTTTCCCATGCAGGGGGTCATTTGGTATCAGGGGGAATCAAATGCCTGGCGAGGAGAAGAATACAGGGATTTATTCAAGCTTCTGATCAATGATTGGCGGCGACAGTGGAAGCAGAACTTCAGTTTTTACTTTGTCCAACTCGCCAACTGGAATGACCCCAGAGACCAGCCTTATCAGGATTCCTGGGCAGAACTCCGGGAAGCACAAGCGATGGCCCTTTCCCTACCCAAGACCGGAATGGCAGTAAGCATAGATATT
Organism: uncultured Bacteroidia bacterium; assembly: GCA_964564415.1. GTDB lineage: Bacteria > Bacteroidota > Bacteroidia > J057 > J057 > JALEFZ01. Next base: position 82,578 of record CAZMAV010000013.1, on the reverse strand, counting down.
GGGGAAGCTGATGACATTCATCCCCAAAATAAAGAAGAGGTAGGTCGCCGGCTCGCTTTGCATGCACTGGCAAAGGATTACGGAAGTGCCCTGGCCTTTTCAGGACCCATTTATGAGGAGATGTCTATCCTGGGGGATAGCATTCGACTAAAATTTCAATATATCCAAGGTGGACTTAGAGCAGGTAGCCAAGGCCAGGATAAGGAATTGAAGGGGTTTGAAATCGCCGGAAAGGATGGTCGATTTTATCCAGCCCAGGCCAGTATTAGAAAAGGAGAAGTTTGGGTACATAGCCCAGCGGTAAGGAATCCCATAGCGGTTCGGTACGCATGGACCAACAATCCAACCTCGGCCAATCTCTATAATGATGCCAGCCTACCTGCCGCTCCCTTTCGCACCGATAACTGGCCTTTGCGTTCGAAGGGTAAAACCCAAGGCTACATTCCCTTGAGGAAATGAGGCTAGATTTACATGGAATATCCTTATTTTGATTCCTGAGGTAAAATGCTTTTGGCTTTTTTTATTGACGAAAAATCAGGGAGTAGGCAAAAATAATCACTTGAACTGCCTTTATACAGATAAAAAATTGTAATTAAGCCTGTCCCAGATCGAGAAGTAAATTTTCATAACGACAATGCCAAGGCTGATTCCTGGTCCCCTGAGGGTACAAAAGCCCCATTTCAGTATTTGGAACTCCCTTTGCGATAATAGAAGTATCAGAAATTTACCCTTAAGTACAAACCCATGGATCCTATTTTTTTGGCAGAAATTGGAATTGTAGGTCTGATCATTGTGATACAGATCGCTGTATTTTTTCGCAACCTCGGGATGATTCGCAGCTTTGGTGATCTTTTTCCTGAGGCTCATGCCCTCGATGTAGAAGAAGAGGTCAGAAGCACTGCTGGAGGCTTATCAGAGGCCAGTGTTCCCCAGCTAAAAATTCATCCTTCTTTCAAGGAGGAATTTCGTTCGATCGTAGAGATGACCAATGCCTATCTTAGTCGAAACAAGGGAGCCTCCCAGGGAGAACGCCTTCAGGAGATTGCTGAGCGTAAGTCCGAATCCATGGAGGAGGCTATCGAGACCAATTTGCCCCTTCCCCTGTACATCGGCCTCCTGGCTACCTTTACCGGGGTTATCATCGGTTTGATCAAAATCGGCTTCGAAGGGGTTAGCGATGCAGCCATACAGTCCTTTATCGGAGGGGTGGTCGTAGGTATGATAGGATCGGCTTCAGGCCTTTTTCTTACCGTTCGCTCCAATGCTGCTTTCAAGCGTCATAAAGAATATAGGGACGAGGGACTTGAGGATTATTTTCAATTTTTACGTACCCGGGTCTTCCATCCGGAATCTGCCCCTGTCCAGGGTTCTATTCGCGACCTTAGGGAATCCCTCGCGGCGTTTCAGGATGGGTTTGCCCAGTACCAGGGACAGATGAACAGCTCTCTTTCAAAGACGCTTCAGCTTTTTGGAGAATTAAAAGAGGTTTTTCAGCAAATCCGTTCGGTGGAGCAAGAGATCAGAGGCCTGGGCAATGCCATCAGCATCAATGACGACATGATACAGCGGCAGGTTCGCTACCTGGAAAGTTACAGCCAGAAATCGGAGGAGTTTTCTCGTCGATTGGGGGAAAATCTGCAGCAAACCGAGCGTCAAGTCGAAGCCATGGTTGATCAAAACATCCAAAACCTGGATCAGAGTACCAAGGCTGCTTACGTAAAAATGGACCAATACCTGGCTTCTATCGAAGGGGGAGACAGAAAGACTTTTGCCCGAAGCCTGAGCGATGACCTCGCTAAGGTCAAGGAAAACCTTAAAAACCTGGAGGAAAGGAGCCTTGAAATCAACACCCGCCTCCTGGACCGGCTTTCTGCGGAAGAAAATAACCGAAAAGAATTGGGACAGACCTTGGCCCAGATCAAGCAACAAATGGACAGAGAAGGAGGCAGAACGGCCTTGAGAAGTCCTGCTGTGCAGGCATTTATCTATACCGGCATTGCAGCTTTTGTCCTTGGAATAGGCGGGGCAGCCTTATATCTGGTCCAGGTATTCACCTCCTAAGCCCTCAAAAAGCAAGAAACTCATGAAAAAAGATAGCAGCCGCCTTTTTTGGATCTCCTATGCCGACTTGATGACGGCTTTATTCATCATCGCCCTGGCCCTTTTTGTCCTCAGCTACAAGATGTTCAAGATAAGGGCAGAGGCTCTGGTACTCACAGAAGAAGAATTAAAGGTAAGAAGCCTGGAACTTGACCAGCAAAGCCTGGCCCTCGAAGAACTGAAACGCCGCCTCAGTGAAGAAGAAATGTACGCCAGCTCGCTGATACAGCAGTTACAGACCGAACGGGCCCGACTCATCGTCATGGAAGAGGAGTATAAAAAGCTTCAGGAAATACAAAAGGCCATAGAATCTCTAGACCCCCGCTATTTTGTCTATCAGCCTGCCTACAAGCGACACGTACTAAGGACTCAGGTTCAGTTTCCAAAGGGTAAAAGTAGCATTTCTGGTGGATATGAGACTACCCTTTTAGAGGCAGGAAAGGCATTGGAAGGGCTGGTCGACAAGCTGGACCCCAACGACAATGTCAAATACCTCCTAGTCATTGAGGGGATGGCCTCGGCAGACAGTTATAGCCGCAACTACGAACTGAGCTATGAGCGAGCCTTGTCTCTCTACAGGCTGTGGGAAGAAAAGGGCCTTAGTTTCGACCAGGACCGGGTAGAGGTGATGATATCGGGGTCCGGAGAGGGAGGAGTAGGCCGCAATCCCTATGACGACTCTAAAAATCAGCGCTTCCTCATTCAGATTATCCCAAAAATCGGAGAGCTCAAGGCCATAGACTATGCCGATACCACAACCACGCCGGCAGTAGCTCCTCCTCAGCCTTAAAAAGGACAAATTTATCCTGCTGACATTCTTTATCTCGGCATCCTTGTGTACCTTTGGTTTGTAAAAATCATCAGATTTGTTGGATACATTTAAGCATAAGGGTCGCAGAAGAAGGCTGATAGAACTTCTGGAAGAAAAAGGAATCACAGACGAAAAGGTGCTGGAAGCTATGGCTTCCATTCCTCGCCATGGTTTTGTGGAGGGGGCCTTTTCCGAAGAAGCCTACGAAGATAAGGCCCTTCCTATTCACAGCGGTCAGACCATCAGCCAACCCTTTACGGTAGCTTTTCAAACCCAACTGTTGGATATCAAACCCGGGAAGAAGGTGCTGGAAATTGGTACGGGGTCGGGCTACCAAGCCGCTATCTTAGTAAAAATGGGTGCCAAGGTATTTTCTATAGAGCGGGACCTTCGCCTGCACAAGGAAGCCAAGGCTCGACTGGAAGATCTGAGCCTGGACGTGAATGTACATTTGGGAGATGGTAGCCAGGGCTGGGAGGCACAGTCGCCTTTTGATGCCATAATCGTTACCGCCGCGAGTCCCTCTGTCCCCGATGCCCTCAAAAAGCAGTTGGCCGTAGGGGGAAAATTGGTCATCCCTGTGGGTGATCTCGAAAAGCAGCGCATGACCCTTCTACATAGACAAAGCAAGGATGAATGGGAGACACAGGTTCTTCAAAGCTTTAAATTCGTGCCCCTGATCGGAAGGTTTGGATTTTCTGATCAGGGATAGAGCTGTTTTAATGCTCCCTGGGGATAGGCCACCTCGACCAAAAAAAGGCCCTTGGCCTCGGCATTGGGTCCAGCCACCCTTCTATCCTGGGCCTCTATCACCTTCCGAAATCCATCGAGGCTCATGGCCCCACTTCCCACTTGGAGAAGGGTACCCACAATGGCCCTGACCATCCCCCTCAGAAAGCGGTCTGCCCTGATGTGAAAGAGAAGAAGTTCTCCCCTTTCTTCAAAATAGGCATGGTCGATGCGGCAAAAATTAGTCATATTATCTGCGTGGGCCTTACAAAAGGAGCCAAATTCCCGATATCCGGGAAGCATGGCTGCTGCCTTTTTCATTTCTTCGAGGTCTATCCGCTGCCGTACCCAGAGCGCATCCTCCCAATGATGGGGATCTTTTTTTCTGACAATCTGATAGGTATAGGCCCTGGCAATGGCATCAAAACGGGCGTGAAGGTCTTCTTGGTGAGGTTTCAAAATGGCGTTGAGCCCAATGTCTCTGGGCAGCAGTCCATTGAGGGCGTGAAAGAGCTTTTGAGGTACTTCTTCCAAGGATATATCGACATGGACCATGAGCTGCCTGGCATGGACTCCTGCATCGGTTCGACCTGCACCAAGGCTGGATATTTCCCTACGAAAAAAAGTAAAAAGGGCTTTGTCAACTTCGGCTTGTACGGTGTTTGCATTGGGCTGTACCTGCCAACCGGCGTAGGCTGTGCCTTTGTAAGAAATATCCAGAAAAAAACGGCTCATCGACTTCCTTTCTCTTGGAGCAGGGAGATTTTTCCTCCACCTGATGCTGTATCAATTGGTTAAAATGCTTAGACTTGCATATGTATCAGTGAGCAATAATAGTCCAATGCTACAAAGAATACAATCTATTTTTCTCCTTTTGGCTTTTCTGGCCAACCTTAGCATACTCTTCTTGCCCCTTTGGTCATTTTCCTCCGGGCAAAACAGCGAAACCTTAAATGGTCTTCTTATCCAGGCTACGGTAGGGCCAGAGGCTGAAAGCGAAGAAATGACGGCCTTCGATCACGGCAACATCAACAAACTGCTGGCCCATTCGGTGGTATTGGGGCTGAGCATCGTTTCCGCTATTCTCCTACTGGTTACGATTTTTCTGTATAACAATAGAAAAAGGCAAAAGAGCCTGGCCTACCTTTGCATCGTACTTACCATGATGCTTTTGTTATCGACGGTCTTACTTACTCAGTTAGGCCCCAGCCTAATTCAAGCACCTGAAGGCAGTCCATCTTATGGGTTTTTCATGCCTTTGGCAGGCATATTGCTCACATGGTTGGCGATAAGCAGGATTCAGAAAGATGAGGACCTTGTGAACTCTTTGGACAGAATCAGGTAGCCTTCTCCTTGTCTTCTTCTAATTCGTAGAGCCTGGCACTCACCTTCACTATTCCTTCAATGGGTTCAAAGTCCTCGTCATTGGAGTAAATTTTGAGGCTGTAGAGGGTATTATTCATTGGCAACCGCTCTATGGCTGTATGGGTAATGGTGTAATCTACCCCATCCTCTACAGGTCTTCCCAGCCATTCTCCTTCATCTTTGATTAGGACCTCTGTGTTAAACTCTCTGCGGTTGTGGTCGAGGTCTTCGAAATCCAGGGTCAGGGGCAGGCTAGTCCTGGCTATTTTCACATAATAGGTAATGGATAATTCCAAGCGTGTATCCAAGGGGCCTTCTAAGCTTCTTAGGTCTATCTCGAATTCGCAGGGTTCGGAAAAATAAAGGGTATAGCCTTCTTCACTCAAAGCTTCCTCTCCTTTCCATATGGGACTAACTTCCCCACAAGCCATGGACATAAAAAGGATGGGAAGTAGAGTTAAAAACCTTAGGAGATTAGGAAATTTCATAAATGCGAATTTGTTTTCACCAGATAAAAATAAGATAAAAACAGGGGAATAAAAAGCCGGGCTAGGCTTTTTGGGCAAATGGAACAATATTCATAAAAAAATAATCCCACCTGAAAAAGGAGGGATTATTTGAAAATATATGGATAAAAATATTTTAATCTGAAATCAATGAAATGCCTTCAAGATTAGGATGGAGAAGGTACGGGTTGAAGTTGGCCTTCTCCTCCCTGTGCGCCAAAGATGGCAGCCAGGCTATCGGCCTCTCCATATACGCCCATGTTGTTAAACTTATCTATTCGCTTGCTCAAGAGTTTATCCAAGGATAAATCGCTGAGTCCTTTGATCTCTTCCAGGATGCGAGCTTTGACAGCACTAAACGCCTGCTCTGGTTTTTTATGTGCTCCTCCGAGGGGTTCTTTGATGATTCCGTCGATGATCCCTAAACGAAGGTTGTCCTCTGCGGTAAGTTTGAGGGCTTCTGCAGCCTGCTCTTTATTTTCCCAACTCCTCCAAAGAATGCTGGAGCATGATTCGGGAGAAATGACGGAATACCATGTATTTTCCATTTGGTAGACCTTATCCCCTATTCCAATACCCAGGGCGCCTCCGGAGGCACCTTCACCGATGATGATGGATACGATGGGAACCTTGAGCCGGGCCATTTCGAGGAGGTTACGGGCGATGGCTTCTCCCTGTCCTCTTTCCTCAGCTTCCAGACCTGGATAGGCTCCAGGGGTATCAATCAGGGTGACAACAGGAATCTGAAATTTTTCGGCCAGCTTCATCAGGCGAAGGGCTTTCCTATATCCCTCGGGGTTGGGCATACCAAAATTGCGGTATTGCCTGTCCTTAGTGGTCCTTCCCTTCTGCTGCCCTACAAACATGAGGGTCTGTCCATTGATCTTGCCTAAGCCACCGATCATGGCCTTGTCATCCTTAAAATTGCGATCTCCGAAAAGCTCAATAAACTCATCACAGATGCCTTTCAGGTAGTCCAGGGAGTAGGGTCGAAGGGGATGGCGAGAGACCTGTACACGCTGCCAGCGACTCAGGTTGGAATAAATATTGGTCTTGAGATCGTTGATTCTCTTCTCCAGCTCCACCCCAGCCTGGTCCATCTCTACCCCATTTTCAGCGGCGATGCTCTTCATCTCATCCAGTCGCCGCTCCAACTCCATGATTGGACGCTCGAAATCAAAAACGTGACTATTGGTCATAAGCGATCCCTTTTATTTTAATCAAGTTACGAAAAAAGTAGGATAGTCGTAAAACTCCAAAAAACATGATCAAAAAAAAGGCGGAAAGAAATCCGCCTTTTCATTTTTTCAATTTAATCGAAATACTTTTATCGCTTTTCTATGGGCACATAATCCCGCTGGGTATAGCCCATGTAGATTTGTCTGGGACGGCCTATAGGCTCTTTGTGCTCCCTCATTTCCTTCCACTGAGCCATCCATCCTGGAAGTCTTCCCATGGCAAACATGACGGTAAACATGTTGACGGGAATTTCGAGGGCCCTGTAGATAATACCTGAGTAAAAATCTACATTGGGGAAGAGCTTACGGCTGCTGAAGTACTCGTCTTCAAGGGCTGCCTTTTCAAGTCCCTTGGCGATATCGACCATAGAATCTTCTATGTTTAGCTGATCCAGGACAACCTTCACATATTTTTTGATGACCTTGGCTCTGGGGTCATAATTTTTATAGACCCGGTGGCCAAATCCCATTAGCCGGAAAGGGTCTTCCTTGTCTTTGGCCTTATTGATGTACTTGCTTACATCTCCTCCATCGTCCTGAATGCCTTGAAGCATCTCCAAGACCTTTTGGTTGGCACCTCCGTGCAAAGGCCCCCAAAGGGCGTTGTTGGCAGCGGATATAGCGGCGAATAAATTTACATGAGAAGAACCTACAAACCGGGCGGTGGAGGCAGAGCAGTTTTGCTCGTGATCGGCGTGAAGGATAAGGAGGGTGTCCAGGGCCTCAGCGACCTTTTCATCGGGGTTGCCAAAGGTCATATTGAGGAAATTAGCAACATAGCCGAGGCTGGAATCGGGATCGATGTATTCCAGCTTTTTCTGGCGGCGATAGATGTAGGCCGCCAGGACGGGCATATTGGCCAGTAAACGATAAATAGATGCCCAGCGTACTTTCTCATCGGTCCAGCTATCCAAGGAGTCAGGAAAAAAACCACACATGGCATTGAGGCCTACCGAAAGCATGCCCATGGGATGGGTCTCGTCAGGTAAGGCGTTGAGGATGTGCTTGATATTTTCCGGCAAACCCATGTGAGATTTGATCTCCGTCTTGAAATTATCTAGCTGCTGCCGGGTAGGCAGTTCTTCGTTGAAAAGCAGGTAGCAAATTTCTAAGAATTCGGCATGCTCTGCCAATTGTTCGATAGGATATCCACGGTGAAGAAGGATGCCCTTTTCACCATCGATGTAGGTTATACTACTGGTCGTAGAGCCTGTATTCTTGTAACCTGTGTCCAGGGTGACATACTTGGTCTGTTTGCGCAATTTGGATATATCTATTCCCTTTTCATCGTAGGTCCCTGTGATGACGGGCAGTTCATTCGATTGACCCTCGATGACGACATTGACGGTCTCGTTCAACTTAGCAGTTTCAGGCATATGATTGAATTTTTTATTGCAAGTGCTTAGGTAACCAAAATTACTCAAACAGTTAAGAATTCAAAAATGAGAAAACTCAACTCCTGAGCCAACAAATTTTTGCTAAATGTGAATATTCGCGAATTTTTCTCATTATTTACACCCTAAGCACCGTAAATAGGCACTTTTCTTCATATGTTTGGAATCTCCCTTACTCATCTTTCTCTCTCCCCATTCTTTCATATGAATTTCCATTGATTTATTCGAGACAGTTGATTATTTTTCCTGCTCGGATCAGCCTACAAAGTCCTTGGGGATCCGACAGCCCCAGCATTATTCATGTTTAAGCAAACACACCTGATGAAGTTCCTCAAGCAAAAAGGCTTGATCCTAAGCCTTTTTTTCCTTCCCCTCTTCGCATTGGGACAGACCAATGTGAGTGGAATCCTGACCACTAATACTACCTGGACCCTGACCAACAATCCCTATGTGCTGACGGGAGACGTAACGGTAAATCCCGGTGTCACCCTCACCATAGAGGCAGGAGTGGTCGTCAAGTTTACCACTATCTTTGACGAACTTCGCATAAGAGGAAAGATAAACGCCGTAGGCACAAGCAGCGACAGCATCGTATTTACCTCCTATAAAGATGACGCCCATGGAGGGGATACCAATGGAGATGGGGGAGCTAGTACTCCGGCTGCTCAGGATTGGGGAAGGGTGTTTTTTGAAACGGGGAGCGATCCGACAAGCCAATTTAGCTTCTGCCTCTTTAGCTATGGAGGATGGAGCAACAGTGGGATGCTGAGCCTGGAGGAATCAGCGACTGTCAACAACAATCTTTTTTGGAGAGGGGCTGGTGGCCTTTTGTTCGAGGAGAATGCTGCCCCTAGCATTCAGAACAATGGTTTTGAAGAACTCTCTGGCTTTCCGATTTACATGACTCCATCTGCCAACCCTAGTTTTATCAACAACAGCTTTAGCCAAAATTCCTTCGATGCTGTCAGTATACTCAGCCGAAACTATGACAACGCTACTTACACCCTAAAAAAGCCTTCTGGTTTTGGCCTTCCCGACTGGGCCTACGTCATCGCAAGTTTTCAAAACGTCAGGTTCAGAAGCAATGCCATTCTCAACATTGATCCGGGAGTTGTGATCAAAATGGTCGATGGTTTTTCCAACCTACAAATCGACGGTATCGGAAATTTTAATGGAACCATTACTGACTCTGTCATTTTCACTAGCCTGACAGACGATAGCTATGGGGGAGACTCCAATACAGATGGTAGCAGCAGCTCTCCTCAAGGTCCGGAGGGAGGCTTTGTAACTGTAGCAGACGGTAACCTGACCTATTGCCGCTTCAGGTATTTGGATGCAAGGACCACAGGAGCCCTTAGGATCAGTGGAAATGCAACGGCCAACCACCTGGACTTCTTCAAGAACCGAGTAGGATTGACTCTTTTTGACGGTTCCACACCGGATATTCAGAATTCAGTTTTTGATGAGATGGGGGTCTTTCCCATTTTTCTATCCTTGGGGTCGAATCCCAGCTTTGCCAGTAATACCTTTAGCAACAGCAATTTCAACGGCATAGGCATTCTCTCTGAAACCTACAACAACGATACCTTTTACCTGCGTAAACCCAGTTTCTATGGCCTTTCAGATCAAGCCTATGTCATCCAGTCCTTCCAGGAGGTTAGGGTAAGAGACCTCGGCACCCTTATCATTGACCCGGGCGTGGTGATCAAGACGGTTGATCGCTTTTCCCGGCTCAGGGTGGAGGGGGTATTGGACATCAATGGCAGTGCTGCAGATCCCTTTGTCATGACTTCCATCCAGGACGATGTCTATGGAGGAGATACCAATAACGATGGGGCAGCCACCACTCCTCAAGCCAGCAGTGGGGGCTACATGGCTGTCGCGGACGGAAATATCGAACACGGCCTTTTCAGGTATGGAGATGGGTCCGGCAGTGGCATGCTGCAAATTGCAGGCAATCTCCAGGTGGATCAATGTAGCTTCTTCCAGGCCAATGTGGGTATTATCTGCGCTTCGACCTCCACACCCGTTATACAAAATTCTGACTTCGACCAGATGGAGGTTTTCCCCATCAGTCTTTCCCTCGCTTCTTTTCCCAGTTTCAACAACAATACTTTTACCAATAGCACTTATAATGGAATAGGAATCAATTCGGAGACCTACCAGAACGACACCTTTTATCTTAGGTTACCCACTCAGTTTGGCCTCACAAACCAAGCCTATGTCCTCCGTTCCTTTCAGCAAGTCAGGATCAGAGACCTCGGCACCCTCATCATCGATCCTGGAGTGGTCATCAAGACTGTTGACCGATTTTCCAGCTTAAGGGTGGAGGGAAGCATTGAGGGCAATGGAAGTCCGGCTCAGCCCATTGTTTTTACCGTGATTTCCGATGATGCTTATGGGGGAGATACCAATAATGATGGTACTGCCACGACTCCTCAGGCGGGGAGTGGTGGCCATATGGCTGTTACAGACGGTAACATCGATCAAATCCTGTTTCGCTATGGAGATGGTTCCAATGCAGGTATGCTTCAAATATTCGGCAATCTCAACCTAAGCAATGCCACCTTTTTTCAAAATACCATTGGAGTGTCAGCTTTTTCGGGTTCTACCCCCTCGATTAGCAATTCTACCTTCGATCAGCAGGATTTGTTGGCCATCAGCCTCTCCCTTGGGACTGATCCCACTTTTTCCAACAATACATTTACCAATAACAGCCTGGATGCTGTAGGTTTAATCAGTGAGACCTACGACAATGACACGTTCTACCTGCGGCCACCACTACTTTATGGTCTGCCCCAGCAATCCTATGTTCTCAGCAGTTTCCAGGAGGTTAGGTTGAGGTCTGGGGCCCGACTAGAGGTCTTACCCGGAACTATTGTCAAGGGTACAGATCGATTTTCGCGAATCAGGATAGATGGGGAAGCCCAGATCCATGGTACTGACAGCCAGCCCATTGTTTTTACGAGTTTGAAAGACGACACCTTCGGTGGGGATAGCAACAATGATGCAGCTGCCACCCAGCCTCAAAAAGGAGACTGGGGTGGACTGGTCATCGTCGATCATACTTCCAATGTAAGCCTGGATTTCTGTCAATTTTCCTTTGGGGGAGGTAATACCAGCGGGGTCCTGAGCATAGACAGGAGCATAGACATCGACAGGACTGATTTTCTAAATAATCAAAAGGCTATCCAAAACTTAAGTGGAACTTCGACCTTGGATAGCTGTATTTTCTTCAACAATGACCTCGGACTTCTGAATGAAGGAGGAAGCCCGGTGGTCCGCTTCAGTGATTTTAGTGGCAATAGCGATTTTGCCATAGAAAATATCACTACGGTCAACCTTGACGCTTTGGACAACTGGTGGGGAGATATTTCAGGCCCTGAAAATCTCAACTCCAATCCCGGAGGCCAGGGCGACAAGGTATCGGACTTTGTCTTGTTCAATCCCTTTCTGACTTCCAGCATCAATGATACCCTGATGCCCCTAGGTGATGACCTCGGGGTATCGGGCTTTATCTCCCCCTTATCGGGTTGTGAACTGGACAGCCAAGAAGTGGTTAGGATACGGATCGTCAATACAGGCCTTAACGCTCAGGATAATTTTGATCTGGGCATCAGGGTAAATGGACAGCAGGGACCTAGCCTTTCGCTCACCAACCAAAACCTCCTCCCGGGAAGAGATAGCACCTACCTTCTCCCCGGTAGCATTGACCTAAGCAGTTTTGGGAGCTATCAGATGGAGGTTTATGTAGACCTTCCCAATGATCAGGCCCCCTTCAATGATACCCTTTTGAGGGTCATAAATAACCTACCGCCCATCGTTGTGGGGATAGATGCCCCCTCCAGCCTTTGTGAGGGACAATCTGTAGTACTCAGGGGACAGGGAGGTACTTTTTACAATTGGAGTACAGGTTCGGGAGCCAATAGCATCGTGGTTTCTCCACAGCAGAGCACCACCTACTCTGTAATCGCCAGAAACAGCCTGGGCTGTAGGGATACGGCTTTTATCACCCTTGATCCTTTGCCCGCTCCTGATACTCCCAGCGTTACCCTTATGGGCAATGACAGCCTTTGCCTGGGTGAGTCTGTCATGCTGACCTCCAGTCTTACAGATAGCATCCTCTGGTCTACCAGTGCCACCAACCCTGTGATCACGGTGAATCAGTCGGGTGCTTATTTTGTGCGTAAGGTCAGTGCCAATGGCTGCCAAAGCCAATCCAATACGGTATTTATCACGGTAAGGCCTGCTCCTTCTATTCAGGTTTCGGGAGTTCCGGCCATCTGTGCGGGAGATTCCATCACCCTAGAAGTCACTCCCAGCAGCATCCAGACCTGGTCCAATGGTGCCAACACTTCTTCAATCACCGTTTCTCCCCCAAGTACCCAGACTTACTTTGTCGATGCTGCCTTTGGTGGGTGTAATGTCAGAGATAGCATTAGGATTACAGTCGTCAATCCCGTCCCCCCTGCTGTACCCAACTTATTGGCACCCCTTAATCAGGCCCTGGAAGAAGGAGTACCTGTCCGTTTTTCCTGGACTGCTGCTGCCAATGCCACTGCCTATGACCTTTATGTCTGGGAAGCGGGTCAGTCCATTCCCTCTACCCCCAGCAGATCCAATATCACTCAGGTATTTACCAGTATTCAGGGTCTCACCCAGCCGGAGACCTATCAGTGGCAGGTCGTAGCTAAAAATTCCTGCTTCGAGACTCCATCTCCTACCTTTACCTTTACCACGGCAGGACTGCCGGACCTCAGGGTCAGCCAACTCACCTTCAACAGCAGTGTTCCTTCTGGTTCGCAGATTGATGTGAGCTGGAATGTGTCAAACATTGGCAACCGAAGTACGGGTACAGATACCTGGATCGACAGGGTCTGGCTGTCTACGGACCTTGATCTCAGAAATAATGATGATATACTCCTGGGTACCTTCCCCAACCTGAGCTACCTCAACCCCGGCAATAGTTACACCCGAAGCGTAAGGGTCCAGTTGCCTCCGGGACTGATTGGGGTCTACAAACTTTTTGTCATCACCGATCAGGAGGATGCTTTCTGTACCAATTGTGCTCCCGGAGTCCCCAGGGCTTTTCATGGAGGTATCAAAATCCGCGAGATCGACGAGCAAAACAATTGGTCTAACCTTGACCTTACCATCTTTCCTGCCCCCGCGCCGGACCTAAAAATTCTCAGCGTGGGCGCTCCGATTTCGGCCTTCGGAGGAGATTCAATAACCATTAATTATGCCCAGCAAAACGGCGGAGATGCCAACCTTGAAAGTGCAGGCTGGACAGATGAAATATGGATATCCCCCGAACCCACTTATCAGGCTTCTAATGCCATTTTGCTGGACCGATTGAGGTTTAATGATACCATGCTGATCGCAGGCATCCTGAACCGCAGCCACCGGGTGCAAATTCCCTACTCATTTACAGGCAACTATTATTTTCACGTCATTACTGATGCAGACAATGAAGTCATAGAAAATGCCTTTGAAAATAATAACATTAACTCTTCTACCCAGGTCACCCAGGTTACCCTTACTCCTCCCCCTGACCTCCAGGTAGGCCAGGTCCAGGCTCCATCTCAGGGCCTCTCTGGCAGTTCGGTTAACATAGGTTGGTCCGTGTTCAACCAGGGTGCCAATTCTCCCCCCACCAACCTCTGGGCGGATCGAATTTTCCTTAATCCAGGGCCCAACTTTAATGTCAACCAGGCCATTGAAGTCGCTACTTTCTATTACAACCAGGGGACACAGTTGGGTGTAGGGCAAAATTATCAGCGGCAGCAGCAGGTCATGATCCCAAATGGCCTAAGCGGCAACTTCTTCGTGTTTGTCTTTACTGATGCAGACAATCAAATCTTCGAATTTACCCAGGAGGGAAATAACAGCGGCAGAACCCAACAACCTATCTCCGTTCAACTGGCTCCATCCCCTGATTTCGAGGTAAATCAGTGGCTGTCAAGAGATACTTTGTTGATCGGAGGCTTGGAAAATGTCCATTGGAGGATCGACAATTCCGGTAACGGCAGCGGAAGAGGAGTCTGGTCTGATGCCATCTACCTGGGAGACAAGGCTTCCTACCTCATGAGGGACAGCCTGATTTTCCTGAAGGATGTAAGCAGAAACAGACAGGTGGACAATGGAGGCTTTTATGTGGATTCCAGCAGCCTCGTCCTTCCTTATAATGATCTCGATCCGGGAGACTATTATTTCTACATTTTTACAGATGAAAAAGATCAGGTATACGAGCATCTTGGGGAAGGCAACAACCTGGCTTCTTCTGCCTCCGTGGGACAGGGAAGTGTCTACCTGGATAAGCTCTTTGCCGACCTTAAGGTGGACTTACTTCAGTATAATGATTCAGCACTTACCCTACCAACGCTAACCCTGAGCTGGACAGTTAGCAATGAAGGAGACTGGCCGACCATTGCCAGTGCATGGTCAGACCGTGCATGGATTTCCAGAGATACCATCATCGACCTATCGGATTTTCAGGTTAGCTCCTATACCAGGAGATCTAAGTTGGATCCCGGCAATTCCTACACAGTTTCGGATACGGTTGTTCTCCCCCCTCAGCTAGGTGGAGACTACTTCCTTATCGTGCAGGTAGACAGGAATAATAGTGTAAAAAATGACCTGGACAAGACCAATCAGAAGATATTCGGATCTGTTTATGTTCAACCTTCTCCCCTACCCGACCTGACTTCCTCTCTGGTTCAGGCACCGACTGTAGTCTTGGCCGGACAGCAGTTTTCTCTTGATTACCAGGTCAATAATATGGGAGCTTCAGCCACCAGACAGGCAGTAAGGAGAGACCTCTGTTACATCACCAATGCACCCAGTACCAGAACCAACCCAAAAATATTGGTGGGTTCCTCCTCTCAACCTGGAAATTTGGCTCAGGGAGATTCTGCGAACTTTAGCATGGATATCAATGTGCCCTCATTCCTTGGAGGAAATTATTATCTGAGTTGTACCGTAGATCATAACAACCAGGAGTTGGAATCGGATGAATCTAACAATGAGTTTAGCCAATTGATCCAGATCAACCCCCAGGCACCTGCTGACCTCAGTATTTCAAGGATGATTGCACCCGCTGCGGCCTTCCTCGGAGACAGCATCGACGTCCAGTACACCCTTTTCAATGCAGGTCCCAATAAAGCCCTTGGACAGGTTCAAAACCTGGTTTTTTCTTCCGATGATCCCAATCCAGGCAATAATGATGTCCTCTTGGGCATCGACCGGACCTATATTGACCTCAATCCTGGGGATACCCTGGTTCGTACCCTGAGAGAAAGGGTCGAAGACCTTGATGTGGGAAGCTACTTTGAACTTGCACAGGCCAATGCACAAAATACCATCCTGGAAAGTACCCTGACCAACAATGTGGCCGCGGCACCAACTCCCACCCAGGTAGATGCCAGGGCACTTACCGTGGGAGTTACCGAGCAGACTGGCCTCAACCTAGACCAACTGCGTTATTACAAGGTTAATCCAGGGGCTAACCTGGACATGATCATTACCCTTAGCACCAGCAATCCCAACGTACAAAACGAAGTTTTTGTAGCACTTAACCGCACACCTACCTCCACCGACTTCGATTTTTCACATAGCTCCCCTGCCGCCAATCAGACCTTGCTTGTCCCCGCAACCCAGGCAGGAGATTACATTATTCTGGTTAGGACTCAGAGCAATACCAATAGTCCTCAGAATGTAGACCTTCTAGTAGAAACCTTGCCATTTTCCATATTGAACATTACTCCTCCTGTGGTGGGACAGGGAGTGGTTACCACCAACATACAGGGAGCAGGCTTTAAGGAAAATAGCAGCATCGAACTCCTGGATGGCAGTACGGTGGTTGCCACGGGAGACTTGGTGGAATTTATCTCAAGCATGGAAATGCGGGTCCGTTGGGACCACAGCAGTACTCCCCTGGGTACTTATGATCTCCGGGTCACCAATCCTGACAATTCTACCGCCCAGCTCGCTCAGGGATTGACCATTGAAACGGCCCGACCTTTTGAGCTGCTCATTACCGATGTGAGTCCCGAGGCCATCCGGGTAGGCCGCACAGGAACGGTCAAATACATCATCGAGAACAATTCCAACCTGGATGTTCCACTGGTCAAGGGTGATATCGTGATAGACACCATCGTCAACCTCGATCGAATGGAAGGGGAAGGAAATGTCTTCAAGCAAAGCGAACTAGGTAATGGAATGACCGGTCTCGACGACTTCCTGGATTATGGAGGATTCAGGCATCTTCCCTTCCTTGGCTATGACCTTCAGCCGGGGGAGACCTTTGGGGTAGAAATGGAATTTTCGGGTTACCGTGCGGGCTTTTTCAGGATGGATGGCAAACTGGCCCCCCTTTCCCAGCAGGATTTCATTACCCTTCAGGCAGGCATTGCTGAGCGCTACCGTCAACAAGCCCTGGCCGATGTTGCAGGTAGTGGACTCAATAGAAACCCTACATTGCTGAGTACCATGCAAAACCGAAGTAACTGGCTCAGGCAGGTCTTAGAGGTGTATATCAACTGGGGAATCATTCAACCCTCAGATACTCAGAACCTGAGTACGTTTTGTCCTACCTGCAGGGGATATACCTTTGACATTGAAGAAGCACAGCCTTCCACCCGAATTTTCAATGATACCATGCTGCTCAGTGGTGGCAAGGACATGCTTTGGGAGATCAATGCTCCTGAGGGTTCGGCAGGTAACGGCAGGGGCTGGGACTTTTATCAGGCCTCCGGAGCCATTGCTATTTCCGCTACCCCCTCCGATCCTTTTACCATTTACCTTTCCTCCCTCAATATCAATGACAATACCCCGGGCTTTCTGACTTCATTTGGCCCTGGATATGACTACTGTTGGCCTATAATGACTGCTAATGGCGGTATTCTGGGTTTTGATCCGGCAGCGATAGAACTTGATGCCAATGGTTTCAACTTCTTCAACGACCTGTATGGCGGAAGCTTTGAGTTGGAATTGAGAAACGATACCCTATTTGTTTGTTTTAAGACTAGAAATCCTGGACTGGGAGAGGCTGGTTTTCCCGGCAATCCCGGTCAGGCGGGCGAATCAGGAGGTCCTGGTGGACCAGGGGGACCAGGAAATGGTTCTGCCCTTCCTGGTCCTGGGGGTACTGGAGGATCGGGGGGACCAGGTACAGGCACGAATCCTCCTGGAGCAGGCGGACCTGGAGGCCCCGGAGGACCCAATAACCCTGGAGCTCCCAGCGGTCCCGGTGGACCTGGAGGACCCGGAGGCCCCGGAGGACCGGGAGGACCAGGAAGTCCCGGAGGACCCGGAGGACCGGGGGGACCAGGAGGTCCCAATGGCCCTGGAGGTCCCGGTGGACCCGGGGGACCCGGTAGCCCAGGAGGACCAGGAGGGCCCGGAGGACCCGGAAGTGGACCAGGAGCCCCCAATGGACCCGGGGGACCCGGAGGTGGGGGCCCAGGGGGTGGCGGCCTTAACAACTGCGACGTAGCCAATGCAGCTCAGCAAGTGTGTGATGCCTACTTCCAGGCCGCAGGCTGTGGAGCTACCCTGATCGATTGTGGTTTTGACATCCCTACCGGCATCGGAATTCCCGGCTGTCTGTTGGGACTCTACAACTGCGCTACCGGAGGAAACAATATCACCAATGGCCTCGCCTGTGCCCTGGGAGATGCGGTAAGCTGCGCCAGCTTTTTCTGTAAAGCCATTCCTGCCCTCGCATCCTGTGATCCTAATGAAATTCAGGGTCCAGAAGGCGTAGGAGAAGAAAACTGGGTTTCGGCAAGTGAGCGCATGAACTACACCATTTTCTTTGAAAATGACCCTGAGTTCGCTACCACAGCCGCGCAAAAAGTCGAAATCCGTCAAGTCCTTGACCAAGACCTCAACGGGCTGAGTTTCAGGCTTGGAGATTTTGGATTCGGACCCTTTACTTTCCAGGTACCCGCCAGCAGATCTACCTACACCGATGTCCTTGATCTTCCAGATTCCCTGGGCATCGACCTCGAGGTAACCGCCGGAGTGGATCTGGTTAATGGTGAAATTTTTTGGATCTTCCAGTCTATTGATCCCACTACGGGCCTTCAGCCCTCCAGCCCCTTTGCTGGCTTCCTGCCCGTCAATGACTCCCTAGCTTCAGGAGAAGGATTTGTGAACTATTCCATTCTTCCCAATTCCAATGTCACCACAGGGACTGAGGTTACAGCTAAGGCCGACATCGTCTTCGATATCAACGAAGCCATCGAAACCAATACAGCCTCCAATACCCTGGATGCCGACAAGCCTGAGAGTATGGTACAACCCATTCTTACAGCTACCGACTCATCCAACCTCAAGGTGAGCTGGGCAGGAACGGATGTGGGCTCAGGGGTCTACACCTATGATATTTATGCTTCTATGGATAGAGGACCCTTTGAGATTTGGAAAAGAAAAACCGAACTGACCGAGGATCGCTATCCCGCAGAGTTGGGGCGGAGCTACTGCTTTGTCTCCGTGGCTCAGGACAGTGTGGAGAATGTGGAGGATTTCCCCATCGACTGCGACACCGAGATCATCTTTACCCCCGACCTCATCATGAATGTAGATAAAGAATTGATCAGTCCAATGATCAATCAGGCAGGACATCTTATTTCTCCCTACCCCAATCCTTTCAAGGAAAGTATCAACATTCCTTTCGAGGTCAGGGAAAGGGCATATGTAGAAGTCTTTATCTTCGACCTTTACGGAAGGCTGGTGAGCACCCTTGGTGAAAGCCATTACTCACCAGGGACATATCGCCTGCGATGGCAGCGAGGGGAAGAGGGTGTAGGAAGCGGAATGTATGTCTGTCAGTTGAGGGTAAATGGAGTCTTCAGCGGCTCGGCCAAGCTCATGTACTTAAGTGGAAAATAAAATAGACCATCACTAAAAAAAGGCCCTTTTCTGAAGAAGAAGGGCCTTTTTTTGTGGAATACCTTCCCTTTCTAGGGTGTCTGGGCTTCCTTGCTGATGTTTTCTCCTGCAATTATTCTTATGTCCAGGTGATTTTCTCGGGGAGGGATGGGGCAGGAAAATTCCTCATTGTATACACAGTAGGGATTGTAAGCTTGATTAAAATCCAGAACCAAATTTTCCTGAAGAGGCACATCAAGGTATCTTCCTCCGCCATAGGTAAATTCACCAGTGGTCTCATCGGTAAAGGGCACAAAAAGGGTGGGTTCCTCCATCTCCAGGTACTCATAGGCGGTCAGGGTAAAGGGCTTTTCATCAATCTTGAAACCTACCTTACCTACCGCCAAAAAGGGCCTGAAATCTCCGGTAGTGGTAAGGAGTTTGAGGGTGTCCTTTTTTTCGGGTCCTTTGGGAGCTATGATCTTCGCCTCAACCTTAAATTTTTCTTTTACGGGATAGTAGCTCAGCCCTTTGAATGTTGCTTTTTGAGACTTTGGAATGGGGCTCTTAGGATCGTTTTTGAAACGCAGGTCCTTTTGATCTCTCAGCTCTTCAATTTCATTGACATAAGACTGAGAGGTGAAGTTATTGGCTTGTTGAAAAATGATAACTGCCAGGAACAGCGCCCCTACTATAAGGGCGATGTACATACTTTTTTTGGGTGAATTGACACTTGCCATTTAGGATTTCGATTTTTTCAAATACTCTGGGAGAACCTCTTTAATTAGATTGACTTCTTCTCTGAGGCTTTTTACCTCCTCATGAAGGCCAGCATCTGCTTCTGAGCCTTGGCACACCAAATCTTGGTACCATATACCTGCAGCTTCCATGATTTGTTCCAATAACCGTGTTTCCATGGATTCGCCATTCAACTTGCGGGTGACAAAGGGACGTTCCTTGTCGATTTTGTCGGCAATAAATTGATGAATGATCTTATGCTCACGAAGGTAGCTTTTCAACTTATGCACAATCGGCTGTTTTTTCATCACAAAAGTAACTAAATATTTGACATGAATTAAGATTATTTGCTAAATTTAGACCACAAAAGTAACAATATAACCACAATCATCAAAGGGCCTTGCTATGAAGACAGAAAAGATATTTTACAGGATCGCCAGAAATTACCCCGTATACTACAAGGTAGATCCCAAGGGAGGAATTATAGAAAGTGTGAAGAACTGGTCCCAATATGCAAAGGCCATCGACCGCTTCAATTATTCGGCGGTTTTTGCCCGAGAATTGTACGATACCTACGAAGAAATCAGCGCGGAAGCCTATGATGATATTCGCCAATACGTAAGCCAGATCATTGCAAAAAGAACGGCGGCCCGTCTACAGTCAAAAAATCAGGACGATTCTCCTCAATAAACGGGTAAACTCCAAGTTTCTTAGGTGGGGCTTACAGAGAAAGGCAGGTATTTTGAAAGTTTCATTTCAATTGACCGTCCAATTTCATTTTTTCTACCGCTACGATACCACTAAGACAGGCTCCCGGAATTCCCTGGCCCGGATAGGTGCTGTCTCCACAGATGTAAAATCCCTTGTGGTCCAGACGAGCATCAAGCATTTGCCAGGGTTTGATGTTCATATACTGGGGATAGCCTCCTACAAAACCAAAGGCCCTTTGGGTCCATTTCTCCCAACTTCCTGGGGTGGAGGAATGGTGATACAGAACATCCTCTTTTTTCACCAGACCTACCCGCTCAAGGTTTCTCCAAATGGCTTCTTCCACCTTTTCTTTATGTTCGATAAAATTGTGAGCGGGATTAGGTACGTGGGTTGATATAGATCCTACCCTCTCTTCGGGTCCGCAGCGCTCATGGTCATCTGGATGTGACCAACTCAGGAAAATACTCTGGGAACCCGTGTAGAGAAGGGCCTCATCCAGGTGAATTTGGTGATGGAGAGATTCGATCTTAGCGGATCTCCTGGCGACAAAGCCCATTTGAAAGGCTGAGTTGAGCTTTGGAGAATCCATGGTCGAACGACGAAATTTTTTCTTCAACCGATCGCCTTCCAGCATATTCAAGGTATTGTTGATCGGAATCGAAGAAATGAGCCGGGAGCTGCGAAAACGCTTTTCCTCTCCACGATAGTCCGTGATAACCTCGTAGTGCCCATTTGAAGGCAGGATTCTGGTAACCGGAGTTCGGGTAAGGACCTCCCCTCCCCGTTCTTCGATATAGGCTACCAATTGGTCAACCATTTTCCCCAATCCCCCCGGAACGTAGTAGTTGGAAAAGTTGGTGTAACAAAGTGCAGTGGCTCCAAAGAGGACATTGACCTCTTCGAGGTAGTTTTGAGCTGTAATCAGCAGTTGCTCGTTGACAAAATCCTTGAAGCGCTCGTTTTCGTAAAGCCCGTGTTTTTTGAGCAGGTCTTTGACCGAGAAAAATGCCCGAGCGGCAAATCCCAGTTGCTTGGGTCGGAAATGAGTGAGAGCGTAAAAAAGATCTCTAACATTGGAAGGGGGAAAGGCTCTTTGGACGAGAGAAGTTTCCCAGACAAAGTGAGCTACCCTATAGCATTCTTCCCAAAAGGGACGCTGACCTTTTTTTCCAAAGACCCTTTCTGCTTCTTCGATCCAAGCATCTAGGTCTTGATGACGGGTGATGAGGGTGCCATCGCGGAGATAGACCTTCATGGGCACCTTTAGTTTCCAGGGTTCCAGTTGAATTCCTGTTTCCCGGACCAAAAAATCCAGGGGCATATGGGCATCCAGGCCTACCAGGGTAGTAGCTCCACTCTCGAAGATATAGTTTTTCCTGGGATAGGAACTGGAACAGCCTCCTGCCAGCCAGTTTTGTTCGAGGACGGATACTTTTTTGCCTTCCTTTGCCAGAAGGCAGGCGGCGGTAAGCCCTGCCATTCCACTTCCAATCACAATCACCTCAGCCTCTTGATACATATAAAAACTATATTTTGTTAAACATCGCAGGTTTTGCACCCGGCATAAATATTTATCACATGCTAAACAAATTATGTAGCGCTAAGTTCATTATTTGCATTCATTGATAGGGGTCGGTCAGATGAGAAAGCCCAAAGGTCAGCTATACGATATATCTTCCGTCATCTCTCCGCGTATATCAATGTCGAAGCTTTGTATGACCCAACTAAACTTATGAGGGTATCAGTATTTAGAAAAGCGCATTTTAACGCGGCTCACAGACTGCACAATCCCGAATGGGACGAGGAAACCAATATAAAAGTTTTTGGAAAGTGCAACTCCCCCAATTACCACGGTCACAATTATAACTTGACGGTAAAGGTAACGGGAGAAGTCGACCCGCAGACGGGTTATGTAATGGATGTCAAGATTTTGAAAGATTTGATCGAAGAGCATGTGCTCGACCGTTTTGATCATAAAAATCTCAACCTGGATACAAAAGAATTCAGGAAGTTGAACCCAACGGCTGAAAATATCGTTGTAGTCATCTGGAACATTCTCCGTCGAAATTTAGACGAGAAACTTGACTTAACAGTAAGATTGTATGAAACCGAACGAAACTTTGTGGAATACCCCGCACAACAGTAACGGAAATGGGGTAAATGGCCACAACGGCCACCACTCAGGGAAACGCGGATTTCATGAAGAGCTGGGCGAGCACCATGTCGCTACCTCTGTTGAAACACCGATGCGACCTGACGCTTTTGACCTAGACGACGACACCAAAATTGAACTCATTGAGGACAAATTTCGTGACATCATGGAAATCCTGGGGCTGGACCTAAACGACGACAGCCTCGACGGCACCCCTCACCGGGTCGCCAAGATGTACGTAAAGGAAATATTTAGCGGTCTGAATCCCGCCAATAAGCCTTCCACGACCCTTTTTGAAAACAAGTATCACTACGGAGAAATGCTGGTCGAGAGAGACATTAGCTTTCACTCCAACTGTGAGCACCATTTTGTACCCATTTGGGGAAAGGCCCATGTGGCTTATATCTCCAGCGGGAAAGTGGTAGGCTTGTCCAAGCTCAACCGAATTGTGAAGTACTTCGCCAAGAGACCTCAGGTCCAGGAGCGAATGACTCGCCAGATTGCGGAGGAGCTTAAAAATATGCTCGAAACCGAAGATGTAGCCGTGATTCTCGATGCCAACCATATGTGTGTTCACTCTCGGGGAGTGGAAGATACAGGCAGCAGTACCATCACAGCTGATTATTCAGGAAAATTCAAAGACCCTGAGGTAAAAGCCGAATTTCTCAAATACATTGAGCTCAAATAAGGCTTTAACACGAAAAAATACCCGGCGAAAAATTTCGTCGGGTATTTTTTTGCTTCAATTTCAAAGTAACTGCTGAGGCTAAATCAGAAGAATAAGCCAGCGAAAGAGATTTTACCTAAAAGGGTTTCTCACCAAGATAAAGGCTCTTTGCCTGCGGCTTTTGACAAACCAGTGTTGGCCGGATCTGAAGTAGACCTGACCACGAAAGATGACCCTTTCAGCCCTCTGAGGTCGGTCGTATATCACGATGCCCAGGGGAGGACGGACCATTTGGAATCCTCTTCGGCCCCGGCGGTAAAAATTTCCGTCCAGGTAGTGAAAAGTTTGACCCCTAAAATCTGCTATGGAGGCCCTTCTCGGCATTCTTCTCATGAAATCATTTTGGTAAGCATATGCCTGGGGAGAAGCATACACATGGCCCCAATGAGGGGAAGGCACACAAGCTCTGCGATGACGTTGGGCAAGGGCATCGCTTTCCAGCATTAAAAACAGTCCAACAAAGGTAATTCCTATCCATGTTACATTTTTCATAAGGCTTCACGTTGATGCTTATTTGCTTTCCCGAGCGTAGGGCTAAGTCTGCTTAATTCAACGGAGCCTAGCGGAGGAACGTTAGCTATGATTGTACAACTGCGAGAAAAAGGCTGGATGGATGTGTTGGCTAAATTTGCAAGCGTGGCCTTCAAATTGGCCTTTGACTTTAGGCTACAACAAAATATATTGAGATAGATTATCAAAGATAATGCTCATGCCAACTATATCTTCGAAAGAACTCTTCCTGGGTATCTTTACCACAGTTTTCCTGAGGTACTTTGTAATCGCGGGCCTGGCTTTCCTGGTATTTTATGTGATGTTTGGCAAGCGTTTGCGATACACCAAGATTCAGCCCAATTTTCCTAGTGGAAGTTCTTACAGAAGGGAGATTTTTGCTTCTCTGTCCACCATCCTCATCTTTACCCTGATAGGATTTTTAGTTTTTGGAACACCGCTAAGACAATACACCCAGGTATACATCCAAATTGACGAGTATGGTTGGCCTTATCTCTTGCTTAGCATCCTGCTGATGATTCTCCTCCACGATACTTATTTTTACTGGACCCATCGGTGGATGCATCACCCCCGCCTTTTCCGGCTTTTTCACCTGACCCATCATCGCTCTACCAATCCTTCTCCCTGGGCTGCCTTTGCCTTCCATCCCCTGGAGGCCATTGTAGAGGCTAGCATCATCTTCCTGGTCGCTTTTTTATTTCCTGTCCATCCCCTGGGACTTTTTGTTTTCCTTCTTTGGATGATGGCCTACAATGTCATGGGCCACCTGGGATGGGAAATTTTCCCCAGAGGCATGGACAAGCACTGGTTTGGACAGTGGTTCAATACCTCGACCAACCACAACATGCATCACAAATACTTCAGGGGAAATTATGGACTCTATTTTACATTTTGGGATAAGTGGATGGGAACAACCCATCCCAAATACCACGACACCTACGCCGAAGTCAAATCCCAGAAGAAAGAAAAGGAAATGAAGCAGCCGACAGAGATCTGAGAAGCAAAATCATTGTCCCTCTCCTGGAGGACAAAAGGAAGAAATTAGTTCGCAGGTCTGGAGAAATCCTAGTATCTTTAATTTCAGTACATGTCTTAAAATAAAAGGGGGCTGAAAAGAGACTCGCAAAAAAAATACTCATGACAATATTATTTGAGAGTTTTTCTGAGTGGCAACATTACTGCGAAAGTAGAGAGGCTCTTCCCTGGGAGCCGGTGCTTACTTATGAAGAAGAACTCAGGGGAAGGAAGGAAGAAGAAATCTGGGACAAGTTGGCCCAGACCTATGCGGTGATGAAGGATGCTGTCAAAACGGGACTGATGGAAGATATGTCTTCCCGTTCTGGCATGGTAGACAATGGTGCCAAAAAAGTTCACCAATCAAAAATATCCGTTTTGGGTCCGGAATTTCAGGCCCTCATCAGTTACGCCATCTCTGCTAAGGAAGTCAACTCCTGCATGGGCCGGGTCGTGGCTGCTCCCACAGCAGGAGCTTCCGGGATCATGCCTGGGGTCCTGGTTACCCTTGAAGAATTACATCAACTGCCCAAGAAGACCCTATATCAATCTATGCTGGTGTCCGCAGGCATTGCCCTAATCATCGAACAAAGAGCTTCCATTGCGGGAGCTGTAGGGGGTTGTCAGGCTGAAACCGGAACGGCAGCAGCCATGGGTGCCGGGGCTATCGTCTTTTCCCTGGGAGGAAGCATGAATCATATTTTTGAAGCGGTTGGCATTACCATCATGAATATGCTGGGCCTGATCTGCGATCCGGTGGCCGGACTGGTAGAGGTACCCTGCATCAAGCGCAATGCTTCGGCTGCAGTCATTGCTTTTGCCTCAGCTCAAATGGCCCTGGCAGGGGATAGGGCCATGATCCCTGTAGACGAAATCGTCGATGCTATGGGAGAGGTAGGAGCTTCGATGGAAGTGCGCTACAAAGAAACCGCAGAAGGGGGCATTGCCAATACCCCTACCGCTAAGGAAATCGAAAAAAGGGTTCTGGTCCAAACCGCCGAGGAAGTAGATGAAGAAGAGCCATCCTAAAACCCCTGTTAATTACCGTGTAGATAGGAGCTTCTTTTCGTCTCTATTAACAACAATTTAAAGAACACACAATGAAAGCTAGATCTTGGAAAGCCTGCCTCTGGTTGGGCCTTTTAACCGGAATTCTGATACAGCCTCTACAAGCGAAAAGAGTCCTCGAAGGCCTTGATTTTCAGCAAGGCGAATGGGCCATGATCGGGGTACCCCTCCATAATTACAAAGCCTTACCCATACAGGAGGAACTGGGCACCTTCATCACCCGAGATAAGGGTTTCATGAAGAAACTCAAGGAAAGCTGGAATTTCCCCCTCACCCTAGACAATAGCTGCGACCATCACTATTCCCTTAAAATATACCAAGATGGAAGGCTGGTTCGAACCCTGGAAATGAACCTCCATTGTGGTTATGTCACCCTGGAGGGTCTTTCTTATTCCCTTGATCCTTCGGAATTCGATCGCTTTCGACGGAGTTCACAGTCCATTCCCTGGTCAAGGATTACCTTCAACGACCCCTCCATGCTGAAGGATGCCATTGAGGTCCTGGAGAAGCAAAAGGATGTTTACTGGTATGAGGATGTATCGCCCTACAAGTATTCGGGATTTTTTATGCTCAACCTGGATGGCCTTGCCTGGAATGTGAACACAGATTCACTTATGGAAGTAGTCGAGCGTAAAATCGAGGAAAAAGTGGGAAAACACGACTTTTATCTGAAGGAATACTTCCGCTACACCCACGATGATCAAATGGATATCCGCTACCTGGTCAACTGTGAGGCGAAACTGGCCAATAAGCTTGTCCGCTATCAATACCTTCCCTGGAGGGCACATATTCCCAATAAATTTTCCGAAGTACACATCCTGGCCCTGGGCATAGACGAGGAATCCTTCAGAAGCCTCATGGGACAAAGGTAAATAGTAGCGATTCAGCACCGTTGGAGTTTTGAATATTATATTTTTGAAAATCTTGAATGGAGGATAAATACAAAGCTTTCAGGAGGTCCTGCCATGCTCTGTGTTACTTTTAATTTTAATATAGGACAGGGATCAAAAAGCCTTTTGGACATTTTTCAAGGAAGGTGAGGATTTTATATTATTCCTCAAAAATGATCAAGAAAAGCACAGGCTAATTTTGAAGAAAATTCGGGAAAGCCGTAGAATTTCCTGTGAGGATTTTTACCGGTCATGTATCAATCTTAGATACTGACGCAGGAGACCTTGGGAGAAGTGGCCAGAACTTACTTCTTTGAGAAAAAAACCCGGCAGCATGAGATTTATCCTCTACTTATTGCTACTAGCTGCTTCTCTTTTCTCCTGCAGGAGCATGCCTGAGGACGGTCCCTCATCCAGGGGCTTGGATAACTCTGCCTGGACCAACCAAATCAAAAAGCAAAGTCGGGAAATCGAGAAGCATCCCAACTGGGCTGAGCCCTATCAACTACGGGGGTTTGCCTTCTACAACCTGGGAAAATTCAGAAAAGCCTACCAAGATTTTTCCGCAGCTTTGAAACAAGATCCCAATTATTTATTGGCACAGTTTAACAGGGGAATGTCCCTCATTAGATTGAAAAGACTGGATTCTGCAAAGGCTGACTTTCAACACATCCTCACACTCGACTCCACCCATGCCCGTTCACATTTTCAACTGGGCTATATCAATTATCACAGAGAAAACTATGATACTGCTCTCCTATGCCTTAACAAAGCCATAGACCTCGATCCCGATTATAAGACAGCCCGACACTTTCGTGCGGCCACCTTTTACCGCCTGGGCATGGAAGATGGAGCCGTCCAAGATTTGACCCTCATTCTCTACGACAGTCCCCATGACCCAGTGGCCCTTACCAATAGAGGCCTCAGTCAACTGGCCATGAAAGAGTGGGAATATGCCCTGGTTGACATTAAAAAGGCCCTTGATGTGGATTCTACATTTTCTCAGGCCTGGTACTACCGAGGTTTAGCAGAGATTCAAGGAGGTAAGTTCCATGAGGCCATCCAATCTTTTACCCAGGCCATTCGCCTCGATCCCAACAATGCTTACTATTATTTTCAGCGGGGCATGGCCAAACAAAATATCGGGCGTCATGCCGAAGCTCGGGCCGATTTTGACCAGGCCATGTTAAAAAATCCTCAATTTGACATAGAAAAAGAGCAAAAAGAGTCTGCTTCTTCTAATCCACCTCCTCCCCTGGACCCCTAAAATCCCTCATCCTTTAGGGCTTGCTAAACAAGTCATTTACCAGAAAGTTAATCATCCCGATATCAAGTCCTTCCTGTCGAAAATACCCTTTTCAGAGCCAACCCTGGGGTAGTTTTATTTTCAGGGGCAACTTGATACATTAAAATTTCATTTTTTAAAACAGAACCGAACCAAGCCTTTATGTCTACCTACAGCATAGTAAAGAGCAAGTCTCTATTCGAGACTGCGAGCGATTATATCCCCGGAGGCGTTAATTCTCCGGTACGGGCCTTCAAAAGTGTAGGGGGCGACCCTATTTTCATGGAGCGAGCCGACGGAGCCTACATGTACGACCCGGATGGAAATGCCTACGTGGAGCTAATCAATTCCTGGGGTCCTATGATCATGGGCCATAACCATCCTTATGTGGTGGAGGCTGTAGAAAAGGTTCTTCGCAACTCCTTCAGCTTCGGTACACCTACTGAAATCGAGATAGAGATGGCCAAAATCATTGTCGATGCTGTCCCCTCTGTTGAGAAAGTAAGAATGGTCAGTAGTGGAACCGAAGCCACCATGTCAGCCATACGCCTGGCCCGGGGATTCACAGGAAAGGATAAGATCATCAAATTTGCAGGCTGCTACCACGGCCACGGAGATTCATTTTTGATCGCTGCCGGTAGCGGAGCTATAACCTTTGGGGTCCCTAATAGCCCTGGAGTAACCGAAGGTACGGCCAGGGATACCCTCCTCGGTGAATTCAATGACCTGGAGCAGGTACGCCAACTTGTGATGAAAAATCAGGGAGACATTGCCGCCATAATCATAGAGCCCGTCACAGGAAACATGGGGGTCATCGTTCCTGATCAGGATTTTCTTCAGGGCCTTCGCGACCTGTGCGACGAGCATGACATCATCCTGATCTTCGATGAGGTCATGACGGGTTTTCGACTGACCTACAATTCTGCCCAATCCCTGCTTGACGTAACTCCAGACATTACTTGCCTGGGTAAAATCATAGGAGGGGGCATGCCTGTAGGCGCCTATGGAGGCAAGGCAGAGATCATGGAGTACGTCTCCCCCGCCGGTCCTGTCTATCAGGCGGGAACCCTCTCTGGCAATCCCCTGGCTATGAATGCCGGCTATGCTACCCTCTCATATCTGCGGGATCATCCTGAGGTTTATCTCAAAGCCAACCATGCCGCTTCGGAATTGTCCAATGGGATGCATGAACTCCTGGAAAAGAAAGGTATTCCCCATACCCTACCCACCATCGGGTCGATGTTTACCCTATATTTTAATCCCGAACCCGTGCGTAACTTCGACGGCGCCAACGCCTGTGATATGGAGCGCTTTGCCACCTTCTTCAGGGCTATGCTCAAACGCGGAGTTTACCTTCCTCCCAGTCAATATGAGGCCATGTTTATTTCTGCCGCTACTGGTGAAAAAGAAATCGCTCATGTGCTCCAAGCCTGTGAGGCCTCATTGGAAGAACTTTAAGCCTGCTAGAGATTAGGCAGTCAAAAATGGCGCTATTGGGTGGATAAAATCATCTGATAGCGCTATTTTGACATGTAAAATAAAAACAGAATGACAAAAAGGCAGAAAAAGTATGGTGTACAGGCCTTGATAAGAGCTAAGTGAATTCAAAACTGAAACAAAAAGAAAAGCGATATGACTTGCTCCACAAATTATCCCACTCGCCAGGGCAGACAAATCCGTCGCGCTGGCTTCTACGAAAACTATCCTGCCGTAAGTATTTCTGAGAAGGAAGAAGGTTGAACCCTTAGCCTAGCCGTGCCCGGGTTGAGCAAGGAAGACTTCAGCATGGGGGTAGAGAAAGATCGTCTGGCCATTTCCCATGAGGATAAGGGCGAAGATGAGGAAAATGACAAGGGCTATACTCGCCGGGAATTTGACTTCCGTTCCCTCAAGCGAAGCTTTATCCTTCCAGACTCGGTAGACGCATCCAAGATCAAGGCCTCCTACCAACAGGGTGTGCTTACCCTTCATATTCCCAAAAAAGAGGAAGCCAGACCTTCAAGCATTGAGATTGAAGTAAACTAAGACTTCGACTGATCCTTTATCTGAACACAAAAAAAGGCCCGCTTCTTCAAAAGAGGCAGGCCTTTTTTAACTACTCTATATCACTGCTGATGACCGTTGGGGTCATGGGCGTGCTTGTGCTCGATTTCTTCGGCAGTAGCCTGCCTGACACCTTCGATCTTAACGTCAAAATGAAGGGTTTCTCCGGCCAAGGGATGGTTGAGGTCGAGATCTACATTTTCTCCCTTGATGTCGGAGACCATGGCAAGGGCCTTTTCTCCACTCTGAGATTGAATCTGAACCTGCATTCCTACCTGTAGTTCTTCTTCTCCCTGAAAATCGTTTTTAGAAACGGTCTTGATAAATTCCTCATTTCTTTGACCATAAGCCTCTTCGGGAGAAACGGTAGCTTGAAATTCGGTACCTTCTTCCTTCCCGTTGATCTCCTTTTCGAGGCCGGGAATCAAATTGCCTACTCCATGCAGGTATACCAATGGATCTCCTCCCTGAGAGGTATCCAACACATTTCCATCATTATTTTTTAGCGTGTAATGAAGAGAAACCACGGTATGCTTGTCTACTTTCATAATACTTTATTTACCCTTCAAAGGTAACAATAATAATGGGATATTCAGAAAATGATATACCAAGTCGCTGGCAAATCCAAAAGAGTTCGGCTTCTGTGCTCTTAATTCCCATCAGAGTCAAATTCCTCTTCCAGGGCATCCATCAATTCTCTGTCTTCAACTTGTCCGGCGGGGTTGTCCCTGTCGTTTCGGAGTTGGTCCAATTGCAAAAGAAAAGTCTGTAAGCGGTCTCTTTCGGTACTGATTCTCGACCTTTGGTCGGCTTGTTCTGCTTTATTTTCTTGAAGTTGAGCCTCTGTATTCAGGATAATCTCTTCCAATTTGACGGAGTCATTCTGCAGTCGTTCGTATTGCTTTTCCTCCTTGTCGATCATTTTTTCCTGCTCTTCGATCAATAGCTCCATTTCATAAATCCTCACATGGAGTTGCAGCCCTTGTAGGATCTCCTCGGCAGATTCCATTACACTCGGAAATTCTTCAGAGTTCACAAAATTATTATTTCCTGTCGAGATGAAAAGGCTGACCTTGGAGTGAATTTTATCCCCCCTGCTGGGTTTTTCGACCGTGTAGTAATAATCAAGGGTCTTTCCGGAAATTTCACCCAAGCGCGCACCCTCCACCTGATAGGTACCGGATTTTTTGCGGACCTTTTCCCCGCTACCACTTTCGAAAAGATGCTCCATGACCTTTTCTACATTTTTCGCCTGCCCTTCGATGGTTACTGTCAGGGCATTTCCACTTTGCTTTCTGTTAAGTTCTTCTATTCCTTCGACCACTGTCTGGGCGGTTAGAAAAAAAGGAGAAAAAACCAGAAAAAAAATGATTGAGAATAGTTGTTTGACCTTCATGTTCTTTGATGTTTTAGTTTGGTTTTACGCTACCTATAATTAAGACCCCAAGGATGCGCAAGGGTGGCTTCTGTCTCATCCTTTACATGGAAACGATAAGCAGTTCGATATCGCGGTAGTTCATGCTCATCCCGAAAAGCATGGCAATATTTTTCTTGGTTACGTGCCTGCGGTAGACATATATGCCTTCTTTCACCTCTGAACTGTGCCGAATCAGGTTGTCCAATCCTCCACTATCTCCCATATTTATGACCAATGGGCCCAGGATATTGCTGATGGCTACGGAAGCTGTTCTGGCCACCCTTGAGGCGATGTTGGGCACGCAATAGTGAATCACATCGTGCTCAATGAAGGTGGGGTTGTCGAGGGTAGTCATCCGGCTGGTCTCTACGCAGCCTCCCTGGTCGATGGCGACGTCAATGATGACGGAGCCGGGTTTCATTTCCTTGACCATGTCCTCGGTGACCACCAGTGGGGCGCGCTGACCTTCTCTGTAGGCAGCTCCAATGACCACATCTGAGGCTGCAACAGCTTCCCTGACATAATTTCGCTGGGCTACGGAGGTGTAAACATTGATGCCCAGTTCTTTTTCTATTCGCCTGAGTTTGTAGATTTCCTGGTCGATGATCCTGACCCTTGCCCCCATGCCCATGGCAGTCTGAGCGGCATTAAAGCCTACAGTACCGGCCCCAACAATGGTAATTTCGGCAGGGGGAATGCCTGTGATACCCCCGAGGAGGATGCCCTGGCCGTCATTGTTGCCCGTGAGAAGTTCAGAGGCAATGTGAATGGAAGAAACTCCTGCAATCTCGCTCATCATCTGAACGAGAGGGAGGGAGCCGTCTTCACTCTTATAGAATTCAAATCCAAAAGCAGTGATATTTTTTTTGATCAAATGATGGACAAAATCGGGGGTAAGGTTGCCCATGTTAACAGCCGAAATCAGGATTTGATTTTCCCGCAGAAGGCCCATTTCAGAAGAAGAGAGGGGAGAAACCTTGAGGATTATGTCAGCATTCTGAAAAATATCCTCGGCCTTGTAGGAGACAACCACTCCCTGTTCGGAATAATCCGCATCGGTATAGCGGGCTCCTGCTCCTGCTTCGTGCTGAAGGTAAACCTGATGTCCATTGGCCACGAGTACGCCTGCGGCTTCGGGAGTAAGGGCTACCCGATTTTCCTGAAAAAAGATTTCCTTAGGCACACCGATTCTCAGGCTCCTTTTGGCCTTGCTCGTCTTGAGGGGAGACTCCATGGGGACGGCCCATGAACCCGGGTAGACTCCAGAAAATAATTCCTGATCAATGGAATAATCTTTTTTGGCCATTCAGACGCAGCTTAAGGTAATGGTTCTTCGGTTTGGGGATTCAACGGTAATGTGCAGCGTGGCAAGACTTTCCGGCAGCAAGTCTTCGACCCTTTCAGGCCATTCCACAAAGCAATATTCTCCAGAGGTGAAATATTCATCTACACCAATTCCATAGGCTTCATCCGGATGCTGAAGCCTGTAAAAGTCAAAGTGATAGACAGGGCCTCTTTCTCCTTCGTATTCGTGCAGGATGCCAAAGGTGGGGCTGCTTACCCTTTCGTCGACTCCCAGCAACTTGCAAAATTCTTTGATTAGGGTAGTCTTCCCGGCCCCCAATTCACCGTAAAATGCAAAAATTCTTACATCCTTACAACTCTCCAAAACTCTTTTGACCAAGGCCTTATTATCCTTCAAACCTTCGCTGATGAGGGTTTTTGTGGCTTTGGGGTCTTTGTCAGGCAAGGTAAAAGTCATATGGTTTTGAAAGATGCTTATCGCTTTTTGGGGATCATCTCCACAATGGGAATGACCATCTCCTCAAGGCTTACCCCTCCATGCTGAAAAGTGTCCTTGTAATAATTGACGTAGTAGTTGTAGTTATTGGGATAGGCAAAGAAATAATCTTCCATCGAGAATACATAGGAAGAACTGAGATTGGTCCTGGGCAGACGGGCCTGTTCGGGCTTTCGTATCGTAAAGAGATATTTGAGTCCCTCGTCGTAATTGAGATTTTTTCCCTGCTTGTAACGCAAATTGGTGGTGGTATTGCGATCTCCGATGATGCGCACGGGGCGCTTGACTCGGATGGTCCCGTGGTCCGTAGTCATGATGATCTTCACATTTCTTTCCGAAAGGGTTCTCAGCACTCGTAGGAGTGGAGAATGCTCTAACCAACTCCTTGAAATCGAGCGATAGGCAGCCTCATTGGGAGCCAGTTCGCGAATAATGTTCATCTCCGTTCTGGAATGAGAAAGGAGGTCGATGAAATTGTAGACAATGACATTGAGGTCATTATTCATCAGGTTAAGGATGTTGTCCGCCAGAGCCTTGCCATGCTCATTGGTGATGATCTTGTGGTAGGAGTGCTTGATGTTTAGCCGATGACGCTTGAGCATTTCCTTGAGGAAAAAGCTCTCGCTCATGTTTTTGCCACCATCTTCGTCGTCGTTTAGCCAATGCTGAGGATATTTTTCAGATATTTCCAGGGGCATGAGGCCCGAAAAAATCGAGTTTCGCGCATACTGGGTAGCGGAGGGCAGAATTCCATAGTAGGCCTGCTCGCTTTCTATGTAGTACAGTTCCCGGATGACGCTTTCGAATACCCTCCACTGATCATAGCGAAGGCAGTCGACCAGGATAAAAAATACACTTTCATAGCCCTGGTCCAGTTGCTTAAAAGCCGTTTGTGGAATCACATCAGGTGAAAGGAGGGGCCTGTCCTCTATGTCCCCCGTGTTGACCCAATCGAGGTAGTTGCGAGCCACAAAGCGTCCAAAATTAGAATTGGCTTCGTTGAGCTGGTTTTCCAGAACCTCCTCCATGCCTTGGTCGTCATTTTCCTCCATTCTTCCCTCCCAAAACATCAGATCCCGGTAGATCTCTACCCAGTCTTCGTGATGATTGGCGTCCATGAGTTTCATGGCGATGTTTCGAAAGTCCTGCTGATAACCGGAAGTGACCTTCTCATTGATGAGTTTTTTATTTTCCGTCAGCTTCTTGAGGGCAAGGAGGATCTGCGAAGGTTTGACTGGCTTGATGAGATAATCGGTAATCTGGGCTCCGAGGGCGTCCTCCATGATGTCCTCTTCCTCGGACTTGGTGATCATGATGACAGGCTGGCTGGGCTTTATCTTTTGAATTTCTTTGAGAACCGTCAGGCCATCCATACCAGGCATTTGCTCATCCAGAAAGACCACATCGAAGTTTACCTTCTTGATTTGTTCCAGGGCATCGATCCCGTTGCTCACAGCCTCTACATCGAAGTTTTTATTCTTCAAAAAGAGAATGTGGGCCTTGAGCAGGTCTACTTCATCATCAACCCATAATATACGTGCATTCGCCATGGTGGAAAGCCTATGATTTGGAGTTTTATTCATGCTAAAATAAGATCATTTGTGGGGTTTACCCCATTTTGAAAGAAAAAACCGATAATGATAGAGTCCCGCTCCAGCTAAGGCAAAATTTAGCTTCCCTCAACCCGTAGAATTCAGCTCCTGGATCAAGAATTAAAGTCTAATTTCAGGGAATTTATAGCTGAGGAGGGCTGTCTTAACCGGGGAAGAATCCGGGTATCGGTGCTGCATGAATATCTTAGATTGGGTATAGGTAAATGGACGATAAATGACTAAAAGGGTTAAGCTATTTCAGTGTTTTGTCCCTTTTATCTTTTATTGTCCAAAGCCAATGCTCCCACTTTGGCGAAAGGTAGGTACAGAAGATTCACCTTCCCGGTAGGCCACCACCTTCACATCTAGCCTGGACTCCTGCTTGACTAATACAGCCTTATGTCCGGGCTTCTGGACAGCAAAAAACGCTTCAAAAGTCTCTAAGTACGCCTCCATATCTTTCTCATCAGAAAGAAAAGCCGTAAGGTCAACGATATCTGCCAGGCCTGCTCCCTCCTTTTGCAGGATGGTTTGAATGTGGCTCAGTAGGGTCCGGGTATAGGCTTGCATGTCCTTCGATGGAAGGTTAGCAGCAACCAAATCCTTTCCTGACCCAGAGATGAGTATGAGATTACCCAGGCGCTGAACTTCAGCCTTGGCTTCAGGGCGATTTTCGGGAAGTTTTTTTTCTGTTTTGATCATCATTTAGGGAATTACTTGTTAAAAAAAGTGGAGCTAGCTATCTATGTAGGCAGTTTGAGGAAAGCGGAAAAGAACCTATTGGAGATAACATGCACTGTTTTTGCAGTGTCCCCGCATTATTAATCAAAAAGGCTGCCATTCATTTAAAGTTAAGCCTCATATAATTCCTTATCAATAAGCAAAAATAACCATTGGGTAATGTCATACGACATTTACCCTCTCCTGCTGAAGTTTTTGGAGTTGCTGACGCACGACGCTCAGGCTCAAGTGGGTCTTCCCAGGTTCCTGGCAGAGTTTCAGGAGTAATTCATCCTGCTTCCGGCCCAGTTCCTTGGCCTCTTTGTAGGGCATCTCGGGTCGGAAAGTAACCAGGGAATATTTAGAGTAATAATCAGGAAATTGCTGTTCAAGCTCCATTTCAAGCTTTCGTTTTTCAATAAAAGCCTGATCGGCTACTTTGTCCTGCATTTCGATAAAATTGTCGAGGGCCAGGTCAGCGATGGCATTGGCGTTGTCCACCCTTGCCTCCTGAAAGTGCTCCAGGATACTGGCCCAATCTCCTTCATAGTTTTCCACCATGTCGTCAAAGACCCTGACATCTTCAAAAGAGGCATTCATCCCTTGCCCGTAAAAAGGAACGATGGCGTGGGCAGCGTCTCCCATGATGAGGGTATTTCCAAAGGCCTGCCAGGGATAGCAACGCACCATACCCAAAAGCCCTACAGGATTTTCGAAGTATTCGTCCAGGTAATGGGGGATGTGGGGAAGGAGATCCGGATACTCTTCTTCAAAAAAGGCCTTGACCTTGTCGCGGGTATCCAGGGCATCAAAGCCTCCCCGACCTTTGTAAGGGTGAAACATGGTCAGGGTAAAGCTGCCTCCAGGATTGGGCAGGGCAATCATCATAAATTCGCGTCGGGGCCAAATGTGCAGGGCGTTGGCCTCAATGCGATAATTGCCACTTTCATTGGGATACATGGTCAGTTCCTTGTAGCCATGACGGAGAAACTCCTGGGAAAAGTTGAAGAGCAATTCGGGCGTCCGGGCCATCATACTTTTTCTGACGGCAGAACCAGCCCCATCCGTCCCGATGACTACTGCCCCTTCCTCTATATGAGGTTCGCCGCTTTCCTCCTGTAAAAAGTGAGCCCTGGCATTTTCCAATTCCACCCCTTCACACTTGGAATGAAAATGCAGTTCAATGTTTTCCATGGCCTCTACCTCATCGAGCAGACGGATGTTAAGCCCAGACCTTGATACTGAATTGATATAATCTTTTTGCCTGCCACTGTAGGGAGAAAACCGCAGTTGCCCCTCTTGATCATGGATCATCCGTCCTCTCATAGGAATACAATCTTTGAGGATTTCATCTTTGAGACCTACCCTTTCCAGGGCCATGAGTCCTCTGGCCGAAAGGGCAAGGTTGATGGAGCGCCCCCCGGTCCAGGATTCCTTCCTCATATCTCCTCTTTTTTCGTGTAAGCTTACTTGATAGCCTCGCTGAGCCATGCGGAGGGCGAGCAGGGTTCCACAAAGTCCGGCACCGACAATGATGATTTTATCTTTTTTCATGATTCTGGATTGCATTCAGGGTAATTAGTGGGATGAAAGGGCAGTCTTCAGTATTTCTACAAATCTAAAGACCTCCACATAAGAATTATAAAAGGGTGTCGGCGCTATGCGAATTACGTCAGGTTCCCGCCAGTCAGCTATAACACCCATATCTGAAACTGTGTGAAAGAGGGCTTTGTACCCATTTTTTACCTGAATAGACAATTGACAGCCTCTCTCCTCTGGTTTTTTTGGACTGATGACCCGGACTACTTCTTTGCCCATTCTTTCCAAAAGGAACTCCAGGTAGCCGGTTAGTTTGAGGGATTTTTTTCTCAGGTTGGACATGCCTACCTCGTCAAAAAGCTCCAGGGAAGCCTTAACGGCGGCCAGGGAAAGAATAGGAGGATTGGATAATTGCCAGGCTTCTACACCGGGGATGGGATCAAAGCCGTCTCGCATCTCAAAGCGGGTATCCTTGTTGTGCCCCCACCAACCTTCAAATCGAGGGATTTCCTTGT
Source organism: uncultured Bacteroidia bacterium (assembly GCA_964564415.1). Lineage (GTDB taxonomy): Bacteria > Bacteroidota > Bacteroidia > J057 > J057 > JALEFZ01. The sequence continues at coordinate 44,838 of CAZMAV010000013.1, read as the reverse complement.
CGTAGGCATGGCGCTCATGCACAAAGCATCCAGCCAGGCTACCTGGACCTGAATTGAGGTATTTATAGCTACACCACACGGCAAAATCAGCCCCCGAATCATGCAAGTTAAGCTCTACATTGCCTGCTCCATGGGCACAGTCAAAACCAACCTTGGCTCCTTTGGCATGGGCCAACCGGGTGATTTCCTTCATGTCAAAAAACTGCCCTGTGTAGTAATTGGTATTCCCCAGCATAACCAGGGCAATTTCTTCTCCTTCCCTGTCGATGATGGTGGCAATATCTTCCATTCGCAGGCAATGTTCGCCTTCTCTGGGCTTCAACTCAACGAGGGAAGTTTCGGGATCAAAGCCGTGAAAGCGGACTTGGGAGGCTACTGCAAATTTATCCGAAGGGAAGGCATCTGCCTCTATCACTATCTTGTACCGCTTAGGACTGGGCCGGTAGAAGGAAACCATCATCAGGTGAAGGTTGACCGAAAGGGTATTCATGACCACGACTTCCAGGGGATGGGCACCAACCACGGCAGCCATGGCCTGGGTAAGAAATTCATGGTAGGGCATCCAGGGATTGCGGGCGTGTACGTGGCCCTCCACCCCCAGATGGGCCCAGTCGTCCAGTTCTTGCTTTAGGGCCGCCTCGCTGCGCCTAGGCTGTAAACCAAGTGAATTTCCACAGAAATAAAGATAAGGCTCTCCATTTTCCTGCCCGGGAAGGTGAAATTCCTCCCGGTAGGGGGCTAAGGGGTCCAGGAGGTCCATTTCTCTGGCAAAATCCAAGCTATCTACAAAGGGTATATCAAATATTTTCTTCATGCTTAATGTTGCTGAGTCTCTGCTTCAGGTTTTGGCCATAATCCTTTCCTAACCACCGCAAAACATTGTCGGCCCACATTTCCTGGTATTGGTCTCCGTCAATAATTTTGTTTTCAAGGGCAAGATCTAGCAGTTTGCCAGGATAGGAGGACTGCGGCTTGCTTTCCATTTCTCCCAAGGGATAGGGATCGTCAAGTCCTAGGATGATCTGATCTGTTCCCTGGCGTTTGATCATTAATTCCAAAGAGCCCATGTCATGAACTAAGGTATCGAAGTAAATGTTGGGATGGGCTACAGCTTTTCTCGGGTGGTATTTACCTTGAAAAAGGTCTGGGCGACCGTCAAAGCCCTGGATTCTTCTTCCGAGGTTGATCTGAGCCAACTGCCCCCCATGGGCAAAGCAAACCCTGATGTCGGGATACTTTTCATGGTAACCCTGGAGGGTGTAGAAATGATAGGAATCCGCACATTGGGCCAGCATCCAAATAAGATGAAAGCGCCAGGCGGTATTTTCCAAATGAATGAACTTCTCTCCATCGTAGGGGTGGACTTCTATGGCTAATTTGTAATAATTAGCCAGTTCGAGGATAGGTTCGGTTTCTTCGTCGAAGACCGAGCGCCAGTTTCCGACGGAATCCATGTAGTGGGTGGGAAGACAGAGGACCCTGAGGTTGAGTTCCTCCACACAGCGCTCTATTTCCCAGAGGGCTCCCCTTACGTATCCACAATGAACTACAAAACCACAGGTGAATTTATCGGGGTGATTTTCTTGTACACTGGCATTAAAATCATTTTGGAAGCGTAGTACCTTTTTCATTTCCTCCAGTCGAAGGCCATTTCCGTACAACTGGGAAAGGTTGAGAACCACTGCATGGTCGATGGTATTTTTCTCCATCCATTCCAACTTTTCGTTCAGAAAAAAACTGGAATCTGTAATGGGTCTTTTCCATCCTTTTTGGAGCATGAACTTACGCTTCTCGTCGATCCAAAATATCTCTTTTTCCCGCATAAAGGGAGGGATCTCTTCGGGATAAGGGAGCAGGTGGGAGTGGCCGTTGATTCTCATTCTTGGGATTTGGACTTTACAGATTGGATACTGGCATGGGCTATTCGCTAAAGATACATATTCTAAACAAGCCTGTTTCAATAATTAATCTTTCGAATAGAAAAAACCAAGTTCTCTTTTCAATTCTCGGGGCAATTCCGGCAATTCGGAGCGTGGAATCAACAGGGTGGAGATGTTATGAAGGTCGGTAAATATCCTATGTCTTCCCGCCGTTTCTCTAAGGTAATCATGGCCGCTCGAACCTCCAGTTCCGATCTTTCTCCCCAGCATACGAAGGACCATTTGGGCATGCCTGTACCTCCAATTGGTCAGGAGTTCGTCGATGTCTACTATGGTCAGGAGGAGCCTGTATGGCAACTGTAGCAGGGGCTCTTCATTGTATAGGTTAATCATCAGGGCGGCCAGTGTAGCCTCGTAATTGAGGCGCTGCTTGCCTGCTTCCACCATCTGTCGATGCACCTCCCGATCCAGGATGGACTGAAAGTAGGTATCTGTACTTCCCATCATCTTCAGGCGTTTTTCCTTTTCCTCTTCACTGAGGTAATTAGTTGACTTGATGGCATCGGCCTCTTTGAAAATCATGTTTTCAACGGCCCTTTTGTATAAGTCCAAAAATTTAAAATCCTTGAATTTCAAAAAGGGAGTCCGTTCCAGCCAGTCCTCCATCACCATGAAGAGGTTTTTCCCCTCTGCAATTTCTTCCAGCTCGGCCTTTTGCTCTTCCGAAAAAAAGACCCCATAGTGATGGCCTCCATAAGTCATTCGTTGAGATTCTCTGAGCCCCAAAAGGTTTTCTATCTTCCTAAACTGAAAACTTTGAAAGCCAGAAGCCGGGAAAAGGTAATTACGAAAATCCAAAAAATCCAGCGGGGTCATGGTTTCCATAACGCTGATGTGCTCAGTCAGCAAATTGATGATGTCCCCTACCCTGCTGAGCCGATCGACAGCCGTTCCGATGTTTTTTTCGTCCACAGCCTCCTTGTAAAACATATCGATGACCGATTCCAATTCGTGAATGATCTGCTTAAACCAGATTTCATAACTTTGATGGACGATGATAAAAAGCATTTCCTCGTGGGCAGGATCTTTGTCAAGGCTGGCCGAACGAGGATGCTGGGCATCGAGCAGTTTGTCAAGGCCTAAATATTTCTGATAATGGATCGTGGCGTATTTCTTGGTAGAATCTTGCATACCGGCTGTAGTGCTAATTTTGATTTTCTGTTAATAAGGAGTTTCGACAAAGATATTTCCGAAGATGGGCACTTAATCAGGCTTTCTTCTTATTGAAGCCCTGTTTGAGGACTTTTGTTCCATTTTTGTAAAGGGTAAAGCCTTTGTTAAGGTCGAAGGCCATGAGGCCATCTATCTCTTCGGCACCCTTTTTTGGGGTTTGGTAGGCCCAGGCAGCGTTTTCGAGGCTTTTATCTTTGGACTTATAATCCCAATAACTGGCCTCTCCCTTGATGGGACAATGAGTTTCGTGTTTATTGGGAGTAAATAGCTCCATCTGAACATCTTCTTTGGGAAAATAGTAAACAGGGAGGAAGTCATATTCTTGGTGAAATTCTTCAAGTCTGACAGCCCTGTGGCTGCTAGCGAGGGTTTGATTGCCATACTTTAGTTCCAACTTAACTTCGCTAGGATGATACTCGGCATAATGGGTAGGTACAGCCATAGAGAAATAATTATTTTTGGTTTATTACAGGTAAGAGAAAGGGCTTTCTATGACCCTGCTTATCCAAAACTTCGTATGCAAATATGAACTTCTACATTCAAAGGACGAATAATTTATGTCAATTACCCAAGAAATAGAATTGCTCGGCATTCAGGCGGTCAGCCGTGCTGTGGGCCTTACCCTCAGGGAAATGCGAAACCATGCCCGACCAGGGATGAGCAGCAGAGAACTGGATGAGTTTGGAGGGGAAGTTCTCGCTTCTCTGGGTGCTCGTTCTGCACCCAAACTGACTTATGGATTTCCGGGATTTACCTGTATCAGCATCAACCACGAAATCGCTCATGGAATTCCCTCAGCCGAAAAGATCATCCGTGAGGGAGACCTTGTCAATATCGATGTCTCAGCCGAGCTCGGTGGTTATTATGCCGATAATGGGGGTTCCTTTGTCATGGGGGAAGACATTCACGGATATAAGCCCCTGGTCGATGCCTCAAGGGAAATCCTAAAAGGTGCCATAGAAAAGATACATGCCGGTTTTAAAATATCGGCCCTGGGATTCTTTATTCAGACTGAAGCCAAAAAGAGAGGCTTTAGGGTAATCAAGAACCTCGCCGGACATGGGGTAGGACGCTCTTTACACGAAGATCCAAGCAACATTCTCAATTACAAAGACAGGCTGCAGCGTGCCAGATTTAAAAAAAATTCAGTAGTGGCCGTAGAAACCTTTATTTCTACTCGCTCGGACAAGGCTGTGGAAATGCCTGATGGCTGGACCCTGGTAGGAAATAAAGGAGGATTTGTCGCCCAGCATGAACATACCCTTATCGTAGGAAAGGAGGAAGCGAATATCCTCACCCTTGAAAATGAAATTTGGAGTTCATGAAGTTATGCTCGACCATTATACCATACCCAAAGACCTTTGCCAGGAGGAAAATGCGACCTCCCCCATTGATGTCATTCCTTATCAGAGCAAAGGGGAAGCCAGCCGTCGGAGGGTTGTGTTTGATGCCCATGTCCTGAGCTTTTTGGTCGAAGGGCAGAAGACCATACACCTGGACCAAAAACCCCTATCGCTTTCTCCGGATCACATTGTCTTGATCAGCGAAGCCAAGTGCCTCATGACAGAAATTTCTCCGAGGGGGTCCTACCAGAGCCTGCTCTTCTACTTTCAGGATGTCCATATTCAGCATTTTTGCCAAAAATACCTGGACAAGGAAAAGGGATCAGGCGGCCTAAATAACATCGTTAGATTTTATCACTATAAATTCACTCAGAACTTTCAAAACTCCCTCAACTTATTGGTAGAAGAGCAGGACACGGCCTTATTGGATTTAAAACTAGAGGAAATACTGCCGTACCTCTACCGTCGCGAGCCTACTCTTCTTTACGGACTGCTTCATACTGGCTACTCGAGCGAGGAAGTCCACTTTAGGCGGGTCATCGAGCACAATCTTTTTGTCGGACTGACCCTTGAGGAACTGGCTTTCCTATGTCATATGAGTTTGTCTACCTTCAAGAGAACTTTTCGGCGCTACTACGAAACTGCGCCTAGCAAGTGGATGCGTCAGGAAAGGATGAAGGCTGCGGGCCTCCTTTTGCAAAACAGAGAGGCTCCAGGGGATATCTTTATCAGGATGGGCTAGGATAGCTATGCCAATTTTGCCAGGGCCTTCAAGCAATACCATAAATTAAGCCCTCGTCAATATCAGAGAATGAACCCTCTTGCCTAGTTGATGGGCTTTTATGACTAGCCTTTTTGCCGAGGGATTCCGATTTTTATTTCAGGAAAACAAAAACAAAATTCTCATGAAAAAATTTATTTTTATTCTCTTCCCTCTCATGGTGCAAATGAGCTTTGCTCAGACCTTTACCCTAAGCAGTGAAGACCTGGGAGGGCAGGCAACTTCAGAACAGGAATTTAGCGGCTTTGGCTGTACCGGAGACAATATTTCTCCACAATTAAACTGGGAAAATGCCCCCGAAGGCACCAAAAGCTTTGCCATTACCATGTATGATCCCGATGCTCCGACTGGCGGCGGATGGTGGCACTGGGTTGTATTTGACATCCCTGCCGATGTCGACGAAGTCCAGTCAGGTGCCGGAAAAATGGGAAGTAATCTCCTCCCGGATGGAAGTATCCAGAGCAATACCAGCTACGGAGCTCCCGGTTATGGAGGTCCCTGTCCCCCCCAAGGCGATAAGCCACATGCCTACATCATTACCATTTACGCATTGAAAGTGGACAAACTAGGTCTGGACAAAAATGCCACACCTGCCATTGCAGGATTCTACCTCAACAACCAAGTCATCGAAAAAGCCTCCATCGTCGCCTATTACCAGCGATAAATGTATCACCCCCTCCGCTCCAACAGGAGGGGGATACCATTCTTTTAACCTCCCACATCCTCAGCAAGAAATAATCTAGCCTCTACAATAAAACCTTTTCCCTTCAGTAATTTCTGATTCTTTCTAATGTTAGATGCTCCAAAACTTAAAAATTCCTTTGCGAACCTGCTTTTTGAAAAAAAATTAATTTTTGATAATGGACAGATCACTTGCGGATCGTCATTTGATACATAATTTTCTTTACATTTGACTATTTAAATTTTAAAGATTCACGGCTTACAAGGTGAAACTTTAGGTCGACCTTTTCTGCCTTGCTTTTACTCGCATTTATTTTCTGTCCTACCTCAAGGGACAGCCAAGGCTTTCTTCAAAAGACCTCTATTTTTTTAAAATGATCAAGGTAAGGTACTAACTACAGCAATAGAAACATGCAACATCATTTTCTTCCCTTCAGAAGAGGAATCATCGGACTGGACGAAAAACTTCAGGGTCCTGATGGCGAAAAGAGAAAATTGGTCTATGCCGACTGGACCGCCAGTGGCCGCAATTACCTGCCTATAGAAAAGCGGCTTCAGGAGGACATCATGCCGCTCGTAGCCAATACACACACCGAGACCAGCAGCACGGGCATGGCCATGACCTTTGCCTATCATCAGGCTCAGGCCATGATCAAAAAATATGTCAATGCCTCCTCTGATGACGTCATCATCACAGCAGGTTCAGGCATGACCCGACTGATCAACAAGTTGCAGCGCATCATGGGACTAAGGGTCTACCACTCCTTTGAAATTCCTGCAGAGGATCAAAGGCCTGTGGTTTTCATTACCCATATGGAGCATCATTCCAACCATACCTCATGGCTGGAGACCATAGCAAGGGTGGAAATCATCCAACCCGACGAGAATGGAGAAGTAGACCTGGAAAACTTCAGGGAATTGCTTCCAAAATATAAAGATGCCCCTCTGAAAATTGCTTCTGTTACTGCCTGTTCCAATGTTACGGGGATCATCACACCTTACAGAAAGATTGCCAGGATGATTCACAAGGTTGGAGGAATTTGCTTTGTGGATTTTGCCTGTTCGGCTCCCTATGTAGAGATTGATATGCATCCCGAGGAAGAGGGAAGCCACCTCGATGCCATGCTTTGTTCTCCGCACAAGTTTCTCGGAGGGCCTGGTTCGGCAGCGGTTTTGGTATTTAATAAAAAACTGTACGACTGCCGCGTCCCGGATCATCCCGGTGGGGGAACAGTAGACTGGACCAATCCATGGGGCAAGCACAAATACGTCGAAAGCATAGAAGAAAGAGAGGACGGAGGTACCCCGGCCTTCCTGCAGACCATCAAAACTGCCCTCTGCTTCAAATTGAAGGAGGAGATGGGCGTAGAAAACATCATGAAACGCGAAGAGCAAATGCTCGACCTCATCTGGGACAGGCTGGCTTCAATACCCAAGCTCCACGTGCTAGCCCCCCAACACAGGGAAAGGCTACCCATCATTTCCTTTTATATTGAAGACCTCCATTACAACCTAGCTGTCAAATTGCTCAATGATAAATTTGGCATCCAATGCCGGGGGGGATGCTCCTGTGCAGGCACCTATGGGCATTACCTGCTCAATGTAGATCCGGGACAATCCAAGGAAATTACCGACCTCATCGACCGGGGGGACTATTCCAAAAAACCGGGATGGGTACGAATTTCCCTACACCCGACCATGACCGATGAGGAAGTGTTTTTCATAGCAGAAAGCCTTGAAGTTCTAGCCAGGAATCACCATACCTGGAGCGAAGAATATATCTTCGATCCCTCCAGCAATTCGCTGAGAGCAAGGGAACAAAAGTCTGAAGAAGAGATATTGAAGCGAATGGAAAGGGCCCTTCAAGGCTCATTTACCCGGGATGGCCTTTTTGAACTCAGGGTATAAGCTAGCTGGTAAAAATAGCAGCCTCCCGCCTGCCTTGGTAAGAGAAGGCCCTGTACATTCCGGCTGTACTAAAGGCAGCCTCTATGTTTCCGGCTTTGTCAATGGCAATGAGGCCTCCCTGACCTCCAAGCTGTATTTGTTCTTCCATAATTACCTTATGGCAAGCCTGGGCCAGGGTAAGTTGGCCATGTCTCATGAGCGCGGACACTTCCTGGGCTACACCCGCCCGAATGAAAAATTCGCCATGTCCTGTGCAAGATACGGCACAACTCCGGTTGTCAGCATAGGTACCTGCACCGATCAGAGCTGTATCTCCTACCCTTCCCTTCCATTTGTTGGGCATGCCTCCGGTTGAGGTGGCTGCAGCCAGGTTGCCCTGCATGTCCCTGGCTACGGCTCCCACTGTTCCGCTTTTGCTTTCTTCCGAATGATCCAGCTGAATCCTTGCCCTTTCTTTTGTTCGTTCCCACTGGGCATATCTCTTTTGGGTAAAAAAATAATCCTCATCCTCAAATTCCACTCCCCTTTCCCTGGCAAAGGCAAGGGCTCCCTCTCCGATCAGTAGGACATGAGGGCTATTTTCCATGACTTTGCGCGCCAAACTAATGGGGTGTCTAGGTCCCAGGATTCCTGCAACCGCTCCTGCATTTCTATTTTTGCCACACATGACAGATGCTTCCATCTCCTGCTTTCCTTCCTGGTTGAACACTGCCCCCCTTCCGGCATTGAACAAGGGATTGGATTCAAGTTGTCGGACGCAGGCCTCCACCGCATCAAGGGCATCTCCTCCCAGAGAAAGGATATCCTCCCCTTTCTTCAAGGCTTCTAAAAGGGCTCCCTTGTGTTGGGCTTCCTTCTCCTGGGTGAATCTTTGTCTCTGGAGCTTTCCTGCTCCTCCGTGGATGGCAAGGCTGAAAATGGACATATCAATTAATCTTTGGGGTCAAATAGGTTTATCCTAAGCTATCGATGATGACACAGCATATGGGTGTATAAATAGCAATTATGAAGAATTAATGGCTAAGGCGCCCTTGGGCTTATCATACATAACTTGCTTTCAACCCCAGGAGCCTCATTTGTTGAATCGCAAAAAATGGTTTGTGATGATCATCAATATATAATCTTTTCTGAATGAAGGCTTGGGAGAATATTTTTCTTTGATTTGTGCCTGTACATAAATGCTTCAACTAACATTACCCTTATGAGCCTTAGCCTTCAGCGGGTAGCCGTTTCCTCCCTTTTTTTTGTCAATGGTTTTGTCTTTGCCAATTGGACTTCCCGCCTTCCTGAAATTCAGCGCTTTTTTGGGTTGAGCAATTCCTCCTTGGGTACCCTCTTGCTGGTCGCGGCTTTGGGAGCCTTAACGGCGATGCCATTTGCGGGCTGGCTGACAACCACTTATGGGACTCGGAGGATCATTCTTATATCAGGATTGGCTTTTTGTCTCTTCGTAGCTTTAATTCCTATTTATCCACATGTTTATGTCGCCGGGCTCATCCTATACTTCATTGGTTTCAACAGTGGAGCCATGGATGTGGCCATGAATGGTCAGGCGGTAGAGGTAGAAAGAAGGTACAAAAAGGCCATCATGTCTTCTTTTCACGCAATTTTTAGCATTGGCATGGCCCTGGGTGCCGGTGCTGGAGCTTTATTTGCCAAATCTAGTATAAGTCTACCCCGACATTTCCTGGTGATTGCTGCTTTGGGGCTGGTTGTGGTATGGGTTTCCTATTTTTTTCTAGTAAATGATAAAAAATCCCTACAGAAGGGCAGTTCATCAGGAGTCCAATTTCGACTCCCCACCAGGGCGATTCTTCCTTTGGGCCTGATTGGATTTTGTGGAATGTCAGGAGAAGGGGCTATTTCGGACTGGTCGGCGATTTATATGAATCGGGTGGTAGGACAATCAGAGTCGGTCAGTGCCCTGGCCTTTGCTGCATTTGGAGTATCCATGACTCTGGGCCGCCTTTTTGGTGATTACTTTACCAACGCCCTTGGCAAACGCAGGCTCCTCATCCTTGACAGTTTGCTCGCTATCCTGGGGCTTGGCATTACTCTCCTTTTTGCCGGAACTTTCAGTACGCTGCTAGGATTTTTCATCGCCGGGCTGGGGCTTTCAACTGTGGTTCCCATCGTATATTCGACTGCCGGAAATACCCCGGGTGTATCTCCTGGTAGTGGAATTGCCATGGCTACGACCATTGGCTATACCGGCTTTTTTATTGGGCCTCCCCTTATTGGATATTTGGGTGATCAAATTGGTCTTAGAACGGGACTGCTCTACGTATTGGGACTTTTTCTTACCATGCTGATCCTCGTAGGGATTTATGTTCAGCCTTCTACAAGTCGAAAAAAAAGCAGGACATAGGCCAGTTCTCAGGGGTGGGCAGCCACCCAGACTTCTCCATCTTCGAAGATTTCTTTTTTCCAGATGGGAACCCTTCCCTTAAGGGTGTCAATGGCAAACTGGCAGGCCTGGAAGGATGCCTTACGATGAGGAGTAGAAAGGGCTATGGTCACGGCAATTTCACCTATTTCCAGGCTTCCAATTCTATGGTAAAGGGCAATTTTTTCTACCGGCCATTTTTCTCCTGCCTCCAGGGCGATTTTTTCCATTTCCTTTACTGCCATCGGGATGTAAGCCTCGAAATCGAGGCGGATGACCTTTTTCCCCTGGGTTTCATTTCTCACCGTACCGATAAACAGGTCAATAGCTCCGCAAGAATCGGATTTGACCATTTCTAGCAGGACTTGAACCTCCAGAGCTGATTCCTGAATTTGGGTAAATACTTCCATGATCCTCTTCTATTAACCTCCACTTACCGGGGGAATTATGACTACCTCGTCATTTTCATGGATCTCCCTATCGTCCTGGGCGTAGGCTTCATTGACGGCTATTTTCAGGCTGGCAAGATCAGAAAATGCAGGATAACGCTCCATCAAGGACTTTTTCAGGCTACCTACCGTAGCCTTATCCTCCAACTGGTACTCGAGGCTGTTCTTCCCCAATACTTCCTTTGCAATGCCAAAAGCCAATAGATTGATTTTCATCTTTTGATTTTCGTATGTTAGCTGGTAATTCAACCCAGCTTATGCAACTCATTCTCAAAGATAATTATATCCACCTCATCGTACCACCGGAGGACCTCGAAAGATTCAAAAAATATCACGAGGTAGAGGAATCCGTCGTTTTTGGAAATACTTTTGGGGATAAATTCTTATTTAGCCTAAAAACCAATCATTCGTATGAGAGCCTTCATGTAAGCCTAATTGCAAACGAACTTACCATTCATGCCCCTAAGTTATTTGTAAATGACTGGATACGTTCCGAAATCGACAGTTTCCACACACAGGTAAATATTGGGGAGGGAAGAGACCTTGTCATTAAGGTCTCCAAAGACCCCATGGGGGAGGTAGATAAGTTTCTAAAAAATCGAGATTCTGGCCTTCAAGAGACGTCTGAAAAAGACTCTCCTTCCTCCCAACATCAGTCATAAAAAAAGGGAAGGCCCAAATAGACCTTCCCAAAAGAACACGCTTTGTAGGAATTGGAATTCTTGTTCAGGAATTACGATTCCACGGGTATCTGTTATCGCTTAATAAACTTCATTGTCTGCTCAATACGGCCTTCAGGTCTGCTCAGAATCAACTGGTACATCCCAGGTGAAAGCTTGCTTACATCCACCTTTGACTGGCCATTGAGGGTGAAATCAGCCTTTCCACTCATCTGAGTAGAACCACTGAGGTCCACAACCCTAAAGTTCATGTTCCCAAAAGCTCCACGGAGTAGGGTCAACTGATTGAGGACAGGATTAGGGAAGGCCTTTACCTTCGCATCATTTCCCTCTTTGACCTCGACAACATCCGAGTAAGCTACCCTTCCATCTACACTCACATACTTGATGCGGTAAAAGATATCGAGAAGGGGGCTACGGGTGTCTCTAAATTTGTATGGAGTCAGCTGAGTGATTGCATTGTTGACATCAATGTTTCCTACAGATTGGAAAACGACCTTGTCTACGCTACGCTCGACACTCATCATACTTCCGGCCTCTGCTCCGTTGATGGACCATGTGATATTGTTTTCGAATCCGTCGCTTACAGCCCTAAGATTCTGAATCAACATCATGGTTACTGTAATTGGGGCACCAGCCACATCCAAGTCAGCACATAGGTTGTTGCTATTGATGATATTGACAACATCAACTCCGGTAGTCGTTCCAGGTACCACAACTCCAAGATTCAGGAAGTTAGCCGAAGCGGTATCTCCATCAAAAACTAGGGTGTGAATGGTGTATAGTCCTGCGCTAGTGACAGTAAAGGAAGGCAACGTATCAACCTGTTCGATGACCAGTCCACTACCAGAAGTCAAGACATAAAGCACAGAATATCCGGCAGGGACGACGGCATTGCCATCAGGTGTAGCTGTCAAAGTAGCGCTTCCACTTACCAAAGATACATTGGAGGAAGTAGCGGTCAATGTACCCGCATTGGCACTACAATCAACCACATTGATCGGAGCACCCGCAGCGTCCAGAGAAGCACAGATGCCATTGTTGTTGATCAGGTTTACCACGTCAAATCCGGTGGTGGTTCCGGGTACCACTACGCCAAGGTCTAAAAAGTCGCTGGATGTAGAATCCGCATTGTAAACCAGGGTGTGGATGGTGAAGAGTCCGGTGTCAGCTACGGTAAAGCTAGGAGTGGCTCCTACCTGCTCGATCACCAATCCGCTGCCGGAAGTCAAGACAAAGAGGCTGGAGTAACCCATCGGTACATTGACATTTCCATCAGGAGTGGCAGTCAGGGTGGCAGAACCATTGACCAAGGAGACATCAGAGAAGTCTGCAGTGATGGTGCCCGCATCGGCGGTACACTCGTTGACATTGATCGGAGCACCCGCAGCGTCCAGAGAAGCACAGATGCCATTGTTGTTGATCAGGTTTACCACGTCAAATCCGGTGGTGGTTCCGGGTACCACTACGCCAAGGTCTAAAAAGTCGCTGGATGTAGAATCCGCATTGTAAACCAGGGTGTGGATGGTGAAGAGTCCGGTGTCAGCTACGGTAAAGCTAGGAGTGGCTCCTACCTGCTCGATCACCAATCCGCTGCCGGAAGTCAAGACAAAGAGGCTGGAGTAACCCATCGGTACATTGACATTTCCATCAGGAGTGGCAGTCAGGGTGGCAGAACCATTGACCAAGGAGACATCAGAGAAGTCTGCAGTGATGGTGCCCGCATCGGCGGTACACTCGTTGACATTGATCGGAGCACCCGCAGCGTCCAGAGAAGCACAGATGCCATTGTTGTTGATCAGGTTTACCACGTCAAATCCGGTGGTGGTTCCGGGTACCACTACGCCAAGGTCTAAAAAGTCGCTGGATGTAGAATCCGCATTGTAAACCAGGGTGTGGATGGTGAAGAGTCCGGTGTCAGCTACGGTAAAGCTAGGAGTGGCTCCTACCTGCTCGATCACCAATCCGCTGCCGGAAGTCAAGACAAAGAGGCTGGAGTAACCCATCGGTACATTGACATTTCCATCAGGAGTGGCAGTCAGGGTGGCAGAACCATTGACTAAGGAGACATCAGAGAAGTCTCCAGTGATGGTGCCCGCGTCGGCGGTACAAGGAGCAACGTGTACGGCAGCACCTCCCACATCAAGAGAAGCACAGATGCCATTGTTGTTGATCAGGTTAACTACATCAACTCCTGTGGTAGTACCTGGGACAACCACAGAGAGATCCAAAAAGTCAGCGGAATTGGAGTCTGCGTTGTAAACCAGGGTATGGATGGTGTAATCTCCCGCTGCAGAAACAGTGAAGACGGGAGTGGCAGAAACCTGCTCAATGACAAGGTTGGAGCCTGAAGTAAGGACGTAGAGGACAGAGTATCCGGTGGGAACTACGGCATTGCCATTTGGAGTCGCAGAAATAGTCGCTGAACCGTTGACCAGAGAAACATTGGCAAAATCAGCCTTGATGGTGCCCGCATCGGCGGTACACTCGTTGACATTGATCGGAGCACCCGCAGCGTCCAGAGAAGCACAGATGCCATTGTTGTTGATCAGGTTTACCACGTCAAATCCGGTGGTGGTTCCGGGTACCACTACGCCAAGGTCTAAAAAGTCGCTGGATGTAGAATCCGCATTGTAGACCAGGGTGTGGATGGTGAAAAGTCCAGTGTCGGCCACAGTGAAGCTGGGAGTCGTACCCACCTGCTCGATCACCAATCCGCTGCCGGAAGTCAGGACAAAAAGAGTGGAATATCCGGCAGGTACGTTGACATTTCCATCGGGGGTAGCAGTCAGGGTGGCAGAACCACCTGAGAGGGTAATATCAGAAAAATCAGCGCTAATGGTTCCCGCATCGGCGGTACATGCATTTATGTTGATGGGAGCGCCTGCCACGTCGAGGTCAGCACAGATGTTATTGCTGTTGATAAGTCCGACGACATCAGCACCTGTGGTTGTACCAGGGACTACAACAGAAAGGTCTAAAAAGTCAGGAGAGGTTGAATCCGCATCATAAACCAGGGTATGGATAGTAAAGAGGCCTGTAGAATTTACTGTGAATGTAGGCGTAGCGGAAACCTGTTCGATGACGAGGTTCTGTCCGGAGGTCAGCACAAAAATGGTAGAATATCCCATGGGGACATTGATATTACCATCAGGTGTGGCGCTCAGGCTAGCAGAACCATTGACCAGAGAAACATCGGCGAAGTCAGCAGTGATGGTACCAGCATCCACTGTACAGGGATTGGGCATCACGTGAAAGCCGGCTCCTCCCAAGTCAAGGGAAGCACAAATGTTGTTGTTGTTGATCAAATTGATCACATCTACGCCGGTAGTTGTTCCGGGGATCACGACGGAGAGGTCGAGGAAATCAGGAGAGGCCGAGTCAGCATTGTAGACCAGGGTATGAATGGTATAGTCTCCCACGGCAGATACCGTAAAATTGGGAGTTGCACTTACCTGCTCAATCACCAAATTAGATCCTGAAGTTAAGACGTAGATGACGGAATATCCGGCGGGGACCACAGCGTTGCCCTGGGGAATACCTACCAAATCAGCATTTCCGTTGTTGTTGAGGGTAAGGTTAGCTATGTCCGGCTTTATGTTTCCAGCATCTGCGGTACAGGGAGCAGAAGACACCTGGATAGAAAATCCAGTATGCAGGATCAACGAAGCACAAATGTTGAACCTGGTGTACTGGTTTCTCACCTGATTTAACCTTCTTCCATTGGGACCAGATCGAATGAAGGTGGTGTCATAAAAGTCAGGATCATTAGGATCCGGATTAAAGACAAAAGGACTAATTGAGTAACTCCCGGTATCGGTAACAGTAAATGAAGGCTGGGTAGAAACCTGCCTCACATTGTTGTTGGGCGCCTCTGCCAGGAGATAGACCAGAGAATAGCCTTGAGGAATGACTGCATTGCCCGTAGGTGTAGCAGTCAGGGTGGCAATACCGTTTTGCAGCGTGGCAGCCGTGGTGTCCGGCGGAGCCACTCCCGCAAAAGCGGTGCAGTTGGTTTGAGCATGAAGATGCGGAAGGAGCAGCATCCATAACCCAAATAGAAGGTAATAATTGATACGCATAGAACTTAGATTTTAGGAATTTAATTGTGATACAACCTAATAAGCGATAACCTTCTATCTTGACCAATAAATTTCCTGTATAAAAAAGGAAGATTCTGAGAAAGATAGATAAAAATAAAAATATTTAAAATACTGAAAATCAATTATTTATTATTTTATATTTATATTTATCCTGATTTAATATAATAATTTTACATATGACAGTTATTCTATTAAAAAAATATTATTTTTATTTATTATCTAAGTACCAAATGTTTAGCTTATCGACCAATTAATATATGGGAGATTTATTCAGCATTTTACTCCTACATCTGGGAAGAAATTTATAGCAGAATTTTCTCCAGCATAATCTCATGTTTCATCCAGGACAACATTGCTTCAAATAAAAAATTTTAGCAAGCTACTTATTTTGAAAAGGGTTATATCTTAATCACTAACACTAGGAAAGACATATCATCCCTAACATTTTTGTTGTATAGATCCCTTTGCTCACCTGGCCTAGAAACCCAGACCGATATGGATGCTGTCTTTTCCTCCATTCCTTCACCCATCCTGGTTACAGGAGCTACAGGTATGATTGCATCTTCCCTTGGGTACAGACTTCTTCAACTGGAAAAAGAAGTTAACGTCTTTGTCCTGCCTACGGATCAAATTCCTATATCCTGTGAGGGCAGGGTTCACATACATTGGGGAGATATCGCTCAAAAAAGCTATGTAGAGAGAGCCATGGAAGACTGTCAAATCGTCTTCCATCTCGCTGCAGGAGTCAGTGACTGGGGCCTGCCTTCCCTTTTTCAACAGGTAAATGTCGACGGTACTTCCCACCTACTTGAAACAGCTGCAAGCAGAAATATTCGGGTCATCCTTACCACTGGTGGTGCTGTTTATGGGAGAGAGCTGGAATTTTTTGAATGTCACGAAGAAAGGCCTCATGGTCAAGCCTTTAGCTATTATGGAATGTCCCTTCAAGCCCAGGAACATACTGCCCTTCAACTCATGGCCACATCCCGTCTGGCCTGTACCATGGTAAGACCAGCCAATGTATATGGTCCTGGTAGCCGAAACTGGGTATATGGCCTAATAGAAGCAATGAAACGTGGACCTACCCTGCTAGGAGATGGAAAACAGAACGCAGGATTGGTACACGTGGATAACCTAGCCGGAATTCTCCTCCTGGCCGCTGCCAAAAAGAAAGCAACAGGGGAAATCTACCATGCTGCAGAGGAAAACAAGGTAGATTGGAAGACCTACCAAAAAGACCTGGCTAAAGCAGCAGGAACGGCTTCCCCAGGTATTTTCTTAAAAGCCTGGCTTGGGGAATCGCTAAAGTCCAAGAATGGGTTTGGAAGCGCTTAAGCATTGGGAGTCGCCCCCATTTTACCCTCGAAGCCATCAATAGAATTGGCAGCAACCACAGAATACCCCTAAGTAAGGCAAAATAAGAACTCGGATACCAGCCTAAAAAATCCTAACAGGAAGGAATGAAAGAATTGGAAGATTTTTTACAAAATCAGTACCTTACCTATACAGACAAGATGAAAATGTAGTTTGCCATCCCTCTTCTTTCCTATTATATTCATCCCTGATCGAAAGCAGAAAAGCCTCGACAACTTTATAGGCCCTCCTCCTTTCACAGATCAATTTTACACCAACGATAAATTGAAAAAATCATGACATTCGAAAGTATCAAGGACGCCGTACAGCAAAGGGCTGACGCCGCAGATGCCCTGGGAGCCACCCTCAAATTCGATTTTGGGGATGGACAAATCCTTTACCTGGATGGGAGTGGAGAAAACAATATTCTCTCAGAAGAGGACAAGGAAGCCGACTGCGTTGTGGAAGTAACTAAGGAGAACCTACAATCCATGATGGACGGAGACCTTAACCCCATGGGGGCATTCATGTCTCAGCAGATCAAAGTGAAGGGAGACATGGGCGTAGCTATGAAACTACAGTCCCTTGTTTCTTAATCACTCAGGGAATATAAGATGAGGAGGGAATAACTCTTTCCCAAATCATGGATGGCATTCACAGGTGGGCCCTTTTCTTCAGGAAATGGGCTTTTTCTATTTTCTACTGAAAGTATAACAAGGCTTAATGTCGGGGTGAAAAAGGAAGTTGTCAATCAGGACGTTGCCTGAATAGACATGAGTCCCTTGGTAATAGGCCTCAAGGAAGAAATAGTTGTGGGATTTTTCCGGACTGAGGATGATCTCGTAGGTTTCCCATTGGGTATGTCCTACTGGACCAGATTCCCAAAGAAGGGTCTGGGGATTACACGCCTCCTTCCCTCCCCACAGCCTCAGGTTTACCTCACCAATGAACCAGAGGCCGGCGGAAGCAAAGGTCGCTGACCGAGCAAGGTCAAGGGTGTAGTAATAGCACTTATTTTTTTCGAGGGGCTGATCCAGTTTTTGCTGACACCACTCCCATTTTTCCGGAAATGGTACTCCCTTCCCCCTGCAAATCATGCTCAAATATGATTTTCCCGACGCAGGAGCTGTAAAAACATTCCAGGAACCCGGTTGGGTATCAGGAGTACTGCCCTGACCACATGCTTCCCAGTCCGGAGGCATCCTTGATGGACCCGGCGGTCCTTCAAATGAAGGATTTCGCAGGAATTGTCCATGAAGAGAAAAATAAAAGGATAGGATGAAGATTAGACCCAGACTCCGGCGGAGCAAACCAACAATAGCCACCATAGGTGAAGAATTAGCATAAAAGTTTTTAAACCAAGCCTAGGAGTAAGATAAAAATGCAGAGAAGTGATTTATTTCCCAAATCAGGATTGAAGAAGACTTAACATGGTGGGAAGGGGGAAGGCAATTAAGCCGAACGGCTGATTTGGTTCATCATAAACGGATGCTCGCTGTTTTTGTCTACAAAACCAATCAAACTAGGAATGGATTCAAACACCTCCACGTTTTCATCAATCTTACCTTTGTAGTTGACGACCTGATAGCCTGAGACTAAAATTTTAGCGTTTGGGCACTTCTTCTGAAGTTCACCCAGGTATTGATCCAATTCTTCTCTGGAAGGATAGCTGGTCACAATGGTCAGGACATAATCAGGATTGTAGACATCTGAAATAAGGCTCAGGTCTTTGAGTGGCAGGCTCTGCCCCAGGTAAATGACTCGGTTATGTCTGGATTTGATGACATAAGCTGCGAAAAGCAAGCTCAATTCGTGAAGCTCGCCTTCTGGGAGGAAAAGGGCGTATTTTTTTGCCTTGGGATTCTGTGGAGAAATTTGTCCATCAATGGCGACAATGAGTTTCTGGCGAATCAGACTGGTGATGAAGTGCTCGTGGGCAGGGTTGATGCTACCGGTTTGCCACATGATCCCAATCTGAGAAAGAAAGGGATATACGATATTCATCATTGTATTTTCAAATCCAAACTGCAGGGTGTTGGTAGATATGATTTTCTCGAATCTCTCCTCATCCAGGTTGACCATGGCGATGATGAGAGCATTTACCTGGTTGGGATATTCGAGGTTTGAGTCAGATATCTTCCTGACTGTCTCCGAAATTTCTTCGGGAGACATCTTAGCAATCTTGGATATTTTATAGTTGTTCTTGTTGAGAAAGGAAATGTTCAACAAAAGGCGGAGATCAGCATCTTCGTAGTAACGAATTTTGGTAGGGGTTCTCTTTGGGGTAATGATCTCATATCGCTGCTCCCAGACACGAAGGGTGTGTGCCTTGATGCCCGATAATTGCTCCAAATCTTTTATAGAATAGTGTTCCAAAGTGATTTATGTTTAAAGCTTTACTCCATTTTAAAAGTTGAACCTAAAAAGATTCATATATGTTTACACTAGTGTCTGCCATTCAATCTATTATAAAGAACTAAACATTCTTCGATTTTGTTTGACAAGGAAGCTAAATATTGATGAATTCCATACACCTTGGATCAAGGCTCCCAGGCTTCTCCCCCGACCTTGAATAAGCTTATCAATATATATAAATCGACCATGATTTGAAATTGGCCCAATGGTAATTTGGAAATAATTTATCTGTAAGGGGCCGATGGATGTTTAAATATTTTTAAAAAATCCAAAAGCTCAGCACAGGATTGATCCCGTATTTTTTCTATTTTATTTACTCCTGTGGATATTTGTAGCATTCTTTTGGAAACTTCGCCATTTGGAAAGGGTGCGTTTTTGGGAAAAATAAATTGAGGGCCTGGCTTGCCTATCCTATTTGCCCATATTTTCGTATCTACAAGTATGACCTTGTTTAATTCCATGATTACAAAAAAAGCCATCAGAAGCCTCTCTTACACATTGGCCCTTAGCTTTCTGTGTCTTACAGCCTGCGACGACAAGAAAAAAGAAACTCCCCCGGAAGAAGTCCGGGACAGCCTTGTTCAACAAGCCACTGAGGGTTCTCCTCCAAGTCCGGAAAAGCAGATAGAGAAAATTCTAAAAAACTACTACAAAGATTTGGAGGGGGAAAACCCCAACATAGAAGACTATTATGCTCCTGTGGTTGATAAATTTTATTCCGCCGATAGCTTTCGGCGGGCCAAAATCGGTGAAAGCCTCAAGAGAAGCTTCGACAGGGTGGAGAACCGCAGGGTTGAAGTAGACTGGACCAGCCTCAATGTCAATGAGGAAGGAGATACTTATGTAGCCACCTTTAAAGGTAGTACCCAATACACCGAAGGTAAGGACAAAAAAGAGGTAAACTCCGATTTTTTCAATCAACTCACCTTTGACAGTGATTTTCGCATCCTCAAATACGAAGATGCATCTGCTGCAAGAGAGCTTCGACAAACACAAACAAGCCTGGATGGAGTTGAGGCCAAAGAACTCTATCAACCCCTGCTGGTCATTACTTCCAGCCTGAGAAAAGGAAATTTGTCCCCCTTGTCGACCTTTATCCACCCCGATTATGGGACCTACCTCATCACTCAACCCGGAGCTATTAGCATTCCCTATAAATGCAAACAAGTAAATGAACTTGCAAAACATGCTTATTGGTTAGAAAAAGGAGATCCTGGTATCTGTAAGCTACCAAGGGTGGCCAGCCTTCCCAGTTTTACCTGCGCCAGTCAGTTTTCAAAGGAAGGCTGCTTTTTTGATAAGCTCTCCCAACCTTACAGCGGCCTTACCCAACTGATGAAGACCCTGGAAGATGCTGAGATCACCCGCTACGCAGAAGCTCCCCTTCAGGATGCTACCCGCCTCGAAAAGTTGGTCAGCCATCAGATGATCGACACTCCTTCTTATCTTTCTCTTTATTTTGGGAAAATAGAGGGTTCCTGGTATCTCCTCGTCATTGACCTGGCGACCTACGATTGCAGTGCTTGAGTAGCCTGGTACTTTCATTTCGATATGCTCGCCTACTTAATTCCCTTATCGAAATGGTAGATGGAAAAAACACAGTCGCAGAAAGTTGCTATCGACTGTAATATTTTGCATATAATTTATACTATCTTTAAAGAAGGTACTTTTATAACCTTATGCCTAATTACACTTGATGAACAACCTATCTCTAGTTATGAAAAGACTGTTAATTTTCCTGCTATCCTTTTCGGCTGGCTGGATACTAATGGGTCAATCTGCGATCACGGAAGAAATTCCTTTTGACGAGCAGACCATTGTAGGAAAACTCGACAATGGATTTACCTATTACATCAAAAAAAATCAGAAGCCCGAAAACTTCGCTGAGGTCCGCCTGGCTGTCAATGCAGGCTCAGTACTGGAAACCGAAGCCCAGCAAGGACTTGCTCACTTCGTGGAGCACATGTGCTTCAACGGTACCAAAAACTTTCCCGGCAATGGGGTGGTGGACTATCTTCAAAAGATTGGTTCTCGCTTTGGCGCCCATGTCAACGCCTTTACCAGCTTCGAAGAGACCGTTTACATGCTTCGCCTCCCTACGGATGAAGAAGAAAAGTTCAAAAACGGCCTTCAGATCATGAATGATTGGGCACATCAGGTCACCTTTGAAGATGAAGAAATCGACAAGGAGCGTGGGGTCATTGTTGAGGAATGGCGTACCGGTCAGGGCCCTCAGCAGCGCATGAACCGCGATGTACTGCCTGTGATTTTCTACAAATCTAAGTATGCGGAACGCCTGCCCATCGGGAAATTGGATATCCTCAAGAGTTTTGAATATCAGACCCTCAAGGATTTTTATTACAAGTGGTACCGCCCGGACAACATGGCCCTGGTCGTAGTAGGCGATGTCAATGTGGCCATGACCGAAGCCTTTATCAAGGAAAAGTTTGGACAAATCAAGCAACCCCAAGAGCCGCTTGAAATTCCAACCTTTGATATGCCTGACCACGAGGAAGTATTGGTCGAGACAGTAACTGACCCTGAAGCCCCCTACAATGTCATGCAGGTCCTGTTCAAGCAGGCCCCCAGAGATGTCCTCAACATGGAGGATTACAGGGCCAGTATTGTCAGAAGCCTGGCCGTGTCCATGTTGGGCCTCCGCCTTAGTGAAGCTTCAGAAGAACCTGATGCCCCTTTCTCCTTTGTGGGATCAGGATATGGTGCACTGAGCAGCATTAGGGTCAAAGATGCCTTCCAACTTTTTGCCATCTTCCCCGAAGGAAAGGCCCTACCCTCCCTTGAAAAAGTGCTTGAAGAAACCAGGCGCGCCGAGCAGTTTGGCTTTACCCAGTCCGAACTGGACAGAATTAAGACGTCTACCCTCTCTAATCTCGAAAAAAGATACAACGAAAGGGACAAGACAAACTCCCGCCGGATTGTCATGGACTACGTCTATCACTTCCTGGAAAATTCTCCTGTGCCCGGTATCAAAAACGAACTGGAGATGCACAAAGAAGTTCTGCCAAAGGTCGATCTTGCAGCTGTCAATGAAGCCATCAAGCAGTTGGTGGTCGACAATAATCAGGTCGTCGTCATGACTGGTCCTGAAAAGGAAGGCAACGAATTTCCCTCAGAAGAGGAAATAAAGTCCGCCATCCTGACCTCCAGCAGTGCAGAACTTACCGCTTATGAGGACAACGTAGCTGAGGGTCCTCTGATGGAAGACATGCCTGAGCCCGGCAGCGTTACCTCCACCCGTATGATCGAGGAGATAGGCGTTACAGAACTCACCCTGAGCAATAGGGTCAAAGTCGTCCTCAAGCCGACCGACTTCCAAAATGACCAGGTAGTCATGAGAGCTGTAAGCGAAGGAGGAAATTCCCTGTATGGAGAGGAAAACTACATGTCAGCGGCCTTTTCGGATGCCCTCGTAGGTAGCTCCGGCCTGGGAGAATTTGACAATACCCAGTTACAAAAGTACCTATCTGACAAGCAGTTGAACCTCAGCCCCTATGTAGGTGAGCTTTCTGAAGGAATGAATGGAAGCTTCTCTCCGGAAGATGCCGAGACCTTTTTCCAACTCCTACACCTCTACTTCACAAAGCCCAAAATCGAGGAAAAGGTCTTCCAGTCTACCATGGCCCGCTACAAGGGTATCTTCCCTACCCTGCTCAATGTTCCCGAGCAATGGTTTTCCAATGCCGTGAGCGAGTACCTCTACGACAACAACATCCGTCGTAAAGGAATCTTTTCCATTGAAGCAATGGACCAGGTGGACCGGGAGAAAGCCCTGGAAATATTCAAGGAAAGATTTTCCGACGCCAATGACTTTAGCTTCTTCTTTGTGGGTAACTTTGAAATAGAAGACTTCAAAAAGATGCTTATTACTTATTTGGCAACACTCCCCGTGAAGGCCGGAGAGGAGAGCTGGAAGGATCCAGGTGTTCAGATCAAAGAAGGAAAGATCAGCAAAAACTTCTACAAGGGCCAAGAGCCCAAGGCTTTGGTAAGGCTTACCTATCGTGGAGACATGAAGTGGAACGCCAAGGAGCGCCGACACGTCAAGGCCCTTTCCGAAGTTCTCCGGATCATGTTGGTAGAATCTCTCCGAGAAGAAAAGGGAGGGGTGTATTCTCCTGGCGCCAATTCCAGCTACCAGAAAGATCCCGAATCCAAGTATAATATTACTGCTTCCTTTTTCTGCGCCCCTGAAAATGTAGATGATCTGATAGAAACAGTCTTCAAGGATGTTAAAAGTCTCCAGACCCAGGGACCTAGCGAGGAAATTTTGCAAAAGGTCAAAGAGGCACAGAAGAAATCTTATCAGATAGGAATGAAGGAAAATGGCTATTGGATGTCTCAATTGGTATTTGCCTATGAAAACGACCTGGACCCTACCCGTGTTCTGGATGTCGAGGAAGGCATTGAATCGCTTTCGGTCAAATCCCTCAAAAAGGCAGCCAAGAAGTACTTCAATGAAGATGAACTTATGAGACTGGTACTTCTGCCAGAAGACCAAGAGTAAACCACTAAAAAGTCAATCAATTAAAAAAAGCCTTCCAGTTGGAGGGCTTTTTTTGTGGGAGGGAAATTTCTTCTGTCAACAATTTTCTACACTATATTCAAAAGGATAAAAAACCTTTACTTTTCCGGAATCAGTGCACCAGAACGCACCCACTCTTTCACAGCTTTGATACAAGCTTTTTTAGAGATCGGAGGTTTCTCCCTACCTCACCTTCGGGGTTGATTCCCGGATCGAAAGCCCACATGACCAGAGGACCTTCCGTCAGATGCTCGACAAGCTGATCTGTATTCCTACCCCCCTTCTTGTTAGGATCTGTCATCAGCCTGGAAATTTCTGTTCTTGAAAGTCCTTCCCAAGCCATGGTTCTGGGCACCAATCGCCAGTCAGGAGCACCGGAAATGCCCGATTCAGCCTTTTTTTCCTCCTTATGACAGCTCTTACATTTCAAAGATAAGGTTCCCCTACCCTCTTTGCCACGCTTGACCCCAAAGGTATGAGGGTGGCTATCATTTCCCTGCAAGGGCTTGTCTCCCTCGGGATGACAATCCATACAGCGAGGATGGGTGAGCACATCCATCATCAGGTCGAAGGCCTTTCTCACAACCCCGGACTTAACAAGATGCTTTTTCTCTTCTTCTTCAGCCAGATGCCGGGGAGGTAGTGCCGCAGTTCCTCCCATCAGGGAAAGACCCAGCAAAAGGACAAGAACTTTTACGTAATTTCTGGATAAAAAAAACACTGCTTACTTTGACATTCGCTTATCCATATTTCATCCCTATCTATGATTCTAAGGAAGGTACAGGGCAAGGATGGACAATTCAAATCTTAAAATCGGAATCTCTGATAAATCCTCTTCCGCACTGTTTATCCTCCTGCTGATGTAACCCCAAACCTAGAATAATAGTTGGATAATAGGTTTTGAATACTTTTTGCCCAACAAGTAGACCCATTATTTGATTTCGGCATTTTTACCTGCCATTTTTCCGATAATTAGGTCAATATCCTGGTGCTACCTACTTTGGAAAAAAATTCGACCCGGTACCAGATATATGTATCCAGGTATCTACTCATTTGTTTTATTCACAATTCTATGACCCTAGACCAAATTCAGGACCACCCTGCCAGTCAATCATTGTCCCATCCTCTGTGGGTAGAAGCTCCCGGAAGGATCAACCTCATTGGTGAGCATACGGATTATAATCATGGCTTTGTATTTCCGGCTGCCATCGATAAAAAAATCTACCTGGGGCTCTCGGAGCATCAAAGTAAGGATGAAGTCCATATTCATGCCGCCAACCTGGAGGAAGAGGCCGCTTTCAAGGCAGGTGAGTTTGATGAAGGTGCTGCTTCCTGGGTCAGGCATATCCAGGCCCTGATCGAGGTATGGCTCAAAAAGGGCTATCACATGCCCTCTTTACGACTGGTATTTGGGGGCAACATACCCCTGGGAGCTGGGCTTTCTTCATCTGCAGCCATGGGTACAGGCATTCTTTTTGGCATGGCAAAAAAATGGAGCCTCCCTCTCTCGAGGTGGGAAATTGCCCGCATGGCACAGGCTGCCGAGCATAGAATTGGTGCCCACGTAGGGATCATGGATCAATTTGCCGTTCTCTTTGGTAAAAAAGACCGGGCCATGGCCCTGGACTGTCTCGACTATACCTTTAGTTATTTTCCGATAGCACTCAGCGATCATCAACTGGTCCTCATCAATACCAAGGTCAGCCATTCTTTGGCTGAATCCGCCTACAATGACCGTAGAGCCGCCTGCGAAAAGGTCCTCCAATACCTGAAAGAACAAAATCCTTCCATCAAGACCCTGAGGGACATCAACCTGACCGAATTGAGGGTGTTTAAAAATATGATTGATCCTAAAAAATACATGAGGGTGGAAAATGTCATGGAAGAAAATCAAAGGGTCCAGCAAGCGGTCAGGAGCCTTGAGAAAAAGGATTGGGAGGATTTCGGAAACCTGCTCTACCAATCTCACGAAGGCCTCAGCAAAAAATACGAAGTCAGTTGCCAGGAACTTGACCTCCTCGTTTCATTGGCACAAAAAGAAGAGGCTGTCCTGGGTGCCCGTATGATGGGCGGCGGTTTTGGAGGATGCACCCTCAACCTGATTAAGAAAGAAGGAAGCTTCACCACCATTAAAAATATTACCAAAGCCTACCAAGACAAAACAGGTATAGAAGCTGAGGTCTATCCTGTCCAAATTGGGGAAGGAGTCAATCAGGTATTCCCTGAAAAGAAATAAGAATTTATCTTCTCTTTTTTCCACCCATGCCCAAGACGCCCAGAAGCCCTCGAGTAAGTTCGCGGGCCACGGTTCGACCCAATTGGCGAACCATGGTATTTTTTGAAAGTTCTTCGATCAAACTTGGGTCCTCTTTGCGGGTTTTCCTCTTTTGGCTACCTGTGCTTACCTGGGCTTCTTTTTCCATCTGAGCCTTCATCTTTTCCTGCTGCTCTTGCTCCTTGGCCAGTCGGATCTTTTCGGTGAGCATCTCATGAGCACTTTCAGGGTCTATTTCCTCATTGTACTTGGGAATCAACTTGGACTGAGAAAGTATGCCTTGGATTTCGCTGTCTGTAAGGACATCCATGCGAGACTGGGGCGCCCTCAGCATGGTATGCGCCAAGGGTGTAGGAATCCCCTTTTCATTGAGAACGGTTACGAAAGCCTCTCCAATCCCCAATTGGGTTATCAACTCGGACACATCGTAAAAATCCGTTTCAGGGAAATTTTGAGCTGCCAGTTTGATGACCTTCCTGTCCTTTGCGGTAAAAGCCCTTAGGGCATGCTGTATTTTCAGTCCCAATTGCCCGAGGACATCTTCAGGTATATCAGCGGGATTTTGAGTACAAAAATAGATTCCTACTCCCTTGGAACGAATCAGTTTGATGATGATCTCGATCTGGTCGAGCAATTCGTCAGAGGCCTTCTCAAAAATCAAATGTGCCTCATCTATAAAAATGACCAGTTCGGGCTGCTCAGGATCGCCCATTTCTGGAAAAGAAGCATAAATTTCTGCCAGCAAGCTCATCATGAAGGTTGAAAAGAGATCGGGGCGGTCTTGGAGGTCTGTCAGCCTGAGGATAGAAACGATGCCCTTGCCCTGTTCATCGATGCGACATAGGTCGCTCACTTCAAAAGATCGCTCCCCAAAAAACCTATCGGCCCCCTGCTGTTCCAAAGCCAGAAGTTTCCGGATGATAGCTCCTACCGAAGCAGTCGACATATAGCCGTAATTTCCCTGTATCTCTTCCTTGCCCTCATTGGTCATGTACTGAAGCGTTTTCTTAAAGTCATTGAGGTCCAGCAAGGGGAGGTTATTGTCATCACAGTATTTGAAAAGGACAGCAACAATACCCGTTTGGGTTTCGGTAAGGTTGAGGATTTTTGAAAAAAGAATAGGACCAAATTCGGAAACAGTGGCCCTCAGGCGGACTCCTGGCTCGTCGGAAAGGCTGAGAAATTCGACGGTGGAAGCTCCCGATTCGAATGGAAAGCCAATGGCCTCGTGTCTTTCATCGATCTTGGGATGCCCCCCACTAGGCATAGCTATTCCACTGAGGTCTCCCTTGATGTCCATCAGAAGGGAGGGGACTCCGGCCTTGGCCAATTGTTCGGCAAGTATTTGTAAGGTCTTGGTTTTTCCCGTACCGGTAGCCCCTGCAATCAGGCCATGCCGATTCATGGTCCTCAGAGGGACTTCGATGAAGCTTTGGGTTTGGGTTTCTCCCTCCAAGACTGCCGCTCCTAACTTGAGGGTTTCTCCTTTGAAGCTATAGCCCTCTTCTATCTTTTTCAAAAACTTATCCTTCATGGGAACTTTTCTTTCAATAATGAAGTCGAAAATACAAAAAATGGCGAAAGTCTGAATCCAGGA
The DNA here is from genome assembly GCA_964564415.1 of uncultured Bacteroidia bacterium. GTDB lineage: Bacteria > Bacteroidota > Bacteroidia > J057 > J057 > JALEFZ01. The sequence goes on along the minus strand of CAZMAV010000013.1, from coordinate 17,211 downwards.
AGGAAAAAGTCCGGAGCAGGTCTTTCCTTCATTTCAAAAAAGACTACTCCGACCCTTTCTTCATGACTTCCAACATGGTGCTAAGCCTACAGTGATTATCACCAATTTTTTTCGGTACCACAATAGGGCTGTTGGGGTTGAACACAGGGTACTCACACTAAGCCCTACAGCGCTTCCGCCATCTATTAGTGATCATCATCTATGGATAAAGGAGGTATTTAGCACGGATTTTTTTGAAGGCTTCTACTCTTGGTTGCCAACTTTCATAGATTTGGTCTACGGGAAGTCCCGATTTTATTTGCTGTTGAAAATTTGTATTTCCGGGCCAGCGATTAAAGTTTTTCTGAAAAAAAGGCTGGGCAGCATGCATCATCCGGTAATTGGTATAGGCCCTCTGAAAGAGTTCGATGCTGGTCATGAAAAGTTCTTTGCCACGAGGAATCTCTTCAAATCTCATTCCGGCACATAGTTGGTCCTGAAACTTGGGATATTTTGATTTACCAGGCAGCGAACGAGGGGTAAAGGTGATGGAAGTGGCCTTCGAAGAAAGGTCCATCCCCCCTGCCCCCCTGGCATTTGGGGATCGAAAGTCAGACTCAGGCTTAAACCAGGGGGCTCCCACAAGGGTAAAGGCTGAATCCGTGCCCCTTCCTATACTGACAGGGGTAGGCTCGAAAAATACCAATCCTGGATAGAGGGAGGTAGCTTCCACTGAGGCCAAATTGGGGGAGGGAGGGCGCCAGGGCCAACCGGTTGCTTCCCACTTCATATCATGCCTATAACCCTCACAGGTGATAGCATGAAAATCCAGTTGAGAAAGTTCGGAAAATCCTTTTTCCTCCTTGATCATGGTGGCGTATTCCACCAAGGTCATGCCATGAACCACGGGTATCTCATGTAGACCAATAAAGGAAGAAAACTTTTGTTCCAATACCGGACCATCCACATAATCTCCGTTGGGATTGGGACGATCCAAAACCATAAAAGCTAGCCCATTTTCTGAACAGGCTTCCATGACGTAGGTCATGGTGGAAATATAGGTATAAAGCCTTACCCCAACATCCTGAATATCGAAAATTACCATGTCCAAATCAGCTAACTGTTGGGCCTCAGGTTTTCTGTTTTTTCCATAGAGAGAGATCATGGGCAAACCCGTTTTTGTGTCTACTCCATCCTTGACATGCTCTCCGGCATCTGCGGTTCCTCGGAATCCATGTTCGGGAGCAAAAACTTTTTTTACTTCTATTCCTCTACTCAGGAGACTGTCGACCAGGTGAGTTCCATTCCAAAAGCGGGAGGTTTGGTTGCTCACTACTCCGATCATTTTACCCTCTAAGCGATCAAGCTCTCTATCAAATAGTATTTCTGCCCCGATTTTCACCCTAGTAAATCCTCTCTTGTCAGCTTTTTTGCTAATTGTCAGGGTACTGTCCTTCATTTCCTCCTTAGAGGCTTCTTCTCCCTCTTCTGTACAAGCCAGCAAAAAGGGCAGAAAGGCAAGCAAGAGGGGGTAAAATATTTTGATATATTTGCTTGAAAGGCTCATTTTGTGTGATTTTGGAAGAAATATACAGAAAAGTGGCTGCAAAATAAGCTAAGACCACCATTGATGAACTTCGAATATTTTTTTGCTCGCAGGATTGTCTTCAACAACAAGCGAAAAGTATCCACCCTGGTGGTTCGCCTGGCCATCATCACCATTGCTCTGGCCGTAGCCACCATGGAAATTTCCCTTTCCTTCGTCCAAGGATTTGAGACAGAAATTCAAAAAAAAGTTATCGGCTTTGGGTCTCACCTTCAAATTGGAAATTTTCTCAGGGAATATGACACGGAGATCAAACCCCTCGACCTCTCCGACCCCATACTGGATACCCTTAGGGCCAATCCCTACGTTGCCTCGGTTTCTCCCTTTGTGCTTAAGGAAGCCCTTCTCAAATCCGACGGAGGCTCAGCCGGAATTGGCCTGAAAGGTGTCAATGGTAACTATGACTGGAGATTTTTTCAGTCTGTGCTCAAAGAGGGCGAAATACCCGATTATGGAGGGGAAAAGCTTTCACTTGAGGTACTGATTTCCCGCAAGCAAGCCAAGCAACTACAATTAAAGGTGGGGGACAGGGTGAGGCTATATTTCCTGACTGATCCCATCAGGCAAAGGAAGATACAGGTCGGAGGCATCTATGAAACCGGAATGGAGGAGTTTGACAACCTGACGGTGATTTGCGACATGAAAATGCTCCAAAAAATCTGGAAATGGGAAGATGAAGAGGTTTCAGGCTTCGAGGTAAACATGGATTGGGAGCGAATGAACAAGATTTGCCAATACTCCTTAAGTCCTCAGTTTCCTTTCTTCAAAAGGGAGTGTCGTCAGGCCATCGAAATTGTTGCCGAGGAAGTCAATTACATAACTCCCTTTGGCTGGGGAGCCACTCCTATCACCCAGCTCTTTCCGGAGATATTTGACTGGCTCAGTTTTCAGCATCAGAATGTCTGGGTCATTCTTATTCTCATGACCATTGTGGGAGTCATCAATATGATCACTGTGGTGCTTATTCTCATCATAGAGCGTACCCGGACCATCGGCATTCTTAAGGCCCTGGGACTGCCAAATTTTCGCCTGAAGCGGACCTTCATTTGGAATGCTTTTTTTCTGATTGGTATAGGTGTACTTATTGGAAATACCCTTGGTCTGGGTTTGTTGGCCAGTCAGGAGGCCTTGGGATGGTTGAGGGTGAGGCAGGAGGATTATTTTATAGAGGTGGTCCCTGTAGCCTGGGTTTGGGGGAGGTTTTTGCTGGTCAATATTGGCACCATTCTCATTTGTACCCTCTTTATGTATATTCCAACCATCGTCATCGGTCGAATCACCCCTGTCAAGGCCATCAGATTTTCCTAAAAAGACACTCTCTATGCTCCTCGCCAATACGGCCCAGATCCGAAAGGCCGATCGAATCCAAATATTTGAGAAAAAGCTTCCCGGTATCATCCTCATGGAAGAGGCTGGAAGCTTATCCGCAAAGGCTATTCAAAGGCATTACCCCGATCAAAAATCCTTCCTCATAGCTGCAGGCCCCGGCAACAATGGAGGTGATGGACTGGTCATTGCCCGCTACCTCCACCTGGCCGGTCGGGAAGTTCAAGTGCTTCTCTCCCATCCTATAGAGCGCTACGAAGGAGATGCGAAGATCAATTATCAAGTCCTGGCCGAACTTCCCGTTCCCCTGATCCTCTACGGAGAAGAACCTCTGGAGATCATCGTCAATTCTTTTATGGAAAGGCCCATGTTGATCGATGCCCTCCTGGGCACTGGCATCCAGAGCGAACTCCGTGAACCTGCCTCTCTTATCATCAGAGAGTTGAGCACCTATTCTCTCAGCACCGTAGCCATTGACCTTCCCAGTGGCTTGGGGGCACATACTGGAGAGTTGATCAACATGCCTTTGAAGGCTGACCTTACCCTTACCTTTCAGTTGCCAAAAATCTGCCATGCTGTCATGCCTGCCGCGGCCAGTTGTGGGAAAATGGAGGTCCTCGACATTGGCATATGGCCCGAAGTCATCACCGCCCTGGATATACAGCGACGCCTCCTGGACCCCAACTTTTTGAAAGCTTATGTCAAAGATCGCCAAACCGAAGGCCACAAGGGGAGTTTTGGCCATGTGTTGGCTGTGGGAGGGAGCGAAAACATGGCTGGTGCTATTAGCATGACTGCTTACGCAGGAATGCGGGCAGGGGCAGGTCTGTTTTCTGTGCTTTGCCCTGAGGAGGTGAGGCAGACAGTGCTTAACCACAGTCCCGAGGTCATGTGCAGGGCTGGGGAAGGCAAAACGCTAAGTTCCCTTTCTTTGCCTCTTTTCGATGAGATGTTAAGGGGGAAAAAAGCCGTAGTCATGGGTCCGGGCATGGATACCCGAAAGGAAAGCCTGGAATTTTTTAAGGAAGCCTTGCCCACGATTCAGGTTCCCCTGGTTCTTGATGCCGATGCCCTCAACCTGCTGGCGGCTAACCCTGAACTTTGGGCTTTCTTGCCAGAATTCACCATTCTTACGCCTCATCCAGGAGAGATGAAGCGACTCAGCGGGCTGGAAAATGTCAATGATAGAAGGTTAGAAACTGCAGAGCGAATGGCCCAGGACCGGGAGGTTATTGTAGTTCTCAAAGGGCCGGGCACCCTGATTGCCCTCCCCGATGGTAGGACCTTCGTGAATCCCACAGGAAATCCAGGCATGGGCACAGGGGGAAGTGGAGACGTACTTACAGGGGTAATTGGGGCTTTGTTGGCTCAAGGCTATGAGCCCTGGATGGCAGCCTGCCTGGGAGTCTTTGCGCATGGACAGGCCGGAGACCGAGCTGCTGCCAAACTGGGAATGGGACGGATGACAGCCATGGACATCGCCAGGCAGCTGAACGTGGATAAATTGTGAATAGGATTTATTCCCGGGGCCCTGCTTTTCTCGTACATTGGAAAGTATTTTCAGAACAGTCCCGACATGATTGATTTATCACAAGCCCGCCTGACAACCCTGGCCGTCCACAAGGTCGGCAACAAGGTACGTAATGAAGGAGTGGTCAGCGCTAAGACCCTCTTCGAATTGGACGACCACATGATAGAAGTCTTACAGGACTACTTTCTCAAGCCCTTCAAAGCCGAGGAGTTTTTTAAGTTTACCCACGAATCGGATATCGCCCTCAATGAGGTGAACACCTACTGCAAGCAGATTTTTAGCGACAGCAAGGAAGATTTTTTGGATCATTCTATCAAAATTCTTCAACACCTTTATTCGGTTTCTGCTCACCCCCATATTAAAAGTGGAGAACTTTACGTGGCCCATTTTAGAGAATGTGAGGTAGATGAAGTTGACCTGGAGGCAGTAGGCATTTTCAAATCTGAGAATAAAGACGTTTTCCTTAAGGTAGAAGGCAAGGAAGACGATGTAGACATGACCGCCGAACAAGGCATCAACATCAAGAAACTGGACAAAGGATGCCTGGTCTTCCGTACCTTTGAAGATGATGGATTTTCAGTACTCATGGTAGATAAGGGCAGCGAAGACACAGCCTATTGGCGGGATGACTTCCTTCACGTAGACCGAATTCAGGACAATAGTTTTCAGACCGAAAATTTCATGAACATGACCAAGGATTTCTGTGAAGATATCTTTGCCATGGATCAGGACAAAAAGGAACAAGTGGTTTTCCTCAATAAGTCGTTGAACTACTTCAATAAAAATAAGGATTTTGACCTTGACAACTTTAAGGAGGAAGTACTGGTCCAGGACGATTACATGGAGAAATTCGACAACTATCGAAAGGTCTTTGAAGAAGAAGCAGGTCTCCCCCCCGCCGAGGAAGGATTTCCCATTTCCAAGTATGCTGTACGTTCGGTAAAGAAAAATTTCAAATCCCTCATCAAACTGGATACCGATATTGAAATTCGCCTAAATCCTAAAAATATAGAAGAAGCCAGCGAATATGTAGAGCGAGCCTTTGACGAACAAAGGGGCATGTACTATTACAAAATTTATTTTAATGGAGAAATACCTGGGTAACAATTTGCCCTACATGGGGTGGAGAGGCTAGCTCTTTCATTTCATTGAAAAAAGAATCCAGGCCCTCAGCCAATATCCGGCTTACTTCCGCCTCTAATTCTGATTCGGAAGTACTGCTTACATTGACCAAATAAAAGGGTTTGCTTCCCTGTTGACCCAGAAAATAGGCCTTCATATGTCTAGCGTACGTTGACTGGGGTAAATCACTGAGGAAAGGCCCCATCCCAGTAGATTTGGAGATGACCAATACCTTTTCCTATTGCTCCAATCATACATGGGCAAAAGGGTAAAGCTTCTTTCATCCCATCGCTGAAAAACTTCCTGCTTATTCGCCTCCCCGATCAAAACCGGCTCAGGAAAATAAGCGTAGAGTTCCCGCCCCTTCAGCATATCCAGTATTTGCTGGTATTCCAGCCAACTCCATTCTTGGTTGATGTCCAGAACAATTTTTTCGGCCCTGAAGGACTGGGGTTCAGACTCGACTTCTGATAGCCTATAGCGCATTCCTTCCCAGTCAAAAGCAGCTTGGGTATTGAGCTTGGGGCTTTGAAACTCAGCTTCCAATCGGGCTGATACAAATCACGGTAGCAAATTCCCCCGCCCTGAGTTTTCCAGAATCTAGGCAAAACCAAGTCCTCTGGAAGCTTCTCTTGATGGGGAAACAGAACCCTGATATCAGCATCTGTCCTCCAGGTGGCGGGACCATAAAAGCTGACATGCCTAAGGCTTAGCCTGCCTTTTTCATAGGTAAGGGGGGTAGTGAAACCAATCTTGAAGCGGCGATCTTCTTCGGGGGTACAGAGAAACACAGTGACGGATACCCGATTCCCTTCTTGCCAGTGCATAAGGGCAGGATTCCGATGCTCCCTGCCTACCATCACCCGATAAGCGGAAATCAGCCTTTACTTTGGTGGTGTGGTGAGGCGGGACTTCTCTTCGACCCCATCGATCCAAAGGGAGAGGGAGGTAGCCACAGCTCCTTCCGGCAGGTAAAAGAAGTGGACGGCCTCTTGCTGCCTGGACCGGGAAAAAGTACCATCCTGCCGATCTTCATGATGGATGTCAAGGGCCATTTGTTCGTAAGCCAGGCGTAATTACGGGTAAATGTCAATCTTACTTTTTACCCGAGCCGTCATCAATTCCCCTTCCCTCCACAACCTTCGGTGGGTCATGTGGCGGCAATCATACTGGGTTTCAAATATTTTCACGAAATGCCTTTGAGCAGTTTCCAATATGGTCTTTTCGTTGTCCGTCTCCATTAACTCCAACGTTGACTAAATAAGTTTAACTGTCAGGTTAATCTTCAAATTTTTCTCCTTGGTTCCAGTTCTAAGTTCAAAACTTTAAAGGATAAGTGTTTGAATACCAGATAATTAAAAATCCAATGTTTTAGAAGCTTTTCGGGTGAGTCTGTCCAATTCTCCCGCTACCTTGGAGAGCATTTTGAAAATTTCTTTACCCTTAAATTCCGGTTGTAATTCCAAAATGGCTGCAAGCCCGAGAACATTAGCTACGGGGGCTCTAAGTTCGTGGGAGACAATGTGGGCGAAATGTTCCAACTGACGGTTTTTTTCATGAAGCCTTTCCTCGGCAGCCTTGCGCTCTGAAATATCTTTGGCGTGTATGATCCAGCCTTTGATCCCTGTGCTTTGGTTCAGAGAAGCCAGACTGACTTCCAGCCATAATTTTTTGTCTTCCCTTTCCAGGCATTTTTCGAAGTAAGAAGCCAGGCCTTTATCATCTACAGATTCGGCGTGTGCCTTTAACATATTGTCCCATTCCTCTTGGAAAAAAAGGAAGGAAATATGCCTACCCTTCCAATCTTCCGAGGTGATTTGCAGGGCCTTTTCCAGGGAGTCGCTCATAAACTGAATTTCACCCCCATCATCACATAAGAGAATAAAATCTTTTACATGCCGACTCAGGGTGGAGAAATATAATTCCTCCATTTCTCTTTCTTTGAATAAGGCCAAAGCTCCTACTGTTTTGCCCAGATGGTCCTTGACAGGTGCAGAACTTAGGAGGATATATTTTCTGCTATCGCTTTCCCTGTTTTTGACCCAAAGACCGAGGTTGCGTATGGTTTTTCCCTTCTTCAAAGATTGCATAATCGGAAAATCCTCCGGATCCAGGTCCATGTCAGAATCAATTAAGCTAAGGCTAAATTTTTCCTTCCATGCTTTTGAAGTCATGTGAGAGGGAGAAAAATCCAAAATCTCCCTTGATTTTTCATTCCACAGAAAAAAATTTTCTTCCGTGTTGATAACCATCATCCCCAATCCTGTCTGGCTACTCAGCCATTCGATAAAATCTTCGTCTATGGACAGAAAATAGGTCCTTTCTTCTCTCAAAACCCTTTCCCTCTCTTTTTTCATGCTAGACCTTTGTGTTGTGTTTGTTTTAGAATCAAGCTTTTCAAGAACAGATTAATCCTTCGCTGTTCATTTTAAAGCAAAGAAATATTCCCGATAAGCTTTGATGATCAAAATTGAATCAGTGTTTCTTGTGAGTGATCCAATACCTTCATTTAAGACTGCTTATCTGTATTCCTGTATGGAATGAGCCAGTCCATGGCCGAACTGATATCCGTAAAAACCTTGAACGGAAATCCTCCTGGATATACGCGCTTGTAAAAATTTACCAAAAGCCTTGTACCAAGAGAATCGACGACTACGGCCTCTGCCAAACAGGGAAGCAGCTGGCTACCCCTTTGGCTAAGCAACTTTCCCATTTCCACCATGACATTACCGGTGGACTTCCTCAAATCAAGCAAAAATGGAAAGGCCTGCCCGGAACAGAGTTGACGAATTTTCTCGATCATGCCAGCTGCGATTTTGGCGTCTCTGTCCCTGTCGATTTGAGGAAGTACAATCGTGATGCAGATGATACCTCGCTCATCAAGAGAAACAATGTAAGGGGATTTCGAATTCATATATTTGGTCTTTGCTCACCTATTCTTAGGCCAATAGAAGTGCCAAAGCATGAAGAGACTAAAGAAATAACTTTTATTATGTTGATTATCAATATCTAACAAAAATAAAGGACATTCATAAATACATATATTTTCCACGCTATATCGTGGGATTCAATATTATCTCTTCCTTTCCACGGCATGCCGCGGGATTATACAGGTCTTCTAATACCCAGTTTTTTCATTTTATCTCTTAGGGTGCTGGGTTTCAAACCAAGTCTATGGGCAGCCCCAGTTTTCCCTTCAATGGTCCATTGGGACATGTCTAAGACTTTGATGATATGCTGTCTTTGGACCTCGTCCAGGCTCAAAGCCGGTTGAGCACTGGGGTTTTTTGAATTGTTTCCTTCTGTTTCTGGAAGAAAGAGATGGTTACTTTTTGACAAAATTACGGCGCGCTCTATCATATTTTCCAATTCCCTCACGTTGCCGGGCCATGAATAGGCCTGCAGGAAGTCCATGGCTTCCCTGGGAACATAGCGAACGTCTTTTTTGTATTTTTTAGAAAATTTCAGGACAAAATGCTCCACCAAAATGGGAATATCTATCCTCCTCTTGCGTAGAGGAGGAAGGTGAATGGGAAAAATATTAAGCCGGTAAAAGAGATCTCTTCGGAAGCTTCCTTCCTCTATGTCTTTTTCAAGGTTGCGATTGGTGGCAGCGATCACCCTTACGTCTACTTTGGTCGTACGGGTAGCTCCCAAGCGCTCAAATTCTCCTTCCTGCAAGACCCGAAGAAGTTTGACCTGCACTTCCAGGGACATTTCCCCGATCTCGTCGAGTAAAATGCTCCCTTTGTGAGCCAGTTCAAAGCGCCCTGCCTTTGCCCTGGAAGCACCTGTAAAAGCTCCCGGCTCATAACCAAAAAGCTCACTCTCTACCAGTTTTTCTGGAATGGCCCCACAGTTTACTTTGATCAGCGGCTTGGCAGACCTGGGACTCAAGTTATGAATGGCTCGGGCTATCAATTCCTTTCCTGTCCCGGTCTCCCCACTGATCAACACTGTGGCATCGAGGGGAGCTACTTTCTCCAGGTTTTTGAGTACCTCCTCAAAGGTCTGGCTGGCAAATACCATATTTTCGAAGTCGCTCTTCCTCTCCAGTTCTTCACGCAGGTATATATTTTCTGCCTGAAGTTGATTCTTGAGTTCCTGGATTTCCTCAAAGGCTTTTTCCAGCTTCAATTCGGCCAATTTACGCTCGCTAATGTCTAAAAAAAGGCTGATGACCAGTTGAGCTTCTCTCCCTTCTTCTTGCATGGGAGTCATGGTAGAAAGTACCGGAAAATCCCTTCCAGCCTTGTTTTTAACCCTTAATTCACCCTTCCAACTTTCACCCTTCCTGAGGGAGTTGATTCTCTTTTGGAGGGCTTTTCCTTCATTTTTTGGATAAATCAAAGCCTGTATAGCTTTTCCTGTAGCCTCTGTATCTTTCCAGCCAAAAAGCTGTTCGGCAAAGGGATTCCAATACACGATCCTTCCCTCAAAGTCATGGACAAGCACGGCTTGCTGTACGGTTTCCAGGAGCTGAGCCTGAAATTTGAGTCGAGCTTCTACCCGCTTCTTCGCTGTAATATTTCTACCAATGATCTGGAAGTAGCTTTTTCCACCCACTGTAATAGGTTTTCCGCTCAGTTCCACCTCTACCCTCTCTCCCTTTTTGTTGAGCCACAACGTTTCAAGGAAAAATACCCCTCTTTCAGCTAACTGACCCTGCCATTTTTCCATGGTAGATTCGACTGCCTCAGGAGCGATGATCTGGAAGCCGTCCATCTGACTGAGTTCCTGCTTAGTATAGCCCAAAAGGTTGAGGGCGGCCTCGTTGGCTTCTGCTATTCGACCCTCAGGGGGGATAACCGTCAAAATTGCCTCACTGGCCAGTTCGATCAGGGTGCGATATTTTTCCTCCTTCTCTTTAATCTCCTGCTCTGCCTTCTTCCGCTCAGTTATCTCCACCACGGTAATGAGGTAGAGGTTTTGTTCGGTAGTCCTGACCGGCTCAGCAAATATCAAGGCATAAAAATCCTCACCGTCTTTCCTTTTCCCCTTCATTTCCTTCCCTCTCACAGACTCGAAGCGGGAGACCATTTCTTTTACACTAAGGACAGTTTGATCATCTCCCGCATCCGTAAGGGTAAAACCAAGTAGACCTGGCCTGTTGATAATTTCCTCCCTGCTGTATCCCGTCATCCGGGAATGGGCTTCATTGGCATTGAGGATTTCCATCTGACCGAAGTCTACCATGAGCATGGCCGTGGGGCTTCGGTAAAAGCTCCGGCTAAATTTTTCCTCTGACAGCTTTAGGGCCTCCCTGGCCTGGATTTGATCTGTGATTTCGAGGTTCATGACAGAGGCCAGGACGATCTCATCCCTGACCCTTACTGGGCTCACAAAACTCCCCGTCCAATTGTCAGTGAGCTCGGCATAATTTTCAAAGTACCCTGATTTTCCCTCTTCAAATACAGCATCGATAAGCTTTTTTATCCTATCCCTATCTTTTTCCTGAATAAAGTCATAAATGGTATAATTATCGACTACTTCTTTATCCTTAAGAATATCAGGAACTTTGTTGACGTACCTGAGAAAGCCTTCCCGATCTATAAGGACTAAGTAATCAAAAGGAGTCTTGACTGAAAATTTGCCGCCGTCCATGTCAAGCACTACAGAGATACCTTCTAAGTCGTCAAAGACTCTTCTTTCTTTGTTAAGTTCCTCATCTTCTATGGGCTGCAGGGGCATAAGTTGGAAAGTTTATTTTGATAGCGGGACAGTCGGAGAAATTTATTTTTTCCTTTAAAAGCAATATTTTAATTGAAAAAAATTATTTTCTCCTTTATACAAAGGTAAGCAGGAAGATATAGTTTTGAAAATTCCGATAATGGTAATAGCCAGCAGGGCAATACTCCTTATCAAGTAGTCTCACTTTTTCATTTCCGCCAAAGCCTATAAAATTTTCTTTTCCTTTTCGGAGAAGGTATTCCCGAGTTTTTGCTAAGAATAGTACCCTTTTTATCCAATAAAAATACCTGGGCTTCTTCCATTCCCGGCAGATCCGAAGCCTTAAGATACTTGCTTTTGTTTCCGTAATAGCAGGCTACCTGATCGTATTTTTCTTCAGGAATACCCGAACGCATTCCCCCATCCACCCATCAACTGATCAGGCTGTAGCCCTGAGCCATCATGGGTATTTCATAAAATTCGACCCCCTCTCCCTTCAGATGACAAATTGGGCAAGGAAGTCCGGAGGATTTCCACATCTTGAAAGGGAATCACTCCGGGAATCTGAAGACTTTTACTATTGAGATTTCACTCAGCTATGACAGGCTTAACTTTTTTCACCACCTGCGAAGGTTGTAGGAGGCTCCCCAGTACAGGTTGCCCTTGCCCGACCAGGACTCTTCTTCAGGACCCAGTTCTTCTGCCTTGATTTTCCATCTTCGGCCATATATTCCATTGGTACTAAGACCCAGGGTACGTTCCAAGTAGATGTCTGCGTGTCCCCCAAGTTGTAGACCCTGAGCAGGTAAATACAGGACTTCTTCCCCGCGGATTTGCCTCAATACGACCAGTTCGTAGGAAATAATCAATCCAAGGGTCCCATGGGGGGGCTCACCAGTTACATTGCCATAAGTATAGCTGGGAATGGCGGTAATTTGAAGAGAAAGTTCTTTTTTCTCTTCCTGGCTTCTCAGTATACCATAGCCTCCGGCACCCATGAAGGGCCTTCGGGTCAGGTTTATGGGTCGGTAAGCCCCGGCAATCAGGTCGTAATTTTGAGTAGAAAAGGGCTCTGTAAATGGAAAACGCCATTCTACCCCATAATCAGTGAAGGGAAGTCCCCTGCCCCGAAGATAATAACCCAAACCAAGACGAGTTTCTCCATCATAACTGAGTGAGAAAAAGAGGGTGTGCCTCCCGAGTATTTGATGGCCGTAGAAGGCCTGGCCCTTTACTTCAGCATAAGCGAGAAGAAAAAGGGGAAGAAGGCAGCATATATAGATAGATTTTTTCATTTCTTGGAAATTTAGGTGCTTAGTTTTCTGAAATAGGTGCAATAAGTCTTATGCCAAAGCCCCTTCTATTAGGAAGGCGGGTACCGCTAAAAATGAGGGGAGGGTTGGCCAGGGAATAATAATCCACATGTAGGTCAAAAGGCAGGGTAGAATCCGTAAATCTATCTAGGGGGATAATAACCCCGAACCCATAGGTGATATCCGTAAGCCTTTCTCGGTTGTTGCTTTGGTCAAAGTCATTTTCCGAACGGGTGTATCCCCCCAGCCGTAAGGCAAAAAAATCTGAGATAAGCGTCTCACTTCCCAGGCGAAAAGCAGTCCGGTATTCAGAATTGTAAAGGTCCTGAATTTCTGAGGTAAGAAGAAGCCTCCAGCTGGTCTCACCGATTCCGGGCAGGCTTATTTTACCCTTATTTCGGTATGCAATGCCATATCGACCTATGATGGGAAACCAATTGGAACTACTGTTCCCATCGGGGGCGGAAAAAGAAATGGAGGCTCCCAGGCTGTTGAAAACGGAGGCACCCAGGTCCAACCTTCCCTTATCTCCCAGGGAAATCTCGTAGGTGGCTCCCAGGTCCAGGTAAAAGGTTTTGCCCCTTGACACCTCGTCAAATATTTTCCAACTAAAATAATGGGCATTGGCTCCCAAGGTAAGTCCTGGAAGAGGCTGACCAGCCAGGCTGAGGACCAAATCCGAAACGATAGGGCGATCGATTTCATAATCCTCAAAATTAATGTCAATGTTGAAACTGGAAGGGCCTTGGTTGAACTGATTGAGGCTCAGGGCAGCCACAAATTTATCATTGATCCGCTTTCCGTAGCTCAGGAAATATTGGTCAGACTCGCGAAGCAAGTAGTAGGGAGCCGCAGTAGCAAGGTTGGCCTCCCAGTCTTCGATTCCTCCCAGGTTAGCGGGATTGTATAGCACCGCAGAACCCAGATCCTCGAGCAGAACTCCTGTTCTTCCCATTCCTTCTGCCCTTATAGAAGGAAGAAGACCAAAAAAATACTCTTGATTGAAAAAGGAAAAATATGGCTTTTGAGCCAAAAGGTTTTGCGGCAACAGCAATCCCAGCAAAAGGATGCTAAGCCATAATTTTGCTTTAACATGCCAATGTATCATAGGTAAGTAGCTTAGGTTAATTCCGAATCTTACAGACCATCCTCGGCATAGATCCGGGTAAACATTGAATTTTAGTAGCCTCACGATTTTCCTGGATATTCTAATGGAAATCTCTTAATGGCAAGCTTTGGTGTTGCTCGGCATACACCTGTTGCCAGAAAAAATCTCCATCATCAGATACTCAATTCTATTTGCTTGGCTATTTACCCTTTATATCACCTGCTTAAAAAAGGTCATCAGGTGAAAAGAAAAATTATAAATATTTGAGCTTAAATTGGAGAATAGGCCCAAAACAGGATACAATACAAAGATCAGATTTCCCTCTTGGGAGAAGAGAATAAAAAAAAGACCACCCCGAGAGGGCGGCCTTTCTGTATATCTTAATGATATTCCCCGGATTACATCATTCCGGGCATTCCTCCGGGCATTCCACCACCCATTCCGGCAGCAGCATCTGAACCTTCGTTCTCGGGCTCATCGGTGATGACGGCTTCTGTGGTCAGAAGCAGAGAAGCGATAGAAGCAGCATTTTCCAGGGCAGAGCGGGTAACTTTGGTGGGATCAATGATACCGGTCTCGTAGAAGTTTTGATACTCCTCGATGCGGGCATTGAAACCATAGTCAACCTTTTCTCCCTTGCGTACCTCGTTGAGGATGACACCGGGTTCAAGTCCTGCGTTGATGACAATCTGGCGGAGAGGCTCTTCGAGGGCTTTGCGCACGATGGCTACACCCACACCAAAGTCTCCCTTGAGCAGTTGGTCATTGATACCTCCACGGCCGGGCTCCAGGGAGCTAATGGCACGAACGAGGGCAACTCCACCACCGGGTACGATACCTTCTTCTACAGCGGCCTTGGTGGCATGGAGGGCATCATCAACCCGGTCTTTCTTTTCCTTCATTTCTACCTCGGTAGCAGCACCTACATAGATGACGGCTACTCCACCGGAAAGCTTTGCCAGGCGCTCCTGTAGCTTCTCGCGGTCGTAGTCTGAAGTCGTGTTTTCTACTTGATTTTTGATCTGGCTCACACGGGCAGCAATCATATCTGCATCTCCCGCACCATCTACGATGGTTGTATTGTCCTTGTCGATGGAAACCTTCTTGGCTGATCCCAGCATGTCAAGGGTGGTATTCTCCAATTTGAAACCACGCTCTTCAGAGATAACCGTACCTCCGGTCAGGACGGCGATGTCTTCCAGCATAGCCTTGCGACGGTCTCCGAAACCAGGAGCCTTGACAGCGGCGATCTTGAGTGATCCACGGATTTTGTTGACGACGAGGGTAGCCAGGGCTTCACCTTCTACATCTTCAGCGACGATAAGGAGAGGACGTCCGGTCTGAACCGTCTTTTCGAGGACAGGGAGGAGATCACGCATGTTGGAGATCTTCTTGTCGTACAACAAGATGTAGGGATCTTCCAAATCGGTGGTCATGTTGTCAGGATTGGTTACGAAGTAAGGAGAGAGGTAACCACGGTCAAATTGCATACCTTCAACAGTCTCCAGATAGGTCTCGAGTCCTTTGGCTTCCTCGACAGTGATGACACCGTCTTTACCTACTTTCTCCATTGCGTCGGCAATGTATTTTCCGACCTCGGAATCGTTGTTAGAGGAGATGGTTCCTACTTGCTCGATGTCCTTAGACCCTTCGATCTCTTTGGACATTTTACGAAGCTCTTCGATTACGACGCGAACGCCTTCGTCGATGCCCTTCTTGAGTTCCATGGGGTTATGACCGGCAGTTACGTTTTTCAGTCCTTCGCGGACCATAGCCTGGGCCAGGACGGTGGCAGTGGTAGTACCATCACCGGCAATGTCTGCGGTTTTGGATGCTACTTCCTTCACCATTTGGGCTCCCATGTTCTCGATGGGGTCCTTGAGTTCTACTTCTTTCGCTACAGTAACTCCGTCTTTGGTAATGCTGGGAGCACCGAATTTTTTATCGAGGACAACGTTGCGACCTTTGGGTCCCAGTGTTACTCTCACTGCGTTGGCCAGGGCGTCAACCCCGCGCTTGAGTTTGTCGCGCGCCTCTACGTTGAATTCAATGTGTTTTGCCATAAGTCTTAAGGTAGTTGTTTTTTAATGTGATGAAACCAAAATCGCTGGTGAACCTGCTTAGACTACAGCCAGGATATCAGATTCACGCATGATGAGATAATCTACGCCTTCAATGTTGATCTCAGTACCGGAATACTTTCCATACAGAATGGTATCCCCAACTTTTACGGTGGTGGGCTCATCTTTCTTACCTGGTCCTACAGCTACGACCTCCCCTTTTTGGGGCTTTTCTTTTGCTGTATCAGGAATGATAATGCCTGAGGCAGTCTTCTCTTCGGCAGGAGCGGGCTTGACCAGCACACGGTCTGCCAAGGGTTTGATGTTCAATGACATAGTAATATCGCGATTTAAGTTTTTGGTTAACTTCAGTGCGTTTTATATGCTTGCGAAGACATAAAATGTGCCATTGACATGAAGTGTCATTATTTGGCGGATTTAGCAGTCATTCTGGCAATGAGCTATGACAGGTTGACAAAGTGTCATGACAAGTAAAGCAGCAAGCCTTATCAAAAGGTCCTGTCAGCCATCCTCCACTCCATCATTTGGAAATGAAGAACTACCAAAAGACCTGACCCTAAATTTTTGATATTTTTACCCTACATTTTATCCAACTTACTGTTATGCCATCTATTATTCTTCTGACAGATTTCGGTCACAAAGACGGCTATGTAGGTATCATGAAGGGAGTCATACAGGGCATCTACCCTGGAGCCAGTGTGGTAGATCTCGCCCACGAATTGCCTCCCCAATCGGTATCCGCTGCACGATTCATCCTTTGGAATAGCTATAAGTATTTTCCCGAGAATAGCATCTTTGTTTGTGTAGTAGATCCCGGTGTCGGAAGCCAGAGAAACATCCATGTCTATCAGATTGAAAAACAAATTTTTATAGCCCCGGAAAATGGCTTAATGGATTTTGTCCTTGCCGAGCAAAAGATTGCCTACGTCTTCAAATTAGAAAATCCCAGACTCATGGGCCCTGCTATCAGCCAGACCTTTCACGGCAGAGATATTTTTGCTCCCGCAGCTGCCCATATTGCCAGGGGTTTTCCATTGACCCAGGTAGGTCCCAGTTTAGACAGCTATCGCCTGCCACAGACTCCCTTTCTGAAAGGAAATAAGCTGGAAAAACAGAAGGCAAGCATCCTGCATGTAGATCACTTTGGCAATCTTATTACTCAGATTCAGGTCGGAGAAGAAGAACTCGAATTTAGGGTGGATGAAAAGCAGATTCCCTTTGCCCAAACTTATGCCACAGTAAAAGACAAAGATTTTTTGGCCCTCAAAGGCAGTCATGGCCTATGGGAAATTGCTCAACGCAATGGGCATGCCGCCCGTGAACTGGGCCTGGGAGTAGATGATGAAATCGAGGTTACATTAAAATAACGTGAGTCTTGGCTAATCCAATAGAAACTTAGGATCATCCTCACTTAGCAAAGGGAAATCAAATCTTGGTCTTGGCTTTTTATCTTGAAAATGAAATGCGGCAATAGC
>CAZMAV010000012.1:0-149762 GCA_964564415.1 uncultured Bacteroidia bacterium | reverse complement strand
CATCTGGTAATCTTTTCTTCAAGATTACCGATCTGATCAATCCTGCGGAAGATGCAGCTGGTCGGATGGATACAGTGAGCGAGCGGTATTGGAGGGCGTGATTAGGCGCGGGAAGTATGTAGCGACGAAGCTCAAACCTGCCTATGCTTTATTAGGGGCTGAGGAGTCTCTTGGCGGGAAATCGATGACCGATGAGCAAATCAGTCAGGCTCATGGAATGCGCGTGCGCACGGTCGAGAAATTGCGTAAACGCTTTATGGAACCCACTTTCCCACGCTAGGAAGTGTCAAGATATATTTTCTGGAAGGCGGGGCCTAGCAATTTTAGGATCTGTTGATGTAATGGTTTGATATTGAGGCAAATAGCCTGTGTTTCCCTGGGGCTGACTTTGATAAAAAGCACCTCAATGCCCTCGAAACACTGAAAGACCCATCGCATGGTGGGCTTTTGGTAGGGCTTGCCTTTCTGGTTGGGGATGGTTTGGCCTTGTGCTTTGAGAGCCAGTCGGAGCTTGCGCTCGGCCATGGCATAAACCATCAGGGCCAGGCACATGACCATGGCCAGGGCGACGATGCGCTTGGGCTTTTTGAGAAAAACCGATTCGGCCATGCATAGGGGGCTTTTGAGGAAGCGGAAGCCCTTTTCGGCTTGGTTTTGGTCCTTGTAATGGCTAAGGATTTCAGGGGCGGGCAGGGCATCTTGGTCGAGTTCGTTGGTGGCGAGGATAAACTTTCCCAAGGGCTGGAGGGCTTTTCGCAGGGCTTGAGGGTCGGTTCTGGGCTGGGCGTGGACGCAAAAACGCTGTTCAGCAGCGGGAGCGTCCTTTTTGGGCCTGCCACGCTTGCCCGTTAGGTTGCGGGTGGTGAAGCTGAGCTGAGTGGGGAGGTGGTACTTCCATTTGCCTGTGATTTTGTCGAGGGCCTTTTGGGCATCAGCCTGACAGTGAAACTCCTGGCGGGCAAGGGCTCTCAGTTGATCTTCAGCCTTGTGCTTCTCCTTTTGCCAAGCCCGGCGTAAGGTATTTTTCTCGCGTTGGTAGGCTTGCCGCGACCAGACCAGCAGCCAGCGCTGGTGGATACCCAGGTGCGAGACGGCCAATTCCCGCCAGGCATAGCCCTTATCATCTTCCTCACTCATCTGCTGGCGGGCATAGCTGCGGATGACGCGCTGGGCCAGTTTATGGGTGTGGGGCACCCGCGTGAGCCAGTACACCGTATCAATTTCCCGCAGCCCCTCCTCGGTGTAAAGGGCGCTATCGGCTACCAGGTACAACCGCCCCGGCTGATCGCGGGCTTCACGGGCCAGTTCGCCGATTACCTGCTGAAAATGAGCCTTGTCAGAGGTGTTGCCATCCAGGGCCTTGAACAGCCACGGGATCCCGTGCTGAGGCTCTACCATGAGCGAGATCATGATTGAATTCTCTTGACCCCCAAAGTCAGGAAGAATTGAATCCCAGCCTTGACTTTGACTTCGAAATGACCCATTCCCTAGCTCTTTCACTTGATTTTGAGGACGCTCTCGGAAATGATTTTGTGAGAATGACCGTCAACGTGTGGGATGAAAATCCCTTTGATGAGGGAAAAGTTACTTTTTCAGGTTTGACAGATGAGGAGGGAGAATATTATGAGCAGAAGTACTCGGAAGATGGTTCTATCGCAAAAAGGATGGCAGCAGCTCCAGTTTCCTACATGGGAACCTACAATTCTCAGGGAGTCCCCGCCTACTCAAAAGATGAGATTAGATTTATGCTTCCAATTGATAAATGCCTTTGAGCTCCCGGCCCAGTTGGTCGTAGTCCAAGCCATAACCAACCACGAAGGCAGGGGGAATTTCAAAGCCTACATAATCGGGCTTGTGCATCCCCTTGAATTGGTCTGGCTTGAAAAGAAGGGAGACCAGGTTGACAGACCTGGGTGTATATTCTTTCATTTGCTCCATAAAATAGCCTACGGTATAGCCAGTTTCTACGATATCCTCAATTAGGATAATGTCTCTATCCTCTACTTCGACTTCCAGGCCCAGGAGAAGTTGAGCGTCATTGGAAGAAGTCATGGCATCTCCATAGGTGGAAATGCGGATAAATTGTACCTCGGGCCTTACCTCCATGTGGCGAACGAGGTCTGCAGCAAACATAAAAGCGCCGTTGAGCACCACTACGATCAGGGGAGACTTATCCCGGTAATCCCGGTTGAGTTCTCCTGCCAGTTGGGCTATCCTGGCTTTAATCCTTGCTTCTGAAATGTAAGGTTTAAACTTTTTGCCTCTGATCGTTACGGAACCTTCCATGCTGCTTGAAATACTTTTTCCGAAAATACGACATTAAAGACAAATTCATAGGGTCTATTCCCTCTCTGCCAGAATCCACAGATAGGCCTGGCTAAATGCCTCTCTCCACAGGAGGTACCAGTGTCGATAACCCCATTCGTAATAAAAGCCCAACTGACTGTCTGGCATCCCGGACTTTTTCAAAGTCTTATACATCTTCCGGGTACCTCTTTGAAGGTTTCAGCCTTCCAAACTACCCACAGAGAGATAGATTTTTTTCTCAGAAAGGTCAGGCATGTCCTCGTGAAGCTGGTAAACCTCTTCATTTACCCAAAATAAAGGAAAGAGAAGGATGGCACTCCTAAATACTACCGGATACTTCATAAGGGTATAATAGGCCAGGAGTCCAACTAGGGAGGCTCCGGCAATCGTATGATATTCAGGGGCTTCAAGGCTCCAATAATTGCTATCCACCCACACTTTGATCTCTTCTACGGTTGCATAAGGGTTGTACTCGCTGTATCTGCACTCAGAACTCTCGATGCCGATGACAATGGCACCTTTTTTCCCCTTAGCCACCTGATGATCTATGACTTCGTCTACCTGTCATTCAGGGCTCTGATGGATTTTATCGTCAAAGAGGGCCTGTCCATCAAAAAAATAAAGGACGGGGTAGCTTAGTAGACTATTTTTTTCATAATCCGGTGGAAGGTAGAGGTTACACTTCCCATTCATTTGGGGAAAATCCAAAGCATACCTGATGACTTGAACCTAGGGACTGCCAGTAAACTGAAGATTTTCTCTGTATTTCTTTACCTGAAAATGGCTGCAGGCCTGCATGCCAAAAATGACTCCGAGGTAGATGACAAAGAGGGCCAATCCCACAACTAAAATTAGAAGTATCCCTTCAGTCGCCTTCATCTCTTGGAAAATGAAAATGGAAGAAGAATCAGCATTCTTCCTCTAAGAAAGGGATTTTGAGGAAATGTGGAAATTTTCATCTGGGCAACAAAAGTATCTTTTGTTTTTTATATAACAATCAGTCTTGTCCCTTACCTTATCATGTTGCGTAACAAGTAGGTGAAGCACATGGGTTTCCCCCAGGGAAATTAGAATTAAGTAAGCGAGCTATCAGCATAGAGGGAATCCTGAGCTTTTGTGGAATGAAATGGGAAGTCTACTAAAAAACTGACATCCATTTTTTATCTTTGCAGCATTAACTTATATGAAAAGAACGTGAGCGATATCATCAAGCATGAATGTGGGATTGGCCTCATTCGCCTTTTCAAGCCTCTGGAACACTACCAGGAAAAATACGGTACGGCGCTTTGGGGCTTGCGCAAGATGTACCTCCTGATGGAAAAGCAGCGAAACCGTGGTCAGGATGGTGCCGGACTTGGTGTGGTGAAACTCAACTCCCGCCCCGGAAGGCCCTACATGCATCGCCTGAGGGACAACCAACACGATCCTTGGACCAGCCTCTTTAAAAAAGTCGACAGAGAACTGGAAACCATGCAGAAGATGCATCCTGACAACCACCAGGAGGCCGAAATCCTCAAGCAGTTTTTTCCCTGGGCAGGAGAAGTCATGCTGGGCCACCTTCGCTACGGAACGCATGGCACTTACGGTGTGGATGCCTGCCACCCGGTCGTTCGCACCAGCGAATACCAAAATCAAAGCCTTGCCCTAGCAGGCAATTTCAACCTGACCAATGTCGACTACCTCTTTCAAAAGTTGGTGGAACTCGGGCAGCACCCCAAATTCATGAGCGATACAGAGACCGTCCTTGAGCGGATCGGACATTTTTTGGATGTAGCTAATGAACACCTTCAAAGCAAATTCAAGAAAGAAGGATACTCTCCCGCAGAGATCAGCCAGTTGATTTCTGAGGACCTCAATCCGGTCAAGATCATGAAAAACTCCGCCAAAGCCTGGGATGGAGGCTATGTCATCGGTGGCATGATCGGCAACGGAGATGCCTTCGTCGTCCGCGATCCCAATGGCATTCGCCCTGCCTTCTTCTACCACAACGAAGAATTTTTGGTCGCTGCTTCTGAAAGGGCCACCATTAGCACCGTCTTCGACCTGGCACCAGATGAAATTTCCGAACTCGAGCCCGGCCACATCCTCAGCATCAAGGCCGGATCCGGTAAAATCAAAAATAAGCCTTTCACTGAACCCGGTGAAAAGCTCAGTTGCTCTTTCGAGCGCATTTATTTCTCCCGTGGCAGCGACGGTGAAATCTACAACGAGCGAAAAGAACTCGGTAAGCAAATCGTGCCCAAAGTTCTGGAAGCTATCGACGACGATTTGGAAAATGCCGTCTTTACCTTTATTCCCAATACATCGGAATCGGCTTTCTTCGGGATGATGCAGGCCCTCGATAATCACATGAATAAGCAGAAGATCGAGTGGATCAAAGAGTTGGGAACTTCCGCCAAAAATGAAGACCTGCTTCGGATCATGAATATGCATCCCAGGGCAGAAAAAGTCATCATCAAAGATGTGAAGATGAGAACCTTCATCGCCGACGACAACTCTCGCGATGACCTTGTCTCCCATGTCTACGATATAACTACCAAAACCCTGAGGTCAGGCGTTGACCAGCTTGTGGCCATTGATGACTCCATCGTCCGTGGGACCACCCTCAAGAAAAGCATCGTCAATATCCTGGACAGGTTGAGGCCCAAAAAAATTGTCGTGGTCTCCTCGGCTCCTCAGATTCGATATCCCGATTGCTATGGGATTGACATGTCTCAGATCGAAAAGTTAGTGGCCTTCCAGGCTGCCATCGGTCTACTGAGAGACAGGGGAATGCAGGATCTCATCGACAAGGTCTACCGGAAAATCTTAGCCATGAAGGCAGAAGGTAGGATGCACGAACGAAATGTAGTCAAGGAAATCTACGATCCCTTCACAGAGGACGAGATTTCAGCGAAAATATCTGCCATGCTTCGTCCCGAGACCCTCTCCTGTGGCCTCGAAGTGGTCTACCAGCCCCTCGATAACCTCGCTAAGGCCATTCCCAATCACAGGGGAGACTGGTACTTCTCGGGCAATTATCCTACAGCGGGCGGCAACCGCATCGTCAACCAAGCCTTTATCAATTTCTACGAAGGTAAAAATGAAAGAGCCTATCAAATGAGCCTTGGATTCTAAGCTCATGCTCATTAGGATAGGTATCATAAAAAAATCAGCCCAAAATAGATGGGCTGATTTTTTTATCCTCATCCTACCGAAATCAGGCGATTACCCTGACATCGACCATGTCCTTGACAGCAGCAATAATAGCATCCTTATCATAGCCACAATCTTTCCAGAGCTGAGCCTGAGTACCGTGATCAATGAACCTGTCAGGCACTCCCAGGCGAACTACCTTGGAAGCAAATCCGTGGTCTACCATCCATTCGATGACTGCTGAACCAAAGCCTCCCTGTATAGCACTGTCTTCTACTGTAATTACTTTTTTGAATCGGGTAAATACTTCTTCAAGCATCTCTCCGTCGAGAGGTTTAACAAAGCGCAGGTCATAATGGGCTGGAGAAATGCCTTCTTCCTTCAACTCCTCTATGGCCTTTTGTGCAAAATTACCGGGATGACCGATGGTCAGGATGGCGACCTCCTCGCCCTCGCTTAATTTTCTTCCCTTGCCCACTGGAATTTCTTCAAATGGAGTTTTCCAATCGGCCATGACCCCTTTTCCTCGAGGATAGCGAATAGAAAACGGGCCCTCCTCCCACTTGGAGGCGGTATACATGAGGTTTCTCAGTTCACTCTCATTCATAGGAGCAGATACGACCATGTCGGGGACACACCTAAAATAGGCCAGGTCAAAAACTCCCTGGTGGGTGGCTCCATCGGCTCCGGCTATTCCAGCCCGGTCCAGACAGAAAACTACAGGTAGATTTTGTATGGCTACATCGTGGATGACCTGGTCATAGGCCCTCTGCATGAAGGTGGAATATACATTACAAAAGGGCTTCATGCCCTGGGTAGCAAGTCCGGCCGAAAAGGTAACGGCATGCTGCTCGGCGATGCCCACGTCAAAGGAACGGTCAGGCATTTCTGCGAGCATATATTTGAGGGAACAACCGCTGGGCATGGCAGGTGTTACCCCCATGATGCGATCGTCTTCCTTGGCGAGTTCGATTATGCTATGGCCAAATACATCCTGATATTTGGGCGGCTGAGGGCTACTAGGCTTAGATTTGACGATTTCTCCGGTAATCTTGTCAAAAACCCCAGGTGCGTGCCATTTGGTCTGATCTTGTTCTGCAAGGTCAAACCCCTTTCCTTTTACTGTTACACAGTGGAGGAGCTTGGGCCCGGGGATGTCCTTGAGGTCATCCAACAACCTGACGAGGTGGTTGATATCATGTCCATCTACCGGTCCAAAATACCTGTATCCCAGGGCTTCGAAGAGCATCCCGGGTTTTGAGGCAGCAGTGAGGGCTGTCTCTATTTTGCTGGCCAGTTTACGAGCCCTTGGTCCTACCTTTTTGAGTTTACCCAGCAACTTCCAGGACTCATTCCTCAATTTATTGTAAGTATGTGAAGTCGTAATGTCGGTCAGGTATTCTTTGAGGGCGCCTACATTAGCGTCGATGGACATGTTGTTGTCGTTGAGAACCACCAACATATTGGCCTTTTCCCATCCCCCGTGGTTGAGGCCCTCGAAAGCAAGTCCTCCCGTGAGAGCTCCATCACCGATGACAGCTACCACATTGCGATCGTCTTTTTTGTAGCCCGAAGCGATGGCCATTCCGACTGCAGCTGAAATTGAAGTTGAAGAATGTCCCACGCCGAAGGTGTCATACTCAGATTCACTTCTCTTTGGAAAGCCAGAGAGGCCTTGGTAGATTCGGTTGGTGTGAAATTGCTCTCTGCGCCCCGTGATGATCTTATGACCATAAGCCTGGTGCCCCACGTCCCAAACCAACTGATCGTAGGGTGTATTGAATACGTAGTGAATCGCAGTCGTCAGCTCGACAACCCCCAGGCTGGCTCCAAAATGCCCACCATTTACAGATACGCTGGAAATGATGAAGTCCCTGAGCTCTTCACAAAATTCATACAACTTTTCTGGAGAAAGCTTCCTCAGGTCGGAGGGATCATTAACCTGAGCCAATAGGGATCCGGGCTCTATTTTTTTCATGATAAGTGGTTTAGGATAAACTCGATAGCTCTTGCGATAATGTGGGATATTAACACTCGCACGAAAAAATTTGTTCTTAGATTCGGGAAATTATTATGCCTGGGGGCTTACACGGCCCATTAAAGAAAAGTAACTCGAAATATAGCAAAACTCCCATCTCGACATAATTTCTTCCTTTTCTTCAATGTCCATATAATTGGGGAATTTACAAACTAAGGCAACATACCTCCTTCCTTACTCATTTTTACGAAGGAATGGGGTATTTTCATACACCTTGAGAAGGGCTGGGTGGAATATCAGAGGTTAGTTACGTGGCTGGCCTTGATGTGTACGGCGGGTCTAACCTTCTGTTGGAGCAATTCTCCAGCGGATCTTCTTCCCAGGTTGTAATGCAGGAGATTGATTTCTCCAAGGCCTACAGGCTGTATCAAGCCTTCTCCAAAGCTATAACCTCCCTGAAAGCCAAGGTTGATTCCCGGCCTTACATCAAAATTATCTTCCCTCCAAAATCCTTGATCTGCCTCATCATATTCATAGGTGCCGGAGAGCATCAAGCTGTAGGTGAGTTTGAGGTTGATGGTGGTAGCTGCAAGGTAGCCAGGGTGAAGTCCCAAAGTGAGGGGCACATATGCAGATTTACCTTTTTCCTGTACATAATGAAGGGTAAGAGAATACCCTGATCCGATATTATCAGAAAATAATTGCTGACCCGTGGCTCCGAGGCTGGCCCGACCTCCGTTGACAGAAAAGTTTTTGGCGAGTCCCAGTACTCCTCCCGCCTGAAGATCGAGGGGATTACCCAAAAATAATTGAGGATCACGAACATTGACAAATAATCCCAGATCAAATTCGCCCCCGCCAAAACCCAGGGAAAAGGTGAAGCTGTAAAGACCAAATTGAGTCCCGCCGTAAAAGTTTTGGGCAAAAACTGAGGGTAAACCAAGAACGATGAGCAAGCCAAAGGTGAATAGGAATCTCATGGGGATTAATTTTCCATCTAAAACGTAATAATATTGGAAAAATTACCCATTAAATGAAATTAGATCCTTTCGTAAGAAGCGTATACGAAAATGGGAAGACCCTTGCAGGCCTTCCCTATACACTGACTGAGAGAAAATATATTAGTTAGAAGGAATATCCCAGGCTGGCAGAGAGTTGACCTCCGTGCTGAGATAGTTCGTGAGACTGACCAAAGATGCTCAATTCATCTCTGCTGTCGCTGAGGTCTACTTCGTAGCGAAAATCCAGGATCAGTTTGCGACCTATGTCAAATCCGATACCTGCCTGAAGCCCAAATTGAGACTCTTCAAAGCGTCTTCCATATCCCTTCACATCTTTGAGTTCTGAGACAGTGCCCAAACTGCTGCGGAATACCGGTCCGGCATTGGCACGAAAGGGACCTAATTTGATGCCCGCCATGATGGGCATTTCCAGACCAAAATACTGTTCGTAGAGGGGATCACTGCTTCCATCTGACAGGTCCTCAAAGAGATATTCTACCGAAGTAGTGGTGAGGGTAAGTTCGGGTTGAATGTAAACTCCAGCAAGGGTAAAACGGGTAAAAAGACCCATTTGGTACTCGGGAGAGCTATTTTGAAGAGAGAGCTTCAATTCCTGAAGGTCGTCTCCGCTCCTGATGACCAGGTCATCGGCAGAAATTCCCGAACTGCTGATTCCGACCTTGGGGCCAATCTTAAAAAACTGGGCTTCTGCCTTTCCCATGAAGAGAAAGAAGAAGGCAATGGAGCTGATGATGATTAAACGACGCATGACTGTATGTTTGTTTATATGTTGTTCCAAAGTGAAGATTCCCTTGGATATACTCTTACAGCCGGGCAGCGTTTACGAAAAGGGAGTGAGCAAGATAGGAATGGGATGAACCAGGGATTTGGGAGAATGAATGTGTCTTCAGGAAAAAAGTGGACTGTTCTTCTGCACAATCTCTATTTCCTGGCCCAGGTCAATCTTAGCGTGGGGCCCTTCGTGGAGAAGATTCATACCAAAAAGGACTTTATTTCCTTTGCGGCGGAAACTGCTGAGGGTACGCAAGGGCTCTCCATTAGCTTCCGGCCTACCCGTAGACTGTTCTACTGTGGTGAGGGAGCAGCGTCCGCAGGGTTTGAGTCCAAAAAATCTGTGATTGCCGATTTTAATCTGCCCGAATCTGTCTTCTACAAAGGCTTCTCCTCCCGAAAAGACAAAGTTGGGACGGAAGCGGTCCATGGGCACTGGATGAGGGAGTCTACGGTTGAGGTCTGCCAGGGAAGCCTCTCCAATCATGAGGAAAGGCATACCGTCAGAAAGGCTATTGAGTCGGGCACCTCTACCGAAATCGACATCGGCGGGGCGCTGGGAGTTATCCGGCATGTAGACGAGGTGAACCTGCCTTTCCAGGGCCCTGCTAAACCAAAGGTCAGCTTCTTCGTCGATCAGGATGGCCTGTAGTTTATCATCCCATACTTGCACCTCCTTTAACATTGAATCCGGATAATCCCTTTTCTCTGGAAAGGGGAGATCTAGGGTAGGAAAGGGCTTAAGCTTGTGATTTACCCTAAGGCCATCTTTATGGAGGCTGACCTGGAGTACAGCCATTTGAGGGAAAGTCCTTTGAGATAGGAAAAGACCATCTTCGTCTACGAGCATCCAGCGGCGATCGTGAAGAAGTCCTCTATCGGTGATGATGGAAGAATCAAGGGATAGTCCCCCTAGAGATTTGATGGGATAGACAAATATTCCTGAGAGCTTCATGAGATAGGATTCATGAAAAATAAAACAAGCCAATTTTATCTATCCATCCAATTTTCAATAGAAGTGATGGGGATAATCCTCAACAAATTTCTTATCGAAGCGGAGGATAAGAAATGTCATGATCATTAGGACCAGCATTCCGGCAAATCCAGTGGGGGAAGCCAGCAAGGGATTTCCATCGTAAAGGAAGAACATACAGAGCCCGCCTACGTTGTTCAGGACTGCATTAAAGGTCGCAGGGGCATAAACACTTCTTGTCTTAATGGCGATCCAGGACAGGGGAAAGGAGACGGCGATGCTATATCCGATAAGAGCGGCGAATTCATAGATAATGTCCATGCTAAGGTAGGGCGTACCTCCCACATAGAGGGCAAGGGGCAATTGCCAGAGACCCCAGAGGCCTCCAATGACAAAATTGGCACCTACAAATCCGAGTTTACGGGTTTCGGCTACCATAAAACCTCTCCAGCCTACTTCTTGGCCCACGGTGAGGATGAGTCCGAAGCTCGTTCCGGCGATGAGGCCGACGACGATTAAGGTCATAAATAGGCTGACGATTTCGCCGGGCATGGCGATTTCGAAGTATCTCCAGAAAAACTCTATGGCGGGATCTATGCAGGAAAACTCGAAGGAGGCATAACGACTCAGGATAACCTCACCAAAACCAGGAAGGTGAAAGACATTGCCCAGGAGAAGAATCAGGCCCAGGGTACCCAGGCAGAGTGCAAGGGGAAGAAACATAGCCAGAAGAATCCACCTAAGGCTAAAATGCTTGCGGTTCCATCCATAGCGAGCCATGGAGCCTTTGTAGACCAATTTTTGAATGATAATAACCGCAAATGCGGGGCTCCATACATATCCCAGCAACTGCAAAATAGGTCTCACCATGTCTTGCTCAGCCATGAAAAGCGTTGGCAGCCACAGGGACAACCAACCCAGGATCAGGGCAAGCATGAGAAACCATAATACCTTTTTCGTCTGCATATGAAGTCAATCCTTGGGTTTGGGGAAGGGAAAGTAGATGTTCCATCCCCAAGCTTCTCTATTCATTTGGGTAATTAAGCATTTTTACTCATCCTCTCCCTTAGCTTTCTTCAGGAGGACAAATCTAATGTGCTGACTTACCTAAATCAGCGAATAAAAATTTCGCTGGTTAGACAAAATTAACAAAATCCCTAGTCCTTTGCGAACAGATTTGGGGTCTTTTCTTATTATGGTCGAATCTCGGACAAGAATATGCTATCTCTAAGATCAGAAAGGCAATTCCCCCTCGTGGAGGATCAATAGAATTAGGATTTTATCCTCAAGGGTTTGGAAAATCACCCTAAAGTTGGTGTAGAGGGAGGCGATGCGGTAATCCCCGTAGGCGGATGAGACACCTTCACAGAGGGGAAATTTTTGGGGATAGGCGCGAATGCTGATGAAAACGAGGTCCAGAAATTCGTCGATGAGTTCTTCTGCATCTGTCGGAGCTCCTTCTTCGAGGAGAGACTGATGAATCCTACTGATCTGCTCGTTGGCTAGCTTTGTGAAGACAATTTTTCTCTCCGCCATGAAGGGTGCTGCATAAAAAAATCCTCTTGAGAAAGCTCACCGCTGTTTTTGGCTTCGTCTATAAGTTGGACAAAGGTAGAGGGTGTCAGAGATTCTGTAGGCTTAATGTGCTGGCTGATGGCTTTGTTGCGCATAGATCGGCGGGTTTTTTTCGCGTTTTTCAGGGTGCGCATCAATTCATAAATCTCTTGAGCCATTTCAGGGTTATTTTCCACAGAAAGCCTGATTCCGGTGATGTTTCCTTCGAGGTCTTTAGTTATTTCTACACTTTCCATACGCTTCTATTTAGCTGAAGATACGAAATTATACAGAATTTTATCTACGATTTTTTTGTTTCGCAGTTAGGGGATAAACGGAGCCTGGCAGGGCATTTACTCGGTGATTTCGGATTTGATCTTGGCAAGTAAGTCAGGATCGTACAGCTCTGATACGGCCAGGAAGGACTGCTGATTGTAAGACAAGAAGAGTCCTTTTTCGATGTTGCGCTTTTCGCGGCGGGTAAGGTGCCAGCTCAGGGAGGCAGGATCTCTTTCTATCTCTTTGGGGTAGACGACGGGAACTACCTCGATCAGGCCGGGATACCACTCATTGATAAATTCCAGGAGGAAATCTGCGCCCAGGTCTTTGGCTTGAGCCATGGAATAAAGGCCACCTCCAAGTGGGGCAAAGAGTTCAGAAAATAAGTCCTTTCGGAAGTTGGTCTTGATAGGATCATCTCGCACGTTGTCCCGGATCTGCACATAGACAATGCCTGAGGTATTTTTTGCAAACCAATCTTTAAATTCGAAGAGGTATTTTATGGCCGACTGAGTCCCATAGTTATCAATGGCACCTGCATCCATGATTTGCATGTGAGGCTCGCTGGGCAGTTCTACCAAGGGAAGGACCATGGGAAAGGTCGCATTCATCCGGAGGGCAGATGCCATCCAGAGGCTGTCGGCATCCTGCTCGGCAAACATTCGCCTGAACTCTACTCCTTTGATGCGGGTCTGAAACTGATTTGAGACCCTGTTGGGCTTGGTAAGATAGGAAACTGGGGAGGAAGAAATGAAGAGCTGACGGCCCTGGTTTAATATAGTTGGTGAAAGGACCATGAGGGGTATCATGCCAGCCTCTTCGTATTGTCGGTAGTCTCCCAGCCTGCGCCCACCGATCTCGGGCAGATTCTTAGCGATTTGTTGGTCAAAGGAAAAGCCGGTCTCCCAGTCGTAGTTCTGATCTCCGAATTTCACCTTTCTATTGGGGAGAATGAGGTCTGCAAATTTCTTGAATACAATTCTATTGAGAATATCCTGAGAGATATTTTCCTGAAACTTAGGATCCTGGAGGGAATCTATTTCTCCTTGCTGTTTTCTGAGATAAAGCTCCCTGAAATAGGCCAGGCCAAACATTCCTCCTGAAGCTCCGGACATGAATCGAACTTCGTCGGTAAAATGCCCATTTGAAACACTGTCCAGGCATTGCATGACCCTGAAAGTCCAGAATGCTGAGCGCAGGCCTCCTCCAGAAGCTGTGACCAGTACTGCCCTGGGCTTTCGGTCTTTTCCATATTTTTTCTGGTAGCGCTGCTTCCAATTTTCCAATTGCTGAATGGCCTTTCTCCTGTCGCTCTCGTAGTACTCCGGTTTTTGGAGTTCTTTGACAGAGGCCTTGGTATAAGCTGCAGGGACAACATCGTAGTTCATCCCAAAAGCCTGATTGCTCTTCTTAAAGAAGTCCAGTTCGTTATAGGCAAAAAACAAAAGGGTAGCAACGAGAACGGTGAGGACGCCCGATTTTCTAAACCAAAATCGAAGGGCCCCCATAACCATGAGTCCCAGGGAAAAAATAAGGAGGAAGGTAGCTCCAGCCGGAATTTGAAACCACACATTTCCTTCCAGCAGACCCAAAATAGCAATCAGCAGAAATACAATGACCTGAAAGAGGAGGAGCTTGCCGTGGTGCTGGTTGAGGACCTTGACCACCTGGCGGAAGTCTCCATACATTTGTGAGTTGACCGTAAAGGCCCGAAAGGGAACCAGATAGCTGTCGGCCCGCTGCTTGTCGCGAAAACTCTCTTTGGCCTTGTCCAGGATGACTTTGCGGTTATGCCGACTATTTTGAGCGATGCCTTTTTCCAGCTTACGGCTGTAACTATGTACGAGGGTCCGATTGGCAAAAAAGTAGGTAGCTGATATGAGGAATACAAAGAATATACCCATGGTCAGCCCCAGTACTTTGTCAAAGACGACATAGGTAAATCCTCCGTGAAGGCTACTGTGGTAGGAAATAAAGTCGTAGTAGTACCAAAGGACAAAAATAGCCGGAATGATGAAATTGTTGAAGGCCAGGGTAAAAAAGGGATGGTTGGTAAAGGCTAAAAAATGAAAGCGATAGCTCTCATTGATGTATACGATAATAGAATAGGCAAAAAGAAACATACCCAGGGCGGAGCCAACGAGGAAGAGGCTCCAAAAACTTTCCTGACCCATGTATTCGGGCTCCAGGAAGAGGTAAGCAGCCCCAAGGTCTTTACCTATAGTTCCTGACAAAAATCCAATCAGCACCACCCAAAAGATCAGCACGGATTTGTGATATCGAATTTGTCTGATCAGGAGACGTACCGGTAGTGAGTACCAAATGGCCGAAAAGATTTTGTTCAGTTTTTTCATTATTTACTATGGGGGGTTGATTATTAGACACAATAAGGCTCCATCCTGAAAAAAACAGGCTATTATTGGACTTTCTAAAAGATAAAAGGTTGGTAGGTAATACTATCTCCCTATTTTACTTACGAAGAAAACATCCAAAAGGTAGTGTTTCGTAAGAAAAATGTAATTCTTGCCTTTGTTGGGGAAAAGAACATATTGTAAATTTTATTGAAGATATTCCATTTCTCTTATGGAATGATTTCTTCCAGCACTTTATAAGCACAACAACATGAAACACGTATTCCCTCCTTCAGAGGAGTTTTTGCAGTACCTCTGGCATCGCCTTTATTTTTCCCAACAAGGTCTTCGTAGCACTTCAGGGCACGACATCGTTGTTCTTCGCCCGGGAATCTGGAACCGGGATCAGGGTCCGGACTTTTTGGATGCCTGTATCCGCCTGGACGGGGTGGACCTTTACGGACATGTAGAAATTCACCTTCATAGCCAGGACTGGTATCGCCATGAGCATCACCTTGATCCCTACTTCAACGGGACAATTCTTCATGTCGTATTTGACTCTCAGTCCCTGCCTATCCTGCGAGAAGACGGTTCAGAGCTTCCCGAACTCATGCTGAAGCCTCATGTCGATGAAGCATTATGGCAAAAATATGACCGACTGCGGCTTTCGGAGAAACAGATTCCCTGTGAATTTTACCTCGATCAGGTAAGTTTTGAAGATAAAAAAGCCCTGGTAAAGGACCTGGGCAGGGAAAGATTTGAAGAAAAAGTGTATCACTTTCGACTCTCGGTAGGCAAAGAGCAGCAATACTTCCTTAAAATCTTATGGCAAAGTGTGGCAGGGAGTTTGGGTGGAGTAGTCAACAAAGAGAGCTTCAAGGCCATGGCTGAGCAGATTGATATGGAACTGATCAAGCCTTATCTTCATCATCCTCTGCGCCTGGAAGCCCTTCTCTTTGGAGGGGCGGGATTGCTGGAGGGGAAAAAACATGACGATTACCAGGCCCAACTCAGCCGAGAGTGGGAGTTTTTGAAGCGCAAGCACAGGCTAAATCCTTTTCCTCCGGGTCCGATAAAATTCTTGCGTATGCATCCAGCCTCATTTCCTACCATTTGCCTGTCTCAAATGGCTCATTTGCTTCACTTTTATCCCAGGTTGGAAGACCTTCTCAATCCAGACACCTGGCAATCATTCCTAAAGAAAAGAATTCCCTGTTCTTCTTATTGGGAATCTCACAACAGATTTGGGATAAAAAGTAAAAAGAAGCAGGTCAAAAACCTGGGCAAGAGCCTCAAACAGGTCCTCATCCTCAATGTCC
This sequence comes from uncultured Bacteroidia bacterium, assembly GCA_964564415.1. Lineage (GTDB taxonomy): Bacteria > Bacteroidota > Bacteroidia > J057 > J057 > JALEFZ01. The sequence goes on along the minus strand of CAZMAV010000012.1, from coordinate 134,073 downwards.
TGGCTCCCCTGGGCTACCTCTATCTCAAGGGTCATGGTCGGGAAGGTGCCATGGAGAATATGTTGAGCAGGCTGTCTGCTTTCAAGTCGGAGGATAACCGCTACACACGCAGGTGGGAGGGATTTGGATTTTCCAATGAAAATATGGTTGAGTCTCAGGGAGTGCTAAAATTGGCCAAAGACTACTGCCTGGAAAAGCGCTGTCTGTCGTGCAGAATCGGGCAGCGTATCCTAGAGCCATAGGGTAATGGAAATTTCATTTATAGTCGTAACTTCCGGTCTAACCCAATAGGTATGGATGTATCAACGGCCCTTGGAGTCATCCTGGGATATTTTGCCCTCCTTTTTCTGATTTCATTTATTACCGGAAGGAAGGCGGATGGGAAGACCTTTTTTGAGGGAAACCGAAATTCACCCTGGTATGTGGTCGCCTTCGGCATGATCGGTGCTACCCTGTCAGGGGTGACCTTCATTTCGGTGCCCGGCACGGTGGGGCTCAACCATTGGATGTACTTTCAGATGGTCCTGGGCTATCTCTTGGGCTATGCTGTCATTGCCTTTGTTTTAATGCCCGTCTATTATCGCCTGCGTCTGGTTTCTATTTATGGCTACCTAAAGGAGCGCTTTGGCATGGCTTCTTATAAGACAGGAGCGGTTTTATTTTTGGTCTCCAGAATTATCCAAGCAAGCCTCCGGCTTTATCTGGTAGCCCTTGTGCTCCAACTGGCGATTTTTGACTTCCTGGGGCTGCCCTTTGAACTTACCATATTGATTTCTATCGCTCTGATCTACCTTTACACCTTTAGGGGAGGAATAAAGACAGTCGTATGGACGGATACCCTTCAGACCTTGTTCATGCTCCTGGCAGCGGGTATCACCGTGTATTTGATTTCAAAGGAATTGAACCTGGGTTTTTCGGGTCTGGTGGAAGTACTTTCTCAAAGTTCACTGACCGAAACCTGGGAATGGGACTGGGCTCCGGGCAACAATTTTTTCAAGCAGTTTTTTAGTGGGGCTGCCATCACCATAGTCATGACGGGCCTGGATCAGGACATGATGCAGAAAAACCTGACCATACGCACCCTCAAGGATGCCCAGAAAAATATGGTCTGGTTTTCTGTTGTTCTGGTTTTTGTCAATATTCTTTTTCTTTCTCTGGGAGCGCTTCTTTTCATCTATGGGCAGGAGGCGGGCCTCATAAGTTTTGCAGATCAGGCTCAGGGATGTGAACAACTCCTAATCAAAGACCCCGATACCGGAAATATGCTTTGCAGGAAGACGGACGAATTCTTTCCTCTTTTGGCTTTGAATTATCTGGGGCCTCCTGCGGGGATTATCTTTATTCTGGGGGTCACTGCGGCGGCCTATTCGAGCGCAGATTCTGCCCTTACTGCTTTGACCACTTCCTTTTGTGTAGATATTTTAAATTTTGAAGAAAAAAGCGATGAGGATAAGAAAAAGCGCAACCGCCAATGGGTCCACGTAGGCTTTTCTTTCTTGCTCTTCCTGGTCATTCTGGTCTTCAACCTGCTGAATGACGATGCGGTGGTCTGGGGAATCTTCAAAGCAGCGGGATATACCTATGGACCCTTGTTTGGCCTGTTTGCCTTCGGCCTTTACACTCGATGGGAGGTCAGGGATCGACTGGTGCCCTACGTGGCGCTGGCTTCGCCGATCTTCAGCTACGGCATCAACCTGCTAGGCCCTCAATTTGGATATACCTTTGGCTTCGAAATACTGATCGTCAACGGACTACTTACTTTTTTAGGTCTCTTTTTGATCGCGGACCGATAGGGCTTATTGTTGGAGGATGAGAAACTCGACCCGGCGATTGAGGGCCCTGGTGATGGGGTTTTCGTTGGGGGCAATGGGACGGTCGGGCCCAAAACCCTTTGCGATGAGTCTATCGGGAGATATTCTATTGTTGATCAGGTAGCTGCGGACCCTTTCAGCCCGGCGTTCGGAGAGATCCTTGAGTTCGGCAGCCTCTCCGATGTTATCGGTATGCCCGTGAATTTCTATTTTCATGTTGGGCCTGGATTGCATCAGGGAAACTAGGCGGCTGAGTTCGGGGAAGGATTCGGGGAGTAATTCTGCCTTGGCCCTCTTGAAGAAAACCTGCTGTAGGGTAACGATAACTCCTACCTCTAATTTTTTGAGGTACAAATCCCTTCTGATTTCTCTGAAGCTGGTAAAGGGCCTGGCATCCAGGGTATCGATGATGGGGTAGTATCCTACTTTGATGGGGTAAATCTGATATGCTTCTCCCAGGGGTAGGAGCATGCCATAGCTCCCTTCCTGGCTTTCCATGCTTCCCTCCTTGTCGATTCCACCACCGATCCGCCATGCCTGTACCTCGGCATTGAGGAGAGTTTGACTTCCTTCCAGATAGATATTTCCAGAAACTTTGACCAAAGGTTGAGCTTGTAGGTCAATGGGTATTTTTATTCTGAATAGGTCATAATCTCCCCTATGGCTGTCCTGACTTGCTAGAAAATAGGTCCTTCGTTCGCGTGGATGAGGATAGAAATCCCGGTCCCAACGAGGGGTATTGATGCCAGATCCCAGATTTTTGGCGGTACTCCACTTGGTCCAGGTTCGGCTCCGTCGCTCTGTTTGGTAGAGGTCGCCTTTTCCGTAGCCGGCCTTTCCATTGGTACCAAAGGTGAGGGTCTTCAGATCCTCCGCAAGGTAGGGGCTGTATTCTCTGGCAAAGGTATTGACGCTGGGGCCCAGGTTGACTGGATCTGTCCAGTATTCTCCTTCTCGAAAACATACATATAGATCTTCTTCTCCGTAGCTGTCCTGGAGTCGGGCTGAGAAGATCATGACCTTGCCGTCGGGGCTAAAGGTCCAGTCTATGGGATGTTTTTGTGAGGGAATCGGGGGCAGGGGAAAACGCTGGGCTTCTATCCATCCTTCCTGGTTTTGCTTCATCCACTGAAGGCTTGCCATCTGATCGGCCATCAAAAAGGCCTGCTCCCTGACTTCTGCATGTACCACCTTAGTCGGGGAGGAAAAGGAAGAACTTAGGAAGCTTCCTGCTGTCCAGCCCGAATCAGACATGTGAGTTTCAGTAGCACGACCATCTCTGCTAAAGAAAAATTGCATCTTATAGGGATGAAAAAAAGGATGTGTTTCTTCAGCCTCTGTGTTGATGGTGGTGTCCAGGTGAAGACGGACAGCTTCTGGCCAGGTACTTCCCATCTCGGGAAAACGGATGGGAGAATGGAGAATCATGAAGGCATCGAAGTCCACCTCACAGGCTCCGAAGATGTGTATTCCCTGGTAAAAGCCATGAATTCGGGGAAAATCGATGCGAAAAAGCTCCTTGTTGTTCACGAAAAAATAGGCTCCTCGTCCTACTTTTTTCATTTCGAGAAGATGTTCTTCTCCCAGGCCTTTGATCTTGCGATGTTTTTTCCAGGGATGAAGGACGCGAAGATTTCCTTCATCCACTTCGATTACCCGGGCAAAACGCATGGCGTTGACCTCAAAGGCGAAGTAACTACTCAGGTCCTCGTTTCCGCCCCAGATAAAACCATAGGTGGCGGATTCTTTGGCAGTTAAAGGAGTAAAATCAGCAGAAATTGTATAGTCTTCTCTTCTGTCCAAAAACTGCTCCATGGCGTGAATCTGCCTGCCTCGGAGTTCGGTTCTGGACAGGCGAAGTCGGCCTTCTTCTAGGGTGAAATGGCCCTGCCTTAGGTCCCACATTTCCTGAGACTTATTAAACTCGTCCCGGAGCAGGACATAGTCTTGTCCGTAAAGAGAGCAAATCAGGAAGATGGGGAGAATAAAAAAGATTCGCATGTGGTAAAATAAATGAAAAAGCGGCAAAATCCTTGTGGAATTCAAAGGGTGGTGGAAGTCAATGGGATGAGGCCTGCTTCTCGGTCGACCTTATTCTTTTACAAAAGAATGCAAGGATTCGAAGAAAAGTTTTTAGATTTATATAGTAAAGATGGGCATATGTAGGCACGTCTTTGAAATGGAGAGAGTTTTGGCGAAAATAAGCTAGAGAACAGGGCTTTAGGCTGAATTAGAGAGTAAAAAATGCCACATTTGGCCTTGGTTTTCGTAACCTCTCACCATTTGGGCAGTCTAGCAACTGGGTCTTGACATTCTTTGGCCTGTTTTTCTCTGATCTGATCTAAATTTAGTTTTTAAGTTCTGGCTTTAGGGAAAAATAACCTGAAGGGAGTCTTTGTTACGCTTGCTCATTTGCCTGAATTTTCGAACACACATTTTTTATCAAGAAAAGGAATTATATATAATGGCTGATAAGCTATCTTTCCTCAGCAACAGCAACCCTGCTTACATTGACAGCATGTACCAGGCCTATAGGGAGGACCCAAATTCTGTCGGTGGAGAATGGCAACAGTTTTTCTCTGGCTTTGACTTCGCGTTGAACTCATCCAATGGAGAAGTTAGTGCCTCTCCTTCAGCGTCAGATGATGAAGCAGCCTCCAAAGAAATCAATGTCCTCAATCTCATCAATGGATACCGGACCCGTGGCCACTTATTTACTAAGACCAACCCCGTACGGGAAAGGCGTAAATACAGTCCCAAGATAGAGCTCGAGAATTTTGGACTTTCTGAAGCTGACCTCGACACGGTCTTTCAGGCTGGAAGAGACGTAGGTCTGGGGCCTGCCACCCTTCGCGACATCGTCGATCTGCTCAAACAGACCTACCGACAGTCAATCGGGGCGGAGTTTAGGTATGTTCGCAACCCGGAAATGCTCAAATGGCTGGAGACCCGAATGGAGTCTACCCGAAATACCCCTCAGTTTTCACTGGAAAAGAAAAAGCACATTCTCCAGATGCTCAACAAGGCGGTGATCTTCGAAAAATTTCTGGGGACCAAGTTTGTTGGGCAAAAGCGCTTTTCTTTGGAAGGAGTGGAGACCCTGATTCCGGCGATGGATGCGATTATCGAGCAGGGTGCCGACCTGGGCATTGAGGAATTTGTCATTGGAATGGCCCACAGGGGACGTCTCAACGTACTTTCCAATATTCTGAAGAAGGACTACGATGAGATATTCTCTGAGTTTGAAGGAAAAGAATATGACGATTCAGTCTTTCAGGGGGATGTAAAGTACCACCTCGGATATTCAGCAGATGTGGAAACTGACAATGGGAAGAAAGTCCACCTCAGCCTTACGCCCAATCCCTCCCACCTTGAAGCTGTAGACCCTGTGGTACAGGGCTCGGCACGGGCCAAGATCGACGGTAAATATGGAGGAGACTATTCTCGCCTCTGTCCTATTTTGATTCATGGAGATGCTGCCCTGGCTGCACAAGGTGTTGTCTATGAAGTGATTCAAATGTCCATGCTCCCCGGATATAAGACCGGTGGCACTATACATATTGCTGTGAACAACCAGATTGGTTTTACGACCAACTACCTGGACGGACGTTCGAGTACCTATTGTACCGACGTGGCCAAGGTCACCCAATCTCCGGTCTTTCACGTCAACGGAGATGATGTAGAGGCGGTGGTATTTGCGATCGAGTTGGCCCTGGAATTTCGCCAGGAGTTTAACCGCGATGTCTTCATCGACCTGCTCGGATATCGCCGACACGGTCATAATGAGGCTGACGAACCTGCCTTTACCCAGCCCCTGCTTTACGACATCATCAAGAAGCATCCCGATCCGCGGAAGATATACTTAGACAAGTTGGTCAACTCCAATGAAGTGGAGGCCAACATGGCCAAGCAACTTGAAAAGGAATTCAAGAAAGAACTACAGCAAGAGCTGGAAGAATCCAGGAGCAAAACTTCTCTTAAGTATGCCCCCTACCTCAAAGGAAGCTGGGAAGGAATTCGAAAAGTGAGCAACGAGGATTTTGAAGGCGACTCGCCTGAGACGGGAGTAAGCTTAGAACTGCTCCAAGAGATCGCAGAGAAGATTCACGCGATCCCCGACGATTTTGCTGCCCACAAGAAAATTAAAAAGCTATTTGCTGATCGTTTGAAGATGGTCGAAGAGGATCGCCTGGATTGGGCCATGGGAGAACTGCTGGCTTATGGTACCCTTCTGCTCGATGGAGTACCTATTCGACTGAGCGGTCAGGATACGCGTAGGGGAACTTTTTCTCACCGCCATTCTGTCCTGCTAAGTACAGATGCCGAACAGGAATGGATCGGCTTGAACAACATAGATCCCGGCAAGCAAGCAGAATTCATTGCCTATAATTCCCTGCTTTCTGAGTATGGAGTCCTGGGGTTTGAGTATGGTTACTCGATTGCCCATCCTAATAATGCCGTAATTTGGGAGGCTCAATTTGGTGATTTTGCCAATGGGGCCCAGATCATCATGGACCAGTATATCTCCAGTGGAGAGACCAAATGGCAACGAATGAGCGGGCTGATTATGTACCTGCCTCATGGATTCGAGGGTCAGGGGCCAGAGCACTCTTCCGCAAGATTGGAGCGTTACTTAGAGCTATGTGCCAGGAAGAATATGCAGATCATGAACATTACTTCTCCTGCCAACTTCTTCCACTCTCTGCGCAGGCAGTTCAACCGTGAGTTCCGTATTCCTCTGATTTATTTTACGCCTAAGAAATTGCTTCGCTATCCAAAGGCTGTGTCTAAAATCTCTGACATGGGAGAGGGTACCAGGTTCATGGAGCTATTGGATGATCCTATCGTGGATGCCAAAGACGTCAAGCGGGTCCTACTCTGCACCGGGAAGGTATACTATGACCTTCTGGAAGAGCAGGAAGCCAATGAGCGGAAGGATGTCGCCATCATTCGGATGGAGCAGATTTATCCCCTGCCAGTAAAGCAACTGCGGGAGATGATCGCCAAATACAAGAAGGCCGAATGGTTTTGGGTGCAGGAAGAACCCCGTAACATGGGCGCCTGGAATTATATTCTACGCGTCGTTACGGAGGTGGAACTGACATATATCGGGCGCAAGCCATCCTCCACCCCTGCTACCGGATACCACAAGCAGCACGAGGAAGAGCAGGAAGCCATCATTACAGCAGCATTCCAAAAAACAGGAGAGGCCGTCCAGGCATGAGATAAACCTCAAAAAAGAAGGGCTGCTCGTTCATTCGGGCAGCCCTTTTTTATATGAAAATGGATGAAGTTTTTTGACAAATTTCACCTCTGATCCCTTTATGTTAAATCCGGTCTATCAAAAATACCTGCCAAGGAAAACCATCTAGTTCTACTCTTGCAGAAGGTCTGAAAGCCCCTTACTTTATTTTTGGCGCTTACAGAAAGCCTAGGATCTGCCCTTTTTAGACCAGTACATACTCCTTGTAGTAAGAGATGATATCATTGAGAATTTTGTCCAGGTCGTATTCGAGTTCAAAATCCAAGGTGCTTCTTAGCTTGGTGATGTCAGCAGTACGTCGATTCATGTCTTCAAAACCCTTTCCATATACTTCCAGGTAGGATTTGTGGACGATCTTGGATTTATTCCCGGTCTTGCCTACAATTTTTTGTGCCAATTCATTCATGGTAATCTCTATAGGATTGCCCACATTGAATTCTTCACCTATACCTTTGCCCGAAAACATAAGTCTGGTAATGGCACGGATGGCATCATTTACGTGCATGAAGGAGCGCTTTTGCTCTCCGGTACCAAAAACGACGACATCCTCTCCAGCGGCCGCCCGCTTGACGAAGTTGGGGATCACCATTCCATAATTGGAAAGCTGCTTGGGGCCTACTGTGTTGAAAAAGCGAGCCACTACGACCTCCGTACCAAATTCCTTGTGATAGGCAAAAGCCAGAAATTCATCCATGGCCTTGGTATTGGCATAGGCCCAGCGATGGTTTTTGGTAGAACCCTCGATGCGGTAATCATCTTCCTTGAGTTTCCCCTTTCCGGTATAGTCAAGAAGGTCAAGGCTTTTGCCATAAATTTCTGATGTGGAAGCTACCAGGATCCGCTTCTTATGGCGATTGACGGAATCCAGCATGATATCCATTCCCCTGACGTTGTCGAGGACTGTGCGCACGGGATGTTCCATGATGTATTTCACTCCTACGGGAGCAGCCAGATGATAAACGTGATCTGACCATTCTACGAGTTCATCCACAACGGCGGGGTCTGTGACCGTATCTTGAGTAAATTCGAAATGGGAATGTTTTAAGCAGGCTTCGAGGTTTTCGATACGCCCGGTGGAGAGATTGTCTAATACCTTAACTTGGTGGCCTTCTTGAAGAAGAAATGCTGTCAGGGTGGAGCCAATAAATCCGGCACCGCCGGTCACCAGAATTTTCATAGGTAGGGTTTGTTACAATGATCTTCTTAACGCTGTAAAGATAAAGGGATTCCCCAATATTCCAGTTGGATTCTTGTTTATTCCTACGTTAAACATTTGAAAAATCGTATAAGCTTAGAGGCTAGGAATCATGAGATAGAGGTGAATCTTCCGGAAAAAAATTCATTTTTCTTAACCATTCTTTCTTCTCCGGCCAAAAGAGAAGGTTCAGTTTTTGTCCCAGCCTTCCCAGTATTTTTTCCCCAGCACCTTGGGGTTAGCCAGTATCCAGGGATCATTTATGTTGAGGCTGTCGCCAAATACTCCTCCTTCCCGCATTTCTCTTCGAAAAATACCCTTGATGGGAACTCGCTGCAGGCGTTGTAGCTGAGGTTGGGTCAGGGAATAGGAAAATTCCTTTCGGTACCTACCTTTTTGATAAAGATAGCGTGCAGGAGTCTTCGAAGGTGGGGAAAGGAGCCATGCGAGTTTGCCATCCAGATACTTAATCCAAAGCCCCTCTTCAAATAAATCTGCCTTTAGCCGCGAAGAATCTCTGTTTTCTACCCGAAAGATAAGCCTCCCTCCCTCCAGCAGATCACCCTCGCAAGCGATAAAGATATGGGTAGAGTCTCTTCTGCTCCCAGGTCTGGCTTCTATCAATGAGAAGGACTGGCCCCACAAAGACAAGACGCTGACCCAGGCAAGTACAAAAAGCGGGATTCTCATATTCATCTTACAAAAATAAGGCAGAGGAAAAATTCTCTGCCTTATTCAAGAAACGCTTATCAGGACCTAGGGTTTTTACATTTTTTGATTCTCCTGACCGATCTGTTCAAGGAAGCTGAGCCAGGTTTGATAGAAGATCTTATTGTTTTCCAATCCTTTGATGCCGTGGCCCTGTCCCTCAAATTCGACAAGGGTCACGTCTTTGTTGTACTTTATGAGGCTGTCCTTCATCCAGCGACTTCCCTCTATGGGTACCCTGCTGTCATTGGTACCATGGGTGAGCAGGAGCTTGCCCTTCATTTTGTCGGCATGATAGAGGGGAGAGCGATCCCGTAGTTTTTCTGCCTCGGTCTCAGGATTTCCAGCTTCCAGAGTTACCCAGTCAGGGATATTGCAATTTTCATAGAAATGAATGATGTCGCTAAATCCTGCATGGCTAAGGCCAAAGCCCCAGTTAAAGGAAGCCTCGTTTCCATTGATTTCTCCCGGGAAGGTAAGGGCTCGCATGGTGGCATAGCCTCCATGGCTCCCTCCGAAAACGCCAATCCTGGTGGGAGGAATATCCAATTTGTCAGAAATATACTTGGCGGCATAAATGATGTCTATGATCTCATTTCCACCCAGGTCCTTGTCATTAAGGGCAAAAAATTCTTTGCCGAATCCTGAACTGCCGCGGGGAGAGGGGCTCAGCACATAAATTCCCGCCTCTGCCATAATCTGATTACGGTTGCTAAAGCTGTTGCCACCTCCATAAAAGGATTCAATCATGACCATTTGTTCCTCCTTAGGTAGGGGATTCTTGGGTTTATAGAGGTAGGCATGGAGCATGCGGGTCTTTCCGGTCTCAGGGTCTTTGTCGAAGGTGGGATACTCGATCCGCTCCACCTCTGACTGATACAGCTTATCCTTGAGTTTTTTAGGGAGGTCAATTACCTTTTCAAAGGAGAAATTTTTCTCATCTACCCTGAGTTCTTGCACGGTGAAAAGACTCTGGTTGGAAGAGGTCGAAACCATCAATTTGTTGTCCAAGTGGTCCATGACCCCTGGATTGAAATTAGAACGGAGGCTGTTAACAACTTTCCCGGAGGGCAGTTCCATGAGGTGGATTTCTGTCTCTATGGGATTGGAAGTAGTCCCAAAGAGGTAGGACTTACCCTCTATTTCTATGATCTCGGTATTGCCCAGGTTCTTCTCGAAATCGGTGATTTTTTCATTAGAAAAATCCCGGGTATCCATGGTGTAGGCATTTTTAAAGCCTCCTTCATTGGAAAAATAAAGGAATTCATGGTCAGAAAGCCATTTTTCGTAGGCGGAGGGGGAAAACCTGGGAACGGAGGTATCGGTCATAATCCTAGTTCTTCCCGTTTCGAGATCTATCAGGGCGAGGTTGCCATAGGTGCGGGAGGCCTCCTTTAGGGCATTTACGACAACGGCACTTTCATCGGGTTTCCAGGACGGAGAGCCCCAGGCAAAGCGCATCTGGGCATTGTCCTTGGTAATGGTTTTTTCTTCTCCTGTTTTCAAGTCGAGGACCCGAAGTTCTCCCATCCGATTTTCTTTGGTTCCCAGGCGGGCAATATAGGCGACCTGGGTTCCACTTTTATTCCATCTCCAGCCGAATATGTAGGGGACATCGGTGAGTTTCTCTACGGCTTGGGTCTCGATATTCAAGCGGTATAGGTTGATGACCTCATCATTTCTTTCATCACCGGACCAGTAGAGCATCCCATCCGCTTCGTTGTAGCGCATCGAAAATACATTTCGGGTATCGAAGTTGATGTTTGAAATGACTGTACCCTCAGAAAGATTTCCAATCTCTGACAGGGGAAGCATCATCAACTGGGTAGTCTCATCTTCCTTCATGTAAAATAACTTCTCCGCCGAATATACAGGCATGAAGCGGGAGTAGGGAAAGCCTTCGATGTAGGGGGCGAGGTCTATTTCCCTGTCTTTGAAGGATACTTTGTAGGACTCTCCTTCTGAGTCTTGGTTGTCGCTCTCTGGATTACAGCCGGCAAAAATCAGGGCCAGCAAGAGCAGGCTTAGGAGGCAAGGCTTCATTTGGAAAATGATTTATTCTGATTGATCGACAATTTTTTAATTTAGAAATTGTGCCGGATCAATCAAAATATTCCATTGGTATAATTTGCGTTTATGAGCCTCAGGTTTGGTGGTATAGGCTATCTCCTTCCCACCTTTCTCATTTCTCCTGCCAGTTTGCGGATGATGCCTTTTTCTTCGGGATCGTAGACCCAATTGGTATCAAATTGAAGGATGACTTCGGCATTGGGATCTTCGTGTAGGGTGAGGCTGTGAAACTGGGTTCCGTTGTTTTGCTGGTGGTAGCGGACCTTATCCAGGATTTCATCTTCGATCTTATACATGATAAAGTCGGAGATGATGAGGACATCGGCATCCCGGTAGGATTCGGAGCGGAGTTGTCGAAGGGCCTCGTGAAGGGCCAGGGTAATGTCTGTACCCCCGTGAAAAGACATGCGAAGGAAGCCGGCGATTTCATTGAGGGAACGTCCAATGTCAAAGAGGTTGATGGTCTGGATCTGGGTAGAAAAATTAATCAGGTAGGCTTTTCTGTTGTCCCTGGCGGTCATTTTGAGGATGGCAAAACAAAGGACCTTGGCGATATGCTCGGGAGTACCCCGCATCGAGTCAGAGGTGTCTACACAAATGATGAAGGGCCCTTTTTTCTTGAGCTTGGTCTTGAGGTTGGTTTCGGTAAACTGATCCTCGCTGGTGACCAGGTGCTTATCCTGGTATTGGAAGGTTTGTAGTTCTTTATCCGCGTATTTTTTGAGAAAAATATCCTCAGTATCCTCATCGCTCAGGTAGCCGATTTCGGAGGAGAGCAAGTTGTTGAGGTCGTCACTTTCGTAGACCCCGACGATCTCGGCCTTGTTTTCATCGTCTTCTACCCACTCCTTTCTGACGATTACCCTTTCGTATTCCTCTTCCTCTGTAATGATTTCTGCTTCCCGCATTTGACCGAGCAGCTCCGCCAACTGCCGTATGCTTTCTTCGTCCTGTAAGAGGTCATTGTATTTCTCGAGCACCTCGAAGCTCTTGTCTTCCCAAAGTTCGCGAGACATGTCCCAATATTTACCTACGTACTCCGAAAAGGGAGAAATCAGTTCGTAGAGCTTTTCGTATTCATCAGCTTTTTTGTCAAGCAGGTCCTTGAAATCCTCAGCTTCATCTTCCAGCTTTTGCAGTTGAAATTCCAGTAATTTGGCAGATAAAAGGGCATCCCACTGGGCAAGGAGGTCGTGGAAGACATTGTCCAATTCTTCTTTTTCCTCCCTCGTCAATTGCTCAGGCCCTCGATTTCCTATGATTCCCTTTATTTTCTCTTCGTAAAAACCGCTGTCCAGGTCTTCGCGGTCATAGGTATTCTTGAGAAAGTTCATGATGTAGTACCAGCGCATGATAAAGTCCCGCAAAGGCATGACTGAAGCGGCACTGAGGCGCTGGGTCTCATCGTCATAAGGATTTTTCTCGCGAATTTTCCCGAATGCCTTGCGCATCCAATAAAGGGTATCTGAAGCAACCTGATAGGTAAGTCCCTGCCTTCCCTCAAGTAATTCGACGAGCTTGCCTTCGTCAAATAATTTATCCAAGGCCCTGGTAAAATAGCGATAATAGGTGTCGTTGATGTCCGGAGTGCTGGGAGGCTCCAACCCCAGTTTTTGTTGGAGGTACTGGACGAGGTATTTGCGGGTGGCAACATCCAGAATGGCTCCAAACTGGACGAAACGATCGAATTCTTCTTTTAGCTTTTCTTGGGCAACAGTCATAGAAAGGGAGAGAGATAGAGGGTCCAGGCGGTCAATGGCAGAGCTTAAAGGCTTTCGTAGGCATACTGAGCCTTTTCCAGCCTCAGTTTGAGTTTGCGTAGGCTTTCCCTTACCTCCCCCAGGTTTGCCATGACTACATTGGCTAATTTGGGATCTACAAAGAGGTTGTTTTTGAGGTGGGCAAACTCCTCAGGAGTGTCTTCGGACACCCGCTCTTGTTGTTCGAGGATGTAGGCCATCAGTTTTTCATAGCGCTCATTCCAATGCTCGGCTACCAGCTTATGGGGTTTCTTGTAGATCACTTCTGTCTTCTCCACTTTATGGGTTTCCAGGTCATATTGATATTCTACGGAATTATAGATGATTTCAAGGGCATGGGGGCGCTTGGACTGGCGCATTTTGAGGCGGTGTCGCAGGACTTGATCCTGGTCGTAAACATTGACGATTTCAAAGGCTTCGGTATTTAGCTTGTTGTACTCCGCGATCTTGATCAGGTCTCCCTGAAATTGCTTTTCCTTCTGTAGGATATGGTAGAACAAATCCTGAACGGGAAGTAGCCTGTCTTCAGATTCCGTTCTTTTGATTCGGGTTTCCTCGTCTACTTCCTGCTCAAATTGCTCGATTTCTCTTCGGAGCATTTGCAAATTGATGGCGATGGAGTAACCGTGTTTGCGGACGGTCTCGGAAACAATTTCCTTCACTTCTTCCAGTTGGTCGGGGTGGTTCCAAAGGGCGTGAACCATCAGGAAGCAATCCATCAGGTCTACCTGGCTTCGTCCATTGAGGAAGGCTGAGGTTCGCAGAAGGCGAATGATCTTTTTCCAGCGGCGGTCATATACGTGGAGGGCTTCCGTCTCTTTGTTGGGGCGGGTATTGTTCTGTTCCAGTTTGGCTCTGATCACCTGGATGGAATTCAAGACCTCTTCGGGCACCTGGATCTGGTTGATCTGTTGGTCCCAGTCCCTGAGTTCGTCTTCGGTAATCTTTTCGCCTTCGCCCAAGTGGTCCTCGTAGACATCCTGAGTGTCGGTGATCATTTTGAGGAAGTTTCGCTGGTTGCGAATGCCTCCCATTTCGTAGCGGAGGAGGAGGCGGTCCCAGAGAGGAGAAAAGCTTTCACGGGCGGGAGGCAGTTCGTTGGAAGCAGTGATGATGGCTTTGATGTCAACGGAAATTTCCTGCTCCCCATTTCTATATACTTTCTCGTTGAGGATGGTTAGAAGGGCATTTTGAATAGCTGAACCTGCCTTCCAGATTTCATCGAGGAATACGATGTTCGCTCCTGGAAGGTACTTCTCAGTGAGTCGCTCGTATTTATCTTCTTCCTTGAGTTTTTTGATGGAGACTGGGCCAAAAATCTCGTCTGGAGTAGAAAATTTATTCATGAGGTACTCAAAAGAAACCCCGTCTCTAAAAGCGAATTTTAATCGACGAGCGATAAGGCTTTTTCCTACTCCGGGAGGGCCTAGCAAAAAAATACTCTCACCTGCGACGGCACTCAGCAGGGAGAGCTTCATGCTTTCTTCTCGTTCATAAAGGCCCTCGCAGAGACCTTCTATCAGTCTGGCAGTTTTCGACCGGGCATCAACCAATGTTTGTTCCATGGCTAAAACAACTGGAAGGAGGGACTTTGGTTTGTTACATTTTCCGCTTATCCACGATACGGCCCAATTTTCCTCCCTGGCTCATGGGGATGGCTCCCGGATATTCGAGTACTACTTCCATGCTTAGCCCGAGCATTCCCCTTATTTTTGCCTTCACTTTCTCTTGTAAAGCCATGTTGTCGGCATCTGCACCGGGAGCGACCTCGATTCTGACCTTCACCTCGTCGAGGGTATTTTCACGGCTTACGACCAACTGGTAATTGGGGGCGAGTAGGTTAAACTCCTTTATCACATCTTCGATCTGGGTGTAGAAAAGATTGACTCCCCTGATGATGAGCATATCGTCCGTCCTTCCTTTGATTTGGCTCATTTTGATGTGGCTGCGTTTTCCATCGGGATCATAATAGATGCTGCAAATGTCATTGGTCCAGTACCTGAGTAGGGGAAGGGCCTCCTTGGTGAGGGTTGTAATGACCAGGACTCCTTCTTCGCCGTAGGGGAGAACCTCTCCGCTGTCTTTGTCTACCACTTCGGGAAAAAAATGATCTTCCCAGATGTAGGACCCACTTCCCTGTTCCTCTACATCTTCCTGGGAGACTCCCGGGCCTATGATTTCGCTAAGGCCATAGATGTTTGTGGCCTTGACCTTCAGCCCATGCTCTACTTGTATGCGGATGGTGTCGGTCCAGGGCTCTGCTCCCAGGATTGCGTATTGGAGCTTAAAATCGCGGGGGTCGATGTGTCGCTTCCGGCATTCCTCCGCCAGGGTCTGGGCATAAGAGGGCGTACAGCAAATGACCTCGGGCGCAAAATCCTGAAGGATCATCAGTTGTCTGTCTGTCATCCCTCCCGATACAGGGATGACTGTCATGCCTAATTTGGTCGCTCCTCCGTGCATGCCCAGCCCACCGGTAAATAATCCGTAGCCGTAGGCATTGTGAAGCTTCATCCCCGGACGGGCTCCGGCTGCAACCAGTGATCGGGCCACTACCTCATCGAAGATCTTCAAATCCTTTTGTGTATATCCCACTACTGTGGGCTTGCCGGTAGTGCCGCTGGAGGCGTGAATGCGGCGGAGTTCACTCTCAGGACAGGCAAATAATCCGTAGGGATAGTGGTCGCGAAGGTCTTCTTTTTTTGTAAATGGAAGTTTTGGGAGGTCCTCAATGCTCTTGATGTCGGCAGGCTGGATTCCTTTTTCATCAAACATTTGCTGGTAAAAAGAAACCCTTTGATACAATCGTTTTACCAGGGAATTGAGGCGCATGCCCTGAAGTGCCCGGAGTTCTTCTATGGGCTTGGTCTCTATGTCAGAGTTGTAGTACATGTAGATGTCTCGGTCTATTATGAAGGGAAATATACAGAGAATAGGCAGAAGTTTCGGCATTCATGCCGAAACGTCGAGAAAAAGTTAACATTGCTGAAGTAAGATTTAGCCGACATTCGGGGAGAGGTCCTGCTCGTATATTTTGATAAAATCTAAGGTCAAACTCACTATGAAACAGAAGCTCATTATCAGCGCATCTACCCTATCCGCTTCTCTCCTTTTTTTTACTGCAAGTGGATTTTTATCTAGCAGTACCTTCAGAAAGGATGAAGGAAAGAAGGCTCCGGTTATCGCCGAACTCTTTACTTCCCAGGGTTGTTCCTCCTGTCCTCCGGCTGACTGTCTCCTGAGTGAGATCATTCACGATGAGAGCAGAGAGGTGATCGCCCTCTCCTTTCATGTGGATTACTGGAATTACCTGGGTTGGGAAGACCCGTATAGCAAGTCTAGCTTTTCTGAGCGACAGCACCTTTATGCCCGAGCTTTTCCTTCGACTGTCTACACCCCTCCGTTGGTCATCATTGAGCAGCGTCATGTCGTCGGTTCCAATAAATACAAGGTCTACGAAGCTATTGGGGAGGTTGGAGAAAAGGAGGCAGCCAACAGCATTTCCCTGACTTTTGAATGGCTCAAGGAGAAAAATGCCTACAGGATCGATTATGCCATACAGGGGAAGCTGGAAAATCGGCTGATACACATGGCCTGGGTGGAAAGGGATATACAAACCCGGGTACAAAGAGGAGAAAATAAGGGCAGAACCCTAAGTCATGACAATGTCGCAAGGAACTTCAAAAGCCTGGAAGTGGATAGCCGCAAAGGCAGCGTGATGTTAAACATCCCCTCAGAGGTCAGGCTGGGTCGTTCAAGGATCATCGCCTACATCCAGGATAAGGGCAGCCTGGAAATTTATAGGGGAAGTCAGCTAAAATTGTAAAAGTAAAACACCTGTCAGTTTGCAGGGACTGACAGGTGTCTTTGATGTTTTATCTACTTTTTCCAATCCATTTGAAGATTTCTGTGACCTTGGGCTTTTTTCCATACATGAGGATGCCCGTCCGATATATCCTGCCTGCTACCCATATACAACCCAGGAAGGTAAGGATAAGGATGAGGATTGACAGGGCAACCTCATACCAGGGAACTTCTGTTACCGACATGCGGAAAAGCATGGTAACCGGAGAGAAGAAGGGAAAAAGGGAGGCAAAAGTAGCAAAGACTCCATTTGGATTTTGGAGAAGATTGGAGAAGAAAAGGGCCGGAAGGACCATGAGAATATTAATGGGTGCCAGAAACTGCTGGGCATCTTGAATATTGTCTACTGCCGACGCCGCTCCTGCCATTAGAGATCCAAATAGGAAGAAACCTCCCAGGAAGAATATGGGGAAATACCATAGGATAGACCAGTCAAAATTGGCGGCCTGGACCATGATATTTTCCATCTGTGACATTTGAGCTTCCACATCTACTCCGGGCTGGTTGGACACCGCTGACTGATCAGGCATGAAGCCCAGGAGGATCATGGTCCAGAAGATGCTCAAAGAAAGAAGGACCCAAAGGAGAAACTGGCTGATTCCCGCCGAACCAATCGCAAGGGTTTTACCCAGGAGCAGTTGGAAAGGCTTAACTGAGGAAACGATCACCTCAACGATTCTATTTGTCTTTTCTTCTATGACTCCCTGTATCAAAATAGATCCGTAAATCGAAATAAGGGTATACATCAAGAAGAATATTCCCAACCCGATGAAGGTAGCAATATCCTCGTTGGACTGCTCGACTCCCTCATCGGTCTGTTTTTTCTTTTCGAAGCTGATCTTGACATCCAGGGCCTTGGCCTGTTCGGGAGTGATTTCGGCAATCTCGCGGCGATACCTTTCGATGACCTTTTCGGACTGCCGTTCGATTTCCCTGCTTACTGGCCGGCTGGGTGTTTTCCCTCCATAGTGCAACTGAACGCTTTGCTGCTGTTTTTCCTTAAGTATATCGGGTGAAGGAAAATTGAGAAAGAGTTTTTCCTCTCTTAGCCTTACCGTGTCCATAATGGCATCGTAAGAGAGGTCAGTAAGTTCAAAGGTGATGTTTTCGGTGGAGTTCAACCTCTCGAAGAGGGATTGATTTTCCTTCTGCACCAAGACCGTAAAATCTTCTTTTTCTACCAGGGTACCTGAAAGAATGATGATACCAAAATAGGCAGCGATGGCCAGGGGCACCAGAAAGGTACCGATCAAAAAACTGGGTTTACGTACGATATTGAGGTATTCTCTGCGGAATACGATCCAAATTTTATTATTCATGGCAGGGATTAGTTGAGTGTAGCAGTGGGAGAATCAATGTTGAGTCTTTCTTCAAGTGTCATGGGTGTCTTGCCGGTGACGAGCTCAATGAAGATTTCCTGAAGACGGGGAAGGTGTAGCTGGAAGCTAATGATCTCCAGGGGACTGTCGATCAGTCTCTGCATGATTTCTTTGGGGTCTTGACCTTCTTGTAACAAAATCATGGCAGATTTGTCAGTGATTTTGGGTACTTCAAAGCCTTCCATGTTTTGGAGGACTTGTTTGTTGCCTACAAAATCTACCCGATAGATGGGTTTCTGAAATTGCTTTCTGACCTTGGTGATTTCATCCTCCAGCATCATTTCCCCTTTGCTGATCAGGCCGATACAGTCGCAGAGTTCTTCGACCTGCTCCATTCGATGGGTTGAGAAAATGATGGAGGTTCCATTTTCTTTGAGTCGGTAGATTTCCTGCTCGATCAACTGAGCGTTGACGGGGTCGAGGCCGGAGAATGGCTCATCGAGGATAAGGAGTTTGGGTGCGTGTGCTACGGTAGAAATAAACTGCACCTTCTGCTGCATCCCTTTAGAAAGGTCGGTGGTCTTGTGGTCCCGCCAGTCGGTGAGGTCGAGTTTGTCGAGCCACTCATCAGTAGCCCGGTTGGCAGCTTTTATGGACATTCCTTTGAGGCTCAGGAGGTAAATAATCTGCTCCCGGACCTTCATTTTCTTGTATAGACCTCGCTCTTCAGGCATGTAGCCGGTAAGGCGGGCGTGCTCCGAATTAAGGGGCTGGCCATCGAAAAAAATCTCTCCGCTGTCTGGCATGGTGATGCCCGTGATCATGCGAATGATAGAGGTCTTTCCGGCACCATTGGGACCCAAAAGACCGTAGATTTTCCCTTTTGGAATGTGTAGACTTGCCTCCTTGACGGCAATGTGCTGGTCGTAGGCCTTTGTGATGGCCTGAACGCGTAAAAAGTCAGTTTCCATAGGCTTATAGCATCTATCTAGTTTTTCACCAGGGTGATGTTGCCGAGGTCCAAGCTACAAATGATCTTGGTTACTACCTCGGGGCGGTCGTGATATGCCTGATTGACAAACACTTCCTTCTTGTCTTGCAACTTCTCAAAGTTACCCTGATTATCCAGATTTGAAAACATTCCCCGTTTTAAGATAATTATAACGGGCTGCTTGTCATGGATAACCAGTGTACAGTTGCCCACGCCTGACTGAAGATAGATGGTAGAGCGGTGAGATGGTCCGTCGCCAAGGGTGAGGCGGGTATCTCCCATGTCGTTTTGGACGGATACCAGTTCGGCTTTTGCCTTTTCAATGTTGTCTAAAACTACCGCGGCCTTTGTGGCGTGAATGTCCATCTTCTTCATTTTGGCTTGGTTGGGCATTCGATACGTAACAAAGACGTCGGAAAAGGCCGAACGGACGGAAAAACTTTGTAAAGTCATTCCGGAAAGGTCCATTTTGGCCCTTCCCATACCTAGTTGAAGGCTTAAATCGGTGGAGAGATTGGGATCGTGGTGGTATTCTGTGGAGATGCGATCCTCGGAGGTGTAGGAATTGATCTCGACCAGCTTTTGTGAAGTGCGGAGGTTGCTGGTAATCTGTGTCTGCTTGGAGCGCTTCTTGGCTTGAAACTGTACCTTGCGCAGGTGATTGCCGTCGGAAGTCTGCCGGGTAGTAATGCTGGGTTGAAGTCCGCTGTCGGGAACAGCCATTTTGGCGATGCTCATGCCACAACTGCCGGAGGATTTTATCATCAGGTCTCCTCCCGGAACTTCGACATCCAAATACATGTGGCTGCATTCGGCTTCAGTCTTTACGACCTCATGGTGATGTACCTGCTGAGCACAAATTTTTGCGCATAGCAAGCCCATTACAGCCATTGACATTACTATTACTTTACTCATAACATTGGTGTTACGCATCATCTTTTTATTGGTTATGCGAAATAGTTTTTCACATACCGAATATTTTATTTGAGATGCATATATGGGTTAAATATAGAACAAAAGGTTTCATTGTTTTGAAAATAAGGGAAAAGTTTCTCAGAAAGTCCTTCAGATTGGGCCAACCATCTCTCCCTTTATCGGTTTCAGAAGCATCAGATGGGTGAGGCCATCCTCTTATTAGACTGAAAGGAATGGAGTCATTTGTGATTATCATGAATGAGTGGCAAAGCGCTATTGGGGTTGTCATAAATAACTTGTTTTAAGCCCCGGGAGCTCTATGTGTGGTATCGCAAACTGTCATTCTGACTATCATAATTACTTTGACATTACCCTCATAAAAAATTGTCTTCCACAAATATGGGGTTTGACAACAGGCATGTTTTGATGGAGGCAAACAAATCTGAAAAAAAGATGTCTCTTCCCTCGAAAGCTCTTTACCTTTATATCCAAATGGGATCTAATAGGTTGTTTGGAGCTTTTCTTTACCTGTTACGGTTGTCTTTCAAAACCTGGGGTTTCTTTTTTTCATCTTAGCATCAATGAAGCTCAAAAATTGCCGCCACAGGACCTTAAATTTTACCTGTACACTAAAAGCTATAATCCTAACAGCCTTAAAAAAAAATCAGCCTTAGCGGGGAAAATGTTGAATCAGCTACAACAGTGATGTATGATTAGGAAGGAATTGCACGACATAGAGCCTTTTTACGGATGGTTGGCGATGTACAACCACGAGATGGATCAGTATTCGCCTTTCCATGGGGTGGAGCACAATCTTTTCTATTACGATCGCAGCATTAATAATATACCTGCCCATCCTCTTTGGGACGATTTCGGATCGGAGAGCCTCTTGATTAAGATTCAATATGTAGACTATCAGGAGCGCTATGCGATCATCGAGTTTTTTGGAGAATGGAACGACCTCTACGACAATGATTTTAAATTGCTGAGCGAAAATGTCCTGAGTTTCCTGTTGGACTATGGGGTCAATAAATTTGTCTTTATTACTGAAAATGTCTTCCACAGCTATTTGGATGCTGACGACTATTATGAGGCTTTGGAAGAAGAACTAGGGGAGGGTTGGATTTGCCTGTTTAAACCCAGAGAAGAGGTCATCCAGGATTTCCAGGAATACGGGATTGCCCAATATTTTTATTTCAATCCTCATCTGGACAAGGTGTCCTGGCGCAAGTTAAAGCCTTTTCAACTATATCGGCTGGTTTCACATCGGATGGAACAGGTTCTGGAGCGGGGAGGTGAGTAAAAGTAAACTTAAAGGAGAGGCTTAGGGCCGGATTAAGTTGAAATGTGTGTCAAGGCTTACCTCTATGGTGAGCTTTTCATAATTTCTGGTTAATTTTTTGCGCTCTTTACTTGTCTTTCTATTATTTGAGACTAGCCTCAAATTCACTTTTTATGAATCGGATACGACTGATAGCCGGCCTGTTTTTTTTGCTCAGTGCGGTTCCCTATTTTGCTCAGGAGGTATATGAACCTGATACTACCCTTGGGTATACCACCTTTCTGCGGCAGTGCAGGGAGTTTACGACCCGTAGCGCTGAGGAGTATTGGGTGGTAAATTTTTGGGCCAGTTACAATACACCATCTCTTTACGTCCTGCCTAAGTTGAAGGAAGTCTACGACCTGTATCAGGGCAAGGATATTCGCTTTATTAGCATATCCGTAGATAGGAATCAGCAGTCCTGGGAGAATGCCCTCATGCGCGAGAAATTGCCCTGGGAGCAACTTCGCCTTCCCAGTGATAGTGAATATGGGTATCTGCGAAGGGCCTTCAAGCACCGCTCTTTTCCAGCCATCTTTTTGGTACACCTGGATGGAAGAATTGAAAGGGTGGTAGATGTAAAGGAGTTGAAGCTGATTCTCAAAAACCAAACTTCTCTCTCCCTCAATCCCGGGCTGGGCGCTGACCAGGGTGATCCTTTCCAGGGCGATGGACTCCTGGACTATGTAGAACACAAGGTGCGTCGGGGTGAAACCCTTTATTCCCTGCAACGACAATACGATGTCAAGTGGCAGAAAATCATGGAGTTTAATAAGCTCTCCAGCACCCAAATTAAGGAAGGGCAAATTCTTAAGATTCCACAGCGTTAAAAGGCTGTTTAAGAACCGAAAATATTTAGGTCGGTGAAGGGGTCCTCTTCTTCCGTGTCCTCAGAATTGGGAAGCTTACTCTTGTAGGCTTGTACCAAGGCCTTATAATGGTCAATTTCCTGTTGGAGTTTTTCCACCTCGGGGCTTGCTTTTCGACTTTCCTTAAGTTTTTGTTCCAATTGAGTGACGACCATAGCGTAGGCTGACTCGGAGTCCTCGATATGCTGCTTGAGGTTATGTACTTCGTTGGTCCAACCTTCCATCTGCAGTTCAAGGGCGGGTAGGATAGCGCCCAGGGATCTCTGCACTTCCCGATAGCTATCCAGCATATTTTTCACCTGGACGTTGAGCCTTTTCAAATCGTCGAGTTGCCTACCCAGCACCTTGAGTATGGGTTCCTTTTCAATGACAGGAGCCTCCTCCTGTATTCCATGTCGGTTTTTTTCCAGTTGTTGAAAGGCGGCGATTTTAAGCTGCCTATTTTCTTTTCGCAAGGATTCTATCTCTGAGTGAAGTTTTTGGATATCTTCCTCTGCCATATGCTTCATTTGTCCACTAAAATTCCAGCGATTGAAGGGGAAATGCCATGTTTAATTCAGGCATTCCTTACCGCTAAGGAGCCTGACTGAATGGAATTAAAAGGTACGACTTCCAAACAAGGCCAGAGATTATCTGCGCACCAACCGCAGAAAATAGTCCCTTAGTGGAATTTGTGATCTTAAATAAGCCATGATCCGCCGGAGCTTTCTTACATAAGAAGGCCTGGCGGGAGATTGATTTTTGGGGAGAATGAGTTTTTAGATGGAGGATTCTTCGGTTTTGCTCAGGAAATGGTGGAAGGTATCTCCTCGGAGGCCCAGGCGAATGGTTTCAAGGGGAATTACTTCGGCGGGGGCTATGTTGCCGAGGTTGACATTGGCACCTAGGAGCTTGATGAACCATACCTGCTGTACCTTTTGGGGAGCTTCCCAGAGGATTTTCTCTCCGGCCACATCTCTTAGGATTTCGTCTACGAGATCGGAGCGCACTTCGCCATCAGAACGAAACATGCCTACGTTTCCGCCTTCTCTGGCTTCTGCAATGACCTTCCATGAACCCGCTTCCAGTTCGGCCTTCATCATGGCGACCCACTGATAAGGGGGGAGTATGGTTCCGGATTTTTTACTCCCGACTTCGGAAAGTACTATGCGGTCTTTAGAAAATTGCTCAATGAGTTTACATTTTTCCTCGGATTCCAGTTCTACAGAACCATCGGAAATCTCCATGTACTCTGCCTGATATTCATCCAGGATGCGGCGAAAATCATCCAGCTGACTGCGTACATAGAAAGCCTCGAAGAGGGTACCGCCAAAATAGAAAGGGATATGATGAGCTTTATAAACGGCAAGCTTCTCCTTCAGGTTGGGGGTAACGGCAGAGGTAGACCAACCCAATTTTACCACATCGGTAAATTCTGCTCCTACGGAAAGGAAATCCTCTACCTCACGGATGCTCATGCCTTTGTCCATTACCATGGTGAAACCATTTTGTCGGGGCTTTTGCGTCCGTATAGGTAGTTGAGTCAACGGAAAATTAATCATAGACTGCATGTTGGAAATTTGCCCCGCAAAGTACGAGCATTCGCAAGGATTTACAAATTACTTGATACAGCCAATGATATTTTCAATTTTTTGTAAAATATATTCAGCTTTACTGGGATTTGTATTAAAACGATGTGGGCCTCAGCTTACTTTTGCTAAATCGAGGTTTGGGCTATGGAGATCAGGAAAATTTCCTTCAATCAGATTCTAGGAAGATTGTTGTCTTAGCTTTCTACGACCAACCTAAATCCTCGGCTGTGGACATTTTCTATTTTAATGCGGGGGTCTGATTTGAATCTTTTTCGCAGCTTACTGATAAATACGTCCATGCTCCTGGCATTGAAGTAATTGTCATCGCCCCAGAGGGCTTGCAGGGCCTTGTGGCGGGGGAGGAGGTCATTTTTGTTGATCAAAAGTAAGCGCAGGAGGTCAGCTTCCTTGGGGGAAAGCTTATGGACTTCTTCCTTTTCCTTGATGGTGTGGAGGCGATAGTTGAAGTGAAAGGATCCAAAAGAAAACTCTTCAGGCAGTTCTTCCTCAGTTTCAGCCTGGCTTTCGGTTCGTTTTAGGACGGCTTTGATTCGGAGGAGGAGTTCTTGTGAATTAAAGGGTTTGGTGACGTAGTCATCTCCTCCCAGGTTGAACCCTTTGATGATATCCTCCTGCATGGACCTGGCTGTAAGAAAAATGATAGGGATATCCGAATTGATCTCCCGAATTTCCCTGGCCACAGAAAATCCGTCTTCTTTGGGCATCATCACATCAAGGATGACGAGGCGAAAGGGTTCATTTTTAAAGGTAGCCAGTCCTTCCTCCCCATCTCGGCAGAGGGTGACCTCAAAATCATTCATCTGTAAGTAGTCCTTCAGAACTGCTCCGAAGTTGGCTTCGTCTTCTACGAGTAGGATCCGTGTCATGCTGTAATTTCAAAAATTACGGGTCGTCTATAAAATTTAGCTATTGTCGTTCAGGGGCAAAGATAGGTAAAAGGTACTGCCTTTGTCCAGGACACTTCTCACACCTACTTCTCCCCCATGAGCCTCCGTGATGTCCTTCACATAGTTGAGTCCCAGTCCAAAGCCCTTTACTTCGTGGAGGTTGCCGGTAGATACCCGATAAAAACGGGTAAAAATCTGCTGAAGGTTCTGCTTACTGATCCCTATTCCATTGTCTTCGACCTCTATCAGGAGGCGGTCTTCCTCGTTGAAGGTGCGGACTTGAATAAGGGGATTCTCTGGACTGTATTTATTAGCATTGTCCAGTAGGTTATAGATGACATTGGTCAGGTGGACAGCATCACCCTTGATGCGATGGTCCTGGGCCTGACAGTCGAGTTCTACCTTTCCCCCCCGGTTGTTGACCTGAATTCTGGCATTTCTGACGGCTTTGGAAATCACTTCATGCATGTCGACTTCCCCCATTCGGAGTTCCATCTCTTTTCGGTCCAATTTGGCTGCCAGGAGGACCCTTTCCACCTGCCGGTTCATGCGGCTGTTTTCTTCCTTGATGATGCGGGTATAGCGGTCAATGCTTTCATTGGAACTTCTCACCTTTGGATTGTCGATGGCATCTGTAGCGAGAGAAATGGTAGCGATGGGCGTCTTAAGCTCGTGGGTCATGTTGTTGATGAAGTCATTTTTCATCTCCGAGAGTTTCTTTTGACGGAAGACTACCTGAATCACAACTCCAAAACAAACGAGGATGATGCCTACAAAGAGAAGGGAAAGGAGCATTTGGCCCCATACTTTTTTGAGGGCAAAGATATTTTCATTGGGAAACCAGACCTTTAGCATGGCTTTTTGGCCTGTACTGGAGTAGGGGTAAAGTTGGATGCCGTGCTTGCTTTCCAGCCTGGACTTAGAGGAGTGGCTGATTTTTTGGATGGGATAATTTTCACTTCCTTCACTTTCAACCCAGAAGTCATAGGTCAATTCCAGGCCTTGGGCGAGGAGGGCATCTTGTAAAAGAGAATCGAGCTGTTGTTGGCTGGTCCTCTTTTCAATGCTTATGTTGCTGGGGCCTGATCCTTTGAGGGCGGAGGAAACGAGTTGGACCATGCGGGGATGGCCCCTAAGTTCGACGGCCATATCTTCCGCTACTCGGCTGCTGTCATCAAAAAAATACATGTAAGTGGTGGACCTGCCTTCATTGAGATTGGTGTCGTAGGGAACCTGGGTAAGTCTTTCTGTAATGATGGCTAGGCTGTCGCGGATGCGGACCTGCTTGCTTTTGACCTTGGGGGTCTCCATGTCTTCGTCAAGGGAAAGGTAGACAGAATTGGCTGTATCGGCAAAACCACCTCTGCTTTCCACCTCAAAGGCCCTGGATACCTTGATAAACCTGGTGACAAGTTCTGATTCTTCCAATTGATCCACCACATCCATGAGGGCATCACTGACGTTCATGTCAAAATTGGTCTGATTGAGGGCGATGGTTCGGCTGATTTGCTGAACCTGTATCATGATGATGCCTATGAGGGCCATGCTCATCAGGCCAATAATGATATGTATTTGGGTCAGTTTCAATGGATTCCGTTCGCGATAGGATAAGGGTTTTCCCTCAAAGCACCATGCTTTTGGACAAGAATACGAAAGGAAAGGGTTTCTGAGTATTTTAGGATTCGGATTAACGTTATTTTAACGCGAGAAGGTCATATATGGGTAGGGAAATCTCTGGGAAGCCTTCCTTCTCCCTTGCACCATTCGCAGGTTTCGCGATTTCGGGTATTTTGCCACCAGCCTTTTCCTTTACACCTTGGACATCTTTTGGTATTCGAAAACAAATTTCCAAAGCTAAATCCCTGGCTGGGACCGACGAAGAAGCGATAAATGAGGTAAAAAAGAAATACGAGAACGAGTATTCTAAAAATAATAAACATGATAAGGGAAATTTTCTGTGTTACCCCAAGCCTGTTTTTAAATATAATGAATTGAAAAGACTATCAAGACTCTGCACCTGTGTCGGCCTGCCAAAATTGCCATGATTTTTCTGCCTGACCGATGAGCATTCCCATACCATTACGGACCCTGGCCCCATTTTGTTGAGCCAACTCCATGAAGCGGGTTTTTTCGGGATTGTAGACCAAGTCGTAAGCAAGGCTCGGCTGGGGCAAGGCAAATTTTTCGTAGGGGAGTTCGGGAGCGCTTTTTACATCGGGAAACATGCCCAGAGGGGTGGTATTGATGACCAACTCCCAAAAAGTGGAGGGCTTTCGGTCTACCTCTGAATAACTGATTACGGGCGATCCTAAAAAGCTTCTTCCTCCCCTCCTTGACACAAAGCAGCAGTCCGAAATGCCCAGTCTTCGGGAGAGGGCAAAATGGGCTGCCCGGGCGGCTCCTCCCGTGCCCAGGATCATGGCTGCCCGAGGAGAAGGAAGTTCTCCCATCATGTCTTCAAGGTCGGTGAGGAAGCCGTAGAGGTCAGAATTAAACCCTATCAGTCCCTTTGAACTTGATTTGATCGTGTTGACAGCTCCAATGGCCCTCGCCTCAGGAAGGACCTCGTCCAGGTAGGGAATGATTTCTTCTTTGTAGGGAATGGTAACATTGAGTCCATGGAGTTGAGGTTGTTTTTGGATGAGCTTTGGAAACTCCTCTACACGTTCCAATTCGAACAACTCATAGGAGGCATCGATTCCTCCCTCTTCAAATTTTTGGGTAAAGTATTTTTTCGAAAAACTGTGAGACAGCTTTTTTCCTATCAATCCGTAAGTAGCTCCCATGAAATTCTTGGCTTAGGTCCGTTTTGTGATCCAGTCTTTGAGGAAGGTGAGGACTTCTTCCTTGCCCAGTTCGTTGTGGATTTCGTGATAGAATCCTTCCCATGCCTTGAATGTTACATCTTGATTGTGGCGGTCTATGTTGGCGATAAATTCTTTAGAGGCATCAAAGGAGGTAATGGGATCTTCCTCTCCGTGCATGATAAGGAGGCTTCCTTCCCAGCGGCTAGAGTTTTTGATGGCCCATTCTCCATTTTCAACAAGGGAAAGGAATGCGACCGGGCTGATCATGCCGTGGACCCATTTATCTTTCTTGTAGGCTTCGACCACTTCTGTATCGTGGCTGAGGCCGTTGGGGTCCAGTCCTGTCGCCTGCGTCATGGAGGGCATAAGTTTGACGACACTTTTGGCCAGGAGTACCTTGGCAGGGGAGGGTTCGAAGGCAAGCCGGAAATAGGGGCCGGTCAGGATAGATCCCCTGATCTGGGGCTTGAACCTCAGGACGTAATTGGCTACGATATTTCCTCCCATAGAATGGCCGTAGAGAAAACTTGGCTCATTGGGAAATTCTTTTTGCGTCCATTTGAGGGTGGCCTCTACGCTTTCGAGGAGTACCTCGTATTCTGGAACGTGGCCCCTTTTGCCCTTGGATTTACCATGACCGTAGAGGTCTATGCCCACCATGGCGATGTTGTATTGGCATAGGTACTCAGCGACATGTGTATAGCGACTGGAGTGGTCGGACTGGCCGTGGACAATGACCAGGGAGGCATCCACTTTCTGGGGTCTCCAAAGCTGAGCGAAGTAGCTATATTTTCCTTGTTTGATCGAAAAGGTAGAGTGTTGCATCGCTAGTTTGTCAGGGTTTTTTAGCAAGATATGGAATATAATACTTTCATGGCTAATTTGTGAAGGCAAGTTTCGGCTTTCTTCGGGACTGCCAAAGATCCTTCCTAAGCTTTCCCTGATGAACCGCAGTATTTTTCGACTGGCCATTCCCAATATACTTTCTAACCTTTCGGTCCCTTTGTTGGGGATGGTGGATACAGCCCTGATGGGACATCTTTCTTCGCCGATTTATCTGGGAGCGGTAGGTATTGGAGGTGCCTTGTTTAATTTTTTGTACTGGAGCCTGGGATTTTTACGGATGGGAACCACGGGGCTATCGGCTCAGGCCTACGGGCAGGGGGACAGACCTCAGCAGTTGAGGATTCTTTTTCAGGCGCTGGGGGTCGGACTGGGAGCAGCCTTTCTTTTTCTCCTCTTCCAATGGCCGATAGGGAAGTTTGGGCTGAGTTTTTTTCCCGCAGAAGAAGGGCTTTATGAGGAAGCTCTCCTGTATTTTTCCATTAGAATATGGGCAGCCCCAGCCACTATCGGCCTTTATGTCTTCAACGGGTGGTTTTTGGGCATGCAAAATGCCCGTATTCCCTTGATCATTTCAGTCTTGGGCAATATCCTCAATATTCTCCTATCCCTTTATTTTGTGAGAGAACTAAATATGGGGGTGGCCGGGGTGGCCGGAGCTACTGTAATGGCTCAATACCTGGGAATTTTTTTGGCTCTTGGACTGTGGTTGAAAATATTCAAAAGAAATTATGAGGGCCAATGGCCAGAACTCAGCTATGTATTGGATCTTGGCAGCCTTAAGCGATTCTTTTCTGTCAATTCGGACATCTTTATCAGGACGGTCTGCTTAATCTTTGTTTTTTCTTTTTTTACAGTCCGGTCCACAGCTTTTGGCCCTTTGATCCTGGCAGCCAATCAGATCTTACGTCAATTTATGGACCTTATGGCTTATGGGGTGGATGGATTTGCCTTTGCCACTGAAAGTCTGGTAGGTCGATTTGTAGGAGAGGCTAAGCAAAAACAGCTCAAGGAGGCCCTGGGCCTGCTTTTTATCTGGGGGGTAGGTATTGGCTTGGTATTTTCGTTGGTTTATGTATTTCTGGGAGAGAGTCTGCTTAGCATCTTTACAGATCAAGAAGATGTGCTGGAAGTGGCCCTTGAGTACCTGCCTTGGCAGTTTGTCATCCCCTTGGTGGGCAGTGTGGCCTACATGTACGATGGGGCTTATTTGGGGGCTACGGCTTCCCGGCCCATGCGCAACATGATGGTTTTTTCTACGCTTCTGGTTTTCCTTCCCTCCTGGTATCTGGGAGAAAAATACCTGGGCAATCACGGTCTTTGGTTGTCTATGCTTTTATTTATGCTGGCCAGGGGCTTGAGTTTGGGTCTACTTTCAGGAAGGCATCTACGCTTAAAGGAGGAGTGATATCTGTTTTATCCCTGGCTGATGTAAGAAAATCAGCTCAATTTCTTCTTTTTAGTGGTATTCTACCCTGTAGAGGTGGATGTATTGCCACTGGTTGGCCTCTAAGTTGAAATAGGGGTGATTTTGATATAATAAAATTAAAGTTATAATTATTAATTACGTATTTGTATTATATGTGATTTAATTCCTATCATTGCTTAAGAAAATGCACAATCATGAAAATGTCCTACAAAAAAGGAATGGAGGACGTACAGGATGAGGTATGGCATCTCTGTAAGGTCCTTCAAGAGCTTGAAAAGGCAGTCTCGCCCTCTTATTTGATTCGTTTGCTCAAGGGCCATGTACGATTGGGCCTTCATCATACTTCTCACATGGAGATCGAAGGCTTTGGAGCCTTAAAAGAGAAGGATTCCGATCGACTGCGCTGTCTGATCCGCTATCTTGTCGAAGAGGATTTTTTGGAAAGAATCAGCCCGAAGATGGGTTCCATGATTCTTACTTCCAAGGGTAAGGCCTATCTCAAGGAGCCTTATCCCCTTATCCTATATCCTCGTCAACTTTCACAAAACCGCTTTGAAAAGGAAATCTACCTCAGACTAAAGGCACTCCGAAAGGAAGTTGCCAGGGAGGAAGGATGCCCCGCTTACATCATCTTTTCAGATTTTACCCTCGACGAATTATCTCTGGTACAGCCAGTAAGCCTGGAACAACTCGGTGAAATTCCGGGTATGGGGGACCAGAGGATCAACCGCTATGGTGCGAAGATATTGGAAATTGTCCTGGAAATCAGAGAAAAACAGAGGCAGGATCGAAAACAGCGGCTATCAAACCTCATTCTCAGGCCTAGTTTTCGGGAGGTAAAGAGTTTGTTTGAAACGGGGATGGAGGTATCCGAGATCGCCCGGCGTCGGAAGGTAAAGGAAAGCACCATTCGGCAGATGCTCATGGACCTTCATGAAGCCTCGGAGATCGACCTGACTCACTGGATAGAAAGGGAGGTATCGCCGGAAAGCCTGAAAAAGGGAAAAGAATACTTCATGGAAAGAGAAGAGGTGAGGCTTTCTCAGGCCTTTAAAGAGTTGGGACTGGCCTATGATACGCTCAAACTCTGCCGCCTCTATGTCTCACGAATGTCCCGATGTGAGGAAGTTTGGGATTTTACCTATGACAACGAATATGATTTCAAAGACCCTAAGCACACCTAAAGGATAGAGGAACCCTGTGTTTGGGTAGTTTTGGTTGGACCGGAGTGCTTCTTTGACGCCGATTTTTGTGGCACCCCTAACCGAGTGGTCATCGCTAGCCCCGGTCCTTTTTTTTAACCTATTTATTCATTTACCATGAAAGAACAACAGTACACAGGTCAGGAGGAAATAGACCTGAAAGAACCGGCGGTCATGATTTTAAAGACCCTCTTGCTTTTGGATAAGCCTTACTCGGCTCCATATCTGGCCCGTCTGCTTTCGGGGGAGAGTCGCTTTGGCTGGCGGGATGACTCCCATCCTCAGTTGGAGACTTTTGGCTCCCTGGAAGCCCATTATTCTTCCAAGATCCAGGATATGATTTCCTATCTCGAGGAGCAGGAATTTGTGACGGTAAAGGATCGGGTCTATGGAACCCTCGAAATTTCAGAGCTCGGCAAGGCCTTCCTCCAAGAACCTCGATCCCTAATGGTATCAAAAAATGAGCTCTCCAAATCCTGGTATGAGGTAGAATTGATCAAGCAACTCCGAAATTGGCGGATGGAAATTGCCCGGGAGTTCTATAAGAAGCCTTATCAGATTTTTACCAATTACACCCTGGATCAAATCGTAAAGCATCTGCCGGCGAGTGTCGAAAAACTGAATCGAATCGAAGGCTTGGACAAACTGGATGATTTAGAAAAGAACCAGATTATAGAAATGACTGCAAGCATGACCAGGAAGGTGGAAAAGGACAAGGAGACGGGTATCTACAGAAAGGCTCATGCTCCTGCTGTCCGTAAGGTCAAGGAACTTTTTGAGGCAGGTCTTTCTTTGGAAGAAACTGCCCGCAGGCGCAAGTTGGAGGTATCTACGGTAAGCAGGCACCTGATTACGCTTCACGAGGCCGAGGAAATTGATCTCATTCCCTGGATAGAGGAGAAAATGGACCCTTTGGTCCTGCACAAGGTGGCAGAGTACTTTCGCAGTG
This sequence comes from uncultured Bacteroidia bacterium, assembly GCA_964564415.1. Classification (GTDB taxonomy): domain Bacteria; phylum Bacteroidota; class Bacteroidia; order J057; family J057; genus JALEFZ01. The sequence goes on along the minus strand of CAZMAV010000012.1, from coordinate 102,278 downwards.
CTGAGGACAAGTCAATCGAGGTAGCTCACAAGGTTCTTCAGCAAAACTATGACACCCTTGAGCTATGTAAATTGTACAGCAAGGAAGTTCCTGCTGAGGCAAAGACTGCCTGATATATCTGAGGAAGGCCCGGATTTTTTTGGTTGGCTAGGGTTTACCGGAGCCCTTCCTCATTTTTACATTGGAATCCTGCTAAGGATAAGTGAAAAATTGATAGGATTGAGCAGATAGAGGGAGGCTCCCACAGCGAGAAGGGCCAGGAGGGCAACCAGTACAAATTTGGGAAGGTTGAAAGTCGATTGTGAAACGATGGGCGACTTTCTGGAGGACTGCATGGATATGGGGAGAGAAGCTCTCCTCGGAGGTTTTTCGGTAAGGTAAACCTGATTTTCTTCAAAATAATACAATCCCCAGGGCAGGAGTTCTTCCTCTTCTTTGGGACAGGTGATCGTATCGGTTTCTACTTCATAGCTTACGGGCAGGAGCCGCAGGTTTTCGAATTGGTGGAGACATTCCTGGAAGGATTCCCAGATAGACTTTCCTTTGCTTAGGTGTTGGTAGAAAAGTCTGGCACTCAGGTTAATGTCTTCATCTTTTTCCTGGGTTTGGATTGCTATGATAGCTGGTATGTCCTTTTTGAGAAGGAAGTCCACAAGTTCGGGGCTGGCGCAGCCATTGAGATAGACGAGTTTGAGCTGAGGCAAATGGAAGAGGATCTCACTTAGTTCTTCAAATGAAACTTCTGATTCGAAGTCTTCGGATTCCAGTGCCAATCTTCCATCAGAGTGTTGACCACTGAGATGTAAGATTTTGATTTGTCTGTGCAGGCCATCTGCGCTAAGTTTTTGCAGGAAAAAGGAGAGGGGTCGGTTGCCTTTTTGTATGGGTTGGTAATACTGAAAAGGCTTGTTTCGAACTAGGATCCTGGCAAGTTGTTTCCGCTCCTGGACGAGGTATCGAAGCCTTTTTCCATGGCTATAGCTATTGGCACAAGCCATAAAAATGATGGGCTTACCTACAGTAAGAGGCATGGTGTTTGGATTACAAGTTGGAATACAAGAGGCAGGAATAGTTACATCCTGTCTTTCACAAAATATCAAATAGGGATGTAAGAATTAGAAGAAAGACCATGAAAGGTCATCAATGGCTTGCCAAAGGCTCATAATCAAGATGAATAGCAAAAATAGCGATAGGATGCCCAGTCCTAAGCGTCTCACTTTGCGCTGTCTGGCTTGTCCTCCTCCCAGAGCAATATCTTCGTTGCTCCTAACCGGAGGAATGGGGAGCTTCCATTTGAGGTCTGCCCTGTTTTCAAGGGCATAGGCGCCCCAGGTTACCTGATTTTGCTGGTAATGGAGGGATTTTCCTTTCCAATTGAATGCATTTCTTTCTATGTCGTACTGCACGGGCTGGAGGACAAAGCGGCCGGGGTAGTTTTCTTTGACCTGGATGAGGGAATCCTCTAGGCTAAGGCCTTTTCCCATCTCCGAATAGAATACATGGGCCATTTCTTTGGCAAATTGCTTGCTCTGCTGGGTTTCTGTCATGACGATGGCCGGAATGTCGCGGGTCAGGAGGGCATCTAGCAGTTCGGGCTGGCTAAAGCCACTTACAAAAAGTGCCTGAAGATAGGGAAACTGACCGATAAAGGAGGCCAGTGTGGTGACATCGTCGATGCCTTGGTCCAGGGTTTCTCCCTTTATACCAGATAGGTGTATCAACTTTACCGCAGGATTAAAGCGGTATGTCTGAATGACTTCCAGAAAAGGCTCATCACTGAGGGGCCATGATTTGACCAATTGAAAACTTTCCAGAACGGCGAAGCGCAGCAATAACTTCTCTACAAGGATAAGCTCCTGTTCAACCCACCTGATCTGAGGGGTCTGTCTCAAATCCTGAGGACAGCCCAAAATAATGATCGGTATTTCTGCATATGCATCCATAAAAGCGAAAATACATTAACTTGGTGGGGATTTCTGATGGACATGGTTCACCTTATTACACATGAAGTATCCCTCTTTCTTATATCCCGCTTAATACAAACGCACAAAGTTATGAAATCGATTTGGTTTTGCTTCAGTCTCATGCTCTGGTCAGGAATGTTGGTTCAGGCTCAGGATAATGTAGGTTCTCTCCCTCTTTCCCTTGAATATCACCAAGCTATCCAAAAGCGTACCAGAAGCGAAAACGGAGCTTCGGGAATTAATTATTTCCAAAACAGGGCTGCCTACAAGATCAATGGAAGTTTTGACCCAGACAGCAACCAACTGGAGGCTGTCTGCCACATCAAGTACTACAACGACAGCCCGGATACCCTGGATGAAATTGTCATTCGCCTGCTTCAAAATTACTACAAACCTAGAGCCGAGCGTGATGATCCGCTGGACGAAGAAGATTTTGCTTCAGGTCTGATCTTCGATAAGTTCATGGTCGAAGGAGAGCCTTATGAGGATGCCTATATTTTTGAAGAATCATCCACCAACCTGAGCCTCAAACTCAAGTCTCCCCTCTATCCTAAGGATACGATCGGGTTGGAGATTACCTATCACTTTAAGGTTACGTCCACAGCTGCCAATCGCATGGGGCAGTACAAGGATGATGCATTTTTTATTGCTTATTGGTATCCACAGATTGCGGTTTACGATGATATCTTTGGTTGGGACCGGATTCCTTATTTGGGTAAGGTCGAATTTTATCAAACTGTGGCCGACTTCGAAGTATCGATGCAACTCCCCAAGGGCTTCATGATGTGGGGAACAGGACTGCTACAGGAAGCAGAAGAGGTACTTTCAGAACCGATTTTGGAAAAATATAAGGCCGCCATGCTCTCCGATACGGTGGTGAATATTATTTCAAAGGAAGACTATAAAAATGGGGAAATTCTGACTCAGGAGGACAGTTTGCTCACCTGGCATTTCATCGGGAGGGAGGTACCTGACTTTGCCTTTGCGGTCAGCGATTATTACTACTGGGATGGGAGCAGCATGGTCATCGACTCGCCTTCCCGTCGTATTTTTGTGGATGCTTGTTACCACCCCAGGGCCAAAGACTTCAGGAAGGTGGCCAACTTTGCGAAGCAATCCATCGAGGACCTTTCTACCCAACTGCCGGGTATTCCTTACCCTTATCCCGCCATGACTGTATTTAATGGAGACCAGGGACTTTTGGGGGGAGGAATGGAATTTCCGATGATCGTCAACGATGGTTCGACCTTCAACGAGGGCAGCGGTTTTCGCTTGACCTATCACGAGATTGCCCATACCTATTTTCCCTTCTACACGGGGATCAATGAAAGGCGCTTTGCCTGGATGGACGAAGGCTGGGCCAGTTACCTGCCTATCGGTCAAATGAAAGAAAGAGGCTATGACAAGACACCCATGTCTTCCAATGTCAATTTTTACCGCAGGTTTAGTGGTACTGCGAGTCAGGTTCCTTTGATGAGGGAATCTCATCAGGTTTCCAGCTTCCCTTATTATGTTCAGGCCTATTATCACTCCTCCACAGCCTATCATATGTTGCGCTCGGTTATGGGCGACACGCTATTTCGGGAGGCTTTGCAGACCTATATCCGAAGGTGGGCGGGCAAACATCCACATCCCCAGGATTTTTTCAATACCTTTGAAGATGTAGCTGGAGAAGACCTGGATTGGTTTTGGAAGCCCTGGTTTTACGAGACAGGTGCAGCTGATCTGGCTTTGGAAAATGTCAATATCAAAAATAAGAAGGTGACCTTTGAGGTGGGGAACACTGGCAGGCTGCCGGTGCCTATTCACCTGACCTACACCCTTGAGGGAGGAAAAAAGGTAGAAGAACGAATCTCGGCCAGGGTGTGGAAAGACAAGGAAAAAGTCAGCCTCAAGCGAAAATTTAAGGCTAAGGTCAAAAAGCTGCGGCTGGGTGATTCCGATATACCTGATAAAACGTCTTCCAACAATAAATAATTAATTTACTTCCAATCTGCCTTCATCGGCAAAGGAATAATAGCCTCGGGTGGAGACGATCAAGTGGTCCAGCAATTTGATGTCGAAAAAAGTGGCTCCCTGTTGGATTTTACGGGTGATTTGTAGGTCAGCCTGGGAGGGCATGAGATTGCCTGATGGATGATTGTGGGCGACGATGAGCCCAGAAGCCAAATGCTGAAGGGCTTCGCGAAATACGATTTTGGGATCGATGATGGTGGCGGCTACGCCCCCCTGAAAGAGTTGCTTTTCGGCTTCTATCTCATTGTTTCTATTCAAAAAAAGGACGTAGAAAATTTCCTGGCTTTCGTCTCCAAGTTTGGCCATGAGGTAGCGTGCTGCTACATGGGAGGAGGTAATCTTTATTTTCTCTTGGCTCAAACTGCTTTTTCGTCGGGACAATTCAAAAGCGGCCAGCAGGCTCATGGCTTTTGCATCTCCTACACCCTTGGTCTGCCGAAGTTCCTGAAGGCTTGCCCTGGCTAGTTTATCCAGGCTTCCACAATGGTCTAGAATCAGGCGGGCCAGACCTAAGGCTGAAGTTTCATGGCTACCGGAACGGAGGATAATGGCTAGCAATTCAGCATCGGTTAGGGCTGAGATGCCCCGTTTCATGAGCTTTTCTCTGGGACGTTCTTCCAGTGCCCAAGATGTGATAGGTCCATCAGCTTTGTACTTCATAATTGTGCTATATATTTGAAATATAAATACTTTATTTTTCTGAAAAAAGGAATAACAATGATTAATGACTATCGCGAATCATTTTTTGGGATACAGTAAATCGCGCTTTTGGGATTGAAAACATGTTATTCATGACAAGCCCAAGAGTGCTTCGGTCCTTCATTTATGATAATCTCTAATGATGTAGACCAATCAAAAAGGGGAATGTCCTTCGACATTCCCCTTACAGGATAGATGTGTTCCTTCTTATTCTTAGCCGTTGGCAAGGGCATCGGCGCCAGAGGAAATTTCGAGAATTTCCTTGGTAATAGCTGCCTGACGGGCCTTGTTGTAGGTTCTTTTGAGTTCGTCGAGTAGCTTTTGGGCATTCTCAGTAGCAGCATCCATGGCGACCATTCGTGCACCCTGCTCTGAGGCATTGGACTCCAAAACTGCCCGGTATGCCTGAATCCTAATTGTCTTTGGGATAAGGTCAGTAAGTATTTCTTCCCTTCCGGGCTCGAAAATATAGTCGGTCTCAAGCTTACTTTCCTCTTTTTTATCTCCTTCTTCCTGTTCGAGCTCGTCGACGGCCAGGGGAAGGAAGGTATCAGCCCGCTTGATCTGACTCATGACATTTTTAAACTCATTGAACATGAGGTAGACCTTGTCAACTTCTCCTTCCAAAAACATGTCAATGGCGATATCAGTGGTACTATCTACTGTATCGAAGCTCAGTTCGGAGAGGACGTCGTAGTTTTTATTTCCGACAATTGGGAAGCCTCTTCTTTTGATAAATTCAAAACCTTTGCGACCCAGACAGAGAAACTTCACCTGGCCATTGTTTAGCATTTCGCTGTGATGCTCATGGAGAAACTCCATGGTATGCTTTTGAATGTTATTGTTGAAGGGACCGCAGAGGCCACGGTTAGAGGTAACCAGGATAACAAGGATATTTTCTACGTCGCGAACTTCGACCAGTTTGGAGGGAATTTCTTCCACATCGAGGAGGGAGACCACATTCCCGATGATTTCCTTCAATTTGAGGGCATAAGGCCTGAGCTTAAGGATTCGGTCTTGAGCCCTTCGCAGCTTAGATGCCGAAACCAATTTCATGGCTTTGGTTACCTGCTGGGTACTCCTGACTGATTTTATTCGCCCCTTTATTTCTTTAAGACTCGCCATTGAGCTTTATTCTTCTTTTGTAGTAGGGAAAAGGGGAGCGGATGATCCACTCCCCGATGTTAAATCTAGTTGTTGAAGTTTTCAGCTACCTGGAAGGCTACCTCTTTGATTTTTGCCTTCATGTCGTCGGTCCACTTCTTGGCTTTGATGAGGTCAAGCTGATCTTGGTGGTTCATTTCCAGTTCCTGTATCAGGCGCTTCTCGTATTGATCGATTTTTTCAACAGGTACGGTATCCATAGCTCCTACAGAGGCTGCATAGATGGCTACTACCTGATTTTGTACGGGTACAGGAGAATATTGCTTCTGAATGAGGAGCTGAACATTACGCTTACCGCGATCGAGCTGCTGCTGAGTTACTTTGTCAAGGTCTGAGCCGAATCTTGAAAAAGCTTCCAGTTCGCGGTACTGAGCGAGGGAAAGTTTGAGTGTACCTGCTACCTTCTTCATAGGCTTGATCTGAGCAGCTCCTCCTACCCGAGATACGGATATACCTACGTTAATCGCAGGGCGGATACCCTGGTTGAAGAGGTTAGACTCCAAAAAGATCTGTCCGTCGGTGATGGAGATCACATTGGTGGGAATGTAGGCAGATACGTCACCCTCCTGAGTTTCAATGATTGGCAGGGCTGTGAGAGAACCTCCTCCTTTGACCTTGTCTTTGAGAGATTCAGGAAGGTCATTCATGTTTTGGGCGATCTCATCGTTTTCGATGATTTTTGCCGCTCTTTCGAGGAGGCGGGAGTGTAGGTAAAATACATCTCCGGGGTAGGCCTCACGTCCGGGGGGACGGCGGAGGAGAAGGGAAACTTCGCGATAAGCGACAGCCTGCTTTGAGAGGTCGTCATAGATGGCCAGGGCAGGACGTCCGGTGTCGCGGAAGAACTCTCCGATGGCGGCTCCGGCAAAGGGAGCAAAGAATTGGGTGGGAGAAGGATCAGAGGCCGAGGCCGATACGATTACTGTATAGGCCAGGGCTCCCGCCTTTTCAAGTTCGGCGACTACCTGAGCTACTGTAGAAGCTTTTTGTCCACAAGCTACATAGACGCAGTATACGGGCTCCCCACGGTCGTAGAATTCTTTTTGGTTGATGATGGTATCGATGGCTATGGCGGTCTTGCCTGTAGCACGGTCGCCAATGATCAGCTCTCGCTGTCCACGACCGATAGGAATCATGGAGTCGATGGCCTTAATACCTGTCTGCAGAGGTTCGTCCACCGGCTGGCGGAAGATCACACCGGGAGCCTTTCTTTCATAGGGTAGGGTAAAGGTATCTCCGGTAATGGGCCCTTTTCCGTCGATAGGCTCACCAAGGGGATTGATGACCCTTCCGAGGAGTCCTTCGCCTACATCGAGGGAGGCAATCTCACCTGTACGCTTTACGCTGTCTCCTTCACCAATTTCTTCGGAATCCCCGAAAAGTACCGCACCTACGTTGTCTTCTTCCAGGTTCAATACCATGCCTCGGAGTCCTGTCTCGAATTCGATCAATTCTCCGGCCTGAACCTTGGTAAGTCCGTAAATACGCGCAATACCGTCTCCGATCTGAAGGACGGTTCCTGTTTCCTCGAGCTCTGTGGTGGATTTGAAGTTGCTCAGCTGCTCTCTCAGAATGGCTGAAACTTCGTCTGGTCTAACCGCTGCCATATATTTTGTGCGTTAAAGTAGTCTGTTGGATGAATATTAAGTTAAAAATCAGTTGGCCTTGGCAAAGGCCTTTTTCAATCTTCTCAATGAACCTGACACCGATCCGTCGAAGAGGTCATCTCCGATTTTCAGGGTAAAGCCCCCGATGAGCTTATCGTCGACTTGCTCGTCTATGATGAAGGTCTTTCCGGTTTTTTCGGAGAGGGCTTTTTGGACCTTGGTAGCCAGTTTGGCGTCCATGGGATGGGCAGAGGTGAGGGTCCCCCTGACGATTCCCTTTTCCTGGTCGTATAGTTCGAGAAAAGATTTTGCAATCTCGGGCAGGTACATTTCCCTACCTTTTGAGGTAATAAGCTTGACAAAGATGGGAGCCATTTCTGACTTGTAGTGCTTGTCAAATACCTGGTTGAGGACCGCTGTTTTGTCGCTTATGCCTACGATAGGGCTTTGAATCATGAGTCTGAGGTCTCGATTTTCGTCGATGACTTCCAGGATCATGGCCATATCGTCGTGCATGTCCTCCAGGCTGTTTTTTTCCTTGGCCAGGGCAAACACAGATTTTGCGTAGCGGTGTCCAATCCGTTCTTCTACCATAGGTTCTGCGTTTGCTTAGTTTTGACTGAGGTCGGTGATAATTTTTTCTGCGTATTCCTGCTGGGTCTTTTTGTCTTCGAAAGCTCGGCGCAGGACTTTTTCTGCTGCTTCGACGGCCAGTTGGGAGGCGGTGGACTTGATTTCCTGGACGGCAGCCCTTTTTTCGGCTTCGATTTGCTGGAGGGCTTTTTGTTTTTCCAGTCCTGCGGCCTCAGCGGCTTCATTTTTTGCCTCCTTGACGATTTTCTCCTTCATTTCATTGGCCTGGCGGATGATTTCATCGCGCTCGGCACGGGCTTCGCGAAGCAGAGCTTCATTGTTGGCCTGGAGTTGGGTCATTTCGCTCCTGGCTTCTTCGGCTTTCTTGAGGGCTTCTTCGATCTGGCTTTCACGCTTGTGGATGGCGTTAAGGATAGGTCTCCAGGCAAAAGCTCTTAGAATGAAAAAGAAAACAAGGAAAATAACTGCGGACCAGAAAAAGAGTCCAATATTAGGAAGTATGAGATCAATGGGATTCATATGTGTATTTTTTGGAATCGATAGACATCATAAAGACAGCCGGGGCATTCCCCCGGCTTTCTTTGTTAGCTGAGTACAGCCAGCAGACAGATTACCTCACCGAAAAGGGCAACACCCTCGATGAAGGCTGCAGTCAGGATCATGGCACCACGGATATCACCGGAAGCCTCAGGCTGACGAGCGATAGACTCGACAGAAGAAGCGGCCAGACGACCGATACCCATGCCCGCTCCGATAGCAGCAAGGCCCGCTCCAATACCAGCACCCAATACGCCAAAACCAGCGTAAGAGGAAGCAGCTTCTTGAAGTAGAAACATAAACGTTAAAATTTATATGTGTAAAAAACTCTTGAGTCAATCTTAGTATCAATGATGATCATCATGGGTCTCCATTGCCATGCCCACAAATACTGCCGTAAGCAAGGTAAAAATGAAGGGCTGAATGATGGCTACAATCATTTCCAGAAAGAAAATGATAAGCGTAAAGAGAAAGGAAAGAGGGGCGATTCCGAAGGCTGCTCCTACATTTTCTCCATTGTTACCCATGATAAAGATAAGAGATATCAGGCCCAGCACCATGAAGTGCCCTGCAGTAATATTGGCAAACAAACGAACGGCTAGAGCAAAAGGCTTGGTAAAAAGCCCGATGAATTCTACCACAGGCATCAAAGGGATGCCGAACTTCAACCACCAGGGTACTCCAGGCGTGTTGAAAACGTGCTTCCAGTGATCCTTGCTGGCATTTACCTGTGTAATGATAAAGGTCAAAACCGCCAAAGCAGCAGTAAAAGAGATGTTGCCTGCAATGTTGGAATTGAAGGGCATGAGGCCAAAGAGATTGGCAAACCAGATAAAGAAAAACAGGGTAAGCAGGTAGGGAAGTAAGCGCTTGACTGCTTTTTCATCCAGGTAAGGACGGGCAACTTCGTCTCTCACAAAAACAATGATGGGCTCTACGAAGGACTGCAGACCCTGGGGAGCCTGTCCTTCTCGCCTGGCGTAGGCACGAGCCACTGAAGCCATGACTATGAGGAGGATAAGTCCTACCAGGATCATCTGAAGCACAGTCTTGGTGATCGAAAAATCGATGACCATTGCACCCTGGACGGTATACTCTTGGATTTCTTCTTCACTGAGGTGGGCCATGCCATGGTGGTCTACATGAACCTTTTCGGCATATCCTTCCTTGAGAACGTAAGGCTTTTCGTGCACGGCAACGATGCCTTTTTCTACCAGGGCTTCACCATCGGGAGCATATACAAGGCCAGTTTCGCTGGTGTAAACAATCCAGGGCAATTCGATAGAGATTTCGCCTCCGCCGGGAAGGTCAGTAATGTGCCAGTTGTGATTGTCGAGGATGTGATGAATGATGGTCTCAGAAACGGATTCTTGTTCTTCCCCTTCTCCATGAGCATCATGATGTCCCTCTTCATCCTTGCCTTCTTCGCCATGGGTATCTTCTTCATGGTTTTTAGCCTCGTGGGACTCGGTTTGAGCCTTGTGTCGATCCTGTTGCTCATCGGTTTCACGCTGGGAAAAACCCAGTGAAAAAGCCAGAAACAAGATGCTGAGGACCAAAAAATTTTTTAGGGACATATTTGAGTTTTTAGAAAGAATTTCTTATCTTATTAATTTGTGCCCAAATTACGCATTAAGCCATAAACTTCAAATCCGGTAAACACAAAGTAAGAGATCATGTAACTTACGACAAACTCATCTCTTAGCTCTCTAAATTGGAGGGCTACGAAGACGATGGCCAGGATGCCGATGAGCATCTTGACAAGCATCCCCCCAAGCAGGCGACCAATGAAACCACTGGTCTCTTTTTCGATACCGGACAAGGTGATTGTGTAGGCGATGAAAGTCGGAATAAAGGCAACTAGGGTAGCAATCCCCACGGCCGCAAAATTCCGCTGCAATATTAGAAAATGGGAGAACAAATAGCCAATTAAAATCAGGACCAGTTCAACTAAGCAGATCAACAGGAAAAAACGGCTGATTTTCAAGATTTTTTGGATTTATCGAGTGATCGTATCATAAGGTAAATTGCAACTCCACAACCGAGGAGGGAAAAGCCTAGGGTAAACCAGGGTTTTTCTGTTCTGACATATTGGTCCAATCCATAGCCCGCTCCTACACACAGCAGAAGGGCTACAAGAATCTCGAAGCCCATTCCTGCATAGCGGAGGTATTCTTTAGCTGCCTTTCTGGACTTTTTGGCCATGTCGTCGATGGAGCTAGGTAATAAAAAATTGGCCTGAAAGATAGGACATTGTAAAACAAAGAACAATGAACATCATCAATGTCCATTGTTCTCTTTATTTTTTTGATAAGTAGGAGCATAGGACCCACAAAGAATTCCTTGGGGGGCGGAATTCGGATAGGAAGACTACAGCAACCTATGGTCTGCGAAAAATTACCCTGCTTTGCTAATCTTCTCTGGCTCCTTCTTGTTGGAGTTGGAAGAGTTTTGGTTCATCTGTCTGGCCGAAGACTTGGCGAGCAAGTCTTTGGCGCGCTGGGGAGTCTTGGTCAGCATCTCTTTGGCGGCTTCAGCCATCTTTGAGGTGCCGGTAAAGACGGCTCCCATCTGTACGACGAGCTTTTGGGTAAAGATATCCCCGAAGATTTTTCCTGTCTTGTCGATGGTTAGCAATTCGCGGGTTACGACGTTTCCTTTGATTTCACCTTCGACGGTGGCTACGCGGGAGTCGACGTTTCCTTCGATGTATCCGGTGGCACTCACGATGAGCTTTGAATTGCAGACCAGGGTTCCGATCACTTTGCCTTCTACGCGGAGATCACCTTCGGCGTTGATATTTCCAACGACCACAGTCCCTTCAGCGATACGGTTGACGCGGCTGGATGCGCCGGGATTCGAGCTAGAGGTTACTTTTGGACGAGCAGTTTCGTTCTTTGTTCCAAACATTCGCTTTGGCTGGTTATTAATTGAAGTTGATGTAGTATAATGGATCGAGCGGCCTGCCGTTTTTCCACAACTCCAAGTGAAGGTGTGGCCCGGTGGAATTCTCACCCGTATTGCCGATGATAGCTAAGGGCTCTCCGGCTAGTACGTACTCTCCGGCTCTTTTCATCAATCGGCTGTTGTGTTTGTAAAAGGCTATGATATTGTCCTCACTTAACACTCCGATTACCCATCCATTTTTGTCCGAATATTCTGAAATGATTACAAAACCATCAGCAATAGAACGAATGGGTGTGTTTTCTTCAGCTACAATATCAGTCCCATAATGGCGGGTGTCTTCACTGAAGGTCTTCCTGATCTTCCCCTTGATGGGAGGAAAAAGCTGCAACAATACAGGCCTTCTAAGGGTACGAACCGCCGGGACAGAAACCCGGGAAGTCGGAGTATTTTGTAAAGAACGCCCCTCCCTGGCATCAGCTTGAACCGCCGAGGGGTCTGTCGTATCAATGTCTGCATCTTTCGTGCCAGAATTGTTTTGCGATTTACGTAATTCTTCCTCCAATTCCTCCTCGCTAATCAGCTCAATGTTGTCGCTTCCCACACCAGCCAAATGTCGAAAAGTCGCAAGATAAGTTTCATACTTATCTTTGACATTTTCTAACGAATCCAGCCGATACTCGTAGGTCTGCTGTAACTCCTGGTGATAGGAGGGATTGATGTAGCCGGGGATCAAACTATGAAGAGCGGGGGAAAGAATCACAAAAGTTGCCGTTCCCACTACTATGCCTATAAATAGCAAGGCACTCCAGAGCAAAACCATCAAAGGCTTGAGTTGAAATTGCCTGGAACTCGACAAGGTGTCATCATCAATGAACTCGACCCGGTAGGTCCTGATCAATCTCTCACGCAAGCGACTGTATAAGTTTCGCAGCATATCGGTTCAATTCCCTCTTTTTTTTTGGATATATTTGGCCGTGCTTTTTACCTAAATTGCATCGCACTTAGCTCATCGTTAAGCCTTAACAATTATGATGCGAGCCTTTCAGACATATAGCAAACATACTAATTTTTTACTAATTCTTGCTCCCACCCTCCTTCTCCTGTTTGCTTGCAGCAAACAAAAGGAGACGGTGCCCGCGAAGCTATACCATAGCACGACTTCTTATTTCAATTGGTACTACAATGCCAATGAACTCTTCAAAGAATCCATAGAGCAACTGGAAACCAATTATAAATTTCCGGAGAGAGGCTTCATGCAGGTAATGTATTTTGGGGAAAAAAAAGAAGCCAAATCCCTTGAAGGGAACATGGAGACCATCATCAAAAAGAATGATGCTGTCCTTTTTAAGCATCCCAATGGCAATTATGTAGACGAATGTCGAGTCCTCAATGGAAAGTGCTGGTTCTACACCCAGGAGTACTCCGCTGCCATCCAAAATTTCGAGTATGTCATAGATAAATTTCCAGATTCCAAGGTCCTTGCGGATGCATATCTCTATCTGGCACTGACCTATTACCAAATGGACAATAAGATCATGGCTCGGAATATCCTGGAAAAACACCTAATTTTCAGTGATACCCTGGAAATTTCGGATAAGACCTACGGGGAACTGGGACTTTTTCGCACCCAACTTGCCCTTGAGGAAGAGGACTACGACAATGCCGCCGAAATACTGAAAACCCACCTGGAATTTGTCAAAGGCTACGACCGAAGCACCAAGGCAAAATACCTTTTGGCCCAGCTCCTTTTCAACCAAAAAAAATACAACGAGGCCCGCTACAAATTTGAAGAGGTAGCCAGGATGTCCAGAAATTATGACCTGACCTTCAGCGCAAAACTGGCCATAGCCAAGATCTTTGTAGAAATGGAGCGTTCGGATGTAGGGACGGGCGAGAATGTCAGTCGCTACCTCGACCGACTGCTCAAGGACGAGAAAAACGAAGAGTACAGGGACCAGATCTATTATGAGTTTGCCATGATTGCCTTGAGCAAGGGTAAAAAAGAAGAAGGAATAGACCTATTAAGAAAATCAGTAGCTGTAAACATGGGTAATCAGCGGCAGAAGGCCCTGTCTTATTACAAAATTGGACAAATCAACTTCTACGACTTTAATAATTATCCGGTGGCAGAGGCTTATTATGACAGTGCTGCCCAATCCATCCGCCAAGAAGACCCCGAGCACGACGAGATCGTCAACCTCGCCAATACCCTTAAAGAGTACATTGGCTACCTCGAGACCATCCAATATCAGGACAGCATGCTCCGCCTGGCAGCGATGCCCAAGGAAGAACTAGACAAGATCGTGGATAAGTTGATGGAGGAAGAACAGCGCCGAAAGGAGGAAGAAGCTCAGGCCTTGATGAAAAACTCAAACTCTAGCTTTGGTTCCAATGATCCCTTTTTCAATCAACAAGTGGCAGCTCAAAACCGAAACAACAACAATAGTTCGGGGCAATGGTATTTTGACAATCCGGGAACGGTGGAGCAGGGTAAGCAGCAGTTTAAGTCAAAGTGGGGCAACAGAGCCAATGAAGACCACTGGCGGAGGAGCAACAAAACCGTCACCACCTCTTCTCGGCCGGAGGATTTGGCTCAAAATGAAGAGGAAGAGGAGGAAGATGGGGGAGTGGACAGCACCCTGGTCAAGCAATATGGAGACAAGGCTAAATACTATGCTGAAATTCCCAAAACTTCTGAAGAGAAAGAAGCAGCTTCTAAGAAAATCGAAGACGCTTACTATGGGCTGGGACAGCTCTACTATCAAAAGCTAGAAGAAGCCGACTCGGCCGTAGAAGCCTTCGAAACACTGATCACCCGGTTTCCTGAGACTGAACACTACCTTCAGGCCCGCTATGCCCTCTATAAGTTGTACCGGGAAGAGCTGCGTATTCAGGCCTACCGGGCGCACATGAACTATATCCTAGAAAATCATCCCAATACCGTCTATGCCTACCTCATTTTAGGCAAGGACCCCAATGACCTTAAAAAGGGAGAGGAGGATTTCTTCTACGCCTACGACGGCTTGCAGAAAAGTTATGAAAACAAGGAGTATGAAACCTCTCTTGGATTTAGCGAGTTTTTGCTCAGTCAGGAGAAATTTCGAAAGCTACAAGGAGTAGATATGGTGGATGTCCAGTACATCAGAGGGATGTCCTATGGTTATACGGATCAAAAAGATAGCCTAAGGGCCATTTTGACCCGCATGGTAGCCCAGCACCCCGAGCATGATGTGACTCCCCTTGCCAAGAAGACCTTGGGATTCATGGAGACTGGTATTCCGGAAGATACTGGCGGGCCTGCCATCAGCCAAAACAAGAGCAAAGAAGACATGCTCCAAGACCCCAAAAATCCCGCCTACGACGGTTTTTCAGATAGGATAAAAACAAAGGAGAAGATTTTTGTGATCTTTTATGTGGATAAAAATAATGTCCCAAAAGAGAAGCTTAAAACCCGTATCTCAGATTTTAATGGGGAGAGCCCCGCGCTAAAAAGACTGAAGGTGTATGTGTTTCTCTACAAACAAACCCATTGGTTGCCCTACATCGCCAGCTTTGAAGACCTGCAAAGTGCCAAGAGCTATCTCGCCGACTTCAAGGAGAGTGCCATGTATGGGGAACTTATCAGTGGGGAGGATCAGATCATGTACATGTCCCACTCTAATTTCAAGGTGGCTTATGGTCAGAAGCGAATGGACGACTACATCAATTATTATACATATATCCTGGAGGCAGAGGAATAAGATCACCCACTAAAAATTGGATTTTCACGAGCCATATCTTTTATGGGTAGGCTTGCGTTTTATTTTTCAGGGCTGTTTTTGCTTTCGGACGGGAGATTTATTCCGCTTTTAGTTGAAGCCAGACATTTGTCCTTAGTGTGGCTTTTTGGTATTTTGCAAGAAGACTTGATTGAAAGATAACGCAAGAAGAAAAATCTTCTTTGTACTTCGATCAAAATTTTTCGCCTAAGCACAGACAGATTTTAGGCTGTCACAACATAGCATTGGCCACTGCGTTTTACCTTTGTCTCCTTTACCAGAGCACAACAAATTTTTCACCTAGCTTAAAATCCATGACCGACCCTAATGTCCTGGACTCCGAGGGGTTACCTGATAAATCCAACAAACGATCCCCCAAAAAGAAGCGGTCTTACAATACACCGAGGAGAATCTTCTTGGGCGTAGTCTTCTTTATAGCTGTGGGCATCATCGCATTTATCGCTTCGGCCACGACCGACCTCCCTTCCCTCGACGAGATAGAGAACCCCCGCTCCAATTTCTCCACCCAGGTTTTTTCTGAGGATGGAGTGATATTGGATAATTTTTACAGAGAAGAAAATCGGGTTCCTGTCCGGCTCAACGATATTTCCTCTTATGTTCCCGACGCCCTCATCGCCACGGAAGATGTGCGCTTCTACAGCCATTCGGGTGTAGACTATTGGTCTATACCCGCCCTTGTGGTGAGAAATCTTTTCAGAGGTACTTCCTCTGGTGCCTCTACCATAACCATGCAGCTTTCCCGTAACCTCTTCAATGCCGTGGGAAGTTCGCGTACCATCAACCGAAAGATAAAAGAGGTCATTGTAGCTGCAATTCTGGAGAAGAATTATACCAAGCAGGAGATCATGGAGGCCTATCTCAATACGGTCAATATCTACAGCAATGCCTATGGAATAGAAATGGCCTCCCAGCGACTTTTTGGAAAGCCAGCCAAGTCGCTGACCATCGAAGAATCTGCCACCCTCGTGGCTATGCTCAAAGGGCAGGGCGTATTCGATCCCATCAGGAAACCCCAAAATGTGATTGAGCGCCGCAACCTTGTCATCAACAACATGAAGGCCCGTGGATTTTTGGATCAGGACAAGGGCTTTATCGACAGCCTCAAGGCCCTTCCCCTGAAAACGGAAAAGCAGGGCCTCAGTCACTTGCAGGGAAAAGCCCCTTATTTCAGGGAGCACGTCAGGCAATTTATGAGAAATTGGTGCGACAACAACCTCAAAGAGGACGGCACCCCCTACAATTTCTATACAGACGGCCTCAAAGTGTACACGACCCTCGATTATGAACTCCAAGGCTATGCGGAGCAGGCCATGGAAGCGCATTTGTCTGAATTGCAAAAGACCTTTGAAGAAAGCATAGAGGGACGTGAGCCCTACAAATATGATCCTTCCATCATCGACGACCTGGTCAGGCAAAGCTACAGGTATATCCGTGCCAAACGGCAGGGTAAGTCTGAGAAGGAAATCAACAAGGAATTTGGTACTCCGGTGGACATGACCCTCTTTTCTTGGGAAGGGGAAGTCGATACCACACTCAGTCCCCGGGATTCGGTCAAATACTATTCGCGCTTTTTGGAGACGGGCATGGTTTCCGTAGATCCCAAGACAGGAAAAATAAAAGCCTGGGTGGGAGGTATAGATTTTAAGTTTTTCAAATACGACCACGTTGCTCAGGGCAGGCGTCAGGTAGGCTCTACCTTCAAGCCCTTTGTCTACGGAGCCGCCATGCAGGCAGGATACGATCCCTGTACACAGATGCTCAACCAACCGGTGACCTTTGAGAATGTAGATGGAAACGGAGAAACTTGGACCCCCAAAAATGCCACCGGAGAGTATGGCGGACTGATGACCCTTCGCAAGGGACTCGCCACTTCTACCAATCTCATTACCGCTCGCTTGATGAAAGACGTAACGCCCACCAATGTGGTACGTTTTGCCCATGCCGCTGGGATCAATTCCCCCCTGGAAGCTGTGCCTTCCCTTTGCTTGGGAACTGCAGACCTGACAGTTCTGGAGATGACCGGGGCTTATTCGACCTTCGCCAATCAAGGCGTACACATTGAGCCATTTTTTATCTCGAGAATTGAGGATAAAAATGGAAATGTCTTGGCTTCTTTTGGAGGAGAACCCAATACGGCTACTGATCCACAGACGGCTTACAAGGTCATAGAGCTGCTTAGGGGAGTGGTAGACGAGGGAACTGCCAGCCGCCTTCGCTACGAATACAACTTTACCAATGAAATTGGAGGAAAAACCGGTACTACCCAGAATCACTCCGACGGTTGGTTTATCGGCATCACTCCAAATCTCGCCACTGGGGTCTGGGTAGGCTGCTCAGACCGCCGCATGCATTTCCCTACCATGAGAAACGGGCAGGGAGCCATCATGGCCCTCCCTATCTGGGCAAAGTACATGAAGGGACTGTATGAAGATGATGCTATGGAGTTTCCTCAAGACCGATTCAAAAGGCCTTATCACTACAGTGCAGACTTTAATTGTGGGGAGTCAGATGAGACCATGAGGATGGATTCGACCCAGATGTCCCGGCAGCAGGAAGAATTACCCAGCTCGGACGACCTGGACTCCTTCGATTGATGGGGTCAAAAAGAAAAGAATTTTCTCAGTAGGCGCGCTTGGCGGTGTAAACCATGACGGTCTCTTCGTTGAGGGCATCCTCCAGGGCTTCGAAGCCCATTTCCTTGAAAAAATGTGAGGCACCATAGTTACCCTTGGCGTAGGAAGTTCTGATTTCCTTGCAAGACATTCTACGCTGAAGAAGGCCTATCAACTGCCTTAGGGCATTGGAGCCGATTCCCATCCGCTGGTAATCAATGTCCACCAGTATTCTGGAAATCCAGCAGATTCCCCCAAAATCCCCATACATCATCATTCCCACCATTTTTGCCTTGTACTCAATGCCATAGGGGTTTAGGTTCTCAAACTTGGCCTGGGCCAGGGAGTAGAGAACAGAGGGTGTAAATACTTCTTGCTCAGGGGAAAGCCGTACATTCATGCACAGTTCCCAGTTATATCGATCTAAAGGAATAATCTTGGTACTGGTGTAGGACATTTTTAATTGAAGGGATTATGTTACTCCAGCGAAGATATAAATAAGTAAGCACAGAGAAAATTTCCCTGTGCTTAAATAGTTTCGCAATTTCATTTCGCAATTCTTTGGGCCACTTTTTCCCGAATCCCTCGTCATTTCCCGATGAATTGGGATCGCTTTAGCACCACTAAATCTAGATTTAATTCCTTGGCTTTAGAAAAAATTGTCTCCAAAGAATATCGAATTCAATATGCTCGCCTACACACTTAAATCTCCATATAAATTCAAAATCAGAATTGAACCCTGTATTGGAGGGTCAGTTTGCGCTGAGGAGCAAGAAATCCCGGTATGATGAGAAACTCCTCATTGAAGGCATTGTCAAGGGTAGCGGATAGCTGGTGGTTTTTGTTGATGTTCCAAGCCAGAATCATGTCGAAGACCCGGTTGCCATTGGGATTCATGTCCCTGAATTCTCTGAGATCAGGAACAACGATAAACAGGTACTGATCAATGGTTTCTGTAAATGACTGATACCTGAAGTTGGTCGTAAAACTCAGCGGCCCATAACCCAAAGATGCAGATGCCCTTACGGTCCACCGCTGTCGATATTTAAGGGTCTCCGGCTGGTCTACCTTTCTTCCCAGGTTAAAAATATCTCCGATTCCAGTTTCCAAGTCGAGTTGAAGGGAGTCAGGTGCAGGATTAAGATTTTGGGGATCGATATAGGTTACCCCGCCGCTGAGGTTGAAGAAAGACTTTTCTCCCTGTATGCCTAGCATGGTTGTCGCTTCCAGCCCTGAAATCCGGGCGTCGGCTACGTTGATGGAAGAAAAACGCACGTCGAAATCCGAGAGGGAAATATCCGCTGTCGATACTCCAAACTCTACCATGTCCTGGTATTGCATGCGAAAGGCAGCGAGATCCAAGTAGCCCTTGACATCAAAATTGCTGCCCTTGAAGAGGATTCCCTGGTGAAATCCCACCTCGGCACTGTATCCCCTTTCGGACTGAATGCTGGGATTGGGTTCTACGACTACCCCTCCGCCTGAGGTATTGGCAAATCGCTCGGCAATGGAAGGCACTCGAAAAGCCTGGCCAAAAGAAGCCCTTACATTGGTTCCCTTCCTTATTTCGTAGTTGAGGCCCAGGCGAAATACCGGAAGGCTGGACCTTGGGCTGGTATTGATCTGAACGGTTTCATAGCGGATTCCAAGGCTGGTATTCAGTCGGCCAAATTTTCCATCCAACTGGGAATAGATTCCAAGGGAATTTCCGGTATGGCTTCCATTGCTGAAGAGGCTGTCGCCTTCAAACACATAAGAACCTCCATAAAGGCTGTCTCCATCTATGCCAGAATAGGTAAAAGTAGCTCCACTGACCCAGTTGATCTTCTCAAAGATGGTCTTTTGATAAAGCAGGTCATTGTAGAAAATATAATTGCTGGTGCTCTGGTTGGTATTATTGGAATTGTCAGACTGGAGAAAACGTCCCCTGTACCAAATCATATTTCCCTTATCGTCCAGGTATTTGACTACGGGGTCAAGGGCTACCTGGGTGAGCAATTGTCGGCGAAAGCCACCATCATCAAGGGTAGGGGTAAGTCCTCCTCCACGGACGACCTCCGCTCCGTCTACCTCTGTGGTATCTGGAAAATACCCCTTCCAGTAGAGAATCTGACCGCTGGAATCTATGGACAAGCTGGCATTGAGGCCAAAGGTCCACTTATTGTTGGGCTTGTATTTGAGCATGGCCAGCCCCCGAAATTGTTCGGTATCGGTCCCCTGTCGGTAGCCGGTTTCTTTGATGCCATTGGCTTGTAGGGTAAAATCTACAGGCCCAATCTTTCGGGAGTGGAAGAGGTGGATGGAGCCTGACTTGGCGGTTCCATTGACAAAACCATCTCCATCCCAGTCAAGGGCAGGGTTGGCGGGTTCGTCAAAGGCTCCCCCCCTCACGCGAAGCACAGTCTTAGACTTGGGGCCAGGATCAGCCGTGATGATGTTGATGACACCTCCCAGGGCTGAAGAACCGTAGAGCACCGAACTGGCTCCTTTGAGCACTTCGATCTGAGCGATATTGTCAACCGGAACCAGATCGAGGACGGCGGTTCCTGCATCTCCGGAAATCAGGGGAAGCCCATCGAGGGTTACCATGACCCGGCTTCCTACGCCGTAGGCATAGCCAGAACTGCCTCGAATGTTGATCTGTCCGTCTTGGTTGTCGACGCCGGGAATTTGGGTCAGGGCCTTGTCTACAGAAGGAAGGGCCTGAAGGTCGATCTGTCGAGGCTTGACCACTTCTATCGATACGGTTACATCTTCCTGTGCCTGCTTGAATCCTTTTGTGGCCGTAATGACTACATCTTCGGTAGTAAAGTCCTTGGGAGTCAGGCTTATGTTATACTTGGGCTGAAGATCCCCCAGGTTCAATTTTTCTTTGTAGGTAGCAAAACCACTATAAGACACCTGAAGGGTGATATTTTCTCTTCCCTGAGGGTCAAAACTCAGGGTTACCTGTCCATTTTGGTCTGTCTGCCCCCCGATTCGCAATTCGGGAAGCATGGCGGTAGCCCCGATGAGGGCTTCCTGGCTTTCGGCATGGATGACCTCTAGCTTCAGTTGTATTTGCTCCGCGAGCAGGCCCTGACTGGCGAGCAGCAAGATCAGCAGACAGGTGCTTTGGGTCAGCAATTTTCTTGTCATAAGGGAATTTTTTGAATTAACAGCCCTCAGGTTGACTGGCTGAGGGCTGTTTAGGTTTCCATTGGAAAGTATAAGCAGTCTACTTACTTACCACCAGTTTTTTGGTAGCGACCTGTCCTTTTTCTGGAGCGGAAAGCCGGAGCAAATAAATACCGGCCGGAAGGGCTGAGGTGGGAATTTCAATCTCCTGGCTGCCCGTGCCTAATCTTCCACGGAAAGCCTGCAAAACTTCTCTTCCACTCAAATCGCGGATGCTCACTTCCACATCCTGGATTTCTTCCAGTTCGAAGTTGAGCAAGGCGAAAGAAGAAGTGGGATTAGGAGCAAGGCTTAGTGCGCTAAAATGGGAAGAAGCTTCGATAGAACTCAGGTTGGCGAGAATCGAAAAGGGAACCTTGAATTCCAGGGCTCCCAGGGTGGTTGAGTCGGTAACCGTACAGGTATTGGTGCTAGCATTGTAGTTTCCTACTTTGGCACTAACAAAGACTGTGATGGAATCCATAAAAATTTTGGTCGGAGTTCCGCTTACTACCACACAGCCAAAGTTGATGTCCATGCTATGGTCCACTTCGTAGAAACAGTCAGGTTGGTCGCAGTCAAACTGAAGTCCCAGGGAAGAGAGCGCGGGTTGGGTACTGTCGATTCTGTAGGAACAAAATGCCAAAGGAGGAACACCAGGAAAAATAGCTGTATCCCTGGGCAGGCCTGCGTTGAGGACGGAGCTGTAAGACAAACCCTGTACGGCTGTTGCCAATGTATCCGGAAACAAGCCCAGCGAGTTGACCGTTGTATCGGGGTTACACACCTGTGCTTGGGCTGGAACCAATTGAAAACAAAGCAGCAGCAGAAAGAGGAAGCATTTGTTGAGATTTAACATAGAGGTAAGATTTTGGGTTAGCATTGGGTGTTAACTTAAGCAAAATTAGAATATAAATTCCGGCCAGGAGA
Source organism: uncultured Bacteroidia bacterium (assembly GCA_964564415.1). Classification (GTDB taxonomy): domain Bacteria; phylum Bacteroidota; class Bacteroidia; order J057; family J057; genus JALEFZ01. Next base: position 80,313 of record CAZMAV010000012.1, on the reverse strand, counting down.
AAAGAAGCAGCTTCTTCGGGCTTCTTTCATTGGCGACGGCTGGCGAGTGTTTCATTGGCCCTGGGATAGGAGCCGCCTGCATGTGAAAGTATATTTAATTTTGCTGTTTGAATTACGTCAATTACTAAAGTTTTATTGTTTATGAGCCAAGCAAAAGTGGGTGATCAGGCCCCCGCCTTCATCCTTTCTAATCAAGCAGGAGAAGAGGTTTCTCTCTCGGATTTTCTGGGGCAAAAAGCTATTGTCCTGTATTTTTATCCCAAAGACGAGACGCCCGGATGTACCAGGGAAGCCTGCTCCTTTAGAGATTCTTATGAACAGTTTACCGATCTCGGTGCAGAGGTCATCGGAATCAGCGCCGACTCCCAGCGATCCCACGAGGCTTTTGCCGGTCGAAGAAAGCTGCCCTTTTCCCTGCTCAGCGATCCCAACAATATAGTCAGAAGAGCTTATGGGGTAAAATCATCCATGCTCGGACTCCTGCCTGGAAGAGAGACCTTCGTCATCGACAAAGAGGGCATGGTTCGCCACAGATTTTCATCCCAATTTCAAATCGATGCCCACATCACCGAAGCTCTACAGATCCTCAAAGAGCTATCAAGCGAGAAATCTTCCTAAGCAAAGACCCTCAAAGGGTCCAATCTTTACAGCAAAATGGGAGATTTTTTCCCTTTCTCTCTTGCTATTTTTCTCATCTCTGGCCTTAAATGCCCAATCGCTACAAGGCCTGAAGTTTGCTTACGGTGGCGGACCCTTGCTTCGCATCCACCCTGAATTTCCCGCAACGGAGTTTCCCGCCCTTATCTACGAGGCGGAACTTCTCTTTCTCGCCAAGGAAGGGAGAGCATGGAGGCAGCTATACCCCAACGTAAGGATAGGCGTGGACCTCCTCTACCAGCAGTTGGGCAATAAGGAAGTCCTTGGCAATTCCTATGGGATTATCCCCTGTTTTCATTTTCCCCTCTTCATCCGACCCCGCCATCGCTTGGATTTTATCTTTGGGACAGCACTTTCTTACTTCGACCGTCCTTATGATGTGGCCTTCAACCCAAAGAATATAGCTGCGGGTAGCCATCTCAATAGCAGCAGCCTCTTTAAACTCGACTACAAGTTTAGCCTTATTTCGAGGTATTTTCTTTTTACAGGAATGGTCTTCAGTCATTCTTCCAATGCCAATACCCGCCTTCCCAACATTGGAAATAACATACTGGGTGGATATCTGGGCATCGGCATGGAGCTAGGGAAGGAAGAAGATCTATTTGAAAAAAAGAAAAGGGTGAAAGTAAATGGAGAGGAGGAAAGGAAGTTTGGGGCGGGTGTTCGAACGGGTCTTGGACGAGGTAGCCTGGGAGCTCCCGGTGGCCCCCCAACAGGATTTATTCTATGGCTGCTTATGCCTATGCTATTCATCGTCAGCGGTTTCGATTTGCACTGGGGACAAAATGGTATTTCAATGGCAATACCTCTGCATTTATTCTCAACCGAGACATTGTGGAGGCAAGCCTTCCTTCAGATGCCTGGAATGGAGTAGCCTTTATCGGCAGTGAGTTTATGTTTAGCCGTCTTTCACTGGTGGCACATTTGGGGCCCTATCTCCACCAGGATTTCATCTCTGCCTACAGGCTTTACACCCAGATGGGAGTGCAGTATTACCTCATGGATCAGCAGAAAAAGTCTGGAATGCAGCCCTACATCGGTACTTTTGTTCATGCCCACTGGGGTCAGGCCGAACTTTCTGAATTTACCTTGGGATGGGTTTTTTAATGGGGATAAGATGAAGTTTAGCTTGGGCAAAACAGGTCTACTTCCTAAATGTGATTTATGGATTGCTTCTCTCCTCATCCCTTGGGTAACTTGAAGGGAAAATGATCACCATGTTCAGCACCTACTATCCTTTGTGGTCCTTTTTGCCGATTTTGGCCCTCTTGGTCGTCAGTCTTTGGCGGGGGGTACGGCCTGCCATTTACACCAGCCTTCTGATCAGTATCTTGGTTTTTTTCCTAAGTGGCAGTGGGCTTTCTCCATTTTTTGCCTCTCTTCTCAGTGCTTTGGTAGGCACCCTCAATATTTTGATGATTATTTTTGGAGCCCTTTTGCTCTATGATGTAATGGAACAAAAGGGCTTTATCGAGGGGATAAAGGATTCTTTGAGTCAAATTCATCGTCGACCTGAGGTCCGCTTTTTATTTTTGAGCCTATTTTTGACGGCTTTTTTTGAAAGTGTAGCGGGCTTTGGTACTCCGGGGGCCATTGTTCCCTTGTTGTTGATTAGCCAGGGCTATTCTGCAGGGCTTTCTATCGCTGCCGTACTTTTGATCGATGGGTTGTTTGCTGTATCAGGGGCAGTAGGAACCCCTGTAATTGCAGGCTTGGAGACCCCCCTTGGATTGGGAGTTGAGGTTTCTACAGGCATTTATTCGTGGGCGGCTGCCGGTATCGGCCTGGGAGGTATTGTGGTGATGGTCTTTGTACATCGATTTTTAAGGAAGGAGGCCGAAGGGCCGCTGAGATGGCAGGGCTGGGCCATGTTTGTGGCAATCATGCTGCCTTATGTGCTTCTGGCTGGTTTTCTCAAGGAATTGACAGGTATTATCTCAGCTATTGTAATGGCGATTTTTGCTTATCTCTTCATTTTTGAGCAAAAAAAAATATCTCTCGGGCCATGGGTTCCTTATGGTTTTCTCGTTTTGATCCTATTGCTTCCCAAACTCATTCCGCCTCTGGAGCAGTTTCTCACCTACACCCTGTCCGTAGAAGGGCTATTTGGCACCGAAATCGGGGCGAGCTTACAGCCCCTTCGATCGCCTCTACTCCCCTTTTTGGGAGCCTCGCTATTTGCCTTCTACAGGGCCAGAGATTATAAGGTAGAACTCAGGCCGGTACTGAAGAAGACCCTATCGGTATTTATCATTCTTTTCCCTTCCCTTGCGATTACTCAATTGATGCTCAATGGAGGAGGGGAACTTCCCTCTATGATTGAGGCTCTTGCAGCTGTGGTCGGACAGACAGGAGATGCTTATGTGTGGGTCAGTCCCCTGATGGGAGTGGTAGGAGCTTTCATGACGGGGAGTACCACCGTTTCCAATATTATTTTTGGTCCGGTGCAGTTCAATGCGGCTCAAAACCTCGCTTTAGACCCCTCCTTGATTTTGGGAATGCAATTGGCAGGCTCCTCACTGGGCAATGCGGTTTGCCTCTTCAACATCATTGCGGCAGCTACCGTCGCAGGAATTCAGGATTTTCGAAGTATCCTACAGAAAAACTTGCTTCCCGTCCTCCTTGCCTCTCTTTGTATCGCCCTGCTGGGCTTCTTGGGGACATGGGAGTGGGGATAAAAGCTGTTTTAGGCATTGATCCGTTGAAACTGTCGAAGGAACCTCACGTCATTTTGTGAGTAAAGCCTGAGGTCAGGCACCCGATACAGCAACTGTGCGATGCGCTCTACGCCCATCCCAAAGGCAAACCCGGAGTATTTTTCCGGATCAATCTTGCAATTTTCCAGAACATTGGGATCTACCATGCCACAGCCCATGATTTCCACCCAGCCCGTATGCTTGCAGACATTACAACCTTTGCCCTTGCAAATGAGACAGGTAACGTCCATTTCGGCACTAATTTCTGTAAAGGGAAAGTAGGAGGGACGAAGCTGAATCTCTATATCAGCACCAAATATCTCGCGGACGAAGTAGAGGAGGGACTGCTTCATGTCGGCAAAGGAAATTCCTTCATCTATAACCAGGCCTTCTACCTGATGGAAAAAGCAGTGAGCCCTGGCAGAAATAGCCTCATTGCGATAGACCCGTCCCGGGGCGAGTACCCTGATTGGGGGCTCTTCGTTTTCCATGACCCTCACCTGCACAGAGGAAGTATGGGTCCGCAGCATGAAGTCAGGGTTGCGCTTCACGAAGAAGGTATCCTGCATGTCGCGGGCAGGGTGATTTTCGGGAAAATTGAGGGCAGTAAAGTTGTGGAAGTCGTCTTCTATCTCGGGACCCTCAGCGATGGTGTAACCCAGTCGCTTGAAAATGGAGACAATTTTGTGGTGAACGATGGAAAGGGGATGGCGACTCCCGGCCACGTGGGGCTCACCGGGTAAGGTCAGATCGTGGGGCCTGTTGGCTACCTGCTGAGCTGCCTTCAGGATGCGCTGAAATTCATCCAGGCGCTCCTGTGCCACTTGTTTGAGTTCGTTGAGAGGCTTGCCTACCTCCTTTTTTTGATCGCCGGGAAGACCGCGAAATTCAGCTACTAACTCATTGATACTCCCCTTTTTGTTGGTGTAGGTGCGTCGGTATCTTTCCAGGTCCTCTTCATTTTCTACCTGAAATTGCCGGATTTCGTCAAGGAGTTGTTTGATTTTTACTTTCATGCCTGCCCTGGGCTAAAATATTTTCTGAGTCTTTTTAGTGAATGATTTCGCAGCGGGGAAGTTGCTCTTCCAGCAGGCGAATGTCGTAGGAGGTGAGGTTGTTGTTGGCCACATTGAGGGTGCGAAGCTTGCTCAAGCCTCCCAGCCAGGCAGGAAATTCCACCAGCCTGTTGTTGGCAATAAAAAGGGTGTGGAGATTTTTCATCTCCTTCATTTCGATGGGGAGGTACCTGATTTTGTTTTGGGTGAGGATCAGGACTTCCAGGTTTTGTAGCCTGGAGATGTCGCTAGGGACCTTTTTGATTTTATTATTTCCCAGGTCCAGAACCTGAATGTTGGGCATGTAAAAGATCTGGCTGGGGATGGTCTTTAGTTTCTGATTGGAAAGGGAGAGTTTATATACCTGCTCCGGCTTTGCCATGGCCTCCTGTATATTGGTAAACCACTTTTTCCGCTGTAATTGGGAAGGGGGGAGAAGGGGCCCTGCCTCGGGAATGAGTTCGGGATTGGGGAGGACCACTTCAGTAGAGGTGTCTACCATGACAGTGGAGGTATCCACGACGATGACCTCATCGGTACTGTCGGTTTGCGCAAAAACGCCTGCCGCCATACAAGAGAGGAGGGCAATAAGGACGATACGGTTTAGCATGTTGTTTAGCGTAAGATTCCGTCAAAGATAAAGAAAGGAGTTCGTAAGTTTCAACAAAGATTCTCTATCTCAGTTGTGTTTTTAGGCGACAAAATAATGACAAGGCCCTGTCAAAAGCTAAAAGCAGGGCAAAAAATCAAAATATTGAATGGGAAAAAGTAGGATCAGATCTCTTACGTTAGAAGAAAAAGACCGAATTATCGAAATGGCTTGGGAGGATCGCACCCCCTTCGATGCGATCGAGGCTCAGTTTGGCCTGACCGAGGGCGACGTAGTTAAACTCATGCGCAGAGAAATGAAACCCTCAAGTTGGCGCATGTGGAGGGCTCGTGTGCAAGGTCGCAAGACCAAGCACAGCGCTCAGCGGCAAAAAGGAATGGACCGCTTCAAAAGCAAGCTCCAAAAGCAAATCGCCAACAATAAAATCTCGAAAAGGTAGGGATTCTACTCCAGAATCAGCCCGATTTGCTCAAGGCTTCCTGCTCCTTCGCGGATCAATTTGATCGAGGCTTCTCCTTCGGTAGCATCTATAACTGTCGAAGGGTCAAGGCGTCCATAACCTCCGTTGATGACCATGTCGACCTGACTGCCAAAACGCTCCTCGATGAGCTCGGGGTCCAGGTTGTTTTCCATGACAGCTTCATCGTAAGGGAGGGAAATGGAGGCAATAGGATTGCCCAGCAGTTCGACCATGCGCTGGGTGATGGCATTGCCGGCAATGCGGATGCCTACTTCATCTTTGTGGCGAAAGTGCTTGGGAATATTTTTGGAAGCCTCTACGATGAAGACGTAAGGTCCGGGAAAGGCCCTTTTCATCATCTTGAATACAGTGGTGTCCACGTGATTGGCATATTGACCCAGGATACTCAGGTTTTCACAGACGCAGGTGAGGTGACTTTTTTTTGGGTCTATCCCTTTGATTCGGCAGATTTTCTCTACTGCTTTCTTCTGGGTAATGTCGCAGCCTAAGGCGTACATGGTGTCCGAAGGATAGATGATTACTCCTCCATTGCGGAGGGTATCCACAACCTTGAAAAGCAGGCGATCTTGAGGATTGTCTGGATGAATGCTGAGCAACATATGCGGTTGATTGTATTGAATATATTCTAGTGGTAATATGTAAACTAAGAAATGCTACTCAACTAAAAAAGCGCTTTTTGAATTTTATATCATCTTTCGATGCTACCGGGTTGGTAAGGCTGGGATGATAGGAAAAAGAATTTCCATGGATAATTCAGGTTTTTGAAAACAATTCCTATATTTTTGATCTAAATCCATTGAAATGAAAAAAACCGTACTACTATTCTGTTTCGTTACGCTTGTGGGCTCAGCCTTTGCCCAAAAGGGCTTGAAACTGGGAGTTTTTATCGGTCCTCAACTCGGTTACTACTTAAATGCATCTGATCAGATGCTGGAAACCGACGTCTACCAGAATACCGAGCTTTGGGGCCTCAATGCCGGCCTATCCCTGGGATACAACTTTGTCGATATCTTTGGCGTCCGCCTTCAGGCATTTTACTCGCAGCAAGGCAATTCCTACCTCAGGACGGTGGACGGAGTGGAAACCCGCTTCGTAGACAGGCTCGATTATATCAAGATTCCCCTCCTAATTGGAGTAAATACTTCCACCCTGCGCCGCAAAACCAGCTTTACCTTTTTTGCGGGTCCTCAGCTTTCTCTGCTCACCCGGGTCGCCGAGTACAATGACAACCCCTCCTTTGGTTTGTTGGAAGGAAGGGATGACCCCAAACTTTTTCTGGAACCAAGGGAAGTCATCTTGCAAAAAGATCCTCAATCTCTGTACCTTGATCAGATATGGGGAGCTGTGGCAGAAATAGGCATCGATGTACAACTGCCCCCGGATAACCTAGTGATGAACCTGCGCATCCGTCAGGACTATACCTTAGGTGATGTGGAAGATAAGACCCAGACAGTTACGACCTTTAGGGATGGTGAAAGCTCGACTTTTCCCTATTGGAACAATGTTTTTGGAAGAAATAACCGCGTCGACCCTACCTTCGGACTGACTACCAGTATCCTGATCGGGATGACATACACCTTTGTGCCAGGAGGAAACTAGGCCTTCGAGGGTCTGCTGGAATACTGTGAAAGGTGAACATGAGAGAAGCTGACAAAGCTCCTTTTGGAGTCCTTGTCAGCATTCTTATTTATACCTATTGATTATTGGATGAGCTATGATTGCTTTTGTAGAAGGGAAAATTGCTGAAATGGAGCCCACTCACGTCATCTTACAGACGGGAGGCCTGGGATATATGATTAAAATTTCACTGAATACTTACAACAGCATCAGGGAAAAAAAAGAGGTGAAGCTCTACACCCATTTTATGGTTCGAGAAGATAGCCAGCAGTTATTTGGTTTTCAGGAAGCCAGAGAAAAGCAGCTCTTTGAGCAACTGATCAGCATATCAGGGGTGGGGGGCAATACGGCCCTTATGATTCTGTCGAGCCTGGGTGCCGATGAATTATTTCAAGCCATTAAAAGCGAAGATAGCCTGGCCCTCAAGCGGGTCAAAGGAATAGGAGCCAAGACCGCCGGGAGGATCATCCTCGAATTGAAGGACAAAATAAAGATAGAAGAAGGGGATAGTTCTGCAGGTATTTCCCTCCCTGCTATGGGAAGCAGAAAGCAGGAAGCCCTTACAGCTCTGATCAATCTGGGGCTCAACAAGGTCGTTATGAGCAAGCGGGTTGATAAGATCATGAAAGAAAAGGAAGGTGATATTTCGGTGGCTGAAATTATCAAATTGGCACTCAGAAATCCGAGCTAAAAAGGATTTTGAATAGAGTTCCTTTCATGTATGATCAAGGCCAGTTTGTCCCTAGGCCCAACAAATGCAAGTATCCAATAAAAATACCCTTTTAAACTGGGGATTATTTTCTAGCTTTGCACCATAGACAGACAACAATCATTTTCCTTCCTCAAAAGAACCAAACTACTATTCCCCGATCTTGCCTATGGAGCAGTCTCTACGCTAAATGTTTTAAGTAGGAATTTTACCAAAATTTAACACGCTTTGTCTAAGTTTAGCATCGCACTGCTGGTGTCTGCTCTAGCTTCGCTATTCTACACCAGTCCGGAGCCCGTTCCCTCTGTGCCTCTCCACAATGACCGTGACAGCATTCTGGTAAGGGTCGAGGAGCCAGAGAACGACACTTCAAAGGTAAAGAAAAACCCTAACGACAGGGTCGGAGACGCCACCCAACAGGAGCCTGTGACGCCCATGCAATTGGACTATCCCTCAGGCTATAAGGTAAGCTATGAGCTGGAAGACAGCCTCCAGGGCTACAACATTTACGAGCGTATTGGCAACCTAGACATCCGCCGTCCCTCCCACATTGGCTTTGACGAGTATGTGGATTACCGCATGAAAGAACTTCGTCGTCAGCACTTTCGGCAGATGGCCCTCTCCTCCAATGAGGAAAACCAAAAAGGCCTCCAACTTGACATCAACATTGAAGAGCTATCCGACATTTTTGGGGGAGGGACCATTTCTATTCGCCCTACGGGCTTTGCTACCCTGAGTTTCTCTATTGACCGAAATGTGAGTGAAAATCCCGGCCTCTCTCAGCGCCTTCAGAGAAATACCATCTTTAATTTTGATCAGAATATCCAGGTGGGGGTGATCGGGCAGATCGGGGAAAAATTGAGGATGAATGTCAATTTCGATACCCAGGCCACCTTCGATTTTGAGGACGAACTCAAACTGGAGCACAGCGGTACAGAGGACCAGATTTTACAAAATATCGCTGCGGGTAATGTAAGCATGCAGGTGGGCAACTCCCTCATTGTAGGTCGTCAGAATCTATTTGGAGTTAAGACAAGGCTTAAATTCGGCCCTGTCTACGTGAGTGGAATCGCCTCCATGGAGCAGGGGCAGGTGCAGTCGATCAAAGTTGCCGGAGGAGGAGCGGTGGAAACGCCCTTCGAAAAGGAAGTAACCGAATATGATGCCAATCGCCACTTTTTCCTCAGCCACCAGTTTCGCTCCCAATATGAGCAGGCCCTTGCCAACCTTCCTGTCCTTCAGTCCCGCCTTCAAATCCAGCAGGTGGAGGTTTGGGTAGAAAGACAGGGCTTTACCAGAGACAACAGAAATGCCCTGGGGCTTATAGACCTGGGAGAAAATAATCTTCCCGCAGGAGGAGGTCAGGGAAGGATTTTCAACGAATCTGTTATACCAAACCAGGATCCCAATTTTCGCTTTCCCGACAATTCTTCCAATGACCTCTACGACTTTTTGGATAATCTCTCAGGAGCCAGGGATGTAACGACCTCACAGCAGTCGATTGAGGGCCTGGTAGACCGAAACTTTGTCAACACCGAGGACTATGAGGTCATCGCCAACATGAGAAAGCTCCAACCCAACGAGTATACCATCAACTCAGCCTTGGGTTATGTATCTCTCAATACGCCTATACAGTCCGACCAGATACTTTGCGTGGCCTATCGGTACACCCTCAACGGAAGGGTGTATCAGGTGGGAGACCTCTCGAACGATGTGCCCGCCAATGCAGAAAATACCAACCTTCTTTTCCTTAAGATGCTCAAGCCTTCTGTGCTGAGGGTAGACCCCTATCCCGCCTGGGACCTGATGATGAAGAATATCTACCAGATTCAATACGGGATCAATAGGGAAGGTTTCTTTTTGGATGTTCAATACGAATCGGGAAGCAGCGCAGGTAAGATCAATTACCTGCCTACCGGACCCGTCAAAGACAAGCCCCTGATTCAGGTCCTAAATGTGGACCGCTTGACGAACCATACGGCTCCCAACCCGGATAACTTTTTTGACTTTGTAGAGCCATATACGGTGAATCCTCAAAAGGGATTGGTGATTTTTCCTGTATTGGAGCCCTTTGGAGAGCATTTGGAAGAGAAACTGGACGGAGATGAAGAAGCCATAGAACGCTATGTCTTCGATCAGTTGTACAACAATACCCAGGCCTCGGCGAGGCAGAACGGCCCCCAGTATCGATACTCCCTGGAGGGGTATTTTCGATCGGCCAATAATTCCGAAATTCCCCTCAATACTTTTAACCTGGCAGAGGGTGGAGTCATCGTAAGAGCCGGAGGTCGTACCCTGGTCGAAGGACAAGACTATACCGTAGACCAGATCGGGGGTAAGATCATCATTACCAATGAGTCTATCCTGACTTCCAACCAGGACATTGAGGTTTCTTTTGAGTCCTCTTCCCTCTACAACCTGCAAAATAAGACCCTGCTCGGAGGTAGGGTGGAATACAGTCCTTCCCGAGAGTTGTCCCTTGGGGGTACCATCCTGAACCTCAGGGAGCAGCCCTTTAACCAGAAGACCATCCTCGGTGATGAGCCCGTAAACAATACCCTCTGGGGCTTTGACGGAACCTACGACCGGGAGGCTCCTTTTCTGACCAAACTGCTTGACAAACTTCCCCTTTACACGACCAAGCAGCCTTCGCACATTACCGCAGCGGGTGAACTTGCACAGTTTCTGCCCGGAGTGCCCAGAGCTATCCGCAACTCCACCGACAGGGGCATTGTCTACCTGGACGACTTTGAGGCGGCAGCCACCCCTTTTACCCTCATGGGCTGGCAGCGTTGGAGACTGGCTTCCTTTCCTGAAGGCAATGATCGCCTCTTTAACCCCAAAGATTTTTATGGCAGCCCTCTGGCTGAAAACTTTAGCCGGGGAAAGCTCTCCTGGTATACCATCGACCAGATTTATTACAACCGCTGGAGCGACCGTATTCCCGAAGCCGATCAGTCAAACAATTATACGCGCCAGATTCTACCTTCTGAGATTTTTCCAACGGCACAAAGGGCCTTCGGTAGCCAGATTCAAAATACCTTCGACCTTAAATTTGATCCCCAGCGCAGGGGTTTTTACAACTACCAGGCCGATCCTTCTCGTTTGCAACCCAACGGTAATTTTTCAAATCCCGAGGAAAACTGGGGAGGAATCATGCGCTCCATTGATGTCAACAATGACTTTGAGGCGACCAATGTGGAGTTTGTGGAGTTTTGGCTGATGGATCCCTTCGACCCATCTGATGGAAATCCCAATTCTGACGGAGGAGAGTTTTACATCAACTTTGGTCTGGTAGACGAAGATGTCCTTCCAGATGGTCGGTTGTTTCGCGAGCATGCCCTACCTGATGAAGATCCTCCTCCTCCCGTCCGGGTTCCAGACACTACCTTTTGGGGGCCCATTGTCAATGAGGTGCCCGCCGCCGAGACCTTTGCCAATGATAATGAAGCTCGACTGCTTCAGGATGTCGGCCTGGATGGCCTGCCTACAGACAAGGAGGCCAATTATTTGAATCAATATTATCAGGCCATAGATACCCTTTCTTCCATTTTGAACGCCCAGGCCCTGGCCGAATTCATCGAAGACCCCAGCTCGGATGACTACACCAGCTTTAGGGACCCCTCCTACGATGCGATACAGGCCCCCCTCTTGGTGAGGTATGAAAAGTGGAATGGATTGGAAGGAAATTCACCTACTGCGGATGCCAATCCGGATACCGAACAGTCCCTGCAAGCCACCAACCAGCCCGATGTAGAGGATGTCAATCAAAACGGCTCTCTCAATCAAAGTGAGCAGTACTGGCAATATCGGATTAGGCTGCATCCCGACTCCCTGGAACCAGGGTCCAACTTCGTGGTAGACAAGGTGGAGACTCCTCCGGTGCCTGCGGGAAATACTACCAAGGAGGTAACCTGGTACCAATTTAGGGTGCCCATTCGTTCGGGAACGCCTATCAACGGAATCAGCAACTTCCAGAGCATCAACTTCATGAGGATGTACATGACTGGCTTTTCGGAGGAGGTAATTTTGAGAATGACAGAATTTCAGTTGATTTCTTCCCAGTGGATACGCTTCCCTGGAGAGTTGGCAGAAGAAAATACCGTAATCAACCCCATCGAAAGTGCCAATACCCGCTTCGAACTTGGAGCTCTTTCTTTTGAGGAAAATAGTGGTAAGCAGCCCTTCAACTACGTCATCCCACCCGGCATTCGGCAGCAGGTCATCAATGGAAACCTGGCTTCTAATGTCCGCCAAAATGAGCGCTCTCTTACCCTAAGGACCTGCGACCTTGCCGAAGGAGATGCCAGGGGAATTTATAAGATGGTGAGGCAGGACCTTCGTCAGTACAAAAGACTCAAGATGTTTGTCCATGCTGAGCCTTTGGAGGACGAGGTGGGAATAGGAAATTCCAATTTTGAGCAGCGGGGAGACGCCATGGTCTTCATTCGATTGGGACTGGACAATGACGAGAATTACTACGAGTATGAGATGCCCCTGTCTCCTTCCGATCCCCTGGGCAGCCCCAACAATCCCGAAAATGTATGGCCCAGCGAAAACGAGTTTGACATCGATCTGGCTCTATTGGCACAAGCCAAGGCCAATAGAAATGACGCCAACTTTGGCCTGATCTACAGATTCAGGGACACGACAGGCCTGCCTGAAGGCCACTCTGTCATCGTAAGAGGAACTCCCAAGCTTAGTGATATTCGCAACATTATGATCGGCGTGCGCAATCCCGCAGACCCCAATGGAGAGCCCATCTGCATTGAGGTCTGGGTGAATGAGTTGCGCTTGACCAATTTTGACAGGAGAAAGGGCTATGCCTTTAATACCAATGCCTCCTTCAAATTGGCTGACCTGGGTACGGTAAATGCCACAGCCTCCTACAAATCCGCTGGCTTTGGTCCCTTGGAGCAAAAGCTGAGCAACCGTTCGCAGGAAGAAATTTTGCGCTACAACATCTCCGCCAACCTCAACCTGAGTCGCTTCCTGCCTGACAATTGGGGAGTCTCTGCTCCTGTGTCAGCTACTTATGGGGAAGAACAAATTACCCCTCTTTTTAATCCTCAGGAAGAAGACGTAACAGTGGACAGGCTGAGAGAAGTGCTGCCGGAAGAGGTAGTGAAGGATACCCTCAGGCAAATTCAGGACTACAAACGGACCCGCAGCGTCTCTCTAAACAACTGGAAGATCAATCCTCAGAAAAAGGGGGGAGAGACGGAGCCGAGCAACCAGAATCCGAGGCAGCGACCGGGACGGAACCAGCAAAAAGGAGGAGGGGGACAGACCCGAATGCCCTGGTCTATCGCCAACTTTGACTTTACTTTTGCCTATAGTGAAGAAGAAGCACGGAATTCCACCATCAAACGGCGCTTCAATACCCAGCATCGAGGAGCGATCAATTACCGATATACATTTCCTCAGGTTGCCCTCCAGCCCTTCAAGTTTTTGGAGAAATCAGACTTTTTCAAGCAAAATGGAAGTTTCCTGACGGGACTTGAGCTGAAGCCCTTCCCTCAAACCTTCTCCATGGGCATTACGGGAAACAGAAGATTCGAAGAAAGAATTCTCCGTCCCATTGGCCTGAATGAAACTTCAATTGATCCCCTCTATTCCAAAAACTTCCTGCTGAACCGGAATTACAACCTCAATTGGCCCCTGACGCGAAACCTCCAGATAAGTTTCAATGCCGCTAATACCGGCAGGGTGGACGAGGTACAAGGATACTGGGATACGGCAACTCAGGAAGAAAGGGACTCCGTTGGTCGCTTGATCGACAACCTGCTGTACATAGGAAAGGATACCGCCAACGGGCATGACAGGTTTGTCAACTTTGGGCGAAATACAGCCTATCAGCACAACCTCAACGTGGCTTACCGCCTGCCATTTTCTCAGATCAAACTCCTGAATTGGATCAGTGGATCGATCAACTATACAGGCTCCTTCAACTGGATTCAGCCACCGGAAATTCTTCCAAGTTTGGGGGGTACGGTCACCAATAACCAGACCATACAGGCCACTACCCGGCTGGACCTCAACTCGGTTTACCGAAAGATAAAACCATTGAAGAAGATCCTCGATGGGGAGGAAAACTTTAGCAAATACCTGGAAAGGGCTGAGCCTAAAACGAAAAAGGTTCCGGTAACTCCGGGTCAGCAAAATGGAACGGAGGCTGTCCAGGATACCGCCAAAAAGATTGATCCCCTTTGGTTCATCAAGCGTGTAGGGCGAGAACTGACACGGATTGCGCTGAGTGTGAGAAATATCGACGCAAACTTTAACAGGAGTGCGGGAACCATTCTGCCGGGCTATCTGCCCCGGACGGATAATTTTGGCTTGGATTGGGAATACGTGAGCCCCGGCAGCCAGATGTTTAGCACCGTAGTTCCTCCGACCTGGCAATTTGTTTTTGGAGGACAGCAGGATGTGCGGGGAGTATCGGCCCGAAATGGATGGCTGACAAGGGATACCACCCTTTCCAATCTGTTTCAGCAAAATGTATCGGATAATTTTACTGCCAAGACCTCGGTAGAGCTTTTCAAGGACTTTAGGATAGACCTCAACGTCAACCGGAACTCTACCCTCAACAATACCGAGTACTTCCGCTACGATCCGTCCTCGGAATCCTTCAAGAGCTTTGATCCCCTGACCACCGGTAGCCTCAACATGACCTATATCTTTGCCAATACGGCCTTTGATCAGGAAGATCCCAAAGACCCCAATTCTGCTCTGCTGCGAAGGTTTTCCAATGCGAGGACCACTATTTCTCAGCGACTGGCCGAGCAGGACCCCGAGTTTCAGAATAGAGACTCAGAAACCATCTTTGGCTTCCGCAATGGCTACCTGGGTTCGAATCAGGATGTGCTGATTTCCTCTTTCCTGGCCACCTATGGCATCGTGGGTCCGGAAAATATAGAGCTTTCCAGCCGTCCAATCATTCCCTTGCCCAACTGGAGGATCAACTATAATGGCCTTTCCAAGCTGCCTTTTCTGAAGGATAGGGTCCGATCCATAACCATCAGGCATAGCTACACGGGCAACTACACAGTGGGTACTTTTAACAATAACCTGCTCTTCCGCGATTTTGACATGGACGGTTATGCCGATGAATTTCAGCAGGTCGATAGCTTCCAGAATGTAGGGTTCAATGTCTTCGATACCTACAGCCGCTTCTTCATTCAGGGGGTGCAGATTTCAGAAAGGTTTTCTCCGCTGATTGGGCTTAGTGTTACAGCCAATAATGGCCTTACCGCCGAAGTCCAATACGCCCGCACCCGGCAGTTGACCCTTAATATCGGCAACCTTCAGGTCATCGAAACCCGAAACCAGGACCTCTCCGTAGACATTCGTTACAGAAAAGAAGAACTCAACCTCTTTTTCAGAGCCTTTGGAAGGGATTTTGACCTTCAAAATACTGCTAACTTTGCCTTCACCATGACCCTGAGAGACAATTACGAGGTCAACCGGAGCATACCGGCAGAAAAAGTGGGGGCTCCCGACGACTTTATCGAACAGACGACCAGGGGTGCCAGAAACCTGATCTTCGAGCCTTCTATCGACTACGTGGTAAATAAGCGCCTCAACATTAAGTTTTTCTTCCGCTACAACCTCAACGATCCCTACACCCTCCAGACCATTAGGACGGTCTTCTCCAGTGGGGGCGTTCAACTTCGGTTCTCCCTGGCAAATTAAGGTCAGCCAGACCTTCACCAGCCCTCAAAAAAGGCTGGTTTTATGCTTATTACACACAAAATAGATGCCTCCCTTTGCTCAGTCTACCTCTCCATTTTCGGAGAGTAGAATGGCGATGGGTCGGGTAGCGTCAAATTGGGAGAATATGATTACCATGATGACTGTAATGGGCACGCTGAGGAGCATTCCTGTGATTCCCCAGAGGACTCCCCAGATGATTAGAGCAAGGATGGTTACAAGGGGGCTGAGATTTAGGGATCTACCCATAAGCCGGGGTTCGAGTACATTCCCTATGATCATCTCTATGGCTCCCAGACCCCCTATGATAATGAGGAAGGGAGTAATTTCTCCAAACTGAATCAGGCTAAAAAGGGCAGGGAAAACGGTCGCGATCAAGGAACCGATGGTAGGAATATAATTGAGGGCAAACATGAGAAAGGCCCAGAAAAACGGAGCTTCTACGCCGACAAGGAGCAAAAAAACAAAGCCAACGGCTCCCGTCAATAGACTTATATAGGTCTTCAGCCGTATGTAGTCAGCGGCGGAATCATTGATCTGATTGAGGATGGAAGAGGTCCTTTGGTAGTTCTCTTCATTGGTAAATAGCTTTCGAATTTTAGTCATAAAACTAGCCTCCTCCGAAAAAATGAAGATGGCGTAGATCAAAATCATGGCTGTATCGCTGAGTAGGCCTGAAATGGAATCGGCGATTTGACTAAGGATAGATTGATAATCGAAATTTTGCAGTTCCTCGGTTAGTTGGGTGTAAAAGTCAAATTCAAACTGCTCATTGAGTCGGGAAACGACCTGATCGAGGTTGTCCTGATAGGTTTCAGCGGATGCAATCAGGGATTCGATATTGGTGGTGATGAGCTGGACCACGAGACTCAGGACAAAGACCACCACGATAAAGGCGATGCTGCTGGCCACCCAGGAGGGGGCATATTTTTTGATCAGGGGGATGCGATTGACAAGATTTTTGAAATAGCGGCTCAAAAACCATAAGACCAATCCATAAGCAAGGGGGATGAGGGTACTTTTGCCCAATACCAAAAGAGCCAGAATGCCCCCGATTCCGATGACTGTGTAGGCAAGTTGCTTCATAGTTTTATTTGCTGTAGAGAATAATCAAGCACCAAACCCCTGCCTACTCGTCTTCATTGATATCAATTTTGACCTTGACACTGAGAAAATAACTCAGGGCCAGGATGACCGCGGCTACTCCCACCCCATAGCTAAGCAAGTCTACCTTGCCATTGTAGGAGACGACCTTACCCATAAAAGAAATGCCCATGACGACGATGATGACCTTGATCAACATACCCTTGAGGGCGTCCAGGTCCTTTACCTGAAGCCATTTGGGCAGATTTTCGATGGGGTTGACAAACAGTTCGTAAATGCCGATGGAGGCAATGAAAATACTCAGGCTCAAAAGGATGAGGTCGAGAATACCCAGGGCCTGGTATATCACCCTGTCTTCCGCCGAAGAAAAACGGAGAATTTGTTCGATTACATGAAAGCCCTCGACGAAGGTGTACATCGTAACGGCCATTGCCAGGACAAAGAGACCCAGGGAGGCTACAATGCCTATGCTTCGAAAGAGATATTCTAATATTTTCATCTCGATGTTGATTGAAGGAGGATTTTTTCTCTTAGAGGAAGATGCTTAAATCAACGAATAAAAGGGGAAACTTTCCAAGGTTTCGGAGAATCTATGATAAAAATAAAAAACCCGGTCATTGACCGGGCCTTTATTTACTTGGGAGTAGATGGCATTTCCTCAAAAATCGAGGTCTACTTCTCATCAATGTCATGAACTTCCACATTCACCCCATCCCAGTCTTCCCTGAAGGAGCGCTGCCTGGGCCTTTGAAGAGGCTCATCAGTCCTGTACTCGCTGGAGATGTATTCTTCCCTTTCATTGGCGCTGTGGTAGTCCTCTTCCATTTGATAGCCATCGGTGGACCATCGTGGAGCCAGGACTGCACCCACATAGTGGAAGAATAAGCCGAGGCCCCATCCTATCATGGGCCACATGGGCCAGGGATAACCTCCGCCTGTAGAAAACCAGGTAAACCAATTGAAGCCAATGACCCCAAGGTAGACCATGGCGTGAATCTTAAAGCCTTTTTGTCTTTCGCGGGCAGAGGGACGTTTGCAATTTTGTTGACTAGACATGTATGTTTTATTCAAGATTAACTTCTCATATTAAAGACGCATCATACGTCAGTGAGTTTAAAATAGTCAATCCTTTTTGGCCGAACAAAATGATTTTTGGTATGTTTCGCAGAATTGACCGGTAATATTTTTCATTTCAACTTCTCGGGATCGAATCAACAACGCTGGCCTATGAAATTCGGTAAGCTTCAGGATATTTCAGGTGTAGATTTTTCTCTGCCTCCCATCTCTCCTCAGGCCCTTGAGCGCCTGGGCGGAAGCTCTGCCAGGGATCGCTTCAGGGCCTTTGTGGGGCTGCCGCGCTGGTCCAGCAAAGAATGGATAGGGCAGCTTTTCCCTCCCAAAACCAAGCAGGGGGATTTTCTCCATTTTTACTCCCAGTCCTTCAATACCATAGAACTCAACACCACCCATTACCGGATTCCCAAGCCTGAGCAGGTGGAGAAATGGGCAGACCAGGCAGCAGATGATTTTATCTTTTGTCCCAAGATTCCCCAGACCATTTCCCATTATCGAAAATTGATCAACTGCGACATGGAGATTGAGCAGTTTGCGGAATCCATCAGGTATTTCGGTAAAAAGTTGGGCTGCTGCTTCGTTCAGCTTCAAGAATCATTTGGTCCCGACCAACTATCCCATCTATATGATTTTGTAGACAAATGGCCAGAGGACCTGGGGATTTCCTTCGAATTTCGCCATCCGCAGTGGTTTGAAGCTCAGCAACTTTTTCCTGAAGTAATAGGACTTCTATCCCAGCGCAAGATGGGCATGGTCATTACAGATGTGTCTGGAAGACGAGATGTCCTCCATGGCGACCTGACCAATACTTCTGCCATGCTCCGCCTCGTGGGCAACTCGCTTCACCCGACAGATTACGAGCGGGTGGATGCCTGGATAGAGCGGTTGGAGATATGGGTGGATCACGGCCTGGAGCGTCTTTATTTTTTTCCACACCAACCCAAGGACCCTCAGGCGGCAGACTATGGCAAGTATATGATAGAGAAGCTCAACAAGGCCTTCGATTTGAAATTGACCTTGCCAGGTATTCCCCAGGAAAAGGGTGATCAGATGAGTCTCTTCTGAGGCTTATTCAAAAGAGATGAGGATGTGGCCTTTCTCGACGGACTCCTTGGCAGCAACGTGGATGTTTTTTACCTTTCCATCTCCGACAGCCTTAATGACGTTTTCCATCTTCATCGCTTCCAGGACGAGGAGGGCATCGCCTTTTTGGACATCCTGACCAATCTCTACTTCTATGGAGTGAATCATCCCCGGCATGGGAGCTTTTAGGTCGCTGAGTTTCTTGGCAAGCTGATGATCCATCCCTAGTTCTTTGAGGAGCTTTTCAATGCGGCTGACCAGCTTGACCGAAGTCTTTTTGCCGTTGATGCTGAGTTCTACCTCTTGATTTTCCCTATCGATCTTGTGGACAAATACATCGTAGGAGTTGCCATCGTAGATGATGTGAAAGAGGCTGTCATTTACCTTTTGGATGTCGGGATTAAATGCCTTGCCATTCACCCAGGGCTCATCTTTTTTTTCCGAAATCTGAAAGATCAGGTCTTCGATATATGCTTCAGTCATGGGGCTAGAAGATTGTGTATAGGAAAAGTAAGAACCTGTACTTCTCCCTTTTCTTTGGCTCTAAACCTAGCACAAGCGAGGCAAATAAGCAATGATCAGGCCCCCTCTTTTGTACCGATTTTCGTCAATCTCTTGTAGGATTTAGTTTTTTTCTCCTTGTCGAAGGTGATCAGCAGCACAGGCAGGAAAATGAGGTTGCTAAACATGGCGATGCCTAAGGTCATGGAGGTCAGAAGTCCCAAAGCCTGGGTACCCCCAAAATTAGAAGCCGTAAAGGCAACAAAGCCACAAAATAGGATGAGGGAGGTATAGATCATACTTACTCCTGTGTCCTTGAATGAATTGGAAATGGCTGCTCGGATAGGATCTCCCATCCTTCTTGCCAGGCGATAGCGGGCCAGGAAGTGAATGGAGTCGTCCACAGCTATACCAAAGGCCACCCCAAAGACCAAAGCCGTAGATGGTTTGAGGGCAATGCCCAAAAAGCCCATAATTCCCGCTACCATAATCAGGGGGAGGAGGTTGGGGATCAGACTGATGATGACCATGCGCAAGGAGCGGAAAAGGATCCCCATCAAGATGGCGATGATCAAAAAGGCCAGCGCCAGGGACCTGAGGAGGCTGCTGACCAATTGCTCATTGGCCTTGACAAAAATACGGGTAGTGCCCGTCACGTAGGTGGAATAATTTTCGGGAGGGAAAATATCGTTGAGGTCACTGCGGAGGGAGTCTACTAGTTCTTCCATTTTCAGGGAACCCACATCCCTTACCGATGCAGAAACTCTTGTAATCTGAAGGCTGGAATCGGTGAGGCTTTTGGAAAAGCTCAGCTCGTTAAAGAACTCGGTATTCCTGACATAGTCAGCAATGAAGTTGTACTCGTTTCTGCTAGGAATATCGAAATCTCTCCGTCCCCCTTCGAAGAATGACTGCCTGAAAAACTTAGCAAAGTCAGCCAGGCTGATGCTCCTGGAAATATCCTGGTAGGTCTGCAAGCTGTCCTGTAGGCGGGCAATCCGCTGCAGGTTCCCTCTTTTATTGACTTGTCGGGGTTTCTCCGTGTCGATGATGATTTCTATGGGAAAGGCTCCATTAAATTCTTCCTCGATATATTTTAGGTCAGAGACTACCTTGCTGTTTTGGGGAATGTCATCTGCCATGTAGGCCACCGGGACGACCTTGGTCATGCCCCAGAAGGAAAGCCCTACCAGGATGATCGTTATGATGATGACAGCAGGACTATGCTTCATCACGATATGGTCCAGGAAATTGATCGCCACATTGAGCCCCCGTCGCTGAAGGTGTCGGGTCTGGCCCTTGGTAGGGGGAGGCAGAAAGCTGAATACGATAGGGATGAGGAGAAGGGAGATAAAAAAGGCAGCTACGACGCTGAGGCTGGCGACAATACCAAATTCTCGCATGGGCTGTATCCGCGTAATGGCTAAGACACCAAATCCAATAGCCGTGGTGGCATTGGTCATGACCGTTACGATACCGATCTTCTCCACGACCAAGATGAGGGATTTCATCTTGTTACGGGTCCGTAGAAACTCGATGTGATACTTGGTGATGAGGTATACACTGTTGGGAATGGTAATGACCGTGATCAGGGCTGGAATAATTCCTGTGATCAGGCTCAATTTGAAGCCAAAAAGGCCTACCAATCCAAGAGAAAAAATAATGACGCAGCCCACCACGATCATGGGAAAGATCATGGTATAAAGGGAGCGGAAAAAGATCAAAAGCGTAAGGGCCGTGATGATCATGGCAATGCCTAGAAATAAAACCAGTTCTTCGCGAATAGTTTCGTGGAAGGTGGCTCTAAGGATCGGAAGGCCAGCGTAGCGGACTTTTATGTCGTATTTTTCTGCGAATTCATCCACAGCCTCCCTCATTCCGGTAACGATCTCGACTTTTTCGTCGGTATTCATCCGCTTGGGATCCAGCGAAATGGCCATAAGGGTAGTCTTTGCAGAATCATTTTGAAGCAAGCCATCATAGAAGGGCAGATTCTGCAGCCTTTGAGTGAGGCTGTCTACTTCCTCCTGGCTTTGGGGGCGTCGCTGCACGATGGGAACTAGCCTGAAGCTCGCTGGGGAGTCAATCCGCTTGATGTCGTAAAGGGTACTGAGGCTCAGGACAGAGTTGACCGCGTAGGTCTTTTCCAATTTTTGGGTAAGGTCGTAGAGGCCATTGTACAGCTCCATTTTGCTGAAATCGGCATCCATAGAAACCGCTACTAGGTTGGCATCATCGCCGAAGTAGGTCTGTAATTTCTCGTAGCCTTCGATTACCTCCTCATCCGTCAAGATCAATTGAGAAAATGCCTGTACCGTTTCTGTTCCTCTCTGGGTGAACATAAAGAAGGTAACAAGGCCGATGATGATCAGAATGGGTATTCTGGCTCTGATGATGGATGTTGCTATGGTCTGCCAACCCGAGTTCATAAGGCGCACGTAAATTTTTTCTCTTTAGGGGCTCTGTCATGGCTGTGAATGTACGAAAGACTGGATGCCCCTGCTTTTTGTCTCTCCTTTTCCTTTATATGCTAGAGGGAAGCAAATAAATATCTATCCTTCGATTTTTGGCCAGTTCTTCCTTGCTGCTGGCTGAAGTGATGGGTTTGAAGTTGCTCCTTCCTGCGGCAATCATCATGTGGGGATATACTCCTCGTGATCTTAGAAACCTCACCACGGCCGCCGAGCGCTCGGTACTCAGTTCCCATCCGTCTTTGATCCTGGGATCGTTGCCAGCCTCGATCTTGTCGCAATGACCTTCGATCATGATGAGGTATTTCTCAGAATTTTTAAGAGAATCGGCGAGGCTGACCAGTTTTTTTCTCATGCCTTCTGTCAATTCGGGACTGCCGGGCTGATACTCGAAGCGAGCGACATGAAAAAACTGCCCCTGGGCGGCCGGAACGGCTACACGGGCATTAGAGGGGGAAGAAACTGCGGAAGGAAAGGCTACTTGCTGATCCAGGTCTCCCGGAGTCGCTACCGTTACGCTAGCCAATTGCTCCAAGCGCAGGGATTTGTCCAGCTCAGGAAGGACCTTATTGATATAATACTGATACTTGTCATTGAGGTGGCGCTCGGCCTGAAGTTCGTGCTTGAGGGAATCAATGGTGGACTCGAGGCTTATCTTCCGCCCTCCTCCGTCCTCGCAGGAGGAAAGTAGTAACAGGAGCAGTCCTGTGAGCAAGCTGATGCCTATCTTTTCCCTTAGCATTGATTTTCCTGCCTTCAAGCTTTCTCTTCGATTTTTCTGGCTGATTGAATCTGCTTAGCTTTTTTATTTTAAGATGCTAAACCTCAAAAGTCTGGCAAAATTACACAAAATAATGGAAGTACCCAGGAAAGTAAGTCCCGGCAGGGGATGATATTTTCAAACTGGGGAGAGAATCTCCTGAAATTCCTTCCTCTCTTTTAAATACCTTTCAGGGTATTTCATTTCCAATCGATTCCTCTTATTTTCCCGACCTAATTAAAATGCTTATGGCTTTTCAACTTTCCCTGCTGGAAAAACTCTGCCTTGCTCCAGGCCCTCCAGGCGGAGAAGCCCCCATCAGAAAGATCGTCCTTGAAGAAATTCAATCTCTCGTCGATGAATGCACCATCGACAACATGGGCAATGTCATCGCTGTAAAAAAAGGAAAAGAGGCCAAGCGTGTCATGGCCGCCGCCCATATGGACGAAATTTCTTTCATTGTCACCCATATTGATAAGCAGGGTTTTGCCCGCTTTCACACCCTCGGAGGCTTTGATCCCAAGACCCTGACCGCTCAGCGGGTTATTGTCCATGGAAAGGAGCCCCTCATAGGGGTTATGGGAAGCAAGCCCGTCCACCTCATGTCTTCAGAAGAGAGAGGTAAAGCTCCCAAACTCAAGGATTACTTTATCGACTTTGGCATGCCGGGAGATCAGGTCAAGGAGATCATCAAGGTCGGCGATAAGGTGACCAGGGAAAGAGACTTTATAGAAATCGGCGACTGTGTGTCCACCAAATCCCTGGACAACCGGGTTTCAGTCTTTATCCTGATAGAAGCACTCAAAAAAATAAAAACTCCCGCCTACGATTTTTACGCTGTCTTTACGGTGCAGGAAGAAGTAGGGCTGCGCGGAGCCATGACCGCTGCCCGCAAGGTAAATCCCGATTTTGGGCTGGGCCTGGATACCACCATCGCCAATGACCTGCCCTCCGCCTCTGACCACGAGTATATCACAGAATTGGGAAAGGGTACAGCCATCAAGATTATGGATTCCTCCGTGATTACGGACAGCCGCATGGTAAATTTTATGGAGGGCATCGCCCGAAAGCATGAGATCAAGCACCAGCCGGAAATTCTCACAGGAGGAGGTACGGACACTGCGATGCTGCAGCGTGGGGGAGAGGGTTCCATCGCCGGATGTATTTCCATCCCTACCCGTCATATTCATTCGGTGGTAGAAATGTGCCATAAGGAGGACATTCAGGCTTCGATAGATTTGTTGACAGCTTGTGTGGAAGAAATGGATGAATTTCAGGATCAATGGTAGGCCATGGGTCCGCTGAGAGGATTCAAGTGATTTTTCCCCACATCTAAGGAATTCAAGATGAAAGAATATACGGAAGCCCTGGATTTTATCCGGCGTCAATACAAAGGAGAAGCCCCCGAGATCGGCATCATACTGGGTACAGGTCTGGGCGCCCTCGCCGAACAGATCGAACAGGAAAGGGTCATTCCCTACAATTTTATTCCCCATTTCCCCATATCCACTGTCGAGAGCCATTTCGGCCGCCTTATTTTTGGTCGGGTGGGGGATAAGCATGTAGTGGCCATGCAGGGCCGCATGCATTTTTACGAAGGGTACAGCATGGAGGAAATTACCTTTCCCATACGCATTCTCAAACTCCTGGGCATCCATACCCTCTTTCTCTCAGGTGCATCGGGTGCTGTAAATCTGGATTTTGGAAGGGGAGATATGGTTGCAATCTATGACCATATCAACTTGCAGGGCATCAACCCGCTCATTGGCCCCAACTTCAACAATCTGGGACCCCGATTCCCCGACATGAGTAAGCCCTACGACCTCAAACTCGTGGACAAAGCCTTGGCCCTGGCTAAGGAAAAAGGCTATCCCATGCACAAGGGTGTCTATGTAGCGGTGGCCGGACCCAACCTGGAGACACCTGCAGAGTACCGATTTATCAAAATCATAGGAGGAGATGTGGTGGGCATGTCTACCGTGCCAGAGGTCATCGTGGCCAGGCACATGGGACTCTGTGTATGTACCATATCCGTGGTCACCGACGAATGCGACCCCGACAACCTAAGGCCCTTCTCCCTTCAGGAGGTGATAAAGGTTGCAAAGGAAGCCGAGCCCAAACTCACAGAGATCATTTCTACCTTGATCCGGGAATTGTAGGGACAAAACAACCATTTGGTCTATATGGGTCTCCTTGAAAAACATGGATCTGAAAAAAATAGCATGGATAGGTAAGAAAGCTCTTCGACTAGGGGGACTTCTGGCGATGCTTTGTTGCTTTGGGACGGAGATACAGGCCCAGGGCAATCCCTTCGAGCCCAATGATCAGGTGGATTTTCCCGGTGATCCCGGCTTTTCTGATGTAGACCTGAGCCTGGATACCACCCAGTCTGATAGCAACATTAGCCGAAAGATAGACATCGAGCCCAGGGTCATCTTTTGGGACAGAGAAGGACTCTTCTTACACAAAGAAAAGCAGAGATTCCTGAGTCGCTCCATTTCTCTTCAGTACAAATACGACGAACTGGACCGTCAGGAAGGATTCATCCAAAGCCTGGGACAGGCCGGAAAACCTTATCAGATATGGATGGATGGAGTTCAGGACCGATATTTTTTTAAGGATGAATGGAAGGACCCCATTCTTTCCCGCTACAACGATTACCTGATTGATGCAGAAAATAAGGTCGATTTTATTGATACCCGCACTCCTTATGTCAATGTCCAGTACATGCAGGGACCTGACCGGCTACAGACCACGGATGTCGTCGTCTCTCGCAACATCAATCCCTTCTGGAATGCCACCCTCTTTATTCAGCGTCGGGTGGCAGAGTCTGCCTATCGCAACATGATCACCGATCACTTCAACGTATTTTTGTCTACACATATTCATGCATGGGACAATCGCTACCACGCATTTGCCACCTATACCTACAACCAACTCAACGACGCTTTTAACGGAGGGACACCCAGAGATGCAGAGAGTCCCTGGCTGGCCAATCGTGGAGACCTGCTAGCAGATACAGCCCTTTATTTTCCGGCTTTTTCTCTCCAGCCCAATGTTGATTTTAATGGAAACTTCTTCAAGGGTACCAATGCGCCCCTCCTCGATGATGCCCTGCGTAGAAACAGGGTCCAGCAGGTGTACCTCGACCATCAATACGAGCTTATTCCTGAGGATGACAGCCTGCGATTCAGCAATCGGCTGACCCTGCGCAATGAATTGCTCTGGGAGGTGGGCAACATGAACTTCTCTGATTTTAATATCAATACTTCCGGTCTGAGCAGCAACCTCATCCCCGTTTATCCGACCTTGGAGATGGGAAGGGATACTATGTTGGAAAACTGGACTCACCGGCGATTTAAGGTATCAGGGTTGGCGAGCTATTCCTTGCAGACCAAGGGAGGCTTTGAAGTCAATGTCAATGGGGGACTTGAATATCAGTTGCTACAATTTCTGAAGGATACAACCCTGACCACCCTCAACAGTACCGACCAGCAGGTCAGCGCCAGTATTAGTTTTCCCTTAGTCCGACTTCAGGGCATGGCCCGTCAGCGATTTTCGGACCGCTTTTCCGCGGAGAGGGACCTCCACTTGCAGGTCTTGATCAAACCCTGGTCAAGGATAGAGCGATACCAGGTGCATCCACATTTTGCAGAAAAAGACAGCCTGGGCGAAATCCCCAATCCCGATAGTGCGGCCCGCTATCGACCAGTCAGTGTTTCGGGAGGCTTTATCCTGAGAGACATGAACCCAAGCCTTTTTCAGACCTTCTTTGTAGGCGATTCCGGGAATTTCTATTCGCCTGATCCCAGCCTCGGCAACCAACTATTTACCCATGCAGAAGCCGGAATTCGCTACGATTTTCCGGTTCCCGTAGGACTTAATGACTCACTTCTCCCCGTTTGCGTAGAGGCCAGGGGCTTTCTTAGCCGTATCGACAATCCCATTTATTTTGCCTCGGACTTCGATCAGGTCCAGGACCGGGACAATGGAATCAACTGGTTGGGGATAGAAGCCCGCTTTCGGCTTAGGTTTTGGAGGAAGTTTTACCTTGAAAATAGCCTGACTTACCAGATCGAAACAGAGGCTGCAGATAATTTTGAAACCCGTCTGCAGGAGCAGTCCGTCCCCAATTGGTATGGGCAGGCCTCGCTTTATTACGAAAATTCCAAGGTGAGCTTTGCCGAGCATTTTCGCTTCGGGATTGATTTTCGCTACTTTGACAGCTTTGCAGGGCAGAGCATAGACCCGGTGTCGACTGAGTATTTTACTACCAATTACGAAGTCCCCTCCTATCTCCGCATAGGGCTTCACGCCGTTCTCAACCTTCGGGGCGTGTATGTCTGGGGAAGGGTGCAGCATATCAATGAATCCCTTTTCACCTTTGGATATTATACCACCCCCTTCTATCCCATGCTGGAAAGAGCCGTCACCTTTGGGGTCAACTGGAACTTTTTCGACTAGGGAGGCGGAAAATAATGATGATTATCCCGAATCTTTTTACCGATAGAGCAAATAGGGCGCTTGGAGTAAAACAAAGATGATCCTTGATGATCAACAATAATAGGTAGCAAGGGCCACTTTTTTCTATTGGCACAAAAGAAAACCGACAGCAGGCCATAAGTATCCTGTCGGTTCTGAGTTTTTTCCAGATTTCTTTATTTCACGAGGACTTTTCTTTGGCTCTCATATCCACGTCCTTTCACTTGTAGGAGGTAGATGCCGGGAGTTCAGGAATCTACTTCTACGATTTTGAGGCTCTCCCCCTTGACCTGACGATCCAGGACGGGCTTACCATTTAGATCCAGAACGAGTAAGCGGAAGGTGACCGAAGGTTCACCCCCTGTCCGAATGTTGAGTTTAGTCGTAGCTGGATTGGGGAAGGCATGAAGTTGACTCATGGATGGTGAGACCCTATCGAGAACTTCAACAGTGGAGGAATATTCAAGGGCACCGTCGATGTCGACCTGCTTCAATCTGTAATACAGACGCTTAAATTTCCTGGAGGCTATTTTCTCATCACTAAAGGAGTAATCTCCTTAGACCTGACTGTTTCCTGCTGCTTCCCGGTTGTCAGTCAGCCCATCATCATCGGAATCTATGTCCCTGAAATCCAGAATCCCATCCCCATCGCTGTCTCTTCCTTGCTCTTCGCCCTCCTCAGTGTTGGTCAGGCCATCATTGTCCACATCCAGGTCCTCCACATCGGGAACACCATCTCCATCGAGGTCAGGGAGAGCGCTTCCACAATCGAAATCTCCCTTCCAACCCTTGTCCGTAGAACTCCCATCAGACACAAACCTAAAAGTCATACAGGTTCCAGTTGAAGTTAGGGTAACCTGCTTGAGTTCTTGCTTGGTATAAGCTCCAATTGGGGGGGCAGATTCATCTCTTCCGTCATAGACATAGAGAAAGTCCTTGTTATTTTGGAGTTTGAATTCATTGAACCTGATGCTGGCTCCGGCATCTGAGCAAAAAGTGGCTGTTAAATCCTCATTGTTTTGATAATCGGAACTGGGACCTCCAGAATCTCTAAACAAACCATCACAGGCATATATGGTCTGCCCGTCGACAGCGTCCATGGTGTATTTGGGCTTTTGAATGTCAGAAAGACCATAGATACTGGCTAGCAAAAGAGCAGTAGAAATGACAAGTCCTGTCATCACATGACCGAATTTAATCTCGGTACGGGTACGTTGATTTCTCTTTAGCACACATAAATTATTTTTTATAAAAATTGCTACGAATAGAAATAGTTAATAATCGTTATTTTGCTATTCTTAACAATGGTGAGTTTATTTTAAGGCTTAATTTCTAACGGGCTCCACCATGATCACTTTTTCGCGGTCGACCACTACCATGCCTGGAGGATCTCCCTTTCTTTTGCGGATGTATTTGCGAGGGGTATATTGTACAGGGACCAGGGTATCGGTTTTTCTTTTGGAGTAGTAGGCAGCCAATTGGGCGGCATATTCTAAGACTTCCTCGGGCAGGTCCCTCCCGGCGCGGTGGCGAATGATAACATGTGAGCCTGTTACGTCCTTGGCGTGGAGCCAGGTATCATTCTTGTGGGCAAATTTGAAGCTCAGTTCGTCGTTGTTCCTTGCATTTTTTCCGACAAAGATTTCATATCCGCTCCTACGAAAATGCCGATAGGGGTAGCGATCCTCCTCGGCTTCTTTCATTTCCTTCCTGAATTTCCTGAAAAATTGCTTCATCCCCCTCAACTGTTCGGGATCAAAGCCTCCCGGCCCAAAGGAGAGGTCTCTGGGATGAGGAAAGGTAGAAAAATCCTCATAGGCCTCTTCGGCTTCGAGGTACTTATTTTCTATATCTTCTAGTTGTTCCTTAAGGTAAAGGAGGCGTGCTTTTCGGGTCTTGTGCTTATCGTAGTATTTCTTGGCGTTTTCCTGGGCGTTGAGTTGGGGGTCGAGCTTTATGTTAATCGGTTCACTATGGTAAAAATCTTCCAGGACAACTTTCTTGGTATTGGGTTCGATCTGGTGAAGGTTGGCCATGAGGATGTGGCCGATCTCTTCGGGATTGCGCTCCTTTTCCAGTTGATCGATATTTTTGAGGTAGGACTGATAGACCTTCCTATACTTTTTGAGGGGCTTAGAAACTTCCCTGTCGACCACCTTATACTGATGGCGGTAGGACTCCAGTTGAAAGGTGTATTTGAGCCAGGATTGCAGGCCTTCCTCTACCGAGGAATGGGAGTCTTGGGATAGTTCAGATGGAGGGGGGAAGAGGAAAAATTTTATTCTGTCCTTTTCTTTGGCAGAAAAATAAGTGGTAGCCTGGGCTTCTTCTACAACCTGATGAAAGGCCTGTGAAAATTCCTTTCCCTCTTCCATAAAGCCATATACCCTTCGCCCAAAGTACTTCTCATAAATGGGAGAAATGGCTTTAACTGCTTTGATAACAGCTTTTTCATCGCGCTCTACCTCGGGGGCAATTGCCTGGGGATCAAAGGGCCCGGGAATTTCTTCAAAGTTCCAGTCCTCCTCATGCTGCTTGTTAAACAGTTCGATGACCTCCCCATCCTTTCGCAGCATGACATTGGCTTTGAGGCCGTGCATTTTTAGGACGAAGTCATAGCCTTCTTCAAGTTCGAGGATAAGCACCCTTTCGTTGGCCAGGGTTCGGGCTCCGATCAACCTTTTTTCCAGGGCAGCTTCAAAGAGGTCGACGACATTTTTGCGGGCTTTGGCGTAGTCCCAGACTGGGACGGCATAGGTGTGGGGGGTATGGCAGCCGATTCTCAGGTAAAAGCCTTCAAACTCGAGAACGAGTTCGTTTTTATTCTGCGAAAAGGCCCCTTGCAGGCATTCTCCACGATGAGCTTCCGTCAGCTTTTCGCCCAGGTGAAGCAAGGTATAGTGGTGAAAGTGCATAATGTTGAAGCCTTATATAATAAGAAGTAAGCCGGCTCGGCTTTGTTTCCGGGAGTAGAAAAAAACCGGATAAGCCCTGTAAATAAGCTATTTCACAGATTAAGGAGCAAACCAAGAAAAGGGATTTGGCACAAAAGCCTTACCTTTGAAACATGAAAAAGGAAGAGTTTGAAGGTCCATTTATCCTGGTTTTGGAGACCGCTACGGATGTGGGTTCGGTAGGACTGTACAGCGGTGATAGGTTATTGGGTCATCAGGATATACATGTGGGGCGAATGCATGCCCGTCTTCTCATGCCCATGGTAGGGCAACTCCTCGAGAACCTCAAGATAGAAAAGGGACGGATCGACGCCGTGGCTATCAGCAAGGGGCCGGGCTCATACACAGGTCTTCGGGTAGGTGTATCGACCGCCAAGGGCCTTTGCATGGCTTGGGATATTCCTCTGATGGCCCCCACTAGCTTGGAATTGCTGGCCCTTCAGGTAGAAAAATGGGCCTTCGAACTGCAGGCTTACATCTGTCCTATGATAGATGCCCGTAGGATGGAGGTGTACACGGCACTCTATGACAGTAAAATGGAAGAACTAAGGGGCATCCATGCCCTTGTCTTGGATAATAATTCATTCGAAAAAGAGTTAGATGAAAACAAGATTATATTTATCGGGGATGGAGCCCTTAAAGCTGAGGAACTACTTGGAAGCCATCCCAACTCCCTGTTTATTCCCCATATCCGCAGCAGCACACAGCATGTGGGAAGGTCTTTGCTTCGACGATTTAGGAGTAAAAACTTCGAAGACCTTCAGCGCTTTGAGCCTTATTATCTCAAGGATTTTGTAGCTACCAAGCCCAAGGATAAGCTTAGGTGAAACTGATAAAAGGGGAAAGGATAAGAAAGAAAACCAGCCCTATTTAGCTTCCCAGCAGACTACCTCCAAATACAAAGAGCATCTGCATAATCCCTGCCCAAAGGCCCAGGAAGGCTCCTACAAGGATGAGCTTCCATTCATCCTTCTGGAAGACAGGCCTCAAAAAGCTGACAAATTCCACCGGTCCAAGGCCCTGCATTCGACTTCGAAGGGTATTTTCTATGTCCAGGGCTTCTTCTGTGTAGGGAAAGATATACTTGATGGAGCGGGGGAGTTCGTCAACAAATCGGCGGGCTATCTGAGTCTTTATTTGGAGGTATCGCTTGGTCCCCTGGGTCAATTGAAAGAGGGGCTTGGAAAGACCTGCCACTCCATCCACTGCCTGTTTGATGTGCAACTGAAGGATATGCATGAGTCGCTCTGCCCTGGACCCATGAATCATCTTGTCAAAAATACGATCAGAGGTAAGAATGCGATGCGCCACGATTCGGGCATATTCACGGGCAACTTCCTTTTGCCTTTTGATAAACATTCCCTGGACTACGAATGGCCCGAACTTACGGGGGCGCAAGGGAATAAAGATCATTTTCAGGGCCAGGAAATTGGTGGCCCAACCTACAATCAGTCCGGCGATGGGCAGGGTCCAGGAAGCTGACTCCTGGGACATGCCTGTAATGAATTGTAGGAAGAGGAAGACCCCCATTTGAATGACTCCAAAGAGAAATCCGAAGTACATGCCCGAACGCTCGATAAAGCGGAATTCTGTTTCACCTACCTTCAGAAAAATCTGGTTGAGAAGTTCGCGGTCATTTTCGAGGGCTTCGACTACCATGGCCTTGAGGTCAAAGAGGTCGCTGATATTCATCTTGATGTCCTCCATAATTTCCTCCACCACTTCGGGAAGATCTTCGGACATGCGCTGGTAGATCCGCGATTTGAGAACTTTGGGAGCAGATTCCCAGAGGACAGGGGCATGATCCTCCATGGTTTCATTGACAATCTCAATGGCGATGCGGTTGAGGGCGGGTTCCATCTCTTCCGCTACTCGTTCGGGATCGACTTGCTCGAAGCGGTCTTCTATGGTAATGAGTTTTTCGGTGAGGAGGTCCACAGCCTTGCCTGCCATTTCCCCGGCTTTGGAAGGGATAATGCCCTGCCAACCGATCTTTCCTATGCCCCAAAATTCTAAAGGGTAGAAGGTCATGCGTAGGGCCAGGACATTGGTGGCCCAGCCTACCACGGCAGAGATGACCGGAATAGTAGTAAACTTCCAGAAATCAGTGTCGCTAAGCAGATATGAAAAATTATCCCACATGCCTTCCTCAAAACAAGTTTAGTATCAGGGACAATTTACTTGATTTCCAATCAACAAAAAACCCGGTCAAAAAGACCGGGCTTAGAAATAATGTTTAACAGATGATAGTTGTGTGGGTTTATTTGACCTCTAGTCTGATTTCGGTATCATTGTCCTGATCCCTCAGCCAGAACTCTGTACGGGTCAGGCGAAGAATTTCATAGTTCTTGTTCAAAGGGATATTGGTTGTTTTTTGTTCCAATTCCAATTCCAGGACGGTATCATCGTTGTCCAGGTCCCATTCTCCTTCAAATTCAACGGGAATGCCAAGGACTTCGAGGGTAGCTTCGGCTTCTCCATCTTCTTCGAAACCAAATTCTGCCTCGTCAAAATTATTGGAGATGTCTTCTCCGGCGCTGTCAGTGGCCATGATGACTTCCCACTGCTTTGCGACCCTTCCTTCTCTGGTCTGAATGCTAAGAAAAGGGCCTTCGGGATATTTGCATCCGCTCATGCCGACCATCACTAGGATCACTGCTACGATGAGGGAAAAGCTTTTGTAATTCATAAGGTTAATAGTTGGTTTTTCTTTATTTGGGTAACGAAGTAATGGAGATCTTTAGTGTTACGCTATAAAGAAGACAGAGATAGGAATGTTGGGTTGCATGATAGTAATTTCTTAATATTTTGATTTTCAGTTAATAAAGTGTAGCCTTTCCGGGGTTGTTTTTAACTGTCCCCCTAATTATTTTGCGTTCATTGGAATGCACAATATTAACCTTTCAAGAAAATTTTTATGGCAATTAAAGTTGGCATTAATGGATTTGGCCGTATTGGCCGTCTGGTATTTCGTTCCCTGCTTGAGCGGCCGGACATAGACATCGTAAAAATCAATGACCTGACCGATAATGAGACCTTGGCGGTCCTATTAAAATATGACTCTGTCCATGGAAAATTTGACGGGACAGTGGAGGCCGACGATGACTCTTTGACCGTCAATGGCAAGCGTATCGAGGTAAGCTCTGAGCGCAATCCCGAAGCCCTGGGCTGGGGAAATCTCGGAGTGGATGTAGTCGTCGAATCTACCGGTGTATTCCGCAGCCGTGAAAAAGCTGGGCTTCACCTCAAGGCCGGAGCTAAAAAAGTAGTAATCTCTGCTCCCGCCAAAGGCGACATTGATGCTACTGTGGTCTTGGGAGTAAATGAGGAAGTGCTCTCTCCTGACATGACTATCATTTCCAATGCCTCTTGTACGACCAACTGCCTGGCGCCCATGGCCAAGGTCCTTCACGAAAAATTTGGAATCCAGAAGGGCTTTATGACCACCATCCACGCCTACACCGCTGACCAGAACATCCAGGATGCTCCCCACAAGGACCTGCGTCGTGCCCGTGCTGCTGCCGTCAACATCGTACCTACTACAACTGGTGCCGCTGTAGCTGTGGGACTGGTCCTGCCTGACCTCAAGGGCAAACTTGACGGAATCGCCGCCCGTGTACCCGTACCAGACGGTTCCCTTACCGACCTGACCGTTATGCTCAGCCGTGAGGTAAGCGCCGAGGAAGTCAATGCAGCTATGAAGGAGGCTTCTGAGTCCTCACTTAAAGGCATCATGGAATACTCAGAAGATCCCCTCGTAAGCTCCGATATCGTAGGTAATCCCCACTCCAACATCTTCGACAGCCAGATGACTTCCGCCATGGGGAACATGGTAAAGGTCGTAGGATGGTACGACAATGAATGGGGCTACTCCTGCCGCGTCGCCGATCTATTGGCCAAAATGGCCAATCTCTAACAAGAAAACCCTGGCATAAACTAAAGGCCTCTGCCCAAGGGTGGGGGCCTTTATCTTTCCCTTACCTACTTCATTTACACTTTTTATCTTGAATCCATTAACCTGAACCAAACGGAAACATTCATTTTATGAATAGAAGTTCGATACTTTTCTTTGTCCTTATCCTGGCCTTCCTGGGTGCCTGTCAGCCCGGTGAGGAGAAAGAAGCTAAGACCCAAACCGAGAATTACCAGTGGCCCGATAGCCTTATCTATGAAGAAGAAGGCCATTTTAAGCATATTCGTCAGCTCACCTTTGGGGGAGACAATGCCGAGGCCTACTGGAGCTTTGACAACACCCACCTGGTTTTGCAGCGCTCTCATCCCGAAGAAGGCATTCCCTGTGATCAAATTTTTTACGGTAAAGTGCCTATGCGGCCGGACGTAGAATTTGAAATGAACCTCGTCAGTACCGGAAAAGGAAGGACCACCTGCTCTTATTTTATGCCCGGCAATGAGACCGTCATCTACGCCTCCACCCACCTCAATGCCGATACCTGCCCCCCCAGCCCGGACCGCGCCAAGATCAAAAAGTATGTTTGGCCCATTTACAGCGAATACGAGATTTTTTTATCGGACAAAGAGGGCAATGTCATCGAGCAACTGACCGAAAATGAATTCTATGATGCAGAGGCTACCCTTTCTCCACAGGGAGATAAAATTGTCTTTACTTCTACCCGAAGTGGGGACCTGGAACTCTACACCATGGACCTCAGTGGGGATAATGTCCAGCAGATTACCGATGATTTGGGCTATGATGGAGGAGCCTTCTTCTCCCCGGATGGAAGCAAATTAATCTTCCGTGCCTCTCGTCCTCAGAGTCCCGAGGCACAGCAGGAATACAAAGATCTCCTCTCTCAGGGATATGTAACGCCTACGGACATGGAACTTTTTGTCTGTAATGTAGATGGATCGGACATGAGGCAAATCACCGATTTGGGAGGGGCTAACTGGGCGCCTTACTTTCATCCTTCGGGAGAAAAAGTCATTTTTTCTTCCAATCATAAGTCAGGAGGGAGGACATTCAACCTCTTCATGGTCAACTTAGATGGGAGTGGATTGGAGCAGATCACCTACGACGATACCTTTGATGCCTTTCCTATGTTTTCTCATGACGGAAAATACATCGCCTTCTCCTCCAACAGAAATAATGGAGGCAGCAGATCTACCAATGTATTCGTAGCGGAGTGGGTGGAATAAAGGCAACTTCCTTTTGTCCCAACATAATTTTATATGATGCCCGGCTATCCCACATGGGAAGCCGGGCTTGTTTTATCTTGAAGCTGTCGCAAGGCCGACCTGTTTGGGAGAAACTTTCTTTACCAAATCGTAGTATTAATAAGCCAAGGCCATCCGGTTATGAATAAAGAATACATTCCATTCAAAATTTTTCAGTTAGAGGTAGAAGTAGAGGTTTTTACGGATCGATTGAAAGACCATAACATTCCCTTTGTGGTCAATGCTTATGCCTCGGGATTGGATGATTATTACCTCGGAGCCGGGGCTAAAAAGGAATACGAGGTGATGATTCCGAAAAATTATAGAGAGGAGGTCAATCACCTTTTGGAAAAAGAGGCTGAGGCAGATTTTCAGGAGCTGGATCGGGATTACTTTTTATTTGATTTTTCTGATGAAGAATTGAAAGAAATACTGGCTAAGCCTAAGGAGTGGTTCAGAAAAGATGTAGTCTACGCAGGAAAAATATTGGAAGCCCGTGGGGTAACATATTCCTTGTCTAAAGTCAGGCAGCAGATCAGGGAAGAGAAATTGAAGTTTCTGGAGCCCAAGAAGGCAGCCTGGAGCCTGCTACTCCTGGGCTATGGACTAGTTCCACTCAGCTTCCTCCTGGGCAATGTGGCGGGTTCAGTCTCCTTTTTTATTGGCCTGTACTTGGTATTTACCACTAAAATGGATGATGCAGGCAAGCGCTCCTGGACCTTTGATAAAATAAGCCGCCTTCACGGAAAAGTCATTACCCTCCTCAGCCTGTTGGTGTTTCTCAGCTTTTGGCTTCTCGTGGCCTCAGACGCTTCCTTTTTTGGCTGGTCTATTCCTTAGTATTGAGTATGTACCAGTTGTCTGTCTGACAAGTTCAAAGTAGCTTTAGATTGAAAAAAATGGGTCCCCACCTTCATGAAAAGATGGGGACCCATTTATGTTTATCGTGTTTTTTTAGCGCTTTTGGGGTTAAAAATCTGAAACAGCGGCTTAGAATTCCACCTCTGTCTCCAGGATTTCTTCTCCTCTTTTGACCTTGACCTTTGCCTTTTCTCCGGACTCAAACTTAGAGAGGGCTTCCATGTAGGTATAAATGTCGGTTACCTCCATGTCTCCAAGTCCGATGATCACGTCGCCATCCTTAAGACCTGCTTTTTGAGCGGGGCGGTCATCCAGGACAGCGTCGATGCGCATTCCTTCGATATCCGAGGTATAATCGGGCATGACACCCAGGCTTACCTTAAAACGGGAAACTTTTTTCTCCTCCTGCTTAGTCTTCTGGTAGGTCAATCTGCCCTCCTGATCCAGGTCTTCTATTAGCTTAAGGACATAGGTAGAGATTAGCTCAATTCCCTCAAAGTTGACGAGGTGGCTGTCATCTTCGGGTTTGTGATAATCCTGATGCTGACCTGTAAAAAAGTGAACTACAGGGATTTCCTTTAGGTAAAAGGAGGCGTGGTCCGAAGGGCCGATGCCGGACTCGGTAGTCTTGATATTCAGGCCCTCCATGTTGGCCTTGGGAATGTAGTCCATCCATGAGGGCGAAGTACCTACTCCGTTGATGACGAGGGTTTGTTCTTGATTGAGTCGGCCTACCATGTCAAAGTTGAGCATGTAATTGATCTCTCCCAGGGCCAGGGTGGGTTCTTTGACAAAAGCTTTGGAACCATACAGGCCCAACTCTTCGCCTGAAAAGGCCATGAAGAGGTAATTGTTACTCTTAGCTTCGGATTCCACCAGGAGTTCGGCGATTCTCAGGATAGCAGCTACTCCACTGGCATTGTCGTCAGCGCCATTGTGAATAGCAGAATCTCCGGGTGAGCGCGAGCCAAAGGCTCCGTAACCGAGGTGGTCGTAGTGGGCCCCAATGACGATGGTATGGTCGGCTCCATTGTTGAGAAAAGCCAGGACATTCTTCCCTTTGCGGGCTTCTCCTTCATTGGGTCCTGCGTGGGGATTGGTGTTGAAGATGAAGTCGAAGGGCTGAAACCATCCATCTTCGCCCATGGGTTCCAATCCCATTTCTTCAAATCGGTTGGCAATGTAGTTGGCTGCCAATTGCTCACCCATTTTCCCCGTTTCTCTGCCTTCCAGGTAATCGGAGGCCAGGTAGACCACATCCACGCGAATTTGGTGGAGAGAATCCAGGGATTGAGCAAACAATAGCTTAATGGAAAAGCAGCAAAGAAAAAATATGTGATTAGCGTTCATGTATGACTGGATATTAGGATAAAATTTGCTGTTGTGAATCAGGCTACATCGATTACTTCCATCTCCGCATCTCCCCAAAGGAATTCTAATCGGTAAAAATCTCTGGTTTCTTGCTGGAAAATATGAACGACGACATTGACGTAGTCGAGGAGTACCCACTCACCTGAATTGAGCCCTTCCTTGCTGATGGGCTTTTCGGAGCCTTCTTTCTTGATGGTGTCCAGGACAGACTCGGCCAGGGAGGATACATGTCGGTCAGAAGTACCTGTACAAATCACAAAATAATCGGTAATGGCCCCTTCTACGTCTTTGAGATTCATCCTTACGATTTTCTGACCTTTCAGCTTTTGCAAGCCTTTGAGGGCCAGGTCTGTCAGAGATTTTGCATCTACCGCGATTTTAGTCATTCAGTGCTTTTAATTGTGAAAAAATAAGTATTTGCCTAGCGATCTTTGAAGTTAAAATCTTTCATAAATAATAACTTCCTGCTTTATCTTTGTTTAATAATTCAAATATAACACATTCTTTATTCCAAATAAATGGCCTCTGACTCTTCATCTCTGCCCTCCGAGTTTTCTCAGTTGCGCCTGAGCAATTATCACTACGAACTTCCCCAGGAGCGTATCGCAAAGTTTCCCCTTGAGCAAAGGGACCAGGCCAAACTATTGTGCTACAAAGAAGGGGAGATCTCTCATCGACATTTTTATCAATTGCCGGAAATTCTACCTCCTGATGCCTTCTTGGTCTTCAACAATACCCGGGTAGTCAAGGCAAGGTTGTACTTCAGGAGGGAGTCAGGAGCCCTTATTGAGATTTTACTCCTTTCCCCTTCTGAGCCTTTAGAAATTCAGTTGGCCCTACAAAGGGACGCAAAGGTGAGATGGCATTGCATCGTCGGTAACAAAAAACGTTGGAAAGACGAGGAGGTTTTGAAAATGCCTTTGGAGATCGACGGGCAATCCTTCCAACTCAATGCCGGCTGGGCAGACAAGGAGGACAACGAAGTCGATTTTAGCTGGGATGCAGGGGTGAGTTTCAGCCAAATCCTGGAGGCTATCGGCAAACTTCCCCTTCCCCCCTACCTCAATCGGGAGGCTAGCGAAAAGGACCTCAGGACCTACCAGACTGTTTATGCCAGGGAGGAAGGTGCTGTAGCCGCTCCTACAGCGGGACTACATTTTACAGAAAGCGTATTTGATAGCCTGGCAAAAGCAGGCATTCCACACATGGAGGTAACCCTTCATGTAGGGGCGGGGACTTTTCTCCCTGTCAAGGAGGAAAGGGTAGTGGACCACGACATGCATGAGGAGCAGATGGTGGTGGAGTTGGAAGTCCTTAAAAGAACACTTGACTCCGAGCGTCGGATTATTCCGGTAGGAACTACGGCCATGCGCCTTCTGGAATCGATTTATATCCTGGGAGTCAAGGTATTGGAGAAAGAAATAATCACTTGCCGGGAGCCTTTTGACCTGGGGTCTTATGAGGCCTATGTGGCCCCTCCCTTTTCTCTGGAGGCTGCTTTAGAAGCCCTGATTGCCCTAATGGAAAAAGAAGGTCGGAATCGATGGGTAGGAAGCACCCGCATCTATATCCTTCCCGGCTATAAGTTTCGTCTCTGCAAGGGCCTCATTACCAACTTCCACATGCCTGAGACCACCCTGATGCTCCTGGTGGCTGCTTTGGTGGGAAATAATTGGAAAAAAATCTACGAGGAAGCCCTGGATAAGGATTATCGCTTTTTGAGCTATGGAGACAGCTCCCTCTTATTGCCCTAAAAAAAGAGTAGGAATCCCGAAGAATTCCTACCCTGCTTGAAGCCATCATATTGGACTTAGAGTCCTTGCTCGGATCGGATTTTGTTGAGGGCAGAACCCTTTCTCAGCCACTCGATCTGCGCTTCGTTATAGGTATGATTGGTCATGAAGCTGTCTTCGCTTCCAGCCTTGTGATGAACAGTAACCTTGATCTGTTTGCCTGGAGCCATGCCCGAGGCGTGGATGGTAAAGGTGTCATCTTCCTGGATCAAGTCGTAGTCATCGGGATTGGCGAAGGTAAGGCCAAATACCCCCTGCTTTTTCAGGTTGGTTTCATGAATACGGGCAAAGGACTTGACAATC
This sequence comes from uncultured Bacteroidia bacterium, assembly GCA_964564415.1. Taxonomy (GTDB): domain Bacteria; phylum Bacteroidota; class Bacteroidia; order J057; family J057; genus JALEFZ01. The sequence goes on along the minus strand of CAZMAV010000012.1, from coordinate 40,846 downwards.
ACAGCCCGGACACCCATATGTCTGGGTTCCATGGCGGCATGCTCACGAGAGGAGCCTTCGCCGTAGTTTTCATCTCCTATGATGATGGAGGAAACACCGGCTTCGCGGTAGGCCCTTGCGACTTTGGGAGACTCATTGTACTCTCCGTTGAGGGCGTTTTTGGTGCCTGGAGTCTTGGTAAAGGCATTGATGGCACCGAGCATGAGGTTATTGGAAATGTTGTCGAGGTGGCCTCTGTATCTCAGCCAGGGACCGGCCATAGAGATATGGTCAGTGGTACATTTGCCGTAAGCTTTTATAAGAAGCTTGAGGTCGCTCACATCCTCGCCATCCCAGGGATCAAAGGGAGTCAGCAGCTGAAGGCGCTCTGAATTGGGATCGACTTTGACTTCGATCTCCTTTCCATTTTCTGCGGGATTGATGAACCCGGCGTCTTCTACCTCAAATCCCTTGCCGGGTAATTCTTCCCCGAAGGGAGGATCCAGCATGACTTCCTGTCCATCCTCATTGATCAGTTTGTCCTTGAGGGGGTTGAAAGTCAGGTCTCCGGCAATGGCCATGGCGGTCACGATTTCGGGGGAAGCCACAAAGGAGTGGGTATTGGCGTTTCCGTCATTCCGCTTGGCAAAGTTCCTGTTGAAGGAGGTAATGATAGAGTTTTTGCGGTCGGGATCATCCATGTGCCTGGCCCACTGTCCGATACAGGGTCCACAGGCGTTGGCCAGGATGACACCTCCGATCTTTTCGAAGGCGCTGAGCTGTCCATCTCTCTCGACGGTGAAGCGCACCTGCTCTGAACCGGGGGTAACGGTAAATTCAGACTTTATCTTGAGCTTTTTGTCTACGGCTTGTTTGGCCAGAGAAGCGGCACGGTCCAGGTCTTCGTAGGAAGAATTGGTACAGGAACCGATCAGTCCCACTTCCAGCTGTGGAGGAAAGCCCTCTTTGGCGACGGCCTCGGCAAACTCAGAAAGAGGCCATGCGCGGTCGGGGGAATAAGGGCCATTGATATGTGGCTCAAGGGTATTGAGGTCTATTTCGATGACCTGATCGAAGTATTGTTCGGGATTGGCGTAGGCCTCGGGGTCTCCCGTGAGGTGTTCCTTTACACCATTGGCGAGTTCGGCGACTTCAGCCCTTTCGGTAGCTCGGAGGTAGCGAGCGGTAGACTCGTCATATCCGAAGATGGAGGTTGTTGCTCCAATTTCGGCTCCCATGTTGCAGATGGTTCCTTTGCCGGTAGCGGAAAAAGAAGAAGCACCTGGTCCAAAGTACTCTACAATGGCTCCGGTTCCTCCCTTTACGGTAAGGATACCTGCCACCCTGAGGATGACATCTTTTGGAGAGGTCCAGCCGGACATCTTTCCGGTGAGTTTGACGCCGATGAATTTGGGCATCTTGAGCTCCCAAGGCATACCAGCCATGACGTCAACGGCATCGGCTCCACCCACCCCAATGGCAATCATGCCGAGGCCTCCGGCATTTGGGGTGTGAGAGTCGGTACCTATCATCATGCCTCCGGGGAAGGCATAGTTTTCAAGCACCACCTGGTGTATGATACCGGCACCCGGCTTCCAGAAGCCTAGGCCATATTTATTGGAGACAGAGGCCAAAAAATCATAGACCTCCTTGTTGGTATCGATGGCAGTTTGCAGGTCTTCCTCAGCTCCGACCTCAGCCTGAATAAGGTGGTCGCAGTGGACGGTAGAAGGAACAGCTACATTGTCCTTCCCAGCCATCATAAACTGTAGGAGGGCCATCTGAGCAGTAGCGTCCTGCATAGCTACCCGGTCGGGAGCAAAATCTACATAGTCTTTTCCTCTTTGGAAGGTCTGAAGTTTTACTTCCGGATATAGGTGGGAGTATAGAATCTTTTCGGATAGGGTCATGGGGTGACCCAGGACGGTGCGTGCAGCTTCTATTTTTGCAGGAAGCCCGGCATACACCTTCTTGATCATATCCAAGTCAAATACCATGGGATAATCGTATTTCTTCTGTTGATTAATTAGGACTAGAACCACGAATTTCGCCTATGTTAGGCTAAGATGCAATGCATCACATATGTGGATGAACGGATATTGTAAACTTACAACCTAAGCCCAATAAAAGCGAATTTTCCGCGAATCTTCGCCGGCTGTAAGTAGCCTGCTTACGAAGAGCTTTACCACGGCCCATCGTGCCCATTGGGGTTTATTAGGGCCTCTCAAAACCTTTTTAAGGTTCTTTAAGGTTAGGTTGTAGAGATTACCTCAAATCTTTGCATCCCTCTATTTGCGATAAACTTTCATTATCATATTGTATTCACCCGAAGAACCTGATTTGCAACATGGCCAACAGCGATTTTTTCCGCCCTGTATTTACCGAACGAATCCTTTCCCGCCTCAAGGCCGGTGCTGTCCTCAACCTCGTGGGGACAGACTACGAAGGGGCTACCCGCCTTTTGCAAGATATCCAAGCCGCTAATCCGGATGGTATCGTCACCCTTCTGGTCGATATGGAGGTCTACAAAGAAGATTACAAAGGCTTTTTTAAGGCTATCAGCGAAAGTCTGGGGCTTCCTGAGCCGGTACAAGACATGGGAGAATGGATAGAAGCCCTCAAAATGCATGGGGGGCAGCTCTTCCTTTTTCTCAATCACTTCGACTGTATCCTCGACAATGAACACTACCCACCCGAATTTTTTACCCAGTTAAATGACTTTTTTCTGGCTCCCCGCCTCTCCTTGATTTGTGTGAGTACCCATCCTTTGGAGATGGATATTAAGGACATGGACAGCTTTAGCGATCAGGGGCAGTTTCAGCCGGAAATCTACAAACTTCCACCCATTGGTTACAAAAGACTGAGAGAAGAACTGGTCCGCCTACAGCCCAATCTTGAAGACTGGAATTCCATTGCCTCTCCTATTTTTGCCCATAAGGATACCTACGGACTGCTCGAATTCGTAGGGAAGCACCTGGCCGATATGAGAGAGGAAGATTTGCCAGGGGCTAAAAAACAGGTAGAACTTTGGATCAGGGAGTATGACGGAGAACTGCAACCCCTGTCTCCGGATGAGGAAAAAAGCTTTTGGGGAAAGCTTTGGCAGCGACTTTTTTCCTGAACATGGCAAATTTCACTTTATTTGCTTCCACAAAATGAAAATAAAAAGACCCCATGTACGCGGATATAATCAAAGAAAAATTTCCTCAGGATGAGAAAAACGGCCTTTATAAGTTTCCCAAGCTTCCCGCTGTAAAATTAGGCCGCATACTCGCCAAAGATACCCGCATTCCCAGTCCCAATGACGTGGTGGCTCTACACCTCTATTCCGGCACCTTTACCGGAAGCAACACCATTATTTTTACCTCTGATAAGTGCTACTATCCCGATGGTGCCTTTGCCCTGGAGGATATCCAAAAGGTAGATCAGGATAAGGGTAAGCTCACCGTCATCACCAACCAGCAGAATCAGTTTGTTTCCCATCCCCTGGATACCAAAAATGAACAGGTCGCCAAGACTTTGCAGCGCATTTTGCAGAGCCTCAAACGGAAGGACCCTCTGGCAGAAAAAATGGTTAAGAAAGCCTATGAAGGCTATTCTCATACCGAATTGGACTGGCTCAACCTCCGAGATGAAATCATGGCGACCATTGACATGCTCTATGAGCGGTACAACGATGGCAAACTGACCTTGTTGGAATATGAGTCCAAAAAGGATGAACTGATATCCAGGCTTTAACGCTGTGCCAAGAAGAATCCTTAAGATCAGGAGTTATATTTCTCCAGAATCTTGAGGGTAGTTTCAAAATTTTTAGTGAAGTCTGCCTGGAAATGCAGGCGTTCGCCCGATTGGGGATGGGTAAACTCTAATTTTCTGGCGTGGAGGAGGTAGCCCTGATTCACTGGTCTTTCTTCCTTGCGCATGCTGTATTTGTAGCCTTTTTTGAGATTGGAGAGGTAAATATCTTCTCCTCCGTAGAGTTGATCTCCCACGATGGGACAGGAAATGGCAGAAAGATGGACTCGAATCTGATGCATGCGCCCACTGATGGGGTAGCATTTGAGGAGGGAATAATTCCTAAAAACTTTTTCTGTATCGAAGAGGGTCTGGGAAGGCTTGCCATTGGCATGTGAAATGCTGACTTTTTTATTGGAAGAAACGTAGATCGGCAGATCGACCTTCATCTGTTCAAATTGGTGAATGCCTTCGGCCAGGGTAATATAGGTCTTTGATACTTTCCTTTTTTCAAATTGAATGGAAATATGTCGATAATTTTCATCTCCCCGACAGAGAAGGAGAAGCCCGGAGGTATTTTTGTCGAGCCGGTGGCAGAGGCGGAGTTCTTCATCGTATTTTTTTGCCAATTGGAAGATGTTTCGGTTGCTCTTGTCATCCAGGCTGGCCACCCCTTTGGGTTTATTGATCAGGACAATGTCTTTATCTTCATGCAGGATAAGGTCTTGAAAGTCGATGAATTTATTTTCTTTTGAAGCCATGCAGAATATTGGGAGGATGGGTTGAAAAATTGCTTAAGTTTCATCAAATATACCTATAAGCCACTCGTAATGTTGCAGTTGGGCTTCTGCAGCCTTATAATCGGGATAAAAATGGCCTACCCATGCCCAAAAGGCCTTGCTGTGGTTAAGTTCGCGGAGGTGCATGAGTTCGTGGACGATGATATAGTCGATGAGGGCATCAGGAAGGAAGATCAGGTGCCAGTTGAAGTTCAGGTTGCGCTTGCTGGAGCAGGAACCCCACTTGCTTTTGACATTCTTGACCCGAATCATTTCAAATTGGGACTTTGTGTGGAGGGCGAGCTTTTCGGTTCTCTGGGTAAGGTGGTTTTTGGCCAGGGCTTTTAAGGCTCCAAAAAGAATAGCCTCTTTGCTGTGGTGGCGGTCCTTGGGAGAAACCGAAATCCATAAGCAATTTTCCTCTAGCTTGACCCACCTTTTATTGCCTTTGAGGAATTTCAGTTCAATATCCTCCCCTCGGTACAATACTTTGTCCTGTTCGAGTTTGTGGAAAAAATCCTGCCGCTTGCCCTGGGCCAGTTTGCGGTTTCGATACTGCTTGATGATCCAACTCTTGTTCTGATGGAGAATCTCCCTAATTTGAGAATCCAGTTTTCCGTCGGGGGTATGAATTTCAAGGGTTGTGGAATTGCGCTTAAAACGGTACAGAAGCCTTCCTTTGCTTGATTTGCTCAGTGAAAGGGGGATTTGTTCGCCATCAAAAGTCAAAGTCATGAGAAGGAATTAGAATTGTGCTGAAGGATCGTTGAGGTATAATTGAACCACAAAATACGCCCCTTCCCTGCTTTTAGCAACTCCTACCCCTGTCCGGTTAAAGCTCCCTTTTAATGCTTTGTGGTGAGAGGGACTATCGATCCAGCCCTGCAGGGCTCCTTGGGCAATTTGTCCGGCGTCAAAGGTAGCGTAATAGATATTTTCGGCCATGGATATGCCTTTCCCAAAATACGTACTGGCTTTATTAAAACGGTTGTCGAAGCCCTTGTGAGAAAATGTCACCCTTCCCTGGGCCATGTCTAGGGCATGCTGTTGGGCCAGGTGATTGAGGTTGGCAGATGCCTTCAAAGAGGGAAGATTTATGCTGCTGCGATAGGCATTGACCCTGGTATGAACTTCCTTTCTAATTTCTGAATAAGAAAGGGAGGTCTGGGACAGGGCAAAGGAATGAGACAATAGGAGGAGAAAGGCCAGAAAGAAGAAGGCCTTTATATTCGGGGTACTTTGTGGGGAATTCACAACTTTGATTATCTTTGGCTTGATTAACGAGATGGAAACGTATGAAATTAGAAGTTAACGTCGAAGAACGATTGACAAGCTTTAAATTGCTGGAGGAGAAGCTAGACAGCAGAATTTCCCCCAAACTAAAAGCAGAATTCGTCAACCAACATACAAAAGGTGTCAGAAATCTTATCCTGGACCTGTCCGAGGTAAAATATGTGGACAGTTCTGGACTCAGTGCCATTCTTACCGCCAACCGACTGTTTGATCAGGCCGGAGGGCTTATGGTGCTCTGCAGTATCAATCCCCATGTAGATAAGCTCATAGAAATTTCACAACTCAACGGGGTACTTAGCCTACGCCCCACCTTCGAGGAGGCCCAGGAAGCGATCTTCATGAACGACATAGAAAACGACATCAAGTCCGCCGACTAGAAGTTACGCCACTATTATCGAAAAGATTCAACACCCGGGGTGAGTAATTTTGAAGTTCGCATTTTTGGAACGGGTTCTGCCATTCCGACCAACTCCCGCTTGCCTTCCTCTCAAGTGGTAAGCATCAACGATCGCCATCACCTGGTCGATTGTGGGGAAGGTGCGCAAATTCAGCTGATTCGCAACCGGGTCAAGTTTTCCCGGCTGGATGCCATTTTCATTTCGCATATGCATGGAGATCATGTCCTTGGCGTACCCGGCCTGCTCAATTCCCTCTCCATGTATGAGCGTACCCACCCCCTTAAACTCTTTGCCCCAGCTGGACTCAAGCAGGTGCTGGAGGTGATTTTTGATCAGACCCAGAGCTATTTTTCTTACGAGATTGAATTTTTCCCCCTTGAAGATTTTAAGCCGGGATCTATCATCTATCAGACAGACAAATACGAGGTCAACCTGTTACCTTTGGAGCATCGGGTATTTTGTCGGGGATTTTTGTTTAAAGAGATCAATAAAAGGGCAAAATTTGACTTTTATAAGGCAAAGGCACTTGGGGTACCCAACAATTATTTCAAGCTTTTGAAGCAGGGCAATACCATAGATCTGGAAGATGGGAGAGAAATTAGGCCCGAAATGGTACTGGGGGAGGCGGATAAGCCCCTTTCTTATGCCTATTGTTCAGATACCCGCTTTGTGGAGGGGCTGGCCCGGTATATAAGAAATTCTACCTTGCTCTATCACGAGGCCACCTTTCTTCATGATTTGAAGGGGCGGGCGGATGAGACTTTTCACAGCACCGCCAGGGAAGCGGCCACCCTGGCCAAACTCGCTCAGGTCAAGCACTTGCTATTGGGCCATTTTTCGGCCAGGTACAGGGACCTCAACCCCTTTATTGAAGAAGCAAAGGAAATATTTGCTCGGGTAGATGTCGCCAAAGAAGGTCAGGTGATCAACCTCAAAGACATAATGAAGGCTTATGAGCAAGTCTAGCAGCCAGTTTTCCAAGCAGCAAATTCTCTTCCTGATCCTGGGAGGGTTTTTCATCACCAACGCCCTCATTGCGGAATTTATCGGCGTCAAGCTATTTTCCCTGGAAAAGAGCCTGGGCTTTGAGCCATTAAACTGGACGGTCTTTGGCATTCCCAATCAGTCTTTCAGCATGACGGCCGGGGTACTCCTGTGGCCGGTGGTCTTTATCATGACAGATATCATCAATGAATATTTTGGCAAAGGTGGGGTGCGCCAGCTTTCTTACCTCACGGTGGGCCTGATCATATATGCCTATATTATGGTATTTCTTGCCATAGAAGTCGTGCCTGCGGATTTCTGGCTGGAAATCAACGGGGATATCAAGCCTAGTGTTAATGTAGCTTTTGAACGGGTATTTGGTCAGGGACTTTGGATCATTGTAGGATCCTTGATTGCCTTTCTGGTAGGTCAGGTAGTAGACGTAGTGGTCTTCCAGCGGCTGAGAAGTTTTACCGGAGAAAAGCGGATATGGCTTAGAGCTACGGGGTCTACCATGGTATCTCAATTGATAGACAGTTTTATCGTTTTGTTTATTGCCTTCTACATAGGTCCTGAGCCGGAACTTAAGTGGTCTATGGTCAGGGTCTTCTCTACGGGGACGGTCAACTACCTATATAAGGTAGGAATGGCCATTCTCCTTACCCCTATGCTTTACCTGATACATTACCTGATAGACCAGTATTTGGGCAAAGAATTGTCCCAAAAGATGACCAGAGAGGCTTCTGACAGCACTTTAGACTGATTTTTTGTAGGAAATAAAAACCTGAACTTAAAAAATATGGCTTAGGTTTACATCCATGATCAAAATAATTTGGTGTAAGCAAAAATTTAATACTGGATTGTTCTTATTCTTTGACAAAATAAGTATATTTTAAGGGTAATTTTGTTATATATGGTTGACCTTACTACCTTTTAGACGTATAACAACGGTCTGCTGATGATATCCCCTGTTATTCTTCTTTCAAACCTTTTATGATCTTGCTCTGTGGATATTCTGGAAAAAATAATTGAAAACCTGACCAGTGATGAAGTAAGGAGATTTAAGATTCTCTCCAACCGCTTCAAAGCCGATGAAGAAAAAAAGCTTCTGGTCCTCTTTGACGCCATACGCTCTGGTGATTTCAAGGATACCGAACTCGATGTCATCACCCAGCTCTACGCTAGTACCGATAGCAAGGCCAAAAATTCCTACTATCGCCTGCGCAACAAGCTCCTCCAAAACCTGGAAAAAAGCCTGCTTTTTTACCACTTTAACTACAAAAACTCGATCGAATCCCTGAGCAACATCCAGCTGTGTATGTTGCTTCGAAAGCGAGGACTGTATCGGGAAGCCTTTTATCAATTAAAAAAAGCAGAGAAAGCTGCCAGCGAGCTCGATCAGTTCAACATACTCGAAGTCATCTATGATGAAATGGTCAAACTGGCCATGCACTTTGAAGTTGACATAGAAAAAGTCCTGGAAAGGAGAAAGGAAAACCTCAGGAATATAGAAAAGCTGAGGGCTAGCAGCGAAGTGCTGGGTAGCATTACCCGACAGCTATCTCGGCGCAATTTTGCCCGGTCAAAGCGCAGCCCCTCAGTCATACAGACCCTCGAAAACCTCAAAACCGAATTTGAGGAGCATGAGCATATTTTTCGCAGCTCCGACGGCCGTATCATGATCATGAATACGGTCATCCCCATCCTGATTCAGAAGGGAGCCTACAAGGAATTGGTGGATTACTCTGGCGAAATGCTGGTAAAGTTTAAGGAGGAGGGCATTTTTACCAAGGAAAACCACAACACCAAGCTGCGCCTCCGCGTCTACCGCATCAACTCCATGCTGAAAATCCTTGACCTGGATGCTGCCCTGGAAGAGTTGGAAACCTTCTACGAAGAACTGCACATGTTTGAAAAGCAGAATTTTGCCGAGTTCGCTTTTCACTATTACTCCAACCGCATCATTGCCCTCAAACTCAAGGGTAGGTTGAATGAATCTGCCCAGGTCCTGGAACAGGCCTTTGCCCAAAAGGAAATCCTGAAAAAAGACTCCAACGAGCAATACCTTCTCATAAGTCTGGCAGATCAGCATTTTTGCCAGCGCCAGTACGACCACGCGGTAAACATCCTGGAAAAGCTCATTCAGAGGAGCTACTTCCCTGGGATCGAATCAGAAATACGCTTTTACGTCAAGATATTCCGCCTGGTCAACCTTTATGAGGCTGGCAGGTATGATGAAGTTGAGTCATCTTACAAAGGGATGAAGAAAAACTTCCGCAGCCTCATGAAGGATGAGGATTATGCCAAGGCCAGTAGATTCCTGGATATTCTTCTCCGACTCAACACCGCCGAAAAAGAAGGCCGGAAAGTCTTTCTCAAATCTGCCCTCAAAGGCTTCAATGAGGAGTTTACGCCCTCCGAAATCGGAGACAATGAAATCATCCTATACGAACTGTACCTGAGGTCCAAACTGGAACCCCAAAAGAATTATTATGAACTCCTCCTGGAGAAAGTGCAGCGAGTCATGGTTTGAATAAAAGGCTTTTTGCCCTTGGGGCTGTCAGCTTAATCTTTAATGGCCCGCCAGGTGCATGTTACAGTCCCCAAAATTTTTCTCATGTACAGATTCATCCCCCTCTTCCTAGTCTTCTTCCTTTTTGGAGCTTGGAGCCTGGCCCAGGAAAGAATTTACATCGACCACTCCTGTAGTTACACAGATGAGCTGGAAGAACAGGACATTTATGGTTTTGCTTCGGATGATGAAGCCAAGCGCACCCTGCGCCGCATCATGAAGTACACAGGACTGCCTTCTAATTTTACCATCAAGGCTGCCAATGTACCCAACGCTGCTGCTGTGGTCAGAGGAAACGAACGCTTTATCCTGTACAACCAGTACTTCATGGAGCAGGTAAAGAAAAGTACTTATACCGACTGGTCTGCGGTAAGTATTTTGGCTCATGAGATTGGCCATCACCTTTCCGGCCATACCCTGGACCATGTGGGAAGTCGGCCGGATAAAGAACTGGAGGCGGATAAATTTTCCGGCTTTGTTCTCTACAAAATGGGGGCTACCCTAAGTGAAGCCCGGGCTGCCATGGAAAAAATCGGTAGCGACAAGGGCAGTTACACCCATCCAGCCAAATCGGCCCGACTGGCAGCCATCACCAATGGCTGGTTTGCCGCCAAAGAATTAGCGGGAGATACCAAGCCTGTCAAGAGGCCTATGGAGCAGCCCAAGGTGGATATGCCCCGAATTCCCGCCAGGACTTACAAGTTTACCTTTGAACCCTACTTGGGCTCCGTCTTAAAAGACCGTATTCAGCATTTTCAGAGAGACGGAGAACTGGTCAAAGATGTGGAAATGGTCAGCAGCGGCAAGTGGATCATTCTCAGAGATAGGAATGGCTATTGGTACAATGGAATTCCCACTGGCTTGGTGGATAAGTTGAATGAATTCAACAAGTCTGGAGAAGAGATCAAGCAAGTGGAACTGGGATGTGATGGTTCCTGGATCATCCTTAGGGACCGCAGCGGCTATTGGTATAAAGGCATCCCAAATGCCATGGCCAAAAAGTTGGACCAGTTTAATCGCGATGGGGAGGAGATCAAGCAGGTTGAATTGGGCTGTGATGGCTCGTGGATGATCCTGAGAGATCTCAATGGCTATTGGTACAATGGCATTCCCCAAGAAATGGCCGATCGGCTGGACCAATTCAACAAAGATGGAGAGGAAATCAAGCAGGTCGAGTTGGGTCAGAATGGAGAATGGCTGATTTTGAGAGGAAAAAATGGCTATTGGTACTACGACATACCTGATCCCATGATCCGGAGCTTGGAACAACTCAACCGGGACAATAAAACTATCTTACGTGCCATCCTCGCCCCTAATGGAAACTGGAGTTTGATCCATAAATAGACTTGATTCAAAGAGCATATATGGCGAGCTATCCAAATCATGGGTAGCTCTTTTTCTATAGAAATTTAAAATGTCCGCCTACTTAAAGATGATAGCAAAACACAGAGAATTCCCTCAAGTCTGCGGATATCATATTTTTTAAAACAAAATATTTTAGAAGTGGATTAAATAGGTAGACAGCAAAGTACATATTGATTATGCACAGAATTTTCTCACTTTTCATGGTGTTGATCCTCTTTGCGTCTAGCGGTTTGGCTTAGACCAAGCAGACAAAAGCACCGAAGATACATATCAGCGACTGGATAAAGAATGTCCCTCAGGACACTTCGCTGGAGGGCAAATACTTCATCATGGACTTTTGGGCGACCTGGTGGGGTCCCTGTCTTAAGGCTGTCCCTCACTTCAACAAAATGAAAGAGGCTTTTGCCGATTGGGAAGACCTGATTTTTATTTCTATCTCTGATGAGAGTCCGAAAAAGATCCAAAATACCCTCAAGCGGGTAAGATTTGAGTCTGCCGTAGCTACCGATGTAGATCGGATAATCCACGATAACTTTAGCGTAACAGGAATTCCCGTCACTTTCATGATAAACAAGGAAGGGATTGCGAGATGGAGGGGGCAGTCCGACGAACTGAGCAAGGAGCAAATTTCGGCCTTTTTGGCAGGGGAAATGAAGGGAAATGCCCTGGCAGCAAAACAGCCAGAAAAGACTGACAAGCAGGTAGAGAAAAAGGAAAAAGCAGATAAAAAATCAAAGAAAGAAGATCCGAGAAGCCTGAAGTCCTATGTGGCTTCGATCAGGGATACCACCCTACTGTTTAAATTTAAGATGTATGAGTCAACCTTCAAAGAAGGGGATGGTATTTTTCAATTCAGCGCTATGCCTGTAGGGCTATTGACAAAAGGGGACAATCTAGCGGGAATTGTGGGAGATCTAATGACTGAAAGTGAGGCTAGTTATGTGCTACCCGAAGATTTCCAAGGCAAAAGATTTGATTTTAGCTATCTAAATCGATATGCTACAAATAAAGAGAAAAGTAGGCTAGAGTTAATCGATCAGATTTTGACCTCATTATTATTGAAGATGGAGGTACAAGAGAAAAAAATTGATGCCTATCAGATCGAAATATTTGACCCCTCGAAGCTGGAAATCAGCGAAGCCAAACAATAATCGATCAGCCATGAGGGGGGTAAGACCATTATAACTCTAAATAATGTCAGTCACTTTATTCCTGTACTAGAAGATAAGATGGGAGTCTATTTTGTAAATGGTACGGATAACAGCGAGCCTATGAACCTTATCCTTGAGAATGAAAGCATGAAATCCTTGAAAAAAAGCTTAGAAAGCTATGGGATAAGGTTGGAGAAGGTATCAACGGAAAAAACTTTCTACTACCTGACGAAATAAATTCTACCATTATTCAAAATTATTTTCGAGATTAAGAGTTATTTATTTATTTGAATGGGGCCAGGAAGAAAATCCTAGCCCTTTCATTCTTCTAAATAAAGGGATGGAAACCCTTACCTCTTTAAGTAACAAACATGAAAGAGTACAAGCTCGAATCTCTGATCTACTATTCCAAGCTAACGGCAGACAAGGAGCACATCGTCAAGGATTCTTCACGAGATATCCAGGCCAAACTGGATGAAAAAGCCAAAGAAGGCTGGCGCCTGGTCTCTACCGATGCCACGGACTTTGGCTTTGCCGTCTATTTCTATCTTTATTTTGAGCGTGATGCCTAAATCTAAGTTGGGCAGACTACCCACAGATGAGGATAAGTCGATGTTTGAAGCTTGGTCGGTTCAGGACATGTTGTCCCTGGGCTACTTATACCTGCTTCTGGTTGGAATAGCGGCAGATTCCATCTTTTATTCCTTTCTGAAAATCAATATTTTAAGTTATTCCGATGTCGTAGATATTCTGCTGAGTCCGGTCATACAGATTATAGAGGCTCCTATACTTTTGGTGATATTTATCGGTCTTCCTGCGCTCATGCAGATATTAATACTTAGTCTACGATGGCAGCACATCAAAAAAAGGGAGAAGAGTGAGTATCGGGAAAAGCACGACATAGAAAAGCTCGACAGGCAATTGGCCCGGAAAAATGTAAATACCGGATGGATCGTGTATGCAGGTCTGGCTATTTTTGCTGGATTTATTGGCTTTGGTTTTGGAGGAGGAGATAAGCTCAACCAGCGAATTGAAAATGGAGAGGTGAAGATGAACCGCAGCGTTTACTTCACGGATGGAAGCAAGGAAAACGTATACCTCATCGGGCACAATGGGGAATATCTATTCTATGTAAAAGAAGGAGAAAAATCGGCCAGGGTAGTTCCCATTGAGGCCAATGTAAAGGCCATTACCAAGATGCTAGAATCATCTGAAGGAGAGGATGAAGAAAAAGAAGCGGCCTCAAAATGAGCAAAGACAATCCTCACTTGCAATCCCGATATATGTCATTTTATTTTTGTGCTAATCCTACCTATTTAGCGGCCGCAAAAACAAGCCATTTTTATGAGACATATCCCTTCCAAGCATTTGAAAAAGAATGCTGAAGAAGCCGTAAAATATATCAACTCTGGCGACCGCGTCTTCATACACGGAGTAGCCATGACCCCCAAGACCCTGGTCAAAGCCATGACCGAACGGGCAGCAGAACTCAAAAATGTAGAAATCGTCCATATCCACACCGAAGGAGAGGCGCTCTATGCCAGTCCTGAGATGGCTGAAAGTTTTCATACCAACTCCTGCTTTGTAGCGGGAAATATCCGAAAAGCCCTGACCGAAGGGGTGGCAGATTATATCCCTGTTTTCCTCAGTGAAATTCCACTTTTGTTTCGCAGGGGTATTTTGCCCATTGACGTGGCCCTGATCTCTGTCTCCCCACCCGACAAGCACGGATTTTGTTCCCTGGGTTCTTCGGTGGATGTTACCCTGGGTGCTTTGGAAAAGGCAAAATTTATCATCGCTGAAGTCAATCCTAAGGTTCCTCGTACCCATGGAGATGGATTTATCAATTTAAAGGAGATTGACCTTGTGGTGGAGGAGGACAGGGACCTTCATGAAGTTCCCCCCCGTCCCCTGAGTGATACAGACCTGCTTATCGGTCAAAACATCGCCAACCTGGTAGAGAATGGAGCCACCTTGCAAATGGGCATTGGGGCCATCCCGGACGCTACCTTGCAAAGCCTGGGCGGCCATCGCCGCCTGGGAATACATACAGAGATGTTTTCCGACGGGGTGATCGAACTGGTGGAGAAGGGAGTCATCACGGGGGAGGATAAGAAAATCCTGCCCAATGTGATTACCTCCTCCTTCGTCATGGGTTCTCAGAAGGTATACGATTTTATTGACCGCAACCCCCTGGTCCACCTCAAGGATGCGGCTTATACCAATGACACCTCCATCATTCGCCGCAATCCCAAGGTAACCGCCATCAACAGTGCCATTGAGATCGACCTTACCGGGCAGGTTTGTGCAGATACCATCGGTGCCCGGCAGTTTTCCGGAGTCGGTGGGCAGATGGATTTTATCCGGGGAGCCTCCCTTTCTGAAGGGGGAAAGCCTATCATTGCCATGCCAGCAACTACCCACAGAGGGGTATCCAAAATAGTTCCTTTTCTGAAGGAAGGTGCAGGCGTAACGACAACAAGGGCCCACGTTCACTATGTCGTGACTGAGTACGGGGTGGTCAACCTGTATGGAAAGAACCTGAGACAGCGGGCCAAGGCCCTGATCGAGATCGCCCATCCCGATCACAGGGAAGAGCTTGAAAAGGCCGCCCACGAGCGATATAAAAGGATATAAGGCTCTATCAACCCGCTTTTTTGCCGGGAGTAAAGATTATTTGGAGGAAAATAGCGAAATTCCTTTTGAATCATCTTTGCTCTCGGCATTTATACAAGTGAAGAATTTTCTCTACCCATTTTTTGAAAAATAGTTGGGGCAAGCCCTTCGCTCAGGTATGCCAAACCAAGATTGGAAATAATGACCTTATCGTGGCCAATGCTCACCTCGCTTCTCCGGCGGCAGCAGTTGAAAACCCGGACAACTTCCCCAGCAACTATGATGAGGGAAAGAGCCAGATTCAGTTATTGGTTGATTACCTCGAAACCCATCACCAAGACAAGCCCAGGATCATCATGGGAGACCTCAGTACCATGCGGATTGAAGCTCTCTATCGCAGGCTAAGGCGAGGTTACTCAGACCTTTATCGAAAGAAAGGCATGGGACCGGGCTGGAATTTTCCTAATATTGTCTCTATTCCCTTTCCCCTGATCACCCTGGACTACACGCTATATCGAGGGAAAGTCAGGGGACTGGATGCCGAAGTCCTTCCCGGCAGCAGTTCCGATCACTTGGCCTTGTGGGGCCGCATTAGACTCTGATGAAGGAAAAATTTACACTTGAAAGCTCCCGTTGCATCCTTCTGCCCTTCGAGGTAGATGATCTCGACCTATTTTTTAGCCTCAATACGGATGCCTTTGTGAGAAAGCACCTATGGGATGATCAACTCATTTCCAGGGCACAGGCCGAAGAGCTATTGGAACTGAATCAAAAGCACTTTGAAGAAAAAGGCTTCGGACTGTGGAAGATTCTTCGGAAATCCGACGAGGAGTTGATAGGTTATGCGGGCCTCTGGTATTTTTTCAAGGAAGCTCAGCCTCAATTGGTATATGCCCTCTGGGAAAAATTTACAGGAGAGGGATATGCGACAGAAGCAGCCCAGGTCATCGTCGATTTTTCCTTTCACCGGCTGAGGTTTGAGTACCTCCTCGCAGCCATGGATCTGGATCATAAAGCCTCACAAGGAGTCGTGAAGCGACTGGAATTCAGCTTTATCGAGGACAAGAAGGCCAATGGGAAGATGACCTGCTTTTTTCGGAAGGACAACCAAGATTTGCTCCAAGAAATCCGAAGCAACCAGGACCTGCTTCATCATTACAAAAGGGAGGTCAGCCAGGGCCTGGACACCCATCAATTGGGCCGGAAATCCCTGCTTTCTCTCCTCGCCAAAGACAGGCAAAAGGAAGATTACCCCCTGCTTCGCTACCTATTTCGGGAAGAACTCGCCCTAAGAGGGGAGCCCGACCTGGATCCCCAGACCTATGATTCTCTTCCTTTCGAACTTTCTGCCTACCTCTTGTCTCTGCACCGCAATCCCGATGATTTCTGGAAATTCGTAGAGGCCAGGTACAGTCCCTCTATCAAAGGAGAAAGCTTTGATGACGAATACCTCCTTTCGCTGGGAAGGGAAAAAATCTACAGCCTGATGAGGAAGACTGACAATCCCCTGCAATTCAAAGCCGCCAAAATCATCGGCAAACGCCCGGAGGAGGCCCCCTTTTCAGAGAAAGACATAGAAGAATGGCGCGACAGAAAGGAAAAAATACTGGGCCTATCCGCTGATTAGTTTATCACCAGCCTCTGGGTAAATATCTCTCCCCTCACACTTATTTTGACCACATATACCCCCTTTGCCTTCTTTCCTAGATCAATAATCCTCCGATAAGCCCCTCCCGGGATGTTATTCTCGCGGGTATATACACTTTTGCCCCTGGCGGTGAGCACCTCTATCCTCAGCCTGGAAGGCGAGTGGAGGTCCGTGCTCAGCACAAATCGGCCAGTGGTGGGATTGGGAAAGATTTTTGGAGGGGAGAAGAGGATGTCGGTTTCCAGGTTCACGGGGATGACCCTGATGGTATCGGTAAAGCTAGCTTGTCCACATACATTAAAGACCTGCATTTCCACCACATAGATCCCTGTATCCGGAAAGGCAAAAGCAAAATCTGGGAGGGGAGAGGCTGTACCCGGTGCCAACAAATAGGAAATGGAGTCCGCATCCTGGGCATTACTGTTGAATTGCACGGTGAGACCTTGGTTGTCGGCGGGATCTACCTCCCAGTTGAAGCCCGCAGTGGGGAGGGTACAGGTTACCTCCACCTCGCGTTGGCTGCTGTCATTGCCACAAGGGCCAAAGGCTACCTGGCGAAGGGTGTAAGTACCCGGCGCGGGGTAAATATGTGTCAAATCGGCCTGAGAAGAAGAATCTCCATCCCCAAAATAGTACCTGACAGAATCTTCTCCTTGAGAGAAATTTCTAATTTCAACCTCATTTCTGTCCAGGGCAGAAGCAGCAAAAGAGGAAAGGGTAGTATCCAGGACCTCTACGGTGGCGACTCCCGACAGAGGATCACAGGACTTCAGAGAAATCCTCCAATCGTAGAAAAAGGAATAATAACCCTCCTCCCCCTGGCCATCAAGGGTCTGGGTAATGCTGAGAATTTGAGGGATTTCATAGGGATAGCTAGCCCCAGCCATATTGCGGAAAAGGCCAGTAGGAGAGAAGGGAGAGGAAATTTCGTATTCCTTGCCCCTGGCTATGTCCCACTGGAGGTCGATTCGTTGGGGAATGGCCTGGTTGATCTGGACATTTCGGCTTTGGATGACATGGCCTTCTCTGTCCTTGAGCCGAATGCTGAGGTTGCCTGGATTGGCGGGGTAGATCAGAATACTTTCAAGGGTAAAATTTGTAGCAGCATCAAAGATTAGTCCTCCCTCCTGCGAAAAGAAAGAACCCGGGCCTATATTGTTGTCAACAGGGCCCAGGGACAGTTTGTCCTGCCTTTCTTGGACGAGAAAAGTTGTGGAAGTATCCGGTGCGGAAAGAGAGATACTTGTCCCGCTGTCCAGGACCAGGGTATCTCCGTTTAGGATTTCAGACCACAGATAGGTAAAACCCAGGGGACGAGGCTGGCTAACCCTCAGGCTAAAGCTATCATGAGGACAAACAGGAGGAAAACTGTCTAGGCGAATCGACAAGGGACTGGCTAGCTCAAAACTTCCTATCAGGCTGTCATTGTTGGGGTTCAGGTCCGAAGAGCGGTCGGCGTAGGCCCTTACCTCAAAGTTGCCACCATCCAGGGTATTGATGGGACCCATTTGCAGGGTATCGTAGGCAAAAAACTCCAGGCTGGAATCGGGCCTGAGGGTGTCGAGAAATGTTTCGGCATAGCCCTGATTGGATTGGACTTCCAACCTTAGGGGCACTTCATCAAGGGCACGATATCCCAGATTTTGAAGGACTAGAGAAGCAGAAGAACCCGGTTCTCCGCAGGTAAAATTAGGGGGAAGGATCAATTCTTTGAGAGCCACATCCTCCGGATAAAAATCCCCTAGCAGAATATTATCTATAAAAATATCCACATCAATGGAGTCATCCATCTGGCCGGGTCCGGCATAAAAAGCCAGTATCAACTCTTCGCCTGCAAAGGAAGATAGGTCAAGGCTGTCTCTCCGTCCCCCCTGCGGAATATTCAGGCTATCGGTATAGGTCAGAAAGGGAAAATAACTCTTTCCACAGTCCAGGCTGATCATAATGGAAACGCTATCATCCTGTCCCAGGGCCGCTACCTTGGTACTCTGTTGATGTGGGCTAATGGCGATGTCGTAAAAAAGGGTGGTACGCTGGTTGGCGGAGATCTTTGGACTGATCATCCATCCTCCTGCTCCCTGACCGAATAAATTAAAGCGGGCCGCTGCTCCATTGGGATGCTGGCCCTGGTTGTTGAAAATATCCCTGCTCCATCCCCCGACAGAATCCCTCACTGCCGGAAAGCCACTGCCCTTCCACTCCTGCCAGCCATATGCTGAACCAAGGTTGTTACCCTGAAATACCTGGAAATCTATTGGCCCAACTTGGGTTCCCACAGGTTCTGCTACCCTTCGAGTGACCCGAAGGCTGTCATTGATATTCACGCTGTCTCCAGACAAGTTTAGGCTAAAATCGAAGGTATAGTTTCCTGTCTGAACAGCATCCAGAGAATCTCTGAAGCCGATTGTTAGATTTTGAAGGGGAGCCAGCGCCCCGCTGTCCAGGGTAGCGGTGTAGGTGCGCTGACTTTGGTCGGGAAGGGTGAGGGTGAGCGCATAATCCAAGGCCTGTGAAGCAAAATCCAGGCTATCCCTTCCGTTGTTTCTTATACAAAATTTAATGGCTTGCCTGGGTCCTCCACAAGAAATATCAAAATTTTCGGGTTGTGTCATTTTCAAAGCAGCAACGTCCAATTCTGCGAGGAGATTTAGCTGAATGTTGTCCAGGTAAAGGTTGTTGTCGAAGGCGGGGCCATCATCCAGGTTTCCCGAACTTGCATAAAAGGCCAGGATAAGTTCTTGCCCGGCAAAGTCAGCCAACACCAGGCTATCTCTCTGTCCCAAATGAGAGATGGAAGATTGAGCATCATAGAGCCTAGCCAGCTGAAAACTTCCTCCACAATCGGTAGATATGAAGATTGCCAGGCTGTCATCGGAGCCTAGTTGGGTGGGTGTCCTCCCTAAAAAGGGTGTCAGGGCCAGGTCATAAGTCAGGATGCTTGCCGAATCTGCCGTAAAGAGGGAACTGATGAGCCATCCCGATTCCTGGAACTGCCAAATGTTGAAACGGGCGGCATTACCGAAGGGATGAGAGGGATCATTGGCGAAGTCGTCCCGCCGCCAATTAGTGGCGGCTTCGGGAAAGTCAGGTTGGCCCTGGCCTTCCCATTCTTTCCATCCAGGGTAGAGGAGGCTGAGATTTTTCCCGTCGTAATTGTTAAAATCGATGTTGCCAAAGACATTTCCCAAAGAGGAATCCTTGACAATTGTTCGGATCAGGCTGTCATTGAGGCGGACCTGGTCTCCGGGAAAGGAGACAAAGGCCTTGATTTCATAGGAGCCAGGGAGATCGAAGTCAGCCTGAGAGGAAATTTCTACCTCCAGGGTATCGCCGACCTGAAGAAGACCAGAATCCAGGCGACTAAAAAAATTTTGGGGAAGAGGACCCGAGACAAAAACCCCCAGGTCAAGGGTATCCAGGGAAAAATCTAAATTGATGAGCCCGGTATTTTTAATTTGCAGGCGAATGGATTCGCTGTCGCTGAGGCATACTTCTCCACTTGGAGCGGAGACCTTTAGGGCCTGGAGGTCCAGGGGGAGAACTTCCCGGATATTGATGTTGTCAATAAATATTTCGTTGTCTTGAGGATCGAGAACCTGTCCGGTACTGCCGTAGAAACCGATGATCAGGTCTTCTCCAGCAAAGGGAGCCAGGTCAATGACTTCATTTTGTCCCAGGTTGCTGATGAAAGAAGTATCTGTGTAAAGCCTAAGGGGCTGGAAGCTCAGTCCACAGTCCAGGGAAACAAAAACGCCGAGGGTATCGTCGCTGCCCAGGTTGCTGGGCTGGGTGCTGCCAAAATCAGTCATGGCCAGGGTGTAGGAAAGCTGAGAAAAGCTATCTACAGAAAATTTTGGACTGAGAAACCACTCCGAAAAAAGGGTGTCAAATAGGTTGATGTAGGCCGAATTGCCGTTGGGATGGGAAGGGGAGTTAAGAAAATCACGAGCCAGCCAGGCAGCAAGGGGATCGGGGAAACTTGTAGGACTTTTACGGTATTCTGCCCATCCTGGATAGGTTGTAGCGAGATTAATGCCATTGTACAAGGTAAAATCCAAGACAGGCAGATTTTTACCCTGAGAAGCCAGGTTTATTCGACTTACTTTAAGGCTGTCATTGATCGGGATGCTATCTCCGGCTATCTCTAAGTAGGCTTGAATTTCATAAGTCCCCGGAAGACTGAAATCAGCACTATCTGAGACCAGGACATCAAGGCTCTCTTGGGGGGCTAAAAAGCCTGAATCCAATACCCTTGCATAGTTTTGGGGCAGGGGGCCGGATATTCCTATCTGGAGGATGAGGCTATCCCTTTGGAAGTCCAGGCTATCCAATCCACTGTTTTTGACTCGGACAAGGAGGTTTTCGGAGTTACCCAAACAGCCCTGATCAGAAGGGCTCAGCAGCTCCGTAATCCCCACATCAAGGTCTACTCGTTGGCGAATGTTGATGTTATCCAGAAAAAACTCATAGTCCTCGGGATCGTCAACCTGTCCGTCGTTGGCATAAAAAGCGATCTGAATTTCCTGACCTGCCCAGGTGGCCAGGCTTAGGCTGTCCTGCTGTAAGAAATTACCTACACTGTCTCCACGGGTAAAAGACTTTAGCAATTGATAAGACTGGCCACAATCAGTGCTGAGGTAGACATTGACTGAATCATCAGAACCCATGAGGGCAGGGTTGCTCAGGCTCCATTGGGTCAGCCCGTAATCATAGCTCAGGATCGAAGAGGAGTCCACCTCTACCTGTGGGCCGATGAGCCATTCTCCTACATAAAAATCATTGTAGAGGTTGATGCTGGCTGAGGTGCCCAGAATGCTGGAGGGGTCGTTGAGAAAATCGCTAGCCTCCCAGCGGGAGGTCGAAGGGGTGTCGGGCCTGCTTGCTCCACTTCCTTCTTTCCATTGAGGAAAAAGGGCAGACAGATTTGTTCCATTGTACCCCGCAAAATCCAGTTGGCTGCTATTGCTCCCTATGCTCTGCTCGACATGGAAGAGGAGCCTGAGGGTATCATTGAGGGGAAAAGTATCGGATGCCAGAGAGATGACAAGTTCCAGATGTGTAGGTCCGGCAAGGCTAAGGTCTACCTGATCACTGATCAAAAGATCTAGATCGGTCCCTGGTATAAGGCTCCCGCTATCCAGCCGGGTCTGATAGGTTCCTGTATTGCTTCCAGAAATCAAGGCAGTAAGCTCTAGGGTGTCAGAGGAAAAGTCAAGGGTGTGCGGTCCTACATTCCTAAGTTGAACCACCAAGTCTTCAGAGGCACCCAAGCACTGAGGCAAACGGGGACTTATTACCTGTCTGATTGCTAGGTCCCTGCCACCTGTAAGAAGAGCCCCAGCAACCGAGGATGATGAGCCCGAATAGGCCCAGAGCATGGACATAAGTAAGACAATAAGGAGGAAGGGGAAGGAATGTGTCCTCATCAGGCTGGATGTTAATGGATACAGGGCTGTAGATTATTGGTATTGGAAAGATATGAAGACGGAGCCTCTCTTCAAAGTCATAAAGCGCTGATGTCAGGGGGCAAAAATTCTTAGTTCCCTGCCTTTTCCATAGCATATTCGAGGACTTTCTCTTCTATGTTAAAGGGCCTTAGCTGGTGGAGTCCCAGAGATTTGACTCCCTTTTCGAGGATGTCGTATTTGGGGATTTCTGTGGATAAAGCCTCTTTTGAAAGGTAAAATAGACCTGCATCGAGGAGGACATCTTTAGGAATGAGGCCCACCAATTCGGAGCCACCCACCTCCAGTCCCCGAAGAGCTGCTGACTGCCGACAAGCCTCAAAGACCCTGTGAACAGGGCTGGCATGGCGATCGGTAATGTTAGTGGATACCTGAGCCATGCCATATTCCTCGATGTACCATCCCAGGGCTTTGACGCCTTTACAGGCACCAGGGATACGCTTTGGCATTCCTGCTTCATCTTTTATTATTCTACCACTCTCACGAATATCTTTGGCGATTTGATGGGCCTGCTTGGGATCCCCGCTGTTGAGGTTGATGTTGTAAGCGATGAGGAAGTCCCGGACTCCGATCACAGTTTGTCCGTTTTTTTCGTTGAAGGTCGCTGGCCCAAAGTCAGGTTTCCAGGCCGGATGACTTATCTTTTCTTTAAACCCCTCATACTCTCCCTTGCGGATGTTTGCAAGGTTGGTCCTGCCGGGATGGGAAGCAGATTTTTCATATAAATATACAGGAATGCCCAATTCTTCTCCCACCCTTTTACCTAAATTACGGGCGAGTCTTTGAGCTTCCTCCCAGGAAATTCCCCTTACAGGAATGAGAGGGCAAACATCTGTAGCCCCCATCCGGGGATGGACTCCCTCGTGGCAGCTCATGTCGATGAGGCTAGCGGCCACGGCGATGGCCTGGAAAGCTGCCTCTACCACGTCCTCGGGCTTGCCGACGATGGTCATGACGCTGCGGTTGGCGGCCTTTCCTGGATCTACTTCCAGGAGCCAAGCTCCTTTGACCCCACGTATTGCCTGGGCAATCTGACTTATGACCTCTTTATTTCTTCCCTCACTAAAGTTAGGGACACATTCCAGTAAGCGCTCCATGCTTCAAATATAAAAAAGGCAGGCCAGGCATTCCTGAGCAACCTGCCTTTTTCTGAGCTTTTTTTCTGGTCCCTATCAGGCGCTAACCTTGAGTACGCCCAGTTCTTCCCCTACTTCGATAAAAGAATTGATGGCGCGGTCGAGGTGCTCCTGATCATGGGCAGCGGACAACTGCACCCTGATACGAGCCTCGCCCTTGGGTACGACGGGATAGAAAAATCCGATTACGTAGATGCCTTTTTCCAGGAGTTTATCGGCGAAGTTCTGTGCCAATGGGGCATCGTAGAGCATGATGGGTACGATGGCATGGCTACCGGGCTTGAGGTCAAAGCCAGCTTCGGTCATTCTGCTTCTGAAATAGTGGGTGTTGTGCTCCAGCTTGTCCCGAAGCTCGGTGGTCTCGGAGAGCATATCAAGTACCGCAATGCTGGCACCTACGATAGAGGGAGCCAGGGTATTAGAAAATAGGTAGGGACGTGAGCGCTGGCGGAGGAGGTCGATAATTTCCCTTTTGCCGGAGGTGAATCCACCGGAGGCACCGCCCAGGGCCTTGCCCAAAGTTCCGGTAATGATGTCCACCCTGCCGATGACGTCGCAGTGCTCGATGGTACCCCTTCCTGTCTTTCCTACAAAACCTGTGGCATGGCATTCGTCTACCATAACCAGGGCCTGGTATTGATCAGCGAGGTCGCAAATCTTGTCGAGCTGGGCAAGGGTCCCATCCATAGAAAATACCCCGTCCGTTACGATGATACGGGTGCGGGCATCCTGGCTGGCCTTGAGTTGCTCCTCGAGGTCGGCCATGTCATTGTGCTTGTATCTGTAGCGCTGAGCCTTGCAGAGGCGGACCCCATCGATGATGGAGGCATGGTTGAGTTGGTCGGAAATGATGGCATCCTCCTTTGTCAGTAGCGGTTCGAAAAGACCTCCATTGGCGTCAAAAGCAGCTGCATAGAGAATGGTGTCCTCGGCACCTAAAAATTCGGAAAGCTTATCTTCCAAAGTTTTGTGAATGTCCTGGGTACCACAAATGAAGCGAACTGAGGACATGCCAAAACCGTGGGTGTCGATGGTGTGCTTGGCGGCTTCTATGACCTTGGGGTGAGAAGAAAGGCCCAGGTAATTGTTGGCGCAAAAGTTGAGCACCCTGGAACCGTCGGAAACGGTAATTTCTGCGCCTTGTGGGCTGGTAATGATGCGCTCACGCTTGTAAAGGCCGGCATCTTTGATCTCTTGAATCTCGCCCTGAAGACGGGTGATGAAGTTATTATCCATGTCAGTATTTCGTTTATATTCAGGAAAGCTTATGTACTTTACAACAACATAAAGGTACTAGGGTTTAAGGAAAGGTGAAAGTGGTATTCCCCCTGAACTCGGTTTCTACTGGAGCCATGGTATAAGCCAGAAATGAGTGCTTCACTCATATAATAAACACTATTTATCATTTTTCGGAACAATACTTCCTTTTGTTAGTTTTTTAAATGCAATTTGTCCAACCTAATTCTTGAGTTAGAAAAGTTGTATGCTAATTACGTAGTGCTGTTTTTTGAATTCAAAAAATCCGGCAGAGCAACGAAAATTATCAATGAAAGAATTATTCGAAAAACTAACTTACGGTTATTATATTGTCACAGCCCTCAAGCCCGGGGATGAGTTAAAAACCCGGGACAAGGATTATATTGCTGCAGGTACTGCCAATTGGGTCAGCCAACTATCCTTTGATCCACCCATGTTTGGAGTAGCGATTGGCCTGAGGGCAGATCTCAATGAGACCATTGACTATAGCAAGCACTTCACCATACACATTCTCTTCGAGGGACAGAAAGAATTGATCCAGGAATTTGCTGAAAAATCTGTCATCGAAGATGGTAAGATCAATGGAATTCCTTTCGAGAAGAAAGATCATGCCCTAGTCTTACACAATACCATCGGGTATTTTACCTGCAAGGTAGAAAAGAGCATCAACAATGGAGACCATACCCTCCATATTGGTGAAGTAGTAGCTACCCACAAAGACAACATAGACGCTAAGCCCATTTGTACCAAGGAGCAGCGTCCCATCTACACGCCCGAGAAGGCAGATGCATAAACACGTATAGTATTTTTGTTAGTATAATGTGAGCGGTCAGGTTTTTTGCCTGGCCGCTTTCTTGTGGCAAGCCCGGTGGATTAATTAAACTTAAAGGGAGAAGGATGTTTTTTATCTTGAGTATAGCCATTTAAAGCATAATCAATACTGCCCATGTACAGGTATTTTCCAGTCCTTTGTTTCCTCTTGTTGAAGCTTTGTCAGGCACAGTACCACCCTCACAACAGCCAGAAATATTTCAACTATCGGGAGCGTTTTCGTGCCAATTTCATTTCCATCGGCCCTGCCCCGGGTCAATCTCTACCGCTGGTCCGCATGTGTGCTGGAGAAGGCCGGAACGCAGCCCGCAAAGATGTGCTTCACGGAGGTGAGCAGACTTTTCAGTTGGGGACTTACATTGGTTTTCTCGGTACCGAATATGCCCTCTTTTCCAGGTCGGGGATAGATCTTTCTCAGACGATCGAAGAGCTTTACTATGCCTTGGAAGCCTTTAATCGCTTGGATTATTTTGCCGAAACCTACAATGGCTATGGCCAACCCCAGGTATTGGATGGATTTTTTGTGAGGGAAGATACCCCCGAAGATTTTATGCTAAGGCATAGACAGAGTTTGCTTGGCCGTTGCTTACAAGGCCAGGGAGGTTATGTAGAGGGGGAAGGCATCGTAAACTGTGCCGAAAAAGTATACGAAGCCCAGGATGATCATTGTTATGAGCATAGGCCCATGTCACAGGATCACAGCATTCGCATCCTTTGGGGGCTTTACCTGGCACATCATTGCCTAGATGATGGGCTCACCTATGGGGATGCAATTTTTAGGGATGGGGAGAAAGAGCTTCGTAAGGAATGCAAGGCCATTTTCAACCGGATACTTGAAAAATGCATGCGGGACAATTGGATCCTCAAAGACCCTCTGGGCCAGGAAGTAGCCAACTGTCAATCCAAGACCGGGAAGATCATCACCTTCCGAAACAACCTTCTCAACGCCTACCGGGAATTGAATGGGATAGATTATGTCAACAAGGGCCTCCCGGTGATGGCTCGCTTTGTGGCTGGAATTGGGATGAATGGCTGGCTCAACACCCGGATGTGGTTGGAGAGCCGAAATCTCTCAGGAGAAAAGAGGGGAGTCTGGAAATTCGCCTACAAATATGGCTATGAAGGCTATTTTGTCAATTATGGCAAATGGGTTCACGGATGGGAATTGTCAGAGGAAGAAGAAAAAATACTTGAGGAGACCTCGACCTTCTCCCTTAACATGGCTCCCTGCCATGGTCCCTTCTTCCATGATGAAGGGGATTTCGCTTCCTTCGGATGGGCCTGCACCGACCGGACAGAGCGGGGCTTAAAGTACAGTTACCTCGGTGTTGGCCACGCTCCCGGCAACTACAACGGGCTGGATTTTCTCATTCTGCACAACCTCTATTACCTCAACAACATGAAGGATCTTCCACCTTTTAAGGGGGCAAGTTCCACCTATGATTGTCAGAAGACCCTGAGCAAACTGGATGAAGAAATTGCAGCCAGAGAGTTTGAAAGGCTACAAAAGTTGATCAATTCGGAAGAAAGGCAAAGTCAACTCTTCAAAAGTGTAGAGGAAAAATTCAAGGAGTTCAAACCCTGATTTTTTCATCACTCTGCCATATAGGGATTTATCTCGATTAAGTTATGGGCTAATTTCTCTTCTATCTCTTAGACTGGTGATGAAATATTGATTGGCTCAGTCATAATTGCAAATAAGATGAAGATTTACAGCCTCCTATTTCTCCTACTTTTGATTCCCTTCCTTACCCTCGCTCAGGCCCCTGATTCAAAAGCTGTCCCAAACGAAGTCAAATCCCTGTAAGCTAGCATCCAAACCCTTTACTTCGTTATATCGGGTGAAGCAGGAGAGAAAAGGGATTGGGATTTGTTTCGCTCCTTATTTGCTCCCGGAGCCAAACTCATCCCCACCCGCACGCCCAAAGAAGGGCCTAAATCCCTGGCCTATTGGATTCCTGAGGACTACACTGAGAAGGCAGGGCCTTACCTTGAGGAAAAAGGCTTCATCGAAGAAGAAATTCACAGGGTGAGCCAGACCTTTGCTTCCTTGGCAGACGAACTTCCCCTTGCCCGGGGGATCAACAGCATGCAGTTGCTCCATGACGGGCAGCGGTGGTGGATCGTCAATATCTATTGGAACCAGGAAAGCGATGAAAGTCCTATTCCATCGGCATTTTTACCTGAGTAGGGGAAAAGTTCAAACTCCTGGCTAGTTGAAAAAGTCGTAAAAACTTAGCTTATTCCAGGAAATATCTTCGAGCGTGGCGAAAAAAAGAGAAAACTGGAACAGCAAGCTGGGTTTCATCCTGGCGGCTAGTGGTTCTGCCATTGGGCTGGGAAACATTGTATTCTTCAGTTCCAATGCCTACCAGTTTGGTGGGGGAGCCTTTTACCTCCCTTATTTTATAGCCCTCTTTGTCCTGGGCCTTCCCATCATGATGCTTGAATTTGGGATTGGAACCATGACAGGACAGTCCTTTCCCCTGGCCCTGCGCAAGTTGGCGGGGCAGCGAGCTGAATTTGTTGGCTGGTGGAGCATTACCTCGGCCATGTTTATTACGGCCTATTACGTCGCCATCCTGGGATGGGCCTTCGGAATGATGGTAGGAGCCTTTGGCAGCCTGTTTGAAGCGGGGGTAACGGCTCCTTTTACTCCCTTTCTCGAACCCACAGAGGAGGCTTCTGCCACGGTCTACTTTTTCAACCTTATAGCTACTTGGTGGCCGGTATTCTTTATTTTTATCATTTGGGGCTTGAATATTTTGATCCTGCAGCGAGGAACCTCTTCCATCGAGCGGGCGGTAAGGGTATTCGTTCCCCTCATGTGGCTATTCATGATAGGACTGGTCATCAGGGGGCTGACCCTGGAGGGTGGTTTTGACGGAATCATGTATCTCTTTACCCCTGATTTTGAAGGGATTCAGGATGCCTCGGTCTGGCGTGGAGCCTTTAGCCAAATGTTTTTCTCCCTCTCCCTGGGCCTGGGGACGATGACGGCCTACGCCTCCTACCTGCCCAGGGATGCCGATCAGGTCAACAACTCATTTTTGGTAGGCTTCCTCAACTGTAGCTTCGAATTTATTGCAGGTCTGGCCATCTTTTCCCTCTTGTTTGTATTTGCCCTCAATCCCGCGGGCTCTACCCTTTCGCTTTCCTTTTTTGTCATTCCTCAGGGCATCAACGGGCTTTCCTCCCTGCCCTGGATTGTCCGCCTTTTTGGATTTCTTTTTTTCTTCCTGATTGTCATTGCAGGACTGACCTCTTCGGTATCCCTGATCGAAGGTCCTGCATCAGCTTTGATGGATAAGCTGAAGATTTCCCGCGGCAGGGCCCTTACCATCGTGGCTTCTTTTTGTATGGTGGGCTCAGTCCTTTGTACCCTGCCTATCATTGTGGATGAGGGGCTCGTTGGCAACGGTACCCTGGGACTCAGCATTCTGGATATTACTGACCATTGGGTATTCAGCTACAGCCTGTTGATCGTAGGACTGTTGGAGGCTATAGCTATAGGCTGGATATGGGGTGCAGACAAACTGAGGCAAGCCCTCAACAGGCATTCACATTTTAAATTGGGTAAATGGTTCAATGTATTGATCCAATATATCGTCCCTCTGGTCCTCATCACGGTCATTGGCTCCAGCCTCTATGTGGAGCGCAAAGGGCTATATGGAGCAGGGGTAGACATGGAAGGATTTAACTGGCTACCGATGTTTATTCCTATTTTCTGGCTGGTAGTCAGCCTGGGAGCAGCCCTTTATCTTACAAGCAGACCCTATATTGGAGAAGAAAATGAATAGAAAGAGCATCCTACTGGTCTTGGCTCTTTGTCTGACCCTCCTTCCGCTGAGGGCTGACATCGTACTGGACCCCGCCTCTCCACAGGTAGGTGAAGAGGTGAAACTAAGCTTCGATGTAGCCGTGGATACCCTGGTGGTAAGCTACCGTCCTAATTCTGCGGTGGTGCGCAGAGATACCCTCGTCAATGCTGCCGCCGACTCACAGATGAGCTTTAAGCCCGATCAGGCCGGCGTACTGGCCCTGTCTTACAAAGACAAGGATGGCAAACAAGTCTCCCAAAATGTCTCTGTGCGCTTTGATGGCCTTTCCTATTCGGGTCTTTTGGTGATGATTCTGGCGGGTTGCCTTCTTTTTGGAGGGGCTATCCTGGCATTCAGGACCCTCTTTAGGGACGAAGAGGAAGACGGAACCATAGATTTCGACCCAGAAGAAGTGCCGGATACCTGATCGACATTTCTTTTAGCTCATTTTAATTACCGGTATCCAAATTTCCTCTTCAGATTCGGGGTCTTGTGGGTCGTAGCCTTCGGGAAGGCGTTCAAAGTGCTCCCTACGGTCCAATTCGTATTCGGAGGCAGGTAGCCAATCGAAGAATATGTGCTTGAAGGTCTCTGGGAAATTTTGAGGCAGTCCCCGATAGAGAAAAACCGCATAGAGACCGCCCTCCAAGAAGTAGTTTTCCATACCCTCAGGCACGTCAGGGTACTCAGCCACAGGAACTACAGCCCATTTGGTAAAAGGGGTTTCCGGTTTTATATCCAAAAAAGGAATCGCATTGTCATAGACCTGCATAGAAATCAGATGATCTCCCACAATGGAGGGAGTTTCTTTGCGTCGGGGCATGAAGCTCCTCCAAAGTTTAGGAGTTCGATCCTCCGCCAGAGACATTTTCATGGGCATGCCCACCAGTTTTGTAGGGGATAGTATTTTTATGCTGGGTTCTTCCATTTTCCTTGCAATTGTGCCTTACAAGGTGTCAATGATCTCCTGTTCCGTCAAAATTAATTTCAGAAATAGCGGTATCGGCGTATTTGCTTCCAGGGTAAACGTCCAGGATTTTCAACCTGACCTTAAATTTACCTCCCAGACTCCCGATTTCGAAGCGTTGAAGGGCATAGCTGTCCTCGAGCTTCAGATGTCCCTTCAATTCTTCATCTATGTAGAGAGCCATCAGCTTGACCCGGCTATTGGCTTTCCAGAGCCTTTCGCTTTTGCAATAGCCGTTGTAAATTTCAATATGGGTGAGTTTGAGACCAGGATTTAGGTCAAAGGCTATTTGAATTTCCTCCCCCTTGCCATGGTCTTCTTTGCCTTCTACCCAGGCAGTCCGCAAATCAAAGTCATGGACATTTTGGGGTTTATAGGAATGAGTGGCACTTGAATCCAACTGTGAGCTGGCATCATAACCGGAGGGGCCGCTAGCACAATACCAGCTACAGCCAAGGGGACCCGTTCCGAAAGGCCCCAATTCGAGGATCATTTCATCTTCCAGCAGGTTTCGCTGTTCCAGGGTCATTTCATCAAATGGGATGTCGCTGGCAATGAGTTCATCATAGGCCTTCTTTCTCTGTACAAAAGCCTCCAGGTTTTCCTCGCTAAGGTCATGCTTTTGGATAACTTCTGGCTTAAAGACCTTGACCTGGCCCTTAAGGGTGGGAAGCAGAAGGCAAACAACCGAAAAGAATAAAGCTGCTGTTTTCATCTTCAGGATAGTGGTGAAAGCAAGGTCGACGGCATCTCAGGCGATGACTTGCCGATGACATCGACCCTCCTAATTTTATTTTTTGCATCACAATTGAATTCCTCTGTAGGCTTTCATACAGAAATCTATGCATTCCTTCATGTAATCGGCTCCAAAATCGAACTTGATGCCAGCCTGCTCATAAATGTCTGGGATGGGTTTGCTGTAACCGAGTTTGAGGGCTTCCAGGTAATTTTCCAGTCCCTTTTTGCCATCTTCCTGATAATTTTTCCAGACTCCCAGGGCTCCCAGTTGGGCGATGGCGTATTCAATGTAGTAAAAGGGGTATTCATAAATATGGATTTGCTTGAGCCACATCCGGTCCAGGTGTTCTTCCAACCCTTCCCAACTGGTCTTGCTTCCGTGGAAGCGAAAGAAAAAATCTCTCCAGGCGGCATAGCGTTCCCTGCGGCTGTGTCCGGGATGATCGTAGACCCACTGCTGGAAGGCATCGACGGTAGCAATCCAGGGAAATAGGCTGATACAGCGTCGAAGTTGACGCTTTTGAGCCCTCTTCATGGCTACTTCATCGTCGTAGAAGACCTTGTATTCATCCAGGCAGAGCAATTCCATAGAGTGAGAAGCCAATTCGGCGACTTCGGCAGGGGTATTCTTAAGGGCTCCGATGGGAAGGTCGCGGGTGAGAAAGGTATGGACGGCATGGCCACTTTCGTGAAACATGGTAACCACATCGGTCTGGGTTCCGGTAGCATTCATGAAGATGAAGGGAATGCCCGTCTCCATGAGGGGATAGTTGTATCCTCCGGGGGCCTTGCCAATCCGGCTCTCCAGGTCAAGGTAACCCTTGTCGTCCATGACGCGGATCATTTCCCCAAGTTCGGGGCGTATGTGCTTGAGGGCTTCTATGGTCCCCTGCTTGAGCTGCCGGGCCTCCTGAAAAGGAACCAGGGGCTCTTCTCCAAAAATGTCTACCCCTCCATCCCAGGGCCTGAGTTCGTCCAGGCCTAACTTTTCCTTTCTTTCTTCTGCCAGTTCCTCCATGATGGGCTTGACAACCTTCTCTACTGCCTGGTGAAAGGCCTTGGTATCCTGGGGACCGTAGTCGAAACGGCCCATACTGTCAAACTTATATCGGGTGTAAGAATCATAGTCGGCATTTTTAGCCATTTGATTGCGCAGTTCCAGAAGTTGGTCAAAGACATCCTCCAGGGCATCAGCATCCTGAGCCCTGCGGGCGTGGATCTTTTTCCAAACCTCTTTTCTGACTTCCCTATCGGTTTTTTCGAGGTATTTACCGGCTTGTTGGAGGGTGAGGGTCTTGCCCTCGTGCTCGATGCTCATGGCTCCGCTGATTTCGCCAAACTTACGGGCAATGTTTTGAGCTTCCATGGAGAGTTTTACATTCTTTTCTCTGAAAAGCTCTATGCTGCGCTTCACCGAGCGTACAAAAGTTAGGTAGGGATCCTCAGGCAGATGATCGAAGTAGGGACTATCGGCCATTTTTCTGTTGAGCCTGTCGTCGTAGGTAGAAAGGTGAGGATATATTTCATTTAGAAAAAACTGGTAGTTCTTCTTGTAGTCTTCGTTGTTGGTATCGCAGGTCATGCGAATGTGGCGCCAGGCGAAGTCTTCGGAGATGACCGCGTCTAATTCACTTCTTTTTTTAAGGAAATTTTTCATGTCAGCCTCTGAATTCAGGGGCATCTCCATCAACTGATCCAGGTAGGGCTTGAGGTTCTCCCAGGCATTGATCTCATAGTCTTTGGGCAAAAATTGGCGCTTTTCTTTTCTGTCGCTTAGGTTTAAGAATTCTTTCATAGGAAGGATTATAGAAAATACGGTAGTCGACATGGAAACTACAGAAGATTCGAGTTGTTAAATCAGTAAGAAATTAGGTTGAAGGTAATAAAAAAAGCCTGAGGAATCTCACGACTCGTCAGGCTTCGTTGTAGCTTTTTGAAAAATATTTCCCTAACACTCTGGTCAAATATCACCTTGATTTGCTTATTATCTATGGAAAAAAACCACCTCAGGTAAATATAGATGAAGGGAAAAATTCGGGTTTAGGCTTTGTTTTGGCTTTTGTAAAACCTAAGCCTGATTTATAATATGCTGACCTTCACATTCTTGAATATGTTTGGGTAAATTTTTTTGCCCTCTGAGGAGGGGCTGAACTTTGGCGATCTAGGTAAATAATAATAATTTGAAGGTATAAGTCTACTCAAGCTGGCCCCGGCGACTTTCCTTGACTCTTTATCTTAGATGTGCGGTGAATCGACTACGTAAATTATATGCCTCTTTCACCAGGGCTGAAATTCGTTATCTCAAAGGTATTTTGACAGCCCTCCATCACAAGGGGGACAACAAGGCCCTTGAATTGGTACGGCTCATGGAAAAGGATCCGGACTCAGGCAACCGGGAAATGGCGAAAAAGCTCTATGG
The DNA here is from genome assembly GCA_964564415.1 of uncultured Bacteroidia bacterium. Lineage (GTDB taxonomy): Bacteria > Bacteroidota > Bacteroidia > J057 > J057 > JALEFZ01. The sequence goes on along the minus strand of CAZMAV010000012.1, from coordinate 7,692 downwards.
AGATCCTCGTTCAAAAGCCTTCTCCATGCTAAAGTCAAGGGTATTTGACCTGATGCTGGAGGTGCCCACCCTAAGCATCAACCTGCGAAACAATGCTGAGATCAAGGAAGACCCTGAGGCATTTCAGCCTATTTTGGTGCAAAAACTCATCTTACAGGCCAATTTTCTCAAGCGGAGGGGTCAGCAGGAACTGGCCCTCGAACTTTTTGAGAAGGCGGATAAATTGAGCGAAGAGTACGGCCTTCAGGGGGAGCGTCTTTCTGCCCTGATTTCCATGCAAAACATGAGCCGATCAGAGAGCGATTTTTACGAAAGTCTTTCTCCCCGGATTGAGGATGCAAGGGAAAAGTACCTCACAGACATGATGGCCATCAATTTCTTTGACAAGTATAGGCTGAAGAGAAGCAGCCGGAGTTCTGTACCTGAAGAGGAAATCGATTTTTTACATAAAAGCATAGGGGAATTGGAGAAAAGGCTCATCAACTTTCCCAGTCCCCGGGCCACCTATTACTGCAATTCCCTTAAGTTTGACCTGGCCTTTCACCTCAAGGATTATGAATCCTGCAGGAAGATGCTGAAAAACCTGGATCAGATTTTTCGACAGTATCCCGGCCTGGGCTCAGCCTATCGACTGGCGGTTCCCTACATCAAATTGGCCGTCATCGAGACCAATACCCACAACTACGAAGAAGGCTTTAGGGCCGGGAAGGAAGCACAGGAACTCCTCAACCCCAAAAGATTCAACTATCTGGTAGCTGTTCTTTACAAAACGTATGCGAGCATCTACCTGCAGCGTTGGGAGGAGGCCCTGAAAGATCTGGCCAGCCTCGGATGGTTTGAAGAAAATTACAAGGGGCTTGAAGTAGGAATTGCCAAATACCTGGAATCCTGTATCTATTATTTTCAAAAAGAATATGCACTTGCCTATCAGGTGCTCATGGATGCCTCAAAGCTCATGGTGGACAAGGAAGGTTGGAATGTAGGTATACGCATCTTTGAGATTATCCTGATGATCGAAATGGACAAGCCGGACCTTATCGAGGGGAAACTCGAAAGCCTGCGTAAACACCTCTCGCGCTACGAAGAGGTCGAAGAACGGATGTCGGTGATCTACAGAATTTTGCTAATTCTGGTCCGAAAAAACTATGACTTTATCCAGACTCAAACCGAAGTAGAAAAAGAACTCCTCTTGATCAGCAAGAACTATCCCTGGGTGCCCATCGGGCATGAGGTCATCCGCTTTGATGCTTGGTTTTCAGATAAATTAAAGGGAATCGGGCAAGGACTTTAGTCAAATTAGCCCTATTTTTGTTGTAATTGTAAGCTTTCCTCAGTTCAAAAATAATAGACTATGCATCAGCAAGAGCCTTATAAGCCCAAGCATAAAATACGCATTGTTACAGCTGCTTCTCTTTTTGACGGCCACGATGCTGCCATTAACATCATGCGCCGCATCATCCAGAGTTCTGGTGCAGAGGTCATTCACCTGGGTCATAACCGATCTGTAGACGAAATTATCAACACTGCCATTCAGGAAGATGCCCAGGCCATTGCCGTTACCTCCTATCAGGGAGGGCACTTGGAATTTTTCAAATATATGCACGACCTCCTCAAGGAAAGGCATTGCAGCCACATCAAAATTTTTGGTGGTGGAGGAGGAACCATTCTTCCAGAAGAAATCGAGGAACTACATGCCCACGGCATCACCCGCATCTACTCGCCCGACGATGGCCGTACCATGGGGCTACAGGGCATGATCAACGACCTGCTGGAAAAAGCGGACTTCCCAACAGGTAATTTTCAGATCGATAAATGGAAGGCAGCCATCGATCAGGCATATGGCGATGTGAGCAGCAACACGGATGGGACAGCGATTCTCACCCAGGTACACCAAAAAATAAGTCCCAGGGCCATTGCTCGCCTGATTTCAGCGGTAGAAAACACCCCCGAACTGGTAGAACCTATCATGGGGGAGGTACACAAAAGAATGGAAGACCTCGCCATGCCGCCCATTCTTGGAATCACAGGGACGGGGGGAGCAGGAAAGTCTTCCTTGGTAGATGAATTGGTCCGTCGCTTTTTGATGGATTTTGAAGATAAGCACATTGCTGTGGTATCGGTAGACCCCTCTAAGCGAAAGACCGGAGGTGCCCTACTCGGCGACCGCATCCGCATGAATGCCGTCAACAATGAGCGGGTCTACATGCGATCCTTGGCTACCCGCCAGTCCAATCTCGCCTTATCCAAGCATATACCCGAAGTACTCAATATCTTAAAAGCCGCTCAATTTGACCTGATCATCCTGGAAACTTCGGGAATCGGCCAGTCGGATACCGAGATTGTAGACTATTCCGATGTGGCTCTCTACGTCATGACCCCTGAATATGGGGCCGCCACCCAATTGGAGAAGATCGACATGCTGGACTACGCTGATGTCATCGCCATCAATAAATTTGACAAGAGAGGCGCCCTGGATGCCCTTCGTGATGTATGCAAGCAATACCAACGCAACCATGGCCTTTGGAGCGAAAGCCTTGAGGATATGCCCGTACTCGGGACCATTGCTTCCCAATTTAACGATTCCGGGATGAATCGCCTGTACCGGGCTGTCATGAATAAAATTTCCAAGTCTACCCATGCCGACCTCAAGACCAGTTGGATGGCAGATGAGGAACCCTCTCAAAAAATTTACATCATTCCCCCCAAGCGGGTGCGCTACCTCTCTGAAATCTCTGAAATTATTCGAGACTACAATGAGGAAGCTGACGAACAAGCCGACATCGCCAGGCAATTGTTTGGCATTCAAAGCTCCATCCAGACCTTGGAGCAGTCGGACCTGGATGACAAGGACAGGATCATCAAGGGCTTAAAAGAAACCTACGAAAAGGTGGAATTGGGGCTGAAAAAGACCCATCAGCATCTTCTGGAACATTGGGAGGAAAAGAAAAGAACCTACAAGGCCGATGAGTATGTCTACCAGGTAAGGGGCAAGGACATCAAGGTAGCATCCTACGTCGAGACCCTTTCCCACAATAAGATTCCCAAAGTAATCTTACCCAAGTACGAATCCTGGGGAGATATATTAAGGTGGTCTCTTCAGGAGAATGTACCGGGAGAGTTTCCTTACACAGCTGGGGTATTTCCCTTCAAGCGGGAAGGTGAGGATCCCACCCGTATGTTTGCCGGAGAAGGTGGACCCGAGCGCACCAACAAGCGTTTTCACTACGTCTCTTTGGGGATGCCTGCCAAGCGTCTTTCTACGGCCTTCGACTCGGTGACTTTATATGGGGAAGACCCGGATTACCGTCCTGATATCTATGGAAAAATCGGTAATTCCGGCGTTTCGGTAGCTAGCCTCGACGATGCCAAGAAGCTTTATTCAGGCTTTAATCTCTGCGATAAGCAAACTTCCGTTTCGATGACGATCAACGGGCCTGCTGCTACGGTTTTGGCATTTTTCCTCAATGCAGCCATCGACCAGCAGTGCGAACTTTATATTCGGGAGCAGGGCCTGGAAGAGGAGGTCAAGGCAAAAATTGCCGACATCTACCAAGGCAGAGAGATTCCCACCTACCACGGTGAACTCCCTGAAGGAAACGACGGACTGGGGCTCATGCTCCTGGGGGTAACCGGAGATCAGGTCCTCCCCCTCGAAACATATCAGCGGATAAAGGCCGATGCCCTTTCCAAAGTAAGGGGTACGGTGCAGGCAGATATTTTGAAAGAGGACCAGGCTCAGAATACCTGTATTTTCTCCACTGAATTTTCCCTAAAACTCATGGGGGATGTACAGGAGTATTTCATCGATCACAATGTTCGGAATTTCTATTCGGTTTCTATTTCGGGCTATCATATTGCGGAGGCTGGTGCCAATCCTATTACCCAACTGGCCTTTACCCTGGCCAACGGCTTTACCTTTCTGGAATACTACGCCAGCCGGGGCATGGACATCGATAAGTTTGCGCCCAACTTCTCTTTCTTCTTCTCCAATGGGCTGGATCCTGAGTACGCTGTGATTGGGAGGGTAGCCCGTAGGATTTGGTCAAAAGCCTTGAGACTCAAATACAAGGCCGGGGACCGAGCTCAAAAACTAAAATACCACATCCAGACTTCAGGTCGCTCTTTGCATGCCCAGGAGATCAGCTTCAACGATATCAGGACGACCCTACAAGCCCTTTATGCCATTTATGACAATTGTAACTCCCTTCATACCAACGCTTATGACGAAGCCATCACCACGCCTACAGAGGAATCGGTGCGGAGGGCCATTGCCATACAGCTCATCATCAACAGGGAGTTGGGACTGGCCAAGAACCAGAATCCCCTCCAAGGAAGCTTCATCATAGAAGAACTCACAGACCTGGTCGAGGAGGCTGTCATGATAGAATTTGACCGCATCACAGAACGCGGCGGGGTACTGGGAGCCATGGAGACCATGTATCAGCGGGGTAAAATTCAGGAAGAGTCACTTTATTACGAGCAGCTCAAGCACACGGGCGAACTGCCCATTGTAGGAGTTAATACCTTTCTTTCCGATGATGGTTCTCCAACTTTGATACCCGGGGAGGTCATCCGATCCACTGAGGAGGAGCGCAATTTTCAGATCACACAAAAGCAGACCTTCCAGGATCGCTATCCGGAGACCTCTGCAGAGATGGTCAAGCGCCTTCAACATGCGGCCATCACCGATATGAATATCTTCGAGGAACTGATGGAAGCCTCAAAGTACCTTACCCTGGGTACCATTACACATTCCCTGTATGAAGTAGGGGGGCAATACCGCAGGAATATGTAATGTGAGATTTATAGGTAAGATAAGTCCCACGTACAAGGATTGTATGTGGGCTATTTTTTGAGAATTCTCACTTATTTGGGAAAATGGGTAGATCTCTTCCCGCTCATGGCAACCTTATTCTTCTTTGAAAGTATATTTTGCTTATTCATTGATAATGACCATTGTAGTCTTTGCTAACCCTAGGTCCTGATTTATATAGCAGACTATCATGTCAACTCCTGTTCTCCGTCCTAAAGAAAAGCGTGTCCTAAAAAATGTAGGAGAGACCCTCCGCCTGGCTTGGCCTAGGGGGAAATTAACCATGGCTTTGGTGGCTGAAAGGGCCAATATAAGCTGGTCTACCCTTGCCAAAATTGAAAATGGAGAAGCCAATGTGAATTTATATCCTCTATTAAGGCTACTGGCAGTTTACAGCATGCAGGGGGAATTAGCCAAACTCACGGAAGCTAATCCATTAGGACGAAAATTACAGGACTTGGAACTGCTTAATAAATATATGGATCAATATAAAAAATCATGAAAAAGGAGATTTTGGTTTATGCAGGTTGGGTCGGTAAAGAAGCAGGCAAAAAGTTAGTTCTTTTAAAGAGTGAGTAAAAAGTGAGAATCAAAAAAATATGATTTTAGTTTAGCCTCCTCTCCTACTTTTGATATATGTTTTGATGATCATCTCGAGTCTTTTCCAGTCAAAAAAGTGAAGGCTCTCTTGGGGTTAATCATGACTTATTTCTGAAAATCCCAACAATTCTATGCCTACCTATTCGTAGTAATTACAACGAATAGCTCCTGCATTTAAGACATGAGTACCCCCACCCTCAAAAATCCGTATATTGACCTTTGGCAACAGTACCACCCAAAGTCCTGCCCCTCATGTTCATAGAAATCAATTCTGCCCATGCCCATTCCGGATGGATCGAGGTCGTCTGTGGGTCCATGTTTTCCGGTAAAACAGAGGAACTCATCCGGCGCATGCGCAGGGCACAGATCGCCAATCAAGCGGTAGAAATCTTCAAACCCAGCATCGACAAGCGATACAGTGAAGACCAGGTCGTCTCCCACAACCAAAATTCTATTTCCTCCACTCCAGTTTCTTCCTCTCAGCAAATTCTTCTTCTTGCTTCTGGTGTAGATGTGGTAGGGATCGACGAAGCTCAGTTTTTTGACATGGGCATTGTCAATGTAGCGGACGAACTAGCCAACAGAGGCGTCAGGGTTATCGTCGCAGGTCTTGATATGGATTTTGAGGGCAGGCCCTTTGGTCCTATGCCTGCCCTACTGGCCAAAGCCGAGTTTGTAACCAAGGTACACGCCATCTGTCAGGTATGTGGGAGCCTGGCCAATTATTCCTATCGCCTCGATGAATCCAGGTCCCAAATCCTGCTGGGAGAAAAAGAAGCCTATGAACCCCGTTGCCGCAATTGCTTTCTGGAAGGGGAACATGCAGGTAAAAAGGCTCACATTCGACCAGAAAATAATGAAGATAAGAGGTAATTAATTTTTAAAGTGAAAGAAAAAAGAAGTAGAGGGTCAAGAAATAGGCTAATATCAATCTTACTTTCATCCTCTCTATGATTCGGATAGCTGTAGCTTTATCGCCTCACCATTCCTCTTATTTCTCTCGAATCAGGGCCTACTTTTGAACAACTGTATAGGTTAATGTACAGGCTCTACCTGTATTCTTTTTTGGTACAAAAGCTAAATTTGATCCTGAAATAATATTCCATTAAAAGGACTATTCCCAAAAAAGATAAAAAAAAGGTAATTAAACGGGGATTTATATCCGTTCGGCGAGTCCGAGGTATTTTGCGCCAAATATCTGACTATACTTGTACCAGAGAGAACAAATTTCCCCATGAATAAGCTGAAGTTACTGGTTGTCCTTTGCCTATCATTTGCCCTTCACAGCGGCTACCAATGGCTGGATGCCCCCACCGACGGGAGCGATTGTCTGGTCTATATTCCGGAGAGCATCAGTCCCAATGGAGATGGAATCAATGATATCTTCTTCATCGAGACGGCCTGCGAATACAAGAATTACAAACTAAGGATTTACGATTTCAAGCAGCGGCTGGTCTTCGAATCCCGAAATGCCGCCCAGGTCTGGGATGGCTCGGATCATGGTATTCCACTTCCACAGGGTTACTATACCTGGATTCTTTCCTTCACCCTGGAAGAAAATGGAGACCTGATCCGCGAAAAAGGTAAATTTGCCCTCGTACGATAATCTCCATTATCCCTCCATAAAAAGCCTGTCAGCATCAAATAAGATCCTGACAGGTTTAAATTTTTAGGCCTTCCTGGAGGTCTATCATTTCTAGCAAGGCTACTGCAGCCTCCTCCCCCTTATTCCCATATTTGCCTCCTGCCCGGTCCAGGGCCTGCTGATGTGTATCTGGAGTGAGAACCCCAAAGATGACGGGTTTCTGATGGTCTATACCTACCCGCATGACTCCTTGTGCGACGGCCTGAGAAATAAACTCAAAATGGCGGGTTTCGCCCTGTATGACGCAGCCCAAGCAGATGACCCCGTGAAGGGCGGGCCCTTGCTGAAGAGCCATCTCGGCACCCATCGGAAGTTCATAGGAGCCGGGCACTTCCAGGCGAAGGATGTTTTCAGCCTTCACTCCGGCAGCTGTCAGCACTTCGATGGCGCCATCGGCCAGGGCAAAGGTGATTTCCTGGTTCCACTTGCTGACCAAAATGGCCACCCGATCCTCAGAATGATCCCCTTTACCCTCGTACTTGATATGGGAAAGGTCGTGTCCTTGATTTTCTGCCATGGTAGAGAATTTTCTAAAAAAAGGGCTTCCAGACAAATCCTGAAAGCTCTTGGTTCTTATTTTAACGTGAGTTCCGGCTAATAGTCGCTGACAATCAATAAATTAGAGCTTTAAGCG
>CAZMAV010000011.1:0-157734 GCA_964564415.1 uncultured Bacteroidia bacterium | reverse complement strand
GCCTTTGGAAGAAAGATACGACTTTTTAACAAGTTATTTTTTTATCGTTCCTTAGGCAATAAGATTTTTTTGTACTCGTGTTTCCCTCCCATTTCTAATTGTACCAGGTAGAATCCCGATGGCCAATGATGAATGGGAATGCTCAACTGCCCCCGTGAGAGATTGTAAAATTTCCCCAAAGTTCTTCCCTCTAGGTTCATGATCTTCACATTTGCTTTTGCCTGAGTTGGGGTCCAGCTCAGGTGCAGATGGCTTTCTGTGGTATAGGCCAGAAGCTCTTGTGAGTATTCCTTAGCGACTGAAGCGGGAAGGCCAAGTTGGATGGATTTGAATAGTTGATCGGTGGCTATTTGATAATGCTCCTCTACACTGGCATCTGGCCAAGTAATGCGAAGGGTATCTACCATCAAGGCTTCTCCTAGCCCAAAATGAAGGATGGGGCTATGCTGGGAAACCCAACTCGAACCTCCGGAAATCATATCTGTTCCGTAGTGCCCCTGGGCGATAACTTCTACACGTGCACCGATTGCCGACACGTGCTGTCTTTGAGATTCCAGGCTTACCGACAACCAATGATTGTCGTTTTCTGTGTCATTTCTGAATAGCTGAAGACCGACGGTATCGTTGGAGTTGGTCAGAAGAATGTCCACCCTTCCATCCTTATTATAATCAAATGTCGCGACTCCAAATCCATTGCCTCTTGGACTGCTGATGGGAGTACCGGCACTGATATCGGTAAATGTCAGATCTCCATTGTTATGATACAAGACATTGGGATCCTTGGGAGTGTTGGCCAGGTAGATATCCTGAAAGCCGTCATTGTCGACGTCTAGAAAAGCCGTTCCCCAGCCCATCCCCGGATCACCTACACCAGCACTGTCTCTTATATCTACAAAACTCCCCTGTCCATCATTGAGCAAGAGATTATTAGGATAAAGGTTGGTGATGTACATATCCGGCCATCCGTCATTGTTGATGTCCCCTACATCCACCCCCATGCCAAAAGCTGCTATATCTGCCCCTATTCCAGGTGCTACATCGTAAAAGGAACCGCTTCCGTCGTTGGCAAACATGACGTTGGGGCCATACCCGTCATGAGGGAGATAAATATCCTGATCGCCGTCCCGGTCAAAGTCGATAAAGGTCGCTCCCATGGCTACCCGATCCATTTCCACTCCGGCTTCAGCCGTAATATCTGTAAAGCCAAGGTTTCCATTGTTGTACCACAGGACATTGGGACCGTCAAAATGTACAAGGTAAATATCTAGGTATCCATCCCGGTCTACATCTCCAGCGATAGCGGCAAAAGGATTGCCCTGATGCTGTATGCCTGCAGAAGCAGAAATATCCGTAAAACTGCCATTGCCATTATTCTTGAAGAGCTGATCGTTCTGCCCTTTAGCATTAGCTAAAAATAGGTCCAACCAGCCATCATTGTCAAAATCGGCCCAAATAGCCGCTTTGGTATTAAGCGATACGTCCACACCGGCAGAAGGAGCCACATCTACAAAGCTTCCGCCAATATTTTTGAAGAGTCGGTTAGGGCCGGGCCTACGGGTGATATAGATATCCTCCCATCCATCTTTATCATAATCTGCGATGGCAACCCCGTAGTTTGGCCCTGTTTCACCAATTCGCGCCTGATCAGACTGATCTGAAAATACGACCTGTCCCTGCAAAAAAATAGGATTTAGCCCCATAAGAAAGAGACACAAATCCTTGATTGGCAACATTTTATTCATAGCAATTTTAGTAGCATATTCATTTCTAAACTACCCATAAATATAAAAAATGGAATAATAAGAAACAGCCCAAATACGATTCCTAAGGCCAGGCTATATTTCATCTCCTTTTATGGCTGCTTCATCAGAAAAACTTTTCGTTTTTAATAGCAGTAAGGCTAATAGGTCCAAAAAAGATAAAATGGAAAAATTGATACAAATTCTGATCTACATACACATTGGCCTCGGAACCTCGAGTATTGTATTCGGGCCTCTGGCCGCTATTAGCAAAAAGGGAGGAAAATGGCATAAGCTTTTTGGTAAGATCTTCGCTTACTCACTGATCGCTACTGCCCTGCTGGCTCTGCTAATTTCCGTCCTTCCAGGCCATCAAAATCTTTTCCTATTCTCCATAGGAATATTTGGACTCTACCTGGTAGCCTCTGGTTTGCGCATGCTAAAACTCAAAAAACTGAGTCAGGGACAAAGGCCCGCAGCTTTTGACTGGGCCCTAAGCGGACTGATGGGAATATTTTCCTTGGCTATGATCACTTATGGAAGTTACCTGCTTCTGCTGGGAGGAAATACCAGTATAATACGGTTGGTTTTTGGCGGAATTGCAGGCCTGTTTGTCTACGGAGATATTAAACTTTATGTAAAAGGCCCCCAACATCCCCGCTTCTGGCTGTTGGGACATATCAGCAAAATGAATGGTAGTCTCATAACCGCTTTCACAGCCCTACTGGTAAATAACAGTGGGCTCCTCCCTGGAATCTTGTCTTGGCTCCTCCCTACTTTTATCGGAAGTATCTTGGGAATGTATTGGGGGCGAAAGTACAGGAAGAAAAACCCAAAGGCCATGCTTCCAGCCTCCTGATCCTTATATCAGCATTAACTTCCTCCTATTTCTAGAAATTACGAGGGTAGGCACGATTTATGCGAATGTTTCTTCAGTTGGGTCCATCAAGATCAACTAGTTGACTACATCCAAATAAAATGTAGCAGAGGTTTCCAGGACCAGACGTTAAGAAAAAATTCCAAAAATCTGAGAAGGTTCTATGCCGGACATGCACCTTGATTTACAACGATATGTCACCTTCTTCTTTCTTTGCCTGATTTTTATACACGGCCTGTCCCAATCCCCCGGCCTTCCCAAAGAACAATACCCTCTATTGGAGACACAGGACTGGATACCCTCCTTTTCTAAACCGATTTCTGGCCTCTACCTGAATCCTGAACTCTCTCCCTGGGTAGAGTCACTCTCTGAAAAATGGGATTTTGCCCTCCTACCCTCATCCCAGAATTATCTCCCCTACTCAGCTCTTTCCCGCCTTACATGGACCTCTGTACATGTTCCCGGCAATATACTAGAGCATTACCAGAGCAGGGTTTCCCCTTCAGAAAGTGAGGAAGATTCCCTTCAAAAAGTCAAATTGGGAATCTACACGTGTGATTTTGTCCTACCTCCATCCTGGAAAAAAGGCCTGGTCTACCTCAGGCTTCACGGTGGAGGACCCAAAATGAGAATTTTCCTCAATGAACATATGGTCTCAAATCTTCGTTTGGGGGACCTTGGTACTGCCATCAGTCTCAACCCACACCTTAAGCCGGGCAAGAATACCCTGTTCATACAAGTTTTACTTGAATCGGACACCTTGACCCAGGGAATGGGGTTGGACAGGTCAATATTCCTGGTTCACAAACCCGAAAACCATCTTGAGGGATGCAGGGCTGGACTGGATGCCGAGGAAAATTTCGAACTTAGGGGAAGGCTGATAGAGGGACAAAAAGCTAAAAAGCAGCTATTGGTTCTGAGCTATACCCTCTCTACCCCTGATGGCAATCCTATTCTTGAAGGAGAGGAGAGGATTAAAAGTGAGAAAAAATCTTTCCCCTTCCGCTTTATCCAGCAACTTCCCTACATCCTTTATTGGTCCGCAGAGAATCCCTACCTCTATCAATTGGACGTCAGGCTGATAGATGGCAAAGGAAGGGTCATAGAGGAAATAAGACAGAAAATTGCCCTTTGCCGCAAGGGTGAAAAATCAAATAAAGTCCTGTTAAACGGAAAATTCATTCCTCTAAGAGGGGTTTGCTATCGCTTTTTCCATCCCCAAAAAGGCCATGCATTGACTGTGGCAGACATTAGGAGAGACCTGGAAATCATGAAAGCCAACCACATCAATACTGTCTATATAGATCAGGCAGGACCACCGGAATTTTATACCCTTTGCGAAGAATTAGGCATGTACATCATCAGTAAGCTAGGGGATGACAAATACCTGGACCTCGAATATGCCGAGCGCCGACTCAAAATGGAAGCCCGCTACGCATCCGTTCTTCTTCATGTGTACCCGGACCGCTATTCCCTGGCCAGCGATGCTCCCGATATCCCTTTTTGGTCCGAAACCCAATTCCGGGCCAATAGCTTATTTAAAGGTCCTGAATTCAGTCGTGGTGATGCCAGAAGACGCTTAGAAAAACTGCCCGAACTTCCTTTCCTTACTGTCCTAGGTGCATGGGCTGACAAAAAATCTTTTTTTGAGAAGTCTCCCCGAAATTCTCAGTTTTTAAAAGATGGTTTTGTGACTGGCGACAGGAAAGCTCAACCCGAACTCTCCTATCTGAAGGACCTCTACAGTCCCCTCCAACTGATCTGTAAAAAGGATCACCTGTTGCTCAAACACAGCTATGCCTTCCGGAACCTCTCCAAGGTCAGGCTCATCTGGGAATTGATCAATGAGGATTCTACCCAAATCCTTCAATCTCCCCTCCCTCCCTATTTCAGGGACTTTCACTACAAGGTGCCCTATCCTTTTGGGAGCATACCAAGGGAAACTTGCCTGAGGGTCAAGGCTTATCCCGAAGAAGAACATGAATTCTTAGACAAGGACTTTTTGATCTCAGAAGCCTCCTATTGTACCTACAGTGCCAGCCCCCTTTTATCCCCGCCACGTAAGACCAAACTTGAAATCCAGGAATCTGCCACCAATCTTGACGTAAGATTTCAGGGAGTATCCCTGAATTTTGACAAGGGGATTAGGATGCTGGAGAATGTTAAAATCGGAGATAAAGAGATACTGAATTTCCCTTTGTACCTTCCTACTCGATACAAGGGTAAGGTTTTAGAGGAATCAAGCAAAGGGATCGCCCTTGCTGAAAGTATTATTTTTGAAAAAATTGAGGTTGAAAAGGCAGAGGATTCCTTTGTAAAAATTGCATACCAGGGATGGGTAAGTCCGGAGAAAGAAGGGAAGATGAGATTTACCTTTACCTTTGAAATATACGATACAGGAGAAATTGGAATCCAAGCTATCCTGCGTCCCCAGGAAAAAAACAGGGATTTACTCTTCAATATTTTGATGAACATCGACGCCGGAGATGGGTGGGTAGGATGGAAAGAAGAAAGAGAAATTCCTCAAACCAGGCGAATTTCAGAGCTAATGACCGATTTTACACCTTCCTCTCCCCCTTATGTGAGGGATAATCTGGATTGGTTGACCTTTTTTCCTCAGGATAAAAAATGGCAATTTCTGATTCGTAGGGAAGGGTACCTTTCCTTTAGCCTTGGTCATCCAGAGGTGAAAGACCGCTCCGATTCTTTGGGGGCAAGGCTATACTTAGGCCCTATGAAATATCATGAATCTGATCAAAGTTACCGAATGGGAATACGAATGCAACTTAGGTAGAAGATTCATCGTAAAAATTGTTAGATTTTTGGGAAAAAGTGCCTCAATCGAAACAAAAGAAAAGCTAAATTGAAAAAAAGAGTTTAAATCAGCCTTTTTCCATTTGGTTCTACTCTTTTTAAGGATATAAGTTGGACAAGTTGTCTTTTCATAGTTAGCTGTCTGCTTAATTTATAAGTAGTAGTTTGGTTCATAGGCCGGGGGCAGCAGTGTTCCCGGTTTTTTTACAGTACAAGTTCCATAAACCTAATGCCAGATGTAGGATTATCATTGTATCTTGCGATTTCATAGAACCCCAGGCTTTGGTACAATTTATCAGCGGCCTTCATCCATGGATGTGTATCCAACTTCATTTTTTTATAACCCTCCTTGCTGGCTTCCAGGATCAAACGCTTCACCAATGATTTTCCGATCCCCCTTCCCTGAAACTCCGGTTTGACAAACAAACGCTTCATTTCACAACAATCTTTCTCTATCTTCCTAAAAGCCACACATCCCACTACAGCATCGCCATTTCGGGCCAGGGTGATACAAGGATAAATGGTAGAGGGGCGAGCCATTTCCAGGTTCAAATCACCGAGTGCCTCATCATAGCCTCTCAATGCAGAATACTCTTCAAGCAGTCGGCAAAAAGCTGATAGTTCTTCGCTCTTGCTTACCCTGATTATCTGTATCATAAGCGAAAATTATTCCCTTTCTGTCAATAAAAAAAGGCTTAGCTCCGCGGCGGAACCAAGCCCTAACTAGCCTATGAGGAATAAAGAACGAAGGTCTATAAAAAGATACAGATACGATTTACAGAATCATGATTGCCGTTAAAGACAAATCCTCCCTCAAGACTAGCATATTCCTTTCCCTTCGGTATCTGAAATCGATTCAGCACCGAAATCGGGTTGTGAGTACATGGAGGAACAGGAGACTATTAGTCTATCTCATGTGGAAGTATTTGTTTTCCAACGACAATTACAATTACGCAAAGATTTAAAGGCGGGATGCAATTTTTTTTTGCTTTTATCCGGTAGGACCTTGCAGAAAACCTGTAGAAACAGGCTAAATTCTACCTTGAATAGCTATTTGCTCATAGGTTTAGGCAAAATTGAGATAATTTACATACGATTTGATACCTAAAATATTGAGCTGGACCTCGCCCGCACTGTAATCATCTAAATCCTGAGCCGCATACCTGCTCAAAAATGGGGAAGTCGCTTCCAGACCTTGGCATATTCCCCCGGTTTTCTGATCTTTCTAGCCAAACTATAAATCAATGAATCTACTTTTAAGGGGAGTTTTAATTCTTTTGGTCATGAATTTGGCTTGTAGTCGGGAGACAGAGGAAAAAGAGCCCGAAGAAATAAAGATGGAAGGCCAGCTGAGTATTTTCTCTTGCTCTGACAGCAGTCTCAATCAAATGTATGAAGGGCTGGCAAATAACTTCAATGCTAAGGCGGACCTGGATCAGGCAAAATGGAAAGAACTGCTCACCTATTTTCGACCCGCACGACCCCTGCTGGAAGAAGCTGAAGGTAGGGACGCCATTGATATGCTTTGGACAGCCTACCTACAGACCGAAAACAAGGTACTCATTACAGATCATCCCATCTGGAACAGCGATTTCGATTCGGCTTTTGCCAAACCTGACAGCCTTGCCGAGCAGTTTCTTCTACACCAAAGCTATCAGCGAGCTGCCTATCTGGCTATAGCTACGCAAAAAGACTCCCTGGCTAAGCTTCTTTTGGACAAATCCAATCAAATCTTTCAGGAGCATGTAAAAAACCAATTCGATAAGGAAAAGCATAGCTTTGGACAAGGGCTTGATGCAGACATACTTGCCTTATCCATGGATCTGGTCCCTGAAAAGCAGGCCAAGGCCATTATTCGCAACCTTATGGACCAACTTTTACAAGGTGGAATGAGCCTGAAAGGCCTTGGGCTAGGAAAACAGGTTGTGCTGCCATTACTGAGTCAGCATGAGCAAAATGAAATGGCTTTTCGTCTTTTGCCTGAGGTTTCTGAGCCATTGGCAGCCCGTTGGTTGATCAGCGAACTGGCCGGGATAAAGCCTAGCTTGAATGCTCCTGGATTCAGCCAGCCTATTCTCCAACCCCGTCTGGGAGGAGACCTTGAGTTTGTAGAAGGACAGCTCAAAACTCAATACGGACTCCTCTATGTTCGCATTGAAGATCGTAAACCCATGAGACTTCAAGTCAGGGTACCTGCAAAAGCTACCCTTGTACTCCCTGTAGAAGATCCTACAAGGGCTACCATTCTTGCAAATAACAGCCGATTATGGATGGGAGGAAGTCCTCAGCCCAGCCCCCCTGGTATTACGTTCAGAGATGTAAGAAAAGAAGGAATAGTAGTCGAACTGGCGCGTGGCAAATATAATTTTCAGATAAAAAATTGAGCAAATTTTAAGCTTATCCCTGTGTCATGAACTGACAGAAGAAAATTTCTCAAGCGCACTGTCCTGATGGGTGAGGGCGCATTCATTGCTCCCCTGTTCCTCCAGGCCTGCGAGGAAGAAAATGATGGACAAGAAGGTAATGGGGTTCCCGAGGACAAAACTCCAGCTAAGATTGATCCTTGGTTTGATGTTTCTTTGGCGGCCTACTCCCTTTACCGCCGTTTTGAAGCAGGTAAGCTGAGTAATGAAGATTTTTCCGCTATGGCCAAGGAGGAATTTGGTATCGGAGCCGTAGAATTTCTGAATTCCTATTTCAAGGATAAGGCAAAGGAACAGGCCTATTTGTCGGCACTCAGCAGCAGCAGTAAAAAGCTAGGGGTGGATCACCTCCTGACAATGGTTGACGAGGAGGGGAACCTGGCAGAAGTATCTGAAAGAAAGAGGAAGGATGCCGTACTCAATCATTTCAAATGGGTCGAGGCAGCTGCTATACTAGGATGCCATTCCATCAGGGTCAATGCCAGGGGTATTGGCAGTCCTGCCCTGATTCGTGAAGCCGCCATTGACGGACTCAGCCGGCTTGGGATTTTTGCTGCTGACTTTAACATCAATATCCTAGTAGAAAATCACGGAGGATATTTCTCTGGTGGACAGTGGCTGGCTTCGGTCATGAAACTCGTGGACATGGAAAATGTAGGAACCCTGCCTGACTTTGGAAATTTCTGTATACAAGGAATTCCCAAGGGAAAAGGAGACTGTGAGATTCCCTACGACAGATACCAGGGGCTAAGTCAGTTGATGCCCTTCGCCGGTGGCGTAAGTGCCAAGACCTATGCTTTTGACGAAGATGGAGAAGAAACGACCATTGATTATGGCAGAATGTTGGTTATCGTACAAGCCTCCGGATACAAAGGTCATGTAGGCATCGAATACGAAGGGGATCAGTTGTCCGAAATCGAAGGAGTTAAAGCCACCAAGGCCCTGTTGCAGCGCTACCGTACCCGTGAACTAGAGACGAGTCCTGCTACCTCCAGCCAAAGTGATTTGTAGGCTATGGCTGAAGGAGAAAGTGGAGCATAACTAGGCAGGGGCGACTGGTAAATACCCATCTTTTCGATCAGGGAAGCACTGGGAATCAATGTTTCGAGCGTCTCCGGATATCTTTGTCGGAAATCTTCGAGGGTGTCCTTATGCAATTTTTTTCTCTTGTCAACCAATGAGAAAAAGGGAAGAAGTTTCTCCCGGTCGTATCCATTTTTCTTGAATAACTTTCTAACCTGAACGAAGGCCCTTTCGGCCAGGGTAGTAGGGATGATGGGAAATAAGACTACATCAGCTACCTCAAAAATGTGTTCGGCAAGTACATTGATGCTGGGAGGGCAGTCGATAAATACATATTGATATTCGGTAGATAGCTCGTCCAGGCTTTTTTTGAGCCTCGCCTTTGATTTTTTCATTTCTTCCAACATCAGATCAAGGTGGCGATAGGATAGGTCGGAAGGAATGATATCTAGATTTTTGTGAGAGGTAGACTTGGTAAAATTTCCCAGATGGGCCTGCTTTCCCAACATGGCGGCGGCTCCTCCTCTTACCTTTGGTCGAAGTTGATAATAAAAGGTAGCAGCTCCCTGAGGATCAAGGTCCCAAATCAAGGAAATCATGCCTGTCATGGCTGCACAATAGCTCAGGTTTACACAGGTGGTTGTTTTTCCCACTCCTCCTTTCAGGCTGTAGACTGCAATGACTTTCATCTTCTAATTTTGTGCAAAGGTAATTATAATGCTAATCAAATATTAAATTACAATAAAGCAATCGAATGCCAAGGGGGCAAGAGCTTGAGTTGGAGTTTCACATCCATGTAGCAAGAGTAAATATATAATCAATTTTGAATATCATAATTTTTCTGCCTGAAAATCAAATGAATAGTGGCAAAAGGGCAGCGGAATTTCGCAAGACACTTGCTTAAGTCTCTGTTTTTAAGTAAGTTAGGTATAAGGAATTAATGTAAATCGGACACTATTACTAAGTACACAGAACTATGACAGTAAAGAAGCTGATTCAGAAAAAAGGAAATGCCTTGTATTTTGTCAGAAATACAGCCTCGGTGTGGAAGGCCTTGGAAACGATGGAAATCCATAACATCGGTGCTGTGCTTGTTCTGGATGAAAATGGAGTACTGGAAGGCATTTTCTCCGAAAGGGATTATGTCCGTAAAGGTATTCTCAAAGGCAGAACAGCGGCCAAGACTCCCGTGATCGAAGTGATGACCCCCAAGGTATTTACCGTTGACGTCGATGCCAGCCTGGCCCAGTGCATGCGCATCATGTCTGAAAAGCATATTCGGCATCTTCCCGTCAAAGAAGGAAGTAAACTGATGGGAATGATTACCATCCGCGACGTAGTAAAAGAAATCATTTCGGACCAGCATGGAAAAATCCGTGAATTAGAAGCCTATATCCAAGGCAGCTACGGAGGTTTCTGAAGAAATCATCTCCCCACAACCACAAATACTGACAGCATGGCTTGTCTATTACCTGCTGTATTGTATTTGTGGTTTTTTTATGCCAAGGTACCAATATCAAGGCCTGCAAAATTTCCCGACGACATCATCAGGATCACATCATCGTCGCTCTGTCTCGATTTGACGAATTTCTGAACCTCCTCTGGAGTATGGACTACAGTCAGGTTATCCGCACCAAAGGATTTTTGGATGAATTCTCTTTCAATAGAATCCATCCGCCTCTTCCTCAATGCCTCGGGATCGAGAAATACCAAGGCCTGATCTGCCTGGTTGAGGCTTCCCAGGTAATGAGGTAAAAAGGCCCTGTTGAGGCTTGAAAAGGTATGGAGCTCAAAACAGGCGATAAGATTCTTTTGAGGAAAGCGCTTGCGGACAGCATCTACACTGGCCGCTACCTTCGAGGGTGCATGAGCATAATCCCGAATCAGGACCATGTTTTCTTTTTCCTGGAGAACTTCAAGCCTGATTCCGGCTCCTTGAAAAGTAGCTATATGCCTTAAAAAATCTTCTGCAGGTACAGAAAGCAGTTCACATACTTTCCAGGCAGCCTCGATGTTGGCCATGTTATGCCTGCCTATTACCTTAAGCAGGGCTGATTCATCCCCCATTGTTAAGCGGAAACCCTCAGGTACAATATCATAGGCAGGAAGTTCGTAGGGATATAAATAGTGGAGTTCGGGATCCGTGTTTTGTTCCACCAGGTGGGATAGCCTTTGGTCTTCCTTAAAATAAATAATGCTTCCTGCCTTTTCCATTTGCTTGAGGAGGGATTCAAATTGGCTTATATAATTATCTTCCGTCGGAAAGACATTGATATGGTCCCAGGAAATATTGCTGATGACCAGGATATGGGGCTTGTAGTGGAGGAACTTGGGCTTAGGGTCAATCCGACTCGAGAGGTATTCGTCCCCCTCGATGACGATGAAGGGGGAAGAATCCGACAGGCTGACTGGGTTATCGAAGCCGGGAATTTGGGCGCCTACCAGGTAGTCAAAATCTCGACCCATGGTCTTGAGCACATGCATGACCATAGATGTAATGGTGGTCTTGCCGGCACTTCCTGCGATGACAATGCGCTGCTTGTGTTCAGACTGTTGGGAAATAAATTCCGGAAAGGAATACACGGGAAGGCCCAATTTCTGAGCCTTGGCCAATTCTGGATTGTCCTTAAAAGCATGCATCCCTAATATTACCGCATCCAAGTCTTCCCGAATGCGCTGAGGATGCCACCCATCTTCAGGTAGAAGGTCATGAGCCCGGAGGCGGCTTCGGGCGGGATCGAAAATCTGATCATCAGACCCGCTGACCTCATGCCCATTTTTCTTGAGGGTAATGGCCAGGCTGTGCATAATACTTCCACCTATGGCAACAAAATGAACCTTCATGTACAATGTTAATTTTCAATCAAAGTAGGCAAAAGGAAGATAAGGTTAAAGAACGATCAGCCTCTGGGGTACAATAAATGAGAAAAGTACCTCACCTTATACCTTGAATCCTAACCCATTATATATAACGAAAATATTAAATTCTCGAAGTTATTTATCATTTTGACGTTGAAAGTGTGCATTTGTCCAGATATTTTAGTCCCTTTAAGTCCAATGGAACAATGTTTTAAAAGATAGTAGAAGGTAAAAGTCTACATCTAAGGATCGGGATATATGTTAAACAAGGATATGAATCCCGTAGTTTCGCATGAGAAACTGGTTGGTGGATCATAGTTATTTTTGCCAGAAACTAATCACATACAGAATTTATGGGTCGTATTGTCATTGTATCAAATCGCTTGCCTATCACGATTGATAGGAACCAGGGAGAACTCATTTATCACCCGAGTGCCGGAGGACTGGCCACTGGACTTGGATCTCTGGATTCTAATGTCGAGCGGCTTTGGATCGGCTGGCCCGGAAAAGTCGTCGATAATGAAAAGGAAAAAGACCTGATCACAGATCAATTCAAGTCCGACGGAATGTATCCCGTTTTTTTGAATGAGAGAGAAATCAAGCTATTCTATGAAGGCTTTAGCAATAAGACGATCTGGCCCCATTTTCATTACTTCACTCAGTACACCACCTATGATGACAATTACTGGAATGAGTATAAAGCGGTCAATGAAAAATTTGCCCGGGTAGTGGCTTCTCAAATCTGGCCTGACGACATGGTCTGGGTCCATGACTACCAGTTGATGCTGGTTCCTGGTATCCTTCGCAAGCATTTCCCTGACCTCTCTATTGGCTTTTTCCTTCATATTCCCTTTCCCTCCTACGAAATATTTCGTACCCTACCTTGGAGAAAAGACCTCCTCAATGGCGTCCTTGGAGCCGATCAGATTGGCTTTCACACATTTGGTTACATGCGCCACTTCCTCAGTGCTGCATACAGAATTACCGGTATCGAGCATTCTTTCGGCAACCTTTTGGTCGAAGGCCGTTCGGTCAAGGTTGATGTATTCCCAATGGGCATTGACTACGAAAAATACGCCTTCCCCAATATCGAAGAATCCGAGTCGGAGGAAGTACAGTTTATCAAGGACTATGGCCAAAAGCGTAAACTTATCCTTTCCATTGACCGGCTGGATTATTCTAAAGGAATTCCCGAACGCATCAGGGCCTACGAACTATTTCTCGAAAAAAATCCTGAGTATCGCGGGGTGGTAACCCTCATGCTGGTGGTCGTACCTTCCCGAGCGAATGTAGATCAATACAAAAGCCTGAAGGTAGAAATAGACGAATTGGTGGGACGTATCAATGGAACCTACGGGACCTTTAACTGGATCCCTATTCGCTATTATTACCGCTCTTTTGCCTTTGAAAGTCTGGTGACCATGTATCAGGCAGCACATATCGCATTGATTACTCCACTGAGGGACGGCATGAATCTGGTAGCCAAGGAATTTGTCGCTTCCAAGCAGGATGAAAAGCCCGGGGTACTGATTCTCAGTGAAATGGCAGGTGCTGCCCATGAGCTATCTGATGCCATCATCATCAATCCCAAAGATCAGAACGACATCGAGCAAGCCCTGCTCAAAGCCTTGACCATGCCCCATGATGATCAAAGAAAGAGCCTGGAGGAAATGCAGAAAAGGCTAAAAAAATACAGCGTTAAGCACTGGGCCAACAACTTTATCAAGCAACAAATGGAAGTCAAGAAGTTTAACCAAGACCGCCAAACTAAACTTTTATCACAAGAAAGTAAGGATAAACTGGTGAAGGCATACCGGGAATCTCAATCCAGCCTTCTTCTGCTGGATTACGATGGCACCCTGGTCGGATTCAAATCCAAGCCCGAGGATGCTTTCCCCGATGAACAACTAGTCGAGGAACTACAGAAAATTCATCAAACCAAGAATACCACTATTGTCATCATCTCCGGAAGGGACCGCTATACCCTGGAAAAGTGGTTTGGAGGACTAGGTATTGAAATCGTTTCTGAACACGGCGTCTGGCTCTGGGATGGACAGCAGTGGAACCGAAACGAAAATGTGGTCGATACCTGGAAACCTACTGTCATGCCCTTCCTGGAAGACCTCGCAGAACGCACCCCGGGCTCCTTCATAGAAGAAAAGGACTACACCCTTGCCTGGCATTATCGTCAAATTGACAATGATCTCGGAATTAACAGGGTAAGGGAAATACGGGATGAGTTGATCTACCTAACCTCCAATCACAATCTTCAGGTCCTGGAGGGCAACAAAGTAGTGGAAATCAGAAATGCAGGGGTAAACAAAGGAAAGGCAGCCGAATTGTGGCTCAACAAGCAGGAGTGGAACTTTATCATGGCCATAGGAGATGACCATACAGATGAAGATACCTTTCTGGCCATGCCGACCCAAGCTTATACCGTTAAGGTAGGTCTAAACAAGACCAGCGCCAAGTACAAAGTCCGTTCAGTTGAGGAAACGAGAGAACTTATTTCCCTTCTTGCCGGATAGGTCCTTCCTGAAGTTCTTCTAATTGGTCGAGGAGCCAGCGTGCATGAGTCATGGGAGTGGCTTCATCTGCGCTGGCTCTTATTTTGTGCCAGCGTTCCTGGTAGACATCCTCATCCAAGTATGGCTTTCTCGCTCTTAGGTTGACCATTTTTTTTAGGATGCGGATAAAGTTGGTGTGGGCTTGAATCTGATACTTAGGAATTTTTTGGTTGCGTTTGATAAAAGCCTGAAAGGCGTGAACCAAATACTTAAATCCATCATCATCGCAGAGTTCGTAATAAATCCTCATCAGCAATGATTTGGCACTCAGGTGGTAAAAAACATCCGAGAACTCTATTTGCTGAAGGAGAACCATGGCCTCCTTGTATTTTTTCTGATTGTAGTAGAATACTGACAAATTATAGTTGTAAGCGTTGTCCTGCATCTCTGGGGCAAGTTTGGCCTTATAACCCTCGAGGAAGTCTTTCACCCAATCGTATTTTTTGAGGCTGAGCCCTACATTTGTGATGTTTTTATAATGAGCGTGGGACAGCACCCCTTGTTCCAACAAAAGATCTTTCTCCAATAAGGTCTGAAACAACTGAAACATCTCTTCCCGATAACCTGCTTTTCCGTGGTTGATATTTCGGACGCAATAATTGAGGGCGTAGACATACATTGAATAGGCTTGCCAAGGAGGGAATTGACCTGAATGACGATCGAGGAGATCTACTAGGGCCTCATAATGTTCTTCCCCTTCTGCTCCCTTGAGGCTCAGATAAATCTGATAATAAATCGCTACCACCGGCTCCTTCAAAAATTTTTCTCCTTCTCCACTTAAGTAATTACACAATTCATCTGCCCTCCTTGTATCCACACTCATGTTAAGAATTCGTTGCCGATTGAGCATCTCGCAGCTGATTCTCAGCTTTTCAGCCAAGTAAAATGTCTCTAAATTGTAGGAGATGTTAACCAAGTTTTCCGCAACTTCCCTGGGTTGCTTCTTCGAGAGGATGGGGTCAGAAACATGAGAGAGCTTGTACTGCTGATAATAATAGGATGAATTTCTATAAATGGACCTGGAGAGTTGTTTGCTTGCTTTCTGATAATGCCTGTAAGAATGCTCCCCCAAACCCCTATTGTAAAGGCTGTCAAGCAGGTAAATAGATCTGATAGAAACATCTTTTTCCCATTCAATCATCGCCAGATAATCCTCAAGTAAACGAAGAAGGGCCGACATCTGATCGTGTACTTTTTGTTCGGAATAAGATTCACCCGGAAACATCAGTTTGAACAAATAGGTTTTGGTCAGGTTTCTAGATTTGTAAGATGGACTTATATCAAATAAAAACTCCGCCAGCTTGACTAATTTGTCATTTTGATTGATAGATGGCCAAGCTACATAAGCTACGAATTTCTTATTTTCGGAAGGACTTAGCGATTTTAGGAGCGTTATTAGTCGAGCATTTTGCATAATAATCTTTTCATATAGTCCAGTAATTACGTAAATATCAATTATCTTTATCTGATAATCAAGTGATTCTAATAAGCGTAATTAAATAAATCTTTCAGAAACAAATTATTTAGTAGGCTTTTGTATTAAACAAAAATGCAAAAATGTAGATTAATTAGCATAAGATGCAAGCAACTCACCACCAAATAAGCCATTATGTTTAGACAATTAGTCCTACCTCTGCTCTGCATATTGACTTTCCTGCCTAACAGTTATGCTAATAACCTTGAAGTTAGCTTTTCGGCAGACACTGTTCACGCCTGTATCAATGAACCCTTTGAGATCTTTCCTACTGTTGCGGGCGGTACGGCTCCCTACCAGTACTCCTGGAATACAGGAGACACAGATTCAACCCTCGTAATTGTTCCTACCCAAAGTTTCCGTAGTTACACCCTTACCGTGACCGATGCTGACAATCATAGGGATTCCGCAATCCTGGTTGTTCATGCCTTGGATGAATGTGTCTATCCCGGAGACGCCAACGGAGATGGAACAGCGAATAACCTGGATGTGTTGAGCCTGGGGCTTGCTTACGGACACTCGGGCTACATCCGCCCCAATGCTCACCTTGACTGGATCGGACAGCCCTCACACTCTTGGCCTGGGGCTTTCACCAATGGAGTTAATTTTGCCCACTCAGATGGGGACGGTAACGGAGTCGTAGATGAAAATGACCTGATCGCAATCTCTCACAATTATCTGACCCCCAACTTATTAAGCACCTCTCCTTCAACCAGTAATGGAATCCCCCTTTCGGTACAATTTGACGCATTGAATGCCTTGCCCGGAGATACCGTGAGGGCAAAAATCATGATTGGCAATCCAGGCCAACCTGCGGATAGCATTTATGGATTGGCCTTTGCCCTTGAATTGGAAGGTTATGAAATCGATTCAGGCTCAGTAAAGGTCAATTATCAGCAGTCTGTTTTGGGAAGCCCTACAGAACTCCTCAGCCTGGACAAGACTTTTTATGACACAAAGAGAATAGAGGTAGGTATAAGCCGAAATAATGGACAAACTGTGAGTGCTTACGGGCAAGCCGCTGAAATTATAGTTGTCATTGATGAAATCATAGGAAAGAAGGCTGGGGTGGAAATTCTAGACTTCAAATTGGAAAATATTTCCATCTATAACGGCAGGGGTGAATCTCTGCAGGTCAACCCCGTAAATTCTGCCCTCAGCATCTTTACCAGCAATTCCAATGACTTACCTGCCTCTCTCCTCACCTTGGCCTACCTTCCTGATATGGGATGGAAAATCTGCTTGGGTAATTTTCCGGAGCCCGGGAATAAGCTTGAACTTCTGGATATACAAGGAAAAATTCTCAGGACATATCAGATTAAGGGAAAGGAGATTTTCATTTCAAAAGCAGGTCTTCCAGAGGGCATTTTTCTTCTCCGCTATCAAGGTAAAGAAGGTTTCTCTACCTTAAAAATTTTGAATTGAACCTATACCGGGTAAAATCTAATGTAAGTTGGGCGCGCAAATAGTCACAAATTTCAGGAGAGCCTTCACATCCGGGGCTTTCCTAACATTTTGTTTAGGTAATTTATTCAGGATTATTTTTAGCCACTCTAAATAATTTTCAAAAACTTAAAAAACCATTTAAATACTCCAATCGACCGTTCATACCTTAGGATGAATCGAAATTGATACGATTGGAAAATATGAATATGTACAATCAATTGAAATTCAAGGATTTATATATTTATAAATCACCTTTAAGTAAATTACCTTACCTTTTGTGCTTGCATAATTTATCCTTTTTTTTGAACTCAAATCCTGCCTACATACTATCAGCATTGCCGGGCATCATTCACTTGTAAGTATACTTATCTTCAAGGTCATTTTTCTCTTCAAAGCTTTTCTAATTTAGTATCACCTGGAAGTGGAAAAATTCTGGAAGTAAAATTGTTCTTACATGTTGAAGCGAGCGTTTTTGTTTACCCTTGTAATCTTGCTCTGCATCCAGGTTTTCGCTCAATATACTACCAATGGTGTGTATAAGTTGAACGGAACCCCACAAAAAAAATATGCCCTTTATTTTCCTTCTTCTTATGTAAAAGGAAAATCAATGCCAGTTGTCCTGGCCTTTCATCCATTAAACTCACTAAGGTGGGACGCCTCTTCTTGGAGGGATGAACTCAAAGACTTTGCCGAAGCCAATGAAGTTATCCTCATCTGTCCCGATGGGGGTAAGGACGGAAGGTTTGACGATCTTGGAGACCTGGACTTTTCCAAACGATTGGTCAGGGAGATGCTGATTAGGTACAACATTCACCCCAACTGTATTCATGCAATGGGCTATGGACAGGGTGCCAATGCCGCCCTGAAAATGGTAGCCCGGCACATGAATTTCATCAATGGCCTTTTGTTGATAGGGACTAACGCCAATGTACTCAACCTTGACACCAAGGCCATGTCCAACAGTTTTAACCTGCCATGTTACCTTATACATGGACGAAATGACAACTTGAAATATAAGTTTTATCCTTTGAAGAAGGCCCTCAACGAATCCGGGGCCTGTGTCAATACCAAATTGATAAAGGGTATCGGACACAGTATCGATTTCCCTAACCGACTTTCCTTGATATCCGAAGGAATTCAGTGGCTAATGAACGTCAACTGCAGCAAACCCGAATATGTGTGGGAGGAAAATCAAAGCCTGGTAAGGAGCCGGGTAGAAGATAAACCCGAAATAAGCATATCAGGACTTGAGGTAAGGCTGAGCAACTTGTCTCCCTCACAAGCGATACAAAGAATTCAGGTTTACAATGATATGGGAATTCTCATCAGGGTAATTCGTCAGCCCAAACAAGTAGCTTCTATCCTTCTTCCCAATGAAGGAAAGTACAGAATAAGCCTACAGTCTGCTTTTAAGACAGACCATGTAAACATCCAGATAAACAGTCTTTAAAGGAATAATTGAAGCAAGTTACCCCTTTTTATTCATTCGCTTAAGTTGAAGCTCACGCATGTAACTGCCGTGATCCGGATGATTGCAGTTTTTTCTCGGATCCCCCTTGAGGATGCGACAGGAGGAAAAGAGGCCTGCGAGAAAACATAAAATGAGGAGGTAGGATATAGTTTTTTTCATAGCGAACATGTTTGCCAACAAAATAACGCTATTATCGAGGGAATTAATAAAGTATTTTTTTGCGATTTTATAATTTTACCTCCTTGTAGGGGTTTCTGATTACAATAGCTCTTATTCTTTCAATCAGCAAATAAAAATCGTCTGGAGCACCAATCCGAGCATAAACCTGATGGCTTTCCTTACCATTTCTTATGGATAGCTTAACCGAGGGTAGGTCCATCATTTCCTCCATGTCGTAACTTTCCTCCCACGTCCTAAAACCCAGAGAATCCGCCTGGTATAGTATATCCTCCAATTGTTGTTCTTCAACCTTGTTGGTGTAAAGGCCTTCCATTTTGGTGTAGGCCTTGCCTTCAAAGCGCACCTTTCCCTCAGCGTTGATATCGAGGGTATAGACCTCACAAGTTCCCATACAGCCTGTTGTAGCGATGGAAAGCGCGAAATCATTGGCCACCTTTACCTGATCTCGACCCAGTTGTTCGCTGGATTTGCAGGAAAAGATGGAAAATAGAATAAGGGGGTGAAGAAAAAGTCTGGTCAAGTTCATAGGCTCCGTTAGCTCAGTTCCATGGTGATTCTTTTTCTGATTTCCGTTACACTTTGCTTAAAATACTTGTCAGTTGCGATAAGATCATTTACAGTTTGTAGGGCGTGGATGACCGTAGAGTGATCCCTCCCTCCAAAATGCAGTCCTATAGACTTAAGGGAATGACGGGTAAGTTCCTTGGCAAAAAACATAGCTATCTGCCTGGCCTGTACGATTTGTCGCTTACGGGTCTTGGCTTTCATCAACTCGACCTCAACCGAAAAATGCTCCCCAACAATCTTTTGAATAGACTCAATGGTGATTTCTCTGCTCACGGAATCCACAAAATTCTGTAGCATAGATTTGGCCAGTTGGATATCAACATCCTGACCATTGAGGCTGCTCTGGGCGAGAAGGCTTATCAAGGCACCCTCCAGCTCGCGAATATTTGAAGTGATGTTGTGTGCGATAAACTCCACTACTTCCTGAGGAAGCTGAATCCCATTTTGGTACATCTTGCTCTTGAGAATCCCCTTCCGGGTCTCAAAGTCTGGTACCTGCAAACCCGCACTGAGGCCCCATTTGAAGCGAGAAAGCAGGCGCTCTTCTACTCCTTCCATATCGTTGGGAGACCTGTCGGAGGCCAGGACAATCTGCTTGCCTGACTGCCTTAGGTGGTTGAAAACGTGGAAAAAATTTTCCTGGGTTTTCTCTTTTCCCGAAAGAAACTGAATGTCATCGACCAGAAGAACATCAATCAATTGGTAAAAATTCATGAAATCATTGACCGTACCTTTTCGGACGGCTTCCACGAATTGATTGATAAATCGCTCTGAGGAAACATAAAGTACAGCCCTTTTGGGATGCATTTCCTTGATCTTGTTTCCAATGGCCTGAAGCAAATGACTCTTCCCTAGTCCTACCCCACCATAGATGAAGAGGGGGTTGTAAGCTGTAACTCCGGGTTTGTTGGCCACAGCAAAACTGGCGGCCCTGGCCAGGCGGTTACAGTCCCCTTCTACGAAGGATTCGAAGCTAAATACAGAATTTAGGTTAGAATCCACTTCCAGTTTTCTGATTCCTGGAATAACGAAAGGATTGGGGACGGGTCTTTGTACTTCGATATGGCTTTGAAGAGCTTTAGCAGAAGATTTTACATGCTGGGCGGAGGTTGGAACCTTCATGGTGGTACCATGACCGTTTGAACTGCCTTTGTCCATGACAATGGCATATTCCAGGCGGCCTTCCGGACCCAGGTTAAAGTGAATTGCTTTCTTGAGCAGTCCGACATAGTGATCTTCCAACCATTCATAAAAGAATTGACTGGGGACTTCAATAGTCAGAACCTTCCGGTCTAGTTTTACAGGTTTTATGGGCCGAAACCACGTGTCGTAGCTTTGTGGCGCAAGCTCCTTTTGAATCAATTGGAGACACCTGTTCCATGTGTCAACGTGAGACGCTGTCATTTTTTCACCTTGGCTAAAAGTGTTTGTATAAATAACTAAAATCGTAACAAAAAATTGCCTTTTTCCCTTTGGCGTAGAGATAAAGATGGGTGTTTAATCCCGAAAAAAAAAATTAGGGATCAAAATATTTCCACAATAATCCCTGTTTTAGCCTAGTACTCTGTGAGACAAATAATTAACCTAACTCCTTCAAAAACAAGTAATTTGCTTTTATGTAAATGTTAAGAAGATTCAGAAAAAGCAAAATTTGTATAATTATTCTACTGGTAATCAGATTTTTACATTCTTAACATTTAATTAAAGTAGAAGGGCAAAAAAAAATCTCACTCAAGCTCTTCGAATAACAGGTTACTACCCAGTCGCTTGTTAACCAAATGAGTTCACCGACTTGCGACCAAGTTCCCGCTTGCTATTTGCTTACGAAAAAGGTGATCAAGAGTTGCAAAAATAATTAGCAAGAAATTTCCAATTTTATACTGCAAATAGTTGACCAATATCGCTTTTGAGCATTAGTATGGCATTTCGTGGGCGTTTGATTTCCAGCCCTTGATAGCGGCTCAGCATTTTTCCGGCGAGTTCGCGCCCCTCATCTTCAGGCGATAGCTTCTCAGACTCCTCGAGGACTAACTGTATCATCTGGTTTTTGGCCTCTGACAATTCATCCCAGGCTTGAGGGTGAATATAGACCTGCTGGGCGAGGTTATGGTCAAATTCCTGCCTTATCTCTCTGATAAGCGCAGCTCTATACTGAGCCACGTTTTGCTCAGCACCAGGTTCCCTCATGATTAGTTGTTCGGGAGTAATTCTCTCGCAAAAGAGAACAGCCCGTTCATAGGCTGCTAATTTTAATGGAAGATGGTCCCGAAGCACCTCGGATTTCAACCTTAGCCTCGACTCCTGTTCAGCCTTTTTCATTTGTTGGTCCAGCACAAGCTTAACCGCCAAAACGATCAGGCCACCCGGTACGGCATATTTCAATACCTCAGCAATTATTTCAACTGTATCCATAAATCAGTCATTGGTTTAAAGTCTGGCCCACTTACAGGCATCTACGAAGGTATCAATATCAATTTGATGCCCAAGCCATTGACACAATATTACCCGTTGGTCCCTGGCAAGGTTACCCTCTTTTTCGAAAAATTTCCAGTTGGCCTGAGGATCGACTACCTCATCCTGGGCTCCGATTACCACCCTCCTTCGAGGACTCTTCCTTTCCATCGAAGCTGAAAATCTCGCTTGCCTGGGCTCCACATACATGGCAGGATTGAAAAGCAAACTGGGCAAGCCCATCTCTTCTCCCAGCCAAAATGCGAGAAAGCCACCGAAGGATGAACCCACCAACTGCCGGATTTCCGATTGGAGGATAGTCCTCTTGAGTATGGAATAGGTCTCTGGCTCTGCCCTGTAGTTCAAATGAAGGGCAGATACCTTGTAACCCAGGCTTTCGAGGTGGGATATCCGCTCCATGTTTGGCTTGCTATCGATCCCGTGAATGTAAAGAAGATTCATAGAGGTGGAATTAAGTAAAAACTATGGTATTTTGGCAAAAATTTACACTCCATGAGGATCGTTCTACCGCTTTGGATGCTCAGTTTGTTGGCCCTGACTGCTTGTCAGTCATCGCTCCCCCATTCACTTTCTCATAAAAAAGCAGCCAACTTATTGATTCCAGGCAAGACCTCCCTGGCTAAATATGAACTTAGCCTGACCTATGACCCATATGCAGGCGGGACCTTTATCATGGCTGATACGAGCTTTGAGCCTGGCATTTTCTTTTTTAACAATGGAGAGTTTGTAGAATACGATAGCTATAACTATTACGAAGGAAAATGGGGTGTATCCAAAGACAGAGACAGCATTCATTTTATCTATCAGAGAAAAAATCGGAAAGGAAGACCAGAGGGAAAGCAGTCTCAGGCCCTTTATTGGGATCAGAGCTACAAACTTCTCTCCTTTGAGGAAGACAGTCTGGTTATAGGTGCTCAGGGCAGACATGGAATCGTAAAAAAGATATACAAGAGGGTAGCTACAGATTTTTAAATGAGGAAAAAACGACTGACAGAGAAGGCCTACGTTGAGGGCATCCTAAAGGGTGATATCCTGACCCTAAGTCGAGCCATAACTTTGGTGGAAAGCACCTTAGAATCAGACCGAAAACTAGCCCAAAGCCTTATAGATGCCTGTATGCCACATACGGGCAAGAGTTTCAGACTAGGGATTACAGGAGTACCCGGAGTGGGTAAGAGCACCTTTATTGATAGTTTTGGGAGCTATCTCATAGATCAGGGAATGAAGATAGCCATTTTGGCCATTGACCCTTCCAGCTTGAGCACCAGGGGCTCCATCCTAGGAGACAAAACCCGAATGAATCGACTTGCTCATCACCCCAAAGCCTTCATCCGCCCTTCTCCGACAGCCGGAACCTTAGGTGGAGTTACTCAAAAGACAAGAGAAAACCTCCTCCTGTGTGAAGCTGCAGGTTTTGATGTAGTCATCATAGAGACTGTAGGAGTGGGTCAATCTGAAATTGCCGTGCGCGACATGGTAGATTTTTTCCTTCTTCTCATGCTCCCCAATGCCGGAGATGAATTACAGGGGATCAAAAAAGGAATCATGGAAATGGCAGATGCCATCGCCGTCAATAAAGCAGATGGGGTATGGATCGACAAAGCCATGAAGGCCAGGACTTCCTACTCCCAGGCACTCAGGCTCTTTCCTCCCAAAGCTTCAGGCTGGAAACCAAAGACTGTCATATGCTCTGGTTTGGAAGGGGCAGGAATGAAGGAAAGCTGGGATATTATCCAGTCCTATCGTCGACACATATCTTCTGGAGATTACCTCAGACAGTTGCGCGAAGACCAGGCCATCAAGTGGTTTGAGGACAGCGTCAAACAAGAGCTTATCCAGCATTTTTATGAAAGTCCGCTAGTGGCTGCTGAGCTACAAAAAATAAAAGAAGATATAGGTAGCCAACGTCGCTCGCCAATTGAAGCAGCACAAAGTCTGATCACAAAATGGCTCCAGGGTTCTTAATCAAGGCAAATACAGGTCTTGCTTGTAAGCCTTGGGAAGTTCCTCTGCTTTTCCCTGAAACCAAAGTTTTCCCTCTTTCAAGGCTATGACCTCCCTGGCTCTTCGACTGACGAGGTCAAGGTGATGGCTTACAATGATCATGAGCTTACCTTCCTGCTCAAGTTCGGCCAGGATAGCTTCAAAAAAATCTTGCTGCTGGGGATCAAGGCTTTGGGTAGGCTCATCCATCAAGATGACTTCGGTATCCTGGCTAAGGGAACGCGCCAGGAGTACCTTTTGAAATTCTCCACCAGAAATTCTATCAACCTCCCTATCAGCAAGGTGGGTGATTCCCAATCTTTTAAGCTCAGTCTCAACTGCAGCCTTGTCTTCCTGCCTAAACTGCCCCAACCAGGGCAGACGGGCAAATCTTCCCAGCATGACAAAGTCATAGACCGAGAGTTTTGAAGGTAGCGCAAAAACCTGAGGGAGAAAGGCTAGCATCTCAGCGATTTCTTTTCTCCTTAGGGAAGAAACTTCTTTGTTGCCTAGTCTAACAGAACCTTTATAAGGAAGAAGCCCTCCTAAGCATTGTAGGAGGGTAGTCTTTCCGCTGCCGTTGGCACCCAGGATAAAGGTCGGTGATAGAGAGATTTCCAGTGATAGGTCTTTGAGGACATCTTGAGGTCCCCTGCTGACGTGTGCGTGATCCAGTCGAATAACCAATGATACCTGTTTATGGGGTAAGCATTAGTATTCATCCTCATTAAAAAGGAAGTCATCCTTGGTGGGATAATCCGGCCAGATCTCCTCGATGTTGTCATACTGCTGATCGGCCTCTTCCAGCTCCTGCAGATTTTCAACTACCTCTAGGGGAGCTCCGGATCTCTTTGCAAAATCGATCAGCTCATCCTTGGTTGCGGGCCAGGGAGCGTCCTCTAGATAAGTTGCTAATTCCAGTGTCCAGTACATATTTACACCTTTGTTTAAATCGCCGCTAATATATGAGAAATAAATTCAATGTCAATAGGGCTAAAATTAATTTTGAAGATAAAAAAAAGCACTTTATAGGCACAAAATTGCTTTTGTCGAAGAAGCCACAGACAGGCTATCTTTCCTTCCAAAATAATGCTTAATATTGTACGATAAGGGGATGGAAAGCCCTCTCAAACGGTTTCATTTATATAATAAAATTTCATGACTTTTCTCAGCCCTACCCTGCTTTGGGGTCTTTTGGCTTTGTCTGTACCCATCATCGTCCATTTCTTTAATCTCCAAAGGCCCAGGGAAATACTCTTTAGCAACATTTCTTTTGTCAAAGAGGTCAAAAAAACCGTAGTGAGGAGGCTCAAGTTTAAGCAATGGCTACTCCTCCTGCTGCGTCTCCTGGCCCTGAGTTTCCTGGTCATGGCCTTTGCTGGTCCTACCATCCTCAAAGACAACAAAGCCGTCAATACCGGAGGAAGGTCCGTGGCCATCGTCATCGACAATAGCTATTCCATGAAAGCCGGAAACGAGAGAGGAGACTATTTCCAGCAGTCCATATCCCTGGCCAGGTCCATGGTCAAAGCCTATGACAAGCAGTCAGAATTTCTCATCATGGCAGGAAGCAATCCTAGGCTCAACTATGATTTTGGTACCCTTGAAGAAGGGATAGAGTCCCTCAGCGAAATTCAGGTAGAACAAAACGACCTATCTCTGGATGCCCTCTTTGATCTGAGAGAGGATATTTTCTCCAAAGCCGCCTATTTGGATAAAGAATTGATCTTCTTCAGTGATTTTCAGTCATCCACCATCATGGGTGAAAGTATCCGAAGTGAGGGCTCCGATTCCAGCCTTTCGGTCAAGTTGATTCCCCTTGCCACCCGACGTCAAAAGAATGTCTACATCCAGGATAATACCATCAAGTCCAGGATTCTCCAAAAGGGAAAACCCGTAGAAATGAGCCTGAGCTTGACCAACGATGGGGAAGAAAACATAAAGGATGTCAATATCAGGGTACTCCTGGAAGGAAAGGCTGTGGCCATCAGCAATACTGACATAGAAAAGGACGCACAAAAACTACTTGACCTGACCTTTACTCCCTCGGAATCGGGCTGGCTCTCTGGCGAAATCCAGATTGATGACAATCCTATTGATTTTGATAACAAAAGATATTTCAGCCTCTACATTCCCGAGGAAGAAAAAGTCTTGGTCTTGGAAGATCAGGTCTCCCCAAACCTAAAACTCCTTTACAAAGATCTCTTTGACTCCTTTGAATCTGAAATTTATCCCCTCAGAAATGCTGCAACCGTACAGTTTTCTGATTACAAATCTATTGTTCTCGTAGGAATCAGAAATATGACTTCCGGATTTAGGGAGAAGCTTGTGGGCTTCTTGGAAGAGGGTGGAAGCCTGATGCTCTTCCCGGGAGCTGGAATGAACCTCCAAAATATAAATGCCTTTCTAACTCAGGCTGGGGTAGGTAGTTTTTCAGAATTAGTGGAAGTCAAGCAGGGGCAAAAAGGCAATCAGGCCGAATTGGATCATCCTGTTTTCGATGGCATTTATAACGATCCGGAGGGTTCTCAGGAATTTGATGCCCCCCTGATATATCAATATCATCCCATAAACCTCGACAATACGAGCATCCAAAACAGAATCATACAGATGGACAATCGTGCGCTGGTCCTTTTGGAATCCGAGTTGAGCAAAGGACTGATTTACACCTTTTCTGTATTTCCGGGCGACAACTGGACAGACCTCCATGTAAAGTCTATTTTTGCCCCTCTGATGTTTCGCCTAACTCAGATCATGAATCAGCGGGGAAATTCTCAACAGGGGCAGGTCATCAGCGATTTTAAGGCCAGGAGCATCCGAACCGGCAATAACCAAAGTCTAATTACTTTAGAAGACAAAGAAGGTAATATCTTTACCCCTGAACAGTACGTGCAGGGAGGAGCAACTACCCTTAATTTCTCCCGAATAGAACTGAAGGAAGGCAATTATTCTCTAAAGCAGGAGGGAGAACGCTTGGAAAAAATATCCTTCAATATATCTGATGAGGAATCAAAGCTAGCCTATCTGGAAGAAAATGAGATCAGGGACAAATTGGGAGAAAGCTCAGCAGAAGTAGATTTCCTGGACCCCAAGGCAGATAGCATAGCAAAAAAAATTCAGCAGGAGAAAGAAGGGATACCCCTTTGGAAATACTTCATCCTTGCTGCACTTTTGTTCTTACTGCTTGAAATAATGGTTCTCAAGCTGAGATTCAGTTAGCAAAACTTTCATTCTAATGGCAGGTACATGTTTCCGACAGGTCAGGGTACTAGACCCCCAATCCCCCTTTCACCTGGAAAGGGTAAATATTCATATTGATGAAGGGGGAATCATCACTTTTGTCGGTGAGCAGGAAATTTCTCAGGAGGAAAAAGTAATAGATTGGCCAGACCGTGAGGTTTACCTATCTCCAGGCTGGATGGACATGGAGGTTCACCTAAATACTCCCGGTTTTGAATACAAGGAAAACCTGCATCAGTTGGCACAGGCAGCTATTAGGGGAGGCTTTACCCATTTGCTTTGCTATCCCAATACCAATCCCCCTGTTGATCATGCAGAGACCCTGCGTAGCCTCCAACACCAGGCGGCTCACTTTCCTTGCCAGATAAGTTTTGCTGCCTCCCTCAGCGAAAACAACCAGGGGAAAGAACTCGCTGAACTTTATGAAATGTACCGTTCGGGAGCTCGGGCATTTACCGAGGGTACTCGGGGACCCATTGAGGAGGGCCTGTTGAGCCGATCCCTGAGGTACCTCAAGGCCTTTAACGGCTTAATCCTGACTTATCCCCTCTTGTCTTCCCTTGCCAAAGAAGGAGAAATAAATGAGGGGCCTGTATCCCTGCAGTTAGGAATGCCTCCTCTCCCCCAGGCAGCTGAAACCGCAGCCTTGCTTAGAGACCTGGAAATACTGGCCTATGAAGAGGGAAGAATTCACTTCCAACCCCTCTCTTCTCCTGCAGTCATGGACCTTCTGGCTAAATCCAAACGACAGGGGCATGCAGTAAGTATGGGGATGCCAGCTTATTATCTGGCCTTTTCAGATGAACAACTCCTTGATTTTGATACAAACCTGAAAGTTTTCCCCCCTCTCAGAAGCAAGAAACAAATTCAAGCCCTCATCCAGCATATAAGAGAAGGGAACGTAGATGTGATAACCTCCGGACATCGTGCCCAGGGATTGGAGGAAAAAAGGCTGGAATTTGGCTTGGCAGAAGCAGGAATGCTGAACCTACAGACATTCATGCCGGTTCTCAATGTAGAATTGATACAGAAAGGGCATTTGGATTGGTCTGCCCTGATCGAGTTGATCGCCATCAATCCAAGAAAGCTACTAGGGATTGAGGTCCCTGGCATAAATGTAGGCAAAAAGGCAGAGCTTACAGCTTTCGATCCCGATTTGCAATGGGTATTGGAAAAGGATGACATTCCTTCCACCGCCAAAAACTCTCCCTTCATCGGTAAGTCCCTAAGAGGGAAGTCAGTAGGAATTTGGATTGATGGACATTGGCACCCTACAAATTGAATTGACAAAGCTATCCTTAACACCTACATTTATTACCAATAATTCAAAAAACCGAATGAAGTGGCCCTTAAGTCAGATCGCATCCTTAATCGGAGCAGAGATAGAAGGAGATAAAAATCTCGAGATTGACGACATCTCCAAGATTGAGGAAGGAAAGAAGGGAAGCATCAGCTTTTTGGCCAACCTCAAGTACGAAAAATATATCTATGAGACGGAAGCCTCAGCAGTCATCGTCTCCAAAGAATTCCAACCCAATAAAGCCCTGACACCTACCCTGTTAAGGGTAGAAGATCCGTATGGTGCTTTTGCCAATCTTCTTCAGTATTACAGCCAACTTTCTGAGCAAAAACAGGAGGGAATCGACAGCCGGGCTTTTGTTCATCCCGAGGCAAAAATTGCAGAAAAGGTTTTTGTAGGTCCATTGGCCTATATCGGGCCTGAGGCGGTGATAGCCAGGGGGGCTGTTATCCATCCCTTTGCCTATATAGGTAAGAATGTACATGTGGGAGAAGATAGTGTTGTTTATCCCCACGTTACGATATACCGGGACTGCAGGATCGGAAGGGGGTGCATCCTTCATGCCGGAAGTGTAATTGGTAGTGATGGATTCGGGTTTGCCCCTCAGGAGGATGGTTCTTTTAAAAAAATCCCTCAAACCGGCCAAGTCATTTTAGAAGAGGGAGTAGAAATAGGTGCCAATGCCTGCATAGACCGGGCCACCCTCGGAGCTACCATCATAAAAAAAGGGGCCAAGGTAGACAACCTCGTGCAGATTGCCCATAATGTAGAAATTGGAGAAAATACCGTACTTGCAGCCCAGACGGGTGTTGCTGGAAGCACAAGACTGGGCAGCTATTGCATGGTAGGAGGCCAGGTAGGAATCGTGGGGCACCTCGAAATCGCAGATAAAACCAAAATTGACGCTCAGTCTGGAGTCAATCGATCCATAAAGAAGGAGGGACAGGTTTTTCGGGGTTCTCCTATACAGCCCTTTCGGCAACAACTAAAGTCTGAGGTCTTATTCAGGAAACTAGAAGAATTACAATCCCGCATACAACAGCTCGAAAACACATCCAAGGAAAATGTTTAAGCAGAGATCATCTTTTTCATGACCGAAAAACAACATACTATACATAAGCCTGTGTCGGTTTCAGGAGTGGGCCTACACATAGGCAAACCTGTTACCCTTACTTTCCAGCCTGCTGATGAGCATCATGGGATTGTATTTCAGCGTACAGATCTGCCCGACAATCCTTTGATACCGGCGGATGTGGACCTTGTAGTTGATACTTCCAGAGGTACCACCATAGGCATAAGTAAAGAAGCCAGGGTTCATACAGTAGAGCATACCCTGGCAGCCTTGATGGGCCTTCAGATCGACAATGTTCTTGTCCAATTGGATGGTCCGGAACCACCAGCAATGGATGGAAGTTCAAAGGCATATGTAGAAGCCTTGAAAACTGCCGCTGTTGTAGAGCAGGAGGCTGAAAGAATCTATTTTGTGATTGATGAGCCGATTCACTTTCAAGATGCTGAGCGCGGTGTCCAACTGGCAGCTATGCCTTCGGAAGGCTTTAAGGTCACCACTATGATTGAATTTGAGTCCGACTTTATGCCCGCCCAGCATGCGGTAATGGAAAGTATAGAGGACTTTGAAGCTCAATTTTCCAATTCCAGAACCTTTTGCTTTTTACACGAGGTTGAAGCCCTGCATCAGGCTGGCCTGATTCAAGGGGCAAGCCTGGAGAGTGCTGTCGTAGTCATGGACAGGGATATAGACCAAGATACCCTAGACAACCTTAAGACGATCTACCAGACCCCCGACCTCGAGATTAAAGAAGGCTACCTAAATTCAGAGGGTGGGCTGAGGCACGACAATGAACCCGCCCGGCATAAGTTGCTGGATTTGGTCGGAGACCTCGCCCTTGTTGGTATGCCTATCAAAGGTCATGTCATGGCCAACCGTCCCGGGCATAAGGCAAATGTAGCCCTGGCCAAGGCCATTAAAAACAAGATCAAGCAGAATAAGATTGCCAGAAAATTCCAAAAAGGAAAAAAGCAGGGCTTAATCTTCGATATCAACGCCATCCATGAAATTCTTCCCCACCGCTATCCCTTTCTTCTGGTAGACAGGATTTTAGAGTTTTCGGAAAATACCATTACCGGCCAGAAAAATGTTACCATCAACGAGCCCTTCTTCCAGGGGCACTTTCCCGGCAATCCTATAATGCCCGGGGTGCTCCAATTGGAGGCCATGGCCCAGGTAGGTGGCATTCTTTTGCTCAATACCATAGACAATCCCAAATCTATTTGGGTTTATTTTGTCGCCATAGACAACGCTAGGTTCAAAAAACCTGTTATTCCTGGTGACACTTTAATTCTTGAACTTGAACTGACTGCTCTCAAAAGAAGTATCTGTAAAATGACAGGTAGGATTTTCGTAGATGGGCACTTGGTTTGTTCCGCAGACCTTATCGCATCTGTAGTCCCTAAACACAAATTATGAGTCTTTCACCCGCTAATCTCACTCCGTCGACGAGTGCCTATATTCACCCTAAAGCAAAAATCCATGAAAGCGTCCGAATAGATCATTTTGCCTCTATTCACGAAGATGTTGAAATAGGAGAAGGGACCTGGATCGGCTCTAATGTCGTCCTTTACAGCGGCGTAAAAATTGGCAAGAACTGCCAGATCATGCCCAATACTGTCATTTCATCCGACGCCGGACAACTTGAATACTGGCGTACCACCAAAGACAATGGTATGTCCCGGGTCGAAATCGGCAATGAAGTTCACATCGAACCCAACGTAAACATCCATGGAGGCATCGTCATCGGCGATAATTCTTGGCTAGGATCAACCTGCACCATACATGACGGAGCCAGAATCGGTAAACATGTAAAGATTTTTCCTGGGGCTGTCATTTCTGCCATTCCTCAAGATCTCAAATTTAAGGGAGAACGAACCCTCCTCATCGTAGGTGACAATTGCACCGTCAGAGAATGTGCTACCCTTAACCGGGGTACTGACTACCACGGCAAAACAGAGATCGGAAACAATGTCCTCATCATGGCTTATGTACATATTGCCCACGATTGCATCATCGGCGACAATGTGATTCTCGTCAATTCTGTAAATATGGGAGGCCATGTAGAAATCGGAGATTGGGCCATCATCAGTGGGCTTTCAGGCATACACCAATTCGTAAAAATTGGCAAGCACGCTATGATCGCAGGAGGTTCTACCATTACCAAGGACGTCCCTCCCTACGTCAAAGCCGGCCGCTCTCCCCTACAGTATGAAGGCGTTAATTCCATCGGCCTTCGAAGAAGGGGATTTTCTAACGAGACCATTCACAACATTCAGGAAATTTACCGAAACATCTTCGTTTCTGAGATGAATACCTCTCAGGCCCTGGATTATGTGGAGGCTCAACTACCACCCAACGAAGAAAGAGATGAAATTCTAACCTTTATCAGAAAGGCTACGCGAGGAATCATCAAAGGATATCAGGGGTAAGATCGTTGTTCATGGAGGGCTTATCAATCAGACTGGAAGGAGTAGGAAAGAAGTTTTACCATCGGTGGTTATTCAAAGGAATTGATCAAACCCTCTCTCCTGCTTCTTCCCTCGCTCTGGTAGGTTCCAATGGTTCGGGAAAATCTACCCTCCTGAGAATCATTGCAGGGCAAATGAACCCATCCGAGGGAAAAGTATGGTTATTAAAAAATGGCAAAAAACTTCCCCTGGATAAAGTTTATCAGCATGTAAGTTGGTCCGCGCCCTATCTGGAGGCCTATCTTGACCTAAGTCTGACCGAACAATACGATCTCCACTTTTCCTGGAAAAAATGCCTGCTAAAGAATGCAGATGAAGTCATAAACAGGCTTAGGCTGGAAGACCACAAAGATAAAAAGTTAAGGTATTACTCTTCTGGTATGCTACAAAGGGCCATGGTAGGAATGGCCTTATTCTCGGATACTCCTGTACTCCTTCTTGATGAACCCACCAGTTTTATGGATGAAACAAATGCTTCTTTGACGCTGGACTTGATCCGTCAATATGCCGAAGGAAGGATATTTATCCTTGCATCTAACATGCATCGGGAGTTTGGAGATTTTCAGGATATAATCAAATTGGATAATGGCTAAAGATAAACGCTACCCCTTTTCGGAAATTCGTCAAATTGTGTTTAACGAATATAGAAAAAAGCTAAACTAAGGCTGTCAGGCAGCGGGCGTGAATTTGGACAGAAACCAAATCAGGCTGGCAACTCCCAGCATGAGGAAAAATATTTTATCTACTGTACTTCTGGGCATTTCTTCGCCCACCCGCTGTACCAAAACATAATAGACACTGGCAGCACAGACGATAAAAACTCCGAAATAAATGTACTCCATTGTCTGAAGAGCAATGGTCAGTAGGGAAGGGTCTGGGTGAAGAAAGAAATTCATGATTCAATGAACCGTTAAGTATTTATTTTATTAAGTCGAAACAGTAGTAAATTGTTGTATTGCAACATAGAAAATTTAATATATCAAATTAACCATATTACATATGACAGCTCAAATTCAATGCCACAACAAAGTTAGAGGAACCTGTAGGATTTACCTCTTTTTTTATGACGTTAAATCTTATAATTTTGATTCAACTAAATAGAAAAAAATCAATATGGACCTAACGCGTGAATGGGTTGATAAAAATAAGGATCGATTCCTTGATGAATTGATCACTTTTCTCAAAATTCCCAGCATTAGTGCGGATTCCGCCTACAAATCAGAAGTATTAAGGGCAGCAGATTGGCTGATGGAGCAATTCGATTCCCTAAAAATGGATAGAATCGAGAAATTTCCTACAGAGGGGTACCCTATTATCTATGCCGAGAAAATCGTAAATCCCTCCAAACCTACCATCCTTACCTATGGCCATTATGATGTACAGCCCCCCGATCCCCTCGACTTGTGGAACAGCCCTCCTTTTGAGCCGGTAATCAAGGACGAAAAGATATATGCCCGGGGAGCCTGTGATGATAAAGGACAGGTGTACATGCATCTGAAAGCTTTGGAAGTCCTCCAAAGCCAGGGAGAACTTCCTTGTAATGTGAAGTTCCTTATTGAAGGAGAGGAAGAAATAGGGAGCGATAACCTGGAGCATTTTGTCAAAAGCCACCGGGACCTTTTAGCAGCTGATATTATACTCGTTTCGGATACTTCCATGATCGCCAATGAAGTTCCATCCATCACTGTAGGTCTTCGGGGTATGTCCTATCTGGAGGTGGAAGTGACCGGCCCCAATCGGGACCTGCACTCCGGAGTCTATGGAGGCTCTGTCGACAATCCCATCAATGTGCTTTGTGAAATGATCGCCTCCCTGAAGGATGAAGATGGAGTCATTACCATTCCTGGATTCTATGATAAGGTGGTAGAATTATCCAAGGAGGAAAGAAATTTTCTGGCCCAGCGTCCTTTTGATCTGGAAAAATACAAGGCTGATCTTGAAGTCAATGACCTAAGGGGCGAAAGCGGTTACTCTCCCCTGGAGAGAGCTTCTATCCGCCCCACCCTAGATGTGAACGGAATCTGGGGAGGTTACATCGGGGAAGGAGCCAAAACTGTCCTGCCCTCTAAGGCCCATGCCAAAATATCCATGCGTCTGGTTCCCAATCAGGCTTCCCAGGAAATCACGGATTTATTTGCGGCACATTTCAGAAAACTAGCCCCTTCCACCGTCAAGGTAAAGGTGACACCCCATCATGGAGGTGAACCGGCAATCGTGCCTACAGATTCCAAAGGGTATCAGGCAGCCTCAAAGGCCATGGCCAGCACTTTTGGCAAGAAACCCATTCCTACCCGAGAGGGAGGTTCTATACCTATTGTAGCCCTCTTTCAACAAGAACTGGGACTGGATACCGTACTTATGGGTTTCGGACTAGACTCAGATGCGATTCACAGTCCTAACGAGCATTATGGGATATTTAATTATCTCAAAGGAATTGAAACGATACCTCATTTTCATCGAAACTTCGCAGAACTTAATGCCTGATCCTCATGGGTTTTCTTAAATTTTTCAGAGGGGTGCTCATCTTTCTAGCTGTTATGACCGCCCTGGCCCTTATCGGCATAATCTTTAAGGTTCAGATCGCCAAAGGTCTTGGTAATTACCTCATTTATGAGGATACCCTTACCCAGGTGGATGCGGCCTTTGTTCTTTCCGGAATGCCTACAGAGCGACTTCCCTACGGTGTAAAAGTTTACAAGGAGGGGCAAACTCCCTTATTGATCGCCACAGGAGAGCACATAGATCCCGACTTGGAAACACTTGGGATTATGCTGACAGATGCTGCCTTAGCGCAGAAAGCCCTCGTCGAAAAATACGGTGTCGATTCTACAGACATCATCATCCTAGAGGAAGGGACCAGTACATTCGAAGAGTCAGAGGTTATACTTGGTTTTGCCAAGGCCCAGGGCTATAAAAGGATCATGATCGTCAGTTCTAAATTTCATACCCGCAGAATCAAGAACGTCTTTAAAAAGAAGTTTGCAGCTAAAGGAATTGAAACCGTCATCCGGGGGGCTCAATCGGAAGATTACGAAATCAACCAATGGTGGATCTCTGAACAAGGCTTGATATTCGTGAATAATGAGTATCTCAAGCTGATTTATTATTTTTTTAAATACTGATTTTGTTTGATCATAGGATCATTGCTGACATGTGGTGGGCCCTAAGTAGCCCACCACTTTTTTTATCTGAGGAGCTAGTGGATGACTTCGAGTGGGTAGCCCAGGGCCTTAGAAATGAAACTGCCGAAGAGCACCTTGACTTCCTATTGTATCTCGATTCTAATTTCGATTTGGTAAGGGGCTTTTTTGAAGGTAAAAAGATCAAAAGGCTAGGTCTCTACTTCGAACAGATTTTGGCCTGCTTCATTGACCTACATCCCGACTACGAACTCATCCTTTTTAACCAGCAAATCAATCAAGGCAAACAGGTGATCGGGGAATTGGACATGGTCTATGAAGATAAAGTTCGCAATGAATGGGTACATCTCGAATTGGCAGTGAAGTTTTACCTGGGATACGGAGACACTGAAAAATGGTCCAACTGGCTGGGTCCTAATCCCATAGACAGGTTGGATTTAAAAATGAATAAGTTGCTGGGTAAGCAAATACACATGTCTCTTCATCCTGCCTTGGAAGAAATGTGGCAGAAATTGGGAAGGAAGCCGGATCGGAAGAGGCTTTTGCTCAAAGGCTGCCTTTATTATCCTGAAGGACAGAAGGCTAATCCCCCGCAGGATAGCTACGGGGGGCATCAAAAATCTAGATGGATTTCTTTTCAAGATTTTTTAGTTCCCAGTCAGGAATGGGATTCCTTTTTTCTCCTTCCGCCCCTTGATTGGCTTTCACCGATCTCGATTGACGGAAGGCAAATTTGGACGATGCCCACAACAATGCCAAATAAGCCTCTTCATTTGGCAAAGTATGGGAGGAGAGGCAGTGAGAAAGAGCGTATCTTTTGTGTACCGAATAAGTGGATATATGAGGTAGAAGAGATCCAAAAAAATCTCAGAGAGAGTTGACCAGTTCTTCCAGTTCCTCCAAATTTTTAACGGACTTCCATTGGTGATCCGGCAGATTGATCTGAAATTCCTTTTCTATCATCATGACCAATTCAATCATGTCGAGAGAATCCAGTCCCAAGTCCTCCTTGAGTCTGGAGGAGGGATGAAGAATCATCTCCTTTTCTCCCAAGAGGTCTTCAAAAATCTTCTGCAACTGTTGATCCAAGGCTCTTTTGGGCCTGATTAATTCCACCTTCATTAATTTCATCTGTTTGGCAATGGTAACAGAATTTTGTGTTTCTACTGGCATGACTTTATTTGTAATGAAAAATATTCATTTATGATCCGACAGTTCGAAATAAATCTCAGCCCCAAAAGCAGGGGATTTCACCTGGTGACCCAAGAGGTCATGGAACACTTCGCTGAACTTCCTGAGACCGGGATTTTTCACCTTTTTATCCAGCATACTTCTGCAGGAATCACCATCAACGAAAATGCTGCCCCCTCTGTCAGGCGGGACTTTCATGAAATATACAATCGCTTGATACCGGAAGATCAGCCTTAT
The DNA here is from genome assembly GCA_964564415.1 of uncultured Bacteroidia bacterium. Classification (GTDB taxonomy): domain Bacteria; phylum Bacteroidota; class Bacteroidia; order J057; family J057; genus JALEFZ01. The sequence continues at coordinate 121,191 of CAZMAV010000011.1, read as the reverse complement.
TACACCCATAATCAGGAAGGGTCAGATGATATGCCGGCACACGTCAAAAGTGTGTTAACTGGAAGTCATCTATCTATTCCGATTAGCAGGGGAAGGCTCAATCTGGGCACCTGGCAGGGAATATATTTGTGCGAGTTTAGGAACCATGGAGGCCCTCGCAAACTCATAGCTACGATATACATTTAGGCAAAATTCAGACCACTTTTTAGGGGAAAAATTTTATCCTGTCGCTCTTTATTCTAATTTAACTGGCAATGATCTATCTCAATCATAAATCTATAGGTCAGGGACCTGCCTTGATCGTTTTACATGGGCTTTTTGGCTCTTTGGATAATTGGGTAAGCTTTGCTCGTGTATTGGGACAAAATTACAGTGTTTACCTGATAGACCAGCGAAATCACGGCAAATCTCCTCATATGAACGCCTGGGATTATCCTACGATGGCCGAAGATTTATATGATTTTATGGAGCAGGAGGGAATTCGGCAGGCACATATTCTGGGGCATTCTATGGGAGGCAAGGTCGCCATGCAATTTGCAGCCTATTATCCTGAACACCTTGATAGGCTAATTGTGGCAGACATGGCTCCGATTAAGTACGAACCCCATCATACCGAGATTATCCAAGCCCTCCAGGGGCTTGATCTTTCTCAGTTTGAAGATCGCCAGCAGGCAGATGAGGCCCTGAGTCAAAGAATCAAGGAGGCCGGAATACGCCAATTTCTCTTAAAAAGCCTTGCCCGCAACCGAAATCAGAGCTTTCGCTGGAAATTTAACCTGGAAGTTCTTGGCCAGAAGTATGAGGAAGTTCTTGAAGGTGTAGAGGTAGATCCTCCCTTTAAGGGGCCCAGCTTATTTATATATGGGGAAAAGTCTAATTATGTAGTAGACCAATATAGGGACCTGATCCTGTCGTATTTCCCCTCAGCAGAATTTCAAGGCATCCCGGGAGCGGGACACTGGCTCCATGCCGAAGCTCCCCAGGAGTTTTTGACCATTGTCAAAGGCTTTCTCAAAAAATCAGACTTATGATATTTCTTAAAAAAATCATATGTTGATTTCATAATAAAACTTCGAATTCATGAAAAAAATAGTTTTGGGTCTCTTTTGCCTGATGACATTTTCCCTCCTTTTTCCCTCTTGTGAGAGTGATGAAAAAGAGCAGCAAAACAAGGACATGGTAGATAGTGTAGTCAATCAGGTGATCAAAGAGAGTGATACCCTCGCTGCTCCCTACTCTCCTGTGGTACCCGAACTGATCGGTTCCTGGATAGTCGTAGAAATGCGCCTGGATGGAAAACCTCTCTCTCAGGATGACATTGGCAAACTGATTTATAATTTCGAAGAAGAAGGGAAGCTCGTTTTTGATTCCAAGGACAAGAACGAAGATTTTGCTCCGGAGTCCTTCAAGTACAGCTACAATCAAAACGTCATTTATACCCCACATTTTCCCACTGGAGAAGCTCGTATCACCCAGCTCAACACCGATACCCTTAGCTTTACCATTGAGGCAGCAGGGAGTAAGGTAGAATATGTACTCGAAAGGCAATAAATTACAGTGGGCATAGTTTTGGGAAATAAGGGTCTCTACCATGAGAGACTTTTAAGCAATGAGAAATGATGGAAAAATGGAAGGTCACAATTCTGTTTCTATTAATGTCCACGATCCTGACCTCCCTTCAAGGTCAAGACATTAATAGGCGATGGGGCATAGGAGGAGGCGTAGGACTTAAGGATTACAGCAGCCTGCCGGAGGGAGAACCTTTTGACATGAATGCCTTCGATCCCGCTATTTATGTGCATTTTGGGCGGGTTTTGGCCCCATCATGGGAGCTACAGTTGGCAGGGATGATCCCCTTTCCTGACTTTACCTACAGCGATTCTACCTTCGAACCTAATTATCAGTCCTCCTTTCATCTTAGGTACAGGCTTAACAATGGATATATCCTTCCCGCCGATAGCCGATTTGGCCCTTACCTGTCCGCGGGTGTTCAAGCCTCTTTCCAGGACTTTCAGGACCAGGATTATTACCTTTCTATTCCGGTTGGAATAGGTTTCAGGCTTCAACCTGCCAAATTTTTATCCTTTCATTTTGGAGGAGACTATCATCTCGCTGCGGTTGCAACGCGTTCCCTCCCCCTCGTAAGTTTTCAGGCAGGTCTTACCTTTCACTTCGGCAAAGATAAAAGTGCATCCGGCAGAAAGACGCGGTATGACCTGGACGGAGATGGCATTCGGAACAAAAAGGATAAATGTCCCCAATTGGCAGGACTCCCCGAGCATGAGGGCTGTCCGGATGCTGACTTGGATGGTGTACCAGACGGTGAAGATAAATGTGCTTTCATCCCCGGTATCCCTGGAAATGAAGGCTGCCCCGGAGAAGATATAGACCAAGATGGGCTTGTGGCTCCCCAAGATCAGTGTCCCGAAGTAGCCGGAACCATCGAAGGATGTCCTGACAGAGATGGAGACGGAGTCGTAGATAAAAATGACACTTGCCCAGACGAAGTGGGTCCTTCACAGTCGGCTGGCTGCCCTGATTCAGACCAAGACGGCATACCGGATGTCGATGACCGCTGCCCGGATGAGGCAGGTCTCGCACAGTTCAACGGCTGCCCAAGTGCCACCTACGGAGCAGGCCTCAGCGCCCAATTGGAGATTCTGGCCAGAGAAATTCAGTTTCCCCCCGGAACTGATGTGTTGTCCGCACAAACGAAGCAGACCCTTGATGAAGTAGCAGAGCTTTGTAAGGAAAAGCCGGACATGGACCTCCTCATTTCAGTCTACACCGATAATAGAGGAGACAGGTATCAGCTTTTTGCCCTGGCGAGGAAAAGAGCCCTTGCATGTCAAACTTATCTCACCCAGAAAGGCGTTTTGTCTGAAAATGTAAAGCTCAATCCCATCGGACCCTATAATCCTGAATTTGACAACTTCGATCAGGACCGCTCTACCGAAAATAACCGGGTGGACCTAAAATTTTTCCGTCCATCAGGGAATTAGAAGAGCCTCAATCATTATTGCTCTACTATCTATCTCGGAATATTTTAGCTTCAGAAATATTTTCCATTCGCCTCACAATAGGGCTACTCCAAAGCCCATATGTAACTATTTGCTCTAAAGTGCTTGGAAAACGACGCCTTTTGGAATAAGATTTGGGAAAAATCAAATACTGGCTTGACCAAAGCATTCCAATATGAAGCTCATCCAGAAGTATGTGATATTTATCGTTTTAAACTTCCTGCTCGTGGGAGCTAAAGGTCAGACTGCGGAATCTCCATGGGCACTAAGCGGGGGAGGAAGCCTCATTTCTTATCGACCACATCCTGGTAATCCCGCTCTTCACGAGAGTATCTACGAATGGGGATACCAACTGGCGGTCCAAAAATACCTAAACTCAGCCTTTGAGTTCAGAACTCAAATGCTCTTTGCCCCCAAGGTCAGTTTTCCTGAGGGTATCATTACACGGAGGAGCACCCCACTTCTGGATTTTCATTATAGACTTTCTTTCAAATTCAACAATGGCTTGTTTTTAAGGGAAAATGGTCTTTTGGGGCCTTATGTTAGCCTTGGCCTTGGAGGTAGTTATGCTGAAGGCCATCCCGATGCCTATTTTCCAATAGGAGCAGGACTAAGGCTAAGGCTTAATCACCAGTTTGCCTTTCGCTTGGAGACCACCCGTAAAATATCTTTCAATAAAGACTATCAGAATCTTAGCCATGCAGTAGCCTTTATTTACAACCTCAATTCAGAGATAGATCAGGTAGATACTCGCCCTCAGGAAATTCCTGACATAGACTTGATAGCTTCTTTGATTCCCCAAGATACCGACCATGACGGGCTGATAGACCTTCAGGATGAATGTCCGGAGGTAGCTGGTCCCATCGGTTCCAATGGCTGTCCCACCCAGGATTTTTCAGGGCCCGATCCCGAGATCATGGTCATCGATGAAGCCAAGGTTACCCAAAATGAGGAGGTCCCGGCACTGGCTGTCAAGGAAGTCCCTCCTGCTTACCAGGAAGAAGAGACAAACGAGGTTCCGGTGGAAATCATTGGTGATCAGGGAGTCAAGCTCGGTATAGCAAGTGAAAGTAACCAGCAATTGGATCTGGCCATTGACGAAGTAACTCCAATCGACAATCCCGGTGAGGCGAAGAAGAGCCCCTGTTTCAACCCTAGCCATATGGAGGCCATAGAACCCATTTATTTTGCCTACGGCAAGGAGGAGGTTACCCCCACAGCTTATGACCAATTGGATATGATCGCTGACATGATGAAGTCTTGTCCGGAGACCAAATTGATCTTATCTGGCCATACAGATAGTAAGGGTTCACAAAAAGATAACCTTGTCCTTTCTATTCGTAGAGCTTTTAATGTAAAATATTACCTGGTCAACCAACATGAAATCAGTCAGTACCGCATCTCATCCAGTGGACTGGGCGAAGAAGCACCTTTGGAAGGAAATGATACATCGAAAGGAAGGGAAAGGAATCGCAGGGTGGACTTCAGGCTGGTTTTCTAGGCTGTACCATAATTTGTACAGTCCTCAAGTTCAGGGGTAAATATTCGAACTTACATTTTACATTCTACGAATTATACAACTAAAAAAACGATGATTCGAATTAGTCAATAGCGAAAATCAGCCAATTGCCCCTGATTTCCATACAAAGACCTAAAATTCAGCTTACTTGTCTTTCATAAACACTAAATCTGGCTGAATCTTTGTTATATAGGATAGAGAAAGTTTAGCCCCCAACCCTAACTTTCCTGAAAATGAAGTTTCCCATGTCTAAGCTAACCTCAAACAATATTCACCATCTCTTGATCCTTTTGGGTATCTTTCTTGGATATTCAGGTCAGGCTTTCAGTCAAAGTAAAAACAGTCCTTTTATGGCGGAGCTCTCCGTCAGCTTCATGGATTATCAGGCTTTACAAAGTGGTGAATTCTTCAATTACAGGCAGTTTGATCCAGGTATTAACATGGCTGGCCACATGTACCTCGGCCGTGCCCTCAACCTATCTCTCAATACGGCATTTGCTCCCGAAGTGGATTGGATCACTGAAGAGGGGCAAATCAGATCAACCTCTCTCCTGGATGTAAGTGGCTTCCTTCAGTTAAAATCTAATGGTACCATTTTTGAAGAAGATGCCCTCTTCGCTCCCTATCTGGCAACAGGTTTTGGGATGAATACCGCGAGTAACAACATTAGGCTATATGTGCCTGCCACACTGGGAGTAAGGCTGCAGGTCAGTGAAAATTTTAGCCTTAATTTTGCTGCTACTTACAAGCAGAAAATTTCTGCCAACAAGTTCCAGCATATGACCTACACTACGGGTTTTGTTTTTGCCATGTCTTCCAAGCCTACCTTAGTAGATACCTTTATGCCTCCTCTTGGTGATCCCAAACCCCCGCTGGCTGCCAGTGCAGACTCTGATGGAGACGGCGTATTAGACGAGGATGATCTTTGCCCCAATGTAAAGGGTAAGGTGATGTACCTCGGCTGTCCAGATGGAGTCGATGATGAAACTGAAGAAGCAATCACCGACCTGGCAGAAGTGCCTACAACCATTGATGTAGGTAGCCAAGAAGAAATTCAGCCTGATAATCAGCTTTACGGAGCTAATATTCAAGAGGAAAGGCCCAAAAAAGAAATCGAAATAGGAAATGAACGTCCCGCCGCACCCATTTCCCGTCGTGATCTGGACGAATTGGAATTTGCAATGAAAAATATCTACTTCGAGCCTGCCAGCGACAAACTAAAGCCTGAAAGCCTTCCTGTCTTGGAAGATGTTGCTCGTATCATGAGAAAGTACCCCGCTTACAGCCTCGAAGTCTTGGGCTACACTGACAATTCAGGAAACTACCAAAACAATGTTATCCTTTCAGTGATGAGGGCATACAGGGTCAAGTATTACCTTGTTAATCAGCTTGATATATCCATGTCCCGCATAGCTTCGGATGGATACACTCCCGACAAGCCAGGCTACAATAAGGATAACACTTCGGGCAGGGCTAAAGATAGAAGGGTAGAACTGAAAATGCTCCCCACCTCTGAAATGAGGAAAGACATGTTTAGGGGGCAGGAAATGTTCGAATCTAAAAATTAAGTATTCCCTTAATTCAGGAAGGGTGGAAAGCTGTTTGCCTTCCACCCTTTTTTTATCTTCCCTTATCCTTCTGTAAAAACTTTGGCATTTTAATTTTTCGCTTCTTTTTTGTCCCTCCTTTAACGATCCACTTGATCAGATTCAAAACCCCATAAAAAAACAGGAGTGTTCCACCTACAAGAATAATCGCTCCTACCACGCCCGTACTCAAAAGGGCAGCCCCCAAAAACATTACACCCAGACCTACCGATCCATACCCTAAGGCCCTTCTAAGGTATTTTTTCTTTCTGATAAAGGGTTTTTTTGAGCTTGACTTTTGAAATGCCGTTTCATTTTTAATGGTCTTAACCTGAGTAGAATCAGGTCTTTCAGTACCTGCCTGCATAGGTAGTGGAGCGGAGATACATGTCAAGAAGAATATACCTACAATGGTCAGTTTCATAATCTTTTGTTTTAGCCTTTGTACTTCAAAAGCCTCTAAGAGTTTCTAATATATTTACCTAAGGAAGGAATTTTAGACTGGAAGGCCTTAAATTGCTGAAAAAGCCAAAGGAAAGCAGAGTTCAATAATGACTGATTTTAGCAAGGAAGAAATCCAACAATACAGCCGTCATCTGGTCTTGCCGGAGTTAAATATTCAGGGGCAGCGCAAGCTCAAGGAATCCAGGGTTTTGGTGGTGGGGGCAGGGGGACTCGGCAGTCCTTTGCTACAGTACCTAGCTGCTGCGGGGGTGGGTCATATAGGCATCATAGATCCTGACCTGGTAGATGTCAGCAATCTCCAACGACAGGTACTCTACAGCCAGAGAAGTATAGGGAAGCCAAAGGTAGGGGAAGCCAAAAAACGGATTGAAGCACTAAACCCCCACATTACAGTAGAGACCTTTCAAAGCCATCTCGACAGCAAGAATGCAAAAGCTATTATCGCAGATTATGAGGTGATCGCTGACGGAGCGGATAATTTTCCTACCCGCTACCTGGTCAATGATGCCTGCGTCCTGATGGGTAAGGTAAATGTCTATGCCTCAATATTTCGCTTTGAAGGTCAGGTTTCTGTCTTTAACTATCTCCACAAAGACGGTAGTCGCGGCCCAAATTACCGGGACCTTTTCCCTAGTCCTCCCCCACCCCATATGGTCCCCTCTTGCGCAGAGGGAGGAGTCTTGGGTGTGCTCCCGGGTATCATAGGATCCATTCAGGCCCTGGAGGTCATAAAGGTGCTGACGGGCATTGGAGAGCCTCTGGCAGGAAAATTGTTTATGATTGACACCCTGAGCTTCATTAGTCGTACACTGAAGATATTCAAAGACCCCACTAATCCCCTTAATGGAGACCAGCCCACTCAGAAGGAACTCATCGACTATGAGGAGTTTTGTGGTACTTCTGGGGGGGAAGTGTCCCTTTCAAAATTTAATCAAATGAAATCCAAGACGGTAAAAGAACTAAAAAAGCTCGTCGATGAGCAGGCTCATTATCAATTGATTGATGTGCGTGAGCCACATGAGTATGAATTCGTCAACCTAGGGGGGGAGTTAATTCCCATGGGAGAAATCGACAAGAACCTGGACAAGATTTCAAAAGATAAACCTGTCATTGTCCAATGCAGGTCAGGTAGAAGAAGTGCAGATGTAATTCAAAAACTTGAAAAAGAACAGGGATTTACCAACCTTTACAATCTAGAAGGCGGAATATTGGCCTATGCGAAGGAAATCGATCCAAGCCTTCCTACTTATTGAGCCTTGTTAAACAGGTTCTTTGACATACAGCGGATTCCTCCAGGGAATTATCTGCGCCTTCAAAACTGCAAATTGTATGCAAATGAAACTCAAAACCCTGTGTGAGACATACTCACCATATGATCACCGAAAAAGGCTGGAGGCAATTTTTCGGGACTTCGACAGGGTGCTGATCACGTCATCTTTCGGGACTACGTCAGCCATACTTCTACACCTCCTTCACAAAGTCAGACCAGATGTAACTGTTCACATGATCGATACGGGCTATCTCTTTCCAGAGACCCTGGCCTACCGGGAGACTTTGCGAAATCAGTTTAACCTCGACATTGTCGAAGTTAAACCCAAGGAAAACGAACATCACTTTACTCGCCTGGACTACACCTGGGCACATCATCCTGACCTTTGCTGCCATTTCAATAAGGTCGAGCCTATGCAAAGGCTGAAAGAAGATTATGATATCTGGATTTCAGGCATGCTTGGCAAGACCAATAATTATAGGTCGACTATGAACCTCTTCAAGCAAGACAGGGACCTTATCAGGTTTTACCCCCTAATTGATATGACCTATGATGAAGCAAAGGCCTATCAGAATGTGTATGATCTGCCTGTACATCCCTTGGAAAGCAAGGGATATGGTTCTGTGGGTTGTACCCATTGTACCATCAAAGGTAGGGGAAGATCAGGTCGGTGGGCCGGGATGGAAAAGACCGAGTGTGGCCTCCATATCATCCCCCCGTCCCGTGCTTAAGAATTTACTCCCGACAGAAACTCTCTGTCGGGATTTTCTCTTTTAGGAATGTCCCAATTGCTCATTTTGCTCTTTTTCGGTCTCATATGCCGCCAAATCTATTGCCGTATTTAGCTCAAATCCGATCAGGAGCATGATAGAAATGTAATAAAACCAGACCATAAGAAGGATAATAGCTCCCAAAGATCCATATAATCGATTGAAGTTGGTAAAATTGGCAAAGAAGTACCTCAGCGCAACTATGGCTACCAACACCAGTACCCCTGCAGCTACAGAACCCGGGGAGAAAAACTTCCAACGCTCCTGTGTAGCAGGGGCCAGGTAGTAGAGGGTAGAAATCCCAAAAAATACTGTTGCTGCAGTGAATATAAGCCCTGCACCCTGGCTCAAGAAGTCCTGCCAGAATTCATTCATGATTCCTGATTGCTCCAGGTACCACAGCCCCTGATTCACAATGATGATACTGACAACAGCAATCAGAATCAGCATACCCAGGATTACAAATATGAGGAAGGCCATGCCGTAAAGCTGAAGGATATTGCGCTTTTTGAAGACTTCTTCGTTTTTCGTAAATGCCTTCATCATCGCTATAATTCCCCTGGTTGCACCCCAAAGGGCCAGAAAAATACTTAATAAGATCAGACCAAAGGAACTTCTGCCTTCGAAGTAGTGACTGACAATCTCCCCTACCATCTGCGTTAGTTCTGTTTTACCCAGAGCCAGATCCGTAGAGATAGGCAAAAACTGCATGATAAATGAAAGAGTAGCTTCTTGGATATTTTCTATCGGGATGTAGGGAAATGTTAGGAAAGCTAGCAAAAGAGAGGGAAATAGGCTAAAGAAAAACTGGTAGGACATCGCTGAAGCGATAAGGGTGAACTTGCTGTCTATCAGGCCATTGATAAAAAATTTCATGACATCATAAAGCCCCATCCCCTCAAAACCGGGAAGTTTTATTTTCCTAAGGTTAAGCAGGAGCTTCTGTACATAGCGATTGGCCCGTCGGGGCAGGATGTCTTTGAAAAACTTCAACATGCACTAGGACTCTTGTTGAAGGTAAGTATCTATGGCCTTTAGCACAAATTCGGGAGCTCGAACCGGACGCATATGCTCCATGTCTACAAAGGCTAGTTTAACGTGGCCGGTAGCCAGTAATTCTGCCTCTTCATTATATATTTCGTAGTCGAAAAGGAAAAAACTTCGGGGCCTCTCTTTTACAAGTGTCCGAATGGTGAGCAAGTCATCATATTTGGCTGGGCGCTTGTAGTTTACCAGCAATTCTGAGACGGGCATCATGATTCCTCTGGCCTCTACTTCTTTGTAGGGAATGCCTAACCTGCGTACCAATTCTACCCTTCCTACCTCAAAGTATTCTGCATGTTTTCCATAGTAAGCATATCCCATTTGGTCCGTTTCTCCGTACCTAACCCTAAGTTGGGTTTCATTAATTATCATGATGCTTTGTTAGTGGCTAGACGTTGAAGCGGAAATGCATGATATCTCCATCCTCTACGACGTATTCCTTTCCTTCTACACTGAGTTTGCCCGCTTCTTTTACGGCTGCCTCCGATTTGTAGCTCATCAGGTCATCGTACTTCATTACCTCAGCACGGATAAAGCCCTTTTCAAAGTCGGTATGAATCACTCCTGCAGCTTGTGGAGCCTTGGCTCCGGAGGGAATGGTCCACGCCCTTACTTCTTTTTCACCCGCAGTGAAGTAAGTCTGAAGCCCTAAAAGCTTATAAGCTTCGCGAATCAAAAGGTTGAGGCCAGGTTCCTCGAGCCCTACAGACTCTAGTAACTCCTTTTTTTCTCCTTCTTCCTCAAATTCGTTGAGCTGCTCCTCAAAAGCAGCGGAAATACAAATCACACCTGCATTCTCCTCCTTGACTGCATTTTTTACTTTTTGAACGTAGGGATTTTCTTCTCCATGTGGTAGACTGTCTTCGTCGATGTTGCAGACGTACATGACTTTTTTCGCTGTGAGTAAGCCGAGGTCTTTTACAACAGCCTCCTCTTCTTCACTCACTTCAAGAGAACGTATATTTCTTCCCTCTTCTACATGAGAGATATATTTTTGAACAATTTCCACCTCCTTCATGGCAGCCTTGTTCCCCCCCTTGGTCATCTTCTTTGTCCGTTCCAACTTCCTCTCCAGTGTTTCAAGGTCTTTGAACTGAAGTTCGGTATCTATGATTTCCTTGTCCCGGATTGGGTCTAGGCTAGCTTCCACGTGTATGATATTATCGTCCTCAAAGCATCTGAGAACGTGCAGAATGGCCTCGCATTCACGGATATTACCCAAAAATTTATTCCCCAATCCTTCGCCCTTGCTTGCACCTCTCACTAGACCTGCAATATCTACAATTTGAACTACGGCGGGCAGGGTTTGCTTGGGATTTACCAAGGTTGTTATTTCGTCCAGCCGTGGATCGGGTACCATGACCATAGCGGTATTAGGTTCGATGGTACAAAAGGGATAATTGGCAGCCTCAGCCTTTGCATTGGAAAGGGAGTTGAACAGGGTGGATTTGCCTACGTTTGGGAGGCCTACGATGCCACACTTAAAGCCCATAATCTTATATCTAATTGATGTTTGGCAAGAAAAAACTCACCAGAAATTATCCTGTAAACATAGGAGGATAATTAAGGGAATGCAAGCAAAAGGACTTGAGGAATGCTGGCTTTGTAAGTCTAAAAATTGTTGAAGTTTTTCACTGGCAAAATCCTGTAGGTGTGATTCATCTTTTCTAGAAATTTTTAAAGGGACAATACTATAACAACGTTAGATTTTATTCCAAAATATTTTCAAGCCAAATATCAATGTTCTTATCTCTTTCAACCACAAATTCTTGTCCTCTTGGCACAGAGGAAAACAGATGGAAAGGGCTACCCAGGATTTTTTCTCCCTTTCGTTTGTGGTGATAACTCAGTTTGCAATATCCCTGCTTGTCAAAAAAACATGAGGGAAGAAGCCATCTACTTCTTTTCCCCTCTATGGCTGTAAGTATTCTTCTATTTGCAAAGGGTAAAAGTCCGGCTCCTGCCCTATCTGTATTCAGAATAAGTCTATCCGCTGAGAGATAAATGCAGTTGTTTGGCTTTTCAAATAGTTCCCGGACTTTTATATGGGGATGATTCGCCAGATATTTTGGAGGTTTAGCTTTTTCTGCCATCCACTTTTCTCCTATTTCCATGTATCCATAGATGAAATGAATGTCAGCAGCAAGAGGATGAAAACACCATCTTCCATTGACGTTTTTGGCTTCTTTAAACCAACCAAAAAACAGAAATATATCTCCTCTTCCTACCTTGTATGAATCCAAATGAGAAAGGGCTGACCCATGTTGACCAAATGCCGGACGCCAACCCTCCGGCCTTTTTTCCAGATTTCCCTCAAATAAATCGGGATCCAAATGGCATTCTTTATCGAGACAGCCATACAAATCATTTAAAACGACGGGGAGGTCCAGGTGGGGATGCCGGAGATCCCGGTAGCGTATTTCCGTATGCTGTTGGGGAATGGGAACGGATAAGGGATATCCCTCTATGATGGGACTAGGCCCTCCTCCGGAACTGCTATCAGATCCCTTCCTGCTCAAAATTAATTTCTTACCACCAGCGACATTTGTTCTTTTTTTCACGTATGATTAGGTTAAACCTCATTTGAGTAAATCCTAAAGTAAAAAGAATTTATGTATAGATTCCTGATCGGATTATTGATCAATAGCCTCTTTCTTTCTTTTACCTTGGCACAAAAGCCTCTGCCTGAGATTGAAGCCAGCCTGGATGAATTGGCACAAGATATTTTGACCCATCCTGACTTCGAGTATCAAAAAGCTCAAAACCGGAAGTTTACCCAGATTCTTTTCCAATGCCTGAAGAGGAAAGACAGCTACGATTATCCCTTTGATTCGCTGGAAACCATTTCTGTTCTGAGAGCTGAAGACAATAGCTTTAGGATTTTTACATGGCAGATCATAAAGAAGGCAAAACAAGACGATTATTACGGAGATATTCAGCACTTCTACTTCGGCTTAATTCAGCGTGAATATGTCAATGAATATGATGAAAAAGAGTATATAGTCATTCCCCTGATTGAGATGGCAGAAATTCCGAGAGGAGTAGAAAACATGATCCTGGACAACAACAATTGGCTGGGGGGCCTTTATTATCCTCCCAAATACGGGAAAGGGGTAGAAAAGCAGGTGCTTAAATATTACGATCCTAAAGGGACGGAGCCTGGGGAAAAGGTCAAAATGAAAAAGCAGGAATACTTTCTCCTCATGGGATACAATGGAATGGATAATACTTCCAACCTAAAATTTGTTGATGTCATGTCCTTTGATCCCAAGGATAAGAATCGGATCATTTTCGGTGCCAATGTATTCTATTTTGATCCAATAGTCCCCAAATTTAGGGCCCTTTTCAGGTATTCTGAATATGCTCCTTTCAGTCTCAATTACGGCTACATTAAGAAAAAGCCCTGGGGCAAGAAAAAAGTCATCGTCTATGACCATATGGCCAGTCCAAAATCTGGCCAGTCAAAATTTAAGGAAGTATGGGAGCTAGGGCCTGATGGTTCTTATGATGCCCTTGTGTATTCCAGAGGTACTTATGACTGGAAAAAGAATGTAGAAACTGTCTCGGTCATGACCAATCAGCAGAAAAAAGCATACGCTGAAAATCAAGAGCACATCCTCAGGGCACGACTCGCCCAACTCAAACGCATGGCAGAAGAAGTAGGTGATGAAAAGGTGATCGCAGAGATTGAAGAAGTAGAAAGTCGTAAGAATCTTGACAAATATGCCATGAAATTCCTCAAACGTAAGGAAAAGCTAATCCTCAAAAAGCAGAACAAAATCCAGAAAAGAGAAGCGAAAAAGCTCAAAGAGGCAGGACTGGACCTTTCGGGAAACAAATAAGCTGTCGATTTCAGTAAAAATCCTTGTACGATAAGAGGATATAGGTTGTTAGGTTTTATCAAAATATTTACCTTTACTTCTAAAGATAAAACTCACGAACTAAATCTGAAGTTATGCAAGGGAGAGATGAAGTGTACTCGGAGAAGATCAGGGCCGGCAAGCGGACGTACTTCTTTGATGTGAGATCCACCCGTTCCAATGACTATTATATCACGATTACGGAGAGTAAACGTCGATTCAACGGAAAGGGGTATGACAAGCACAAAATTTTCCTTTACAAGGAAGATTTTAACAAGTTTCTCAACTCATTGTCAAAGACAGTCGATCACGTAAAAACGGAGCTGATGCCCGATTACGACTACGAGGAGTTTGACCGAGAGCCAGGAGAATACGAGGGCGAATATGCCTACGACTACGAAAAGCCTGAGCCAATGGACAATGATAACCTTCAAGAGGAGGAGAAAGAAAAAGGAAAAACTGTAGCTGAGGCTACCTCCATCGAAATGGAAGAAACCCTCTCTACTTCCTGGGAAGACTGATATAACCGAAGTAAAAGCCTCTATAAAATATAAATCCCCGGTATTTTCTGGGGATTTTTTTGTTCCAATGGAATAATTTAACTCCGCTGGCTGTCTAACAGGCACATTTACAACATGGAGGATCAAGCTAAACTCCTGGACTCTGGCTCACAAATATTAACTAAGTCAGTAGTGATTATCACGAATCATTTTTTGGGGATACAATCAATAGCGCTATTGGGGTTGAAAATAAATTACTTATGATATCCCCAACAGCGCTTTAGCCATTCATTCGTGATAATCATTAGTAATTATGAAAATCAAACACCTGTTATGGACGGCTATTCTTACCGGGATTAGTTTATCTTTAAGCGCCCAAACAGAGCGTGGACAGAAAGGAATGCGGACCCATCCTGAAGCTCGAAAAGAGATTAAGGCCTACATGGAAAAGGAGGTGTTCCCCATCCTGGCACCTGCACGTGCCCAACTTGACACTTACATCGGTGAGACTGAGAAGAACCACCTGGAAGAAATCCGATCTCAAATCAAATCTCTCAAAGAAGAAGGGAAGGTACTAGGAAAATCCTTCATCAAAGCCCGTAGGCAAGGAGAATATCCTTCTCAAGAAGATATCGATAAGATGAGGGCCCTCGGCAAAGAGCGACGACATCTCATGGATCAGGCCTGGGTCATCGCCGATCAGTACGAAATCGAAATCTATGAGATCCTGGATCAGCTTAAGTTAGAGGCGGAAGCCTGGAAAGAAGATATGAAGGCCATTATCGAGAAGTATAAGCCCGGGGATGCAGAGCCTCAGTCTTCCCGAGACAGTAAAGGAAAAGGAAAAAGAGGTAGGAGGAAATCTGGGAATCCGGTTAGAAGATTGCTACAGAGTCCTGTTCATTTTCTCCTTTGGGATGGCAGTACGGATGTTGCCGGCCAGCTCGGCGAGGCATTCGAATTACAAGCCTTCCCCAATCCCGCCGGCAGCCGTCAAAGCATTACTTACAGGGTAAAGAATGCCGGAAAGGTAAGCATCGAACTCCTGGACGCCAATGGACAAGTGGTCAGGAATCTTGAAAAAAACATCGAAGAGGCGGGAGAATACACCGAAGAAATAAGTACCCGAGGATTGAAGCCAGGTGTTTATGTCTACATAATTACGACCGCAAATGGTACAAAGACAAAAAAGATAAAGATCGAATAAAGTCCTTTTGGAAAAATAACCGATTCAAATTCCCTTTCGAGTAGCTCCGAAAGGGAATTTTATTTTGCCTTAGCTTCGGGGAGGCAGAGGAAATCTGCAATATATTGCATATCCACATGCTCCTTGAAAAGTTCTACTGCCTTTTTGACCTTCCATGGAGTACGGGTATTGATCTTTACTTCAATCTGACTGATCTTGATGACAGCCTCGTAGGTATCAATTTTTGCGCGAAGCACGGGGACCTTGTGCTTGACAAAATAATCTACGGACTCCTGATCTATTTCACCTTGACCGGTAAGCAAAATTCCGGATAAAAGAGATTCATCGCTTTCCATGATTCGCCCTACCTGAGCCAATTTTTTCATGGCTTCCTTCAATCGATTGATAGAAACAACGAGGAGTTGGTTGACAAAATCCTCTTTGACTTCCTTTAAGTCAATCAAAGACCCGGCAATGATTCCCCTCACTTTATTATCGAGCATGTCTTCGTTTAGCTCTACCTGCGCCTTTACTGCTTTGACGATGGTATGGATAACCGGCAGGCCCAGTTCTTCTTCATAGGGCAAAACTCCCAGGAGGTTAATTCCCCTTTCTTCCAATACTCCCCCAACATAATGACGTACCTTGTCGATTTTATTGGGTAGGCACTTATTGATAATTACCCCTACAATGGGAATGGATTTCTGGTCAAATACCGAAAGACAGAGGTCAAGGCGGTCGATGCAATTACCGATCCCTGCTTCCACAACCATGATAAGACCTGCGTCCAAAATTTGGGCTACTTTTGCATTAGAAAGCTTGACCACGGATCCTACACCGGGATGGCCTGTGCCTTCAAAGACTACCACATCGTGCTTTTGCTCCAGGATTTTTGAAGACTTCAGAATACGATTGGCATAATTGAACTGATTAGGATTGTCGAGAAAGGCAATGGTAGCTCCAGGACCAAGAATCACTGGAGAATGCAACTCCGGTACCAACTCAAATTCCATAGAGGAAGCAAACAACAAAGCATCTTTATCCGCTCGGCTGGGGCCCACTTCAATAAATTGTTGGCCCACAGGCTTTGAGTACCCTACATTTACCCCCATGTCCTTGAGACCGTGAAGCAAGCCCAGGGTAGAGGTAGTCTTTCCTACATGCTGGCTTGTTGCAGCTACATAGAGCTTTTTACAGGTATTAGACGATTCTTGTTCTGCCATGATATCCGATACTACACGATGATAACCTTAATTGCAAATTAAGCTAATATACGCATTCCACAAAAATACCCCGAGAAGGGTCAACTTTCTCGGGGTAAAATATGTAAGTCCTGGATTACCTTAAGTAGCAGGAAGCATTCCAGCCATAGAAGGACCAAAGTATTTTTTGAGTTTTCTTACCCAAAATACCATCGTTCCCAAAAAGACCAGGGTAAGGGGAATGCTTATCATAAATCCCGGATAGTGAAAGAGGATGAAGGGAAATAAAACTGCCAGGACTACCAATCGAAACAGTTCAAAGCGGAAGGCCGACATTTTCCGGTCCATCAAAAGGCCTAGAGACCAGATAGAGAGGATGAGTACAAGGGTAAGGGGCATTGTTGCAGGAAAGGTTAGAATCTCTGCAAAACTAGGCTGTCCCATCCCCTTTTTGATTAGTAGCAGGGAAATAAAAGCTACTACGATGATGCCTGTATTTACCAAAATATAGGAGGTCAGGGTCTGGGGGATGACTTTTCTATATTTCTTTCGCTTGCCGCTTTCATCCACTTCAAACTCTGCCTGAGGAGGAGTGGCTCCATCAGGATTCCAGGTTGGAGGCTTTAAAAATACCAAAAGTTTATCCTTCCATCTGGGCGTTTCCTTGGCCCTCCTGAAAAGGTCCTTCCAATAGTAAAAATAAGCCCTGTAGGGATTGGAACTTGCAAACCCTGTCGTAATCCCATAATCCGGTTCCTCATCCTCCTTGGTAAAAGTTCCAAAGAGCTTGTCCCAAACAATGAAAACATGGCCATAGTTCTGATCAAGGTACTTATCGTTACGGGCGTGGTGGACACGGTGGTGAGAAGGCGTCACAAATATCTTTTCCAGCCAGCCCAATTTTCCCACAAGCCGGGTATGGGTCACAAACTGGAAGAGTCCGATAAAGACAATAACCGAGGTTGTGGTAGCAGGATCAAAACCAATAATAGGCATCCAAATCCAGAAAAATGAGCGGTTGATGACAGCAAAAGCAGATACCCTGAAAACCGTAGTAAGGTTGAGTTCCTCGCTTTGGTGGTGGACAATATGAGCCGCCCACATAAAGTTGATTTCATGACTCAACCTGTGATGCCAATAAGCCAGAAAGTCCCCAATAAATAAGGCCAAAACCCAGGTAAGGGGATGAATGGGCACCTGCCAGAGGCTGAGGTTTTCAAATAGAAAATGAAAAACGAAGTACATCATGATGACCCAAAAAAGGTCAAAAAGTCGCTCCAGGACTCCACAGCTCAGGTTGACAATAGAATCTGCTAAGCTGTAACTGTCTACTTTCTTCCTTTTAGAAATGAAATATTCCAGAAAGACAAGCAACAATAAGATGGGGACGATAAACGCCGCGTACTGCATTCCTCCCATAGTAGTTAATTATTTTAGGTTTTGGTTTTTATCAGGTTTACTGATTCCAATACATCCAGGTATCTTCATAAGAGATTAAGAAACAGGGTATTCAAACCAGTTTTTGAAATTATTGAAAATTCAGAACAATCCTAAGTCTGCTGACTGATTTTTTTATCTCCAGATGCTAAATCCCCCATTGAGGAGTACCCTTCATTCGATGGATCCATCAGCTTTCTGACTCCTAAATACATAATAAAAATGCTCAAAGCCGTCATCAAATGACTAATATCATGATAATTGAACCATTTGCTGAGGGTGATCTGTTTGTTGTAGACAATAGCCGTGACAACGCCGACCAAAATACCTCCCACAATAAAGGGTCTTCCCTCCTTGCGGTCTCGGACAAACAAGAATAATTGACTGCCGAGCACGATTCCTCCAAGTCCAAGAGCAGAATTTGCCTTTACAAATTCAAAACTTTCCGGACTGGGCTGGTATATGAAAGCGAAGAAGGCGAGAAGTTTGATCACTTGAAAGATTAGCATGCCTTGCACCACATTTTCATGTAGCTGAGTTCTTAAGCCTAAAATAGAGCCCCTCTCCATACAAAAAATTCCAAGTGCACTTCCTGTCCATCCCAGGGTCTTCCAACTCCAATTGTATCCGGTTTGATAGAAAAAGGCATGGCCCAAAAGCCCTGCACAGATAAGGCCCAGGCCAATAAAAATGAAATACCTGCTTAGCCACCTGTTTTCCTTCTTTTGACTCTTCCATCCTTTGAGTGCCCTAAAAGCAAAAATTCCTGTGAGCCCTGCGATGATGTCCGTAAGGGCCGTAGCTGGCTCCTCGATCATTAACTCCCCCAAATATATCTGTGTCATCTCGGCCATTAGCATAGATTAAGGCTTCAAATAAATCACTTTATGAACAGAGAATCAAACCCGTATCTACCCGTTGTAATTTAACTATGGAAGCAGAGCGATGTTTTCCAAGGCCATCTTCAATTTTTGGATTTCCTCTTCTGTATTGAAATAATGGACAGAGGCTCTTACCACAGCTTCAAGTCCTCGCTTTTCCATGTCAATAAAAGTACTTTCCTTTCCCGAGACAGAAACGTTGATATGTCTGTTTCTCAATTCCCGTTTTATCCTGTCAGGAGAATGCCCATCCATGGTAAAGGTGCAAATACCCGATCGTGTCTCTCCCTGATCGCGGATCTGCAAAGCAGGAAGCTGGGATAGTTCTTCCCGAAGATGCTCAGCCAAGCCTTGAATCCTCTCCCACATTCTTTCTATGCCATGCTCATTGATGTAATTGGCTGCTTTTCCCAGCCCGATGATTCCGGCTTTGTTGCTTTCAAAATTTTCAAAACGTCTGGCAGTTTTCCTGGGTGTAAAATGCCGGCTCGCCACCCATTCAGCACTCAGCAAATCAGGAAATACCATTCCGAGTTCCGTCCAACGAGATTTTTTTACGTAGAGAAAGCCTGTACCCCTCGGGGCACGGAGGTATTTTCGCCCGGTCGCCGAAAGGAAGTCACATTTCAATGCTTTTACATCCAGAGGATACTGCCCGGCAGATTGACAGGCATCCAGCAAATAGAGAATATTTCGATTTTCAGCGATCTGCCCTACCCTCTCCGCAGGATTCACCAGACCGCTGTTGGTAGGCATGTGAGTAATTGCTATTAGTTTTACCCGATCGTCTATCATTCCTTCAAGGGCCTCTACATCAATTTCTCCATTATCATTAGAGGGAATAACCTCTATGATGATGCCCTTCTTTTCTTTAGCCTGAATGAAGCCCATAAAATTACTTCCATATTCAGATTCACATGTAAGTATCTTGTCTCCTTTTAGAAAGGGGATGGACTGAAAGGCCTTGTACCAGGCCATGGTGGCAGATTCGACAAAGGCAATTTCCTCAGATTCCCCACCGATCAATTTGCCTACCTCTTCATAAGTCTTTTCGAACTCTTGACTCCATTTTGCTTGAGTTTCATAGCCTCCAAGATAAAGTTCATCCCTGAGGTAATCCTGCCTAGAATTAAAGGTAGGCAGTGCCATCAGGGAGGCTCCGGCATTGTTGAAGTGGACCACAGTCTTACATCCGGGCGTCTCTCTTCGAAAGGCGGCGATTTCGCTTTGGGCTAATTTGTGGTTCAAAATGTTGATGATTAAGATTGATTTAAAAAATGAGTAATTCGGCTGCTTTTCGGCCTATATCGCTTCTGATGGCTATTCCCAGACCTCCCAAACTGACAGCAACGACCATGTTTTCTTCTATTTTTTGAATAATGGGTTCTTTGTGATCCTCGACCCCTAAAAAACCACTCTAATGTTGGGATATATCAAAGGCAATATTTCCAAGAATGTGTCGATCGAAAAAAGACTTGAGTTCCTTTTAGATGATGGGTGATAGCCCCCCCTGCTCGGTCAGGTCTGCTTCAGGGTCTAGGTGCCGAAATCCTCCAATGAGAACTCTTTGACCCACATTCCTAAAATATCCATAGCCTTTCTGATAATAGTAGCTAGATTTGAGTTTAAGACCTGGTATAGGTTCGGTGATCAAAACTTGGTTACGCGCAGGCTTTACCTTAATAAAAGGAAAAAGCTTGCTGGTAAATGCATGGGTTGCGATAACAAGTCTATCGACCATAATTATTCCTCTGTTCAGCATGATTTTCACGCCTGATTCAGCCTTTTCAAAACCAGTGATTTCTGCTCCGTTCCATACTTCGACCCCTTTTTTCTACGGCCAGGGCTAGCAGATTTCTCATCATTAGGCCTGTATCTAGTTGCCCTTCCGGGTGATTGTAAATTAAGTGTTTGACCCCTATTAGGCCCCAATCCCCAATCCTATCATCAGCTTTTGAAGAAACTGCTGCCTCATGAAAAATATCTCCCAGAACCTGATTGAGATCAGCCATTCTCTCAACGCATAATCGGCCTCCTCGTCTTGTTCAGTAAATACTTCATAACTACCAAGACCTTGGTATCCAAGTTTAGGGTTATCCATGGGCCTTCTCAGCCACTGCAATCCTTTTCATCTGTTGAATATAGTCCGCAACACCTCTTCCTGTGATCGCTGTTCAAAGTCTTCCGGCAGCTCAGTCATAGACCCAAAGCAAGCAAAGCCGGCATTGCGGGTACTGGCACCAGTACGAAGCATTTCCCCTTCCATTACCACTACCCTAGCCTCTGGCTTAAGTTCTCTGGATCGGATAGCTGCATTCAGACCTACAATACCCGCACCAATCACACAGATATCAATTCCGGCAAACCAGCTGCTTATTCCCCAAAAATTAGGTTCAGACCCTATAACACCGTTAGATTATATACGACTAGTATCCTGCTGCTTGCCCGTCTTTTCTGGATTCAGAAGCCCCGTAGTAAACTTTTTGAACAGGGTCCCACATGATGGCCTGATATCCACCGTAACCGCCAATAGAAGTTTTAATCCTATGTCCCCGTTGATAGAGCTCCCGGAGCACCTCAGGATGAAAACCAGATTCCAACTGAAGGCTACCTCCATTCCTCATGCTTTCTCCCGTAGGCTGGGAGGAGCCTACGTGTCGAATCCGTGGTGCATCTCCTGCCTCTTGAAGGTTCATTCCAAAGTCAATCATATTGACTAGTATCTGAACATGACCCTGGGGCTGCATGGCTCCTCCCATTACTCCAAAGCTCATGAATGGCTTTCCCTCCTTGGTTACAAAGGCTGGAATAATGGTATGAAAGGGACGTTTTCCAGCTTGGTAAACATTAAAATGTCCCTTTTCAAGGGTAAAAAGTTCTCCCCTGTCCTGAAGCATAAATCCTAAGTCCGAAGGAATCACTCCGGAACCCATTCCCCTGTAATTGGACTGGATGAGAGAAATCATGTTTCCTTCCTTGTCTGCCACCGTCATGTAGATGGTCTCTCCACTTTCGAGCTTACCTGAGGGATAAGAATTCGCCGCTTTAAGTGGCTGTATCTCTTTGCGCCTTTCTCTTGCATATGCCTTAGAAATTAATCTATCTACGGGTATATCATTAAAATCCGGATCAGCATAGAATTTTGCCCTGTCCTCAAAGGCCAACTTCTTGGCCTCCACAAAGTGATGGATATAATCGGCACTGCCGAAGCCCATGGCCTGCACATCATAACCTTCCAAAATATTTAGCATCTGCAAGGCTGCAATTCCCTGTCCGTTGGGAGGCAATTCCCACACGTCAAATCCCCTGTAATTCGTAGAGACGGGCTCCACCCACTCGGATTCGTGATCCTTGAGGTCTTTTCTGGTCAGAAAACCCCCAATCTCTTCCATATGAGCTTCAATTTTTTTTGCAATTTCTCCCCTGTAAAAGGCCTTTTTACCCTTTTGACCAATCAATTCATAGGTATAGGCCAATTTAGGATTCTTGAATATCTCTCCCTTTCTTGGGGCATGTCCATTGGGCATGTAGGTAGTGGCAAAATAAGGTTGGTCTTTGAATACCCTTGCCGATCTTTGGAGGTAATAGGCAATAAGCTCAGTGACGGGAAATCCTTCTCGGGCATAATCTATGGCCGGAGCTAGTATGACTTTCATGGGTAATTTGCCATATCTTTCATGCAAAGAAAACCAACCGTCCACGGCTCCGGGCACACTTACAGGTAGGGGGCCGTAAGCAGGAATTTTTTCAAAGCCATTTTGAATGAAGTAGTCCCGGTTAAGGGTTTGTGGTGAACGTCCACTGCCATTCAACCCGACCAGTTCTTCTTTTTCTGCGTCCCAGTAAATGGCAAAGATGTCCCCTCCGATCCCACAACCCGTAGGCTCCATAAGTCCCAGGGTCGCATTAGCGGCGATGGCTGCATCTACAGCGCTTCCTCCTGCCTTTAGGATGTCGAGGGCTACCTGGGTTGCCAAGGGATGGGAAGTAGCAGCCATCCCGTTCTGGGCGATTACTTCAGAACGACTGGCAAAATTTAGCCCTGTTATCCTATCCTGAGCTACCATCTGAGCAGAAAGGAAAATGAATATAGGAAACAGAATATGAGTGATATTTTTCATTACAATAAGAGTATTTAAGATGGGAAAAGTGGTAATATGATGGGAAAAGCAAAAAATTACAAATCATCGATGGATCGGAGATGGAGCATGATTAATTTTGAAACTGAGATGATCTAATCTCGAAGCATTTATGAAACATACCATTTACCTGTTGCTACTGCTGTTGGCATATAGCTGTGAGTCCAGCCTGAGCGATGAGGAAATTGAAATGATTGACCGAGCTGCCATAAATTCCTACATCGAAACCAACCAGTTGGAGGGAGGATTCATAGGCAGCGACATTTATCTCCAGATCAAAGACAGCGGACAAAAAAGCCTTCTGGTGGATTCGATTCCTCAGACCGATACCCTCTTTGTAGATACCTTTTACGTTGACACCCTGTTTCAGGACTCCCTCATCATCCTGGATACCATTAGGATCGATACCCAATTGATCGAGATCTTCATCCCTGATAGCAGTTTTGCTTTTACTTTCCCCGGAAATCAGGACACAGTCATATTGGAATTCGATCTTTCAGACCTGGAAGACCGAGTCCTTTTCTCCACTCAGGGAGAAGCTTTTATCCTCAGTAATGGCAACTACCCTACCCTTTCGCGTTTGCTGCCAGGATTGAGGAGCGGACTCAGGCAGATTTCAAAAGGAGGAAAGGCCCTGATCCTTATTCCTTCTGATCAAGCCTACGGAAGGACAGGAAACGCAAATGTTCCTCCCCATACTCCTATTAGAATTGATGCCCATTTGATCGACTTTTATTAAAGAAAGTCGAAACTACTATAACACCGTTATTTTTTATACTTATGAGATTTAATAAAAATTATCCTTATCGCTGGGGGATCATGGCCAGTGGTCATATTGCAGGTCGCTTTGCAGAGGGCATGGCTAGTTTGAAGGGAGACTATGTATTGGGCATCGCATCGAGACAACTTGACAAGGCCCAGGCTTTTGCAGACAGGTATAAAATTCCAAGGGCTTACGGAACATACCAAGACCTGGCGCAAGACCCTGAAATTGATATCATTTACATTGCAAGCCCACATCCTTTTCACCATCCACACACCCTCCTGGCTCTTGAAGCCGGAAAGCATGTACTCTGCGAAAAACCACTAGCTGTCAATCTCCATCAGGGCCAAGAGATGAAGGAAATGGCTCAAAAAAAGGGGGTCTTTTTAATGGAAGGAATATGGACACGCTTTTTACCTGTCATGAAAGAGATAAGATCCTGGCTCAAGCAAGGCAAAATTGGCGAACCACGTATCTTGAAAGCTGGATTTAATTTCAGGGCCAATTCTTTTGATCCCAATTCCCGTTTGTTCAACCCACAATTGGGAGGAGGAGCTTTGCTGGACATCGGTATTTATCCCATTATGCTGGCCTACATGATTTTTGGGGAACCTCCACTAGAAATAAGGAGCCTTGCAAACATGGGCCCCACAGGAGTAGATCATCAATCTACCTATATTTTTAAGTACGCCAATGGAGAACTCGCCTCCTTGAGCGCCGGCTTTGAAGCATCCGGTTCTATGGATGCCGCTATCATAGGTACAGAGGGAGAGATTCGCATTCCCATCTTTTGGAAAGGTTCTCAGGCCCTACTTCAGTACCCAAAGGAGGATGCCAATAATTTTGACTTTACTTTCCAGAGTTCAGGCCTTCAATATCAGGCCCTCCACCTGATGTATTGCCTGGAAAATGGCCTCTCAGAAAGCCCCATCATGCCTCTGAGCCAATCTCTTCAGATTTTGGATACCATGGATAGGATACGAAAGAGTTGGGGGCTTAGCTATCCTTTTGAATAAATAGATTTTTCGAATGATCAGACTTGATTCAATATATCAAGGGTCTTTTTGACCATCTCATCAGTAATGTGCAAATGGGTGACCATTCGAATATAGCTCTTGCCAAAGGTAGAAACCGCAACTCCACTTTCCTTTAGAATTTGAAACAAACGGTCAGAAGTCATTAGATCCTGCCGAGGTTGGAAAATGACGATATTGGTCTCGACAGGCATCACTTCATCTATCCAGTCCAGCTTGGTAAGTCCATAGGACAAAAGGGTGGCCCTGCGATGATCCTCTTTCAGTCGATCTACATGATGATTCAGGGCATAGGAGGCTGCAGCAGCTAGGTACCCTGCCTGTCTCATTCCTCCACCCATCATTTTTCTGACCCTGATGGCCTCCTTGATGGCTTCTTTTTTACCTAAGAGTACAGAACCTACCGGGGCACCAAGACCTTTGGAAAGACAGACAGAAATGGTGTCAAAGTTCTTGCCCAGGTCGCTAGCTTCGTAATTGGAGGCCACCACTGCGTTAAACACCCGTGCCCCATCCAGATGCATGGCAAGGCCTTCCTCCCTGGCCAAGCTTGAGATCTCCTGTATCTGACGCAGAGGGTAGACACTTCCTCCTCCTTTGTTGGAGGTATTCTCCAAGGCTATGAGTCGGGTACGCGGGAAGTGAGGATTGTCAGGGTTGATATGCTCCTTTACCTGTTCGGCATTGATTCTCCCCCGATCTCCCTCCAGCAAGCGTACGGAAACCAGTGAATTGGCCATTATTCCTCCTCCCTCATAGAGATAAATGTGTGCCTTTTGATCACAGATTACCTCATCTTGTGGCCTCGTATGAAGACGAATGGCGATCTGGTTGCACATGGTCCCTGAAGGACAAAACAGCCCCGCTTCCATTCCAAATATTTCAGCTGTCTTGTCCTGGAGATCCTGAATACTCGGGTCTTCTTCGTAGACATCATCTCCTACCCGCGCAGACATCATCGCATCAAGCATTTCAGGGGTAGGCTTTGTTACTGTATCGCTTCTTAAATCAATCATCGACAAATTTCTTTCGCGGCAAATCTAGGGAAAGATTGGAGACAACATCGATCATTTTCAATAAAATTTGCAGGCCAAGCTATTATATTCGAATTTATGAGAAAGGCCTGGGGACTTGCAATCCTTTGTCGGCTTTTGCATATATACATTAACACATGCATCCTTAATACCAATCCCATGAGAGTTGAACAAATCATCCTACTACTTGCTGGCCTGCTCATTCTGGGTAGCTTATTTCTGCCTTTTTTGAGTTATGACTTACCAGGGGTAGGACAGACCACCCTAAGTGGATATACCCTTACCCGGACCCTACTCGACGAGGCCAATGTCCTGGAATATGAGGATAAAAAACTGACCTCGGATATGTTTCAAAAACTTTTCGAAGAGGCCGGAAATTGGAAAGATTACCTAGCCATCGGAGGGATGGCCTTTGTCTTTTTAGGCCCTATCTTCTACCTCCTCTTCGGCCTGGGCTATGCCATCAGAGCTTTTATCGGAAAATCTTATAAAAGAGGAATTTGGTTTAATTTTCTTTTCTTAGGACTTGCCTGGTTAGCCTTTTGGTGGACGGGACAGGTACTCACTGAAAAAGTTTCCTTCGTCAAAAAATTTTTCGATACTGAAATCAGACTTAGTTTTTTTGAAGTGGCAGGACTTGGCTTCTGGCTCAGTTTTGCAGCTATTATTATCGCTGGATTCTCCCTTATTTTTGAAAAGCAGTCCTGAAGATAAATCACCCTGATGGAGATCTCCATCAGGGTGAACATTAGGGTACTTTTTTTAATAATCCTTATTTCTGGTTGATGCTACCCGCACCTGAGACATTGGAAATGACCTCCTTGGGATTACCTCTGTAGGAAATATTTCCAGCACCTGATATTTTGGCATCGATTACCTCTGAAGCATAGACTTCAGCATTTCCGGTACCACTTATCTTTGCCTTTACCCGGTTGGCCTTAAAGTCAAAGGCATCAATGTTCCCAACACCTGAAATTTTATAGCTGGCTTCCTCGGCACTTCCTTTGAGTTCGAGGTTTCCCGTACCACTAAGGATGGCAGTAAAAACGCTTACCTCTGCATCAATATCCAGGTCTCCGGCTCCACTGACCTTCACATACAATTCTTCTCCGCTCAAAGGGGCTTTGGTTTCCAGTTGGGCAGCACCACTGATGCTAATCCAATTGATATCGGGGGCAGTTATGTCTAGTGCAATGCCACTTTTACCAAAAATCCAGGCATTCCCTTCATGATGTATGTGGAGGATACCATTTTTGACTTCTGTCCGTATGTCGTCCAACCAGTTTTGATTGTCCGCCTTTATCTGGATGTCATAAGTCTCTCCTTTGTGAAGTTGAATTTCAAATGCGCCACTAGCCTTAATTCCGTGGAAAGCCCTGGTTTCTGTTTCTTTTTCTCCGGGCACTGAATTTTTCATCTCGTAGCGATACCAGAAGAATCCTGCTGCCAAAGCTATAAGGCCGAGGTAAAACAGGGATCTTAATACTCTTTTCATATTGATATAGGGTTGGTTCAGTTTAAATTCAATTTTCCCAGAAGATACAATTTTAAACAGTTGGTTGGAAATAGAGGTTAAAACATTTTTTACAAAAAGGCCATTTTTGCAATTTCTGTTAATCATTAATTACCTAAAAAACTTCTGAATTGTTAAAGATCAGTTGGTCCCCCCTCTATCGTCATCCCCTCCCGGAAAACCATCGCTTTCCTATGGAGAAGTACGAGCTTATCCCTGAGCAATTGCTCTATGAGGGCACCATAGAAGAGGAAAATATCTACTCAGCAGGCAAGATCGATACTTCAACTATCCTTTTGACTCATGACCAGGATTACTGGGAAAAACTAAAATATGGCAAACTGAGTCCCAGGGAAATAAGAAAAACCGGCTTCCCCTTTTCTCCTCGATTGGTGGAAAG
The DNA here is from genome assembly GCA_964564415.1 of uncultured Bacteroidia bacterium. Classification (GTDB taxonomy): domain Bacteria; phylum Bacteroidota; class Bacteroidia; order J057; family J057; genus JALEFZ01. The sequence goes on along the minus strand of CAZMAV010000011.1, from coordinate 93,568 downwards.
GGGAATAACCATCCCTATGGGTACCATACAAAATACCTACTACGCCCAGCAGTATGGAGTGGCAATTAATGGTGCAGGCGGAACCCACCATGCCTTCACAAATCGGGGCGAGGGGTTTTGTTTGTTAAATGACATTGCCATTGCTGCCAATTATCTATTAGAAAAAGGGGAAATCAGCAAAGCACTCGTGGTGGACCTGGATGTACATCAGGGCAATGGAACGGCAGAGATATTTAGGGATGATCCCAGGGTCTTTACTTTCAGCATGCATTGCGAAGCTAATTATCCCTTGCGAAAAGAAACTTCAGACCTCGATATAGGCCTACCTGTGGCTTGCAATGACAAGGCTTATCTCAAAGAACTATACAATATTTTACCTGCCTTGATCGACAATGAGGAGCCAGACATAATCTTCTACCTTGCCGGAGTAGACATCCTCGAAACGGATAAACTGGGTCGCCTGGCAGTAAGCAGGGAAGGCTGCAAAGAAAGGGATCGATTTGTATTGGAGCAATGCAAAAAAAATGAAATCCCCGTAGCTATTTCTCTGGGTGGAGGTTACTCTCATCACATCAGGGATATTATAGAAGCTCATTGCAACACCTTCCGTCTGGCTCAAGAGTTGTATTTTTAACCAACTAATGTGAATTTGGACATTTGAAGATTAGCGTCTTTGGACTAATTTTACTTACAACACATAACTGAAACCAAACATTATGGGACGTATATTTTTGATTCTTATCGTCGTAGTGGCTCTCATGGGAGGCTGTTCCTTCTACAGCAGCTATAATAAAATGGTAGACCTCGAGGAGAAGGTCGAGGTACAATGGTCAAATGTAGAAGCTTCTTACCAGCGAAGGGCCGACCTTGTCCCCAACCTCGTCAATACCGCAAAGGCGGCTGCAGAGGTCGAAAAGGAAATATTTACCAACATTGCTTCGGCCAGGTCCAACGTAGCCAATTTTACCGTTGACGAAAAAATTATCAACAATCCCGAAAAGCTAAAGCAGTTTCAAAAAGTTCAGGGAGAACTGAGTTCAGCCCTCTCCCGCCTGATCGCTGTCCAGGAACGCTATCCCGAACTGAAGTCCAACCGTCAATTTGAGCAGTTGGCTGTTCAACTAGAGGGAACTGAAAACAGGATCAACCAGGAAAGAAGGAAATACTCCGAAAGCGCGGGAAACTACAACTCCTACATCAAAAAATTGCCCAACAATATCTGGGCAAATCTCGGAGACTTTGACGAGAAAGCCTACTTTGAAGCCGATGAAGGTACCGAAAGTGCTCCCACGGTTGATTTTAACAATTAAACACTTGCTCATCTAAATCATAGATAGGATATGGCATTCAATTTCTTCAAACCTCTTTCAGATACCTTTTTTACTGAGGAGGAGGATTATCAGATCGTAATGGCCATAAAGGAAGCTGAAAACCGCACTTCAGGAGAGGTGCGGATTCACCTAGAGAATCACGCCAAGATGGACGTGGAAAAGAGGGCTTGGGAGGTCTTTGGAGAATTGGACATGCATGAGACAGAACTGCGCAATGCCGTCTTGATCTATATGGCCATCAAAGACCACAAGTTTGCCATTGTCGCGGATAAAGGCATCAATAAGGTTGTTCCAGAAGGATTTTGGGATGATACGGCAGAATTACTCACTGAGGCCTTCAAAAAACAAGACTTTGTAGGAGGCCTGACCAAAGCCGTAACTTCTATTGGCAGTAAGTTAAAAGAATTCTTCCCCTACGAGGAGGAAGACGAAAACGAATTACCGGATGAAATCTCTTTTGGATAAAATCATATTGATCGCCTTTCTGATTTCGGGTAGCCTTGCTTTTGGACAGGATACACCGGAATACAGGGGCTTTGTCAATGACTACAAAAACCTTCTTAGCCAGCAAGAAAGAATTCAGTTAGAAAGGTACCTCACCAATTTTGCGGAGCAGACCTCCAACGAAATGGTGGTAGTCATCATAGATCTCCCGGATGGGGTAGCCATGGACAACTACAGCATTGACCTTGCCAGAAAATGGGGAATTGGCGGAAAAAACAAAGATAATGGAGTCTTACTTGCCATTTATTTGAACAAAAGACAGGTAGATATAGAGGTGGGTTATGGCCTTGAACCGGCAATCCCGGATATTGTCGCCTTCAATGTTATCGACCAGAACATACGCCCTGCCTTTCGAGCAGAGAATTATTTCAAGGGGATAAACGATGCTGTCAAGGTACTTGGACAGGCGGCTAAGGGGGAATTCAACGAGGCACAAAAGGAAAGGTACTACCGTGAAAGGGGTCGAAGCAGAAAACCTGGTGGGGGATTTGGTGCCCTCCTTCCCATCATTATTCTTGTCATTATCCTCATCATGCGAAACCGAGGCAATGGTGGTCATGGCCGTGGAGGCGGCTACGGAGGAGGTGGCTGGTACTGGACTCCCTTCCTCTTTGGTGGATTTGGAGGGGGAGGTAATTACGGCTCAGGCAATTCCGGTGGAGGATTTGGAGGCGGCTTCGGTGGCTTCGGTGGTGGAGACTTTGGAGGTGGAGGAGCTTCCGGAGGTTGGTAAAGGTTGATTTATACTTTTAACATAAATTTGGGTCCCTTGTGAAGACTTTTCACAAGGGACCCGTTTTGTAATCAGTTGGAAGACCTACTTACGCATTCTTCTACCCATGCCTCCTGGAAGTCCTTTGGGCATTTTTCCTTTCTTACCGCCAGCACCATTCATTTTTTTCATCATCTTCTTCATCTGCTGGAATTGCTTGAGAAGTTCGTTCACTTCCCTCACCGTTCTCCCACTGCCACTGGCGATTCTTTTGCGCCTCGAACCGTCAATCAAGTTGGGCTTAGACCTTTCTTCCCTCGTCATAGAGGAAATAATCGCCTCAATATGCTTGAAGGCATCGTCCTCAATGTCAACTCCCTTGAGCATCTTGCCCATACCAGGAATCATAGACACCAGGTCTTTCAGGTTGCCCATATTCTTGATGGTCTGTATTTGAGAAAGGAAGTCGTCAAAGTCCAGTTCATTCTTTCGAATCTTTTTCTGGAGCTTCTCTGCTTCTCGCTCATCAAATTGCTGTTGAGCACGCTCTACCAGGGTAAGCACGTCCCCCATCCCCAAAATCCGGGAGGCCATACGTTCTGGGTAGAAAAGATCGAGGTCCTCCATCCTCTCACCCGTACTGACAAATTTGATGGGCTTTTCTACCACAGAACGGATAGAAATTGCAGCTCCGCCCCGGGTGTCACCGTCGAGCTTGGTCAGGACGACACCGTCGAAGTTCAGGCGGTCGTTGAAGGCCTTGGCAGTATTTACGGCATCCTGACCCGTCATGGCATCTACTACAAAGAGGGTTTCGGAAGGTTTGATGCCTTCTTTGATGTCGCGAATCTCCACCATCATCTCTTCATCCACAGCGAGACGCCCTGCCGTATCCACAATGACCAAGTCCTTGCCATTCGACTTGGCATGCTGAATCCCATTTCGAGCGATCTCTACAGGATTCTTATTTTCTGTCTCTTTGTAAACCGCCACATCGGTCTGCTCACCCAGCACGGTCAGCTGATTTATTGCAGCAGGGCGATAGACATCACAGGCTACAAGCAGGGGATTTTTTCCTTTCCCCTTGAAATACTTGGCTAGTTTGCCGGTAAAGGTAGTTTTACCAGATCCCTGCAGGCCAGAAATAAGAATCACTGTTGGAGGATTCTTGGCGATTGCGACGCCCTCGTTCTCCCCTCCCATCAATTTGGTTAGCTCCTCATGGACGATCTTGGTCATCAACTGACCCGGGGTTACGGAAATAAGTATTTCCTTGCCCAGGGCCTCCTCTCTTACCTTTTTGGTAAATTCCTTTGCTACTTTATAATTGACGTCGGCATCGATCAGAGCTTTCCGGATTTCCTTTAATGTCTCGGCGACATTGATTTCCGTGATTTTGCCTTGACCCTTCAGTTTGCGAAACGCCGAATCTATATTTGCGGATAAATTTTCAAACATAGGTCTTAACCTTCATTCTTGTCGTAGACAACAAAATAAGCGATTTTCAAGCCAGGGTTCAAATTACGAGCTTCCCGGCAAAAAATAAACTTGACATTGGCTTTAAGTAGCTCTTTCATTTCTTTTTGACCTCCATCAAACAGCCTTTTCCCCTCGCCTTCTTGTTGCATAGAGAAATTGATCCAATTTTATTCGCTCATTTATTTCTGTGGACGAAGTGAATACAGAAATATTTGATAGCAGCCCATTATCGGACTAGTGTCAGGGTCCCTACCTGTTCGTAGTTACGCCCATTAAATCCCCGAGCTTGGACCTTATACACATATACTCCCTCACTAACAGGACCTTCAGGACCCTGACCCCTCCACTCAAAATCCACTCCTCTATCTTCGTAAATCAGGAGACCCCAGCGGTTAAAAATTTGAACTTCCAATTCTTGAATGCCTTCGGTAAGTAGAAAGAAGGCATCATTGACCTGGTCTCCATTGGGGCTGAATGCATTCGGAATTTTTAACAGGACCTCCAGACTTCTCAGGACCCGAGTCAGGCTATCCCTGCATCCCTGTGAAGATTCAGCGATCAGGGTGATTTCAGAGCTCCCCGGATCAGGTATTGAAAACGTCGGATTAACCTGAGTTTTAGGGCCGGTAAAGGGATTGAGCCAAATAAAGGATTGGGCGTTTTGAGATAAATTGATGGCTTGTACCTCAAAAGGTGCATATCCTTCCTCTACATCCAGGTTAAAGTTTGCTGTAGGAAGAATTGAGTCAGAACCTAACTCGATGAATACCAAGTTGCCCGAGCATCCATTTTTTATTGCAGCAACCGAATAGGTCTCCCTAAATGGAGGAGAAACCCTAATTTCGGCTTCATTCTCTCCTGTACTCCATTCATAGGACTGCCCTCCACTCGCTATCAGGAGGTAATCCCCTTTTTCACAGTCAACTTCCTTTTCCACCAAGGTGTTGGGAGCTGGTTGAAAGTTTAACGAAAAGGTATCCAAGCCAAGGCAACCCTCCTGGTCCCTTCCCTCTAGTACATAAGTTATGCTGCTGTCTGCCCCCGTGAACCAGGGACGAGCCGTACCCGGATCAGAAAGATACATAGGAGGTATCCAGCGATAGGTCTCTCCTCCCTCTCCCTCTAACAAAAGGCTGTCTCCCTTGCAAAAATACTGATCTTCAGAAGCTTTAATTAAGGGAGGAGGTAAAACTTTGACCTCCATGCTGTCTAAATTGGCACAACCCAAAGAGTCTGTAAGCCTGAGGTAAAAAGATCGGGTATCTTCTGGATAAACCAGAGGGCTGAAACTTTCATTGTTCTCTAAAAACATGTCGAAGACCCAGTTTGGCTTGCCACCTCCATTTCCCATAAGTTTAAGGCTGTCTCCCAAACAGATGCTGGTGTCGGGACCTGCATCGACTCCTGGAAGTTGCAAGGCCCGGATATTCCAGCTCCTCTCGTCTCTGCATCCATTTGGAGTTTCACTACTTCCCTGTATAATTTGATTTTCACCAACCAAAAGGTCTAAACTTTGGGTATTTATGCTGAATCCTTCCCATTCGTAGCTCAGGCCAAGAGGAAGATTAAGTTCCAGAGCTGATCCCTCACAAAGAGCTGTATCAAGCTGCTGTTGACTTCCTTCCACTTGAAGCAGCAACTGGGCAGATTCCATACATCCCAATTCATTCCTGACTTCCAACTCAACCAAGGAACTTTCTTTCAGGTCAAGGACCAGGGTCGAGAGGCTATCAGGCTCAGTAAAATCAACATTTCCTCCACTCCATCTGTAAGACTGGCCCCAGTCCGCCTTAGCACGAAGGGAAATATCCTGCTCAAAGCAGGCAAAACTATCTCCCAAAAATACAATCGGGCCTGTCTGAGAAATACTAACCCTCAAAGAGTCCACAGACTTACAACCATTGCTATCAGTCAAGACCACCTCAAATTTTTCTTCCACCTCCAATGCTATGTCAATAGATTTCCCACTGCTATCTTGAGACAAGATCACAGTAGAGGGAGACCAATCATAGCTTCCCTGGCTCCCTCCTGTCCGAATGGTTGTTCGCTGTCCGGGACAGATGAGGGTGTCTTGTTGGGCCTCTATATAAGGTAAAGCATGTACAACTACCTGGCGAAAAGCAGTATCCCCCTCCCTGCAGCCGAGGCTATCCCCGACGATCAGGCTCACCGTGTAAGTACCCGGAGTATCGAAGGTAAACCTCGGTTCGAGGGCAGTGGAACTTGTTCCGGCCAGACCAAAGTCCCATTGATAGGTAAAGCCACCCCTTCCACCCGTGGAAGTACTGAGATTTTTAAAATTTACCTCAAAGGGGACACAGGCGGATGAAGGCAATGCTTGTCCCAGTGAATCTATCAACTCAAAATCGGCCTTAATTGCAAAGGTTTCGAGGTCAATTTTGACCATGGCGAGGTTGCATAAGGTAGAAGCGGAGGAAGGGCTTAGGCTTCCGGGAGTGCCTGGAAAGCTCCTTGAACCCAGGCAACTGGAACAAATAGCCTGATGTATTACACCCCTTCTGTCAAATCGGGAAGTACCTCCATCAACATGCTCGAAGGCTCCATTCCCTCCAAAGTAGGTGCCGAATTCCAGTCCTCTCATATTTTCTTCAAAAACTGCAAGGTAAAAGTCCTCGTTATCAGTCTGGCTCTGCAGTGCATTCGCAGTAATCGGCCAATTCAAGGTTTCTCCCCAACCACTAAAGTAAATACGTCCACAGTCATCGACCATAAAAGCCGTGGGAGAAAGTGCAAGAGAGGAGGGCGCCGGATTGCCGAAGGTAGTTGACCAATCCAATCCACGGAGATTCTCCGGCATTTTAACAATAAATTGTTTGGCTCCAGGATCGGAATAGAAAGCTCCCATTCCAGAAGCTCTAATGGGCCATGAAGAGGAGGTTGTCTGTCCTGTGATGAAAATATCCCCAAAGGGACCAACATCGAGAAGGTAGGCCTGATCGCTTGCCCCGGTACCCAGGTAGGAGGAAGCGATCAGGCTGTCTCCATTTCCACTTACATTCACAACGAATCCATCCAGGTTTCCCCCTTGAAAATTAACCTGATAAGCGGGACCTCCAAGGGGAAGATCCTGGCTGTTGGTTCCCCCTGTGGCAACAATATTTCCATTAGCCAACTGCTTAAGGCCATAAATGGCATCCAGTCCTGTACCCCCTACATGGGTGGCCCATTCAAGGGTGGAGCAGTCAGGGCTCAATTCAAAAAGGATACCATCAGCTCCTCCGGTCCCCGGCAGTCGTTGAAAAGCGTCGAAGGTAGTAGGAAAATCAGTAGAAGCACTCACCGAACCAATCAAAATGCCCCCATCCTGACTCAGGATAATTTCTCCCCTTGATAGGTCGCCTGTGCTATCCCTAACGAGTTGGCCAATGTTGATTCCGTCCCGCCCACTGCCTCCGACGTAGGTCGATGCCAGGAGGCTGTCGCCACCCGAGGACAACCTGGCTACATAAATGTCTGTTCCCCCGTTGAGGAGAGGATCAAATGCCGTTGAGGTAATGGGGAAGTCAGGGGAGGATGTATAGCCGAAAAAAAATAATTCATCTTTTTGATTCACAATCATGCTGTGGGGATACTCGTCTCCGCTTCCTCCCAGGTAAGTAGACCAAAGCAGGCGGGTACCATCCTCATTGAACTTGGACAGGGTAATTTCATCCATTCCTGAAGAGGAATCCTGAAATGCGCCTGGATGGGTAGGATAGCCCCTACTCCCAATGGCAGATCCAATCTCAATACCTCCTCCATAGGAATTTCCATCTTCATCGTAGGTAGCGGTATACCCAAAGTTATTGGCCAGGCTCCCTGTGTGTGTAGCAAATACAAGAACAGGATCTATAATTAGGGGAAGGTCAGGGCTATAGCCCTGGAGAAAATTGAAACTCAGTATATTGCCCTCCAATTGAAATTCACAGGGCACTTCAACCCGGGCCCCTTCCTTAAGCTGATATGCCAGAGGAGCCTCCTCGACAATGGTCCCCAGAGAGGTATGAATATGAAGGGCTCCTTCTTTGATTTCCAATTTATCCCCACCCTGATATCTTAGGCGAATGTGTTGGGGAATCGCCCCTTTTTGGCAGTAAAATTCATACTTGAGATGCTCTCCTTCACCAAAAAACCTTAAGTCAATACCAGGATAGATAGAGGGATAGGTCAAGGCCTTCCACAATGGCACCCTTCCTGCCCAACGAGAAGGATTATTTCCAAGGAAATAATTGTGGTAAGTGTTTCTGAGATTAGAAGGCATGGGAACAACACCTTCATTTGCACCTAAAAGGTCTACAAAGACGGCGTGAGAATTACCATGATGATGGTGATGTATATGAGATTTATTTTCCTTGTGAGAAGATGATCCCGACTGAAGGTGATAAATAAAACGGTCTTCTTCAAAAAACACCTTTCCCTCACCAAGCTTTGTGGTAAATTTGAGGTCCTCTACCCACTGTCCTCTATTTTCAATGAAAGATATGAGAGAGGAGGGTTCAGAAGGAGATTGTGCCCACAGCCGGGATTCAGGAAAAATCCAAAAAAGAGTCGCAAGGAGAAAAAAAAGGAAGCTCATAACCTCGGCTTTCAGGCGATTTAATGGTGGCGGAATGGGTAGAAGAAGGAAAAGGAATTAGAACTTCTCTCATCGGATAAGTGTAAGGGTCCCCTTCATTGGAAATTTTCTTCCATTGAATCCGACTGCCTCGACCACCCAGACATACACGCCTTCCGGTAGGTCTTTTCCATTGAACTTTCCATCCCAGGTAAAATCGGGCTGAGACTCTTCGAAGACCTTGGCTCCCCACCTGCTGAAAATCTTGATATTGATCAGTTCAATGCCATTCTGGGTAACAAAAAAATCATCGTTGATCCCATCCCCATTGGGAGAAAAGGCAGAAGGAACATGAATCCGGGTGTCTTCTATGATAATGGTCCTGTAGAAGGTATCCGTACAGCCAAAATCCGTAGATGCAATCAACTCTACCCTGTACTCTCCTGCAAAGGGATAGGTAAAGGTAGGACTCATTTCGGTACTCCTTCTCCCCGCATTGCCAAAGTCCCAGAGGAAGGTGTCCCCTCCTACTGTGGTATTTTCAAAGAAAATATCTGCAGGGGCAAAACCCGTTTCCGGGTTATGAGCAAAAGAGGCCTCAGGAAAGTCGAATTTTTCATCCACCACGATGGTATCGCTAATCCCTTCGCAGTTTCCAATGAAAGCAGTAGCTATATAGGTCTCAGGTTCTGTAGGAACAGGTATGGTAATTACTGAAGCGGAATCTCCAGTGCTCCAAACAAAGAAATCTCCTCCACTTGCCATGAGTTCTATTAAGCCTCCACTACAGCTTTTATTGATCCCGTCCAACTGAGTCTGGGGCCGAGGCTCCACCTCTACCCTTACTGTATCTGAAATTTCACAGCCCTTATTGTCCAGGGCGGTTACAACATAATCGGTCGTTTGCTCCGGCATAGCAATGGGGCTTCCAATATTTGGGTCGCTGAGGCCCTCGCTAGGCGACCAGGAATAGGAAACCACGTTACCAGTATTGCTCCATGCCTGTATGAGGACAGGTACGTCTACGCAGGTCCTCTTGGTTTCGACCACTTGAATTTCTTCCGGTTCCAACACGTTTATACTCACCTGGTCCTCTGCTTCACAGCCTTCCTTATCAATTACCCTTAGGGTATAGGCGGTACTTGCTTCGATGACCACGCTCGGATTGGCGATATTGGGGTCAGAGAGTCCCTGAGCAGGGCTCCACCTGTATTCGGCGCCCCCACTGCCCTGAAGCTGACCTTCTGCCCCCCGGCAAAGTGAAAAGTCAGGACCTGCATCAGCTTGGGGCGGGGCCTTGACCTTTAGGATCCTGTAGGTCGTATCAGCCAAATTACAACTCAAAGGATCCCTCACGATCAGCATGATTTTATAAAATCCAGGGTCTTCAAAGGTGAAAACTGGCTCGAATTCTTCAGATTTGTTGCCATTGACATCAAAATCCCAGACAAAGCCGAGGTCAGGACCGGGATTGGGCCCCAGATAACTGGCATTGTTAAATTTTGCGGTAAAGGGAGCACATCCTTCGATGGTATCGCCGGGAGATTCTACAAAAAAATCAGCCCTTACACCTTCCAGGTCAAAAGCCAACTTAAAAACAGCAAGGTTACAGTTGTCTGGAAAACCATTGGCGGTGCTATATGCGCCAGCAGTCGTAGGAAATTCTGCGGACTGGCCACACTGGGCACAGACTGCATGATAGACAATTCCATTTTTATCAAATCTGGAAGTTCCTCCATCTGTATGCTCCCCTGTAGTGTTATTGCCCGTTCCATTCCCTCCTAGATAGGAGGCATAACGCAGTTCGCGTGCATCCCGGGAGAGGACAAATATATAGATGTCGCTTCCATCTGTACTTCGTTGAAGAGCGTCCGAAGTAGTAGGCATGTTAGCCGTAGAACCTACGGGGTTGGCCAATCCTCCCCATCCGGTCACATAGACATTTTCGCAAATATCTACCAGCATAGCTGTCGGAGAAATATTAGGAAAATTAGCCCCTGATGAACCTACGGTTGTAGAATACTCAATCTGGTCTAGTTGTGGAGAGAGCTTGGCGACAAATTGCTTGGCTCTGTCATTGCTATAGATGGGCACTCCTGGCTGGCTCATCACAGGAAAATCTCCTTCTGTCTGTCCACATACATACACAAAACCTTCTTTATCCGTATCCATCAGGTAGACCTGGTCATAGGAGGAGGTTCCCAGATAGGTCAGGCCCAACAGGCTTTGGCCGTTGGAGGAGAGTTTTCCTATAAATCCATCTGACCTTCCTCCCTGATAGAAAGTATTTAAACCGGAAGCAGGCAAATTATCACTCGAACTCCCTCCAGCAAAGAGGACATTATTGCTTTCATCTACCTTAACAGAATAAATTGCATCCATCCCACGTCCCCCTACCCGTGCAGACCAAAAAAGTCCACTTAGGTTGGCATTAAATTTTGCCAAAATACCCATCTGCCGTCCACCAAAGGGACTGGCATAGGCCCCGGCACTTATCGGAAAATCACTGGACTGGGAAGGTCCCCCAACCAGAATATTTCCATCATTATCCAAGAATACCTCTCCCCTGGCATCATCGGCATAATTATACTGGGTAGGTGAAGGAAAAAGGTTGAATTCATTAATAGCACCATTGGCCCCGTCGTCCATACTTCCTCCCAAATAGGTGGAGCCGATCAAGGCCCCTCCATTGGCTGAGAGTTTCGTGATAAACATATCAAAATTTCCATTCGGGGTAGAATCATAGGCATCGGAGGTTGTAGGATAATTCGAAGAATTTGTCCGTCCAAAAATTATTAGTTCTCCCTTTGCGTTGGTTATCAGGCTGTGAGGCTGCTCTTGGTTATTCCCTCCGATATAAGTTGCGTAAATCAGTTGGGTACCGTCTGGATTAAATTTTGAAATGGTAATTTCCCTATCCCCTCCTGCATTAAAGAATTGATAAGCCCCTGTGGTGACGGGGTATCCTCCCTGATTAAAATTTCCAACGGTAATTTCGATTCCTCCTGCATAAGAATTGCCCAATTCATCATAGGTAGCCGTAAAACCCCAGTTGTCAGAGGTAGAGCCTGAGTAGGTAGAAAAAACAAGGTTAGGATCAATAACCAAGTCCTTTTGAGGGTCATATCCTTCGGGAAAGTCGAAGCCCAAGCGATTTCTCCTAAGTCGGAATCGGCTGTTGACGGGAAGGACCTCTTCCCCTAGCACCTGGTAGCTCACAGGGGCATCTTCTTCTATTTCCCTCAGAGAAGTGGTCCATTTGAGGCGACCTCCTTCCAGTTTTACCTTATCTACTCCCTCCATTCTTAAGCTGATGAGGTCAGGATCAGCTCCGGCTTCTACCAGAAAGTCGTATTTAAGCGCATCTCCATATCCGTAGATGCGCAGGTCTATCCCAGGATACAGGTCCTGATAAGTGATTTGGGCAAAGAGGGATACCTGACTTGCCCAATTGGAGGGATCATTACCGATAAAATAATTGTGATAGGCTTTTGAGGGAATGGAAGCATTCAGCATGACTTGAGGTGATTTGCCCTCGAAATGTGTCCTTGCTATATGACCTTTGAGGACCTTTTCTTCTTCGTGCCCACTGCCATGAGGCCCATGTTTCTCTTTTGGCAAGTGATAAAAATGCCAGGTGATTTTATCTGCTTCAAAAAGGATTTCTCCTCCTTTAATCTTGGCTTTATATAAGATTCTTTCATCCCACTGTCCTTTGTTTTCAATAAATCTCAAAGGACTCAAAGAGGCAGAAGGCTGCACAGGTTTAAAGGAAGGATCATTCTTGCTGAACAGACGAATACTCAACCAGGAAGATAAAATGATGATAAAAATGAGAGAAAAGTAGTAGAATAACTTTTTCATAAAAAAGAAGTATATGGGTTTAAAGCCATGGAAACAGCCTTTTTTTATAAACGAATATTTTTTTGTCTTAGCTGTTTGGGAAAAGGATTTCTTCTGATAATTAATGTCTTCAGTGAAAAAAATCCTTACATAAAAATAAAAAAGAAAGGAAAACTAGAAGGATTCCTTCACTGAACTATTTTGACTACCTTTCGTTTTAACATTCCATCCAGAGAAAAAATTTTATGAAGGACAAGAAGAAAAGCCCTCCTGCTATACACAACAGGAAAGCCAGGCACGAATATGAGTTTCTGGAAACTTTTTCTGCTGGAATTTCCCTGATAGGCACGGAGGTAAAATCTCTTCGCATGGGAAAGGCCAATGTCCAGGAAGCCTACATTTATGTTGATAAGGGAGAAGCTTTTATCAAGGGAATGAATATCGCCGAATACGCCCAGGGAAGCTACAACAATCACGATCCTTTAAGAGTAAGGAAGCTTTTACTCAAAAAGAAAGAAATCGAAAAGCTCCAAAAGGGACTGGAACAGGACGGTGCCACCATAGTACCAGTAAAAATTTATTTCAATGCCCGTAATATCGTCAAGGTAGACCTGGCCCTGGCCAAAGGTAAGAAGCTTCATGACAAGCGAGAATCTCTCAAAGAAAAGGCCAGCAAAAAGGAAATTGACAGACAGATTAAGAAATATATTTGATGAAAAAGGTCTGGGTAGATACTGATGTAGCAATTGGGGAAGAGGACGCCCGGGGAGGATTTGCCGATGTAGATGACGCCTTTGCCATCATACAGCTATTTCACGCTCCAAATGTAGAAGTCAAAGGAATCAGTTCTGTTTTTGGAAATAGCGAGCTCCCAAATGTGGATAGGGTTGCTCGCTTTTTAAGTCAGCGATTCGGGCCTGAACCCCTTGTGGATGTTTTTACCGGCGCTGCGGGGCCCATGAAGATAGGAGACCTTAGGCACAATGAGGCTACCCTGGCCCTAAAAACAGCTCTCGAAAAGGAAAGCCTGCATATCTTGGCAATAGGGCCTGCCAGCAACATTGGAACTTTCTTATTGTTGGAACCTCAACTAAGCAAACGAATAAGAGAGATTGTCCTGGTAGCTGGTAGGCAAAGCAAAGACCAACATTTCCGGGTAAGTGAAGCCCATCATCCACCTTTTCCCGATCTTAATTTCGAATTGGATCCTGTGGCTTTTCAGGTACTCCTTCAATCCGAGGTAAATGTTGTCCTCCACCCCTTCGAAATATCAAGTAAAGTCTGGGTAAACGAAGCCGACCTCCAGGAACTTATGGGTGCAGGGGGGGCTGCGGCCTACTTGGGTGAGTATTCGATGCCATGGCTAAACCAATGGAAGGCATTTTCAGAAAAAGGATTCAATCCCTTCGATGTGCTCGCTAGCGCATACCTAGTCGATGATTCATTTTTCCAATACAAGGACCTTCCTGCTTCTATTCATTTCCACAGGGATGACATGCTTGATTCGCCAACTGCTTTCAAGCCTTACCTGATTTTATCTGAGGAAAGTCCTTCCACCCGCAGATGGAGGTACTGTCATACTGTGGGACCGGAGTTTAAGAAATGGCTGTGGGAAATGCTAAAAAATAAGCCTAATTTGCTTTCCACCAAAAAGTAGTTATGAAATTCGTACTAAATTTAGAAGAACTAGACAAGCTTCAGACCTACCTTTATGGAAATAAGTGGATAGGACCCGATGAAGAGGTCATTTCCGCTAAGAAACCAGGAGAAGGGAACATGAATTACACCCTTCGAATCCGAACCAATTTCAGAACCTTTATCATCAAGCAGTCCCGGGATTATGTAGAAAAGTATCCCGACATCCCCGCCCCCCGGGAAAGGGCTGTCATCGAAGGAAAATTTTACGAAACCATCCAGGAAAATGAGGAGCTAAAATCCTATACTCCTGAGATTGGCTATATCGACGAAGAAAACAGCGTCATCGCCCTTGAGGACCTGGGTGAATCCAGCGATTTTTCCTTTTTGTACAAAAAAGATAAAGAGATAAAAGCCGAAGACCTCTCTCAGGTCCTGGCATTCATTTCTATCCTTCACCAAAACTTCCGCAACGATATCGGGCCCTCTCCCATTCCCAATCGGGCCATGAGGGAGCTCAACGCCGAACACATCTTTCACTATCCCTTCATGGAGGATAATGGCTTTGACCTAAATCAGGTAACTCCCGGCCTTCAGGAAGTAGCCATGACCTACAAAACTGACGCAGGATTTAAAGCAAAGGTGGAAGACTTGAGCAAGTATTACCTTCAGGATGGGAAGACCCTGCTTCATGGGGATTATTATCCTGGAAGTTGGCTCAAGACCCTGGAAGGGGTAAGAATCATAGACCCTGAATTTTGCTTTTACGGACCCGCTGAGTTCGATCTGTCTGTTTGTATGGCTCACCTCATGATGGCAGAGCAAAGCATGGAGCGGCAGGATCAGTTAAAACGGGAATATAAAATGGGGGGAGATTTTTCTACTGAGCTTATGCAGGCCCTCACAGGTGTCGAAATTATGAGAAGGTTGATCGGCCTGGCCCAGCTACCCCTGAATCTTGACTTGGGACAGAAAGAAGACCTCCTCAAGGAAGCCCGGGAAATGATCATGGGATAACCAAGGCGTTATTACATTTTAAAAGCAAAATTCTACCTTGGGAAAAATCCTAATGAAAATTTCCCATGGTCTACAGTACCCACAACCTTCACGAACTTACCGATGCCATACGCAATCGAAATGTGATCCTATTTGTAGGGGGAGGTGTGTCAATGAACCTGGGCCTACCATCCTGGAACAAACTGATCGACCGCCTGGCCAAGGACCTCGGCTTTGACAAGGATGTGTTTAGGAGCTATGGGGATCATCTGGTCCTGGCAGAATATTACAAGATGAACAAAGGCATAGGGCCCTTAAGGTCTTGGATGGATAGAAAATGGCACAATACCGATAAGGTAGACATCACAAAATCGCGCATCCATCAATTGATTGTTGACCTTGACTTTCCTTTGATCTATACGACTAATTATGATCGGTGGATCGAGTTTGCCTTTGATGCCTATGACAAGCCCTACGTCAAAATCGCTGACGTAACAGATATCAGGCGGAGTAGAGAGGGAATCACTCAGATTGTAAAATTTCACGG
Source organism: uncultured Bacteroidia bacterium (assembly GCA_964564415.1). Lineage (GTDB taxonomy): Bacteria > Bacteroidota > Bacteroidia > J057 > J057 > JALEFZ01. Next base: position 77,966 of record CAZMAV010000011.1, on the reverse strand, counting down.
AGACTTCGACAATGATTCATCCATCGTCCTCACAGAGAGCTCTTATTTTGACCGATTGGACTTCGAGACTCCCCTGGACATCAAACTGAGGGCAGATGTCCTGGGAAAATCTATCCTTTTTATAGGCTATAGCCTATCCGACATCAATATTCGCTATCTTCTCTATAAGCTCAATAAGATGTGGCAGAGTGCCAAAAACAATGAGGCCAAGCCAAAGTCTTTTATCCTTTTGATGAATCCCAACCCCGTTCAGGAAATGGTGCTTGAAAAGCGGGGCATCGTAACCATTATTTCTCAAAATAAGGATCCGGGAAAGGGACTTCAGGACTTTTTAGAAAATTTATACCGGGAAACCTATCAAACGGAACTTCCCGCTTCGATTTTACCCATGAAAAAAAAGAAGAAAAAAGGGAAGGCTTAAGAAGGATCTCCCGGAAGTGTCCTGGGCATTGCATTTTATGGGGTTAACTATCCCAATATTGACTTTTATCTATTTGCTTCAAGCCAATTAATCACTTCAGCCATGCAAGAGATGCTTTCTTTTTCCTGGATCCTACCGGTGAGTTTTCTTCCTGGAATAGCCATCCTGATTCTTTCAACCATCAATAAGCGCAACTACATTTATGTAGCCCTGAGCAGTTCCATCAGCCTGATTGGGAAAATTGACTCCGCAGTGATGGATTTGCAGGAAAAACGTTTGAAGATCATCCATCAGGTGCTTACTCTCCTGTATCTGGGAGTAGCCAGCTTTTCCTTGTCCAGTTTGGTTGGTGGTCTCACACTCAGCGAAATGGCCCTCGGCAATGGCTTAATCATGGTTCTCCTCTGCAGTGGAATTCTGAGTGTAACGATAGGAGCCTCCCTGTTGATCTATGAGTCTCACCTCGCTACTAAATCCATTATAAGGGAAAGTAAGCTCAGGCAGAAGGCCGGGCAGGCTCAAACACCTTTGTAAGGAATTTTTGAATTTCTTCGGCTACCTCATCGGCTTTTTGGACCACCATAAAATGTCCAGTATGGGGTAAAAAGCGGGCATTGGAAATATCTGAGGCTGAAAACAGCTTATCTTCCTTTCCGTGGATATGGACAAAGGGCAAATTTAAAGGCCTACCCTTCCAGGCAGTAATTTTTTCGGCTCCCCAGATTCTGTGCTCAGTAGGAGCGTCCATAAACATGGACTGAAGGAGGCGCTGTTCTTCAGGATCGGAAATACCAAAAATTGGAGCCCAATAAGGAAGCATGCGATACCTCCATTTTCCTTTGAATAACTTGTAGGCAGGGATGCGTTCGGCAAGGGGGAAAAACCAGGGTCTGGCATCGCCTTTTTTGAAGGTAGAAAGTAAGATAAGGGCATCTACTTCTTCGAATTGTACAATTTCTTGTGCGACCACTCCCCCAAAAGAAGTACCGATCAAAATTTTTCTTCCCCTATAGCTTTTAAGGGCTTGAGCCATCCTGTGAGCATAGGACTGAAGACTTTCCTGAGCAAAGGGTATCAGCCATTCTATTACTTTAAAATCTGTAAAATAATGTGCCAGCTGACGGTATATACGACCATCTACACCGAGTCCGGGAATGGCAAATACCTTCATGTCTGCTGGAAGGGAAATGGTATTTTTCGGGCTTTCTGATATCTTTGCCGCCATGGATACAGTAATTTTTATTCCTATTGCTGTTTTGCTGATCGGAGGGGCTTTCGTGATAGGCATGGTTCGGAGAAGAAACTTCGACCGAAAGGAGAACCTACACAAACAACTGGCCCGCCGACTTGGCATTTCATTGTCATACTTAAACCACAAGGATTTCACCTTGTTTGGAAATTATAGAGGCTATAATCTCAGACTAGAGGTCGTCGATCTTTCCGACCGGGATAAAAAGGAAAAAAGGCTATACCTAAAGTGTGCCATCCCGATGATCAACCCCCAACTAAAGGTACTTAGGATAGAAAAAGCCGATCCTGCCTTCCAGGAAATGGATAAATTAGCCATACTGGATCGGCCGGTACATATGCCTCACGACATTGGAGATTGGTTAGCCATCAGCACCAACGACATGATGTTTGGCAGTATCCTTCTGTCTGACGACCTCAAAATTAGCCTCTTCGAGGTGCTTAAGCCTGCGGAGGCGGCTTTGCTATACATAGAGGGGGAAGAACTAGCCTTTGTAAGCCCTCAGCTTATCCTGGATGAAAATCAAATAGAATATTACCAGAAGGCGACCGACCTTCTGGCCGACATCAAAGACGAATTAAACCGATGAAGGGAGGGGTTTCTGCCAGAGTTGGGCTTCTATGAATTCCCGATTGAAAGAGGCTCCCTGCAAATATTGATACCTGTATTCCTCCAGAATCCCCTTGATATCAGGCATCTGCTGTGCCTGTAGACCAGCTATCCAATTGAAGAATAGATACATGGATGTTAAGGTAAACTGATGTGTCCAATGATCCTTTTTCGGGAAAAAGTCAGCTAGCAAAAGGTGGCCTCCCGGGCGCAGATGGGAGTTCAGCCTTTTGAATAATGATTCTAAGTTGGGCTGGGTAAAAAGGTCAAAAAAGAAAAAAGCCATGATGCCATCGTAGTTCAGCCCATCAGGCAGTTGACCTTCATCCCCCTGAATCCATGTGATTCTCTTCCTTTGGTGGGTCGGCATACTCTCGGCAACATGCTGGGCGCCCTCTAACATCGCTGCGGACAGGTCAAGATAGACCAAAGACCTGGGGGGACAGCGATCAAAAATCTCGGGAAGTATCCATCCCCTACCCCCTCCAATGATGAGTAAGTCAGAGTCTGGCTTCAATTTATCGAGCAAGCAAACCTGAGACAACCTCACACCCTTTCCCAATACTAATTTTGCTAAAAAATCGTAGAGGGGAGCAATGACATCGAAGTTACCGGAGGAATACTTCATAGCCAAAAAATTAAGAGGAGGAAGGGAAAAAGGAAAACCCCATCTCCCCATTTGCGGTAGGAATCTTCAAGGTGAAATCTCTTAGGGGCTTCATTTATCCAAAGCAGGACAGCACCCATAGCCAGGATTACCCCCTCCGCCCCAATCAGTCTCGTCGATGTGCGAGCGAGAAGAAGGAGAACCAGGATTGAGAGGATGAGCAGCATTAGTATGCGAATCATACCTATGACATTTTTCTCACCAATGGCCCTGGCAAAGGAAGTATGACCGTCGAGAGCGTCAGTATTAGCCTCATATCTGGAGAAGATCAAGAGGTTCATTAATGCCAGGGACAAAAATTGTACAAAACAAAGGGCCTCCACTTGGGTGGGCCAGGACTGGTGGTAGACAAAGGGGCCTCCCCATATACCCAGACAGTAAATCAGCCCTACCCCGAGTTCTTTTTGAAGGAGACGGGAGGTAGTACCCCCGATGACCCAGACCAGAAAGAGGTGAAGTAGAACCAATCCTCCCATTCCAAAACCAAAGAATATCAATCTTTGGGGCATAAAGAAGGGCATCACAACCGCACATAGGAGGAGGAGAAAAAGCCATACCAGACCGAGGGGAAAAAAATACCTGTGGTGAAAAAGATGGCGGTCTGTATGGGCTCGGTCCCCGAGTCGATAGGCGTCGAGAAGATGATCCGCCGAATAAATAACCCAAACACTAACTGGAAGTGCCAACCACCATATCATAGGCATCTTCGAATCAAGAAGAAAAAGTACAAGGACACCTGAGGCAAGTGCCCCAAGAACAACGTCCAAACTTAATACCCTGACCAAGCGTAAAAATGCCTTCATTTATTTTGAGGGGATCTATAAGAAATCTAATTGCAAAGGGTATATCCCAGAGCCTTCGGCGCTTCTTCGTCCAATTTCTGTATCCATATGTCAATGGACTCCTCCTCTCCATTCGTAATCCAGGAGGGTTCGAGTTCCCTGAGAGGATAGAGGACAAAGCCCCTTTGGGTGTAGAGAGGATGAGGGAGAACCAGGCGTTCGCTTCTTTCAATCCTCTTGTGAAATTCGATAATATCCAGGTCAATGATCCGGGGGCCCCACTTGACGCTTCTGACCCGACCCATGTCATCTTCTATTTCTTGTAACTTATCCAAAAGTTTATCCGGGGGTCCATCAAACTCCACTTCTACCACAGCGTTATAAAAATCATTTTGGTCGGTTAGCCCCCAGGCCTTACTTTCATATATGGAAGAACATCTGAGGGCAAGGATAGCTTTTTCCTTCATTTGGCTGAGGGCCGTCTCGAGGTTTTGCTTGCGATTTCCCAAATTCGACCCTAATCCAATAAAAATCATCGATTAATCTGCTCGGTTGATCTATATTCAGAAAACGAATCTTGTCGTTTCCGTACCTTAAAGGTATTAATATCTTTGCAAGTAGCGACGCACAAATCACATAAATTTAATGCTTTCATGAATTTTTTAAGATCATTTTTGGCGAGTCTTCTCGCCGTTATCGTTGGCTTTCTGGTAGCCATCCCCCTTATATTTATTGTCTTGACGGGGATATTTGCCAGCCTAGGTCAAAAGGAGGAGGTCACCGTAAATCCGGGATCTGTCATCCACATGAAATTGAACAGCCCCATTGTTGAAAACCAGGAACCTTCTCCTTTTGATTTTAACTTTGAGGATTTGGGGTCTTTTGGAGCACCAACCTCCAGCATGGGACTCTACCAAATCATCGAAAGCATCGAAAAGGCTAAGACCGATGCCAATATAAAGGGCATCTACCTGGACCTTGGCGGAGTCGTACAGACCGGATGGGCTAACCTCACGACCATCAGAGAAGCCCTGGTCGACTTCAAGTCTTCGGGTAAATTCATCTATGCTTACTCAGAGATATTTTCAGAGTCCACCTACTATGTCTCCAGCGTTGCAGATTCTGTATTCATGGCTCCAGAAGGTATACTTGAGTTCAATGGCTTTACTTCCAATCCCGTGTTCTTCAAGGGAATGTTTGACAAACTCGAGGTTCAACCCAAAGTGTTTAAGGTAGGAACTTACAAGTCAGCCGTGGAGCCTTTTATCAGAAAGGACATGAGCGAGGCTAACCGCCTTCAAACGGAAAAATACCTGGATGTCATGTGGAATTCCTTTATTTCGGATGTCTCTCTCTCAAGAGAAATCTCCAAAGAGGAACTCAATCAAATTGCCAATCAGGTCCTGCTGAGCAGGGGTAGTAAAGCCCTTGACAACAAACTGGTAGATGCCCTGGTCTACAATTCCGATTTTAGAAACAGGCTAAAGGCGGCTGCCGACAAAGAATCAACGGATAAGCTGAATACCATAAGCTTCAAGAAGTACATAAAGGTACCGGGTGCTAAAAAGCGAGTTTCCAAAAATAAGATCGCTGTCGTTTTTGCTGAGGGAACCATTGGTTCTGGAAAAAGTACCGATGGGGTTGTAGGCTCAGAATCCATTGTCAAAGCCCTTAGAAAAGCCCGTGAGGACGCCAATGTAAAGGCCATCGTCCTCCGTGTTAATAGCCCCGGAGGTTCTGCCCTGGCTTCTGACATGATTGCAGAGGAGGTTCGCCTGTGCAGCCAGGCTAAGCCTATCGTGGCTTCCATGGGTGATGTAGCAGCTTCCGGTGGATATTATATTTCTGCCCCCACGGACAGAATTTTTGCCCGCGAAAATACCATTACGGGTTCTATTGGAATCTTTGGTATTCTATGGGAGGTTGGAAATGCTTTAGAAGAAAATATAGGGCTGACCTTTGATGAGGTGGAAACACACGCCCATTCCAATATCGGTAACCCCGCTTTTCCTATTGACGGGGTAGAATCTGCCTGGTTCCAGTCTAATGTAGAGCAAGGATATGGGGATTTTGTACGTGTGGTAAAAAACGGAAGAGGATTTGCCGACTCGGCGGCTGTAGATGCCATCGCTCAGGGCAGGGTCTGGGCAGGATCTGATGCCAAGGGAATCAACCTTGTAGATGAGTACGGAGATCTCCAGGATGCCATCAGGTATGTAGCCGAAGAAGTAGGAGTGGCTGACGATTACAGGGTAGACCGACTTCCAGGAGTCAAAAATCCTTTCGAAAAACTAATTCAGAACATGACTGAGACCTACCAGGATAAGCTATTGGAAAATCATCCCCTTTCTAAAGAAATCAAAAGAATGGAAGAGATAAAGCGCATGATCCCCGGTAGTGGCATTTACATGCTGATGCCTTATCAGATAAATATACAGTAGACAAATCAATTGATTCAATTAAAAAAAGGGATTATCCAAATATTGGATAATCCCTTTTTTTTGAGCGAGAGACGGGATTCGAACCCGCGACCCCAACCTTGGCAAGGTTGTGCTCTACCAACTGAGCTACTCTCGCGATTGGGCTTCAAAAGAAGAAGTTTATTTTCTTTTTTCCAAAAAAAAGTGTGGGGAAGGGAGGATTTTCTTAACTGGAAATATGCTGTACCCTTTTTCTCCACTGAATAAAAGAGAGCAAAGAAAAACTTGCATAAAACCAGGCAAAGGCCCACGCACCAGCCATAGACCAAACCAGAATAGAACCTCCTAGTCCTATCAGCTGAAGGTAAAAAAAGAAATTGATGGGGTACTGATGGCGAGCTACCTTTACAATTAGCTCAGTCATTATCCAGGACCTTTCGAGGAGAAAAGCCAGGATGAGAAGAGGCCAAAATCCCAGTATGAGGCCTATGAGAACCATCAGGCTGGGCAGAACTCCCTGCACTACGTTGGCCGTGGTCAGCAGTTTTCTGATTTTAATTACCCCAAAGAGGAAGAAAAACTGATGGCCCAGCATGATGAAACCCGTAAAAAGTAAGAGTAAATCCATGAGTGCCCTTCGATTCTTTACTGAACATAATTGACATGAAAAGAATAAAAAAAGTCATTCTTTCCGAATTAACCGCTGAACCAATGAACGTAAGCTTTGTTCAATTAGATGCTTTTCGACATTGGCTTTAACAGAATTCTTACCAAAGTCCAAATCGACTTTTCTGTTCAACTGGCCTTAATCCTCTATGTAAATAAGAGGGGCTTTCCCTCTTGGGAGCAATAAAAAATGTAAAAAATGGCGGATTATTGTTCTAATTTAAGCTTTTGAGGTAGGCGATTTTTTCCTGAGGCTTATCAGACCTGAACACATAAGAACCGGCCACCAAGACATCTGCTCCCCTTCGAATCAGTTCCGCTGCCGTATCCTCATTGACTCCCCCATCGATTTCTATCAAAGTATTTGTTCCGGCCTTGTCGATCATGGCACGAAGTTTTTCGAGCTTTCGGTAGGAATAAGGAATAAAAGACTGCCCACCAAAGCCCGGATTAACGGTCATCATACAAACTTGAAAGACCTCCGGAAGAACATATTCAAGCCTCTCTAAGGAAGTAGCGGGATTGATGGCTACACCTGCCTTCATTCCTGCTTCTCTGATGGCATATACACTTCTATCCAGGTGATGGGTTGCCTCTACATGAAGGGTCAGGTGATCTGCGCCTGCATCTTTAAAAGCCTGGATATACTTCTCGGGTTCGACAATCATGAGGTGTACATCCAGGGGTTTACGGCTATGCTTTTTGACGGCCTCGATGATAGGCAGTCCAAAGGAGATATTGGGCACGAATCTTCCATCCATTACGTCACAGTGCACCCAATCAGCCTCGGATTCATTGACTTTTTCGATTTCCTCTGCCAAAAAGGCAAAATCAGAAGCAAGGATAGAAGGCGCGACAATAGGACTCATGTCAATTACTTTGTTGAGACTGGAAATAAAGATACCTGGTGCCTGGGAGAGAAAGGTAAAGCAAAAAGAAAAAGCTAATCAAAGCCAAGATGGCATTGATGTACATAGACTCGACAATGGGATGGCCAGAAAGGGAAAATCCATTTTGCGTAGCCTGTTCCATGAAAATTGGAAGGCTGTTGTTCATCAAGTAAAAGAGATAGGAAAAGCTAAATAGCAGCACGGCTCCAAGGGCAATACAGGTCAACCACCCAAAAATAGAAAATAGGCGCAAACCAATACCCAGAATGATCAGGGCCAGAGGAAGATTGAAGAGAGCCAATTCTTTTCTTATGAATTCTATGCCTCCAAATACAGGTATAAAAGTACCCTCACAGATGGCGGCTCCGCTAATCCGACAAAGGAGAACCCAAGCTAGGGTGAAACCCCCGACAAACAGCATTAAATTAGCGAGAAACAAAACGAAGCTTCGCTCTGAGTCAAAAATGGCAATTTCCCTACTCATGATTCATCTCTTGAACCTCTATCTTGGGCAAGTAGGGCTAAAACTAATTAAAATAATGAATCAAGACCAGCTTTACAGGCTACTTGATTTTACGAGTTACATATCGCCTTTTAGCATAAATTGAAATAGAAATTATGATTTCTTCTGAAAAGATCATCCGTTAAAGCTAAACAATCCCTTACCTTTGGGTGTTCGGCATGTTTCAAAAAGCGAAGGTTTATTTGGATTAAATCTAAATAACCGCTAACATTGTTTTGAAGAGATCAACTCACTTTGCAGATGCAGCCCATAAATATATTTTTAGCTGACTCGGCCTTTTTGGTAAGGGAGGGAATCAAATCTGTGATCTCAGATTTCGATCATATTCAGATCGTAGGAGAATCGGGCCGATCTGAGGAACTGAGGGCTAAGATTCAGCTTTCTACCCCTGATCTTCTCGTTATTGATTATAGTTCTGCCAGCTTTTTTTCTATAGATGACATCCGCTTTGTGTCGGAGCAGTATCCAGATGTCAAATTTCTGGTCATCACTTCGGAGATTCACCGGGAGGAGGTACTGACGGTTCTGGAGTATGGGGTGACTGGTTTTTTACTGAAAGAATGCGATAAGTCCGAAATTCTCAGCGCCATCCACGCAGCTTCCAAGAGAGATAAGTTTTTTTGCGGCAAGGTTCTGGACATTATTCTGGACCGAAACCGAGATACCTCCTGTGATCCTACTCGCCTCACAGACAGAGAGTCCCAGATCGTACAGCTCATGGCTGAAGGGAAGAGTACCCAGGACATGGCCGCTGAATTATCCCTAAGTGTACATACCATCTATACCCACCGTAAGAATATCATGAAGAAACTGGGTGTGACCCGGGCTGCAGAAGTCATCCTTTATGCCATCAATACTTCCATGGTAAGTGAATCCTGATTCTTTTTAGAGATCGAAATGATTTTTGTATCATTGCCTGTTAATCATTATACCAGGCTGGATTTATGTCAAAAATTCTCGTTACAGGTGCGGATGGTATGCTGGGGTCCAATCTTATCCGCGAACTCCTCCACCGAAATCATGAAGTAAGGGCTTTTATCGAAAAAGGCAGGTCCAACCCAACCCTTGAGGGATTGCCTATCGAGCGTAGAGAAGGCAATTTGCTTGATAAGGAAAGCCTCATCATGGCCCTTGAAGGCTGCGAATACCTCATTCATGTAGCCGCTCTCACCAATGTCTGGCCTACCAGGGGTGAAATTTACCACAAAGTCAATGTAGAAGGTACAGAAAATGTCATTGATGCAGCCCTGCATCATGGTGTAAAAAGAATGATCCATGTAGGCAGTGCTTCTTCCTTTGGATTTGGAGAAAAGGAAAATCCGGGTAAGGAAGATAGCCCTTATCGCTCTGCCCAATACGGAGTGGATTACATAGATACCAAGCGAGAGGGACAGAAGCGGGTGGAAAAGGCGGTCAAAGAACGCGGACTCCCTGCCATAATTGTAAATCCAACCTTCATGATTGGACCTTATGATTCCAAACCTAACGCTGGCAAGGTAATTTTGGGCTTATACGAGCAAAAAACTCCGGGTTATAGCCCCGGCGGAAAGAACTGGGTATATGTAAAGGATGTAGCCGTAGCCATCGCAAATGCCCTGACCATGGGCAGAAATGGAGAATCCTACATCTTAGGCCACCAGAATCTGAGTTTCAAAGAGGCCTTCGAGATCATTGCCAAGGTCATCGACAAACCCATGCCTTCTATTCCAATTCCTGGCCCCTTAGTCAAGTTTACAGGAAGAATGGCATCTATGGTGAGCAACCTATCCCGCAAGGCTCCGATCGTCTCCTATCAGATGGCCTGGATTTCCTGTGATGGGCATTATTTTTCCCCGGAGAAAGCAGTCAAAGAGTTGGACCTCCCACAGACTCCCCTCGAAGTGGCAGTCAAAGATGCCTTTGATTGGTTCAAAGAAAATGGATATATCAAGCAATGAAACAAGCATTTGAAGCTAAAGTCGTCCTCATCACAGGATCAAGCATGGGCATCGGAAAAGCCATGGCTTATCATTTTGGAAAACAGGGTGCCAAAGTAGTCCTCAATGCCCGAAATGCTCAGAAGCTAGAGGCCAGCCGCCAGGAATTGGAAGAAGCAGGGCTGGATGTCTTCGCCATCGCCGCAGATGTAAGCCAATGGAAGGAGGTAGAAGATATGATTGCCCAGTGCATAGATCGCTACGGTAAGCTTGATATTCTCATTAACAACGCCGGAATAGCTACCAGAGGAGCCGTGCATCAAATGTCTCCTGAGGTGTTCGAACAGGTCCTCAAGGTCAATGTGCTCGGATCTGTTTTTCCTACCAAGGCCGCTCTCCCTTACCTCCACCTGCAAAAAGGCAGTGTGATTTTCATCTCTAGCATCGCTTCCTTTTTTGGAATCCCATACAATTCGATCTACAGCAGTTCCAAAAAAGCGCTATCTGCCTTTTCTCAGTCATTGCGAATAGAAAACAAGGACAAGGGCCTTCACGTAGGCATAGCTTATGTTGGTTTTACCGAGAATGATCCCAAAAAGGTCATCCTGGACTCCGACGGAAATCGCATATACCTGGAAAATCGAAAGGGAATCAAAAAGCAAAGTCCCGAACAGGTAGCCGAAGCGGTGGCAAATATGATTCTTAAGAAGAAAAAAAGCCTGACCCTAAGCCTAATGGGGAAGGCCTTGAATATCATTTACAGGATTTTTCCCGGTCTGGTGGCTATGATCTACACCCGCAACCTAGATCAGATCAAGGCACAGTCGGAAGGAAAGCCCCGTTATGTAGAAAAAAATTAAGCGACTGAATTTCTATTCCCTAAGCCCCTCCACAGTACTGATTTTGGAGGCCTGGTAGGATGGATAAAGAGAAGCTAGAGCCGCAAGCAGCAGCACGGTCCCACCGACCAGGACGAAGTCTCCCCATTGCAGGTCAATGGGGAAGGCCTTTACCCTGAAACTGTCTCCTCCTTGTAGTTGGACGAAGCCCAGGTATTTCTGACCCAGCCCCAAGATCAGGGCGATGATCACCCCTATCCCTCCTCCAAAGGCACCTACCCAAAGTCCCGTTCGGAAAAAGGTGGACCTAATGAAACTGCTGGTAGCACCCAGGGATTTTAAAATGGAAATATCTCGGCTCTTTTCTAGTACAATCATCGAAAGACTACCTACAATGTTGATGGCCAGCAGGGAATTGATCAAAAATAAAATCAGGTAACTGATGTACTTTTCATTTTTCATGACCCGATAAAGGGTTTTGTGCTGCTCGTACCAGGTAAGTATTTCAAACTCCTGCCCTAATTCTTCTTCCAAACGCTTCTTTACCCTGCCTGCCCTTTTGAGGTCGGTAAGTTTGATTTCATAGGCTGATACCTTATTGCCCACCTTAAAAGCCTTGCGCACAAACTCAATATCCCCGAAAATATACTTTTCATTATATTCTTTCTGCACATCAAAATATCCTGAAGGCAGGATGGGAATAGTCTGAATCGAAGAGGCCATTTGGAAGCCACGAACATCCTCCGGGACATAAAACATGTTGACCGCCTGCTTTTCATTTTCAATATCTGCATTCAAACGGCTGGCGATGATGGAGCCCATGACTACCTGAGGATAGCCCCGCCTGGAGAGGGGAGTAAAATACCCTCTGTAAACGAAAGAATCGAGAGGGTTGACCTGGTTAAAGTCCGATTCGATGCCTTTAAGAACAGCCAGACTTTGATTATCTACAAATTGTAGCCAAACCCTGTCTTCCAGGGTCAGGGTTACAGACATGACCTCGGGGTCAGCCATGAATTTCCCGTAAAGCTGCTCAGAAGGTTCTAAGAATTTTCCCTCCGCTGCCACGATCTTGAGGTCGGGATCAATGGCAGCAAATAGGTCTTCGATAAAGCCGGTAAGCCCGTTGAAAACAGAAAGCACCAAAATCAAGGCAGCAGTACCTACGGCGATTCCCGTAATGCTCACCCATATGATAATGTTGATAGAATTGGAGGATTTTTTAGAAAAGAGATACCTCCTGGCAATTTTATTGGAAATATTCATCCTTCTTCCTTGTCGCTGTCTCCCTTCTCTTTGTCTTCCTTGCTGATCTTGTCAATCAAACGATTAATGCGATCGGCCTCCTTATAGGAGTCATCTTCATAAAACCTTAATTCGGGAACCTTTCTGATCTTATTTTTAATCCTGGCTGCCAAGCTTTTTCGTATTTCCCAGGCATTTTCATTAAAAAGAAAAACGGCTTCTTCCAGTTTGGTATCTGGAAAAATGGCAACGTAGACCTTGGCCAGGCTGAGGTCGGCTGGAACCTTGACCTGACTTACAGTAGTCATGATTCCATTCATGTAAACGTGCTTCTGTTGGAGCAATTCTGAAAGCTCCTGCTGGATCAACTTGCTCAGTTTCTTCTGTACCTTGGATTCTGCCATTTGCAGCCTTATTCTTTGATAATTTAATTACCTTCGTAGATTCTCGATGGATCACCCGGCGACAAACGAAGGTACAAAATGCAAACATATTTTCGAATCATTGGCTTTGGGAAACCCTATTTTGGTATGGGGATGATTTCGCTGTTGTGCCTGATCATCTACACCCTTTTCAATGCTGTTTCTTTGGTCGCTATCATCCCCTTCCTGGAAATTCTGTTTCAAGAAGATAGTTTTGCCCGTCCTGATTTCCCCTTTGTCTGGTACGACACTACTGCTCTAAAGGCTTATGGATATTATTTTCTGGGACAGGCCATCGACCAACTGGGGGCCCAGCAAATGCTGGTTTACTTTAGCGCATTTTTGGTCTTCAGCATTATTCTAAAAAACATTGCCAAATACCTGAGCTCTTATTTTATGGCTCCTTTTGAACAGGGAATCATGAAGCAATTGAGGGATAAACTCTTTGGCCATCTGATGATCCAGGATTTGGCTTATTTTACCATGAGAAAAAAGGGGGACCTCATCAATATACTTCTCAGCGATGTCAATGTCGTCAGGGAAGCTGTTATCGGCACCTTGTTGGCCCTGCTTAGGGAGCCAATTACCATGGTGGTCTTTCTTTTCACCCTGCTGTTCATTTCGTGGAAACTGACCCTCTTTACCCTTGTAGTACTCCCCCTTACCGGCTTTGCCATCAGCCGGATTCGAGGACCTCTCAAGCGCCAAACCAAAGAAGGCCAGGTAGCCCTGGGACGACTCGTAGCCCTCATCGATGAATACCTGGGGGGTATCCGCATCATCAAAACCTTTCAGAAAGAGGAATATGCCATGAATTCTTTTGAAAGAGAAAATGAGGCCTATACCCGATTTCAAGTTGGGATAAGAAGAAAAAGCGAATTGGCCTCTCCCCTTACGGAGGTCATTAGCATTCTGGTGATATGTGCCATCATCTATTATGCGGGAACCCTCATCCTCTCTTCGGAATCTCAATTGAAGCGCTCCGAGTTTTTAGGCTTTGTGGCGGTCTTCAGCCAGTTTCTTTCTCCTATCAAGGTATTTTCCAATGCCCTGACAAAGGTTCAACGGGGAATCGCTGCTTTCGAGCGAATTTCGACGGTTTTCGATAGTCATCCGCAAATCGCGAATCGGGAACAAGCCATTAAATTGTCTTCTTTCAGCAAAAATATATGCTTCCAAGGGGTGTATTTCCGTTATGGAGAAGAGTATGTACTCAGGGATATCAACTTTGAATTATTAAAGGGACAGACCCTTGCCCTTGTGGGTCCATCAGGAGGGGGAAAGTCTACCCTGGCCAGCTTGATCGCTCGCTTTTATGATCCACAGGAAGGAGTCATCTTCATGGATGGGAAGGACATCCGAGACTACTGCATCGAAGATCTTCGAGCCCAACTAGGAATGGTGGATCAGGAGGGAATACTTTTTCACGATACCGTCTTTAATAACATTGCATTTGGAATGGAGGGAGCTGACCGAAAGGCCGTCGAAAAAGCTGCCAGACAAGCCTATGCCCATGATTTTATTGCCCAACTACCCAAGGGCTATGACACCCTTATCGGTGAACGCGGCACCCAACTTTCCGGAGGACAAAGACAGCGTATTTCCATTGCACGGGCTTTGATGAGGAATCCAGAAATTCTCATCCTGGATGAAGCCACTTCCAACCTGGATACTCAATCCGAAAAATTTGTCCAGGATGCGCTTCAGAATCTCCTTCAGGACAGGACCTCCATTATCATTGCCCACCGACTTTCAACCATCATACGCGCCGACAAAATCCTGGTACTCAATGAAGGGCGAATCACCCAATCGGGAAACCATGGAGAATTACTTGAAAAAAAAGGACTCTACCAGGAATTATATCGTGGTCAGGGATAAGTATCAGCGGTGAAGCTTGAGAAAGGAAAGAAGAAGGTTGCATTCCTTTTCCCAGTCCAGGTTGTAAGAAAATCTCTGTCGGGTAGCTGGGATCAGAGATTGTAGCTTGATGGCATTAGGCTCAGCCTGTATGGCAGTCAGAAAATAGCTGATATCCTCATCGCTGGCGAAGCGGTACCAACCATTGATTTCCCGGTTGATTTGCCTTAGGGCATACTGGTCATCGGCATAAAATTTCCTGAGTCTATCCATGGCCAGGTCATTCTCCGGTATATCTCTCACTTCTTCCAGCAGGAGGACCATCTTCTCCATGAGTTTGATATACTTCTTTTGAACCTCCGCAGTACTTGCCGCAAAAGAGTTGAGTTCTGTCCTCGTCTCTTGACTAAGGGCGCCTTCCTCGGGAAGGTAGCAGCCCTGAAGAGCGAGAAAGAAGAAAGCCCAAAGCATCCAAAAATTGACCCTCATTTTTTTCCAATTATAAAGCAAAGATAAATGATTATTTTTTTTCCCATAAGATACTCATATTCATCCCTGATTATCTGAAACATTCAGAAAAATTTCCACAATGAAAAAGATCATATTATTTATTCTTTGCATCACGATGGCCTTTGCGGCCTTTAGCCAGAAAGTAAAATACAACAAAAAGGACAGCCTGGTCAAGATCAGCACTTCCTATGGAGACATGATCGTAAGGCTGTATACTGAAACCCCCATTCACCGGGCTAATTTTCTCAAACTTACCGGAGAGGGTTTCTACGACAGCACCACCTTTCACAGGGTCATCGCAGACTTTATGATTCAGGGAGGAGATCCCCTGAGCAAAGATCCCAAGACCATGAGCAAGGCGGGTACGGGTGGCCCGGGCTATACCCTCCCGGCCGAGATCATAGATACCTTTATTCATAAAAAAGGGGTGCTGGCCGCTGCAAGGCTGGGAGACCGTGTCAATCCTGAACGGGAATCTTCAGGTTCTCAGTTTTACATCGTACAGGGGAAAAAATACAGTCCTGACGAACTCCAGCGGCTCGAAAATGGTATGATGCAACAACGACCGGAGTTTCAGTTTACGGAAGCACAAAAGGAGGCTTATACCGAAGTGGGCGGATCTCCTTGGTTGGACGGAGGATATACAGCCTTTGGTGAAGTCATTTCCGGCCTTCAGGTCATAGACTCCATTGCCAGTCAACGGGTCAAGCCCCGCATCAATCGCCCCCTTAAGGACATCCCCATGCAGATGGAGGTCATTGTCATGCAAAAAAAGAAGATCGAAAAAGAATACGGAGAGCATTACACATCCAAAAAAGAGTGGAAGGAGCTTCAAAAAGAAGCCAAAAAGTAATTATCAAGCCAGCAAGTCCTCGAGTTCGCCGACGTCCAGAGACTTGTAGATGTCTTCTTCCACAGAGATAATATCATCTGAAAGCTGGGCCTTCTTTCGCTGGAGCCCCAGTATTTTTTCTTCTATGCTGTCCTTGGTGATAAACTTATAATAGAATACCGTGCGATCCTGTCCGATACGATGGGAGCGATCAATAGCCTGATTTTCAACAGCAGGGTTCCACCAGGGGTCGAGAATGAAAACGTAGTCTGCCGCTGTAAGGTTGAGGCCTACCCCACCCGCCTTGAGGCTGATAAGAAATACCTTGATGCTCTCGTCATTTTGAAAAGAATTGACCTGCTCCTGCCTATCCTTGGTACTCCCGTCAAGGTAATTGAAGCGGATACCCTCAGCTTCTAGGTCTTCACTAAAGAGTTTAAGCATCTTTACAAACTGACTGAATATCAGAACTTTAGACCTATCACTTTCAATTACTCGTTGAAGGAGTCGCTTAGCTTCCTTGTATTTTCCTGACTCCTTCAATTCATAGGCTTCTGGCTCAATCATCTTGGGGTGAATGGCGATCTGCCGCAGTTTTTGAAGCCCAGTCAGAATATTGAGCTTATTCTTCTTCCATGCATTCTGGCTGATCAGTTCCATGAGGTAGTTGCGGTAGGTGTTTTTCACATCCTCGTACAACTTCTCCTGCCTCTCCAGCATTTCGCAGTATTGGAGTTTTTCGATCTTTGGTGGCAGGTCGCCTTCCACCTGATTTTTCTTTCTCCTAAGGATGAAGGGAGAAATGATGCGCTTCAACTTGGCCGATCGCTTGACATCCCGGTTTTTTTCAATGGGTGTCACATAAAACCGTTTGAAAAAGGTCTCATTGCCTAGTAGGCCGGGATTGAGAAAAGCCATTTGAGACCAGATGTCCATAACGGTATTTTCTATGGGAGTACCAGTGAGAGAGAGTCGATGGCGGGAAACCAACTTACGGATTGCCTTAGCCGTCTTTGACTCAGGATTTTTGATCATCTGGCTCTCGTCCAGAATGATATAGTGGAAAGGAAAATTTTTGAGTTGATCGATGTCCTGTCTGACAATCCCATATGTAGTCAAAACAAGGTCAAACTTGGAGAAATGCTCCAATTCCTTTCTACGTCCTACTCCAGTGTGAACCAAGACTTTGAGGCTGGGCGTGAATTTTCTCGCTTCATTGCACCAGTTGTGAACCAGGGAGGTAGGCATGACGACCAAAGAGGGAATATCGTTACCTTCTTCCTGTTCATTGAGCAAAAAGGTAAGGGTCTGAATGGTTTTTCCCAGGCCCATATCATCAGCCAGGATACCGGCCATCCCATGCTGTTTGAGAAAATACAGCCAATTATAGCCTTCCTGCTGGTAGTTGCGCAGGGTTGCCTTCAGTCCCCTGGGAGGTTCTATACGGGGGATGGATTCGATATTTTTGATGGCCTCCACCCAATTGCTGCCATTGAGGCTCTTAGAGGGGAGATTGAGCAAGGGAGCCTGATACTTTTTGATTCCCAATACCTCAACGTCCCGCTCCTCGGATACCTCCATCAAGTGCCGATAGTCAGAAAACCACTCTTCCGGAAGGATTGCGATGCTTCCATCCGGAACGACATACTCGCGTTGATTTTTCAGGATGTGGGTACGGAACTTTATGAAGGGGATCACAAAATTACCAATGCGCACAACTGCTTTGATGTCAAACCAGTCTCCCTCCTCTGTAGTGGTAAGTTCGATTTCCGGCCTGAGAAGATTGAGGTGGTAGTGTTGATCTTTTTGAACAATCTCGATTCCCTTTTCGAGGATAAGGTCTTTGTTGCGGGACAACCAGCCCAGCCCGGCCTCTTTTTCAACGTATTTCCAAGGAGTGAGGCTATTGGGATTGGGAGCGATCCGATCGAGAAAATCTATGACTTCTTTTTCCTTATCTCCATTTCTCAGGATGCGAAAGAATGTAATATCCTCTCCCTTTTTAACCATCTTCGCCTTTATCCTTTGTGGATTTTGTAGGGAAAGAGAAAAATCTCCATAACTTACCTCTCTCAAAAAAGAAAAACTGTCTCCATTATTTTCCTTGACCCTCAGTGAAAAGCTAGGTTCCCGCTCAATGTCGTGAATCCCAAAGCCCTTGACGGAAACGTCGTAGCGCTCTACAATTTGAGTGATAAACTTTTCGTAGTAAAGGTCTTCTTTTTCCTTGGGAATGGAAATATTCCGCTTTTCGAGAAAGGGCTTAAGTTTGGCACCTTCGACTTCTTGTTCGAAGGTAAAGACTTCGTTTGCCAGCAGCATCCAGGCAGGTTCCATACAAAGCAGCACCGCACCTTTGAACTGAAAATCGATTTTTTGGCCTTTCAGTTTGATGGTAGGGAAATACTGGGTAAAGATCTCATGGCGTCGAAAATGAAAAAGTACGCTTGCTTTTTCCTCCAAGACGTGGATGGGAGTATGAGCGGGATAGCTGTCGTTTCCCATGCTAAAGACCAGTTTATCGGTCAGGAGGGAAAGGATTTTGGCTAATTTCTTTTGGATGAAACTCTTGGCGAGCTTTTTGATTTCACCGTCAAACTTTTTGATGAAAAAATCGGCCTCGTTTCTAGGATTTCCTCCAAACCGCTTGACGATTTCGCGAGGAGTAATATCGCCTGACAGTTGAATTAATTTTCTGTCCTCTTCACCCAAGATCGAAGAAAACTGATCCATGTTATCTGGATAGGCATGTTGATGCACCAGGCTCAAAGATCCATTGGGAAGCAGCTGGACATAATGAGAGGATATGAGGTAGCCCAGGTACTCGTGGTGATAGGTCGCATAGACAACCTTTAATGGCAATGCCGGATCTACGAGGCGCATAGAAGAGTTGCGTGAATATTAAGGTGCTTGAGCATCGAAGCTAGACAAAAGGAAAATTGAAATCTATTAAGAATTTATCATTGAAATCAAGCAAATATTAACCCAAATTCCATTAAAAAATCTTTTGTAGGGCTTCACTGCTTTAGACTTATTCGTGTAATATATTGAGAAAAATTCATTATCTGCAAATATTAATTCAAACGCTTCAAACCAAAACCTATATCCTTATCTTCTCCTTAATCCACCTCCCAAAATAGCCTGGACAGGCCCTTGATTCTTCCCTTCCCTTGACCCAGTTTCCTTCTCCATAGGTCTTACATTATCCAAAACATAGAAAGGGCTTATTCGTATCTATGGAAAAGTTTCTGAAATTTCTGAAAAAATTACCATAACTTGCGGTATGGAACATATGATCAAAGCTATTCATGATCTTCCGGGCCTAAAATCCGAAGAAATTCAAATCGCCGAAAAGGTATTTCAAGGTAAACGAATTACTCAGGAGGAAGGCATATTTTTATTCGAATCAGCCGAACTCCCGTTTTTGGGCTTACTAGCTAATCACATCAGGCAGAAAAAGCACGGGAAGAAGACGTACTTCAACCGAAACTTCCACGTTGAGCCTACCAACGTCTGCATTTATACTTGTAGCTTTTGTTCTTATTCCAGAAGAATAAAAAAGAGAGAAGATGGATGGGAATTGACCCTCGATCAGATGATGGATCAGGTAAAAGCCTACGATGGTAAACCTGTTACCGAAGTTCACATCGTGGGGGGAGTACTTCCTCAGTATAATTATAAATTTTACCAGGACCTATTTAAGGCCATCAAGGCTTACAGACCTGAGCTTCACATCAAGGCTCTTACGCCTGTAGAATATCACTACATCTTCAAGAAAGCCAAGGTGTCTTACAGGGAAGGCTTACAAGCCATGATAGATGCCGGACTTGATTCCATGCCCGGAGGAGGTGCAGAAATATTCGACGAAAAAATACGCGAGGAAATTGCAGGTGGTAAGTGTAGCTCGGCAGAATGGTTGGAGATGCATGAAATCCTCCACGAATTAGGCTTGCGCTCCAATGCCACCATGCTTTACGGACATGTAGAAGGCTATGATCATCGAATCGATCATATGAACCGCCTGAGGGAATTGCAGGATCGAACAGGAGGATTCCAGACCTTTATTCCCCTAAAGTTCCGCAACCAGAACAACGAGCTTTCCCACCTCCCCGAAGTTTCTGTTATCGAAGACCTGAAGACCTATGCCATTGGCCGTATTTTCCTGGATAATTTCGACCATGTGAAGGCCTACTGGCCTATGATTGGTAAGGATACGGCTCAGCTTTCTCTCTCCTATGGTGTCAATGACATTGATGGTACCATCGATGACACCACAAGAATTTACTCCATGGCAGGGGCGGAAGACCAAAATCCGGCCATGTCCACCCTCGCCTTGATTGATCTTGTCAAATCTGCGGGTATGGAACCCATTGAGAGGGATACCCTTTATAATGTCATACATGACTTCAGCAAGGAAGAATTCGAGGGGGAGGAAGTTTTGGTCAATGCCAGTAATTAATTCATAACTATGGTCAACCTTTATTTTGTCAGACACGGAGAAACAGACTTTAACCGCAAGGGTATTGTTCAGGGAAGTGGGGTAGATTCCGACCTCAATGAAACTGGCCAACAACAAGCCGCAGCATTTTTTGAAGCCTTTAAAGAAGTAAAGTTTGACAAGATTTTTGCCAGTGAATTAAAAAGAACCCAGCAGACCCTG
This sequence comes from uncultured Bacteroidia bacterium, assembly GCA_964564415.1. Classification (GTDB taxonomy): domain Bacteria; phylum Bacteroidota; class Bacteroidia; order J057; family J057; genus JALEFZ01. The sequence continues at coordinate 57,458 of CAZMAV010000011.1, read as the reverse complement.
GAACCCTGGAAGACCTTGGGCTATGAAATGGAAATCAATTCCGGACTCAATGAATTTAGCTGGGGCATCCACGAAGGCGTGGTTCCCACTCCCGAGCAAAGAGCTGATTTTCATGCCCTGTTGGAGAGGTGGAATGCCGGGCACTTAGACCTGAAGGTTGAAAGAGGGGAATCTCCTATCGAAGCATGGGAGAGGTCAAGGTCTTTTTTTGACAAGGTTAAGCAGCTTCCTCCTCAAGGTAACTATTTGTTTTGCTCCCATGGAAGGCAGCTGCGCATCGTTTTGGCTAATCTTATGGGAGAAGACCTGCGGCAAATGGAAAAGTACAAGCACAGTAACACAGGGCTGAGTATCCTGAGGCTTAATCCTCACAGTGAGCCTAAACTTGAACTGCTCAATGATACCCAGCACCTCAAGAATTTAGCACTTAGGTAATGGTAGATATTGCACTCGTTTCATATATCAATACACGTCCCTTTATGGACGGTATTGAACAAGTTCTTAGCAAGGATGAAGTCAGGCTTCACCTGATGCCCCCCTCAGAATGTGCGCGAGCCCTAAAAGAAGAGAAGGTTGATATGGCTCTCATGCCTATTGGGGCTTTGGTTAATTTTGATCAAATCAACCTTCTTCCCGATTACTGTATTGGAGGCGATGGCCCAGTGAACTCAGTATTTATTTTCTCACAGGTACCCATTGAGGATGTAGCTTATCTCTACCTTGATCCTCATTCAAGGAGCAGCAATGGTTTGGCAAGAATTCTTTTAAGGCATTATTGGAAGAAAGAACTACCCTTTGACATGTTTGACCAACGTCCCTTTGACTTGATTCAGGGAAAAAAAGCAGGGGTAATCATTGGTGATCAGGCCATCAGGAGTAGAAACAGCTATCTCTATGCCTATGATCTTTCGGAATACTGGAAAAAACTTACAGGGCTTTCCTTTCCCTTTGCCGTCTGGGGCTACAGGCCTGACAAGTTTTCCCCTGACCTCCTGGAAAAGATTCAAAAAGCCATGAAGTTGGGAGTAGAGAAAAGAAAGATGAGTGCCCTAAAATGGGCGAACTACTACGATATACCCCCAGAATTTGCAGTCTCCTACCTGGAGCAGGACATCGATTATATCTTCGATTCCGACAAACATCTGTCTCTCAAGCTATACCAAGATGCCTTAAAGGCACTTCCGGCCCTAGACCTACAGGCAGTATAAACGCTACCTGTCGAATACATTGCATTGATAAGAATTTATTGACGCAGTGATTTTGCCAAGTCCAATGAGAGGCTTTTTCCATCTTTCAAATAAAAAGATAGTTCAATGAAAATATTATTCAGATTATTAGCCGTAGCGGCTTTTGCATTACTTGGTTTTTACTTTTACATCATCGGAAAGAATATTATCAATCCTCCGACAGAATATTATACATCTACTTCCGCAACTTCCGAAAAGACGGCAGCTAAAGAAGAATTGCCTGATCTTCCCGGGGAGAAAATTTTCAAGAATAACTGTTCTGCTTGTCACAAGTTGAATGGCAAGATGATTGGCCCTGGCCTTGCCGGCGTGAACGAACGCTATGCCGGAGAAGAGGAATGGCTATACAAGTGGATACAAAATGCACCCAGGCTGATCGCCCAGGGAGATCTTAAGGCAGTAGCTCTTTATGAAGAGTACGACAAACAGCAGATGCAAGCCTTTCCCGGACTTTCTGAGGAAGAGATTGGCCAAATCCTGGAATATATCGAAGTATATGGCGGAAAAGGTCAGAGCTAGGATTAGGATAAGTAATATCCTATTCTCAGGATTTCGGCGAAGACACCGGCAGCGGTAACTACATTCCCTGCCCCAGGGCCCTTGACGATCAAGGGCCTTTCTTTATATCTCACCGAAGTGAAAACGATCATGTTATCACTTCCTGACAATTGAGCAAAAGGATTCTCTTTGGAAAGGGATTGAAGTGAGATAAATGCTTTTTGGCCCTCCAGGGTAGCTACAAAGCGAAGGACTTTATTTTCCTGCCTGGCTTTCTTCCTTTTCTCCTCAAAAAAATCGGCTTGATTCTCCAGTTCCTTCAAAAACGATGGGACGTCGGGCGCCTGTAGACAAGCATCGGGCAGTATTTGTTCTACTTCTACCTCTTCAGGCTCTAATTCCAGGCCCGATTCGCGAGCGAGAATGAGAAGTTTGCGCGCCACATCCTTACCAGAAAGGTCAGTACGGGGGTCTGGCTCGGTATATCCATTTTCCATCGCTTCCTTTACAATGTCAGGAAAAGACTTATCAGTCTCTCCGAAGGTATTGAAAATGAAGGAAAGAGAGCCGGAAAGAACTCCTTCGATACGGAGGATTCTGTCGCCACTGGTGATCAAGTCATTCAAGGTAGTCAGTACCGGAAGTCCAGCTCCTACATTGGTTTCATAGAAAAACTTGACACTATTCTTTTCTGCCAATTCTTTGAGGTAGACATACTGCTGGTAAGGACCTGAGACTGCCACTTTATTAGGGGTTGAAATAGAGATGGCATTGGCCAGAATATGTTCATAGTAGGGAATGGGCAGTTCGCTGGCCGTATTATCGATAAAAACACTATTGGGAAGGTTGAGCTCAATCATCCGCTTCACAAATTCTCCCAGATCACTTTGTTCGGCCGAGTTTTCAAGTTTCTTTTTCCATTCTTTGAGGTCTATGCCCTCAGTATCGAAGAGCATTTTTCTGGAATTGGCAAGGGCGACTACCCGTATTTCTACAAATTGCTTTTCGAGAAGGTATTCATGCTGCTCCAGAATTTGATCAATCAAGGTACCTCCTACATTTCCTACTCCAACTACAAATAAATTGAGGGTATAATAATTGGAAAGGAAAAACACATCGTGAACAGCGGTAAGGGCCTTGGCTTCATCCTCTTTTCGGATGACTACGGAGATATTCCTTTCTGAGGAACCCTGGGCGGTAGCTATGATGTTGACACCATTTTTACCTAGGGCAGAGAAAAATTTACCTGAAATGCCCGGTTGGGACTTCATGTTATCCCCGATGGCTGCCAGGATGGAAAGGTCATTTTCTACTACCACCGACTCGATGAGTTTGGCATTGATTTCAAGGGCAAATTCATCTTGAAGAGACCGCTGTGCCTTTTCTGCATCCATGGGCCTGATCGCCAAGGAAATGGCATGCTCTGAAGAACCCTGGGTAATCAAGATGGCATTGATTTCTTCTCTGGTAAGTACCCCAAAAAGTCGAGCGGCAATATTAGAAGCGCCAAATAGGGCAGAACCCGCCAGGGTAAGCAGGGATATATCTTTGATCGAAGTAATGCCCTTGACTGTATGATGATAGGGTTCGGGTTTATCGCTTATGAGGGTACCCTCCGAATCAGGATTGAAGGAATTTTTTATCCTTATAGGAATGCGATTTTCCAGGGCTGGTATGAGGGTAGGAGGGTAGATGACCTTGGCCCCAAAATGCGACATTTCCAAGGCTTCAGCATAGGACATGGTCCTCACGGGAAAGGCCTGTCTGACTTTTCTGGGATCTGCGGTCAGCACCCCGTCCACGTCGGTCCAAATCTGAATTTCTTCAGCTTCGAGTGCGCAGGCAACAAGGGAGGCCGTGTAGTCTGAGCCCCCCCTACCCAGGGTGGTGGTCACCCCTCGCTTGTCAGAAGCAATGAAGCCTGTAATAATGGAGACTTCTTCCCTGTGCCTCTCAAGGTGATCTTGGATGTGCTGAAAAGTCTCCTTGCGGTAGACCTTGGCCTCCCCATGACTGCTGTTGGTTTTGATCAATTCTCGGGCATCGACATAAAGGGCCGGATAACGCCTGCAAAGGAGGATTTCGCTGAGTGTAAAGGCAGACATTCGCTCACCAAAGGATAAGATAATGTCCTGGGTGCGTCGGGTCAGGTCTCGGGTCAGGGATAATCCGTGGAGCAGACTGGCCAGATTTTCCTTGCGCTCAATCAGTTCCTGGAGAATGGCTGGCCTCCTTTTTTCATCATAAATATGCTCGTGAACCGTCTGGATATGCTTAGCTGAAAACAGCTCCAAGTAGCCTTTGTATTCAGGACTTCCTTCAGCAGCTAAGAAGGACATATTGAGCAAGAGATCGGTCATTCCTCCCATGGCGGATACCACCACACAGATCTTTTCTCCCCGGTCCAGGTAGGAAATCACTATCTTAGCTACTGCATCCATCCTTTCAGGATTTGCTACCGACGAACCACCAAACTTTAATACCTTCATTACACTATGACTTAGTTTCCTGACTTTTTACGATTACCCTCTCAGGTTGAAAATTCAATTACGAACAAAGGTAAAAGATTCAAATAAAAAAAAGCCTGAGGAATAATTTTGCACATGTTTCAAAGCCGACATTCCGTTTATTACCCCTGCCATGAAGCCCAGGATCTATCCATTTGAACCCTTCCCCACTCTTTCTACCCCCCGGATGAGCCTTAGAAAAATGGAAGAGAGCGATGCCGCTGATGTCCTGGCCCTTCGTGGCCATCCCCAGTTGATTGAATTTGTCGACCGACCTCTTCTCAAACAAATTAAAGAAGCGGATTTTTTCATTTTTGAAAGAAATCAGGGCATAGATCAGGGTTCCTGGATTTTTTGGGCCCTTTCCCCTTCCGACCAAAAGGCATTATGGGGAAGCATCTGCCTGTGGAATTTTGATTGGGAAAGGAAAAAGGCAGACGTCGGATACGAAATTCATCCCCTTTATCAAAGGAAGGGGCTTATGAATGAGGCCCTAATAGCGGTCATTGACTATGGCTTCCGCAGCCTAGACTTGCATAGCATTGAGGCTTTTACCCATTATGCCAACCTTGCCTCAGTCGGGCTTTTGCAGAAAAATGGATTTCAGGCAAAAAAAGAAGTGAGAGACCCTTCCTCTCCCGAGTTTATCACTTTCGAGCTTATCCGAGATTCTTCACATGAGAGTTGCTGAATTCTCATAATAGCCTGGAGGATAATTAACAAAAAAAGAGGAGCTACTGCCTTTACAATAGTAACTCCTCATCATTTTATTATTAGTGATTTAGAATCACAACTCCGATTCCTAGGCCAGTGCCTTGTCCTCTTCCATCATTCTAATGAATTCGTCGAAGAGGTAACGGCTGTCATGTGGGCCTGGAGATGCCTCTGGATGAAACTGCACCGAAAAGGCCTGCTTGTTTCTCACGCGGATACCTTCGATGCTTTCGTCATTGAGGTTGACGTGGGTTACGACTACCTGTGAAGAACTTTCTATTTCATCCTTATTTACCCCAAAACCATGGTTTTGACTGGTAATCTCGCACATGCCTGAGAGCAGATTTTTTACCGGGTGATTGGCTCCCCGGTGACCATGGTGCATTTTATAGGTAGAAACTCCACAGGCGAGTGCCAAGAGTTGATGTCCCAGGCAGATGCCAAAAAGGGGAATATCCGCCTCCAGGGACTGCTTGATGGTTTTTACTGCGTATGGCATGGCGGCAGGGTCTCCGGGTCCATTGGAAATGAAAATCCCGTGAGGATCGAAGTCCTTGAGTTCTTCAAAAGGAGTGGTAGCCGGAAAGACCTTCATGTAGCAGCCTCTACGGGCCAGACAGTCAAGGATATTGGATTTGATTCCCAGGTCAAGTACGGCCACCCTAAAATTAGCCAGTGGATTGCCATGAAAATAGGGCTGGACGGTGCTTACCTTGGTGGATAGCTCTAATCCTTCCATGGGAGGGCACTGAGAAAGCAGTTTGCGAAGCTTCTTGGGACTGTTCACCTCTGATGAAATGATAACGTTCATGGCTCCCTTGTCGCGTATGTGGGTAACCAGGAGTCGGGTATCTATATTGCCAATGCCCACAATGCTGTTGTGCCGCAAGAAGGAATCCAGGGACTCGATGGCGCTGGAACGGGAATGGGCACGGGCAAAGTTTCTAACCACCAGGCCAGAGATTTTAGCCGACGTGCTTTCATATTCCGATTCATGAACCCCATAATTACCAATGTGGGTATGGGTCTCGATCAATATCTGACCATAATAGGAGGGATCGGTAAATACCTCCTGGTAGCCAGTCATGCTGGTATTGAAACAAAGCTCTCCGGTGGTAGTACCCCTCTTGCCAATGGCTTTGCCCTCAAAAAAAAGCCCATCCTCTAATAGAAGATAGGCAGGCTCGTATTGAATGTATTTCATCATCTAGTCAACGACACTTTGATCTCTTAATGGAACAGATTGGAAGGTAGGTTCCTCGTCCTTCCGCAATTTTTCTATCAGTTGGTCAGCTTTTTCTTCTGTCAGATTGTGGACGTAAGCCCTGTTGGTTACCTGGCACATGGGTGCCGTATCGCAAGCTCCCAGGCATTCGGCTTCTCTCACCCATATTTTTCCTTCGCTTCCAAAGCCTTGCTCATCAGCACCGATTTTTCCTTTGACATATTCGTACATCTCGGGTCCACCGGTAACATAACAGGAGAAACAGGTACAGACCTCAATCAGGTGCTTGGGTACCTTTTTCTTGAAGTACATGGTGTAGAAAGAAGCCACTCCGTAGACATGGGCGTAGGGCAAATCTAGGGTTTCAGCTACCAATCCAATGGCACCTTCAGAAAGCCAGCCATATTTTTCCTGCGCCATCCAGAGCACGGGCATGACCGCCGACCGCTTCACCGGATATTTTGCTACGTGCTTTTTGACTTCCTTCAGCTCTTCAGGGGAAAAAACGAAATTCTTATCTTCTGCCATAATGCTGCAAATATAGAGGCTTTCTTTCCTATCTGCCAGATAAATTGGACCCAAAAGTACAAGATTGCAGGAGAATTGCAACCTGCATCCTGTGGATAATTGATAAAAAGCCTTGAGAAGACCAGCTTCCCAAGACCTTTACATTAACCTGTCAAACCCTCAAAGTTTATTGAGGATCAATTTTTATTTATCGATGATAATCTTCGAATGATGGGCCTTATCCCCCCACTGAAGGCGAAGGATGTAAACTCCCTTCGCAAGTTCAGGTAAGCGAAGGCTTTTGGTTTTACCATTGCTCCAGGGCTCTTCATGAACAATCTTTCCCCTGAGATCGCTAAGGCTGATCTCCACCTCACGACTAAGTTCACGGCTCCGCGAAAGGGTAAAGATTCCCTTGCTTGGATTGGGATAGACTGAAAATTGAAGATCATTCACAGTCTTCAGGTTGACCGTACTGACATTCAGGGTCAATGTACTGGTATCCGAACCACACTCATTGGTGAGCACCAGGGTAACATCATAGCTTCCATTGGAGGTGAAGGCATGTGAGGGGGCAGCGCTACTGTCTGTAGTCCCGTCTCCAAAATCCCAAAGGTAGGAGTCAGCATCTGTTGAGGAGGTAGAAAAATTGAACAGGTTTCCATTATCGGAACTGCTCATAATACTGGCCTCCGGTACGTCAACGATATCTACCATCTGAACCATGGTGTCTGCCTCAAATCCATTGGATACAATAAGGCTTACCTCTTGCATACCTGTTGTGGAAAAGTTTACCGAGTGGGGCCCTTGGCTACCTGCATTCCCCGGGGATGAGTTAGGACCAAAGTCCCAGTCAAACTGATTCAGGCTGTATCCGGTAGACTGATCCGTAAAGGCAATGTCTTCTCCCACACAATAGGGCCCTTTAGAATAACTGAAAGCGGCATTTACGCCGGGTGCTGCCACTTGCTTGGAAAGCGTCGTACTGCCACAGCGATTGGATACAGATAATTTAACTGTGTAAACGCCAGGAGCAGCAAAGGTATGAAGGGGCGAGAAAGTAGAATCTGTGCTTCCATCGCCAAAATCCCATGCATATCCGATGGCATCCTGTGTGTTATCGCTAAACTGATAGGTGAGGCCATTGACACTTTGAAAAGAAAAATCTGCCACAGGTCTATCAATTACCAAAATATTCTTGGTGATGGTATCACTGCCTACTGAATTAGAAATAACAAGCTTAACAGTCTGCAAGCCTCGCTGGGCGAATCTCACACGCACCGGACCCTTAAATGTGGTGGTGTTGATAGAAGCATTAGGTCCGAACTCCCAAAAGTAGCGGTCTATTCCCCCACCCAGGGAAGACTCTGTGAAAGTAACAAACTCATTGACACAGGCCGTTTTGGTGGAAATATCAAAATTTGCAGTAGGTGCAGCCAAGCCAGTCACAATGATTTCCTGGCTGCTCGTATCACTACTAGCTCTACAGGCATTTTGAGCAATGAGGCGAACCACGAAGGTATCGTTCGCTGCGAAAGTATGAGTGGGATTGGCCTGGGTAGAGGTGTTTCCATCTCCGAAATCCCACAGGTAACTTCCCACAGCAGAACCACCACTCTGAAAATTATAAGTAGAGTTGGCAGGGTTGGTAAAGGTAAAACTGGCATTTACGCCTTCACAAATCCTGAATTCGTCAATGGCTATGTCAGACTCGAAATCAGGTCCTGTTATTCCTCTAAACCTTACTTTGATAACTTTTCCTACATAATTATCCAAGGAAAAGCTGGTCTGCTGCCATAATACTCCCTGATTTCCGCTTATAACCGGAATGACATCAAGAATCCACTGATTACCAGCAAAAATATCTACATGTAGCTCACCCATGTCAGCTCCTTCCATGTGATAAGCGAAGCTCAGGTCAGTTCCTGGGCCTGATTGGGAGAGGTCAATACAGGGACTAAAGAGGAAGTGTGAATTATTAAAACAGCGGGTGGCTTCGGTGTAGAGGTAGTTTCCACTACCCCCAAAATCCTGGCTTGGACCTGTGTTTAAAGATGGAGTAGTTCCCCTGCCTACAGCCCAGTCCGAATCATCTTCAATACCGTTATCTGAATTGGACCATCCACCCGATAAGGCGCAGACCCCTCCACAAAAGGAGTTATCCGGGAAGAGTCCACAGATGGAGAATCCATCGAAATTCTCGTAATAAGGAGAACTTACTACCAATCCGGGAGAGATATAAAAATTGATGGTCAGTGAATCATTAGCTGGGTTGATATCAGCTGGATGTCCTACCCCAGTTTGCAAACTGTAGCTTCCGATTCCCGCAGGTACCTGTATGGGATCGGCAAAGGTAAAGTTAGCCCTAGCTCCTGCAACCAAAGGTCCAGGAAGGGTATCAAGGGCTAATTGTGTACCATTGAACAAATAAAAGAGAGGAATATTATAGAGGGTGTCTTCGCCCACGCTGCTGATTTCAATGCTGACAGCCAAAACGGAGTCGACCACACAGGATGAAATAGTTCCCGTTGGGCTAAGGACCCCACTGATATTTAAGTCTGAACCACAGCTGAGCGGAGCCTTTGGTAATTCTCTGGCTATAGATCGCTTGCCTACAGCTCCGGAGTTTGTACGAGCCCTTACAGCAGCCCAGTTTTCAGCAAAACCATCGGCTGGAATGGTAGCCACATTGGAGGTAGAATGACCTACAGAGTCCATGAACTTCTCTCCCAAAAGGAAGACATCATAGCTATCAGCACCAGGAACAGAATCCCAGGTTAGGGTGATGGAATCCGTACAAATTTGTAGAGCTGAAATGGAATTCGAAGAAGGCCGCTGGATGATGCTAAAAAAGGTATCACTCTGCACCGTCAGTCCATTTTGGGTAATGCGAACAAGGGCCTCCCCCGTTACGACATTGGGTACTGTCCACTGTACCAGGCGAAGGTTGCCATTGAGGCTGGCTGCAATGACATTCCAGGTGCTCCCTCCATCGATGGAATATTCTACGTCAAAATCACCTGCCTTATCGGTTGCATCCCAATGGATTCGCTGACTTTCTCCAGGTACAAACCCTTCCCCGCCGATAGGATAAGTGATTTTGAGGTCTTCCATTATGAAGGAATAGACCACGTAGTATTCCTGGGGTCCCAAGGGAATTTGAGAACCGCTAATATTTACCGTGTAGGTCCCGCTGCTGGGATCTTCGATGACGATTTGCTCAACATTATTTAGGGTGTCTACTCCCTGGATGGCAGGCTTATTCAGGCTATCCGGACTGGGGAAGGTGTTGAGAACATAAGGCAGATGGATAGATGAGGAGGCATCAGCCAGGGTCATATCCAGGTCATTGATCAATGCTTTGGACACATTGGGACTGGCAGCGGGATCCACCCAGTAGACCATGACCCTGAGTTCCTTTACACCGGCAGGCACTGCGATGCTGTGGGCCTTGGTCCCTCCCTGAGTGATAGAATCCGAAAGATGGTTATTGGCTTCCAGCAATTCATAGGCCCTAAAGGTATGTATTCTACCAAAACCATATCTAAAATCAGGTCCCTCGTTGCCCAGGTCGTGAGCAGTATTCATGATGGCAGCCTTGATCAAGGCAGAAGGAGGATTCATACCTCCATGCATGGTTTTGTAGGCCTGGTAAAGCTGGCCCATATTGCCAGCCATAGAAGGAGCAGCCGCAGATGTACCTCCAAAGGGAGAATAAGCATTGTTGGGATCCGTAGAAAACTGCCCCTGGCCGTGGGCGGAGATATCGGGTTTTATCCTTCCGTCGTGGGCGGGACCACGGCTGCTGCTGTTAACCAGGTCCTCATCTGCAAAAAGATTAGCCACAGTCATTACATTCTTTCCTACCTTATGCCCACCTGTAACATTTCCCCACTGGCTACCTGCTCCATAACCACAGTTATTGTTATTAGAATTTCCACCAGAGAAAACGTGCATCAAGACTGGGGTATTGATGATTTGCTGATCGACAGTCTGAGCAATAGAGGTATATCCAGCATTACAGCCATTGCTGTAAGAGGAGTTAGTGATGACTACTGAATCATTGGCAATTGCATTGAGTGTTTCGCTATCCAAAAAATTGGACTGGTACTGGGTTACATAAAGAAAGGCACCGGAAGCTCCCCCTTCAATATCAGGGTCTATGTTTCCTGCTCCCCCCATGACACCGGCGACGCCATCTCCGTGGGTACCCGTAGGATCAACGACCAAATTGAGGAGCCTGCCTTTATAATCCACATGAAAACCGACTTCTCCATCGTCCCTGACCAGCATATTGACTCCTGTAGCGTCAAACTTAAGTCCTCCATGATATTCTACATTGATTTGGTTGGAACGCTGAAGGCTCCTTCCCCCAGTATCCTCTTTTTCTGCTGGAGGAGGCATGCGCTCGATGTACTTGACAAAGGGCAGGAGGGCCAACTTTGTCAATTCAGATGGGGAAACCAAGACTGCCATGATAGAGGCATAAGGGGTCTCCATGACCACATCTATTCCCTCAGCACTTAGCTGTTCTGTCACATAGGTTTGTGGAATGTCCTTGTAGAAGAGAAGGCTTACCTTGAGCTTACTGCCCTCCATGGTAAAATCCGGGTAGGGCAGGTCAAAAAGCTTGACATCTACTTTTTGTTCGACCTTTGGCGACCAAATGGCTTTCACCCCTAGTTGGCGGAGTTCGTTCTTTCCAATACTTTCAGGAATAGACATGAGATAGGCCTTGTGGGGCAGGTAAGCCATGACCTCCATGCCATGTTGCTTGAATTTTTGCTGTATTTCTTGGGTAGGAATTTCGGCAAATTGAAGGTAGCGATAGTAATTGCCGTGAACCAATTCTGTAGGCGAAACATTCCTGGAGAATGAAAATTCATCCACGTTTACCTCGGGTACGAAGGGACCGGATTCGAAGAGAACCTTGTCTTGTGCCATTCCTGCAGAACATACAAGAAATAGCATGACCAAGGCCATTAAGCGATGGTGGATCAGTCCAGGCGAGCAGTTGTAGTGCATGGGTAAAGTGTTGATGGTGATGATGGTTTTCTGCCAATCCTCTATTTATTCAACATAGGATTGTATTCATATTGTTAATTTAATATGGCTTGAAATATAAGGCTTTTTATGGACTAAAAAAGAGCCATATAAAAATTCGAATACTTATTTTGCACACAGAGGTTAATAGGAAAATAATGCTGATAATGGCAGGTATCCTCTTATCCACACGTCATTTTGTATGTGAAAGTGGCAAATGTAGCCGGTTTCTTGATCGACTCCCTTCTACAGTAGTTCGATTTTTTTAACTTAACTTAACATACCTACACCTATCAGGGACAAGAGAAGGGAGCCATGAGGTTCGCTTTGATAACTCCCTGGCTCTCACATCCATTTAGCCTATTATTCTATGAAAAGATCAATTACTCTCGGAATTCAATTCCTCTTTACCAGCATCTGCCTTTGGGCCATAGACCCCAATGACACCCGACTGATGAGTCAGCCTAGCATTGGACAAAATCACATCGCCTTTATCTATGCCCAGGACCTATGGGTAGCCAACCTTGACGGTAGCCAACCCCGGAGGTTGACCGTAGACGAAGGTGTAGAATCCAATCCTCATTTTTCTCCCGATGGCAAAACGATTGCCTTTACCGCAAACTACGACGGCAACGCAGATGTATTTGTCGTTCCCGTAGAGGGGGGAATCCCCAAAAGGCTCACTTACCACCCATATACCGATCAGGTAGTGGGATTTACTCCAAAAGGCGAGGTCCTTTTTGTCAGTGCAAGAAGCATCCATACCAATCGCTATGTCCAGTTTTTCGCGATCGGCATGGAGGGCGGACTTCCCCGCAAACTCATTATTCCTTTTGGAACCATGGGATCCTACTCACCGGATGGGAAGATGCTAGCCTACACCCCCAACAGGGAGGTTTTCCGGCAGTGGAAGAACTATCGGGGTGGAACAGTTTCTCGAATTTGGCTGTTTCACTTTGCTGACCACGAGGTTTTAGAAATTCCCAAGCCTCAGGATGGGTCTAATGATACCCACCCAATCTGGCTGGGAGAAAAAGTATATTTTTTGAGTGACCGAGAGGGAGAATTTAACCTCTTCAGCTACGAAACAAAGTCCAAAAAGCTAGAGCAGTTGACCCGCTATAAAGACTTTCCCATATTTTGGGCCAAGGGAAGGGCCAACACCATCATCTTCGAGCAGGGAGGCTTTATTCACCTTTTTGACATCAAAACAGGAAAAGCTGAGCGACTGAAGATCGGCATTGCTACCGATCTCCTCGAACTTCGTCCCCGCTACGCCTCCGGCAATCAATACATCAGAAGTGCGGAGCTTTCCCCCTCGGGCAAAAGGGCCATATTCGATTTCCGGGGCGACATCCTCACTGTACCTGAAGAAAAAGGCTTTCCCAAAAACCTGACCCAAAGTCCAGGCGCCCATGAAAAACATCCTGTATGGTCTCCAGACGGGAGTAAAGTCGCTTATTTTTCCGATGAGTCAGGAGAATATCAGCTTCACATCCAAAGCCTAAACGAAAAGGATGCTCTCCAATCCTACGATATTGATGGGTCGGGATTTTATGCCCATCCTCATTGGTCGCCTGATGGTAAGCACCTGGCCTTTGTGGACAATGGCCGAAGCCTCTATCTTTTTACTCCTGAAGATGAGACCCTTACCAAGATTGACCAAGACGAAAAATACTTTCCCGGTGCTTTCAGGGATTTATTTGGAGACTGGTACAAAAATTCCCGATACCTGGTCTATACCAAGATATCAGAGACCAATTTTGAACGAATCTTTCTCTATGATACAGAAAACGAACAGAGTTATCCCGTCTCCGATGAGATCAGCAATGCTAGCTCACCAGCCTTCGATGCTTCGGGAAAATACCTGTATTTCCTGGCTTCTACGGATGCAGGTCCTGTGGTTCATTGGTTTGCTCAATCCAATAATGACATGGAACTGAACAATCATATCTATTTGGCTACCCTTCAACAAGACCTTTTTTCCCCTTTTGCAAAGGAAAGCGATGAGGAAGAATCCTATCAGGAAGAGCAAAAGGAAGAGCAATCAGAGGAGAAAAGGGAAGAAGAGCCCGAGATGGAGATAGACATTGAAGGATTGCAGAACAGGATCATAGACCTTCCCCTTTCCTCTGGGATGTTTCAATTGCTAAAAAGCGGACAGGAGGGACAACTTTACTACCACAACCGCGAAAATGGAGAACTTAATTTCTATGACATAAATAAAAGGGAAAACAAGGTCCTGATGGAGGTTCAGGGCTATACCTTATCCGCTGACAGAAAGAAGATGCTCTATGTTCAAAATGGAAATTGGTTTATCAAGGCAGCCAACGGCAAATCTACCCCAGGAAAAAGGTTAAATACTGATGCCATCAAAGTAAAGATTGATCCCCAACAAGAATGGCCCAATATGTTTGCAGAAGCCTGGAGGGTAAACCGGGATTACTTCTACGATCCGGGCATGCACGGGGTAGATTGGAAAAAAATGAAAAAGAAATATGAGGTGTTCCTTCCCCATTTGGCTTGCCGCTCCGACCTGAACCGAATCATCCAATGGATGTGCAGCGAACTGGGTGTGGGCCATCATCGCATCGCTGATGGAGGAGACTACCTGAATCGCCCTGAGCGCATTCCCGGAGGATTGCTGGGTGCCGATTACACCCTTGAAAATGGAAGGTATCGCCTGGCCAAAATCTATGGAGGACTCAACTGGAATCCCGGACTGGTATCTCCCCTTACCGAACCCGGTGTCAACGCAAGGGAAGGTGAGTACCTCCTCGCCATCGATGGAGAAGAACTTACCTATGAGATGAATATTCATCAGGTATTGGAGAATACAGCCGGACGAATCGTCGAAATCACCCTGGGACCTTCACCGGATATGGAAGGTTCGAGAACCGTAAGGGTGAGCCCCATCGCTTATGAAGGAGGGCTTCGAAACCGCTACTGGGTAGAAGAAAATCTACAAAAGGTGAAGGAAGCGACCAAGGGTCAAGTAGCTTATGTCTATGTACCCAACACGGCAGGAGCGGGACACCAATACTTTAAGCGATACTTTTTCCCTCAGGTCAATAAAAAAGCTATTATTGTAGACGAGCGCTACAATGGAGGAGGTCAAATCTCGGATTATTACATAGATCTGCTTCTCAGGCCCTATCAGGCATATTGGAATTTCCGATATGGACAGGACCTTAAGACTCCTAGTGCTTCCATCAAGGGGCCCAAGGTACTCATCGTAGACGAAAATGCAGGTTCGGGAGGAGATATGTTTCCCTGGATGTTCCGCAAATTTGAGGTGGGAACCATTGTCGGCAAAAGAACCTGGGGAGGCTTGGTAGGCGTATTGGGTTTTCCGGAATTTATAGACGGAGGTTCAGTTACCGCGCCCAATGTAGCCATCTGGACCAAAGACGGCTTCATCGTAGAAAATGAAGGGGTAGCCCCTGACATAGAAGTGGAGCAATATCCCAAAGCCCTTATTGAAGGAAGAGATCCACAACTAGAAAAGGCCATTGAAGTAATAATGGATGAATTAGAAAAAAATCCACCTCAGAAACCCAAGCGTCCGCCCTACCCCAACAAAATGAAAAAGTGACCCCAGGAGCAGCCTGCCGTTATTTTAGGCAGGCTGCCTAATAAACAATCCCCTTTTTACCCTCGTTTGGGGAGTGTGGAAAGACAAAATATATCAATCGTTTGGTTCAAAAAAGACCTAAGGCTTCGCGATCATGCTCCCCTGGCTACAGCCATTGAAAGAGGTCTTCCAACCCTTCTTATTTTTATCCTGGAACCGGGATTTTTACAGGAGGAAGAATTTGATCCCAGACATGGTCGCTTTGCATGGGAAAGCGCCTGCCAACTTCAGGAAAGGCTCGCCAAAAAGGGTCATCGCCTCCACCTTTTTTTCGAAGAGGCCATAACCATTTTTCAAAAGATTACAGATGCCTATGAGGTGAGCCATCTATTTAGCCACCAGGAAACGGGAACCAAGAGAAGTTACAGAAGAGATCAGGAGATTCAAAAATTCTGCCGGAGCACTGGGATCAGGTGGAAGGAATATCCCCAGGATGGAGTCATTAGAGGAATCAAAAATAGAAATACCTGGGAAAAAGAGTGGCAGCAGATGGTGGTCTCACCGTTCGTAGAGATAAACTTGGATCAACTCCGCACATTTTCTCTTCCAAGATCCATGAGTTTTGGTACAAGCCATGAAGGGTTACCTGGATTTCTAAAAGAGTCCTCAACTGCTTTTCAGCCCGGGGGTGAGTTATATGGCATACGCTACCTCTCCAGCTTTTTGGAGGCTCGTGCAGCAGACTATATTTCTTCCATATCAAGTCCAGAAGCGAGTAGAAAAGCTTGCAGTCGCCTATCTCCCTACCTTGCCTGGGGCAATATCAGCTTAAGAGAAGTCTGCCAGCAAAGCCTGGCTTATGCTCAGGTAAAACCTTATGCCAAGCAGTTTGCTCATTTTCGGGATAGACTTTGGTGGAGGAGCCATTACATGCAAAAACTGGAGACCGAACCCGAGATCGAATTCAGGGCCATCAATCCAGGCATGGAAGGGCTGGGAAGAGAACTTAGGCATGACTACCTCAAAGCTTTTGAAGAGGGGATGACGGGATTTCCCATGGTGGATGCCTCCATGAGAAGCTTACGGGCCAGGGGTTTTCTCAACTTTCGAATGAGAGCCATGCTGGCGACCTTTGCCACCTTCACCCTTTGGCTGCCCTGGCAGGAAGTGGCAAAAGTTTTGGCCAGGGTATTCCTTGACTATGAGCCGGGTATCCATTATGCCCAAATTCAAATGCAGGCCGGAATGAGTGGCTACCATCCTTTGAGGATATTCGATCCCCGCCAACAAGCCATCAAGTACGATCCTAAGGGTGAGTTTATTGGAAAATGGCTGCCCGAACTCTCTTCCCTTCCCTTGCCTCTGCGCCTGGAACCCTGGAACATGACTCCCATGGAAGAGGCCCTCTACCACGTAAAACTAGGAAGAGATTACCCCAGGCCCATTGTTGAATACAAATCCGCCACTGAGAAAGCTAAAGAGAAATACTGGTCTTTTCGCCAAAGAAGAGAGGTCAAAGACTATCTGCCTATCCTCTGGGAAAAACACTGTCTTCCCCACAACAAGGAGGAATACCAAAAAAATCTTTATCCTGCATAAAAACTTCCGAGGCTGCCCCCTTTTTGGAAGACCAGCCTCAAAAGCTTGATTGTGATGTTTCGGGTTAGGACCTAATTGTCATTGCCGTCTGCATCGATTTTAATAAGCCGGGTCTGATAATTCTGACCTCTGATTTGACCTGAACCCACGAGCAGATAGCCGCAGTCATCAGACTTGGTCAGGCTATAGGCAAACTCTTGCTGTTCGGTACCATAGGATCGATTCCAAACCGTCTCCCCGAGGGCATCTGTTTTGATACACCAAAAGTCCTGATTTCCAGAGAAAGAGTTATAACCTACCATGACAAAGCCTCCTTCATCCGACAGAATAATGCTATTCAGCCTTTCGAAGTTACTACTCCCCCACCTTTTCTCCCAGACCAAGTTGCCATTTACATCGGTCCTGACCAGATAACCATCTGCACTCCCCTGGCTGTTGGTGTAGGTATATCCTGCGATCGCAAATCCACCATCTAAAGTTTCGACCAGTTCTGATCCGTAATCCGATGATGACCCACCATAAGTCTTATCCCAAATGGTATTTCCGTCCTTATCCATTTTCACCAACCAAACATCGTTGGAACCCATGCCTTTGCTGCTCGTGTAGCCAACCAGTACATAGGATCCATCTCTACTCTGAATGAGTTTATTCCCGTAATCGGAACCATTCCCGCCTAAGAGTCTCTCCCAAAGTTTATTCCCATTTGGATCGAGCTTCAAGACATAAAAATCATAGGAATTGCCTCTGCTTGGGTTCCGGCCTCTGCCTATCAAAACAAAATTTCCATCATCATCCTCTATGATGCCCTGCCCCCATTCAAAGTTAGTAGAACCATTCTCTCCAAAGATTCTTTCCGTAATGCGATTGCCATTTTCATCTAGTTTGGCAAAATAAAGGTCATAGTTGCTGTCCGTTGTATCTCCCTTGTCCGTCAAGCCTACCACCGCAAAACCACCATCTCGTGTTTGAACTCCTTCATACCAGGCATTGATACCTCCGGCATTCATGTATTGGAAGCTTTTCTCATTGACCAATTGACCTGAGGCATCAAGCAGAGAGAGTGTGCCAAAATACTTGTAATTCCCAAAACTTCCGGTTGTATCGTAAGAAAATCCAGTGATTGCAAAGCCATTATCTGTCTTGATGATGTTTTGACCAGCATCATAAAAGGAATTAGAGCCATAGTCCCTAGAGTATAGATTAGGAGAAAGGACAGAAAGGGTTTGGGTAGTCTGGTCTGTATTGCCCTGACCGTCTTGCACCGTGAGGGTAATGCTGTAAACATTGGGATTGTCAAAAATGTGCGATCCGGGATTTTCTGCCTGTGAGGCATTGCCATCCCCCCATACCCAGGAGTAGGAACTTGCAAATTGAGAACAATTGGTGACAAATACCTCCACAGGGGCAAAGCCCAAGCAGGTAATACTATCTATGCTAAAACAGGCATTAAGGGTAGAATCCTGGACAATGGTTACGACCTTGGAAGTCGAATCCTGGCCTCCATTGGCTCCACCCACGGTCAATACCACGCTATAATCGCCAGGACTGTCATAGGTATGACTGGCACTTTGACCCGATCCGGTGTTTCCATCTCCAAAATCCCAGCTAAAAGAGTTGGCTCCTTCAGAAGGCGAGGCATCAAAATCCACCATACAGGAAGCGGTACAGTTGTTGTTGCCAATGGTAAAGTCTGCAATCAAGCCATCATTGGGAGCAATTTTTTCAAGGTTGCAAGCCTGAAGGAGAAGAATAATCATCCCCAGGGCCAGCCATTTAAAGTCTACAAGGGTTTTCATAAAATTTGTGATTAGTGGTATTCAGGGGTAATGTTTGTGTCGAGACATCAGTCCACTTTCATAAATTCTATTCATAGACGGCTGGCTGGAGATTTTTCCATCATCTGAAGGCCCTTTTCTCTTATGCGAAAATCAAAGTTTCCCTTACTCCTCTTCTTTTAAAATTCTTAGGTTTTCTTCGATCATTTCTTCCCTGATTTTCAAATTTGCTGCAGAATTGAGCCCATCTTCAGGGGTATGGAGGCAATAATCAACCAATTGATCCAGGGTAGAAGCAGCAGCGTGTAGGCGGGTATCGGAGGAAGCATAGTAGATCAACACCTCATCATTTTCATTGAGAATCCATCCATTACAAAAAAGGACATTAGACACATCCCCTACCCTTTCTTCTCCCTCAGGGGCCATAAAATAGCCTCCCGGCCGATGGGTTACGATCCAGGGTCGATAAAGCTCAGTCATGTAAAGATAAAGTACATACCTCAGTCCCGAGGCTGTATTTCTCACTCCATGGGCGAGATGTAGCCAGCCCTTGTCAGTCTTTATGGGAGGAGGCCCCTCTCCATTTTTCACCTCCTTGATGGTGTGGTAAGCCCTGGGCTCTACAATGTTCTCCTCTTCAATTTCAGGATTTTCTATGTCCTCCACATATCCCCAGGCGATACCCCTCCCCTTACCCCCTCCGATAAAACCATCCATAGGCCGGGTATAAAACCCATATTTTCCCCCGACAAACTCCGGATGAAGCACGACATTTCTCTGCTGAGAAGACTTACTCACAAGGTCGGGGAGGCGTTCCCAGGTGGTGAAGTCTTTGCTGCGAATAATTCCACACTGCGATATGGCAGAACTCGTGTCCCCGGCGATGGAATTGGGGTCTTTTCGCTCCGTACAAAATAATCCGTAAATCCATCCATCTTCGTGCTTGACAAGCCTCATGTCATAGACATTGGTTTCCGGCCCCTCACCTTGAGGAATGTTTAAAGGATACTTCCAAAACCTAAAATTGTCAATCCCATTGGGACTCTCTGCCACAGCAAAAAATGACTTGCGATCGACTCCCTCTACCCGGACCAGCAGAAGATATCGACCCTCAAAATACAAGGCACCCGCATTGAAAGTAGCGTTGATCCCCATGCGCTCCATGAGATAGGGATTTCTTCCCTTGTCCAGGTCATAGCGCCAAAATATCGGTGTGTGGGCTGCTGTCAAAATGGGATACTTAAAACGGGAAAATATTCCATTGCCCTGTTCTAGAGGTTGATTCTTTTGTAGAATAAGCCTTTCATAGGCTTCGAAAAGGGCCTTTTTTCGGCTTTCAAATGAAGCTTTCATATCCTTTTTTATTGTCTGTGATGCTATTCCTTCAAACCGGAATCACCGGTGCTTATGGCTTCTTCCATCCCCTGAGGCCAATCTTCCAAGTGGTCGTACCAACTAAACTTGAGGAAAATTGAGCTTAGGATTACTAGGCCCAGGCTCAGGGCCAGGGCCAGCCAATCCTGCAATACCAGATAAATTCCAGAGGCGGTCAGCGCAGTTTGCCAGATAATCCCCACTCCTACGTTGATCATGTCTCTACCAAAATTATCATTGTAGGACAGTGTGGGATGATCAACCTTCACTTTTTCGTGGATAGGCCTCCAAAAACCCCATGGCCTGACCTTTAGGTAGAAATTTTTAAGGGTCCCTTCATCATCGGGAGGGCTTGTCAGGCTTACAAAGACAGAAACGAGGAGAGAGACCAAAAAAATGAGGACAAATCCCTCGAGGGGCTTTAGATTTCCAAGCCAGCCAAACAAGAAATCGGTTTCCGGAATCGCATCAAAGGGAAGGCTCAAAAACATAGCCACCCCGATGCCTGATACCATTCCCCAAAAATATCCCCTGCTGTTGAAGCGCCACCAATACCATTTCAAAAGATTGGCGGCGGTGTACCCTCCATAGAGTGCTGCGACGATCCATTGGATCAAACCATTGAGAGATTCGGCCATAAAACCAAAGGCCGTACCCACAACTACTACACAGGCCGAAGAAATATAACTGAGCCTGACATAGGTCTTGTCGGAGGCTTCGGCATTGATGAATCGCTTGTATATGTCATTGACAATATAGGCAGGAGCCGCATTGACCGTGGCCGCGTAGGTAGACATGAAGGCCGCCAGCAATCCCGCGATTAGGATGCCCATCAGTCCTACCGGCAGAAACTCCCTAATGGCAAAGGGCAGGATAAGTTCGAAGTCCACTTCAGCTCCCATGGCCTTCAGGTCATCCATGAAGAAAGCAAGGGCCAAAATGGTCAAACCCGTAATCAACATGTAGCGGGGAATGAGGAGAACTACATTTACAAATGCACTCATTTTGGCAGCTTCGCGGGGAGAGCGCGCAGATAAAATGCGCTGCATATCATAGTTGGGAGCAGGTCCAGCAGCACTTTGCAGGTAGCCTTTGAAGAGCATTAGCATGAAAAAAATGGAAAATAGGCTCCATCCATCCTCCGTAATCTTTTCATTGGCAGATTCCATGATGCCCGACCAGTCGAGGTCTAATTTCCAGCCGAAAAATATGTCTCCCCATCCCTCTGGCGTAAAGTCCCCTAAAAATCCAGGAGATACCTCCCTCATGGCTATGGTGCCAACTCCCACACAGGCGATGGTCATGATAAAAAACTGTAAGACCTCGGTAAAAACCACTGAATACATCCCGCCTTTGACCACGTAAAGGGTGGTAATTAAAGTAATGATAATCCCGTAGATGTCAGCATTTATCCCCGGATCTGAATGAAATTCGAAGGGCAGGAAGGTCGCCGAGAATTTTCCGATTCCAATAAATCCATAGGCCAAGAACCCTATGACATTAAACAGAGCAAAGACAACCACCACGATGTGGGCAAGGTCTGCCCCTCTGCCCTTCCCAAAGCGAAATCCAATCCACTCAGCTCCTGTCATTACATTAGACCTTCGAAGCCAGACAGACAGGTATATCATCAAAAAGACCTGGTTGAATACCGGCCAGAGCCAGGGTATCCAAACACTCTTGAGTCCATAGACAAAAAGCAGGTAGACCATCCACATGGTTCCGCTGATGTCAAACATCCCGGAGGCATTGGAAAGGCCCAGAAAATACCAGGGAATCTTATTTCCCCCCAAAAAGTAGGCCTTCATGTTCTGGGATGCCCGCCTGGAAATCCAAAAACCAATCAGCATAGTCCCTACCAAATACAGGAGGACAATGCCAATATCGATCCCATGCAATTGGAGTTTCATAGTAGCTTTGAGTAATGGGCAATCTTGGGACAGTCAGCCACAAGATAACACAATATTGTTTTCACACCTACAAGGGAAGAAAAGACCTGCCTGTCAGTCCTGCCTTTCGCGAATCAGGCCTTCCTGCACGATGGAGGCCACGAGTTTTCCTTCACGATCAAAGACCGAGCCTCTGGTAAAACCCCTGGCACCCGATGCACTAGGACTGTCAAAGGCGTAAAGCAGCCACTCGTCCATGCGAAAAGGTCTGTGAAACCACATGGCGTGGTCTAGGCTGGCCATTTGGAGCTTTTTAAAATTGAACTTCCCGATGTGGGGGATCAATGCAGTCGTCAGCAGGTTGTAGTCAGAAGCATAGGCCAGGGCCGATTTATGAAGGCTGGATCGGTCACCCATGTCCCCCTTGGCCTTCATCCAGACATGGCGCAGGGGTGCATGGCTTCCACTGTATAGTGTGGAGAAGGGTTCCACAGGCCGGAATTCCACCGGACGGGGAAGGGTCAACTGCCGGTATACAGCCGGAAACATTTCCCTAAATATTTCTGCCTGCTCAGCATCGGTCTGTAATGATTCCGGCTCAGGCACTTCCGGTATGGATATTTGGTGATCCATCCCTCCCTGCTGCTTTTGAAAGGAAGCAGACATGATAAATATATCACGCCCATACTGAACTCCCCTTACCCTTCGTGTCGTAAAGGAACCTCCATCCCGGATATCATCTACGATATACACCACAGGCCGCTCTATATCACCGGATAGAATAAAGTACGCGTGCATAGAATGCAGAAGCCTGTCTTCCGGAACGGTGGCAATGGCAGCTTGAAGGGACTGCCCCAGGACCTGTCCTCCGTAGACCCTTTTCCAGGGAGTCTTGTAGGTATCCCCCCTAAACATATTATCTTCGATTTCCTCAAGCTTGAGAATAGCCTTGAGTTCTTCTACCGTTTGCATGTTGATATTTTGATGTTAAGGGGCAAAGAAAAGGCTTTTGACAGCTAAAAGCATCTTTTCCCTTCCATTATCTGATGGATAGGATAAAAAATAGTCTCTTTTCCCCAATCTTTCTTCGTCAAAGGCATAATTGTTGTGAATTAACTTTGTCTCAAGTAAGCGGGCCTATTGAATTCGTATTCTTTAAATACCACTCATTCTAAAGATAAGGAGCTGAAGGTAAATATGGTGGCTCCCATCGATCTGGATGAATCGGGAGATCGGGAGGAAATGGAAAAAAGTGGCCCAAAGAATTTCGAAATGAAATTGCGAGACTACTTGTAAAGGGAAAGTTTTTTATTTAATAACATTTTCCCTTAGTTTGATCCTACAGCATCCGCTCTTTTTCATTTCCTTAGAGGCTGTTTAATTTTATAATTTTCAGTTTACACCAGGATTTTAAAGTTCTGAGGCGGCAATTTTTTAGAGCTTTAGTGGTGCTAAATTGAGAAAAAAATGCAAACTCAGGTTTTTGAAAGCCAGGTGTAAACGGAAAGGATAGATGTAAAACAACCTCTTAAATATTCACATACACTCAACTCATAATTCTGACCCTATATGTCAGTAGCAACTGATCCTGCCGTAATGGCAAAAGCAAAGTCCTGGCTCGAATCTAACATCGATGATGAGGCCAAGGCAGACATTCGTCGCATGATGGACAGCGACAATCAGGACGAACTCACAGATGCATTCTACAAAGACCTTGAATTTGGTACCGGAGGCCTAAGGGGCATCATGGGCATGGGTTCCAACAGGGTCAATAAATACACCTTGGGCATGGCCACCCAGGGCTTTGCCAATTACCTCAACCAGACCTATCCCAATCAGGAGATCAAGGTGGCCATCGCTTATGACAGCCGCAACAACAGCGCCTACTTTGGAGAGATCACAGCAGCTGTCTTCTCCGCCAATGGCATCAAGGTATACCTCTTCGAAGAACTTCGTCCCACTCCTGAGCTTTCTTACAGCATCCGCAGACTAGGCTGCCAGGGCGGTGTTGTCCTGACAGCTTCCCACAATCCCAAAGAATATAACGGATACAAGGCCTACTGGAATGATGGAGGACAGGTCACCCCTCCTCACGACAAAAATATCGTGGCCGAAGTACAAAAAATTTCAGGTGTAGAAGCCGTAAAATTCGAGGCCGATGAGAGCAGGATTGAACGCATTTCTACCTTAATTGACGAACCTTACCTCCAAGCCATTACCACAAATGTAGTCTCACCTGAGGTCATAGAGCGTCAAAAAGACCTCAAAATCGTGTTTTCGCCTATCCACGGCACGGGCATAACCATGGTTCCCCCCATACTCAAAAAGGTCGGCTTCACCAATGTACATGTCGTTGAAAGTCAGGCTGCTCCTGACGGAAATTTCCCTACCGTGGTCTATCCCAATCCCGAAGAGGCTGAAGCCATGAGCAGAGCCCTGGAAATGGCCCGCGATATGGATGCCGACCTCGTCATGGGTACAGATCCGGATTCAGACCGGGTAGGTATTGGGGTGAAAAACCACCAAGGCCAGTGGCAGCTCCTCAACGGCAACCAGGCGGCTACAGGCATGATTTACTACCTCCTCAAGGCATGGAAGGAAAAGGGCAAGCTCGATGGCAACCAGTATATCGTCAAGACCATCGTTACGACCGATCTCCTAGATAAAATGGCCGCCAGTTTTGAAGTCAAGACCTTCAATACCCTCACCGGATTCAAATATATTGCAGAAGTCCTCAAGGAGCAGGAAGGAAAAATGGAGTTTATTGGGGGAGGGGAAGAAAGCTATGGCTACCTCGTCAATGATTTTGTCCGCGACAAAGACGCCATCATTGCCTGCGCCATGCTCGCCGAACTGGTAGCCTACGCGAAGGATCATGGAAAGAGCCTATTCGACTTGCTGATGGATATCTATGTAGAATATGGGATGTTCAGAGAGTCCCTCAAGTCCATCAAAAAGACAGGTAAAAAAGGAGCCGAGGAAATCCAGCAGATGATGGCTGAACTCCGGGCCAATCCACCCAAGGAACTTCAGGGAAGTAAGGTGGTAAAAGCCCTGGACTACCAATCCCTCACCGAGAAAAATCTACTTGCTGGCGAGGAGAAAAAGCTGGATTTTCCTTCCTCTAATGTCCTGCAGTTCATCACTGAGGATGGAACCAAAGTCTCGGCCAGGCCCTCCGGTACCGAGCCAAAAATTAAATTTTATGTAAGCGTTCAGGCAGCCCTAGCTAGTAGGGAAGAATTTGACAAGGTCTACGAAGATTTGGGCAAGAAAATGGAAGGAGCCATGAAGGACCTCAATTTAGACTAATACTGTTTTTTATAGAGAGTGCCAGCCCCGCATCTGTGGAGGCTGGCACTTTTGTTTCATTGGTAAAAGTAAACTATTGATATCATAGAATAGTCCCTCCTCTTCAGAAAATTTACTCGTGATGGAAATATAGTTGTTGATCCCGAAGCTTATTCATTTACCTGTATGCAAACCACCCCCTTCCTATTCCCCACCTCTAAGCTCAACCAGTAGTAACCGGGGCTCAACCTTTTTTCCAGGCTCAGGGAAAATGGCATCTCTTTCCAGGGATGAGGCCGGATCGTCCACTTCCTTACAGGTCTCCCATGTAGGTCAATAAGCAGGGCTTCCCCTTCCCTACCCTCCTCAAAATCACCCCTGACAGAAAGCTTTTTTCCTAAAAAAGGATTGGGATAGACTGACATTTCTACTTCATCTCTGGCTTTTTCAGTAGATAAAATGGTGACCCGATCTAAGGCCAAGAAAAGGTCCCAATCAAGCTTAGGGATGGGGATTTTTAAGTTTGTCCCATCTGAATGTACAATCTCACTCTTTTTCAGGCCTGCTGTCATGCAATCGTACCATTGGGCCTCATAGCTTCCAGCCTCTATATGGGGAATGGACAGTTCGGCTCCTGATACCGCTTTTGGAAGCCCACTGAAGGCAATTTCCTCATGATTATACCTGTGATTCAGCAACCAAGCGACAGCCGAGGACTTGTCTTCAGAGACCAGGGCATAAGCATCTACCGCAGACCCAATGCCTTCAAAAATATAGGAGGCAATTCCGATCCAGTCCTTGCCAGTATTTTCTACCTTAATGCTGTGCCGGCCTGAGGGGACATTGATCTTGTACCTTGTATTGACATGACCATCCTCTTTTAGGACCAAGATTCCATTGAGATAAATAGAAATTTCAGGTTTCTTGCCATGTCCACTTCCAGTCTTTATTACAAAGCTACCTGCTCGATCGAAATCCACGATAAAGTTTGGAGGAGATCGATGTTGAGAATTCCATTTCTTCCCATAAAGGAAGCCCGCTAAGGAGTAGTTGTGCTCTTCCCTGCCATCTTTACTTACCCAGATGTGTTTCTGGCCTTTAAATCCCCAGCCCAAATCGGGGATCAGTTTGAGTTCTCCCCTGGCTCCCTCCACATAAGAGGGAGCAGGTACATAGGCACTTTCCTTCAAAGGGATAGAAGATAAAAGGGTAGAGAAGCCACTATAATGATGATAGAGGTTTTGAGCGTGGATGTACCTGCCCCACCACCAATAGGCTCCTGTCCCAAGGCTACCTCCGAAAAAACTGCCCCAGAGTCCGTTGTGAAAGTGTATTCCTCTGGGGTCCAGGTTTGATAGGCCTTGTCCATCTGTTGATATTCCAAATTCCCCGATTAGGGTAGGCTTATCATAGGTATCTAGCTGCTCTTTACTCGCCCTTGCCAGTGCACGTTCGATATTGGAAGTAGGAAGGTATTTGTGTGTTTGGCTAAAGTCTATCTCAGGTAGGGTCCAAAGTAAGGAATGGCCATTTTCTTCTGCCAGGGAAGTAGTGATCAGGTGCTGATTGGGATCGATGGCCTTGATAAATTGGGCCATTTCCTGGTGCCAATCCGCGATTTCAGGCAAGTGCTGCTCAAACCCATTGGTCCAGTCGGCTTCGTTGAGAAGTTCCCATGCGAGGATGGATCGGGAGTATCCCCAGCGAGCCACAATGTAACGAAGTCGATTTTTTGTGTAAGCCTTGGCCATGGAATCGGTAAAAAAATCAAGGGTAGTCGGGCACATCCCTCCATTGGCGGCATTGTAAGGATTATCCGACCAATTGGGATTGACCTGGGTAGAGACCTGCCCATGATGATGAAGGCAGAGCATAACATAAATATCTTGGACTTCGCAGTATTCGTGAAGCCAGTCCAGGTAGAAGGCCTTGCTTTGCATATAGTCTTTGAGTCCTCCATAACCAAAGCCCTTCCACTCCAGGCTCAAACCCCAGTGACAATGCCAAAGCCGAAAATAATTGCCCCCCCCTGCTTTCAGGGCTGAAAGCCATGCCGTGTAATTGGCATAGGCAGAACCATTGGGCCAGGCAATGTTATGTCCAACCGGTAAAAAGGTATCTCCATTATCAAATTCAA
Organism: uncultured Bacteroidia bacterium; assembly: GCA_964564415.1. Classification (GTDB taxonomy): domain Bacteria; phylum Bacteroidota; class Bacteroidia; order J057; family J057; genus JALEFZ01. The sequence goes on along the minus strand of CAZMAV010000011.1, from coordinate 30,078 downwards.
GGTAATTGCTCCTGGTTTTTCTGATGTAGCCCTTCTTTTTACTCCCCTGATGTGCCATACATTCAAAAGAAATCCAATCAGAACTGTCAGTCCCATTCTTATCTTCAACCCATACCCTTAGCTCATAGGTTCCTGTTTTTTGAGGACTGAATCGCAGGAAAAACCCTTGCTCACCTGATTCTTGAATGGCTCCCTGATTCCCTTTGAATTCATAGCCTTCCATGTAGAAACCATCGATCCGAAGCCCTTTGCCTCCCGGCTCCAGAAACTCCCCCCATACCCTTACCTCGTCATAGTCATAGGGATTTTGATAGGTAGCACTCAAAAAGACATGGACGTCAAGGCGGTCAAATACAGCAAGCGTGGCAGATGATAACCCTACCGAATCCACAGATGGAGCTTGAGCCATAAGTTGGCACTTCACTAATGAGAAAAAGAAAGCAAGTAAAAATAATAACGTTTTTTTCATATCTGAGTAAATAATCCTACTTTATTCTTAATGATCGAAATGGGTTAGTATCCACTATCAATAATAAAGGTCCACCCGGAAAATTATTTTAATATGGACATCAATTGATTTAAATGGATGTAAGCATTCGACCTTTCCGCAGCAATTCTCCTCATAAATTGACGATGCTGTAAGTCACTTTTCCTCCAACCATTGGCCCGCTATGAAAAAACTTCTACCTCTATTTTTCTTACTTCCTCTCTTCACTTTTTCTCAGGAATACTATCCCGAGATGAAGGGCGACTTCAGCATTAACTTTTACGATGTCGTAAAGGCTGGAGAGACTTACTTTGAATCAAAGGGAAAGGGAAAAGGCTCCGGCTACAAGCCCTTTTTGAGGTGGGTAGCCGAAAATGAAAGCAAATACTATCCCGATGGGATCCGCGATCGGGTAAGCCCCTATTTTGCAGCCGAAGCTTATCAGGCCTTTCAATCACAAAGCCATGTCCAGACGCGTTTATTCGATGGTGGATGGGAGGACCTCGGCCCTTATGCTGCAAATAATATCACCAGGGGATACAACCCCGGCATTGGTCGGGTAGAAGCCTTCTGGGTCAATCCCAATAACCCCCAGCAGATTTACATGGGTTCCCGAAGCGGAGGTTTCTGGAAGACCCTTAATGAAGGGCAGACCTGGACCCAAACCACTGATTTTCTTTTCGCTTCCGGGGTCAATACCATCGCTGTTTCTCCCACCAATCCTGATTCTATCCTCATCAATGTGAGAAATGGTGGCAATAGCATTTCCCATGGAATTTATCGCTCTACAGATGGAGGCAGTACCTGGAGCCTTAGCACTTTTAATCCTGGAACCATCGGCTGGGGAGGCTTAGGGGGTTATGGATTCATCTACAAAATCCTCTATCACCCCAGCATCCCAGACCTGGTATTTATTGGAACTTCAGAGGGAATTTATCGGTCTACAGATAACCTGGCTACCTGGACAAGGGCCCTGCCCGATGCCCGCATCACGGACATAGAATTTCATCCCACAAAGCCCAACATCCTCTACCTTTACGACAATGATTACAGCAGTAATTTTGCTGACAATATTCTTTTTTCTACAGATTTGGGCAATTCATACACTTCCTCTGGGCTACTCAGTGGCAACAATGGATCTGAAGTACACATCGCTACCAGCCCTTCCAGTCCCGATGAGGTATATGCAGCCTCCCGCAATGGAGTATGGAAATCCACAAATAAAGGCCAAAATTTTAACTTTTTGACCAATCCTAATGAAAGCTGTGACGGATTCGCTGTCTCCGACCTCAGTACACAAAATATGATTTATGGTTATCTTAATCTACATGCTTCCACCAATGGCGGGCAAAGCTTCAATCAGGTAGCATACTGGGCCATCAATAGGGTCATGGGAACCGATTACGTACACGCTGATCTGCGTACCGCAGAATGCCTTAATGGAGTATTTTATGTGGGTACAGATGGCTATCTGGCAAAAAGCTCCAACAATGGCCAGAGTTGGACCCGCCTCAATGATGGAACAGGCATCAGGGAAAATTACCGCATTGGCCTTAGCCAGTCCAACTGGAAAGTACAAATGCTGGGCTCCCAGGACAATGGAACCAGTATTCGGAACGAAAATGGCTGGCTGGAGTGGAATGGCGGTGATGGGATGGAAGCCCTCATACATCCCCTCAATGAGCAGTGGATGATGGGAAGTTGGCAATTTGGAAGCAGGAATCTCACCAAAGATGGTGGGCAAAACCGAGTGGTCCTGGGTAATCCCAGCAGTGGATCTGGAAACGCAGACTGGATTGCACCCCTACTCATGGACCCTTTGGATCACATGAAGATTTATCACTTTAGCGACTCTATTTTTTATTCTAATGCCTTTGGTAACGATTGGGCCTTGCTATCCGCTCCCGGTATTGGCATCATAAAACTGGCAGCCATCTCCTACAACAACCCTGATTTCATGGCTATCTGCCGAAATAACAACCTACAGGTCTCGACAGATGGAGGGAAAAATTTCCAGCGAAAAGTCCTTGGACTCCCCGGGCATTCTATTAGCGGCATTTGCTTTGATCCTAAGCATGACAGCACCCTAATCATCACCTATAACCGCTACCTGAACGATGGACAAAAGGTATTTATCAGCCATGACCTGGGCGATTCCTGGACCAATATTACCTATAACCTCGGAGATATGCCCCTGCGAACGGTAGCCGTGGACCACAGCACCCAGCGGAATATCTTTGTAGGAGGAGAAATTGGCATTTACACTATGCCTGTAGGAGGAAATCGCTGGACCCTCTACAACCAGGACCTCCCCAATGTAACCATCAATGACTTGGAAATACACCAGGGATCCAATGTGCTTCGGGCAGCCACCTGGGGGCGGGGCCTCTGGGAATTTCACCTGCCAGGAAGAAAAGATTTTCCCGCCATCCTCAAAACGGAGCTTAGCCATGTACCAACAGAATTTTCTCCCCACTCCGGCCAATCACAGCAAGTAAGAGCCCTGATCTCCTATGGGCAGAACCTTAGCTCTGTTTTCCTCAAATGGTCTGTCGACGGAATCGAAATGGATCAAACGATATCTATGAGCCTAGAAAAAGACAGTACCTGGAAGTCAGATCGCCCCATACCTAGAATAGGTGGCAATGCCAAGGTCTATTTTAAAGTTTATGCAGTCGGAAACCACCAAGATACTTCGGAGACTTTTCGATTTATGTATCAGCATAGACCCATAGAACCTTGTTTTTCCACTGCCACCGCTAATGATGATGTCTATATTAGCATGATGGGACTTGCCGGAAAACTCAAGCTATCTGGTTCCAATAATTATATCAACTACGGCAATGACCTGGATATAAGACTTAGACAAAAGGCAGTCTACACCCTTTTTGTACAGTCAGTGTCCAAAAATCCAGATACTACCTATGGAAGGGCCTGGATTGACTGGAATGCAAATGGTGATTTTGATGATGCAGGTGAAGCGTATGATCTGGGTTTTTTGGTCAATCAAAACGCCAGTACCGACCATTCTCTGGTCCCCCTTTCACTAAGGGTTCCGGCAAATGCAGCTTTGGGTGAGATAAAAATGCGCCTCATTACCCTTCAAGGCGCCTATCCCAATAGCTGTCAGGTCGGGCATCAAGGCGAAACAGAAGACTACGTCCTGAATATTGAAGCAGCGGTCCCCTGTAGCATTGCGGGCGATAGCCTGGCTGCCACTGCCTGCAATAAATATCAATTTCCGTCGGGAAAAATCCTGACAAAAAGCGGCATCTATCAGGATACCCTTTTTAATCATCAGGGCTGCGATTCAATCAATACTTATGACCTTAGCATCATCCCCGTCAATGTGTTGGTCAGTAAGGATGGAGGAATTTTAAAGGCAGAAGCAAAAGGAGCGAGCTTCCAATGGATGGATTGCAGCAATGGATTTGTGCCCATCAATGGAGCTGAAGATTCGGTATTTTCCCCTACTCAAAATGGTGATTATCGGGTCTTGGTCTCCCAAAACGGATGTACCGATACCAGCGCCTGCATTCAGGTAAGAAATGTGTCCAATCATCCTGTAGAAGCTGACCAAGCTCTTACCCTTTATCCCAATCCAACCACGGGTAAGCTAATTCTCGAAACCCGTCTTCCTCATAAGAGAATGACAATTACCATCTACAACGGGCTTGGCCAGGAATTGAAGCGCCATGAATTTGGAAATGAACTAAGAAAAGAAATTTCTCTTGATGGCCGATCAGGCATTTACATGATACGTGTACAGATGGATGCCAGGGTTTGGATGCAAAAAATAATCAAAAATTAAACGAGGCTGTCCCGCCATTCCAGGAGTTGGCGGGGCAATCTCACTGGGTGTAGCTGAGGAGAAAATCAGCGATTTTTCTATCGTTGCTGAGGCGGGGAAATTTATTCTGTCCCCCGAGCTTTCCTTGTGATTTCATGTACTCCCTCGAAGCGTTGAGTTTGACCCTGTGCACAATGGCTCGACGAAGGATATTCCCCTCCCTCAAATCCGCATAGTAGGCATTTCGCTTTTGCAGGTAAAGATCGAGCTGGTCTACAAAGTGGTCAAAGTCCTTGGGTTCTTCGCTGAATTCGATAAACCATTCATGGGCGGACTCTCCCTTTGTTTCAACGATCCGGGGAGCTACCGTAAACTCCTGTACTTTGGCGCCTGTGGATTCAGAGGCATTGAGGATGGCAGCATTGACTTCTTCTGCTATGACATGCTCCCCAAAGGCCGAGATAAAATGCTTTACCCGACCTGAAACCCTGATTTTCCAGGGATGGGTAGAGGTAAACTTAACGGTATCTCCTATATCATAGGCCCATAAACCAGCATTGGTACTTACAATGAGGGCGTATTGCTTCCCTACTTCTACATCCTTGAGGGTCAACCTCTGGGCATCTTTTTTGCCATAATCTTCTAGGGGAATAAACTCATAAAAAACTCCATTGTCAGGCAGGAGAAGGAGGCCCTCCTCTTTTTGGGAATTTTGATAAGCAAAAAAGCCCTCTGAAGCAGGAAACAACTCGACCATGTCTACCCGATCTCCAAAATACTGTTTGAAGATTGGGGCGTAAGGTTCAAAGTTTACCCCACCCTGAACGAACAGCTCAAGGTTGGGCCATACCTCCAGGGGCTGCTTACCTGTCTGGACTTCAAGCTCTTCGAATAGCATTTGAACCCAGGGGGGAATTCCGGAAATCAGGCGAAGGTCCTGCTCTTTTATTTCTTGTACAATGGTAGATACCTTGGTTTCCCAGTCTTCAATGACATTTGCTTCAAAAGAAGGAACCCTGTTGGAGGTAAGGTAGGAAGGCACAAAATGATTGACGATACCGGAGAGCCTTCCTGTTTTGAGTCCGTGGCTGTTGTGCTCAATTTCTGGACTTCCTGAGAGAAACATCATCTTCCCATCGAGGAATCGGGCCTTTCCGGTTTCGGCGATATACATCAGGAGGGTATCCCGGGCTCCCTGAATTTGACTTTGGATAGAATCACGGGTAATGGGTATGTGCTTGGCTCCAGAAGTAGTTCCGGAGGTTTTGGCCAGGTAGAGGGGTTTGCCGGGCCAGCAAACATCAGCTTCTCCTCTGTAAATTCGGTCAAAGTAGGGCTTGGCAGCCTCGTAATCTCTAATTGGCACCCATCGCTGGAAATCTTCTACCCCTTTGATCTCATGAAAACGATGGGCCTTTCCGAAGGCGGTCTTCCGTCCTTCCTGCATCAGGTGGCGGAAAGTCTTCTCCTGAAGCTCGACAGCCTGGGCCATCTGCTTTTCCATCTTCCTGGCCTTATTATTTGCCCAAATTTTGGCGACTAAAGTTTTGATACTCATGACGCAAATAAAAGAAATGGGAGCAGGATTCGGAAATGGCAAATTCTGTCAGATATAATCAGGCAAACTCCGATTCGCAGATAGAATAGCCTAATATGAAGGGAGGTACCCCTGATTACCATATCAAATAAAAAAGAGGCTGCCATAAGCGACAGCCCCTTTTTCGTTAGTGATTGCTTTGTTGCTGAGAGCCTTACTGAAGGTCTACCTTTTCAAAAGTAGAGACCAACTTAGGCAGGTTATCTTCTTTGTGAGCAATCTCAGTCATTTTCTCGGCCAAAAGGCGGATCTGATCGTTGTACTCATCCAGCATGCGCTTGCCCTTCTTGGTGATGGTAACAAGAATCGAACGACGGTCTTCCTTGCTATTCATACGCTTAACAAGGTTGAGCTTTTCGATTTTATCTACCAGGGAGGTAAGGGTGCTGAACTTGATCATGAACTTCTCTCCGATGGCCTTCATTCGCTGAGGACCAAAATCATTGATGTAAAGGATGATTTCCATCTCGTTCGCAGAAATCTTGTATTTCTTGCGAATTTCATTTTGGTGCTGGCGAAAGGCATCTCTCATCTGAAACAGCTGCTTCTCAAGGGAAGAAGGCTGTCCATTTTCCATATCCATTTGCATTTCTCTTGCCATTAGTCTTGTCATTTATTTTAGTGAGTGAATACGCTAGTCTGTGTTCATACTGATAATCGAAAAAATAGTTACAAAATACCATTAATTTCGATCTATAAAGTATTAGATCAGTGGTAATTAACCATAAACATGTAATATTTTCAAGCTTCAAATACCATCATGTTAATTTTTTGTAATAAATGTATAAAAAAGAAACATGATTGGAGTATCTGAATGTTTCAAAAGAACATATTTGAAAAAACCATAAAAATCGAAGCTTTGAAAATCAAGTAAGACTCTCTTTTCCAAAAGCTTTTTTTATTTCCCCAAGTTTCCACTTCCAAGGCTAAAAAGCCCAGAAGGCAGAAAATGAAGGAAAGAATCACAAGGAAGGTTTAGGATTAGATAAATAAATCTTTTACCCAGTAGGACAATTTTTTCAGAAATCCCGCAGGTTTCAAAACCTCGTTGATGACATCTTTGATATTGGACGTCCTTCCTGAAGGTTTTGGATAAGTTGATTCGAAAATAAGTTTACTCAGATATTTAGGAAATAACCGATCTTGTTGTTTTACGAATCTATGCAGTTCCTTGTCTGATTTAAAGTCAAAATCGGCTCTGTACTTACCTGTAATGGCGTGGAAGAAAACCGCACCGAGGGCATAAATATCGCCCTGCTTGCTCACTCCTCCTTTTCCCTCGATTATCTCGGGGGCCAGAAAATCTTCCGGTCTTTCCTTCCTCATAATATTTTGTACGGATTTCGGTAATTGCAGTTTTATATTTTGTGACCTTGAAAGGTCTGTAAACAGAAAATCAATGAGCTTAGGAACTCCTTCAGTTGTGAATAATATCTTACGCGGCTTTATGTTTCCACACACGATACCTTCTCGTGGCATTCCGCTAAGGTCTTCAAACTTAGTTTTATGAGCAGCATGTAGGCCAGAGGCTGTCTGGAGGATGACATCGGCAAAGCGAAAGTGATTTTCCTTTTCTCCTAACCAGTAGTCTTTGGATATCTTATCCATTCGTTCTCCTTTGATAAGTTCCATAACCATGTATAGGCGCTTTTCGCCAAATAGGATTACCTCACCCACATCATAAAACTTCACCACATTGGGGTGGTCGATCCCACTAAGCCCCTTATTACCGACATAAATCACGTTTTTCAGTTCTTCATATCCTTCCAGCACTTTGTGGGTGATTTTTACAGCTCTTTCTTCATTCAGATTCTTATGGATAGCCCTGTATACCACACCCAGGCTCCCTTGTCCAAGGACCTCCACCAATTCCATGTTGTTGAGGGTCTCCCCTACAAAGGCTTCGGCCTCCACTTCGCTGGGGTTTTCTTCCTTTTTGAGTTCATAAAAGAGCCGCCAGCTCTTAGGGACCCAAGCCTCTTCCTTGCGGTAACTCAGTTTCCAGGGAAAATCTTTTTGTATATCCGCCTTTTCATGACTCCAAAATAATGCTCGGGTACTTCCTCCTTCCACGAGTTCTTCCTCTCTGTATTTTCCTAGAAGCCCTCCTTCGGCTTCTTCAAAGGCCTCATCGATACTGGCTCCTCCGGCCATTCCCTGATAAAGGATGGCCGCAAAGTCCTGGGCCTGGTCATCGCGGATTTTCACATGGGTGGTGATGACGGCGGGAATGTCGGACTCATGAAGAAGACGGGCATGATCAGCCGTGGCACAGCCATTAAGGAAAACCAGTTTCAATCCTTCCTGTGCCCCGAGAAAGCGGGAAAGTCCCTGAGAAAAAAAGGCCTGGTTGCCCCCCTCTTCCCCTTCTAACCATAGTTGATCTTCTGCAGCATGTCCTGCGTAATGAAAAATCCATATTCTCCCCTGGTACCACTCATCCTGAAATACTTCTATAATTTCGGCCTGGGTCGCAGCAGGGAGTATTTTCAAATGACAACGCCCTTTCTGAACAGCCGGCTCCAAAGTCTCCATGATCCGTTTCATTTCAAGGGTCAATCCCCTCAAAAATCCATCTTCACTGCGCTCATTGGCGAAGGCTAAAAAAATGACCGGAGTCTTTGGCTTGAATGTAGACATAAACTAAAATAAGACTTAACTACAGGCAGGCCTCTATTCCCTTAAAGCGAAAAGTCTGCCAAAGCGTGATAATTAACATTAATTCTATTTATTTTCTAAAAAAAGGCTTTTTCTTATAAATTTGTCTTCACTTTCTACTGCCAAGCAACGAATAGACTCTCAATCGCATTACCAAGGTAGAAACAAGCTCATTTATCATGAACCTTCCTATGAAGCAGTGGACATATTTGGCAATCTTTTTACTAATCTTTGGACTCCTGTCCTGCAGAAATCCTTCTTGCGATAATGTGGATTGTGGAGAATTCGGCGATTGCATTGAACTGACTGAAAGTACCACCTGCCGCTGCGAAAGTGGCTACGAAGAAGACGCCGACGAACTGTGCAACGTAAAGAGTGCCATCAGGTTTGTAGGTGAATGGGAAGCTATAGATGCCCGTTTTGATAACATCAACTTTACCGTAGATACCCTGCGATACGATGTAAGCATAAGTGAAGACCCCTCCCAAGCCAATAGAATTCGCTTCAGTAAGCTCGGCAATCTGGACAACAGTTCCTGCTCATTTTCCGAACCCATCACCCTCCTGGCTACTGTAAGTATCAGAAGCCTGAACATTGTCGAAGCTACCTTCTGTCCCGGCCCTCAATTCTCTGGGTATCAGATCAGCAGGCTAAATGGAGATGACTTCATCACCGATGAAGACGATGAGATCAACATTAATTTTCGCCTTACCTTCACTGACAGCCAGGGACCTAAGGACTTTGATGCTGACATTGTGCTGCTGAGGAAATAATGCCCTTCCTCCCAGGTATAAATAGGGATAAAGAAATGATTGTCCGCTACTACAGCTAGGGTTTCCAATGATGGCTTACAGGGGCACTCTCCAGAGGGTCAAACAAGGGTTCTTTGAAGTAGGGTCGGTTTTGTTTGTAACAAAATTCATTGAGATAGTTTAACAGATATGTATCACTTATACTATGATAAATTCCTAAGAACCATCTCTTTGCGTTTGAAATCATGACATGAACCCTAGGAAGTAGCCTGTCTGCCGAAATCTGTAATTGAGTCAAATGGTAAGGAATAAGCTTGGCAAAAGTGTTCTTGAGTAAGGAGTATGATTGGGCTCCATCGGTGATCCCCTCGGCCTCTTTATCAATCTGGGCCTAGGTTTCGATGAGGGCTATAGTTTTTTTATCCCCCTGCTTTACTTCCCCAGATTCTACCGGGCCCAGGACTGTAACCTGAACCTGAGAGCCTTTGCCTCGTTTCCTTGGTTGATCCTCATCAGGAAGATCTTCCGGGACTATTCTGAAAAAATCTTCATCGAGTTCGACGACCGATTCGAGCTTGTATTGGGCACCTTCCTGACCCCTAACCGAGCGTAACTTATAAAGCAACCCCCAGATAGGTTGATAGCGTTTATAGCCTAACTGACGTTGGAGTTCAAGAGCGGAAAAGCTTTTTTGGTCGAGGTGAGCAAATGCATCCCTAGGTACCAATAAGGGAAAGGTAGTTGGCTGTTTTCCATCCCTATACCGTTGCGAAAGGCAGTCCGGAAATGGCAACGCTTAAACGCCCAAAGAGATTTGTCGGATTTCCAATCATGCGCTTGATGCCCACATTTTTTACCAGCTATACCCAAACGGGCTCGATGAGATTTTCAGTGAGATCGACAACTCGATTCATCTGGGAAGTTTTCGACAAAATCTATTACGTTTACAGGCCTTGTTTATACTCAATTACACGGATAGGGATAGATAGGGATAATCATTTAGAAAAAAACCTATTTCTGCCCTGCTATTCTCTTAACTTTTCGAATATGAAGATGTATGGGAAAAGTATTTTCCTTGGAATGACTTTGTTTTTATTTGCCCTGTCCCTCCATGGCCAGGGAGCAAGGGTGAGGGGAAAAGTGATCGACAGACTGGCCTCTCCGATCCCGGGAGCCGAAATCAGAGTCATAGGATTTGGAAATAAAACCCGCTCAGCCGAAGATGGAAGCTATGCCATGGACATTCCTGCGGGAACAAAGATTAAAATTCAGTACCAGGCAGAAGGGTATCAGACCTCTATCATCGCCTTTACTCCTGTAGATGGAAGAACTTATTATGAGATTGTCAAACTCCTGGATATACTGGAAGTAGACAATGTCGATATTATTGGGGAAAAGGACCCGACATCTATACAGGATAGAAGTTCCATGCTCATCTCCCCCATTTCCCTTGACAAAGCCGTGGAGATACCCGTGGTCGCTCCCAGTGTAGAGGCCCTGGCCAAGTATCAGCCCGGGGTAGTCTCCAACAATGAATTCAGTTCCCAATATCAAGTCAGGGGAGGTAACTTCGATGAAAACCTGGTCTATGTCAATGGAATTGAAATATACCGCCCTTTTCTCGCTCGTACTGGGCAGCAGGAAGGACTAGGTTTTTCCAATCCTTCAATGGCTCAGGGCCTAAAATTCTCCACTGGAGGCTTTGCTGCCCAGTATGGAGACAAGCTTTCCTCCGTACTGGATATTACCTACAGGGATCCCAAAGAATTTAGAGCCACAGCTGAGCTGGGAGTGGTCAATAATAATTTTCATGTAGAGGGTAGGTCAAAAAATAAAAAGAATCCTGAGCGCCCGGGCCGATTTTCCTATCTGATGGGGGCGAGGAGGTTTTCGCTGGGTTATTTCCTCAATAGCTTGGAGACCCAAGGAAACTTTAGCCCAAATTTCCTAGACTTTCAGGGCATGTTTACCTTCACCCCAAGTTTTGAGCCCAAGAAGGAAAGAATAAGGGTCAGGAAAGACGGAACGAAGGATACCCTTTATTATCCCAATGAAAGGCTGAAGTTTACTGCCTTTATCGCACTTACCCGCAATCGCTACCGAAGCATTCCTGAATCCCAGGAAACGACCATCGGGACCTTCGCCTCACCCTTCCGCCTTTTCGTAGGATTCAGCGGACTGGAGGAAAGCACCTACAATACAGGCCTGGGAGCCCTCAGCGTAGAACATAAGCCCAATACACGGCTGCAATTCCAGTACATCCTGACGGGTTTCAGGACTTACGAAAACGAATTCATAGACCTTTGGTCGGGCTACAGAATTGGCTCGGTAAATACCAACCTGGGTTCTGACGAATTTGGAGAGGCTGAATTTGACGACGACATTGGAGCGGATTACCTTCACGCCCGAAATTCCCTGCAAGCCACAGTCGGGGCTTTTCAGGCTAAGGGAAGGTGGACCCTCGGCAGGCGATTAAGGCATCGACTATTTTTTGGAGCCAAGGTCCAGTACCAAAATATCCAGGACAGGCTAAAGGAATATACCCTGACCGACTCTGCTAATTTTGTGGTGAACTTTGACGGAGTATTTGATGTTCAGGAATCTGTCAGGGCAGAGGCCGATCTCGAGGGCTTCCAATACAAGGCTTATCTCCAACATCAGTGGGACCTTACCCCTAATCTGCTCTGGAATGGTGGCATCAGGAGCGTCTATTATAGCATCAACGACCAGTGGTTTTTCAGTCCCAGGGGCGAACTCCTCATCAAGGCCTTGGAGGAGGATGATGGAGAGACTCGTCTCAGGTTGAGGTTGGCAGGGGGAGTCTATCACCAGCCTCCTTTCTATCGGGAATTTCGTCGGTTTGATGGCAGCCTGGACTTGGATCGCCGGGCCCAGCGTTCTATTCACGCCATTGTAGGAGCCGAATATCGCTTTTTCCTTTGGAATCGGCCCTTCATCTTATTTTCAGAGGCCTACTACAAGTATCTGGATAGGATCATTCCCTATGAGGTTCAGTCCATCCGCCTTCGTTATTATCCAGATTCTACTGCCAATGGCTATGCTCAGGGCCTGGATTTCAGGGTCAATGGAGAATTCATCAAAGGAGTGGACAGTTGGGTGAGTCTCAGCTTGCTCAAGACAGAGGAACAGCCCGGTAATGATCCAGAAAGAAGAGTGTTTAGGCCTACAGATCAGCGTTTTACATTCTCGATGTACTTTCAGGATGAATTGCCTAACAATCCTACCTATAAAGCCCATATAAGCTATTTTTATGGTTCGGGTATGAGGCATGGTCCTCCCAGGAGCTTCGAAACCCGCACCTTCTACCAATTTCCGGCATATCAGCGGGTAGATGTAGGGTTTAGCAAGCTAATTACATTTACTAAGAAACCTATTTTGGGTGGAAGAATGGGTTTGGAATCTATTTGGGCGACGTTGGAGATATATAACCTTTTTCAACACCCCAATACAGGATCATTCATTTGGGTGAGCGATTTGGATAACAATAGATATGCCATACCCAACAGGCTGAGCGACAGGCTTATAAACCTTAGAATAGTCGCCAAATTCAAATAAATATTCGAGCTGACAAATTATACATATAATACATTCCTAATTTCATAATTCATTTGTGATGTGATGTTAGATTTTTTATATATTGAGTAAGTTTTCCAGGGTAGGAATTATAATTTTGGATAACATAATTCCCCCCGGTAAAGATTATAACAGCAACATGAATATCCTTCTCATAGAGGACAATCCCGCCGACATCTTGCTTACCAAGGAGGGTTTAAGGGAAATAGATTTTCAGGGCCAACTGAAAGTCTTACGCGATGGGGAAAAGGCAATTTCTTTCCTTTCCGAGTTGAACGATTCTGTAGGTGGTTTTTTTCCGGATCTAATTTTTCTGGACTTGAATTTACCTAAAAGAAATGGTTTCGATGTACTTCGACATCTCCAATCAGAGCCCTTTCTTCGCAGTTTACCTACCCTTATCCTGACCACTTCAGACAACCAGGAAGAAAGAGATTATTGCCGGGCTATGGGAGCCAGTGATTACCTGGTAAAACCCCTGGAGTTTTCGGAATATATACTCCTTCTGAGACACACCCTCACTGCCTGGAAAAAGGGCTCTCCCCTGCGCCATACCGCCTGAACTTCTGCCGGAATCATAGGACCTAAGTCCATCAATACCGCATGATGGCCTGGGCATAGTTTTCCCAACTCATTCTTTCAGCAGCCTTACCGACATTCTCTCTTTTGATAGGAGAATCGAGGAAACGAAGCATTTGCCTGGCCATGGAATCTATATCCTCTGGCTCTGCGAGGTATCCATTAAATCCGTCTTTTACGGTTTCAGGAAAGTGTCCCACATTGGTGGCCAGGACAGGCATCTGAAAGTTATAGGCTAAAGATTCTACCCCCGAAGGTGTAGCTGTAAGGTAGTAGGTCAAAATACAATCACTCACCTGAAAGTAGCGATGCACTTCTTCATTCGGGACAAATTCATTGACCACCACCGTATCTTCTTCCAGTCCCAGCTCCTCGATCTGAGCAAGGGGATTGTACTGGCGTTCGTCGTCGGATTTATTCAGAAAAATCTTCTTAGCTGTACCAAACAGGAAGTTTTTCAACCGGGTTGAAAACTTACTGTTGTCCAGGGTTTTCCAGAAAGATTCACCTACGATAAGGAGGGAAACATCTTCTCGCTGCTCGCGAACTTTGGCAAAGGCGAGGATGACATTGTGCAATCCCTTGTATTTTCTGATAAAACCAAAGAATAGGAATACATTATCCCTCAAACCCAGTTTTTGTTTTTCCTCTTCCTTGTTGAAATCAGGATCGGGCTGAAACAAGTTATACACAGGATGATAGAGTTTGATGATATTTCTCAACTTACCTTCTGCCTTGGGCCTTTCGCCATTTTCGGTGAGGTTAAAGACCAAATTCTCGAAGCTGGCTTCCAGTTCCCTGGCAGTAGTGTAGGCATGTACGATATAAGAATCTGCCTCCTGCAGGCCATAACGCGTAAAGCGTTTGTCTAGGACGGAAGCCTCTTTCTGCACCAGGACATGGACATCGAAGATAATTTCTGCCCTGCATTCCTTCCTTAGCTTCCTTGCTATCCAGCCCAGAGGCAGTCCCTGTATAGCAATGGCCCATTGAAAAATCACCTTGTCAGGATCAAGCTTCTTGATGGCCTCCACGCTTTGCCGCCAGGTCCCAGGCTTATTATAATTGGTGAGGTATTCGACTTTAATATCCGTCCCATCGAGAAAGGATGACTTGGAACTCCTATCGACAAAGTCCCGTGGGATAATGGCTGGATATTGTTGGCTCCAGGAGAGAATATGAACCTCGGTATCTGGAAGGGCATCCAATGATTTGGCCAGGGCAGTATTGTAATTGGCGATTCCCCCTTTGAACATAGGTCCGGGGCCAAAGCATACGATCCGTTTCATTTTTGAGTTGACTTGCTGTTCCTTTTTTTCCTTAAATCATAGACTTTCAAGACCGAAACTACAAAAAATGCAGATGGAAAAAAGCCATAGGAGGAATGAGCAGCTAAATATTACCTTTGAGTTACAAATGCTTAGGACATGCACATTTACAATGGGGAAATAGCAAAGGAGGAAACTTGGGTCAATCGCTCCTTCAAGTATGGAGATGGTCTTTTCGAAACGATTAGGATCTTCCAGGGTAAAATACTTTTCTGGAAAGACCACATGGAACGACTTTTCAGGGGAATGCGCATTCTCAAGCTGGAATTTCAACCTCAACTCTTTGAAGTGTTGCTGTTGGAAAATTGTCGGCATCTCATGGAGCTTAAACATATCGATAAGCACGGCCGCTTGAGAATTCAGGTTTACAGGAGTGGAAAAGGAGCTTATGGTCCTGTCGATCGAAAGCCCTCTTTTTTAGTAGAAGCCTTTTCTTTTGAAGGCAATACCTATCAGTCTCTCCACCCCATAGACCTGACTACTTACAGGGACTATCCTTTAGGGCCTCAGCCTCTGGCAGGTTGTAAGACCGCCAATGCTCTCCCCTATGTACTGGCAGCCATGCATGCCCAGGATGAAGGTGTAGATGATGCCCTGATGTTTAGCCAGGAAGGCTATGTGAGTGAAGGAAGCAGTGCCAATTTATTTTTGATACAAGATAAAAAGCTCATCACTCCTCCCCTCTCCACCTATTGTCTGGACGGAGTCATGCGCCGGCACATGATACACCTTTGCCAAGAGCTGCGCATTCCTCTTTTGGAAAAGAAATTCAAGATCGCTGAAGTCAAAAAAGCAGATGCTATTTTTCTGACCAATAGTACAAGAGGAATCATTCCAGTACGAACGTTTGAAGGCAGGATTTTCAATTCCCATGGCCATTCCATGATGAGCTTTCTCAGGACCTGCTTAAATCAATATGTGGAAGCCCTTGAATAAATGAGCAAAGAAATTGTAATTGATTAAAAGATGTCTGTAAATATCATTCCAGCGCGGTATATGCTTGATTGCCTACGTGATAAGTAAAAAAATACAAGACTTTTAAATTCATACATAAATGGCCAAGAAGAAAAACAAGAAGTTTGACGGCGTGGTGTACTCCACAGATCCTGATTTTGAGTATGAAGAAAAAGGAGGACGGGAAGAAGAAACCCTTCCTCCTCAGCAGCAAAACCTTCGCATAGCATTGGACCGGTTAAAAGGAAACAAGGTCGTCACCAGGATTTATCAATTTGTAGGTAGTGAAGATGATCTCAAGGAACTGGGCAAGAACCTGAAGACCAAATGTGGCTGTGGGGGTTCGGTAAAAAATGGAGAAATCCTCTTACAAGGTGATTTTAGAGAAAAGGTCAAAGGAGAACTGAGCAAGCAGAATTATAAGTTTAAAATGGTTGGTGGCTAGTCCCTCCAGCTTCGTAGGTCTCTGAGGACCTCCTGGCCAAAGTCTTCTCTTTGGATAAGGGCAAATAATTCTTCGGCGACAAAGTCCGGAGACCAGAGTTTACCCTCTTTCTTCAGGTCCAGGAATCGCTGCACATGAGGAAAATTTTCCTTCTCCTGCTCCCGTATTAGGTTCTGCATGTCTGTATCTACCACTCCGGGTGCAACAGCCGAAACCCGAAAAGCTGATTCTCTCCCTTGTTGCTCCTCATGGATGACACGAGCCAACATGTCGGTAGCGGCCTTAGAACTGCTGTACATTCCCCATCCCTGATAGGGCTTTTTGCCTGCTCCTGAAGATATGATAACAATCTTTTTCTCAATAGGCAGGGACTGAAATTCGCTGATCAGCATTTCACAAAGGGCCAGGGGAGCTGCTACATTTACCTGAATACCCTTAAAAAAATCTTGAGCCTTCCTTCCCTGACCCAGAAGTCCGATAGGCTGTAAAGTTCCTGCATTGTGGATGAAATACAGCTCTGAGAGTTCTTCCTTTGGACCTAACTTTTGCATTATGCCTTCCCAACTTATTTCTAAAGTCGAGGCATCTGACAGGTCTGTTTTTATCCAGTCAAAAGTACTTTTGTAGCCATGGAAGGAGGTCTTTGAACGGGAAAGCCCAATCACCTGATAGTTTTCTTTTAGATACTTTTCGGCGATGGCCTTTCCTATTCCTTTGGAAGATCCGGTGAGGATCAGGATCTTTTTCATCTGAGAAAGCTAATTCTTTGTCCCCGGCAATTCTCATTTACTTCTTCTTCATGAAAGGCTATTTCACCGCTGACAATGGTTGTTTTTACTTGGGAGGAGAATTTGTGCCCCTCGAAAGGGGACCAACCACATTTGTACCTGATATTTGATTTATCTACCGTCCAGGGTGAGTCGAGGTCTACCAGCACCAGATCGGCCATGTAGCCCTCCCGGATAAAGCCTCTTTCCTTTATCTTAAAACAGGTAGCCGGAGCGTGCGACATTTTATCCACAATAAAGGGCAGGTCAAATTCTCCCTGGTGATATAGATCAAGCATGGCTGGGAGGGCATGTTGTACCAAGGGTCCTCCAGATGGGGCCTTTGTGTAAGGTTTAGACTTTTCTGCAAGGGTGTGAGGAGCATGATCGGTAGCCAGGATATCGAGTTTGCCGCCTTTCAGGGCTTCTCTCAAGGCTTTTCGATCGCTGTCGGCCTTGACGGCTGGGTTCCATTTGATGTGGGTCCCCTTCTCTTCGTACATGCTTTGATCAAACCAAAGGTGGTGAATACAGACCTCCGCAGTGATCCGCTTCTTCTCCAAAGGAAGGCTATCGTCAAAGAGTTCGATCTCGTCCTCAGTAGAGATATGCAGAACGTGGAGACGGGTGTCGTATTTTTTGGCTAAGCCTACCGCCTGAGAAGAAGAGGCAAGGCAGGCCTCCCGAGACCGAATCACGGGATGCATGGAAAGGGGAATATCGTCGCCGTATTGGTCGATGGCTTGTTGAAGGTTACGTCTGACGATTTCTTCTTTTTCACAGTGGGTAGCCACCAATATGGGAGTTCTTGCAAAAATCTTTTCAAGTACGACCTCATCGTCCACCAGCATATTTCCGGTAGAGGAGCCCATAAAAACTTTGATTCCACAGACTCTTTCGGCATCTGTCTTTAGGACTTCTTCGAGGTTGTCATTAGAGGCACCCATGAAGAAGGAATAATTGGCGACCGATACCTGGGCAGCCCTTCGATATTTAGCTTTCAGGAGTTCCTGAGTAAGGGTCTGGGGAAGGGTATTGGGCATTTCCATAAAGGTAGTGATCCCTCCAGCTACGGCTGCCCTGGATTCTGTGGTCAGGTCAGCCTTATGGGTAAGTCCAGGCTCCCGAAAATGAACCTGATCGTCGATGACACCCGGAAGGAGATAACGCCCACGCCCGTCCAATTTTTGGTCGGCAACCTCATTGACTTCCTTACCCAATTTGTGTATTCGACCATTTTTAATGAATACATCCAAAGGCTCTATCTGTCCCTCATTGACAACCTGAACATTTTTTATCAAAAGGCTTCCCATGAATTTGATTTATTTCAGGAAAAATAAGGGAATTCGCAGGACAAACACAATGCTAGAGCTAGAATGGGGATTGTTCACATTGGTGGAAAAAATTGATGAGGTCGATTGTTCCGGGATTATCGATAATGCATGTAAATTTGAATAGATCAACCACCTATGGACACTGTTCTTTCCATGGAAAGCAACCCTGACAACGCCCATCCCCTCTCAGAGGGATTTCACTTAGCCATTGCCGGAAATATTGGTGCAGGAAAAACTACCCTGGTCAAGATGCTGGCCCAATCCTATGATTGGAAAGCCAACCTTGAAGCTGTCGATGAAAATCCCTACCTGGAGGATTTTTATGAAGACATGAAAAAGTGGGCCTTTCCGCTTCAAATTTATTTCCTCCACTCCAGGTTCAACCAGGTCTTGGAGGCAAGAAGCATGAAGCAAACCATTATTCAGGACCGGACCATTTATGAAGACGCCCATATTTTTGCCAAAAACCTGCACGAATCTGGTTTACTTTCTCAACGAGACTTTCAAAATTACTTCAGCCTCTTTCAATCCATGTGCCACCTGATCCAGGCACCCGATCTCCTTATTTATCTCAAAGCCAGCGTACCCAAATTGCTCCAGCAAATTGAAAAAAGGGGACGAAGCTACGAACAGGAAATCAGGCCTGATTACATCCAGGCCCTCAACCAGAATTATGAAAATTGGATTTCGGGCTATAGAGAGGGTAAGCTTATAATCATAGATTCTGAAAACATGGATTTTGTAGAAAATGAAGACGATTTTCACTTTATTAAAGATAAAATCGAAAAAAATCTCCTCTCATGATCCCCAACCTTCCCTTTTTGCTCAACTATGACCGGGAAACCAATCGCAGGTATATCGAAATTATCCTCGATCATAAAGATTTACCCGGGCGGGTAAGGCAATTGATGGGTCATATCCTGAACGCACAAGAAATTTGGCTCAGTCGGATTGAAGGAAAAAAAACGGAGCAGACCGTCTGGCAGATCCATGAAGATAGGGCCTTGCTTCCCCTCCAGGAGGCCTTGAGCCGGAAGTTCACTTCCATCCTAGATAAGCATAAGCCGGATGAATGGGTCACTTACCAAAACTCAAAAGGGCTGACCTTTCAAAATCGGATATCTGATATCATGTTTCACCTCATCAACCACGGTACCCATCACAGGGCTCAGATAGCAGCCATCCTCAGTCAGAGAAAAGTCCCAGTACCTTCCAACGATTTTATCTTTTGGAGAAGAGAGGTTCTTTGAGAAGGATCTAATCAAAAGAGATAGGAAAAAAGCTCATAAAAGAACTAAGTCCTGTATATTTCGTTGTGATAAAAGCTACTGGGTTAGCTCATGGGACACAGCCTTCCTCTCTTATTCCAATTCCTATCTTTATTCAATCGCATTTTCCGATTTAATGGCAAGTTCATCCAAGGCAAAACTCACCGAAGGAGCCATCGCTCCCATGCTTACCCGCTTGACTCTCCCTATGATATTGGGTATTTTCGCGATTGTCTCCTTCAACCTCGTGGATACGTATTTTGTAGGGCAAATCGGGACCAATGAACTTGCTGCACTAAGCTTTACCCTACCCGTTGTCCTCATCCTCAACGCTATAGGGATGGGCATGGGTATGGGAGCCTCGGCGGTAGTTTCCAGGGCTATCGGTAAGGGAAATCAAGAAAGGGTAAAGCGACTGACAGTAGATAGTCTCTTTTTGGCGGTAGTCCTTGCCGGGATATTTGTCCTCATTGGAATTTTCACCCTCAAACCCCTATTCAGGCTTCTGGGGGCCAGTGAGGAAATGGTTCCCCTTATTGGAGACTACATGTACATATGGTACATCGGGGTCATCTTTGTCATTGTTCCTTTTGTGGGCAATAGCTGTATCCGTGCCAATGGAGATACCAAGACTCCTGCCATGATCATGGTTTCCATGGTCGTCCTGAACGTCATACTGGATCCCATCTTCATCTTTGGATGGGGACCTATTCCTGCCCTGGAGATCAAGGGAGCAGCACTTTCTACGGTGATTGCCCGTGCCCTCTCCCTGGTATTTGGTCTCTATGTCTTGAGAAGACAAAACATGCTGACCAGGAAGATTCCCGATATCAAAGACCTACTGAAATCCTGGAGAAAAATCCTTTATATCGGAGGTCCAGCCTCCCTCACCAACCTCGTCGTCCCTCTGACGACCGGGCTTATCACTTCTATTGTGGCCAGCTTTGGCAAGGAAGCTGTGGCAGCTTTGGGAGTTTCTTCGAGGATTGACCTATTCGCCATCATGGCCGTCGTAGCACTTTCTTCTGTTTTGGGTCCATTTGTAGGACAAAACCTAGGTGCCAAAAAGCTGGACCGCCTTCAACGGGGAGTCAACATCAGCCAGAGATTTGGCCTGGTCTGGGGAGTCCTAATGCTGGGCATTCTCTTTTTTACGGGTAAGTATGTCGGTTCCCTGTTTACCGACAATGAGGAAGTCATGGGACACATTGCCCTTTATCTGAGTATTGTTCCCTTTAGTTACAGTTTCAGGAGCATATACGCCCTTGACAATACCATTCTTAATGTCCTCAATAAGCCAATCATGGCATCCATCATTACGATCACCATGATGTTTGGGGTCTATCTTCCCCTGGCCTATGCAGGTGCGGAATACCTTGGATTGGCGGGAGTATTCGGTTCTATTGCAGTTGCTTACGCCTATGGAGGACTCCTGTCCTATGTCTTGGTCAAGTATCAGATCTTTAAAATCCAGGAAAATCCCAAGGAACTCAGCCCTCAGGATGCAGAATAAACCCAGGCTTTCTGTATTTTTACCTTATGGGAATACGAAGCGCCTTTTATCTAAGTACACTGATCATCTGGTTTCTCGTCGAATGGTACGTGCAACGGGGATTTTTTAAATTCCTGAATACCCATTGTGCTATTGCTACCCAGAAAATTGCCAAGCGTATATACCTGGGGATTAATGTTTTCGTGATCATTCTGCTGCTCACAATTATTGACCTTGCAATTTTCAAAGACCCCAAATTTTATCCCTGGTCCTCCTATATGTTAGGAGGAGTTTTACTCTTTGTCTTACCCAAAATTTGCTATGCCCTCTTTCTTTTGGGCGAGGATATTTTTTCCTTTCTCTCCCACCTCTTTAGAGGCCGCTCAGTACTCCGCTTTAGGTCCGACAGGCGAAAGTTTCTCAATCAAGCTGGTATCATGACTGCTGCTCTTCCCTTCTTTTCCGTATTGCATGGAATGGTAAAGGGAAGATACGATTATGAGGTTCACGAAATAGAGCTCTTTCTAGCAGAGCTGCCAGAAGCCTTCGATGGATTCAGGATCGTCCACATTTCCGATTTCCATGCAGGCTCTTTTGACCAAGACCAGGCAGTAGCCAGAGGCTTCCAAATGATCAAAAACCTGGAAGCTGACCTCCTGCTTTTTACCGGAGACATGATCAACGATTTTGCGGAGGAGATAGAACCCTACATTGGAAAATTCAAAGCCCTTCAAGCCCCTTTTGGAAAATTTTCCACCCTGGGAAACCATGATTATGGAGCCTCTGTACAATGGGAATCCGATTTCCTGGAAAAACAAAATCTGGATAAGCTGATCCGCCATCAACAAAACATGGGATTCAGGCTTTTGATGAATGAAAGCGTCAGGCTGGAAAAAGAGGGACAGTTTATCAATTTGATTGGGGTAGAAAATTGGGGGAAACCGCCCTTTCCTCAGAAAGGGGACCTGAACAAGGCCATGAATGAGGTGAAGGCGGGTGAGTTCAACCTGCTTTTATCCCACGACCCATCCCACTGGGAAGCACAAATCCTGGATCATCCCCTCCCCCTACACCTTACCCTTTCCGGGCATACCCATGGCGCTCAGATGGGGGTCGAGACTCCTGGCTGGAAATGGAGTCCGGCTCAATATTTTTATCCTCAATGGGCGGGTCTTTATCAAAGGGGGAATCAACATCTTTATGTCAACAGGGGCTTTGGGTTTATTGGAATACCTGCCAGGATGGGAATTTGGCCGGAAATCACCCATTTCATTTTGAAAATTAAAAGAACCTGAACCTGATTATCTTATCTCTCTAGTATGGGCAACTCAATCTTAGAGGGATAGCTATCTGTACAAATTATCCTGTAGGTCGTTGGAAGACATTTTCGAGGATCTCCATCAGGACAAAGCTTGGGATGAAGCTGAAAATTACCCCTGTCTGCGCCAGCAATAGAGATTCGTATCCGATTGCCTTTGCGAAATTTATAGGCAATGGGGAGGAGGTCGAAGCTCATTTCTACCACTTCATTTTTTGCAAAAATGCTGTCTTGCCATTGATTGGCTTGAAAACCTTTCCAGGGCATAAGGTCAGGTTTTACTTTTATCCGATGATCAGCCACCACATCGTAGTCCCGGGTTTGTGCCCATCCCCCTCTGAGCTGTCCTTCCGTTACATAATAAGCATTTCCTTTATCATCTACTTCTTCGAGGTAGACAAAGAGATCACCATAGGGCCTATCATTTGACAGGTAGACTGAAACAAGGGGGTGACCAGCTACAATGAAGTCTTTACTTAGGGGTGAACTTTCTAAAAGCAGGGTTTTATCGTCAACTTCTTTGCGGTTCATCACCTCTCCCGTACCAGGCAGGTACATCAACCATCGGTTTCGCTTGTTTTTACCGTAGTTAGAACTCACCGTAAAATCTACCTCATAGCTGAGTCTTCCCTTTTTTCTTAATTGATGGGAGAGACTCCCATCGGATTGAAAAAAGTAGCTTTTATAATTGCTGTTGGGGAGGGGCCATTGATTGGCCAGATACCAGCCCTCATGTACAATGAATATTTTGACTGCAGAATCTTTTTCCCATCCATTTTGTAGGCCTTTGAGGTGATAGTCCAGGAAGCGCAGTTGTTCCATCGCCAGTTGTTCAGGGTAATTTCCCTTGTAGCCGGAAAACTTGCGATAGTATTTGGGTATGATAGGAATATGAAAACGGGGAGCTATCATCATGTGGGAGGGATTGGTCTCGGCCAGTGTGGCCTGCCACATGGGTGTACCCTTAACAAAGCCATCATACCAACCTCCAATATTGTAGACTGCCACTCCGCTTTCAGCTATATCCCTGGCATAGTAGCCTGGACTGGTAACTTTATATGATACTGTATCGAATGGTGGAGGGCCATAGCTATCGTAGTATTGAAAGCTGGAATCCAAAAATTCCTCTCCCTGTACATTGTCCAAGTGATCCAAGATAGCTGCATAATAAAGGGACTGCTCCCTTCTTTTGCCATCGGAATAGGTCGGAAAAAAATATCCTTTGCCGATTTCTTCCCTGTTTATGTGAGGCCATTCATCTTCGAGGTCCCCATCATGATCCTCGTCTATGACGGGAAGGGTAGGAAAAAGCCCCTTTGAGATTTCCTTTACATTAAGGTTGTAGCCTCTGAGCCGGTAGGAAAAGCCATCAATCCACCTCTCCAGGGGGATACCTCCAGGTCTTACCCCTGTAGAGTAAACGTCAAAGCCCATTACTTCAGGGACTATGCACTTTAGGGCCTCTGGCTTCTGAGCAGCGGTCACAAACTGGGCCCAGGCAAGAAAGGAGGCTCCAATCATTCCTATATTTCCATCGCACCAGTTTTGATCAGCAATCCACTCAACTATTTCTTTTCCATCCCTTGCCAAACGAGGTTCCAAGGGCATTTGATAGCCAAATGAAGCCCCTGTACCACGCATATCTGCCACCACCACCCGGTACCCCTGGCGGAGGAGCAATTCCACACTCGGATTGTAATCGCCCATATCTACGTCAGGTCCCCAGCCTACTCCTGCGATAGCCCCTGCAAGTCGGCCAAAAAAGCCTACATCAGGGACCAGGTAGGACCTTCCATAGGGAGTAAAAATAAATACAACCGGAGATTTTTCTTTGAAGGGCCCCTGTCTGGGCTCAAGGATATCGACAGCGAGTTTGACGCCGTCCGACATATCCACAAATGTAGAAGTTCTTTTATAGCTTTCGTAGGTGGGTTGTCCGTTTTTATAGTCCTTTTCCCTGATAAAAGGGTCTTCAACCCCTTGCCCCTGCACTACCCAAATTAATAAGGAGAGAAAAATCCCGAGAGAAAAACAAATCTTTATGTTCATTTTTAGCTTGTTCTTTTAAAAAAATGCTAGCGGCTGAGGTACTTTTTTTCTGCTTCAAATTTCATCCCCCACTCGTCTTGCAGGTCCTTTAGGTTATGCTCCAACCATTCCTGAACTTTTTCCTTGAGGACATCTCCATCTTTTTCCCGCATAACTTCTCCATACCTCACCTTGACCCTTGTTCTTTTTTTCCCTCCAAAGGCACGTAGAAAATGGGGGAGAAAGGTTTCATCACCTACCCAGGCGTCATTAGGGTCTTCATACTCGATGGCTACAGGTACCACAGGAACTTCTCCATCAGCAGATATGTGAAAAATCCCCCTATGAAGCTTACCCAGGTCAGGGGCTTTTAAGGTGGTACCTTCGGGAAAAACGATGACGGAGACGTTTTCTTTAAGCCGCTTTTTGACGTCAAAACGGGTTTGGCGACGGCTTTCCTTACTGCTCCGATCCACCCAGATCGTTCGGAGGATGTCTGCCCCCTTGCCTACCAGGGGCCAACTTTGAACTTCTTTTTTAGCGACAAAACAAATAGGATTGCCCGTAATCAGGTGGACGATATCTATGTAGGACCGGTGGTTGGGTACCAAAAGGGCTCCGTAATCTGGACGTCTTCCCTGATATTCAACTTCGACTCCAAGGGCTTTAATTGACCTTCGCGACCATCTTTTGACGATGGGATAAGCATAGTTGGGACCTTTTTTGGGAAAAAGCGAGCGAATCAGAACCATTAATATGTAAAAAGAAATGATCCACACGAATAAAAGAAGTCGTAAAAAACCGCGTAGACGCTGCATAGGCAAAGTTTTAACCCCGATATCTGAGAGCTTATTTAAGATTTATCCTTTCTGATTACAGTTGTCTTTCAAAAGCATGTAAACTGAAGACTATAAAATTAAACAGCCTCTAATACATGACAAAAAAATAGTGGGCATCAATCAAGTTGTAAAATTGCAGTTATCATGCAGACAATTTTCCATCCTGAACTGACCCACATTTAAAGATACGCAAGGCCAAGTTGAAGAACAACTCTCCCACTTTGATTTGCCCGGAAGTCCTGTGAGGACTTCTTTTCTAGTGTTTCTACTGTTTCTGCTATCCCTGCTAGTTGGTCTGTGAGGTTTAGAAATAGGTAGGTAGGAAAATTTTTGAACAGAAGAGAGCTCTTAAAATTAGTATGTTCGACCTTGGAAAAATGCTTATCAAAGAGGAATTTTAAACATAACCTTCATCAAACATACTGTCCAAACCCAAATACCAGGCCTTTTTTCCTCGCTGATACAAATCAAAGCTATAATCCAACTTCAGCATTGCATTGTGGGTCTTGAAATAAATAATGCGAATTCCAGGACCTGCAAATTGTCTAAGCACATTAGGGTCTATCAGATCGCTTACCTCACCACCGGCTGTACGCCAGGCGCCAAATATCAGAAAAAAGCACCTCTTGAATGACGAAGTTCTCACTTTCTCAAAGGTTATACCGATACTCAAAGTTCAGGATAAGTGAGGCAGTCCCTCTATCAATTCGGTTTCCAGACCCTCTGATTTTTATTCGGTTGTCAAGGATAAAGGGAGTAAATGGCGAATTGACATTGGTGGAAAGTCCGGTACGCCACCTAAATGCAAGGTTATCTTTTTTGCCAATGCGATGGAAATAATGAAAATCGTTGATGAAGAGATTGAAATAACTTCCATTTTCAAAATTGAAGACAGATTCCAGAAGGGTAACATTTAGGATTCCATCCAGATAGAAGTAATGATAGTTGATCCGATCAAACCGATGGGTGAGCTTTGCCAATGCTTTGGGCAAAGGGGCTTGCTCGGGACCTGGGGGTCTAGCGGTTCCTGTTCGGGATTTTTTGCATAGCTCTCGATAAAATATATCTCTCCCAGTTCGAGGGTGTGCCCTACGGAAAACTCACGGAGATGCCTAGACTGGCACTTTGATTGGTATAGTCATATCGGACGGGGCCCTCGTCGAAATACAAGGGCTCTACAGATGCATATCTGTGCAGGCCTGCGGAAAGACCCCATCTTGATCCCATCAGATAGGGATGGCGGAAGAAAATTTCAAAATTACTCCTGTTATCAATATTGCGGTAAGAGGCAGAAAGGTTCATTCCCCGGCCTAAAAAATTGATTTCTAAGGCTCCTATTTCCCACCAGACATTCCCTTCCACTCCTCCTATGGAGATAAGGGGAAACAATGTTCAGGCTTCTTTAAATTCAAATACCAATGCTAATTGGTTGGCAGCCATGGTATCCAGAAAGAGAAAAAAGTTCTTGGGATTTTTCGAGAATCAAAGAGATAGCAATTCTTTTGATAGGTGGTTCAAGATAAAAGAAAATAGGGGTGAAAGGGTTTCCGATTTTCCGGGTAAAAGCTGGATGCTTTTCAAAAAGCATAAATATTCCTAGAGGAGAGCCTAGCTTAGCCTCTTTGTTTGCTTTATCCCACCATACTTAATGTAGGGACAACCTTTGATGGATTTTAGACTCCATCAGATTAGTAGCCCTCTTGGGATTTTCACAAATTATCTTTGCTTAATCCCAAGCAGGCGATACTCATTTAATCCCCTAAACTTTATTTCAAACCAAACAATAGACTTATGAAACGTATTTTAAGCCTTGTCCTAATCTTAGGTTTATCTTTTGGCCTTCACGCAGGAGATGTCATCCGCCTTGCAAGCGGACACATTTTTCAGGGGAAAGCAAAGCAATTTAAAGATTGCCAACTGACCTTCAAATCCGAAGGTGAGACCTACCTGATTCCAGCTTCGGACATCAGTATGATTGGATTTGAGAATGACAAAAGCCGCATGGCCAAAAAGTTCTACAAGATGGAAGCTGAGGGGCTCACGGCCTGCGGGCGAGGGACAGCCGATGCTAAAGCCTTTCACGGAAAGGTATTTAAGCATGTACTTTCTGGAATAGTATTTGGCCCTATAGGTACCCTAATGGCGGCCATTGGTAATCCTTCTCCCAGAAAGGATAAAACCAAGCGACTTTCGGAAAACGAAGAGCTATTTTCCAATAACCAGTATTTGGCTTGCTACAAGCAAAAAGCCAAGCAAAGCAACATTCTACATACCCTGGTAGGATGGGTGGTCATTCCGGCTATCATTGCCATCGCTGCTAATTAAGATTATCTTCAATAAATTGAAGAAAGATATTCAAAGCCGCAGGTCTCTGACACCGAAGGACCTGTGGCTTATAACTGGAGATCATTTAGCGGACTTTTTGACAATGGGTTTCAGGCTTTGCTGCGATACACAGCTGCGGCTACCAGGCTCATCAACAAACCAATAGGAAAAATCTCAATAAAGGTTACGCCGGCCTTGTAAAATGGATTTTCATATTGCTCCACAGACTTATCCATTTCTGCCTTATAAGCTTCCAATTCATCTCCCATCATTCCGGCAACTTCTTTCTTTTCAATCATGATTTGGGCATAGTTTTCCATAAAGCCCTGGGCGTAAAAGTGGGAATAGACCATCCAGGTGATAACATAGATGGCAGAGGCAACCAGGCTTATAACCAGGCCTACCCTAAACCCCTCCCAATAGGAAAAACTGCTACCTTCCTTTGCTTTCCTTTCAGCATGAACCCCCATAAAAATGGTAGAAAAGCTCAATATCATTCCTGCAAATCCCAGAAATTCTCCCAATTCCTGGTTCGTTCCTCCATTAGCTTTTGAAAGTTCGAATCCCAGGACCAGACTTAGGGAAACAACTCCGCCTGCAATCAGGCCGTAGATAAGAGCATTTTTTTTCATGATACTTTCATTTTGTATGGGCTATATCGGAAATATGAAGAGTGATTTCCTCATACCAAAGGACTATTTTGAAGATATTTAGACAATGGTACTTTGGTATGAGAGGGATTTAAGTGGGCGGGCACACATTAACATTAGTCAATGATTTTTAAGTCTCGGGCCTTTTGTACGGCCTGGGTCCGGCGACTCACATTTAATTTGCTATATAGATTGGCGGTGTGACTTTTTACGGTGTGGATAGAAATATACAAGTTATCTGCTATCTCTTGGTTGGAAAACCCTTGACTGATTAGGTCCAGAATTTCTCTTTCCCTCTCGCTAAGGCCCAATTCCTCTATCCTTGCTTTTGCTTGGTCTTCCTTGTGCGCTGTGTCACTTTTGGCCTTCTCGGGAGAAGAAGAAAGTTTTTTACCCATCCAAAGTCCGAGGCCCAGGCAAAAAAGTCCCACGATTCCGAGAAAGATATTCAAAGAAATATCCCCGGAAAAGAATAGATTTTCTGCCAGCCTAAAAAAAATCAATAGGGCTCCCAGCAAAAGTCCATATGCCCATATGCGCCTATTCATGGTGTAAAGATAGGAGTTTATCATAATGAAGGGACATTCGATTTCCAGTAGGTTAAATTCACATCAATTTTGCGCAATTTTGAGAGTAAATAGGCAGATATCTATTATTTTTAAGTTAAAAGTAGAAGTTATGCGGACCTTACTGACATTTCTTTTTATCCTTTCGAGCTTGACCTTGACGGCTCAATTGCCTTACCATTTGAGCTGGGGAAAGGACCTTCCTCTATTTATTGGTGGCAATGCACTGTTTTTTGGTGGGGTCCTGCTCAGCGATGTAGCCCCCTTAACCCCGACTGAAATCAGCCAGTTGGACCCTATGAATATCAACGCTTTTGACAGGGGAGCTACGGAAAACTTCAGTACAGCTGCCGATAACAGGAGTGATATAGGGCTTTATGGAGGAGCGATATTGGGAGTGGGAAGTAACATTGTTTTTCCACTAACTGGGAATTCTAAGGGAAAGCAATTTTGGAAGGAGGTCGGGACCCTGGCCGTCATTTGGTACGAGGTCAATACGCTGGTCACCGGTTTGACTTTCACGACAAAGGCCCTTGTTCTGCGTCCCCGGCCTTTTGTATACAATCCCACAGCTCCTATGGAACTAAAGACTGAAGTAGATGCCCGCTTTTCTTACTTTTCTGGTCATACCTCTATAACTACGGTAAATTTCTTTCTTTTAGGAAAGTTTTACGCTGATTATTTTCCAGATAGTAAATGGAAGCCTGCGGTTTGGGCAGCATCGGCGATCATTCCTGCCTGGACAGGGATAGAAAGGTATAATGCGGGAAAGCATTTTCTCACAGATGTAATTACTGGGTATGCCATTGGAGCCTTAGGAGGGATATTGATCCCACATCTTCATAAGAAAAAGGATGATAAGGTTTCATTGAATATCTATCCTGCGGGATTTGAAAACGGTTATGGCGTGGGGATGTCTCTCAAATTTTAATTAGGTAGTATCTGAAAATTCCTCAGAGGTTTAAAAAGTTCTCTCAAATGCTATCTTGTTCATCATGAGGCGTTATGAGTTATCAGATGAACAATGGGATCAAATCAAGGATCTCTTTCCAGTTTCGGAGTCTAACTGGGGTCGCCCTGCTAAGTCTCATCGATTGATGTTCAATGGCATCCTTCGGATGCTATTTAGTGGAGCACCTTGGCGTAATCTTCCTGAGCGCTTTGACCCCTGGAAAACCGTTTATGATCGTTTTCGTCGTTGGCAAGATGATAGAACTTTTGATAACATCCTCAAAGCTCTTCAAATAAAAATCAGGGCTAACGCATCTCCAAGCTCTGTAATATCTTCTCTCTGAAATTCGCATTCC
>CAZMAV010000010.1:0-170656 GCA_964564415.1 uncultured Bacteroidia bacterium | reverse complement strand
CAGAATTAACCCACATAAGACCTTCAAAGGCTTAGCTCGAAGGGGCAAAACCTCCCTTTCGTTTATTGACCGATCATTTAAACATTGGACCTACCCCAAGGAGGCAGGTCCATTAGATGAGATTTATTGGGGATAGAGAAAGGCTATTTTTCAATGCCCAGATGGAGGATGCGTCCGCCAGACTGGTTGACAGGGCTTACGCTTTTTCCGATCACTACTCCATCCTCAGGGGCGCAATACTCCTGGCTCAGATTTCCGAAAATATCCCTTAGGGTAGCGATCAATTGGCCTTTTTTCACTCTTTCCGTAAGGGCCACAGGAACGCTGAGCAGTCCCCCCTTGTCGGTATAGATCCAGTAGGACTTTTTACAAATAATGGCCTCCTTTTCCGGCTGCTCGATCTTATCGGCAGTCATTTCCAGGAAGGAAAGGGTGTTGTGTACCCCTTCGATTCCGCTGCGGATCAGTCTTTTTTGGAAGGTATTGGGGTTGCCCACCTCCAGGGTAATAGCTGGAATATCCAGGGCGTCAGCCGCACCGCGCAGGGTTCCGTCCGAAGGCGGATTGTGAACGATGATCTGGGCATTTTGAAGCAAAGCCAATTTGCGTGTTACCGGATGCTTCATATCGGCGCGAATGTAGTAGGAGTTGACCCGGCCAAAACTCGCCGTGTGCAGATCCAGGAGATAATCAAAATGCTTGACAATCCGATGGATGAACCGGTAAGCATAAACCTGACTTATGTTTCCATTTTCCACTCCAGGCATAATGTGGTTGAGGTCTACCCCATCGTTGAACCTGCGCTTTTTTCGGTTAAATGCAGGAATGTTGACCACGGGAATGCCCACCAGGGTACCCTTGAGCTCTTCTACATCAAGTTCATTAAAAAGGCGCTGGATGACCGGAATTCCATTAAGTTCATTGCCATGAACAGCAGCTGTCAGGCCTAGCACGGGAAAATCTTCCTTGCCCCGAGCCACCATGATTGGCACATCGATAGGGCTTCCCATCCCATCTGAGATGATTTTCATCCAGTAGTAGCGGATCGACTTGGGGGGCGTGCGGGAAATGTCCAATTCCTTGATATGGGGCACTTCCACTAAGGATTCATGATTTTTGATCAACATATGTCAAAATTTTTTGTGCAGTAAGTTGGGTAATAGGCCTGCTACTTTGCTTTTCCAGGTTTTCGAAGCCTCCTACGCTCAAGGTATTGACCTCTGAAAGCAGTCGGCGCCCATCATCTCCGACCAGGGTATCGGCTCCAAAGATGAGGATTCCCTCTTTTTCCAGGACAGGGGCCAGGCGGCTCACCATTTCCTCTTCTTCAGCTTCGATTTGTGAGGCCACGGAGTTTCCACCCTGAGCGACATTGCAGAGCCAGGAATCCTCGGGAGGAAGGCGGAGAGAGGCCCCCATGATTTCACCTCCCACCACGATGATGCGCTTGTCTCCTAGCTTGACATTCTTCAAAAACTTCATCGCCAGATAGCCCTTTTCCTGAATGTAAGCTTCTTGTTTTTTGAGAAAATCCTGTAGAGAATGGGGACGGTTGCCTTCATAAAGCTTATCTCCTTCGATCTTCAGAATGCCCTTTCCTCCATATTCCTCCAAAGGTTTGAGGACAATGGGAAATGCACTGGCAAAATCCAGAATTTTCTCGATGGAATGACAAAGCCTCATCGGAGGGCAGATGTCCGGAAAATTGAGCAGATAGGTTTTGTTGCTGGTCTTTTTGATGCCCCCAGGATGGTTGACAAAGACAGCATCTGGGGCGGCTTTCACCACATTTTCCAAAAAGGAATCTTCCAGAGGCCGAGGCAGGCGCATCAAAACGGCCTCGTAATCCCCTATCTTTTTCTTCAATGCCCGACTTTCAAAGAAAGTCCTCGTAGGATCATAGGCAAAGTAAGGACCTACCTCACTGACATAACATTCTCCCGAACGAGGATCATCAAAAAAAGCCTGGTTGCCTTCATTTCCCCTTGAAGCCAGGTGAAGTTGGGCTACCTGGGGATGGGCCAATATCTTAGGTAAAAGGGCATAAATAGGGTTTCCGGGCCGATGTGCCCGATGGTCGGTCAGGACCAAGAAACGGTATTGAGCTGAGGACATGGATTATTCGAGTTTGATTTGCTTGACCAGGGCGGGATCGTCATTGAGGGAACTGAAAAGGCGGACCTTAAACCTTCCTTTTTGATTGATGAGAGTTCGGGCCATTCTGTCTATGGCGATGGTGGCCAAGACGGTCTGTATGTATCCCTCAATGAGGTCGTCTACGCTGATCCCCAGTTTGTTGAAGTCTTTACGATCCATCATAATGAGGCGGCTAGAGTCGGTGGTAAAACTACCATCTTCCTGCTTAATGGAAAGATTGGTACCCAGGATGTCCCAGGAGTTTTTTCCCTCCTCCAACTGATCCAGGAGGGGGAGCCTCGCCTTTCGGGCATAAATGGCCAGGGGTTTCATCCCGTCTTTGCTGTGGTGGATCATCATGCGGAGATCGGCAGCATAGGTTTGATTCTTACGGTCGGGCATAGTTCCTACATGGAAGAAACGGCCTTTGGTTCCCGTTGAAGACCACTGATAATTTCCGATGAGACTCTGGACGATAAGCTTGTCATAGTCAAATTCCATGGTCATGAAATCGTCCAATTCCGCCTTGTTGACGATGGTATAGACTCCCTGCCCGGCATTGCCGTAGGGAACCTTGATCACGGCCTGCCCACCAAGCTTGGCGACCCAAAGCGGCACTTCGTTTTTTCTGACGCCCCAGATGGTCTCAGGGGTGCGAATCTGTAGTCCATCTTCCTGAATTTCAGTATTGAAAAAATCATAGGCCTTGGCAGCGATCATCTTATTGCGTCCTCCGGCGAGGCAGGTGATGATGGGATTGAGGATGACGGTCTTGCTGTGGACGGGGATGCGGTTCCAGGGCTGTTGAGTTACGTAGCGAAAGGCGGCACGTATGGCTGTCCAATTGCCCTGGGGGTCTCGGATTTCTAGGATATTGTCTACAAAGCGCACAGGAGGGTCCTCGTCTTCCATGAAGAAGGGCACGAAGTAGATTTCCTCATCAAAGAGGTCGGCCATGGCGGAGGCATAGCCGGAGGCCTCCATTTCATTTTTGTCGTAGAGGACGGCCAAACCTCCCTTGATTTTGAGTCTTTTGGAGCGGACAAAGGGCTCGAAGCTGTCCTTAATATATCGCAGGTAGCCACCCTGTTCCTGGTTTTCGTCTACCAAGGGCAGAGACTTTTGCCCTGAAGGACTGGAGTTGGTTTCGATGACGATCATCTCCCGCTTTCCCGCCCGGTTGGTCACGTGAAACAAGTCCACTCCCGAGTGAAGAAAATACTGGGGTTTGTAGTTGATCAACTCCTTGAGCCGCTCCCGGTTTACCAGGGGATTGAGGTGGCAATACCGGTTGATGATTTTTTCGGGTTTGAGGTTCATGAAATAGCCCACCATAGGATGGATCTGGGCATTGAGGGCTTTTGTGTACCAATGATTGGAGGGTTCAAAATCTCCCTTTTCAATGATTCTGACAGCGTATTTGCTCATTAGTAATGCTCCTGAGATTAAATATTCAGCGGTTTATGCGGCTATAATTTAAAGGAAGGTTTTAGAAAATCTAGCTTTATTGATATTCTTTTATGATTTGATGTTTTTCAAAGCCCCAGAATAGAAAATCAGAGGAGGCGAGGACTAGCTTTAGCAGTCCTGTAAAATCATAAGGTCATCAAAGTTATGAGTGAGTGGCAAAAGCACAGTTAGGCTTATCAACAGCACCTTGTTTTCAACCCAAACAACGCAATAAGTTCTATCCCTTTAAATAAAAGGTTAGAAATAATCATCATACACCTAAAAATAGAGCATTCGTACCATTGGCAGGTAGTCAACATCCGCTGTAAAGACAAGTGTGGCTTATCCTATCGGATCGCCTCAAAGCAGTAGGCCGTCCGGTGGATAAAGTCAATCATCCTTACATTGAAAAAATATGTCCTTGAACCTGAAGTATGTTCTTTTTGTTTATGGCACTCATTAAAATATAAAAAATTGTCATTAATGTGGGTAGCGCTGTTGGGGTTTTTCATCGGGTACTAGTGATAAGCCCAAGGGTGCAATACTCGCAGGGCCATGACACTGTTACCTGTTATGGCCCCGAGAAGATCCTAAATTGCCTGAGTCCTTAGTGGCTGTTTTGCTTGAGCAGTTCAGGGTATTTTTTTTGGAAGCGCTTCAAACGGGGAATAGATACCACCTGAATGTAGCGATTGTCCGGGTGCTTGCGCTCATAATCCTGATGATAGTCCTCAGCATCATAAAAAGCGTCGAGCTTCTTTACCTCCGTAGCAATGTCTCCCTTCTTATATCCTCCCTCAGATTCGAGATAGGCAATGTAGTCTTCGATGATTTTTTTCTCTTCTGCATTTTGATAGAAGGCAATGGATCGGTAGGCAGTACCTACATCGGGTCCCTGACGGTTGACGGCTGTGGGATCGTGGGAACCATAATATACCTTGACCAGGGTCTTGAAGTCAACGACTTCAGGATCGTAGTAAACCTCCACAGTTTCGGCATGGCCGGTCCTTCCTGTTCCTACCTCCCGGTAGGTTGGATTTTTGGTAGTGCCGCCTGCATAGCCAGATACAGCTTCCTTTACGCCTTGGACACTTTCAAAGATGGCCTCCACACACCAGAAGCAACCGCTGGCAAAGTAAGCCTTCTTTATGTCCATGCTATCAAGTTGAGCCTGGGTATAGCTGGTTTTGCTTACCTGACTTTCTCCCTTCTCGGCAGAGGCCGGAGAGCAGGCCATTAACAATAAAAAGGAAAAGCTTAGTCCTAAGATGGAGAGTTTCATATGATTGTTTTTACTTTGTATCTGATTACGACAGGAGGACCCCAGGATTGGTTAAATTTTTGTTAAGGTCCGCTTTTCTATTTCAAAATGACCGATAGCTGACACTTTCAGGCAGCTCAGGCTTCATTTCCCCTTAGAAATCAAGGTTCTTTCCTTTTCATAACCCTTGAAGTAGCTGTCGTGTTCAAGCAGATAATCCCAGTAAATTTTGTGCACCCGATCCAAAAGGGGCTTGATGTCCTCTTCGGTCATTCCCTCGGTGGGGATGGGATCGAGCAACTGATGGGTAACTCCCCCAGGCGACATGAGAAGCTGACCGGGTTTTTGGATTCTTCTTACATCCAGCAACACCATGGGCACGATGGGCTTTTGGGTGGCAATGGCCAGTCGAAAGGCTCCCTGGTAGAAAGCGCCCAGGGGATCTTCGCTGCGGTTGCGGGTGCCTTCGGGAAAGATCAAAATAGAGGTCCCCGTATCAATCCGACGAATCATGCGCTGGAAGGACTCTTTGCGGCTTTCAGGACTGGACCGGTCAACAGGAATGGAGGTAATGCTCAGCAAAAATCCAAATAGGGGGACCCTGAGCAATTCTTTTTTGATCAGGGGTTGAAAGGGATGGACCAGTCGGGAACCCGTCATGATCATGTCCATCATGTTGACGTGGTTGGAAAGCAGGATGTACTGCTCTCCTCTTTTTACTTTTTCCAGGCCACGGGTACGCATGAAAATGCCACAAAGGGCACCCCAAATATTCAGCCAGACAATGTTGACGCGAAATACCCAGATCATGCGCACATTGCGGGGAAGGAGGGCCAGAAAAAAGTATATGATGACGACCGGCACCATCGTGATAAAAAAGAGGGCGAAAGCGTAAAAGGTATAAATCCATTGGAGGGGTCGGAGCAGCTTCTTCATAGCAGGATCTTTGGTCCACAAAGATAAGCAAATTGAAGGCTCAATCCCTATCCGAAGCTTTGACAGACCTGCTCGAGTATTGCGATCTGTCATAAAACTAGCTAAACATATAAATAATTAGACTTCTATATAGGAGGATAGATAGATAAAGGTGATTGTCGCAAAGGATTTTTTGATCGGTAGCGCTGTGGGGGTTATACAGTAGTTGCTTGTGATGACCCCAACAGCACTCAGGTAACATTCGCCTTAAAATTCACAGGCTTTTGTTGAACTTTTTCTTCTTTTTGAGGGCTAATTCATCATGATAGAGGTCCACTTTTTGCCAATTTCATAGAAAGCTTCCCTTTGGAGTTACCTGCAAGAGTGCAAATACCTAGATGGAGGGTAAGGGGCGAAACAATCATATAACAATATGTTTGGCTCAAATTATCTCAGCGGGAATGTCAGCAGCAGGCTCTCCGTCCTCAAACCCCACGTAAGGTATTACGACATTGGAAGCCATGAGCGCGGCGAATTGGTCTTTCCCTTTCAACTCATGGCCTTTACCCTCCTGGATTTTGTTTCCATTGGGCTTTTCGACGTCCTTTTTCGGGGCGACAGCCAGATGGTCTTGGTCGTTTTTTGGCTCTGCTGCATTTTTTCTCCCTTCTACTTCCCCAGAGTCTACCACTTCTACCATTACGTTAAGTGGCAAAGGCAAAAATCTATCGAACTTGACTTCAAGCATCAATTGATCACCTACGAGGATCGGCACAAGGGAAGTAAACTTCACTTTAGTGTGAGCTCCATCTTCTCCTGCGTGATCTACCACAGTCAGATGTTTCCCCATGGCATCGACTACCTCAAGATTACCTTGGACAACGGAACCCTTATCATCATTTCTTCCCTCCTTGCCAGTCCTTGGCGCTTTATGTAAGAATTGGAAGTAAATTACGAATTAGAGAAGCGGGTCTTCAACTCCCTCCCCAGTCCTTAACCTAAGGCCTCTAAGCTAAAATTCCAGTGTCAATTGCTTGCCTCCCTTTTCTTCCACCAGGTCCAAGTTGGAGAGAGAAATACCGAGAAGCCGAACAGGTTTAGGGGGTGTTTCGGGAGAATGTAGGAGTTCTTCCACAAGGGGAAAAATATCCTTAAAATCAGATAGAAACCTGCCTTGAGTCTTGCTGCGGGTCTGAATTTGAAAATCATTGTACTTGATCTTCAGGGTGATGGTCTTACCTCCGGTGGGAATCTTGGCAAGCCGTTCGCATACCCGTTCCAGGATTTTGCTGAGCCGATCCAGCATATCTTCGATTTGATTGATGTCCTCATTGAAGGTATTTTCTGCCCCCACGGATTTACGGATGCGGTTGGGCTTGACAGGTCTGTCGTCTTCGGCCCTCACAATCTTATAGTAGTGCCGGCCGGCCTTGCCAAAAAGCTGTACCAATTCAATTTCACTTCGCTTTTTGAGATCAGCCCCCTCGTGGATGCTCAGGCGCTTCATTTTTTCGGCTGTTTTGGCTCCGATGCCATGAAACCTTTGTATGGGGAGCTTTTCCAGGAAGCCCAAGGCCCTGTCAGGGGGAATGAGGGTGATCCCATCCGGTTTGTGAATGTCAGAAGCTACCTTTGCCAAAAATTTATTGATGCTGATACCCGCCGAGGCGGTCAACTCAGTTTCGGCCTTGATTCTTTTCCGGATTTCCTTGGCAATGGCCGTAGCAGAATGGATGCCCAGTTTATTTTCTGTAACATCCAGGTATGCCTCATCCAGAGAAAGGGGCTCTACCAGGTCAGTAAATTCATAAAAAATCTCTCTTATTTGCCTGGATACAGCGGAATACTGGTCAAATCTGGGTTTGACAAAAATGATATCGGGGCAAAGTCGATAAGCACGGCTGGAAGGCATAGCCGAGCGAACTCCGTATTTTCGGGCTTCATAGCTGGCAGCGGCTACCACTCCCCTCTCCCTCGATCCTCCTACTGCAACGGGCTTGCCTCTCAGTTCGGGAAAGTCCCGCTGCTCCACCGAGGCGTAAAAGGCGTCCATGTCGATATGTATGATCTTCCGCGAAGTCATGACTCCTTTAAAAATAGAAATATATAGGACAATAATTTTCTTCCCTTACATGGGTCTTTCCTGGATTACAATTTTCTTTGTTAATTTATCGTATCCTAATTAGCAATAATAGAGAGGAAAGTTTGACCGATAAACTTCTAATTTTTACCAGATACAACCTGCTGCTGACATCTTTTGATTATTCTAAATACAAATCTATGACCCTAGAGAAAATACCTACCGTAGACCTCAACGACTACCTTCAGGGCGATGATGCGACTCGCCGGGCTTTTGTCAAAGCCCTGGGTGATTCCTTCTCGGAGATCGGTTTTGCCATCGTCTCCAATCACGGAGTAGAAGCCTCTGTCATTGAGGGGGCTTATCAGGCCTTCAAGGACTTTTTTGCTTTGCCTGATGAGGTCAAGCGAAAGTATGAAAAGCCCGAGCTGGTCGGACAAAGGGGGTATATTTCTAAGGGCAGGGAGCACGCCAAAGGTGCCCATGTCGCTGACCTGAAAGAGTTTTTTCACGTGGGTCAAATCGTAGAGGACGGCGATCCCATCAAGGAGCAGTATCCCGACAATATCTTTCCCGAAGAAGTCCCAGAGGTGGAAAGCTATGGAGTCAAGCTCTACCAGTCCCTCGAAAGATCCGGTAAGCACCTCCTCCGAGCCATTGCCGAATACCTTGAGCTTCCGGTGGAGTATTTTGACGATAAGGTCCACAACGGCAACTCCATTCTCCGCCCCATTCACTACTACGGCATAGAAAATCCCGAAGCACTGCCAGAAGGAGCCGTCCGTGCTGCCGCCCACGAGGACATCAACCTGATCACCCTTCTCATCGGAGCCTCTGCCGATGGCTTAGAGGTACTTACCAAGGGAGATAAGTGGCTGGCTGCCAAGCCTGAGCCTCACCAAATCGTCATCAATGTAGGCGATATGTTGCAGCGCCTGACCAACAATAAGCTCAAATCCACGACCCACAGGGTGGTCAATCCTCCCCTGGAGGTCATCGATCAGCCCCGTTATTCGGTGCCATTTTTCCTTCATCCCAAATCTACCATGGATCTCAGCAGCCTGGAATCCTGCATCGATGCAGATCATCCCAAGCTGTATGAAGACATGAGTGCCGGGGAATACCTCGACCAACGCCTGCGCGAAATCGGCCTCAAGAACTGATGCACCTCAACATTGAAATCAAGGCCAAGACCCAAAACCAGGAGGCCATCAGGGAGGTACTGACCCAGCATCAGGCGGAATTCAGAGGATTGGACAGGCAGAGAGATACTTATTTTCATTGCCCAAACGGAAGGCTAAAACTCCGCCAGGGCAACATCGAAAAAAGCCTGATCTTCTATCAACGCAGCGACCAGGAGGGGCCAAAGGCTGCTCATGTAAGCCTTTACCACCCCGAAGATGGCCCAACCTTAAAAGATCTGCTGAGCCGGGCCTACGGCAGGTGGAAGGAAGTCGTCAAAGAAAGAGAAATCTACTTTGTGGACAATGTAAAGATTCACCTGGACCGGGTGGAGTCCTTGGGCTATTTTGTCGAGATCGAAGCCATTGATAAGGAGGGAAGCCTGGGAGAGGAGCGACTTCAAGGGCAGTGCCGCTATTTCATGGAAAAATTTGGCATCAAAGAGGAAGACTTGATTGCCCTTTCCTACTCCGACATGGTGGAGAAGATGGATTAGGGTAGAGGGCCCTGGCTTACATTTGATGATAGTCGCTTTAAAAGTACCTCAAATTCAAAAAAACAGTAACCTTCCTCCATTCTGAACTTATAAGAAATAAGTAGGTAAATAGAATCATCATGAACTACACCCTTTCAGCCCTAATTTTTTCCCTTGGATTCTTGATTGGGATCACGGTATATGCCCAGTCGGAAGACCAGCCTTATTTTGAAGGCAGCCTCAAATTTTCCGTAGAATACAGCGGAGAGCTGGCTGAGATGTTGGAGCAAAACGAGCCCAATGACGAGCTTCTCATGCACATCAAAGGAGGAAACTATATCATACAGCTCAGCGGGGGCCGCTATCCCAAGACCTTTCTCTTTATCGCCGACTCCAACTACGAGTACAGCGTCAACATGTCAGAAAAACTGGCCTTCAGGTATTCCAAATTCACCGATCGCACCATAGAGGCCCAAGACGAGCCCGATCCGGTAGCTAAGCCGACTGGCAAGCAAAAGGAAGTCAATGGCATCCTCTGCGACGAATACCGCCTCGCTACTCCCAAGACCATTTTCTACTACTACACCAACGATGCCTACAGGGTAAATGTAGACGCTTATCCAGAAGAGCCCCGCTCCAAGGTAACCTGGTTGGCCAAGGGCCTTGAAGGTCGAATCCCCCTGGAGACCATCAAGAAGCAGAAAAATCTCATGGTAAAAACCACCCTTATGAGCCTGAATACCCGTGAGTTTAGCCTGAGCCAGTTTATGATTCCACCCGGATTCAAGATCAAGGGCAGGGACTACCGATTCTGAGGAAAAAGGGAACTAAACAGCCTCTAAAGGGAGTTGAGGCTCCCTTATTTTTTTGCCTACCTTTGCACAAAACAAAGACCTTATGGCTGCGCATAATGAAACCGGGAAAAAGGGAGAGGAACTGGCCGCACAATTTTTGGAGGCCAAGGGCTATCACATACTCGACCGCAATTATCGCTACGAAAAAGGAGAAGTAGACCTCGTGGCCCTACGCATGGACCCCGCCGAACTGGTCTTCATTGAGGTGAAGACCCGCAAGTCCGACATCTGGGGCTATCCCGAAGAAGCCATTACCCCAAGCAAGAAGCAGTTGATCTTTAAAACGGCAGATGCCTATCTCTATGAGAAAAATATGTGGACTGTCCCCGTTCGCTTTGACATCATCGCCATCAACCTGGAGGACGAGTCCAATCCCATCTTCCATCATGTAGAAGATGCCTTTCGCATGACCAACTTCTGATTTTTCCGAAAGGGGAGAGTAAAAACCGACAAGATTCGACAGCTTCAAGCGCCCCTTGCCCGCCTCTCTACAGTAATTTCTAAAAAAAGGAAAAAAATTATTTTTCTTTTAAACCCTTTCCCTTTTCTCGCATCCAAAGGGTGTCTTCAGAAAACAAAGACACTTGCAACTTCCACAAATAATAATTTTTACAGAGATGAAATTCGCAAACCTAATTTCTCAACACTTGCTTCCTATCCTCCTTCTGGTAGGGGTATTAGCTTTTTTCACTGCCTGTGATCCCGATACGGAGGTCGTTTCTCAGGAAGACATCGAAATTGTAGAACTAGACGCCCAGGTGGAGGATGTCTACGAGGATGCCGATCAGGTAGCCTTCGAAGCCATGGAAATGACAGATCAATCTGTTTTTGCCAGGTCTTATTCAGCCTCCGCTTCTCGTACCCTGACTGCTCCTTGCGTAAGCATCACCAACGACACGGCCAACAGGGTGGTAACGGTAGACTTTGGTACAGGCTGCCTAGGTCCTGATGGAAGAACGAGATCTGGTCAGATCGTGATCAATTACACCCGCAGGCTCTATAGGCCTGGTGCGACCCGTACCGTAAGCCTGGTCAACTATGTGGTGGACAGCGTTTCCATTGCTGGTTCCAAAACCTGGACCAACCTGATGCAGAACTTCAGGGACACGCTTTCCTTTGAAGTTACCCTCAGCGGTGGTCAGGTTACCCTGGCCAATGGTCTGAGCGCTACCCGTTCATATACCCGTACCACCACCTGGTCAAGAGGAGCCAACCCTTCTCAGGATGAGTTTTGGGTGGTCGGAAGCTCTCAGGGAAGCCGCTACAACGGCAATTCTTTCACCCGTACCATCAACGATACCCTCATCTATCGCAGGCCCTGTTACCGCAGGGGCGTACATGCTCCTGTAGCCGGTACTGCGACCATTACCCGCAGCAATGGTTCCAACATCGACCTTGATTTTGGCAACGGAAACTGCGACGAACTGGTAGATGTAAGCGTGAATGGCAATACCCGCACAATCGACCTCAGTAAGCGATAAATCGATTTGTTCTATTGATTTGTGATAATTGATGGGTGTCCCGCACGAGTGTGCGGGACATTTTTTTAAATGCCCTTCTTTTCCAATTCTTTGAAGAGGGCCACTTCCTCATTAGAAAGTTTGCGGGGGATGATCACCTGGACTTTTACAAATAGGTCTCCATAGTAATCTGGATTGTCGTAGTAAGGCATGCCCAGGCCGGCCATCTTGAGTTGCTGGCCATTTTGGGTTCCGGCAGGAATATTAATGCTCATTTTACCTTTGAGGGTATCCACCTGCATTTTCCTCCCAAGGACGGCAGCAGTAAGGGGGATGGGAAGGCTGCGGAGGAGGTCATTGCCCCGGCGGCTGTATTCCTCGTCCTTGTTGATCATGACTTTGAGGAAGAGGTCTCCGGGATCGCCCCCGTTGATACCTGCTTGTCCCTGGCCTTTGATTTTGAGCACCTGGCCATTTTGTATGCCCGGTCTGATCTTAACCCTGAGCCTTCTTCCTTCAAACTTCAGGATGGTGGAAAGTCCTTTGTAGGCCTCTTTGAGGGAGATCTTGATGTTGGCGTCATAGTTTTTTCCCCTTCGGGTTCCTTTTTTTCCACCGAATACTTCCTGGAAAAAGGACCCGAAGATGCTGCTAATTTCTTCGTCGCGGGTGCCGGGACCTCCACTTTGCCTCCGCTGCTGGGGACGCTTCCTGCTTCCCTGCTGGTACTGCTGAAAAAGCAGGTATCGCTGCCTCAGTTCGTCGTACTTGCGGCGGTTGTCCGGGTCGAGCAGGACTTCTTTGGCTTCGGAAATCTCCTTGAAGCGAGCCTCTGCCCCAGCATCTCCAGGGTTCCTGTCGGGATGGTACTGAACTGCCAGTTTTTTGTAAACGCTACGCAGCTCTTCCTCCTCGGCCTCAGGAGCCACTCCCAATACTTTATAATAATCTTTATAATCCATCCTGTGGGCTAAAATAGCAAATCTTAGGATTTGGCCCAGGTCCTTTTCGCAAAAAGGCTCTTTTTTAAGCTGGATGAGGAGGATTGATATCGCTACTCCTCTATTAGGGAAGGCATTCCCATCTCATGGCTGTCCATTCCACGCTCCTACAGACAGGCCAAAGTAGCATCCCAGCCGCTTTGGATCAATTTATTTTTGGTGGCCTTATCGATTTCAAAATCTTTCCTACCTTGACCCAAAATGAAGGATAATATTTGGCATTCCCCATTTTGGATCGGGACCTTTGGTCTCCTGGCTACCCTTTTTACCTACCGATACGGTATCTACGACCAGATAGAGCAACTCCCCATTATCTTGGGCATGATGGAGGATGATTATTTGACCCGAGATTTCTTTGTCAATGCCTCTACTGTATTTGGTCCCCGCTTTTACTATGCCCACTTCATTGCATTCTTCGCTCAATTCCTGGGACTCCCCCTCACCCTCTTCCTCTTTACCTTGGTGGCTCATCTTGGAATTTCCTGGGTTTCCTTTTGTGCCGGGCAGAGGCTCTTTCCAGACCTACCTCAGGCAGGGCTAATGAGTTCGGCTTTTGCCA
The DNA here is from genome assembly GCA_964564415.1 of uncultured Bacteroidia bacterium. GTDB lineage: Bacteria > Bacteroidota > Bacteroidia > J057 > J057 > JALEFZ01. The sequence continues at coordinate 157,284 of CAZMAV010000010.1, read as the reverse complement.
TGAGTCTTTCCACCCTCGAACTTGGCTCTGATATTAGCATCTACTCGGCCTATCTTACCCCCGGTCTTCTGGTTACACCCCTGATTCTTTTTGCCCTCTGGAAGGGCTGGGAAAGAAAATACCTGGAAGCGAGCTTTGCCGCAGGCCTGGCCTCTCTTTTTCATGTGCTCTATGGATTGGAAACGGCCGTTTTGATACTTGGGGGTGGACTTTTCCTTATGATCATACGAAAGGATTTGCGAAAATGGCCTTTCTTACTTTTGGGGAGTCTCCTGCTTGTTGCTTTTGCCCTACCTACCCTGCTTCCCTACCTCCAACAGCCCAAGGTCCTCGATGACAGGAACTTCATCGACATCATCGCTTATTTTCGCCATCCTCATCACTATTTGCCATCCTATTTTTTGTCATGGAAGGTGGGCAGGTCAAACTTGTTGGTCATGGGCATATGGGTGGCTCTGGCTTTTTACTCCCTTTATCGAAGAAAGGCGGTCAGGAACTTTTATGACAGAGAAGGCCGATGGATCAGGATTTTTTTCATTCTTTTGCTTCTTTCTTCCTTCATGGGTTGGCTTATGGTCGAGGTCGTGCCCAGTCGGCTCTTTACTACAGCCCAGCTTTGGCGACTCCTCAATCTGTTCAAGTGGATCTTCCTTCTTCTAATTGCCGGAAGCCTGAGCCGCCACCTTTCCAGACTGGTAGGCTGGAAGCTATTTGCCTTGGTTTTGTTGATGCAGGACCCCTATCTGATTGTCTTTGCTTTTTTCTACCTGGAAAGACAAGGAGGAGGAGAGGCTCCCCTACTCAACCTAGCCCTTGGCCTGCTTTCCTTACTGGCCCTGATCCTGGCCTCCCTGAGCCTGCCCATCCCTAATGTTTTACTTTTGCTATCCCTCACATTTCTCCTGATCCTCATCCTTAAAGAAAAAGGCCTTCTGGCTCGGGGACTTGTACTTGCCATGATTCTATGTGCCTTTGCTCAATTGAGCTTTTTGCCTGATCTTATCCCTCAGTCCCTGCGTCCCTACAGCAATAAGGTCCTTAGACCTCAAATTTTCGAGCTTTCCTATCCGGAAGAAGTAGAAGCATTTAGCAACTATGTAAAAAAGAAACTTCCTCAGGATGCCATCATTTTGGTTCCTCCCAAATTTGGAGGGCTTAGAATCGCTGGCAGGCGAGCCATTGTGGCAGATTTCAAGGCCTTCCCCTTTGGCGATGAGGCCATCCTCGAATGGAGGGAACGAATCGGTCTTTGTTTTGGGGAAGTAGGAGCATTTCAGGCTGGAGCTAAGCTGGATTCCCTTCAACAAGACCATTATGAATCCCTGGATGAAAAGGACCTGGCATCCATCCGCCAAACCTATCCCTATGACTTTGCCATTCTCCCTCGTTCCAGGACCTTCTTCTACCCCAGCCTATTTACCTATGGGAGGTATCAACTGCTAGACTTGCGAAGCTATAACTAAACCATTATTTTGATGATTAGTTGTCATTAATGTTACATGTCAGGGATCATGAAGACCCTTAATTTGAGCTTAGATTGATTATTTTCCTGGCTGGCTAGACATAGGCAAAGAAAAATTTCAAATTTGACATATGTTGTTCAAAAAAGATAAAGGAATCACAGAAAAAAAGGTACTCGAAGCCCTGGGCCATGTGGATGATCCCGACCTGAAAAAGGATCTCGTAACCCTAGGCATGATCGAAGACCTGAAAATAGACGGAAAAAAGGTCTTTTTTACAGTCGTCCTGACCACACCTGCCTGTCCGATGAAGGATGCCATCCAAAACGCCTGCATCAATGCCGTCAAACTGATGGTAGACCAGGAAGCGGAGGTCAATGTCAACATGACGGCCAAAGTAGTTCAAGACATCAACAACCAGGTCCTGCCGGAGGTAAAAAATGTGATCGCCGTGTCATCCGGCAAAGGTGGGGTAGGAAAATCTACGGTAGCCGCCAATGTGGCTATTTCCCTTGCCCAGAGTGGAGCCAAGGTAGCCCTGGTTGATGCAGACATCTATGGTCCCTCTATGCCTATTATGTTTGGCTTTGACGGCGAGCGTCCCACCCTAGAAAAGGTGGGAGAAAGGGATCTTTTGGTGCCCTTCGAGCGTCATGGGGTTAAGCTCATGTCCATCGGGGTCCTGGTCAAGCCTGAGCAGGCCATTGTATGGAGGGGACCTATGGCTTCTAAGGCCCTCAGGCAATTGATTTTTGATACCCACTGGGGCGAAATCGACTACATGATCGTAGACCTGCCACCCGGCACTGGAGACATTCACCTGACCCTGGTCCAGGCCCTGCCTGTAACGGGCGCCATAGTGGTCACTACCCCTCAGAAGGTGGCCGTGGCCGATGCGCGTAAAGGAGCCGATATGTTTCAGCTTCCTCAGATTCAGGTACCTATCCTGGGTGTCATAGAAAACATGGCCTATTTCGTTCCAGACGAGCAGCCGGACAAAAAGTACTACATTTTCGGCAAGGACGGCGGGAAGCAACTGGCGGAAAGTATCTCAGCTCCCTTATTGGGACAGATTCCGATGCGGGAACAAATGGCTGAGCGCGCCGACCAGGGTAAGCCCATTGCCCTTGGTGAGGATGAACTGCTAAAAGCTGCCTTTAAGAATCTTTCGCAGCGCTTGGCTCAGGAACTGGCCATCAGGCTATCTTCACAAGCTCCTACCCAGCGGGTCAATGTGCAGTAAATCCTTGGAAACAGCCTGCCCCTCTATGTATCCCCATGATGGAGTAAAAACATCTCAATGGGGTGATAACCAAGAAAATGAGTCTTACTACCTAAACTTTGGTAGCTAAGGCTGCGTTCCATAATAAAGGATAGAGGTCAATCGGAAAAAATTTATTATTTTTACCCTTATGGAGGAAAATCTTAGACAAAGAATAGAAGGGGCTCTCGACAGCATTAGAGATTATTTGAAATCTGATGGTGGAGACGTTCGCATACATGATGTTCGCGAAGATGGAGTGGTTGAATTGGAGCTTTTGGGCAATTGTGAAGTCTGTAGCATGAGCCACCTTACCATGAAAGCAGGATTGGAACAAGTCATTTTTCGGGTAGCACCTGAGATCAAAAGTGTGGTTGCCATCAACCAGATCGTCTAGCCCCTCCGGGCAAGGCACTGATAACCAAAAGACAAGCTTCGAATATTTCCTTATTCGGGGCTTTTTCTTGTTAAATAATGCCTGCCTCCCATTCTTGTCAAGCGATGAAAAAACAGGGCCCCCGGGGTTAAAACAAAGTATTTTGGATAAGCCCAAACTGCGCTTTACCTATCCTCCCCCTCTAGTCTCTACACCGCCTAATGTCCTAAATAGGAATCGCCTTTATAGCTTCCTATGTTTCGGATTTTTTGTTTACCTTATAGAACTCTTACATAAGGGGTTATGGAAGACATACAAGGATTTTTTTTCGATCAGGTAAAAAGTAAAATACCTAAAGGACAATCTACGGCCCACGTTATCGCAGACCTGCTCAACATTAGCCTGGACAGGTCCTATCGTAGGCTGAGGGGAGATGTACCCCTTCGCCTGGACGAAGCACTCAAACTGAGTGAAGAGTTTGGCATTTCGCTGGATGAACTGCAAGGCCATGCTGTTCCGGAGGTATATATTTTCAAAAAAGCAGGGCTAGGAGAAACCAATCTGGATTTCAAATCATATTTGAAAAACCTCCTTATGCTCTTGAACCATATTAAGAGCAGGGGAATCGAGAAGGTCATTTTTGCCTGTAAAGACATCCCGGTTTTTCACCTCTTCGAATTTCCCAAGCTTTCCCTATTCAAGATATTTTTCTGGCAAAATACGATATTTAATTCTCCCGATTTGAAGGGACAGAAGTTTTCAGTCGAGCATAGCGACGATTACCTTAAGGAGTGCCTGAGCCTTTGTCGCCAGATTGCCGAGAAATACTCCATGATTCCCACCATTGAAATTTGGAATGAGGAAACCTCCTTCAGCTTTATGAAACAGGTTCAATACTACTATGAGGCGGGACTGTTTAAGGAAAAAAGCGATGCCGAAGCAGTGGTTCGAGAAATAGAAGAATATTTTGCCCATCTGCAGGAGGAGGCTAGCCGGGGCTATAAATTTATCCATGACAAGCCTCCCCGAGAAAGACTGGAAAATTTTACCCTCTACTACAATGACCTCATCCTCATCGATAATGTCATCCACATTCGATACGAAGAGGGAAAAGAACAATCTTTCCTGGTCTACCACTCCATCGAATACCTCAATACCGAGGACCAAGAATTCTCGAGGGCCATCAAATCCTGGCTCAAAAATCTTTCCTACAAATCCGACCTCATCAGTACAGTATCGGAAAAAAACAGGTACAAATTTTTCAAAAAGGTCGAAGATCGGCAGAGGATAATCAAGAAAAATATAGGCATGGAAGTAGATGGAGATTGATGTCTTTTCAAAAGAGAGAAGCAAGCTGCCTAAGAGAAAAATTTTACCTACATTTAATTATGAACGCGAAACCATGTCCACCGGGAAAACAAATCCTGCCCTTGAGCTTAAAAACAGGCTATTTTTGCTCGCCCTCACAGCCCATTAAGCATCTAATCTTTTTGTTTCTTTTGTACAAATTAAAAATTCATCTATATATCTATATACTTGCTATTACAATAAAAAATACCTAGCTTACCTTTCTGAAAATATCATTTATTTGCACACATTTAATTGTCAGTTTATATGACTCCAAGGATTACAAGCTTTGAGGACTATCAAAGCACCTATGACCGTTCTGTGCAGGACCCTGAGGGATTTTGGGAATCCATTGCTGAGACCTTTACCTGGAAAAAGAAATGGGACAAGGTCGTGGATTGGGATTTTCGCAAGCTCGACGTCAAGTGGTTTGTCAATGCCAAGCTCAACATCACCGAAAACTGCCTGGATCGCCACCTTGAGACTCGTGGAGACCAGCCCGCCCTTGTTTGGGAACCCAATAATCCCCAGCAAAAGACCATTACCTATACCTATCGCCAACTCCACGCTGAGGTCTGCCGCATGGCCAATGCCCTCAAAGAGCAGGGAGCCAAGAAGGGAGACAAGATTTGTTTTTATATGCCTATGGTACCTGAATTGGCCATCGCTGTCCTGGCCTGTGCCCGAATAGGTGCCATTCACTCTGTGGTATTTGCGGGTTTTTCTGCCTCTGCCCTCGCCGATCGGATCAATGACTCGGAATGCTCTATGATCATCTGCTCAGACGGTAATTTTCGCGGCAATAAGCAAATCGCCGTCAAAGACGTGGTAGATTCTGCTGTCATTCATACCCCCTCCGTCAAAAAAGTCATTGTCCTGAAGCGTACCAATCAAAAAGTCTACTGGGACGAGGATAGAGATGTATGGATGCACGATGCCCTTCGTGGCATGTCTACCTTTTTTGAAGCTGAAGAGATGGACAGCGAAGACGTCCTCTTTATCCTCTATACTTCTGGTTCTACCGGCAAACCAAAGGGAGTCGTCCATACCACCGGGGGCTACATGGTCTACACGGCCTACTCTTTCAAAAATGTCTTTCAATACGAAGAGGGAGATGTCTATTGGTGCACCGCCGATATTGGCTGGATCACAGGGCACTCCTACATTATTTATGGCCCACTGGGGGCGGGAGCTACCACGGTCATGTTTGAAGGAGTTCCTACCTATCCCGATGCAGGCCGCTTTTGGGAAATCTGTGATAAACTCAAGGTCAACCAGTTCTACACCGCTCCTACAGCTATTCGGGCTTTGATGGCCAAGGGAGATGAATTTGTAGAGAAATATGATCTTTCCTCCATCAAGGTGCTGGGATCTGTGGGTGAGCCCATCAACGAAGAAGCCTGGCATTGGTACCATGACAAGGTAGGAAAAGGAAATGCGCCCATTGTCGATACCTGGTGGCAAACCGAAACAGGAGGCATCATGATCGCCCCCATCGCCAATGTTACTCCTCTCAAACCTTGTTTTGCTACAAGACCCCTGCCCGGCATACAGCCTATGTTGGTAGACAATGAGGGGAATGAGATCAGCAAAAATGAGGTCGAAGGTCTCCTCTGTGTGAAATATCCCTGGCCTTCTATGATTCGCAGCACCTATGGCAATCATCAGCGGGCCATCAATACCTACTTTGCCATGTTTGACAACAAATACTTTACCGGTGATGCTGCCAAGCGAGACAAGGAAGGGAATTACCGCATCATCGGGCGGGTAGACGATGTGATCAATGTCTCCGGGCACCGAATGGGTACTGCCGAAGTAGAAGACGCCATCGACCAGCATCCCGAGGTCATCGAGGCGGCCGTAGTCGGTTATCCCCATGAAATCAAGGGCCAGGGCATCTACGCCTACATTACCATGGCAGACCATGTGGAAAAAGACGAGGAGACCATCATCGCCGAAATCAGAAATGTGGTGAATAAGCAAATCGGGCCTATAGCCAAGCCCGACAAGGTGCAGATCGTTCCGGGCCTACCCAAGACCCGCTCGGGAAAGATCATGCGCCGCATCCTGCGAAAAGTCGCCGAAGGAAGCGCTGAAAACCTAGGAGATACCTCCACCCTTTTGGACCCCAGCGTAGTAGATGCAATCAAGGCAGGTGCTAAGTAAATTGACTGATGGAAAGGGCAGAGAACCAGGCGCCTAGTTCTCTGCCCTCATAAATTTGACCCCTATCATCCAGATATATAATTGTCCTAAGAAATAGGGTTGATCCTTAAAATTTATGGCAGCTGAATCAGCTTCCACCTCAAACCGCAAATTCCTCTGCCTTCTCTTTTTCTTTTTGCAACTCTGCTTTTTCCTGGGCTTCCAAAATCTTCCAGTCTTGCTCTGCTACCCGTTCCTTGATGATTTCAAGGAGATCCAGGGCAAAACGACTCAATATTTCATCGAGGGCATCTTCTTCGTTTTCCTTTTTTTCTTCGTGGAGAACCGTCTCCAGCATGACCCCAGAAATTTCATCCAAAAATTTTGAGTGATCGCGGCCAGCCATGTCCTGAAGGAGGCCATTGACCACCTGAAAGACAATGTCCTGTATGGCGTGTTCCAGCATATCCGAAACCTTGCTACCCAAAACTGGAATGGCACCGATCTGCTTGATCTCTTTGTTTTGCTCCACCGCCCGCTCTATTTTCCCATATACATAATGCTGTAAGTCGTCTTTATAAACTTCGTAGGATCGGGTCGTTACCTGTCCCAGGCGGCGGGAAAGCCACTGGACCAGGATCGGTTTGTAGGGAATAATAACCTCATGGATAAGGCGATCTGTAATGGGAAGGCCCTTTTGTATTTCGCCTTGTATTCCCTGGAGGACGTTTATGACCACCTTGTCGGATACCTCCTCCACCAACATAGCCCTGTATTTCAAGTAACGGGTGTACACATAGGTATCGCTCAAGTCGATGACCCCTAGCCGCTGCAAACGAGAACCCAAAGCAAAGACCCTGAGTATCCGTAAAAAGCGAAAAGACCCTACCGGAATACAGCCCAGCACATCATACCAGTGGATAAAGGGGTAAAAAAACCAGCGATGATAGGTTTTCCGATAAATGGCTAAGCCCCACCGAAATGCCAATTCGGCAAGGTAAACTCCCAGGAAGACGGCGTCGATCACAAAGAATCGTTCATAAATGGGATTAAGAATTGCGTGGACAGGGCCCGCATAGGTGGCTACATATTCCCTGAAAAAGGGATTGAGGTAAATCCAGTAGAATACAAAGAGGAAAATATTCAATATGACTAAGATGAGCATGATCAAATCCAGGAAAACAGTGCCGGATTCTGCTCTTTTTAGTTTGTGGGGGTAAAATTTGACACCGGAAAACTTGATGGCTTTTGCTGATTCTTCCATATCTCTAAGAGGCTACTTAAGGTTTATCCTTTCCGTTTACAGTTGGCTTTTAAAAACCTGAGTTTGCATTTTTTCCCAGGTTAGCACCACTAAAGCTCAAAAAAAATTTCTGCATCAGAACCTTAACATCCTGCCTGTAAACTGAAAATTATAAAACAAACTGTTTCTAAGATAATGATTATCCTTATCAAAAGGAGGAGCCAGCTTTTTCCTATAAGAAAGGCAGTCGACCCATGCCGACTGCCTCTCTGAATCAAATATCAGGTTTTATTATTTCTTCATCAGGCGAGAGGTCCAGACCCCTTCTTTACTCTCTACCCGGATGATGTACATCCCGGCGGCAAGTGCGCTGATGTTAATCTCAGCCTGCTGACCTTTGAGGGCCTGGCTCATCACCTCCTGTCCCATGAGGTTGCGAATGCTAAGCTCCTCCATGCCAAGGCTGGAAGTTAGTTTCACTACCCCTGTGGCAGGATTGGGATAAAGCTTAATGGCAGAGGAGGCCAGGGGCTCATTGGAATCGACTTCGTTGTCTTCGATGACAATGGTCAAGATCGAATTGCCAAGGGTAGCTCCATTTTCAGCAGAAATCAGGTTGATTACTACAGTCTCAAAGCCTTCCAGATCGCTGTCATCAATGATGTCGAGGGGAAGGGTCACACTGTCATTGTCGCAGCCTTCCATTACAGCCGTGGGGAACTGAAGGATAAAGTCCACACCAGGAGTAGCGGTAGAAGCAGCCGTATCGATCTGTATGGTGAAGCTGGTGGGATTCACATTTCCATTAACCTGGAAAAATTCCATACCAATGCTTCCTCCATCTTCTGCTACGCTATCTGTGGTAGCTACCATGGCCACCTCGGGGATACGAAGCTCGATGTCAGTAAGTCGGCGAGGAAGAAGCTGGTAACCACCCAGGGGAGGATTGCTCCCGTCAAACTGCCATCCCGCACCTGTAATGTTCAGGTATTCGGCGGCAGGTACGGGGGTACCGTCGATATCGGTATCGGAGTCGATACGGATTTGAAAAGTATCGACACCATTGGTTACGTCAAGATTTTGGCTACCACTGGCAGGCCACAAGGTCGTATCGATGATACGGACACACTCCAGAGTAACAAGCTCTGACTCGGTTGTCTCGTCGAGGGCAGTAACCACAGTGGGGGGGAAGAGAGGATTTCCGGTAGAAAGAACCTCTAAGCTGTCGATCTCGATTTCTGTGAGGCCGTTGAACTCGATGATGGTACCTGTAATAAGGACTTCATCTCCCTCGGTTGCAACATAACTTGTAAAGTCAAAGGCAAAGGCATTGATACCGCCCGTAGAGTCAATGACAATAAACTGGATGTTGTCAGAACCCTGGTAGTCGAGGCTATGAACGATGCCCTGAACCCTACATTCTACACCCAGGGAATCTCCAATACCATTGTTGTCGGCATCGGCATTTAGGATTCCGATAGGATACAAAGGCGGAGGAGTAGGCACTACAAATGAGATAAAGTCGGTCAGCCTGCGAGGGAAGAATTGGTATCCACCCAGGGGAGGAGTTGAACCGTCAAACTGTCCTCCCAAACCTACAACGTCGAAAGTGTCTGCCGGAGGAGCAGGTGTACCATCGATGTCGGTATCGCTGTCCACACGCAGGGTGATGGTGTCGCTACCATTGGTAATGTCAAAATTGGCGCTACCTGTTGTGGTCGGCCAGTCAGCAGGGTCTACCAGATAGGCACGGTTGAAACGGATAAACTCAGACTCCGTCGTCTCATCCAGGTTGGTGATCACCTGAGGTGTACCCAGAGGACGGAAAGAATCAACGACAACTACGGTATCAGGACTGATCTGAGTCAATCCATTGAATACAGAAATGGTGCCGGGCACGTGAAGGCTGTCTCCCTCTCTTACTGTATAACCAAAGTTATTGGAAGAGAAGAGGCCAATGCCTCCGGTGGGATCAATCAGGGTAAATTGGATATTGCTCCCCCCCTGAAGGTCGATGCCATAGACGACACCTCTCAATTCACAATCTACGTTCAAAGAATCACCAACGCCGTCATTGTTGGCGTCCGCTGTGACCAGGGAAATAGGATATTTGGGCAGCCCAGAGGAGACATTGAGGATGAAATCTGTCAGCCTGCGAGGGAAGAATTGGTATCCACCCAGGGGAGGAGTTGAACCGTCAAACTGTCCTCCCAAACCTACCACATCAAAAGTATCAGAGGGAGGACCTGGTGTTCCGTCAATGTCGGTATCGCTGTCCACGCGCAGGGTGATGGTGTCGCTACCATTGGTAATGTCAAAATTAGCGCTACCTGTAGTGGTCGGCCAGTCAGCAGGGTCTACCAGATAGGCATTGTTGAAACGGATAAACTCAGACTCCGTCGTCTCATCCAGGTTGGTGATCACCTGAGGTGTACCCAGAGGACGGAAAGAATCAACGACAACTACGGTATCAGGACTGATCTGAGTCAATCCATTGAATACAGAAATGGTACCGGGCACGTGAAGGCTGTCTCCCTCTCTTACTGTATAACCAAAGTTATTGGAGGAGAAGAGGCCAATGCCTCCGGTGGGATCAATCAGGGTAAACTGAATGTTACCTCCACCCTGAAGGTCGATGCCATATACTACTCCACGAAGTTCGCAGGCTACACCGACAGAGTCTCCTTCACCGTCATTGTTGGCGTCGTCAGTTACCAAGTCAATGTCGTAAATGGGAAGTCCGAAGTTGCTTCTTGCAATGAAGTCGTCATAGGAGCGAGGGAAGAACTGGTATCCGCCCAGGGGAGGAGTTGAACCGTCAAACTGTCCTCCCAAACCTACAACGTCAAAAGTATCAGAGGGAGGACCTGGTGTTCCGTCAATGTCGGTATCACTGTCCACGCGCAGGGTGATGGTGTCGCTACCATTGGTAATGTCAAAATTGGCGCTACCTGTTGTGGTCGGCCAGTCAGCAGGGTCTACCAGATAGGCACGGTTGAAACGGATAAACTCAGACTCCGTCGTCTCATCCAGGTTGGTGATCACCTGAGGTGTACCCAGAGGACGGAAAGAATCAACGACAACTACGGTATCAGGACTGATCTGAGTCAATCCATTGAATACAGAAATGGTGCCGGGCACGTGAAGGCTGTCTCCCTCTCTTACTGTATAACCAAAGTTATTGGAAGAGAAGAGGCCAATGCCTCCGGTGGGATCAATCAGGGTAAATTGGATATTGCTCCCCCCCTGAAGGTCGATGCCATAGACGACACCTCTCAATTCACAATCTACGTTCAAAGAATCACCAACGCCGTCATTGTTGGCGTCGTCAGTTACAAGTTCGATGTCATACTGGGGAAGTCCACTCATGAAGGGCTGAACCATGATGTCGGCCAGGGAACGAGGGAGGAGTTGGTAGCCATCGTTGCGGGGCAGAGACGAGTCAAACTGTCCGCCGATTCCGATGATGTCAAAAGGACCACTAGGAGCAGGAGTCCCATCGATGTCGGTGTCGCTGTCTACGCGAACCGTGAGGGTATCGGTACCGTTGGTCACCTCAAAATTCTGTGAACCGGAAGTCGTAGGCCAGTCAGCTGGGTTGACCAGGGTAGCATCATTGAAGCGAATCAATTCGGATTCGGTATCTTCCCCAAGGCTGGTAACCAGGGTAGGAGTCTGTAGAGCTGCACCTGTACCCAGTACGATAAGGGTATCCGGATTGACCTGAGTCAGACCGTTAAATTCACTCACGTTACCTGAAATGCGGAGGCTGTCTCCTTCTGTAACGGTGTAGTTTAAGTTATTGGAAGAAAATACACCAATTCCTCCTGTGTTGTCGATCAGGGTAAACTGGATACTGGAACCTCCTTGAAGGTCGATCCCATGGACAACGCCGATGACGTCAACAGCAACTCCCAGAGAGTCACCGATTCCGTCTCCATCCGCATCGTTGGTGATCAAGTCGATGTCGTAGAGAGGATTCATCATAATGCCAGCAAAAAACTGCTGTACTGGAGGCACGGCAGCATAAAGGCTGATGCTAATCCCCAACAACAAAATTAAGGGACGAAGTTTAGTCATGTTATTTGAATTAAAGTTTTGGTTAATGGCTGGAAGTTAGAACTTTTCGATCTTTCCAAAGGAATGGCAGGTATAAACAAATTGTAAAAATTTGGACACGCATAAGAAAAGTCGCAGCAGATGGGTGAGAAAATGGGGTAAACCTTTCCTCCAACCAGTTTCAGAACCGTCAAATCGCCAAGGAAGGGAGTTGGGAATATCTCCAACCTAGCCCTGGCCAAATAAGGGCTGTTCGTTCCCTCCACATGGATGAAGATGTCCGGGATAAGTTCCACGACTACCTCTGCCGATTGGGCAAGGCGCTTTTTGCCAGGGGCCAATGGGGCTCTTTTTACATGGCCTTCAAATGGATAGGGAGGCGCCTGTTGCTTTTTCAGGAAATGAGGAGCGGCATCCCTCACATGGCCCTGCCCTTTGAGGTCTACAAAAAGATGAGGGGAGAGAAGGGCCATTTCCTCTTTCAATATATCTCTCCCTCTGATACGGTGGCCTTTCAGGCTTTTCTTATCCACCTCAAAAGATCAGCCTATACCTATACCGCTCGGCCCTCTATTCCTGCTTGGGTTTACCCCTTGAAACAGGAAGTATCCCATGTCAAAATCCCCCTTCTTATCATGGCCAAGTCCAGAGAGGATTGTGAAGCTATCTGCAGGCACATAAAAAGGGATTGCTAGCTATGAGATTCATTTACTTAATCACTATGTAAGACTTCTTGATTTCCTCCTCCTCTTTCTTGAGTTCCACTTCCAGGATCTCATGGACATTTTTTTCGATTTTTACCGCCAGGTTGTGGGTGGGAAGGTCATTGCAGTCAAGGCCAAAGGGCTCTTCGATCCCAACGGAAATAGATTCGATTCCGATAAGGGCATAAGAGACAAACATGGTCATGAGGATGGCCCACCAACCGACTACGGGGATCAGGACAAAGGGAAGGAGGGAGCAATAGGTAATGACAGATAGCTTGATGAAAAAATTGTGGGCAAAGGGAATGGGGGTAGCTTTGATCCGCTCGCAGGCTCCCTGAATATGGAGAAATTCCTGAAGTTCGGGTTGAATTTGGTTCAGCTGAAACCCGTCGATAAACCCATCTTTGTAGAGCTCTTCTGTGCGTGCGTACATATCACGGGTGATCTTATTGGGCACGTGCTGGTAACGGCGAAGGAATTCCGGACTTTCCTCCGAATAGCGCTCGATCAGGGAGTGGTTTTCATGGTCCCGCAGGTGATCACTCAAAAAAAGAACGTAGGCAGAAATACTCCCTGCGAAAAAGTTACGATTCCGCTGATCTTCTTTTCGGAGCATCCCATGGAGGATGACTGCCAGTCCCCGAGTATGGTTGATCAAGGCTCCCCATTGTTTGCGCCCTTCCCACCAACGATCATAGGCGGTATTGGTACGAAAAACCAAGAGCAAACTCAGCAACAAGCCAAGTAGGGAAAAAATGGCGGGTTCTATCCCTACGTGAAAATTGGACATGAACAAATGGTCCACCAAAGCTATCCCGCTAGCTATCAGCCCCATCACCAAGGTCAGGCGGAAGGTGCGAAGGATCACATAACTGGAATTGAAATGAGAAATAGCTTCCAGCCAGTTTTTTGAGTTGTAATTGATCATAAAGACAGGCAATGAAAAATTTGAAGGGGAGCCCAACGATCTGACACGTCATCCCTGAATTTCCAGGTCCACCTTCTCGATTCCTACATCTCCTACCGATTCAGCCACCCCCCTTGGGCCTCGAGATTAGATTAGACTATAAAAATACTGAGATTCGCGAACCTATCCGCCTTGGGAAACACCTTTAGGCTTAAAAGATGACGTAAGGTTTGGGTGATTCCTGAGCCCCCTCCCATCCCTTTGGCCCTCCTTAGCCAAATTAATATAAGCATAAGTCATTCTTTCCCCATGTGAAGAGGAAAATTATAATGTACAATTATTCGTAATATTTATTTTTTAGTCTATTACACAAATAGCATATTTGTTTCAGAAAAGGGAAATCCCCTTTCTCATAATATTCTTTCAAACGAGATTCATTCTTTGCACTTATGAAAAAGCTTGTATTCTTTACTTCCCTTATTTTGATCGCCCTTACTTCCTGTACCCTCGAAGATAGATTGGCTCCTCTGGAGGAATTTTCTTCTCAGGACGCTCCTGAATCCGATGACAAACCAGCGGTTTATGACTGTTCGACTGAGGTAGTTTATCACAAAGACGATGAGACTCCCTGCGGTTTTTATTTTCTTATTGTCAGGGAGGAACTTAAATTCGTCCCCGAAGAGATGGACCTTCTCGAAGGCATAAATAGGTCTGGAACTCGCGCCAGGGTACAGATCGAAGAGGATAGCTACATGGAGGGATTTTGTGGAGACCTTCCCTCATTTGCTATTAGCTGTGTTTCTATGATCTCCGAAAAGGGCGAAAAGCTCAAGACCTTTCCATTGAAGGACTAAGCAGTAGTTTCCCTACCAAAATTTCCAATTCCCAGGCGAAAAGGCAAAACAACTGTCTTTTCGCCTTTTTTTGTCAGGAGGGGTCAGGTTTATACCGCGATTCTCTCAGGATTTTTTCGTAATCATTCATCCCTATCAATTCTTCAAGGCTTACTTCTGGATGCCTTTTCATATAGGCAGAAACCATTTTCCACCCACAATATTCGCCGATGCGTGGAGCACTTTCCCGGGAAAGAGAAGCAGTAAAAGGTTTTTCAGCCAGGTATTCCCGGTGGAGCTTGAAGTCTGTACTGAAAAAGTGATCTATCAATTCCTTGTAGATTCTGTCTTCGTAGGTATCTGCCCACATCATTTGTTTGGAAGTGTAGGCCAGTCTCACGGAGTCGGGGGTGTTGGGAAGGAGACGCTCCAAAAAAAATTGCTTAATCCCCTTCCGTACCATTCCGGCGATCAGGGTCGGCGAAGTGCGGCGATCCAGGGGTCTGACCATGCCTTCTACAATTTCCCGGCACATTTCCACTTCCATATACTCCACATCAAAGTACCTGCGCTGGTAGGCGGCGATGTTGACGGGATAGTAGGGAAACTTAGGCCCCATGAAGTAATGTAGGCCAAAGCCAAAATAATTGGGCAGGGGTAGCACCTGATCCACGGTCCTCATATCTCCTCCCGGCACATAGCCATTGACGAAGCTCCTGAAGGCAGGTAGTTGTATATCGGAAAAAAGCTTAACCAAACGCTTGAGGGGGGGCAGAAATTCCCTTTCCAGGTCAACATCATAGGGAAAAACATCATTGACAGTATCTAAAAGTTCGTACATGGCCTTTTCCCGAAGCAAGGTCGCGAGTTGGGCCTTCATGACGGAATCTGCCAGCCCTGGAGACAATTTTCTTACCCGGGCGACCTCGGACATGTTGAGGTATTCGTAGAAGAAATCCCTCTCGCTTCCAAGGTAAGTGTCGAAAGCCTGATAAATATCGAGGTTGCTGTCCTCCTGACAAGCTTTGGCAAATTCCCACATCATGCTATCGACCCGAACAAAGTCCAGGTTCAAATCGACATTTGCCACATCGCTGTCAGGGTCCTTGCTACAAGAAAAAGTAAAGGGCAGTAAGAGGGCTATCAGCAACCAAAAAATCGAAGGGCTGGTCTTTGGCATAATAAGTTTTAGGCTTTTATGGTTAGGATAAATAGCATGTTCATCCTAGCTTCGAGAAAACAAAGGTTCTTCTATTTTGTGAAAATCATAAGAAGGATTTTGTCCAAAACGAATATGAAACCATTTTACACTTACTAAAAACAAATCTACTATGAGAAGTCTTTCCCTACTTTTCCTTTGCTTTTGTCTGACAGGGGCGGTACATGGCCAGAGCAAGCTCAACCTGGGCCTTAGGCTAAGCCCTATCCTCTCCAATGCCAGCATATCGGATTCCAGCGGCAATGAGGTCATGGATGATGTTTCTTCCAAGTTGGGCCTTACCTTCGGTTTGATCGCCGATTACAATTTTACGGAAAATTATGCCCTGCACACCGGTGTCCACATCGTCAGAAAAGGATTCAGGCGGGAAGGCCCTGTCATGATCAACGATTCCTCTACTGTCGTAGGATCACAGAATATATCCATCACCTCAGTCGAAATTCCTCTGGCCCTCAAACTCAGGACTCCAGAGATTGGAACGGGATGGTTTGCCAACGGACTTTTTGGCGTCTCTGCCGACATTCGGACGGGCTCCAGAAACGAATGGGAGGGCGTCAATCCCCTCAACAATAACCTCGCCCAAAGTGGGACCCTTCAATCCCAGGCCAGCTTTATCAATCCCCTGGCCCTATCGTTCATCTTTGGGGTAGGAGGAGAATATGAAGTAGGCGGCGTAGGAAGGCTTAATTTTGGTATCGTCTACCACCGCGGCCTGACCAACCTCAACCGTCGCAGGGCTTTTCAGGAAAATACACAGGGCAATAGCGAGACCTACCGCGTCAGCTATATCTCCCTTGAATTGGGCTATTATTTCTAGCCGAAAAAAAGATCAATCAAAAGGGGCAATTCATACTTGTCCCTTATTTTTTTATCACTTTGTGGGATTCGTTTGTACCCTCCCCACTCAGGTGGAGCTGGTACATGCCTTTGGCCAGTGATTGTGTGGGGATGTCGATTTGACCCTTCATTTTTCCCTGCCAGCATACTCTTCCCCTTACATCCAAGAGGCGCAGTTGAAGTTGCCTTTCAGGATAGGGATTGTCAACGGTAAGCCTTTGGGAAAAAGGATTGGGAAACACCCGTATGGGCAGCCCTTCATTACCCATCCACAGTTCAATCCTGGGCGACAACACCCTTTCACCATTCTTGCCCAACCATTTGACCTGATAGGTCAATTTGCCCGTGTATCCTCGGGGAAGTCTTTCATCCAGAAAGCTATACCGACTGGCAAAATTCTGTGGTTCCCGACTTCCGACCGGATCAAAGTTGTCGCCATCCAGGCTACGATAAAGCTGAAAAAGCTGGCTTTGGGGATGGGAAGCAAACTCCCATTCCAGGGCTACTTTGCTATCCTCTTCTAATTGGCCTGAAAAGGAAATGAACTGAGGACCCAGCAAAATGAGTTCTCTAGGCTGTTGAAAGCCCATGGTCAGAGAGGGAAGGGTAGCTTGTTCGGTTCCCACCACGGCTTCTCCAATAAAAATGGCGTAGGTCTGCCCTACAACAGTCGCACATTCTCCTGCCGAACCTATGACCATCCTGTCCAGGCTCTGTGCCAGCATCAATGATGGACATAAAAGAATCAGCCAGCCAAAAAACTGTATGGATTTGATCATTTTTTTGACTTTTTGAGTAAATGCTTGATTTCTTCCAGCTCTTTTTTCACTTGCTGGAGTTCTTTTTCCTGTTGCTCAATAAGGCTCTGTTGTTCCTGCATACCCTTGATCAAAACCGGAACCAGTTCTGCGTAGTTTACGCCCAAAGGTACCTCGGGATTTTCATTTTCCCTTACGACTTCAGGAATCTCCTTTTGAACTTCCTGAGCAATCAAGCCCAGCTTTTTTCCTTTTCCATCCTGATCAATCCAGTTGAAGGAGACAGGCCTTAACTGAGAGATCACTGCCAGGCCATAATTCAGGTTCTGAATGTTGGTTTTGAGTCGGGCATCTGAAGTCTGGATGACGCCATTAGTAGCCCATACATCGTCCCACCTGCGGGTGGGCGTACCCAGGTCGATGGCATTATCAACGTTGGGATAAATTTCGTCATTGACGATGGTATTGCCGATCACCCTGAGGCCATTGGGAGGTGGAGTCGTATTGGCTCCCACGGATACTCCCAGGTTGTCGTACACCCGAAAAGCTGTCGCGCCACCTATCCTTACCCTCAATGCATCCTCTCCGGCATCTGCATCTATCTGAAGGCGATCAGAAGGCGTAGTTGTGCCTATCCCTACCTGGCTGCTGCTTTCTATAGCCAGGGCCGAATTACCTGAGGAGGCTGTAGGACTGATCAAAAATTTGCCTCCACCAGCAGCCCAGGTACTATGGCTGGAACCTATGTACCAATCATCTCCACCAGCGGAGGGGTTGTCGAGGCGAAACTGCCAACCTGCCCCCTCAACATCGAGTTTGGTCGCAGGGGTACTGTGCCCAATGGCTACATTCCCTCCCCCATTGACCAGATAAAGATCTTCGTTTGAATTAAAATTGATGTGCAGCCCTGTCCCCAGCACTTCTATCTGATTGGCATCAAAGGCCAGGCCACTGGTGGCCGTTCCAAGCAATAGAGCCGCATTTCCCACATCCAGGCCACTGTTGTTCAGGCTTCCCAGCCCCGTACTCACATTGAGCATACCCGTAGGACTGTTGTAACCGATGGCTGTCTGCCCATTTTTCTGAATCATGAAAGAATTAGAACGATTGGTATTGGAGGTGCCATCCCCAATCATGAAGATGGGATCTCCGGGGTTCCAACTGGCACTGTCCCCAGTAACGACATTGTAACGCCCAAGGGCCATGGATGCATAGGGATAGGAATTGGTCTGGTAGCCAAAAGTCGAGGAATAATTGCCCCGGGCCTCAGTAACCCAACCCGTGGAGAAGGAATTGTAGCCGTAGGCATCGCTGGGGCCCAGGGCAATGGACGCCTGTCCCCTGGCATCAGAATTCCATCCAATGGCAATGGCATAGTCTGCTCTGGAAGAAGACGCTCCTAGGCCGACAGTTCCTCCACCAATAGAAACGCCATACCTTCCAACTGTATAGCCATACATGGCGATACCACCTTCTTCTTCTGCTGTACCCTCAACTGTAAAACTGCCCCTGCCTCTGGAGCTTCCTCCAAAGGTATAGCTGTTGTTTCCGCGGGCACTTCCAAAAAAGGCTACCGATCCACTGCCATCAGCCCAACCGAAGGAACCAAAAGCAAAGGAACCAAAGCCTTTGGCACGCGAATTTTGTCCCGCAGCAAAGGAGTAAAATCCCACCGAGTCGTAATCCCAAAACTTGTTATAGTTGTAGCCCCCAAATGGATTGCTGAGGTATCCTACCCGAAGGGCTCCTTTCTGGGCATAATACAGGAGTTTGAAGCCCGAACCCGTATAATTGTCCCCAATAATGAAATTGGAAGTATCGGTCAAATGGAGAGCAGCTTTGGGTGTATCAATTCCAATCCCTACCCTGCCTACGTCATAATAAGCTGTGCTTCCGTTGGTCTTCCAACCCCCCCCTGAAAAAGTTGCTGGAACCCACTGCGTGCCATTCCAACTGAGAGACTGGCCTACTGAAATACCCGTGGCATTGACATCGTTGAGTTCGTCCATGCCCATATCCACTTCATCGGCGGTGAAGGCATAAGGCACCGATTGAAAATCTACGTCCGAAAGAGGAGAGCCATTGACAAGCACCTGAACCTGGTGCTGATTGGCCGACCAGTCAATGGCAGGAAAAGTTCCCGAAACAGGTGTTCCATTGCCAATGACCAGTTTGAACAAACCAAACTGGTCCGTATTGACCGCGTGGCTTTCTTCATAAACAGTCGTACCTGCATTGTTTTTGATTCGAATGCCAATGTTTACTGGCGTAAGGGCATAGGGAATGCCACTACCATCGCGGGCAACTGCCTGGAAGGAAATTCCCTGAGGGACCTGGGCCAGCGAAGGCAAATGGAATAGGGCGAGAAAAATGACTAACAAGGGCCATCTGAATATGTTTTTCATCAAAGTAGGATTTGAAGGGCTTGATTTTTAAACGAATACCGGCTTGATTTTACAAGGCATAAAAAAGACTTCCTGTAAAGATAATATGAGTATTTTTTAGATAAAACACAATCAATCAATTGACTGTCAATTAATTAGATGTATATGGTTCTAAATTCAGCATATTTGGATTAAAAAATATTCAACAAAAAAGGAGATCCACTTTCATGGACCTCCCTGAACTATTTTGCCAGATACCTTTTTACTTGTCCCCTTCCTCTTCGACAGGGACTCTTCCTTCTTGCTGAAGCTGCTTGATCTGTCTTTCCAATTGCATGGGATTCATACCAGGCCTCTGGGGCTCAAACAATTGGTAGCGCGTAGGCTGGGCACGGGGCGGCCAGTAATTGTTGCTCACATCGGTATCGGCCGTTTCCAGAAAGGGATCCAATACGATATTGAAGATCTTCTGATCTGTAATGAAAATCTTAGAGATCTCCTCGTTGTTTTTCACCCAAACCTCAGCAGGGATGCGCCTTACTTCCTTGCTTCCATCTTCGTAGGTAAATTCCAGGATGAGGGGCATGACCAGGCCTCCTTCGTTTTCGAAGCTCAATTCGTAGAAATTCTTTTCGGTATCCAGGACCTCCTTCACTTCATCGGGGAGCTGGTTCATCAGGTAATTGTACTCCAAC
Source organism: uncultured Bacteroidia bacterium (assembly GCA_964564415.1). Taxonomy (GTDB): domain Bacteria; phylum Bacteroidota; class Bacteroidia; order J057; family J057; genus JALEFZ01. The sequence continues at coordinate 137,053 of CAZMAV010000010.1, read as the reverse complement.
TGATCGTAGGTAGAGACCTCATTTTGGTCGTACTTATTATAGAAATCCTGGAGCTCGGGACGCTTATCAATGAGGCGCTCAGGCATCTCTTCTTTGTTGCGCCTATTGGCGATGTAGCGATCTTCCTTATCGTCCTGCTGGGCAGCCAGGGGCTTTTCTACGGCGGGATTCATGCTGTTGATCTGGAACCACTTGACATCTTTTAGGGCAATGTCCACGTGATCGGTGGTATAAAACCAACCTCTCCAAAACCAATCCAGGTCTGTACCAGAGGCGTCTTCCATGGTGCGGAAGAGGTCGGCAGGCATGGGCTGCTTGAACATCCAGCGCTGCGAGTAGGTCTTGAAGGCGTGGTCAAAGAGTTCTCTTCCCAGGATGGTTTCCCTGAGGATGTTGAGCGCAGTGGCTGGCTTCCCATAGGCATTGTTTCCAAACTGTAGGACAGACTCAGAATTGGTCATGATGGGCATGATGCCTTCGGGATCGCCTTTCATGTAGTCGGTGATTTTGTAGGCGGGCCCACGACGGGAAGGGTAGCCTTCTTCCCAGGCAGACTCGGCCAGGTACTGGAGGAAGGAATTGAGTCCCTCATCCATCCAAGTCCACTGCCGTTCGTCTGAGTTGACGATCATGGGGAAGTAGTTGTGCCCAACCTCGTGGATGACCACGCTGATGAGGCCATACTTGGTACGGGCGGTATAGGTCCCATCGGCTTCGGGACGATATCCATTGAAGCAAATCATGGGATACTCCATGCCGATGCGGTCGGTGTGAGCAGAAATTGCTACCGGGTAGGGATAGTCAAAGGTATGTTGGGAATAAATATTCAGGGTGTGGGCTACAGCTGCTGTAGAGTACTGGCTCCAGAGGGGATTAGCTTCCTTGGGATAAAATGACATGGCCATAACCGTACGGTCGCCAAATTTGACTCCCTGGGCATCCCATAGGTACTTTCTAGAGCTGGCAAAGGCAAAATCCCGCACATTATCAGCGTGGTACTCCCAGGTAACTTCCTTGGTGGATTTTTCCCCTTCGTGAGCCATGGCTTCGTCCTCGGTAACAATCATGACGGGAGTATCGCTGTTTTTGGCTTCTTCCAGCCGCTCCCTTTCCCTGGCCGTGAGCACGTCCTTGGGATTTTGGAGTTCTCCGGTAGCACCCAGCACGTGGTCGGAAGGTACCCTAATCCGCACATCGTAGTCCCCAAAGATCAGGGTAAACTCTCCCCTACCCAGAAACTGCTTGTTTTGCCAGCCATCAACCTCGTTGTAGGCGCACATCCGGGGATAAAACTGAGCAATGGTATAGATGTAATTTTCATCTTCGGGAAAAAATTCCATGCCAGAGCGACCTCCACTGTTGGAAGCGCCTTGGGGCTTATTTCTGTCGTTGATGTTGTACCACCACTTTATTTTGAGTTTGAAATTTTTACCAGGCTTGAGGGGTTCTTTCAGATCCACCCGCATCATGGTCTCATTGATGGTGAAGGGAAGGTCCTTGTCATTGCCATCCTTGACATGGTCAATCTTAAATCCTCCGTCAAATACCCGTAGCATTTTCACCAGGGTTTCAAAACTGATGTCATCCATGCTTCCGGTCTCGATAGCATATTTTTGGGCATCCTTGGCCCTTACATTTTGGTCCAACTGAAGCCAGAGGTAGTTGAGCACATCAGGAGACTCATTGTAATAGGTGATGCTTTCCTCCCCATAAATCTGCTGGGTAGAGTCTACCAGGCGAATATCCATGTCATAGTCTGCCCGGTTTTGATAATACTGGTGTCCGGGAGCACCCGCAGCATTTCGATAGACATTGGGGGTAGGCAGCTCTTCGTAGAGCTGTTTGAACTTACTCTGGTTGTAGGCAGGGTTTTGAGCTGAGGCCAGGGAGCAAAGGATAAAAAACCCCAGGGCTATACATATTTTTCTCATAGATCAAGTAGTTACACGATTGCAGTTGAACCCTAAAAATAGAACATACATTTCAATTGTATCAAGAAAATCAAAAGAAAGGCTTTTTCATGAATAATATTCCTTGGTTTGAAGAATGTAAACCCCTGATCGACGAATTCTTTATTTTAATTCACAAACCAAAACCAATCTTTTCTCCTCATCAGGGAAAGAACAGTAAAAATCCTAAGCTACTATTTAACCCAGGTTGCCCGTTAGGCATTTGGTCAGTTCATTGAAAAAAAGATAAGAGTTCTCTAGATTAAAATTGCCCCATCATTAACCGAGAACCCTATGCTTGATCAAGTCATCGAAATATACATCTCAATTGATGACATGCTCAAGGCCCTCGATCACCAAGAAGACTGCCGCTGCCAGATGAGCGATAGCGAAGTGTTGACTACCCTCTTGGTTTCAAGCTTGTTTTTTAGCGGCAATCAGGTCCATGTTAGAGAATACCTTCCTAGGGAAGGACATATTCCCCAGATGCTTTCTGCTTCCCGTTTCAATCGGCGATTACATCGCAACTGGGATCTGATCCTGGCTTTATTCCATCTCTTGGGTGATTTGTTCAAGCATAGCAATGATTCAGCACGTTATTTGGTCGATTCTTTTCCTGTATCGGTCTGCCACAACATCAGGATTTCCAGATCGAACATCCTTCGGGGAGAGCAGTTCCGAGGAAAGTGTGTTTCCAAAAGAAGCTATTTCTATGGCTTTAAGGTCTTCCTCATTGCCACAGAAGAAGGGCTGTCAGTAGAAATCGCTTTTGTACCCGGTTGATAGGCAGAAGTTCGAGGCCTTGAAGCCTTACCCATGGACCTACCTGCTGGAAGTGAACGCTAGGGAGATAGTGGCTTTACCAACGATCTATTTGAAGATCCCTTCTTGGAAATCGACCAGATTGAGCTGAACATTTGTAGAAAAAAGAACTCGAAAAGGGGAGATATATACCCCATTTCTCTATGGAAGAAACAGCAGAGACGATTCATAGAAACTCTCTTCAGTGTCATTCAAGGAAGATTTGCCAAGAAGATACATGCTGTTTCCATACAAGGATTTATGATTAAGATGATAGGATTTATCCTCATACATGGAATCGATCAAACCATCAAACAACAACTGGCAACTTGAATTAGTTAAACATATGAAGCTCTTTAGGCTTATCAGCAATAAGTGCTTCCCAATCCTAAAAACCCCATACCTTCATCCATTCTTGGGTCGGAGTGAAGGCAGGCATGGCTTGTCCATTTATTTTTGCTTTTTTACAAGGCATTTATTCAAATAGTGCTTAAAACCAGATAAAAACTATGAAGTGCTTGTTCCTGTGTGGGTGCCTCCTTCTTGGTGTGCATCCCTTTCACCTAAGCGTTACGGAGATGTTCCACAATGCCGAGGAACAGCGCCTGGAGGTCTCTGTCAAACTCTTTGTCGATGATGTAGAACTGGCCATAGAAAAGGCAGGTTTTGGCAAGACCTATCTAAGTACAAAAAAGGAAGTGGAAAAAGCCGAGGTATTCATCTACGCCTACCTCCTCGACAACCTCGAATTGAGCCTCGACGGAGCAGAGGTGGCGTTTTCCTATCTAGGCAGGGAATACGAACCCGGCAACGTCATGTGGTGCTACCTGGAGGTCAAAGATGTCAATGCCTTCTCCAAAGTCAGCTTGCGCAACCACATCCTCACCGAAGTCTTCGATGATCAGCAAAATATCGTCCATATCAAACGAGCCCAACAAACCAAAAGCCTAAGGCTGAGAAAAGGCAAGGACAAAGCCCAGGTCATATTTTAAATAGGCGAGCACATTGAATTCGGTATTCTTTGTAGATAATTTTTTCTAAAGGCAAGGAATTGACCCTAGGTTTAGGAATGCTAAAGCGATCCCGATGAAACGGGAAAAAGTGGCCCCAAGAATTACAAAATGAAAGTGCGAGCCTACTTAATGTTCCTTTTAAATCATTTTATTTTTCTGGTATTCTTCACCTGTATACTTCTTTTAGGCGGAAAGGTCTTCCTTCTGACCAAGCCCTTTTGAGCTTTTCCCCTATTTCATCTCCAAGGCCCCTACATCCCCATGAAAAATTACCTGCTAGTCCCCATTCTTCTTTTCCCCCTCCTATTGATGGCCCAATAGGCTTTCACCTGGGATTTGAAATTCCTGCCATCCGGGGACATTCGAAGAAATAATGATAGCTCTCCCTACTTTTGAATGGCTTGGATTTCTGCCTGTAGGACCTTTCTGGTAGAAAAGTCATGAACAAAGGCAATGAGCTTGAGCTGTGAGAGCTTCCAATCCGCCGCCAAATCCACCCCATAGCTAAAGGTAACATTTTCTGAGGCTGAAATAGACCCGTCTCTGAGCCTGTCTCCCCAACTTCCATTGATGCTTCTGCGAAGAACATTCTTATGGACGTAGTCGGGGATGTCGGGCGAACCGCTTCTCACCCGGTAGTCCTTCTGCCAGTCTACGATTTCAGCCTCTACCAGGACCAAGGACAGTCTTTTCTCTCCCTCCAGGTCTTTGAGTGCCCTTATATAGACTACCACGCCAAGTTCACTGCTGTCTGCCTCCATACAAGGATAAATGTCGATGCCCACTTGGGGTTCCTCCTCCAGGCGTTCGTCGATGAAGCCCTCCCACTCACTGGGATTGGTTCCCACCCGGCTGCGGTCGACCATTCCAAAGGGAACGGCGTTGCGATCATTGAGGCTGGTGTACCATTCGTTTCCGGTAGAGGTGCGGAAGTCGGTGGTAAATTTGTCTGAGCCACTTTTGACATTGGCAAGGGGGCCGGCATGGATGGCCATAAAAATCAGGTCTTCTCCGTAGCGGTCCTGTAGTTCGCTAGCTTTCAGGGAAGCTGAGGGACAATTGCCGCATTGATGACCGGTCATCTCCTCCAGCAAGACCTTTTTGGAAACCTGGGAAACCTGGCCTGCTTCTCTGACCTGATTGGCTTCGATGAGGCACTTTTCATCTGCCGGAAGGCTGTCCAGATAGGATTCTTCATAATAGGGAGCCTCAATCTTTTCGCAGGCAAAGGCAAAAAATAAGGGAAGGAATAGAAATAGAAGGCAGTTTCGCATGGTATTCGATCTATTTTCGAGATAAAAATACATCTTATCTAATAAATGAAGTGTCGGACAGAGAAGTTGTTTGGGAAAATATAGGCTAATATCAGTAATTCTTGCCTATTAAGATAAATAAGGAATGATCAGAATCGAACACCTGGCCATTTGGGTGCAGGACCTTGAAAAAATGAAGGTCTTTTACGAGACCTACTTCCTTGCCAAAGCCGGAGAGCCCTACCACAACCCCATTAGGCAGTTCAGCTCTTACTTTCTATCCTTTGAGGAGGGCCCCCGACTGGAGTTGATGCACAATCCCCACATTCCTTTTGATCACATGGAGTTTGGCGCCCAACAAGGTGGACTGATCCACTTTGCGGTATCTCTTGGCTCCGAAAACAAGGTCAATTTCCTCACTGAACGCCTCCGCCACGATGGCTTTCAGGTGGTAGAAGGTCCGCGCTGGACAGGTGATGGCTACTACGAATCGGTGGTCCTCGACCCGGAAAACAACAGGGTCGAGTTGATGGCCTGATGTAAGAGACTGTTTAAGAATTATCCTTTCCCTTTACAGTTGTCTTTCAAGAAGCTGGAGGTTCATTTTTTTCGGCATCACAAATAGCGCTGTTGGGATTGAAAACAAGGTGTTTGTGATAAGCCCAACAGCACTTTAGCCATTCATGGGTGATGATCCCTGGTACAATGCTTTGATCGAACAATTAACAGAAGCTAAAAAGTACTCGTCACATTCAGGTTCAAGCCATTAGAAGCGGGCACCTCCCTGCAAATGCCTCCCACACAGAGCAGGCCCCTCCGCTGCCGGCTGTAAGAGAGGGCCAGTCGGCTGCCCCCAAAACTGTAGGCCAGGGAGGCATTGTAATAATGAACCCGGCTGGCTGGATCGGGATTGCCATAATTGTACTCATCAAAGAGGGTGAAGTACCAATGAGGCGAAACAGAAAGCTCTACCAGGGCCATGGCCCAACTGCCCAAATCCTGCTGAGTGGCCATGTGTTGCAATTCTCCCCTCAAGGCCAGGGTTTTGTTTATCCGGTACTGAAGTTCCAGGATGACATTGTGGGATTCTACCACACCAAAACCTGCGGTAGGAGTTCCAAATTCGATGATATCCTTGTTGTAATTCAGCCAAATGTAGGTCAATACGGTCCGCAGCTTTTTGGTCCATCGCCTTTTGATCTCCACATTGAAATCCTGGAAATATAGGTTGTTGGGATCGCCAAAAAAACTGGATTCATAGCGAAACTGAGGCTCCACGAAGTTGGTATCCGGGCTGTGGATGCGGGAGAAGTTTGCCTGAATCTGGGTCCCGTATTTCCCTCCCAGAGCCGTTTTCTTAGGGATTTTGTAATACATAGTGCCCTGAAAACCCAGCTCACCATTAAACTGGGTAGCGTAGGGATAAAGGGTGGGAAGGCGATAGGTATGAAGGCGGGTAGCCGGGGGAATAAAGTTGAGGGTGAGTTCCTGAAGGCTCACGTTGCGCTCCGAACGAAAATCGAAGTTATCGATGCGATTGAAGGTAAGGTTAATGCCCAGGCCCTTTTTTGAATAGGTAGCGTTAAAAAAGAAGGCGTTGCCGGGGTTGTAGACAAAATCATTGAGGGAAAAGGGGTCATTGATTCGATAGGCATATTCTCCACTGAAGATAAATTTACCTGCATAAATGTCCATTCTCCCAGAAAAAGCTGAGACGTTTTCCGGCAGTTGAAGGATGGGGTCTTCATCTTCTTCGAAGCGATTGAGGACAGAGGCCCCCAGATCGATGATGACCTTCTGGCCCATCAGCTTTGGAAAGAGTTGATTGAGGGAGGCTTCTACGTCGGCCCCTCTGATCAGGGAATTGCTCTTTTCGAAAAATTTCCGCTGCCGCCCCAGAATGCCCTTTATGCTAATTCCAGGCCTGGGCCTGAGAATCAGGTGAATCCCATCAATAGAGTTGTCAATACCCAGGTTCCACTCCTGATAGGCCCTGAAGACCAGTCCATTGCCAAACTGATCGTAGATATTCCCCACGGTCAGGTCTAGCTTATCGGAATTGTAGGAAAAAAAACGAAAAGGGATGCCCTGGCCCTCATATCGGGGGTCAAAGCCCAGGATAGGGGAAAGATAAGCCTCGTAGCGCAGCCCGGCCGTAAAGGGGCCCTGCTGATAGGTCAGTTGGAGAAAGGAATTGGAGAGAATGGCTTCGTCAGGAGCTGTGGCGCCAATGGCAGGATCATCCTGAAGGTATTGTACATCTGTCTGAAAGGAACCATTGATCCTCGGGTTTCCCAATGAGAGCTGGCCGACCAAGTCAAATGGCCCCAGTAAAAGCAGGCAAAGAAGGAGCAGCAGGTGCTTGTTCATGGATATTGTTGATTGATGGGCAAAATTAGCACATACAACTTATGATGCCCAGGATATATTTTCACTCCATTTACGCCAATCTATGTGGGAAGGGCTTTACCCTAGGTAAAGCTTTAAGTTAGGTACTTACAGAGCTTTAGGGGATACCATCTCCTTTATTTTACCTACAGTCATAATCGTCCAACAACAGGATGAGGATTCGATGTTTATGCCTAATTTTTAGATTATCTCTCAATATGTAGATGCCGCTCACAAGGGATTGCCGATGGAGCCTCCCTTTTTGGGCATGGGGCTGATCTTTGGGGTAGCTGTATTGATCTTCCTGCTTCGATGACTTAAGAAAAGGATTTTTTAGGATAATGGAAACATATGACATTTCCTGAATTTTCAGCTTTCGGTTCTATTCTTTACATTTATGAATATCACTAATACTAGCTAAAGTACCTGAAAATGGACAAGAGAACTTTTTTGAAAGTATCCGCCATAACGACTGCCGGGATTATTGCCAATCCCTTTTCGGCTTGTACACCGGCTGAGAAGGAGGGAGAAGAAAAAGACAGCTCTGCTGCTGCTTTCGAACTGCCCGAATTGGGGTATGGCTTTGATGCCCTCCAACCCAATATCGATGCGAGGACCATGGAAATTCACCACGGAAAGCACCATGCAGGCTATGTGCGCAAGCTCAATGCAGCGGTCGAAGGCAGCGACTATGACGGGATGGAACTTGCGGCCATCATGGCGGCCCTGAGCAACATGGACAAGGATACCGACGTGAGAAACAATGGAGGAGGCCATTACAACCACAGCCTTTTTTGGAAAGTCATTGGGCCTACAGGGGGAGGTGAGCCAAGCGGTAAGCTCGGAGATGCCATCAATGCAGCCTTCGGAAGCTACGAGGACTTCAAGACTAAGTTTATGGAGGAGGCCGGCAGCGTCTTCGGTTCGGGATGGGCCTGGCTCTGTGCAGGAGCTGACCAAAAGCTCTTCCTTACCTCCACCTCCAACCAGGACAATCCCCTGATGAAAAACATTGCCGAACAGCCAGGTACTCCTATCCTGGGGATAGATGTGTGGGAGCACGCCTACTACCTCAAGTACCAAAATAAAAGAGGTGAGTATGTGTCCAATTTCTTCAACATCATCAATTGGGAACAGGTCGCAGCCAACTACGACGGCATGAGCTGATTTTCAATCCAAAAGATTTTGATTGCGAAGGGAAATTCGAATCAGGAATTTCCCTTTGCTATTTACTTTTACCCCCAAAGAGGACCATATTCCAAGGACAAAAATATAAGCATAGCTAGTAGTACAAATAGATGTTTAGGATTACTTAATATAATCAATTTAATATATTAATGATTAGATTGTATGTTTATTAAAACAAAACTAAATTTGTCAGCAATTTTTCCCCATTTGCCCTCTCATGTTTAGAAATCTCACTACACAGAGCTCCAAGGGCCTACACACACGGAAGCATTTTCTCCTTCTGCTCAGTTTGGTCAGCCTCTTTCTGGTTTCCATATCGGGTGTATTCAGCTATTTTCACGGCAACCTTCTTCTGGCCAAGATCATCTTATTGGCATCTTTCTCCCTGCTGGTCATCACCTTACTTATTTATTTTGATAAGATAAACCTCGCCCTCCTGAGCGGTGGATTTTTCTTTTATGGCCTTACAGCAATTATGCCTTTATATATCGGTCCCTTGATGGGATCTTACATGGCAAGCATTGCCATATTTGTGGTGGTTTCCTATGGGCTTAGAAAAAGGATATTTCACGTCATCAATGCTTCATTTGCAGGAATCGGATTTTTACTCTGTGTCTATGTTACCCACATGGAAAGCGTACAAAGCCTCAGCCCTCCCTATCACCTGGACCTCTTGTCCCTGATGATTTCCCTTACCTTTATTATTTTCACCTGGCAAATTTCAAGGAGGGAAAACGCCCAGCAGTGGGACGAGTTGGTCAAGGCACGGACCTTCCTCCGACAACTCGCCGACCTCAATCCCCAGATTATCATCACCAAGGACAAGGAACGGCGATTTACCTTTCTGAACAAAGCCGCCTTGGACCTCTATGGAATGAAGGAAGAAACCATCATCGGTAAAAAAGACGAGGAAATCCTCCCGGATTTTGTTGCGGAAAATCCCAAGTACAAAGATGATGACCTCCGCGTTCTGGAAGAGGGTGCCGAACTCCTTCATATCGGACCGGAATTTCATCCCAATACCATAAAGGGAAAGCGATGGCTCAAACCTGTCAAAAAGCCGATCCGAAATGAAAAAGGAGAGATCATAGGCCTGATTACCCTTGCAGCAGACATCACTGAGAAGAAAAAAGTCGAAGAAGCCCTCATAGAATCAGAAAGTAGGTACAGGAGCATTGTGGAAAACAACCAGTTTGGCATGGCCACCGATAAAAAGGGTATCCTAACCAGTGTCAACGAGGCTCTATGTAGGATGACCGGCTATGCACGAGAGGAACTTACAGGAACAAATGTCTACGATATCATTCAAATCGAGGATCCCGAGGAGGTAAGGCAAAAAAGCCTGGACCTTATCAATGGGAAGATTTCATTTCTTGAAATATCCTGCTATTTCAGAAGAAAAGATGGCAGCATTGGCCATGGACTGGTAAGAAAAAACCTCATCAAAAATGCCAAAGGCATCCCTGTCGAACAGATAGCTACCATTGCAGACATTTCTCACCTGAAAGCCACCGAGCAAAAGTTGAGAACAAGTAGAGAGCGTTATCAGATTCTTTTTCAGGCCATGCCCCTGGGTCTCATTCTCCTGGATACCCGTGAAGACCTTTGCCCCAGAGACGTCAATAGGCGATGGGTGGAAATGACAGGGGTGGAGCCTGAAAGGAGCAAAAAACTGAGCCTCTTGAACTTTTGTCCTCCCATTCAGGAGAAGGGAAGGCTTTCTGAGGAAATGATCGCAGATCTCTTGAAAGAATATCACAAGAGCTTTGAAACTCGCAGTTTTGAGTGGAAATTTCTCGATCAGAAGGGCAACTCCTTTCATGCGGCCTGTATCCTACAGCCTGTCCAGTCAGTAGACAGGGCACTCAGCCTTATGATCGTCAGAGACATCACAGAAGAGAAGAAGCGGGATGCCCTGATCCGCGAGCAGGTGGAAGACCTCAATGATAAAAACCAACAGCTCAGCCAATTTGGATACATTGTCTCCCACAATTTTCGTTCTTCGGTAGCCAATATTTTGGGCCTTCAGGAAATTTTGAGCCATCAGGCCTCCCATGATATTGAACTTGGTCCCTACATCTCTATGCTCGGCGATACCGTAACCAAGCTAGATGAGGCAATCAAGGACTTGAATTGGATTTTTTCCCTTCGAAAAAATTCACAAGAAGAATTTCTACCCGTTGAGCTCAACAAGATTATCCAAGATCTGCTCGATGAATTTAGTCAGGACCTAAGCTACCAGGAGGCCCAGGTTGAGGTAGATATGCCTCCCTCCTGCCAGGCTGTGGGGCACAGATCCTACTTTCAGAGTATTTTCCAAAATCTCTTATCCAATAGCCTAAAATATCGCTCCAAGGAGCGAAACCCTCATATTCACATAAGGATCACCTGTTCACATGGGCAATTGTACATTCAATTTGAGGACAATGGCCTGGGCATTGACCTATCCAGACATGGGCAAGAAATTTTTAACCTTTACCGCCGCTTGCACGATGGGGTCGAGGGAAAGGGCATTGGCCTCTATCTGGTAAAAATTCAAACTGAAATCATGAAGGGCAGCGTCTGGGTTGAAAGCCGTCTGGGTAAGGGAAGCATATTTCACCTGTCTTTTCCCCTTCCCGAAAGCCCTTTTTCGCCCCTGCCCACCGAATATAAAAAAATTGACAAAGGTCCCCTTGTCTGAGCCGAGACCTTCGCCGGACTTATCAAGCCATGTCTAAATGATTATTCTTTGCTGATTCGGTGCATGGACCTCCCTGTTTTACCCTGAATATCCAGGATATAGATTCCATTAGAAATACCACTCAGGTCAATCTTCACCTTTTCGATTTGATCTTCCAGATAAGTTCATTAGAGGAATGATCATTCGGGCAAGAAAATACCTTTCCATTTTAAAAAAATTACATTCCACCATTCTAAATCGAGTTCGATGTATATCCTTTGGATCGGCTTTATTTCAGATTTTTTTTCCTTCCCATAGGTCTTGAAAAGGTATTTTGTGGAAAGCGGTGATTTTTTGTGTCTCTCAGCGCATTTTTTCCCAATTTTACCCCACAAGAAAGTCATGCACATGGATATCATCGGAGAGATACAAAAGGCAGCGACCCGGGCCATTCAGGAGATTTACCAGAAAGAAGTGGCACCGGGAAGCCTTAGCATTCAGGAAACCAAAAAAGAATTTGAAGGAGACTATACCCTCGTGACCTTTCCCTTGGCCAAGCTTCGGGTGGGAGCTCCCCCACAAATTGCCGAGGAACTAGGGAAACATCTGATGGACCTGCCTTCCATAGAAAGCTACAACGTCATTAAGGGCTTTCTCAACCTGAAGATCTCTCCCCAAACCTGGAGGCAATTTCTTCATGAAACCCGGGAAGATGCCCATTACCTCCACAACGAGCATGGAAAGGGTCAGCGAGTCGTAGTCGAGTACTGCTCGCCCAATACCAATAAGCCCCTTCACCTGGGCCACCTCCGCAATATCATCCTGGGCTATTCCCTGACCCAGATTCTGGATGCCAATGGCTACCGGGTTAGTCCTACCTGTCTCTTCAACGACCGGGGCACGAACATATCCAAGTCTATGTGGGCCTACCTGCAGGAGGGCAATATGGATACTCCCGAGTCGGCCGGTGTCAAAGGAGATAAATTGGTCGGAGACTACTACGTCAAGTACGCCAGGACCCAAAAAGCCGAAGTAGAGGCCCTGATGGAGGAAAAATCTCTTTCCAAAAAAGAAGCCGAAAAAGTGGCCTCCTCGACCCAGGCCATCAACCAGATGACGGTCAAATGGGAAGAGGGGGATGAAGAAACCCACAAACTTTGGGAAAAGATGAATGGCTGGGTCTATGTGGCCTTCCAAGACACCTTCCGACGCCTGGGAGTGTCTTTTGACAAGTTTTACTACGAATCCCAGGTCTATCAGCGGGGTAAAGAAACTGTAGAAGAAGGCTTAAAAAAGGGGGTTTTCTACAAAGATGAAGAAGGAGCCGTCTGGGTCGATCTCACTGATGAAGGACTGGACAAAAAGGTTTTGCTTCGAGCCAATGGAACTTCCCTCTACATTACCCAAGACCTGGCCATCGCCGAAGACAAGTACCAGGATTATCAAATGGATAAGTCGGTATATGTAGTGGGCAATGAGCAGGACTACCACTTCAAGGTCTTGTTCAAAATTCTGGAAAAATTGGACAAATCCTATGCAGATGGCCTTTTCCACCTTTCTTATGGAATGGTTAACCTTCCCAGCGGCAAAATGAAAAGCCGGGAGGGGACCACAGTGGAGGCTGATGACCTGATGGACACCATGATTCAGACAGCCCGTGAAGCCACTGAAACCTTGGGCAAGACCGAGGGCATGGAAGAAAAGGAATTGGAGCAATTGTACCAGCGTATTGGCCTGGCCGCCCTTAAGTTTTTCCTCGTAAAGGTAGACCCTAAAAAGACCATGCTCTTTGATCCTCAGGAATCCATTGACATTCACGGCAGCACGGGGCCCTTTGTCCAATATGCCTACACCCGTACCATGGGAATCAAGCGCAAGGCCAAAGCCTCAGACATGAACTTCGACTTCAATCCTTCTCACATAGGTGAAGAAGAACTGCTGGACAGCGAAAGAAGCCTGCTGAGGTACATCCTCAAATACCCCGAGGTGCTGAAGGAGGCAGGAGAAACCTATAATCCCTCCCTCATTGCCAATTACTGCTATGAATTAGCGAAGGAATACAATCGTTTCTTCCACGATGCTCCGGTCCTGAAGCCTGACAAACCCCATACCTCAGCCTTCCGCTACGCCCTCAGCGACTTTACGGGGACCTGCCTCAAAGAAGGCATGAAATTGTTGGGCATTGAAATGTCCGAAAGAATGTAAAAGAAGGTTCAGGGGAATCCCAGTCTATTGGCAGCGCTTATGAAAATTGAGTAACTTTCGGCAATTTACAATACCAATGGGGAGTAGCTCTTTCAATCATTCACCACAAACATCATGTTTAGATACTTCATCAGTCGTGAATTTCTTCTTACCCTCCTAGGCATAGGTCTCTTGGGAGTCCTTTTGTACCTAGCCATCTTCTTTTGGATACTGCCGGTGTATACCCGACATGGCTCGGGAATTTTGGTCCCGGATGTCGGTGAACTGCCCTATCAGGAGGCTGTCAAAACCCTGAAAAAGTCTAAGTTACGCCCTACCGAAGAGCCCGACTCCGTATTCATGGAGAACCTCCCCCCCGGAGTTATTATCAAGCAGTATCCCGCTCCCTACAGCAGGGTCAAGCCCAATCGGACTATATCCCTTACCATCAATAAATTTCAGCCCCCCATGGTCTCCATGCCTGAGGTCATCGACCAGACCCTCTATCAGGCTAAGGTACGTCTCGAAAACTGGGGCCTGAGCATCGGTTCAGTGATGCGAAAACCCGACATCGCCGAAAACGCTGTCCTGGAAGTCAAACACAAGGGCATCGACATCAAACCCGGTACCAAAATACCAAGGGGCTCCAAGATAGATCTCATCGTGGGCAGTGGCCGCATGTCAGGCAAGGTTACCCTCCCCGACCTCGAAGGCTACACCTATGAAGATGCAGTGGCCATCCTCACCGACCTCAACCTCGGCCTGGGATCCCTGGTCTACACTCCTAATGGTCCTGCGGATAAAATGGGTACAATCTACGACCAAAGGCCCCGCTACGTGCAGGGCGACTCCTTAAGGAAAGGTTCTGCCATCGACCTCTACATCTACGGTACAGAACCCGCTACCTATGAGGGCATCATTGTAGAAGGCGAACTCAGTAGCGGTGAGAATCAGGAATAAACCCATGAGAATTTTGCGAATATTGCTGTTAGCCTGGGTCTTCGGTTGGGTCCCACAGGTTATTCTGGGCCAGCAAAAGAAAAAAGAGCAATCCCTCTACCTGGACTCCCTTCGTCATTATCAACAGCTCTACAATCAGCGGGTGGAGTTGATCACCCAAGCCGAGCTGGGCCCGACCCTGATGGCCATCGGAAAAATGAGTGCTGCGGATACTGCCGTTTTTGATCAGGATTCCATCCAGCGTATCATCGATCAAGGTAATGATATCATACAGGGAGATTCTCTTGTACGACGCTACCATGCCAAAATGCAAGAGATGCTCAGGCGTTGGAAGGGCTTGAAAAAAGATGACTAGCCCTCATTTATTTGAAGAGTGGCTAGCCATTTTTATTTTATATCCATCAACTATCACAATCCCTTGATCCATTCGATCATGTCCAGGATCACCTTATCCGAAAAGGTCTCCATCAATTGGCCGTACTCTGTCATGAGCCCGGTCTCAGCTTCCTGAAAAAGGTGGTTGAGTCCAGGATAAGTCTTTGAGACAAATTGAGACTTGTTTTCCATCAATGGCTTGAAGGCCTCCAAGTTTTCTTCGGCGGGTACCTGAAAATCCTTTCCAGCATAGATAGCCAAAAGAGGAATGTCCAATTGTTTTAAATAATCTCTGGGGTCGACCTTGAGGAAGAAACCCATCCAGGGAGAGGTCAGGCCCTTCACCTGGGCATCCAGGGTATTTTTATTCAGGCCAAGCATGGTTTTTTCCTGGGTGGAAAAGGGTTCAAGATAGGTATCGATATTGGCATCCAAGATTTCCTTGGCTTTGTCAACGTCAGCATTGTTCAATACAACTTCGAACATCTGTTGCTGAAGATTAGAGGCTTTCTGAATGCTGCTATCTGCAATGCCAGACCGTGTCAGCATGGTCTTTTGTTGAAGGGGCAAAAGTTCGGTGCCAGGAAGGGCAGGTCCAGCCAGGGTAATGACAAATTTCACCCTGGGATCGGCAGCAGCCACCATGGGAGCAATCAGGCCTCCTTCACTATGTCCGATCAGTCCCATCTGCTGAGGGTCTACTTTTTCCAATCCCAGGAGGTAATTCATCCCCGCTCGGACATCGGTCGAAAAGTCTTCTGAAGTAGCCTCTCCAAAGTCTCCTTCAGATTTTCCTACCCCTCTCTCGTCATACCTGAGTACGGCAATGCCCTTTCGTCCCATAGCATCTGCAATTACCCAGAAGGGTTTGTGCTGGAAAATGGTTCCATCCCTGTCTTGGGGACCGGAACCTGTGATGAGAATAAGTGCTGGAAAGGGTCCTTCTCCCTCCGGTAGGGTCAGGGTGGCGGAAAGGCTTATATCTTCTTTTTCATTTTGATAGCTTACTTCCCGGATCTCATAGGGGAAGGGCGCCCTGGGGGTCTGTGGACGATCAGGTCCCACAGTATCCAGGCTTAGGGTTAGCGGTAGTTCGTAGCCTGATTGAAGAAAAACCCCCTGGATTTCTTGCCTTTCAGGTAGGTACCTTCCTTTGTAGCCCACCGGAAAACGAGTTGAGCCAAGGCTTAGCTCCATGGAGTCATAGCTTACCTGATTCATAGGAATGCCAAATGCTCCTTGATCGGGGCTGTCCATACTTGCGCGAAGGGCTCCCTTTTCCTCCGTAATATGAAAGACAATCTTCAGCTTCTGTGGACCAGCATCCAACACTCCTGCCCAGTCTCCCAAAGGCTCTTGGCCATGTGAAAAAGAGACAGCAAACATGAATAAAAGCAGCGAGAGGAAATAGGTTAATCTGTTCATAGTTTTAGACAATTAGATAAGTTTCTAAATAATTATTCGTAGGACTAGGCTTTAAGGTTACGGTGAGGCATCGCTCATGAGAAATTGGGTTTTGGAGAAGCCATGAAAAAAGCCCAACGATGAAATTCTCGTTGGGCTAATCTAAAGATATCTTTGGGGAGGATTAGTTGGAAGAACCTCCGGCCATTTCCTCTTTGTACATCTTGTAAAGTCCGTCGATATCGGGAACGACGACAAACTCGGTACGGCGGTTTTTCTCCTTGCCTTCATCAGTTTCATTAGAAACGATGGGCTGGGTGTCACCTTTACCGGAAGCTGTCATGCGATCGTTAGAAACGCCGGCACCTTCCATAGCACGTACTACAGCGAGGGCACGGGCAGCAGAGAGGGCCCAGTTGTCCTTGAACTGACGCTTGTGGATTTTCACGGGATCGCTGTCGGTGTGTCCCTCTACCATGATGTTGAGGTCTTTGTTTTGCTTAAAGACGTCAGCCATTTTGGTAATCAACTCTTCAGACTCATCGGTGAGCTTGTCGCGGCCGGGGTTAAAGAGGATCTTGTTTGCCATGGTAATGTAGAGCTTACCCTGACGCTCCTCAACGTTGATGGTGTTGGGATCGTACTCGTCAAATACCTCAGTGATGGCAGACTGAAGCGTCTTGATTTTGTCATTGTTTTTGGAGATGGTCTGGCTAAGCTCTGAGATTTCCTGCTTACTCATGTTGAGGTTCTTCTCGAGTTCAGCAAACTCTCCTTGCAGCTGTTCTTTTTCTGACTGAGCATCGGCCAACTGGCTTTCCAGGGCGCTTTTCTCAGCAGCTGCACGGGTTTGAGCTTCCTCGTATTTCTTCTTGGAAACACAGGAAGTAAGGGTAGCCAGCGTCGCTACCAGCACTGCGAATTTTAGGACCGTAACTGAAAGTTTCATGATAATTGAGCGTTGTGTAACAAGTTATTCGGTGAAATTGGTATCGTCTAATGCCGTTGTAATCTAGTATGCATAGTTATTGATACTTAAGCAAAAAGGCAAATTTACCCTCCTGATTCTCCACATTTTAACCCTTTGTTTAGAATTAAATTGAATTTTCTAAATATGGAAAGGTTGGACAATCCGTAAACTACGCCAGATGTGTCGATAGGGATGTGCTACACAAAATTTATGCTGTAATATAGCCAAAAGAACCCTTTTTTTCTAATCCTATGCCTAAGTCCCCCAACTACAGAAGCCGTACTAGGAAGGCAAGTTTGGACCTTCTCCTAATTGGAAAGGGAAATAGAAGTCTGATTCCGGTTTAAAAGAGTATTTTGCCTAGCTTTGCAGCATGGATACACCTAACATCGAGCAATTGAAGACGCTTTCCCCCGAAGTCCTTTATTCCCGCTTCATCGAGCGGGTGGTAGAACTGGAAGCTATCTGGGGGCTTTATCACGAGAAGCGAGAAGGATGGGCCGTAACAGTAGGAGAGGATAAGGTGGAGCGACTGGTCCTTTGGTCAGAATCCCATTATGCAAAAATGAACGCCGAAGAAGCCTGGAAAACCTATGGAGCTGAAACCATGGATATTTATGGCTTTGTCGAAAATGGGATCGACGAACTGAAAGAACAAGGCCGTAGCGTTAGCATCATGTACCTACCCGAAGTAGGTGGCCTGGAAGCAGACCTGGATTACCTGAAGAGGGACCTGGAAGAAGCCCTCGTCAAAGCCTATCCCGAACTGGAAGATAGCAGCCTTGATGAGGAAGATTAAAATATTACCCTCCGACCCTTGTGAGTTTAGCATGGGTGGCCTTCATTGACTGTCTGATGCCCCACCCATACCCAAAAAGGAAAGCCTGAACCTTTACCCGAGGCTTATCCAGGTGAAAAATAAATTGTAAGGACCTTCAGATCTCCGGCCATTTTGATCACCTCATAGACGCGCGGAGATATCCCTATCATGGTATCTGAATCCTCAGGAAGGGAGCCAATCACCTTGGCTTCTATGTACCCTGTATTATTTGGAATACGGATGAATATTTTTTGCCCCACCTTGAAACTGGGATGAAAAACGTAGTAGGGATCTTGGAGGCCATCCCTTCGAAGTACCTCGTAAGTTCCCCTATCGGACAGATAGCTGGGATTTCCGACCAGCCTTTGATGGCGAGGCTGAAGCTTTCGAATCTTAATCTCGTCCGAAAGGAGAATGGCGTCGGTTCCTTTGTTTAGGGGAATGATCAGTTGAACGCCGGGCTTTATCTCCTTGCCCGGATTTCTGGCAATGATTTTCTCCTTTTCTACCCCATACATGCGGGCAATGTCGTAGATATCTTGCCTGGGCTGTACAGTGTGGACAATTCTCCGATCCTGAAAAGAACCCTCTATCAATTCCTCAGAAAGTGGCTTTTCAATGGGTTTGTTGAAGACCACGACCTTTCTCTCGCTTTTGGTCCTGAGCTGGTCGATGTGCCCGTCCTCCCATTCGGGGCTGGAGGACCGTCGGGGAAGGCCTGTATTGGAAGCCAATTGGAAGTCCTCCTTTCCTTCAGAAAGGGAAATGACAAGTTCCTGGCCTGGAAAAATAAGATTTCCCTTCACATTGGGGTTAAGCATCCTCAATTCATCGAGTTCCATCTTGTATTTTCGGGCAATCTTGTAGAGGGTTTCCCCACGCGAGACTTTGTGCACCTTGCCCGTCTGGGTTCTTTGTCCCAGGGCGGGCTTAGAAAAAAGAATTAAGAAAACGCTCAGCAATACAAGGGATAAGAGACGGATGAGTTTCATAGGGAATCCGATGAGTTTGGGTAGAGAGACGTGGATGAGGGACTTAGCATCATGGAAAAGATTAGGAAAAAGCTCATGCCCACCTGCCTTTCTAAGATAGATTCAAAAAGCATACCGATCAATACCAGGCTACTGAATAGAAGAAAGAGGAAGGACTTACTTATTCGAAAAAAAGAAATATACTGAAAAATTAAGATTCCGAGAATCGCCAACCCCAGCATACCCGTGGTTGCCGCCTGATTGAGGTACTGGTTGTGGGGCTCATGGCTGGGATTGGTGCTCCGTGCTGTAATACCATTCTTCAGGTACTGCTCGTCCATTTCGGCTCTCAGGTCTCCCTTTCCCACGCCCAAGAAGGGATGGGCCAAAAATATCTCCCAGGAGGTCTGCCAGGTGGCAAAGCGGGTTCCTACCGAGAGTTCGCTCAAGTTTCGGTCGGTATTTTGAGTTTCGTTTATGTCCCAGAATGTAATCTCCACCCGCTTCTTAAAGGAAGGAATGCTGTAATAGGAAACAATGGGCAGCAGCAAGAGCAGCAGGAGCAAAAGCCCCCCTTTTAACCAGGCTTTATTTATCCAGATATAATGAAGCAGTCCAATCCCTGCGGTTCCGTAAAAGGCTACCAATCCTGTCCGGGAGGTAAGCAGATGTAGGCAAATTCCATCCAGAATGGCCAAAATCAGGACCAGAAGGGAAAGTCCTCTGGGCCATTCCTTTTTTCTGATAAAATAAAGGTAGAGGGAAAGGAAAAAGCTGAAGCTCAGAAATAGCCCAAAATAAATGTGGCTGATTCCCCCCAGGATCAGGATGCTTTTGTTTTTGCTGATATCGTAGATGCCCTGTTGATAATCCTGAAAAAAAATCCCCAGGGTAATGAGGGCGACCAGGGTATGGACGATGATGTAGGTCAGGAAGAGGCTGTCCTTCATTTTTTTATCGAAGGCAGGAAGAAGGGCCAGGGAGAAGGGGATGACGAGGAAGGGAAGCTTTTCCCGAAGGTCTTTGAACCAGGCGCTGCTGTCTTCTGTCCAGGCTCCGGCGAGGAGGGCCAGCCCAAAAATGCTAACCAGATAAGGTGCCAGGGGATGATGGCGAAGATGCCCCAGGTTTTTGTTTTGAAATCCTTGCCAGAGACCCGCCACGAGCAGTCCTCCTGTGCTGATAGAAAGCAGGGCTTTGGAGAGGCTCAGACTGGCAAAACAAAGCAGGATCATGGCCCAGGCCAGGTGCCGGGGTTGAAGGCGACGAAGCGAAGGGAAAGAGGGGCCTGAGGACTTTGCGGAAGGCTGCTCTGTCTGCATGGGATGAAGGCTGGGTTGGAGGCTACAAACGAAAAAGGGGCTGCCGGTAGAGACAGCCCCTCACAGGATTTCTTTGCAGGGAATTAGGCCTTGGCTTCCTCAGAGGGAAGTACGTGAACCACCTTGCGGGTTTTTTGATTGAAGGTGCGCTCTGTGTAGCTGACGGTCCCATCCTGAAGGGCATAAAGGGTATGGTCTTTCCCCAGGCCTACATTTTTACCGGCGCGGTACTTGGTACCACGCTGACGGATGATGATGTTTCCGGCGAGGACATCCTGCCCTCCATAGATCTTAACACCGAGTCGTTTACTTTCTGATTCGCGGCCGTTACGGGAGCTACCCCCTCCTTTTTTATGTGCCATGACTTTATAAGTTCAAGTGGTAAATAAATTATATGTAAAGACCTTAGGCCTTGATAGATTCGATTTCGATTTGGGAAAGCTGCTGGCGATGGCCGTTTTTCTTGCGGTATCCCTTGCGGCGCTTTTTCTTGAAGACAATCACCTTCTCGTCCTGTATATGACCCATCACCTTGGCAGTTACGCTGGCACCATCTATGAAAGGCTTGCCGACACTGACCTCTCCGTCATTGTCGAGCAAGAGTACCTCCTGCAAGTTGATGGAGTCTCCTTCTTCGTTGGGTAGCCTGTGCACATATAGCTGCTGGCCTTCCTCAACCTTAAACTGAAATCCCTGGATATTTACTACTGCGTACATGAATTTTATTTTGGGTCTGCAAAAATAGATATTATACCGGTACAGTGCAAGACTTTGGGCAATAATTATCTTGGACGGATCTTTGACCTTCAGGATTATATCGTTGATCGGGCTGAGTTTCTTATATTTGTCTAAATAACCAGCATTCATGCCAGTCAATCCCACTGCCCTCACCCGCGCCCGGATTTCACGAGCCGCCATCGAAAGGCTCTACATCGAAATGCGCCATCTTTTCAACAATGGTGTCTATGCCCAACTGGGTCAGCGGGGGCAGGTCCTCACGGAAGCCCTTCTTACCCTATCTCCCGAGATTTACGGGTCCATGAGCGACGAAAACAAAGTCGAACTCGAAGGCCTTACCTACGTCATCGACCGCCAACCCAAGGGGATAGAAGAGTGCCGATTTATCAAACTGGTCTCCGAAGAAGGGTACAAAGAATCCGACTTCGAAGTTCTCATCCCCGCCTCCCGGCGCAGGGCCTGCTACCGCATCGACAAGGACCACATGTTTATAGAGGTAACCCGGGGACGAAGCGAAATATATGACATCCTCACCCACCTCACCTTCCTCTACATGGAAGCCCATAAAATCATGAATCATGCCCTTCTGGAAAATGGGGAGACTACCCTGGAATGGCAGTACCTGGAATCCGTGGTTGAAGGCAGGGTAAGCCTCAACCATACCAACAAAGAAATCGCCTTTACCCACCTCTCCACCATACTCGGGAGAAGCTTTGCCGAAACCCAACATGCCTACGAGCGAATGACCTCCCGGTCCGAAAAAAATAACGGACTCTTTCACGTGGTCTACGGACTTGGCAAGACTGCCATTGACGAAGTCCTACACGGAAAAAAAAGGGAAATCACCTTCTCTCCTACCCTGCGCGACCGCATCGGCCATCATATCTACGGTGAAATATGGGCCAAGGCCATCAAGCGAAGCCTGATCGAGCGCAAGCTCATCGACCGCCCCCTCCACATCATCAGTGCCAACCTCCATTCGGTCATGAATTCCCTCTACGCCTATCACGTGCTTAGAAAAAGATTCCCCAAAAACCGAAATATGGAATACCTGGCTATGCAACTGAGCCGCATAGACAACGCTACCCTCCGCCAGCAGGTCAAAGAATTTGCCCTGCACAATGGCATGTACGAATTGGAAGACGACTCAGGGACCAACGTCTTCACACAGGTATTCGATACCGCCCAACTGGACCCCGATCTGCTCCCACCCGAACTGGCCTTCGATGCGGAGTATATCCGTAAGGAAAAGCCCGTTATCTTCGTCATGGACTATGCCTTTGGAGAACAGGCCTATGAAATCATGGATGAGTTGCTAAAGTCTTACAATTATCAAGGAAAAACCTATTACATGCCCGTGGCTTCTATTTCTATCATGGGCAAGGCAGGCATCCTGGTGGGAGGCAAGGGAGACATCATGATTCCCACCGCCCATATCTTCGAGGGAACTGCCGATAATTACCCCCTAGACAATGACTTTTCTTGCGAAGATTTTGAAGAAATGGAAAACCGAGCCTGCGAAGGAGCCATGATTACGGTCCTGGGTACCTCTCTCCAGAACAGAGACGTACTTTCTTACTTTAAGGAATCATCGTGGAAGGCCATCGGCCTGGAAATGGAAGGAGCTCACTACCAAAAAGCCATACAGGCAGCTTCCTTCATCCGCAAGACCATTAACCGGGAAGTTGTCCTCCGCTATGCCTACTACGCTTCTGACAATCCCCTCGTCACGGGTAGCACACTGGCCTCTGGCCCCCTGGGTACAGCCGGTGTCAAGCCTACCTATCTCATTACCCGCAAGATTCTGGAAAGAATTCTTTTCCCTCAAAAGGTAAAAGCCTCGGCTTAGGAATCTCCATGAAGCTTGTAGGACTCAACAAGTAACTTTTCTTGAATAATAAAAAACCGGCCATGCATGGCCGGTTTTTTATTATTTTTTTCACTAAACCTGGCTGTCAGAAAGCATTGTTGTGGACCTTGGAACCAAATACAGTTAGCCAGATGATTTTGACGTCTAACCAAAAGCTCCAATTTTCCACATACCACAGGTCATGGCGTGCCCTTTCGAGTTTTTGCTCTTCAGTTTCGGTGGGGCCTCTCCAGCCATTTACCTGGGCCCATCCGGTGATACCGGGCTTGACGTATTGGCGGATCATGTATTTATCCACTGTGGCCTGAAACTCATCGTTGAGGTTAAGGCGGTGAGGACGGGGACCTACGACCGACATATTTCCCTTTAGCACATTGATAAACTGGGGAATCTCATCCAAAGAGGTCTTGCGGAGAAACTTACCCACCTTGGTAATCCTTGGATCGTCTTTGGCGGTCGATTTCATACCGGCAAACTTACTCTGGTCTACATACATGGTGCGAAACTTATAGCAGACGAAGTTCCCTCCGGCTTCTCCCTTTCGGATAGGTTTGTAAAATACAGGGCCCTTGCTGTTGAGCTTGATCGCTGCTGCAATGATCAGAAATATGGGAGAAAAGAAAACCAAAAAGGTAAAGGCGAAGAGGGTATCGAAAATCTTTTTGAGCATAAAGTTCTGGAACTGGTCCAGCGGCGTCTGCTTCAGTTGGAGGACAGCCATGGTCCCCAATTGATAAGACTCATATCGCTCATTTTCCAATTCGGGATACTCCGGTACGATATTTACCCTGATTCCTCTGTAATCGGCGGCCTGAATGGCGTGTTTGATGCCTTCCTGCTCACTGGGGGGCAGGGTAATTACGATTTCATCTACAGGTTGATTGTCCAGGACACTGTGAAGATCCTGAATGCCACCCAAGAGGTTAATGCCATTGTTGTTGGGATAATGGTCATCCAAAAACCCAACTACTTTGTAGCCGAGGTGCTGGTTTTGCTGGGTAAAGCTGAGGACCTGCTTACCGCTTTTGCCAGCGCCCAAGACCAGGAGATTGAGGCCAAAATTCTTTTCTTTTTTAGTCTTGCCAAAGAGTCGGTTGAGGACCAGAAAAAACAGAAAATTGAGCAGGGTAAAAATCAAGATAGGACCGATAAGCACGGTCAGAGGATTTTTGTGAAGCCCCAGCAGGAGAATCACAGTGGAAGACATGCCTAGCAATATGAAGCAATTAACCGTAAGGTCTCTCAATTTTTTTCCCAGGGAATTGTAGACATAATGGTCAGTATTGCCGTTGAGCAGGACGATGGTGATCCAGCTAATGTTGTAGATCAGGCTGAGGGGAATGAAGTCTTCTGACAGAAATTGATCCAGACGATCGTCCGGCCATTCCTGCCACAGGTTGGCCTTAATCCATAAAGAAATGACCGTTGCCAGGTTTAGCATGATCAATTCCAATATGATATAACCAAAGATAATGCGTTGTTTCTTTACCTTCATGGCATCAGAATAATTGCTCGGTTGGATTGGTCGTAATGGTCGGTATAACAGTTTATAATTTCAATATTCAATTTTCTTCTGAAGTTGAAAATGGCTTTGGGTGCCAACTGTAAAAACTTTCTCCTGTTTGGAGGAAATTTCTAACATAAAAATAAATCAGAGTTTCAGAAGGGTAAGAACAGAATACTACCCTTTCAAATATGAGACCAAAGGAAGTTGGAAAAGCATGAAAAATCAGGATAATTCTTCCTTTGGTAATGCCATTTAGGTGGTCAAAAAAGTGATTCACGAACTAATTGAGGGTGTAGATGTTTTTAGATGTGAGTTAGATAAATTTTTCCTGTACTTTAACCCGACTTTTGGGATAATATCCATGTAACACTAGAATCGAAACACATTGAAAAATACGCTAATTAACATTGGTAAATACCTTCTCGCCCTGGGTTTTGGAATCTTGCTGCTATACCTTGCATTGAAAGAGCTCTCATGGGAAGAGGTCAAAGAAGCCGTTGTAACGGCACATTGGGAATGGTTGGTCCTATCCATGGCGGTGGGAGCCTTTAGTCATTTTCTTCGCGCCGTCAGATGGGGCATGCAGTACCGTGCCTTTGGGTACAATCCCAGTAACCTCAGGCTTTACGCAGCGGTGATGTTTGGCTATCTCGTCAATCAGGCCATCCCTCGGGGAGGTGAGGTTGCCCGCTGTTCCATCCTTATTAAGTCCGACAAGATTCCCCTGCCCAAGTCCCTCGGTTCAGTTGCAATCGAGCGGGTATTTGATGTCCTGATTCTTCTCAGCCTTATCGTCCTGGCATTCTTCCTCGAATACAATGCCCTCGACCAAATGCTTCAAAAAACCATCTTTGCCGAAAGAGGTGGAGAGGAAGGAGGGCCTTCTCTTCTCCTTATACTCATGGGAATAGCAGCAGTTGGTGGAATTTTCTTCCTCATCTTTCGCAGAAGACTCCTCCAAACACCCCTCTTCCAAAAGGTTCAGGCCATATTTATTGACCTCTATAAATCTGCCCTTTCTGTCAAGGATATTGAGAATCCTATGCTCTTCATTGTCTACACCATCGGTATCTGGGTCTGCTATATCCTCATGACCTACTTTGCCTTTTTTGCGATGGATAGCGTCATGGCTCTGGAAAATATCAATATGTTTTACTTCGCTACCATTGTGACCATTATAGGTGGTATTGGGATGGCCCTCCCTTCTCCCGGAGGTGTCGGAACCTACCACTCCGCCGTGGCCATTACTTTTGGAGCCATGATGGTCTTGCCTACCTACGAAGGCTCATACAACCTCGGAGGGCTGTTTGGAACTGTCATGCACATCTCTCAGGTCATCATGATGGTCAGCCTGGGTATCCTCGGCTATGTCTACCTCATGCGCATCGCTCCTGAAGTAGATAGCTCTACCATAGACCATGAAGAGGAAGAAGCTCTTCCCTTAGTTTCCAATCCTCATAAAGAGTAAGAATTTGACCGGAGCAGTAAACAATGACCATTCAACCCAGCATTGTATACATTCGCACCCATAATAATCCAGTTAATGGATAAATTAAATAAAAAATTTCTTCTGGGGTGTATATTTATAATATCATGTTAATACCAATGCTCTAGGTTAAACCAAGATATAAGTTAAAACCTACGGGGTGCATCATTTCCAGCTGGTGCACCTTTTTTTATCTCCCTCCAAGGCCCTGTAACACTTGACAACTCGCGCTAATATTATTTCCGTTCAAGGCTGTTTATTGACCAAAAAAACCTACTCCCCTGCTTTCTTCCCCATATCTACCTATTTTTATCATGTAAAATTAAAAAAGGCCCCTGAGACAGGGACCTTCCTGAGAGTACGCTAAGACTCTACCTAAAATTTCCAGCAAAAATTACGGCCTGACGACCAACCTTCTGGATATGGGAGCATCCATAAACTTTGGGTTGAAGATAGAGATGAGATACCTCCCGGGATAGATTCTTCCAGTAGGAACTTGGAATTCCATCTCACCATTCGGGTTAATTTGTACCCCTCTTCTTCTATAGATGACCTGGCCCATAGCGTTTCTGATCCTTACGCTTACTTCAGGTACACCTTCCAGGAAAAGATTGACCTGAAGCGTGTTGCCTTGGTTGATAGGATTGGGATACATGGTAAATTTCTGATTCAACTCCCCATTATAGTTGATTTCAACCACATTGGAGAATGAGAAAGTACCTCCAAAATCCACCTGCTTAAGCCTGTAGAACAGCTTTCCTTGTACGGGTTTGGTATCTGCAGCCTGATACTTCTGATTGCTGTTTGCATTACCCTGGCCATTTACATTCATCAGGTCATCAAAAATTCTCCCATCCAGTGAACGCTGGACTACGAAGTGGCTGTTATTCAACTCAGAGGCTGTTTCCCACTTTAAATCTACCTGTTTGAATTGAGGACGAGGGATGGCCTCAAAATCTAAAAATTCCACGGGAAAGGTACCGGGATTAAAGGATTGTGAGAAAGTCAGGTTATCCACTTCCGAGGTAGTCGTTCCATTGAAATTCTTGTTGGTAGTGGTAATTCCCGCGTAAATTTCTGCTCCCATTGCGATGGAAATCTCTCCCACCAATTCCCAGTTGTTTCCATCAGGAGACATATATCCTCTGAAGGTATTTCCACTCCGGGTAAGTCTTATCCAATAGGGGAAGGATACCTCTGAACTTCTGCTATAGTTGCCGGCGCGGTAAGTCTCATCTCCGGGCAACTCACGAAACTGCATAGAATGATTGATCATTCGGGTATTGAAGCACACATGGGCATGCTGAGAAGTGGGATCGAGGTTATCCCTCATCATAATTCCTACCTTGGCATGGGTGGTATTCATTTCCATAGAAGCTACCCTTACGACCAATTCACCATCACCGTTCATGGACCGGTACATGTAATGAAACTCATCGCTGGTGTCCCAGATATCGCCGCCGGAAGCCGTAATGGTAAAGGTGTTGTTGGCCGCACAGGCGCTACCTTCTACGGGTACATTTCCGATGTCAGTACTGAACCATTCCTTGGGTAATTCGCAGGTTCCGGGCTCCACGTACTCGGTGATATCTATAGACTTGGAAAGGGTGGAAACTGCTCCTGAATCATCTCTTACAGAAAGTACGACAATATAGGTTCCGGGCTGGTTGTACACCTTTTCGGCCCTGGCACCTGTACCCTGGCTACCATCTCCAAAGTCCCACTCATAGGAAGCAATACTGCCATCAGAATCATTAGAAGTGCCTGCATCAAAGCTCACCCTGGCAGGAGCGACAAGTGAATCGGCGCTGTAGGTGAAGTCAGCATATGGAGAGGCATTGCGGAGATCTCCATTAAGGGCAAATGCCATGCGGACGCGCTGCCCCTTGTAGATTCCTGTAGGAAGATCAACTTGAATGACAGCTTCTTCGTTGTTCGCATCCCAAGTGGCACCATTGCCTAACAGCCTTATATTAGCCCGCAGCGTAATAGCTGATTCTGCCTGATTGGGATCATTGATAAAAAGGATGAGGCTATCGGCAGTCTCGGTAGTCTGTAAGATGCTAGGCTTTTCGGAAAAAATCTCCAGTCCTGAACTCAGGGTTGCCCGCTGATTTCCTTTGTAAAATACAAACTGTCCCTTTTTGAGATCTCGATGGTACATCACCGATTGGTCCATGGTATTTGAAATAATCTCAAAGGGATTGTCCCTTACAATGCGGCTTACCTCATTAGGAGTAGTGTTCGGAATGACATAATATTGGTACTTGTCATTTTGAGGGTTGCGCCCGTGATTGATGACCAATTGAAACATATTTACGGTAAAGGGCTTACTGGACTCTTTGGAGTTTACGTCGCTCCAGGCACCCGTCCTTTCTTCAGCCCAAAACTTAATGTTCACCGGATCCTCGGGGACAATGATGTATCCAAATCCATCCTGGTAGAACCAAACCGGAGAGGTGATATTATTGAAGTCTCTCACCTCACTGGAACCCAGCCTGACGACTCGATTAGATCCGCCCAAGTTGTAGGTAATGTCGGTTTTTCTTTCGACCTGGTTGAGGGTCGTCCAGATTTCTCCGTTGATGGGGCCGTCCTGTCGCACTCCATTTCCCAGGAAGCCAAAGATGTCATCGTGAAAGAAGTAAGCCTTATTGGCACGGATAGAGGAGAAAGACTGTGCCTTATTTAGGTCAAAGGCACCTAGCATAGAGCGATCATCGCTTACGCCACCAGCAAAGGTATTGTTGGAATTGGTGGTTCCCGTTTTTGCATTTTCTGGCGCACCAGATTTTTGTTCGATTGTAGCTCCTGGCCAGGAAGTCACATTAGAGACGGCAAAGGACTGCTCATACTCATGACCTTCTATACGGAAGAGGGTGGTACCATCCCCCAGGTGATAAGACTTGGTTTTGGGCCCGATTCCCAACTCGAGGCTTGCCGTACGATTGGATAGCATCTTCACTACCACGTGGTTATTAGGCCTGGCATGGACCAACATATCGCTGGTGTAAAAGACTTTAGACTTATCCTGAGTGGCGGGTTCATTTTTATCTCTAAACTGCTTTTCGATCAGAACCAGTTCATCCATTCTTTCTTTGCTGAGGGATCCGGGAGCCATCCCATTCATGATCCGCTCGACGGAGCGTGCAAAACCTCCACCCCAAAAATTGTTGAAGCAGCGGCGTCCTGTCACCAGTTGGGTAATTTCTTCTCTGTAGATAAAGTAACGAAGGCCTTCGGCGATGCCGTTGTACAGGCGGTCGTAGTGATAAGTCGTGAAGTCAAGTTCGGTACCGGAGACCAATTTCATCACTTTCCCGATCTCATCAAGCCATACATTGCCATAAATGCCCCAGATATTTTGCCCACCATCTTTGTTGTGCTGATGGAAGGAAAAGTCAGGAGTCAATCCCGCATGGGGATACCCTACGATTTGAGTTTGGGTACCTGCTCCAAGTTCAAAGGCTTCGTCGACCCTGTCGCGCATTTCCTGCAATTTTTCAGGATCTTCAGAAAAAGCTGCTATGTAGATGCCTCCCCTCAGACGAGAAGAGAAATTGGCGCCTACATCTAGTCCTGGTCGTCCCCAGTCATTGGTGAAAATTTCAGCAAAAAGACTGTTTACATAGTCTGAAATAGCCTTGGCCTGAGGATTTGAATTGTAATCATTCTTCAGGTCATCGATCATTAAGTTGGCCAACAATCCCTGAGCCCTTGGCAATCGAAAGGCCTTTACGGTCCACTCGGCCAAACTCGTCGGAAGGTCGTAGTTGTTGTTCCAATGATCCCAAGACAGGTAAATGGCATTTTTGAGATCCTGATCGTTTTGATACTTGGGATCCGTTGTGTAGGCCTGGGCCAGTTTGAGGATTCGGTCATCGACAATGAAGATGTCGTAATTGCGGTCGGTAAAGCTACCATCTGGCCGCATAAGACCAAGAATCTGAGAGACAGACTTGTTTTCCGTGGGCATGCTAAGTGCATCTTTTGCACATCTTTGCTGTACGACTTGCAGCGAAGATTGCCCATAAATGTGGACAGAGCTAAGGAGTACAAAAAGGGTAATGCAAAGGCGTAGACCCCTGCTGAGCGTAATGTTAATCATGTTAAAACCTACCTAAAATTCCCAAAATTCGCAGAATATCAAATATTTCCAGCAAATGATATTCTACATGTAAAATAGAAAAAACCCCAAGAGTTTTGTCGAAATTGGTAAAATTGTATGATAAAATATTTATGACGTAATATTTTCTTCACATTTTACCATCTGCTGATGTAAGGCCTGCAGACTTTCTACCGTATGGTAACAATATTGCTGCCAAACTGAGATTTGGCCTGCTTTATGTAAGAATTTCAGGACTTTCTATTCATTTTTCGCAATCAGGGTTTTCATTTGAGGCCTGGAGTAGGCCTAGGGTTTTGAACAAGGTTCAGAAACTTCTCATTTTGAAATACTTATTCGCAAAATGAGAGAAGGAGTGGGCTTTGAAAGGCTTCAGCGCCGTTAAAGCGGCAAAATTAGCCATTTGATTTCATCGAGTATTTAGACATGAATACATTTTCTACCTTGTAATCATCATCCATGTAATTGAAAAATATTGTCAGATAGGAAGGCAACTGCGAGGATGGACCTTTTCTCTTCTGAATTTTTGGATGAAATCAGCGTTCTCTCCCTTCGGATCTCTCGATCGGCTCCTTTGTTTTAGGGCCAAAGTGAAGGTGGATTTGTCTTTTTTGGATACCAATCATTAATTCCAAAGCATTGATTCAGAAAATCATCAGTTTCCTCAACAAAGGAAACGCGCGAAGTGTACGAGCCAAAAAGCAGGTATTGCAATCCTTTTTCTTTCAGGGTTCAAGCATTTTGCTGGGTTTCCTATTGGTGCCCATTACCCTGGAGTACCTCGGCAATGACAAGGCCACCTACGGGGTTTGGATGAATATCTCCGATGTTATTGCCTGGTTCAACTTCTTCGATATTGGCCTGGGCAATGGCATGCGCAACAAATTTGCCGAAGCCAAAGCCAGAGGGGAGGACCGGCTTGCCAGGACCTATGTGAGTACCACTTACATAGGACTGGGTGTCATCATGTCCATCGTATTTCTGATTATCCTGATCAGCAATCCGTTTATCAACTGGCAGGTAGTCTTCAATACCGACATTCCCGAGTGGCAGTTGGAGCTGACCACCATGATTGTTTTTGGCTTCTTTTGTGTACGCTTTGTGATTCAATTGGTAGAAAAACTCCTCATCGCCGATCAGAAGCCTTCCTGGAGCAAGGGGTTCAAATTTTTCGCCAATGTCATTTCTTTAAGTGTCATCTACCTGCTGACCCTCTACACCGAAGGATCTATCGTCAACCTCAGCCTGGTTCTCAGCCTGAGTCCTATCCTGGTGCTGGGCCTGGCCACCATCTATTTCTACAGAGGAGAATATGCCCAGTACCGCCCTGCCCTGTCATTGGCACAACGTGAGCATTTCAAAAGCCTCATGAGCCTGGGAGGCAAATTCTTTCTCCTTCAGATCGGATCCCTCATCCTTTTCATGACCGACGGATTTATCATCGCACATATACCGGGACTGGAAAACGAAGGCGTGTTCAATTATAAGATTACCCGGAAGTTTTTTACCATCCCCACCATTGCTTTTACCATTATTACCAATACCCTTTGGTCGGCCTTTACCGATGCCTACACGCGCAATGATTTTCGGTGGATCAAAAATACCATCAAGACCTCCATATTTATCTGGGCAGGCCTGAGTGTAGGGGTGGTCATCATGATATTTATCGCCATCCCCTTCATAGACATATGGACCAAGGGACAGGCTGATGTTCCTTTTTCTTTGGTTCTCATGATGGGATTCTTCCAAATCATTCGAAACCTCAATGCCATCTTTGTGACCTTTGTCAACGGGGTGGGCAAGATCAAACTCCAGATCTGGTCGGCTTACCTGGCCATGATCATCAACATACCTCTGTCCTTTTTCTTCGCCCAAAATCTGGGCTGGGGCCTCACCGGGGTTATTGCTGCTACCTGCGTAAGCATTGGAATCGACGTCATCATCCGCCCTATACAGTATTATAAAATCATCAATGGCAAGGCCAAAGGAATATGGAATGCCTAGGAGGAAGTCCCGGCATTCCATATGAGGGGATGATCTTATTCGCCAAGGCTGGCCTGGCTGCTGATCAGGTCTGCAAAGAAAATGGCATTCATGAAGACCTTGTTGGTGCCGTACCAGAAGGCCCTGAAATTGGGATTGAAGCCGAAGGAGACGATTTTTCCCCTTCCATAGCGTGAGACGATGATTCCCGCCTTATTTCTGATCCTCTGAAGGTTTTCTTCGGAAATGTATCCGCTTAAAAGGGGATCATCTCCAAACCTCAGCGGATAGGCAAAGGGATTGGGCGGGGCTTTCATGTAGGTATTGGTATTGACGAATACGGGTAAACTGCGATCGGGATAGCCGTACCCCAGGGGATGGCTGATATCCAGGTCGGCCTCAAAGATGGCTCCTCCGGTTACCTGGGCCCCTCTGATGTTTCTCAGGTCTTCATAGTCTTCCCTCCCTGTGGTATCGGACTCATAGTCGTCAAAGGCTACCGAGATGATTTCTTGAGAGGCCAGCCATTCATTGGCCCGCTTGCAGGCGATGATGTTGCCTCCCTTGGCCACCCATCGCTTGATTTTGGCAACGCTAGCCTTAGAAAGTGCTCCATAGCTTCCGTCTACCATGATCAGGGTATTATAGGAGTCCAGGTTGGCGTAGCCCATATTTCTCATGGGGATCAGGATTACTTCCATCTCATACCGCTGGTCCAGGAGGTGCCAGACCTCTCCGGCGTCGTAGGCCCTCACCCCTCCTTCTACGATCAGGGCGACCTTGGGAGCTTTGACCCTTTCCACCTGAGGGCTGCCCAGCATGATGCCCCCTGTGTTGCCACTGGAGACTCCCAATATATCTATATAGGTAATTCGCTCCAGGGCCTTCATGGTTACATACAGTTCAGTAGGGCTTTGGCTTTGCAGTTGTACGGGTACGATGATGCTTCCCGGGGCAAAACTGTCCTCTCCCACCTGAAAGCTGGCCTCTGAGACTTTGGTAAGGATGCCCCGCTCCTGTAGCCAATTGAGCATCCAGGGGCTGTAATAGTCCTCCCAGGAAATGATGTAGGCATAGTCACTCTTTTCCAGGTCCTTGGCAGGATCATACCTTCCGTCAAAGGCATTGCCAAGAGGTATTTTCCTCAGAGTAGAGAGGTCTATGTAGTCAAAATCCAGGTTGAAGGCATGGGGAAGGGTCCAGGCAGAGACATCGTAAAAGAGGCTGTCGGGAAAACTGGTGGGCTCCTCGATCATGATCTTTATGAGACGATACTGAGCCTGCTCAAAGGGAATGACATAACTGCTCTCTTTGGGATAGCGGCGTCCATTGACTTCCAGGTCTTCCTCCAGGGGCCTGGCCTCTATGCCATGCCTTCCCATAAGGGTGAGCAGGCTCTTGGCGGATTCCCTATCCTTGGGACTGCCAAATACGATGCCTCCGTGTTCGTCTTTTCCTGCTTCCTTGAGGGCATCTTCAAAAAATTCTTGCTGGTAGGTCAACAATTCTTCCCTCAGTTCTACCCCTGCTTCCAGGGTCGAAAGAGCGGTTCGAACCTGATTCCTGATGGTAAAGGGAAAGATCAATACACCATTTTCACTCTCCTGACGATGGCCCCGGGAAGAGGCCTGTTCGAAAAGTATACCTATGCCTCCATTGATATCGGGAAAGGTAGAGCCCTTGCCGTAGTAAAAGTCGTCGTAGGATTCCTTGCTGAAATAAAGTGAGCCTATAGCATCTAGGGCTTTGGCGTGAAATTCCCCAATATCCTCTGTAAGCTGAAAATTTCGCTCGGGAGTGTTGGGATTGTTACGGGAAGGAATACCCGGCTGAAAAAAGAAGGTATTGTTGGTGCCCATCTCATGATGGTCCGTGAGGATGTTGGGCTTCCACTTGTGGTAGAGGCGAATGCGGCTGCGGGATTCGGGCTGCTGAACGGGCAGCCAGTCGCGGTTGAGGTCAAACCAATAATGGTTGGTCCTCCCTCCTGGCCAGGTTTCGTTTTGTTCGCGGTTTTGGGGATCGGCGACCAGGTTCATGGCCCTGGAACTATTGACCCAGGAGGCAAAGCGCTGGATTCCGTCGGGATTAAAGGCGGGATCGAAGAGGATAACAGCATTTTCCAATTGTTCTTTGAGTTTGGGATTACCTCCCGCCGCGTAATAGTAAGCCACCGCCAGGGCGGCATTGGCTCCGCTGGGTTCGTTGCCGTGAATGCTGAATCCCTGCCAGATAACGACCGGCATATCGCCAATCTCAGCCCTGCTATCCTGCTCCGGATCGCTAAGGGCCAGGTGGTCTTTTCGGATTTCTTCCAGGCGCTGTTGGTTTTTTTCCGAAGTGATGATGAGCAGGACCTGCTCCCGGCCTTCGTGGGTACGCCCCATGGTCTGAATGCTGATCCTGTCGGAAGCTTCTGCCAAGGCATACATGTATTGGACAAGTTTGTCATGGCTGACGTGCCACTCCCCTACTTCATGCCCGATGATTTCACGAGGTTCGGGAATGTCTTCCTTCTCCACCGTAAAATCTGGGAGGTAGTACCCGAGGTCATAGTTGAATTGAGAAAATGATGGGAGGCCCAAAAGCCCCAATACAAGTATCAGTAATAGTCTCTTCATAATGTAGCATTTGTATGGATAAGGCAAGATAATGGAAAATAAACTAGATTTGCCAAATGCAGCATCCTACCCTTACACTGAAAAAAGGTAAATCGTCCTCTGTAGAGCGTTTTCACCCCTGGGTTTTCTCCGGAGCCATTCATCAAAAATCCCAGGACCTGGAAAAAGGGCAGGTGGTAGACTCCCTCGACTCCTCCGCCAAGGCCATGGAACTGACAGAGATCAACCTAGCCCTGAACCCTGAAGACTCCCTCCCCCGCCGTAGCCTTACGGAAGACGCCTTTGAATTTCTCAAGGACATCAATCAGCGATACGACCTCATTGTCCTTGATCCTCCGGCTTTTGCCAAACATCAAAAGGTCCTTGATAGGGCCCTCAAGGGATACCGAAAAATCAATAAACTGGCCTTTGAACAAATTCAATCCGGAGGACTACTTTTTCCTGTTCGCAAGTGGTAAGCCAGGATCATTTTCGCAAGGCGGTTTTTACGGCAGCAGCCCAAAGTAAGCGAAAAGTCCAGGTCCTCCATCAGTTGCACCAGCCGCCCGATCACCCCGTCGACATCTATCACCCCGAAAGTGAATACCTCAAAGGCCTGGTATTGAGGGTTATTTGATGGGGCAAACGCCCTTGGGGTTTTGGACAGGATGGTTGTCGACAACCCCAGGGGCGCTTGTCCCCGGTGGTCCCCAAAAAAGAGAAGGCCGGCCCTCCGAAGAAGACCGACCATTCACCTTCAAACCAACAAGCATCATTATCGTCTGTGGGCAAATTTGCGGGACTCATTTTTTCCTCCACCCAATCGAATGATGGGCTGTGGGTAATGATGTCCCAATTGTACCCCGTATTTTCTTAATTCAGTCTCCAATGCCAGGTATGGCGCATGTACGATGGAAGCGGGCAATTCCTCCAATTCAGGAATCCAGTGCTTGACATATTCGCCCTTGCCGTCGTAGCGGGAAGCCTGGGATAGAATATTGAAGTAGCGGTTTTCGCGGGGGTCATTTCCCACTCCCGCCACATAGTTCCAGTTTCCCCAGTTGCTGCAGACGTCGTAGTCAATCAACAGGGATTCAAACCACTCTGCCCCCATCCTCCAATCTAGGTTAAGGTCCTTGACCAGGAAGGAAGCTACATTTTGTCGGCCACGGTTGGACATGTATCCGCTGTTTTTCAGCTCCCTCATGTTGGCATCTATGAAGGGAATGCCCGTTTCACCTTCTGCCCAACGATCGAAACGATCCCAGTTGACGTCCCAGGGCCTGGACTCTCCCTTGATTCCTCCCTCCTGAAAGACGGTGTTTCCGTGCTGCTTGCAAACGAAGCGGAAATAATCCCTCCAAATCAGTTCGAAAATCAACCAATAGGTGGAGGAGTTTTTCTTTCTCAGCTTTTCGTAGCGCTTGACCTCTTCGTAGATTTTTCGGGGTGAAATGCAGCCCAGGGCCAACCAAGCCGAAAACTTGGAGGAGAAACCGCTCCCCAACAGCCCGTTTCTGGTTTCCTTGTATTCCCTTAGCCTGTCTTCCTCCCAGAAGTAGGTTTGCAAACGTTCAAAGGCCGCTTCTTCTCCTCCCTTGTAATCCAGGACCTGTCGCTCGTCTTTTTCAACTTCTTCTAATCCCAGGTCTGAAAGGCTAGGAAGGTCTCCCATATTTTCAATCGTGGGAGTATCGATGGCCTGGGGGGTGGAAAGCACCTCCCTTACCTCGCTAAATTTCTCAACTTCCTTTCTGAAATGGGTGAATATATCCGGCAGAGAATTAATGGGCATGGGGAGGTCAGCCAGGTGGTAGAGGGTGGTTCCCCAGTAGGTTTCCAGGGTTACCCCCTGCTTAAAAAGGGCATCCTCCAGGGCATCCTCGATTTGGATCTCTTCTGAGGTAACTTCCTGGTGGGCAAAGACCCCTTTGGCTCCCCATTCCTGTGCCAGTTGGGGGAGTATTTCTTCGGGCTTTCCCCTCCTGATGATGAGTTCGCTGCCCTTACTTCTCAGCCTTTCTCTGAGAGAATGGAGGGACTCCAGGAGGAACTTGGCGCGGAAGGCTCCTGTTTTTGGAAAGCCAAAAGAGGTCTTTTCAAAGTGCCTTTCATCAAAGATGTAGACTGGATACACTTCCTTCACATGCTCCACAGCATTGACCAAAGCTTCATGGTCGTGCAAGCGGAGATCGTTTCTAAACCATAATATACCTTTTTCCCATTTCATACTTTCAGAACTGACAGAAAGTAAGAAAGGTTTAGAAAGCAATGGGATTTTTTAAGGGTGAGACCGCTGCATGATTTTTTTTCAGGCGGAAGGTAATAGGGCAGCAGCATACAACTGTGATGCATAGGCAAAAAACTCGGCGGCCTCGCTCCGCTCGGCCCCCCGGTGCCCGCCAAACAACCATGACCCAAAAAGGGTAAGAGGGTAACAGCAAAACAAGTTTTGCTGATTAAAGGGTAAGGCCCTATCGGGCCGGGTACCGGAAGAGACGAAAACCCCGATCGACGTTGTCAATGAAGGGACTACCGTAGTAGCGGAACGACACGCGGCACCTGTCTCGACTGCCGTTCCACGAGCCCCCACGAACCACTCTCAAATCCTTATTCTCGCCGATCCAGGCTCTTCCATCTGTGGGGACTCCTTCATAATCGTCATGCCAGGTATCCTCACACCACTCCCAGACATTCCCAGACATGTCATAAAGGCCCAGGGAATTGGGAAGCAAGCTTTTTACAGTCTTTGGACCCGATGAACGGTAATTAGCATATTTTTTCAGTTCAGATATACTGTCAGTGCCTGCAAATATGGTTCGCTTGCTGTCTCCTCCGCCCGCAGCGTATTCCCATTGAGCCTCTGAAGGGAGGCCATAGCTGTCACCGCTAAGCTCACTGAGCCATTTTGCATAGGCCCTGGCCCCATACCAGGTAACTTGGACCACAGGATGTCGTCCATAGCCTTCCTCTACCACAAAGCCTCCATCTTTTTCTTTTATTTTTACACCAATATCCTTGATGTTGATCCAATTGCTCCCTCCCTCCTGTTGATTCCCTTTGACATTAAGAAAGGCGCAAAATTCTTCGTTGGTCGTTTCGGTTTCTGCCAAGTAAAAGGTAGAGAGCTTTACCTCCTGGATGGGCCTTTCACTTCTATACCCACCATCACTTCCCATCATAAAGCTGCCGCCGGGAATGCGAACCATCTTGGGGAGGGGAATTTCAGGGTCCTTGATAAATACTTTTTTTGACAGCTTGACTCGTTTTCCCTCCCTGTCTCGGAATTCAAAATCAAAGGCAAAGTTGCCCTCCTTTGCTGTAAAAGCCCCTACGGGGAGGACAAAGATCACAGCCTTTCCGCTGCTGTCCGGAATTTCCTTTGCCTCAGGGTTCAGCCTGGAGACTCCATTTGAAATTGAAAGGATTCTCCTCAATGCCACCTGATCTGAGTTTGCCCGAAACCTAATCTCATGGTCCAGGGAATCGTATAGGGTGATAACCTGAAATACACTGGTATCACCGATTTCAGGAGAATCTGCTGCCCTCCCTGTGTCCAAGAGGGTCTGGAGGTTTACCGGCATCTCCTCACTGATAGAATCGAAAAAGCTGTCCTGGCTGTAAGCCATGAGTCGGCCGTAGGCAATCCGGGCTGAATCAAGTTGCTCTTCGCCTCCCTTTTCTTTATATCCATACCATTGACCCAAGCCTGCAAAGTGAGTAATGGCCAGGTATTGCCTACCTGCCAGATCCTGAAATACTTCCTCGCTCTTGGGATAAAAAGTTTGATTGAGGAAGCCTATAGAATCGTAATCCAGGGAGTCTTCCAGGAAAAAATTAAATTCTGTGAACCTATCGTTAAAGATAACCCCAAAGTAGCTGCTGTCGATCAGAGGCTTTAGCCTGTCTTCGGCGGCAGCATGGGCAGAAGCCAGGAGACGGATGGCCGAGTCGACCTTTTCTTCCTGGCTCTTCCATGCTGACCACAGCTTGAGGGAGTCCCTTTGCTGGGACAGCCGGATGGCCTGGTTGTGCAGGGCGATAGCCGTACTGGATTCGCTCACATTTCGCTGAAATGGATGATTGGCAGGCCCTTGATGCACCTGGGCATTATACCACCAGCCATAAGTCATCCCTCCCAGCCCCAGCAGAATCAAGGCCAGGGCCAGCATCAGGTTGCCCGTCCAGATCTTGGGCCTTTGGGGAGTTTCCAGCCAGTCCTGGAGGGAAAGTTTGGCTTTGGGGGGCAGTCCACTGCCATCCGCCTGCTCCCGCACCACAAAGTCCAATTCCTCTTCCTGTTCCCCGGAGAGGAGGCCCATTTCTTTCAACTCGCTGATGTGCTGTTTGTGCAGGGGATTTCGGGGATCAAGGGCAAAGTGCTGGACTGCTCGGTCCGAGGTCCACTGCATCTTTGCGAAGCTGCTTTGGACTTTTTCCATCACTTCTTCCACTTCAAGCTCAGCCAGTACCGCCTCCCTTGCGATTCGGGTGTCTTCAGGACTTAAGTGGCGAAGCAGGTCCAGCCTCAGTTCATGCTTGGGAGAGTTGGTGGCCAGCCATGGGATGCGGGAAAGCATCAATAGCCGATCGTGGCTCACCTCGATTCCGAGGGCCTGGCCCAGGGCTATGCTAAGGCTCCAGTCTGGGGCTGCCGCAACCGCAATGCCACAAAGCCAGCGAAAGGCTTCGGAATCTCCTTTGAAGCCTGTTTTTCTGTCTCTCTCAAAATAGGCCCTTACATCTTCCA
Organism: uncultured Bacteroidia bacterium; assembly: GCA_964564415.1. Lineage (GTDB taxonomy): Bacteria > Bacteroidota > Bacteroidia > J057 > J057 > JALEFZ01. Next base: position 97,733 of record CAZMAV010000010.1, on the reverse strand, counting down.
GGTTTGTCCACTGCCGATAGCGGGCCGAGGGCTGGGGATGGGCCTTCTGTAATTGCCGTTGATGAAGGTCGAAATCACCGGGGAGGTATTCCTCGTCCTTATCCAAGGCTTCCAGGGCCTCCAGCATGGCAGCCGTCGTAGCTGGATAAAGAAGAAAATGGCGGTGCAGCAACACTTCCTGCCAGGACCAATCTGCTGGGGCTTCCAGGGTCAGAACCAGGCGGCGTTCCCACTTTAAGAGGCCCTTCAGTTTGCCTTTGAGAAGGGAAGGCTTCCGGCTGTCGTAGGGATTGACCAGGCCATGGGCATCTCCCAATAGTATGAGGCGATGCCTGCTGTGCTCCCGGTAGACTTCATCCAGCCCATAGGTTTCTTTCCCTCCGGCTTCCCAAAATCGCTCAAAGCTGCCATTGTGGTAGAATACCTTGACAGGGGCGTCCCTGTCGAGGAGGAAATTGGCCAGGCGTATGAGCAATTGCTCCTGCTGGTTGCCCTCCTGTCGGCGGCGGATGAACATCAGGTAGTCGGTGGGTCGGCTCAGGCTCCGCTCCCTGAATGCCGGAAATCCCCCGGCAGCCAGGGTAGCCTGTATGGAGGCCTCGCTGTCAAATTCTTTGCCCAGGTCTTCCTGACGCCTTCGAAGGACTTCTCCCATCCGGTAGAAGTCCCGGGGAACCGAGATATGTTCTTCCTGGCTTCGGTAGGGAATAAAGTAGGGAGGGGAATCCAGGACCGCATACGCTTCCTCTAATTGAGGGCTGCTTTTCGCTTCGGTCTTGGCCCGGGTTTCCTTCCACCATCGCCACAGCAACCAGGGAAGGGCCAGGAGAGGGAGGACGAACAGGAGCCAATACAGCAGGCTCAGCTCATGGCGTATCTCAGGTTCTAACTCGCGAAGGGCCATGAGTTTGAGAAAGGGCTTGCCCCTGGAAATGCTGTAGGTAAATTTCTGACCATTAAAGCAGTCCTCCGAATCAATCAAATTAATCTCTACATCCAGTTGGCCCTCGGATTTATTCACCTGATAGGACACCCGAGCGCCTTCCAAGGTATCCCTCCCATCAAAAATCCATTTGACTTGATTGGCACTTCCAGGATCAATGGCAAATCGGTAGAGAGAGTCTTCAAAAAGGAGGGTCGAAGGTGAAGGTACCAGGCTCCGGGATTCAAGCTGGGGCCCTTCCTTGCAGACCACAATAAAAAAGGAGGAGACTGAATCTCGATCGTAGGTGATCCCGGCCTTGGCAGGGGCTTTGAGGACCAGTTCAAGCGCCCCACGATAATTTTCCACCTGCCAGCGAAAGTCAACGTCCTCTGATCGGAACAGTAACCTGGCATTTTTATCGTAGAGCCTCCATTCAAAACCCAGGCTGTCGGGCCTGGGGCTAAGATTTTTTACAGTCATTTCCCTGCCTTCCAAGACAAACTTCGAGACGCGAGAAGTTTTGAGAGGAAGGGGAGGCTGGGGTTGAGGCCGGAAAAGGAAGAACAGCAGGAGCATCAGGACCAGTAGGGCAGCTGTGGCGATGAGGGGTATCTGAACCTTCTCCCACCAGGGCTTTTTCTCTGGAGAAGGCGATGGTTTTACTTCCTTGCAGTCGGCCTGAAACTCTTCAAAAATCTCATAAAACAGCCTTTGTTCCTCTGCCTGGGTCGCTACAAAGGGAGCGATAAGGAACTTCAATTCTTCCCAGTTTCCCACATAATGGATGCCCTCCTCCTCAATTAATTTGAGCAGTCTCAGCTTCCTGGCGGTATCCATGGGAAAACCAGCGGCTTCCAGGCGGACAAAGAGCCAGTTAAGGGGCAGTCTGTTATGTGAGTCAGTAGCTTTGATAGGAAAAAGGACTTTGTATCATTATTGAATCAACTTTTTGGCGGCTTCCAGGTCTTCCTGGGTCTTGACAAGGAAAGACAGGTTGTGAAGGAGGATTTCTTTTTTCCGTGATTCACTTTGCTCCAGGTACTCGAAGGCCTCCAGCATCCTCAACCAGCCGATAAGTTCGGCGGTGGCGGGCTTCTTTCTTGTCGAAGCCTTCCTAACCTCCTCAAAGAAGTCCAAAAACTCCTGTAGGGCATCCCCGGTATAGGATGTGGCATCGCCCAGGTGATTTTTGATGATGTTTCTCAGCCTTTCGCCCTTTGGAAAGTCTATGTAAAAGAAAGCACATCGACGAAGGAAGGCGTCCGGCAGATTCTTTTCAGAATTGGAGGTCATGATGACGACGATTTCGGCTTCCTCCCCTTTTTCCAGCCGGATGTCTTGTTCGCGGAGGTAGAAGCGCTGGCGGTCGATCTCATCCAAGATATCATTGGTGAAGTCTCTGGGAGCCTTGTCAACTTCATCGATAAGAACTACCGAAGACTGTGCTTTTTCGGGCAACTTCGTCTCAAAAAAGTGACTGTATTCTGGCTTAGGATTGCTCATGGCGATGGCTTTACCGAGGGCTTTTAGCTCGATAAAAGCTTCAGAACCTTTTTCGCTCTTGCTGAGGTTGGCTGCCTGAAAATGAGCCAGGGCATCATAGGTATAAAATAGGTCCCTGGCCTGAGAGGTAGTTTTGGTCTGAAAATGCAAGACCTCTTCGCTAAAATTGCTGCCAGGTTGCTCTCTCAGGTACAAGACTGCCCAATCGGCCAGGGTAGTCTTACCTGTTCCGGGTTCTCCGGTAAGGAGAAGGGGCTGTTGAAGTCTCCGGGCTCCCTTGAGGGCATGTTCCAGTCCTTCGGGGAGGACATATTTGTCAGCGGTATATAGGGGCTTACTCTTCATAGCTTGTTTATTCTCGTTTGAGGCTGATTCCTTTGTTGTATGCGTCGATGATCTTTTTAAGTCGAGGGGTAACATCCACCATGTCTAGAAGTTTTTCTCCCTTGAAAAACGCCTCTCCAAACTGCCAGGTGTCTTGTCCATCTTCCAATAGCAAGCGGTAGTGGCTCACCCACTCGCTAATGTCTTTTAGCTCAAGGGGGGTCAACTCTTCCAAGGCCAGGCCATATTTCGAGTCTTCAATGGCCGCTTTTACCTCCTGCCTTACCTGCTGGTTTTGTTTTTGATATTCAATGCCGAAAAAGAAATAGAAATGTGGGGCTGCCTCTGGCAGTTCGCAGTTGCAGAAGTCTTTGTAAAGGTCTCTGACGATTTCAGGGCTGATTTCTGCATCCCAGTTGTGATCGTCCAGGGTAATGAGGATAAAGACATAATCCTCCGGACCAAATCCTTCAAGGGTGGGACTTTCCAGCAGGTCGGGAAGTTTGCGCTTCATCAGGGGTTTTTGCTGGTTGATGGGTTCGAGAAAATGGGCAAGCAATTTTTTTCGAAAATCAATGCGGGCTACCCTGAGGTTTCGAAGTTTGGTGGGCTTGAAGTCCACGGGAATGGTTTTGACACCCGGATCGTAATTCTCCTTCTTCCAGTTTTCCAATCTTCCCCCTACTTCCAGCCTTAGGCGTTCGAACAAGGAAGGTAAATCCTGACGCATATCCCCATAGAGGTAATAAAACTGCACCTTCCCATCGTGGAGGACTTCGATGTCCTCCGCTCTGTCATACTGGGCAAGGAGAAAGGATTCATATTGTTCAAAGCGGTTACAGGTGTAGGCCTGCTCCAGAGGAATGGTTGTATGGTTATCCAGCTTACGCCTAAGGTTAGTGTTGAGGCTTGTTGATTCCAATCGGTCGATGACCCAGAGGAGGGCCTGGTTGATCGAGTTGAAGCTAATGTTTTTGTCTTCCAGGCGTAGAAGTTCCAGCTTGCCCTCTGTTTGGGCCTGGCTCCAGCGATTTTGCAGGAGGATTACTTCATTGTACAGTTCTGCTTCATGGTCCAGGATATCCTCATCCAAACGGCGAAAGATCTCCTCCACCCTATTTTGGGCAATTAAGGATTTTAATTCACTGCAGAGGGCGGAAATCATACCTGGGGCGGTCTTACTTATTTATTGAAGATACATAGGGATGATCACGAATTTCTTCTCGCAAAAAAGAGTTGGGACTTTGGCGGTTAACAATAAATTATACTCGATAACTTCGACAGCCTCCTACCCATTGGTGATTATCGCGAATCATTTTTTTGCGATACAATCACTAGCGATGTTGGGGTTGAAGATAAGTTACTCATGATAAGCCCAACAGCGCCTTAGCCATTCATTCCTGATCATCGTGAATTATTTTGTAGAATATTAGATATTTTGAAATTTGGCGAATTTATACCAAAAAACCAGTTTTTCTGATAAAATGAAACAGCCTACAGGAGATTTTTGGGGGTATTAAAATTCCACCTGCTTATTCAAGCTCATAGGATCGGAAGTCAGCAGGGGGATTAGGGCCATTGCATTCGGATAAGCTCAGGACTTACAACAAACTATACACCTTTCTCAGGATCCATTCGATGGAGAGGAAGATGAGTAAAAGGACCATGGGCCAGAAAAATTCGTTGAGGCCGGCCCTTTCTTTTTTGTAGTCCCGGACAGGTTTCATCTCCGGGAGGGCCTTGAGCTTTTCCGACAAGTCAGGCAGGTCACGGGCGTAGATGAATTCTCCTCCGGTACGAAGGGCAATCTGCTGAAGCATGTCCTTATCCGCCTGCAATCGAAAGTGCTCGACATTGGAACGACCAATGGAAAACTGCCCCTTATCACTGCCTATCCGCACGTTGTCCTTGCGACCCTCGGCCTGATAGCTGTACGTCCCCTCCCCCAATTTATATAGCTCGATGAAGTACTGCCCATTGCTGCCCTCATTGAGGAAGTAATCGTTGACATTGCCTGAGGGTCCGGTCAGTTCCAACTTGATGTCCACCCCTGAGATAGGATTGTAACTGTCGTCGTAGGCCTGACCGCGAAAGATCACAGGCTCTCCCCCCGCAAAGAGATTTTTGGTGGGCTGCACCTTGAACTTGCGCTTGTCGTCATTGACCATCAACCACTTGATCAGGTTGAACAACCAGCCATCGAAGTTTTCAAAGTCCTCGGTCTCCACAAAGCTGTGGGCCCGCATTCTCCAAAAATTTTCTCCTAAAAAGACCATGTTTTTTCTTCCCAGTTGATTCTGAAGGGCAAAAACAGGGTAATCCAGTACGACGTTTTTGATCTTGGTTGTAGCGTAAACCTCTGCTGTTTTTTTGGCCTGCCAATTGGAGCGGTTGCGAAAGATGGGGGGGGAAGCATTGGCCCACTGAATCCATGCATCGGGAAAGGTAAAGGTGGAGTGCTGTCGGTACTTGGGCAGGAAGTTGGGGATGACCTCCTCCGAACGGCTGCTAAACTCCCGGGGCGTAAGGCCCATGTACTCGTACATCGGACTGAGGGTGGGTAGGTCCGTAAAGGCTCCCACAAAGTGCATCACGGGTTTTTTTTTCGCTTTTACCTGTTCCAACAACTTATTGACCCATTCTTTATCTCTGTTGCTTTGGGGAAAATTGTGCAGAATGAACAAGTCGAAATCCTCCAAGGGCATAGAGGAGGGATCTTGGTAAAAATTGCCGGGGGACCGAATAATAAACTGACTCAGTTCGTAGCTATTTTCTCTGGCAAAGGCTTGTTGCAAGGCTCCCAGGTCAGGATGTGGGGAGCCGGCGAAGAGGGCGATTTTGACCTGTGTCTCCAGCACATTAATATAAATTCGCCTCAAGTTGTTGACATAAGTAATTTCTCCTTCCTTTCTGGAAATGCTGATGCTGTATTGCTGGAGGCCGGTCTCCTCAGGCTTAAATGAAAAGGAGGCTTCATCTTCGGGATTGTTGCGGCCGAGGCGGAGGCTTTGCTGGGCGAGCTTCCTGCCATGACCGTTGAGGGTTATGGTGACATTGGCCTGGTCAAAGCCGCTGGAGCGCACCTTTACCCTTATGGGTAGCTCATTGTCAAGGTAGGCGATCTCGTTGAAGAGAATATTCTTGATCAGGAGGTCCCGCTGCGGAGTAGTATCCCCCATAAGAACCGTGTAGACGGGCTGCTTCATTCCTGAAACAGCATAAAGGGGATTAATTCCCTCCGTTGTGATCCCATCACTCATGAGGACCACCGCTCCCAGATTTTGGTTTTGGTAAAGGTCACCCACTTCTTCCAATGCCTTAGAGATGTTGGTTCCCGTCCGGTCAAAGTCCAGGGAGTCGATCTCTACCCCTGATCTCAGTTCCCGGTCAAAGGAAAAGAGGTTGAGAGAATAATTTTCAGGATCGAAGGAGGAGGTAAAATCCTTGAGCAGTCCTTTGTATTCATTTTTGACAAAGGCCGAGTCCTTTTGAATCATCAGACTCTCGGAGTCATCCTGAAGCAGGGAGACGATGGGAGGATAGACAATGACATTTTGAGAGGTCAGGAGAGGTTCCAATAAGAGAAAGGCCAGCCAGGTAAGGACCACAAAGCGAAAGATCCCCAGGGTGATGCCGATGCCCCTTGGCAAAAGCTCTCGGGTTCCCCGGTACATCCACCAGGCCAGCGCCCCAGTAGCAGGTATGATCAACAGTAGGTAGAAGGGCGAAAAGGTGAAAGAAAGATCCATGTATGCGGTTGCTAACTTTATGCTAATGTAGGGAGGAAATTACTCCTCTTTTCTATATTGACAGAAAAAATGCAGGGTAAATATAGGATTTGACTGCTGCCCTCGCCCGTCTTCGATGCCAATACTTAACCTTTAGGGATGCTCAGAGGTTTTAAACTTATATTTCTTTCGTATTTAGCAAGCCCGGCTGATCGAAGACCCAGGTGTCCAGGACTTCGTCGTAAGAGACCTTTACTTCCCCCCTTTCCAGCTTTTCGACGGCTGACGAAAACCACTCTTCGACATTTCCGGCGATGCAGGGCCGTTCTCCGGAGTCGTAAAAGTAAAGGATGACCTGTCCTGTATTCCCCTCCTCTGCCGGGTCGGTATCCACACAAATGTAATGTCCATTTCCACTCCCTGCAATGGGTATCCAGGCAGGATTCCACCAGAGGGCCTTTACTTTACCCCCTTCCGGTCTACGGTTACTTCCGAAATCTCCTTCTTCTGCCCTCTCCTCCATGGTCAGGGCCTCCTCCAGGAGATCCTCCAAAGAGTAGAGATCCCAATTGCCGAGCAAGCCATTGGCTACCTTTCCTCCATCGCATGCCAGGAAGTACTGCCTAAGAAGATCGGGAAACTTCAGGCCCAGTTCTGCCTCTGTTTCCTCCAGGGCATAGGAGGAAGCAGGCCCGTTGACTTCATCGGCAAGTGAGGGAGCATGAGCCTTCAGCCATTCCCTGTATCTTTCCCAGAGTTTGTCCATTTTTGATTAGGCCATTACCATTCCACCATCTACGTTGTAGACCTGACCGGTTACGTAGGTCGACATGTCTGAAGCAAGAAAAACGCAAAGTTGGGCGACATCATCGGGGCTTCCGGCACGCTTAAGGGGAATATTTTCCAGCCAGGCGTTGAGTTCCTTTTCCGGCAGTTGGTCGGTCATTTCGGTAGCGATAAAACCGGGGGCCACCACATTGGCACGTATATTTCGGCTGCCTACTTCTCGGGCTACGGATTTGGTAAAGCCAATCATTCCCGCCTTTGAAGCTGCGTAGTTGGCCTGACCGGCATTTCCCTGAAGGCCCACCACGGAGGAAATATTGATAAAGGATCCACTCCGCTGCTTTAGCATAGGTCTGAGGGCTGCCTTAGTGGTGTAAAAAACCGAATTGAGGTTGGTCTGTATGACTTCGTCCCAGTGCTCCTCTCCCATGCGAAGCAGAAGGGTATCCTTGGTGATTCCTGCGTTGTTGACGATGACATCGAGTCGCCCAAATTCCTTGATGATGTCATCAATCAGTCCCTGGACCTGCTCAAAATTTCCTGCGTCTACCTGATAGCCTTTGGCCAGCTGCCCCTTATCTTTGATTTCTGCTTCGATGGCTTTGGCCTTGCTGGCAGAAGAACGGTAGGTAAAGGCCACGGTCGCCCCCTGCTCGGCAAATTCCAATACGATAGATTTTCCGATTCCGCGGGTTCCTCCGGTAACGAGGCAAATCTTGTCCTTGAGTAGGCTCATAGTTCTTGTACTTTTCTTCAAAATGATCTGGCGAATATAAGGTTTTTGTAGAATTATCCCCCCAGAAGGCCCTTAAGGAGGAGGAAAGACGCATAAAAGTTCCTAACCTTTGGCTTAGTCGGTTTTTGACCTTATTTTTACCCGGTATGGGTTCTTTCCCTGAATATTTTACTTGGACAAATATTTTTCCCTGACGTGCGCATCCACTTTCTGTCATTTTGTATCCTGGGCTTATCGCTCGTCCTGCTCTCTTGTCAGTCAGAGGAAGCCGGCTCCAGCCTCCCTTCCCCTAACAAACTACCGATCCCCGAACTAAAACGGATGAGCTATGAGCTTTACGGCCTAGATGTCAAATCCAAGCAGATCATACAGGATACTCTGGGAGAGAATGAATTCATGCAGGATGTGCTCATTGCCCATCAGGTTCCCCCTTCCCGGATAGATGCCATCGAAAAGAAATCTGCCGATGTCTTTGATGTGCGCCGGATGCGGGCCGGCAACCCTTTTACCCTGGTCAAAAATGCTGCTGATGAGGTGGAATTTTTCATTTATGAAAAAAACCCCGCACAGTTTGTCGTCTATGATTTTACGGACACCCTTTCGGTTTACGAGGGCAAGCAACCCGCCATTCGCAGGGACAAAGGCATTGGAGGATACATTGCCTCCACCCTTTACCAAACCATACAGGGCATGGAAAGGGATGTAAGGCTGGCCAAGCTCATAGAAGAAATCTACGCCTGGACCATCGATTTTTCTCGCCTCGATCCAGAAGATTATGTCAAGGTCGTCTACGAAGAGGCCTACGTGGATGAGGCTTCAATCGGGATCACCAAAGTCTTGGCAGCCCAGATTCACCACCGCAAAAGGGACTATTACGCATTTTACTTTGCCCAGGACAGCCTGGAGGGCTACTTCGACGAGGAAGGCCAGTCGTTGAAGCGATCCTTTCTGAAAAGCCCCCTCAAATACACCGCCGCAAACGCCAAGGAAGAACTCAATCCCTCCCTCCTCAATGCCTATGAATTGGAATATGTAGCCAGCGAAGGTACTCCTATTCTTTCTGTCGCCAAGGGAGAAGTGGCAAGCATTTCTCGCAGCCGGGACAAAGGACGCTTCATCAGCATTGACCACGGAGAAATCTACAGCACTGAGTACCTTCATCTCGGAAAGGTAAGGGACAGCCTTCAGGAGGGAAGCCGGGTACAGCAAGGTGAGGTAATTGCCTATGTAGGAGGAAGCATGTTTGACAAGCAGGGGAGCTTTTCCTTTACCTATTGGAAAAACGGAAAACCCACCAAGGCAGAGACCTTCGATTTGGGAGAAGAAACAGATTCCATTGCCTCCGAATTCATGCCTGACTTTATCGAAAAGAAGGTCAGTTATATGGAGATTCTCGAAGATGTACGGCTGAAAAAGGCAAAAATCCAGGCCAGGCAAGAGTAAATATAGCCGCAGATTTGTCGAGAAACCATAATTTTTATACAGATTTTCATGTTTTCTTACAAGGGTTTTTTGCCCGGATACATCCATATACCTCTCTCATTTTTTAAATCATGGACGTTGGGATAAATTATATTAAGAAATTGTTCAAAAACTTACATTAACTCTGGATGAAATAGTTGTCCATCATATTCAGTTTGACGGCTAATCCCTGTAATTTTGTATCAATTCCGAAGGTGAGATAGTTTTTTTGAGGTTAGGGTTCGGATTAAGGTCTAAGGCATTGATAATGAATATTCCTAGGCCACAGGATGTGTACAAACGCCAATTTACAATACAAGAAGTACTCACATTAACTTGCTCCAACACCCTAGCTTATGAAATCTACTTTTACACTTTTGGCCCTTCTGCTCAGTGCTTCCTTTCTATTTGGGCAGAACAACCTCTTTATTCCTTTTGGCCAATCAAAAACCGAGGTTCGTCGTTACCTGGATTCCCGAGATTACATCAGCCGGGTCATCGAAGACAATGACATGCAGAGCCTGAGGGCCCAGCTTGATTCCAAGAAGCACGTAGAGTACGTCTTCAAGGATGGATCTCTCTATGCCACTACCGTTTCCCGACAGTATGATGACAAAAAAGTAGCCAAGGAAATTCAAAAGAATGTGCTGGACTACATGGACTACATCAGCCGGGGCGCCCTTCAGCAGAATAATAAGGACGGAATTACGGTCTACACCGTAGCCATCGATTCCCGCATCATCAAGCTATTTGTTCAGCAACTTAGCTCCCACACTACCCTGACCCTGACTTCTATCAGCAGGGACTACATTTCTACTGAGACAGAGGCTCAAATTCTTTACGAATTGAAGCTGCTGCAAAAGTCTTTTATCTCCAACTAAGCGCCTTAGTCAGACCAAAATCATCACTGGTGCACAGGGCAAAAGCAAGCAGAGAAATAAAACAGACCTGAAAAGCGGGGAAGCCAGGATATGCCTGACTTCTCCGCTTCATTTATGCTCACATTCCTACCTGGAATATTTTACCTCATCAGGTCCAGGTACCTCATTTTATATATTCTCTGATAGGTCCTCTTCCATTTTCTTCAAAAAAATGGCGAAGGACCTAAGGTCCTCCGCCATTCTCTTCTTTGAATCTATGATTATCTTGCGACCATAAACTTTTTCACCATCTGTGTACCATCGCCTGACCTGGCTACCAAGAGATAGCTACCTGGAGCCAACTGACTGGTGTTGAGGCTTTTGCTGATCTTACCATCGTCCAAGGTCCACTGCTCCTCCTGTATCCTACGACCTGACATATCCATCAGATAGATATCTGCCTTGGAGGAATTTCTAAAGGCAAGGCTTACCTCTATATTTTCCCCTACCTTGACAGGGTTAGGATAAAGCCACAATTGATTGCCTCTCAGGTTGACAGACCTAACTTCGGAGTATTCAAAGGAACCATCGACATCGACCATCTTGAGGCGATAGTAATTAACACCGTAGAAGGGCTTCTCGTCAATCCATTGGTAGTAGGCCGGAGCCTTGCTGCTGCCCAGGGCATCTACCCGGGCAATATTGGTGTATACCATTCCATCCAGGCTTCGCTCAATCGTGTAGTGAGAGGCAGCGGCTTCGGTGGCAGACAACCAGTTGAGCCTGGCTTCTTTCCCCATCAACTCCACATCGAAATCTACCAATTCTATGGGCAGATTGGAATTCATCGGATAGAGGAATGATGCCGGAACGACCTCCTCTGGCGCATTGTCGCTGGACCAATAAAGATGTGCCTCAGCGTAGACCTGGTTTTGGTAGTATTCCATTCTTATCGGCACCCGATCCCAGGCGGTCATATTTACCGTTCCGAAGTTGGAGCTGACGCTTTGGTCTGTCCAACTGTCGATGATCAGGTTTCCATCTACCCAAAGTCTCACTCCGTCGTCGGTAGAGGTCTTGAAAGTAACAGTTTCGCTGTAGGGAGACTCTATTTCTCCCTCCCAAACTACGGAGAAGGTGAGCGGATTGACTGATGGGTCCGGAGCCTTAGAGCCCCAGGTAAAGTCGATCACTGAATCTACCCTGCTCACTGCCTGATTGGTCTTATTCAAATCATTGTAATAGGTCGCGGTAAGTCCACTTCCTGTCCCTTCGTTGTTGCCTATGGGAGCAACGTAGAAGGAAATTATTTCTTTCGCGGCCGCTCTAAGATGACTATTTCCAGGCTGGCTAACTTCTATGCTGACCATACCAGGATTGCCGCTAAGGTTTACCTGAGGACCTTCCAGGGTTGCGGGTCCGCTGATCAGTCGGTATTCCAAAGGCATGCCAAAGGTGGAGTTAACCAGAAGTTGGACGGAACCGTCATTTACCTTGGCCATGGGCACCTTGTCCGCTTCTATGGTCTGCACCATGATATCCTGAGCGCCGAGCATGGTAGCTTCCACAGCGAATTTGTAGTTTTTGGCTACCGTCTGGGTAAAGCTTCCCTCGACTACATTGCTTCCTTCGGCGATCTCAGCAGAGCCGGCTGCATTGGAACTACCCGAGAACCACGAACTGTCCTGGTTACTGCTGACCTCAAATGGAATGACAGGATTTCCTCCTCCTCCACTTCCGTCGGGGTAGGCATCTATAAAACCGGGATAGAGAGATTCACCGGGTTGGAGTAGGATGATTTTTTCCTCTCCGTCATTGAAGGCCATCCTGTTTTTTCCTATCCCGTAGTCTCCGGCCTCTCTTGTACTTCCGACGGCGAGGACTTCGAAGTTGTTGCCATTGGCTTTGGCAACAAAGGGAGTCAGAGGATTGGTCGGTGAAAGTGCATGGAACCAAAAACCTTCCAAGGCAATTTCTACAGGGACCTGGGTATTATTGGTAAATATATCATGCTTGTTGATGACTAGGTTGGACAGGGTACCGTCTAGGCTACCTCCGCTGTACACCTCGGAGCCTATTGCAAAGGGCTTGGTGTTCATCATTGACTTGCCCAGCTCGGTAGAGTCAAAGGCTTTGTTAAAAATACGAATATCATCCAATTTGCAGCGGGTAGGCGTCGACCAGGGGTCATCCCCAAAGTAGATGGGCCCATTATTGGCCTCGACCGTAGCCGTGGGAACAAAGCTTGCATCAAAGACTCCGTCGATGTAGAGCTGCACCTGAGACCCATCAAAGGAGTATCCGATATGCTGCCATTTATTAAGACCGAGGGCGGCGTTGCTGACAGCTCCTTCCACTCCGTTGTTGGTCGTGATTTGGAATAGAATCTTGTTGTCGTTTTCGTTGAGCTTGAGGCTAAATGTATTTTCCAGAGAGGAATTTCCCTTTTTCATCAAAAGCCTTTGCTGTCCTGTGGGACCTTCTTCAAGGTAGATCCAAAAACCGAGGCTGAAAGGCTTATCTTCACGGCCCAGTTCCAGTTGAGCTTTGTGCGGAGCCATCATGAAGTCATCGTTTCCGTCCAGGCTGATGACCCTTCCTCTTTCTGCATCGTCGACAAATGAAGGATGGTTGAGCAAGAAGGCATCGGCGTTGTCTACGACTTCTTTTCCGTCTGTATTGAGGGGCCAATGGGCAATGTTATAATTATCCACGGATTCCTTGGCCAGGAGAGAGACCTCTTTTTCATTGAGAGCCCGGTCCCAAATCATCAGGTTGTCGAAGGCTGCGTCTGCTCCGTCTCCATAGGTTGGTAATTGGCCTATGTAGAGGGTAAAATCATTAGGTCTAGTCTCAGACTCAAGGTTGACCAAGGCATCAAACTCCCCATCGAGATAGAGGTAGAGTTTATCAGCGTCTTTTACCTGCGTAACATGGACCCATTGGTTGAGGCCAATTTCTCTGGAACTCTCACCTCCATCGTAGGAGTTGTTGATGGTTGATACATTGTTGATCAAGAAGTCAGTATCCGAATCCATCCAAACAGAGAAGGTTTGGTGCCACCTTCTCTTCCCTTTGTGGATAAGGGCTCTGTGCTGTCCGGTATGCCCGGCCCGGAGTTTAACCCAAAAGGCTACCGAGTAATCTGAATTATTTTCGCCCAGGTAAAACTGTGGTTTTGGATCAACGCTTACAAAGTCATCAATTCCGTCTGTCGACAATACCTGTCCGCGTTGAGGATCATTGATGATGCTGGCGCCATTGTTTGGAAGGCCGTCAGCATCTCCGATAAGGTCTCGATAATGCCCATTGAAATCATAAAAAGCTATGCGTCCCTCATACACATCCTGAATTCCTTGTTCGGCGTCAAGGCTCATGATCCACTCTTCGATCAAGGCTACCCCAGCTGAGTCCATCAGGTTTTTGGCGAGGGGAGGCATAGAAATTTCATCGTGGACCGCACGTAATCGGCGATAAAGCATGGATTGCTCTGGTTTTCGAGGGACCACTACCTTGTTTTCTGATTCGCTTGCCTCGCTGTCCTCAAGTTCTCCCATTATAAGGTCCATGCTCCCCAGAGGAGTCCTAAACCTCGCATCAAAATTAGCGCGAATAGAAGTATTGGGCCTATGGCAATACGCACAGTTGGCGTCAAGATAAGACTTTACCCTAGTTTCCAGAGGCATTTCCACCTCATCTCCGTGGATGGCCTTGGGAAGGCTATTCAACATAGAAGTATCCGGAGCATTTTCGAGCATGCCCAGATGAGTCAGGGTTTTAAGTTGATTGGCGCTTCTTCCGGTCAGGGGGTAAAAGGCATCCCCATTCAACTGGGCTGACTTGGGTCCAAGGACTGAGCCCGCAACTTTGTTGTGGCAAAATGAACATTCGTTTTCCCCGGGATAGTACCAATGTACTTCTCTGGGCCCAAGGTTAGTCTGGATAGAGAGGGTATCCAGGAGGCCTACGGATTGGAGGTCGGCATCAGTCTGATCATCCCTCCATTTGTAGGTAAGAGAATAGTATTCTCCATCCATTCCTTTAACCATAAAACGGGTTTCAAGTTTTTTGATATCGTTAGGGTTTTGGTCATCCATTTGATACTCAAAATGCTTAATGAAGACCGTTCCTGTAGGCCAATCGAAGGCATCGTATTTATAATAGTGAACTTTCTCTTCGTCGCTGTCGTGGGTACCGTCGTTGGGAACTACCAACCAACGGTATTTCTTTGCGTTGTCTGACCAAAAGGGGACATTCATGTCATAGGTTAGGACATAGTCGTAGGGGGTCATATTAGCCAGATCAGAAAAAGCTCCTGTCTGCGAAAGTAGGGCGGGAGCAGGAGAAGGAGTGGCGGTCTGAACAAGCTTGTATATTTTTCCTCCATCCTGGCTATCCCCATATAATTTGCATACGTATAGCTCTCCTTTTGAGTCTGAAGAAAAGGAGGATATGCCTGCTTTGTTGCCTACCCCAAACTCAGGCACGACAGCCAGGTAATCCATTTCTTTTGAAAGAGGGTCTACAGCCCAGATTCTCCTTACAGTGTGATCACCGAAAATGTATTTACCCTGTAAGGCAGGAAATTTATTGCCCCTGTAGACCAGTCCGCCGATTACAGAAGTTCCCATACTTCGGGGATAATCCATGAATGGAGGTGTGTCTATGCCTATAAGGCTGTCTGGTTTTGGCTTAAAGCCAGTCAAATTACCCTCTTTGTAAGGCCACTGTAGGTTGGAACCCTTTTCTACAATATCAATTTCTTCTCTTAACCTCTGCCCGATGTCTCCGATAAAGATGTACCCATCTACGCTGTCGTAGGTGGCTCGGTGTGGACTCCTGAGACCAATGGCAAAAAACTCCTCAAGGTGGGAACTATCAGGAGATAAAAAGGGATTATCATTAGGGATATAATAGCCCTGAGAGTAGGAATCTGGCCAACCGGCAGGAGGAGTAGCGGGGTTCCTGGGTTGTCGCTTGATGGAGTGAGAACGACTCGGATCCATGTCTACATCTATTCGAAGTAGCCCTGAAAGAAGGCCCTCATCTATTTTTTGACCATTGTTGTAGGCATCCTGGCTTCCTCCTTCATCTCCTACGGCGATGTAGAGAAATCCCTCTTTGTCAAAAAACATTCCTCCACCATTGTGCCATTCATGACGGTCAAATTGGTTGATCATCACCAGCTCATTAGCCGTATCTGCTACCATGGTAGTAGGATCGAGGGGATAGCGAACCAACCTAATATAGCCAAAATCGCCATTTTGAGGTAGTTGGAGATGACGATACCATACGTAAAGGTAATCTTTGTTGAGTCCCTTTCCGAAGTCAGGATGGGTAACGATTCCCAAAAGTCCGGCATCACCGGCAGAAAAGACCTTAGGGGTGATATCCAAGACCTCATGCTTGACCGATATTGTGGTATCTGTATTCGAAATCCACCAGACAACCCCATATTTTCCCGCTACCAAGAACCTGTCGAGGTGGGGAATTTCAATCATTTGAATAGGGTCATCAAAGGTAAGATTAGGAAATGCTTCTACCACATCCCAAGAAGATCCGCTTGAAGCGGGTAGGTTGCCGTCCAGATATGGACCTACAGCGACCGGATTGTCCCGGCCGACTTGCATGATACCAAGGGGAATGGCTGCACCCATTAAGAGGGCAGCCAAAGCGATGTAAATAAAAGACCCTTTGTATAGAGGTTTGGCAACAGGAGGAATATATTTTGAGCGCAACATATAGTTTTTCTTTGGCAAACTTTACAAATTGCTAAGTAAGTTGAGAGATTTTTGGTTTTCGCTCCTAAAATCATGGCGGATCAGGCCTAAAATTATTGACCCTAAAACAGAAAAAAGCTGAACGAAAAAATGATATTTATTGCAACAGACAAAACACGAAATGGAGTTTTCGATTCAGTTACTTTTACACGTTATGAAAGTCGAAATTATTGACCTTCCAGAATAGCAACCTATCTTATACCCACAAGAATCCCGTCTGTATTGATGGTTTTTTCAAATCAATGGTGGACGTCAAAAAGCCTTCATGTTTCTTCTAAATCAGGTGCTTTTTGACTTACAGATTGTCAAATTAAGTATTATAAGATAAAATGTATATTAAAATGCATAAAAAAATGTAAGAACAATTTAGATTTATATTCAATCATATCTAAATTAATTAATTTGAAATATTCGAATTAAATTTAATTACTTAATTATCAATTATTTATAATTTTGCAGCATAGTTTCACATCTCAAAACCACAAAAAAAGCATGAGACCGAGGTCCTATGCTCAAAATTGAATCTGTATGTGAATTTTTGGGAGGGGCTTAGGGGCTGTAAGGAACCTCCGCGGTGGCTACCTCTCTGTAAAGCCTGTCATATTCCCGGGCTATGATGGCCCTGTCGTATTCATTCTGTACCCTTTTCTTGGCCTCGGATGCCCTATTTTCCAATTCTCCCCAGTGATCCATGGCCCAGTCAAACTTCTCCGCCAGGTCGTCTGCATCTTTGTTCCTGAAAAACAATAGTTCACTGTCGTCGAAGACAGCCGTATTTTCCGGAATGTCGCTGGCCAGGACAGGAGTTCCCATACTGGCAACTTCGAGGAGCATGATGGACATACCTTCGGTCTCAGAAGGAAAGACAAAAATCTTGGCTCGCTGAATCATGGCCATCAGGGTAGCCTTGCTGGTGATCAGGCCTATAAAATGAACCTTCAGGCCCTTAGCCAATTCTCTGAGTTCGCGGGTAAAGGTCGGCAATTGCTCTGTATCGCCAGCAATCACTACATGGCCCTTAAAGCCAAGCTTCTTGAGGCCTTTGAGCATATGCTGGGGGCCTTTGGTCGCCATGACCCGCCGGGCAGCAAAAAAAACGAAGGGTGCATCTACCCCAAACTCGGCCAGTTTGGCATCTGCGGCCTCCAAATCAACCTCAAGGTAGGGTTCTACTCCGTTAGGGATATAGCTGACCTCACGGCCAAAATTTTCCTTATAATAGGCGCTCAACGGTTCCGAAATAGAAGTAAGTTTGGCCTTTGACCGCATGAATACTTTTTCCATCCAGCGAAAATAAGCCTTTGTAAAACCCGACCACTTATCCCGCTTGTAGGGAGCCTCGTGTGAGGTAGCAATGACTTTGAACTTTCGGCTAAGTATGTTGATAAAGAAGGCGGCATCTGTCTTGTGGACATGAATGATGTCATAATCTCCCTTTCGAAGCATATGAAGGCTACATCTCAGGAAGAATAAAAATACCCCGATAACCCCAAAAGGATAGGGTTTGAACTGCACCACATCTACCCCAGGAATATGTCCCTCGGCCTGTGGGTCTTCGTAACAGTACATGGTGAAATGATACTGCTCGTGCAACTGCATGATGATATCCTCCACGACCCTGCTGGTGCCCCCTCTCGAAGGGAAGTATTTTACACCTAGGATAGCAATTTTCTTTTTTTCCATTTCAATGCTTTGAGGCCCTAAATAAGTAGGTTGATAAAATAAGTCTAGACGCTGCCAATCTTGGCGGGAGTATCCAGCCCAAAGGTCCCAATATAGGTTTGGGCTACCTTTTCTGAGCGAAAATCCTCCGCCCTACCCTCGCCCCGCATGACGAAGTCCTCTCTTCTCTCCTGATCTTTCAGCATGTAGATCAATGCATCGGCCAGTCGATCTACATCCTTGACAGGAAAGAGCACCCCATAATCTCCTATTTCGATTTCATCCTGCAGGACAGTTTGAATATTTGATTCCGGGTTGAGTGTTTCCCTGGGACCGGATTTGCAGTCAGAAGAGACCACGGCTGTCCCGCAGATCATAGATTCTATGATAATATTGGGTAAGCCTTCATCAGTACTGGCCAGGACAAAAATATCCGCCCTGGAGAGGTAGGAAAAAGGATTGGAAATGAAACCCAGGAAGTGAACATAGGGATCAAGGTGGAGCGAAGAGGTGATTTTTTTGTAATGGTCCAATTCTTCTCCACTGCCCAGGACGAGTAGTTCGGTCTGGGGAAAGGTCTCCCTAACCTTGGCCAGGGCCTTGATGGTGAGGTCCACCCGTTTTCTTTCTACCAGTCTCCCCACGGAAACCAGGTATTTTTTATTGGGATCGAATTCAAATACTTCCGGTTCTTCTTCAGCTCTGGCCTTGATAAAATCTACATCGTGTGGATTGTAGATGACCATGTGCCGTTCCCTTTTCTTCAGCTTAAAAAACTCGTCCAAATCCTGCTTCATGACCCTTGAGATCGATACGATCATATCGGACTTGGCATACAGTTGCTTGTAGAGCCAGAGATTGGCCTTTCCCAACAAACCTCTTTTTTTGTCGAAGCTGACCATCATGTGGTTGACGATCTGGGTCTTGTGCCCTGCACCAAAGACCTTGGCCAGTACATTGATATAGTTGGAACGGATGAGATGACTTTGAACCACCTTTACATCTTTCTTTTTGATGTACCTCTTGAGCCTAAGGGCAGAGATAAATACGTAGAAAAATTTTCTAAAGGGATTCTTGATCTGTTCGAAATCTGTAAGATAATGAACCTTCACTCCCTCCGGAAGATCGTAAAAGCGCTCCTTTTCCAACAGCACCAATTCCACGGGCACTCCCGCCTGTTTGAATTCCTTGAGCAAGGTGAGGACGACCTTTTCTGCGCCGCCCCCGGCGAGAGAATTAATGAGTATGGATACCATCTCGTTTCAATACCTTTGAATACAGTGAATAAAATTTCTGGGTCATGTCGGCGAGGTTGAAGTCTTTTTCTACCCTCCGACGACCATTTTCCCCCATGACCCTGGCATCGTCGGGGTGATCCAGCAGTTGATAGATCATCTCAGCCATTTGATCGGGCTTCTTGGGTTCGACCAGGTAGCCGGTCTGATCATCCTCCACAATCTCGGCTGTACCCCCACCCATTGTCGCGACCACAGGCTTGCCAAGGCCCATGTATTCCAGGATGGCGTTGGAGATTCCCTCGCCGTGCTTGTCGCTGTTGGTGGCCAAGACCCCCAGGGTAAAAATGTTGATGATAGACTCAACCTGGTTTTGCATCCCAGTGAAGATGATGCCCTTGGCGTAGGCTTCGGGGACCATGGCTTGGCAGGCCTCCAGGTTTTTTCCTCCACCAATAGCAAGAAAGGTAACGTCATCCCTCCGATCCATGACCTTCATGGCAGCCTCCAGGTAAGTGAAGTAGTCTTTACGGTCGGCAAAGGCACCGATCATGCCCACCACAAAGGGGGTCTGTACCCCAAACTTCTGTCTAATCTCTTCCTCTCCGAGGAGATTTTCGGTCCGGCGAAAATCAAAGCCATTGTAGATACACATGCTTTTCTCCGGCGGTGCGTGGTAGGCCTTGAGTCCGGCCTTGGAATTGCCGAGGATCATGTCCGAAAAGGGAAAAGTCAGCTTCCCCCTCAGGTATCGGCGGTCCGAAAGAGACATGTCCGCAGGGGCATCCGCAATCATGGCGTTGATAAAGGGAATGTTGAGCATCTTGACCGCAGGCATGGCATAGATGGATGGCATGGCCCCCCAGGAATGGATGAGGTCCGGCTCTACTTCTTTACAGAGCCTAAAAAAACGCGAAAATACCCGTGGGTCTTTCTTGGGCTTACGCTCCAGAATATGAACCTTTTCCACCAGTTCGTGGACGATGGGATACTCAATTTTATTGGCAAAAATCACCAGCTCGACATGTACATCGGGATATCCCTTCAGGCCCTTCATCAACTCGAGCATTCTGCGTTCTTTTCCTCCTTTAGAGAGGCTGTCGGACATCAGGAGTAATTTCATGTAGAAAAAGTTTTGGCCTTTGTGGCTGCTATACCTTTGGTCTGATTGAAAAAATTCTGAGGGTTTAACACCCGGGCATTCAACCTCAGATGCTTACCTTACCCTGCCAGTAGTTTTCGGTGGGCAGGAAACTTCCAGCACGGTAAACGTCGATGCCAAAGACATCCAGGATGCTCATTAGTTTTTCCTCCTCTTCTTCGGAGATTTTTTTCCTCCATTTTTCTACCAGGAAACGCCTTTGTTCCTCCTCTTCTCCTTCTTTGAGCATCTTTTGGGTTTCTTCGTCGGATTTGGAAGTCGAGGAAGAAGGGCGAGTAGAGCCCTTCATCATTTTTTCGGTATACTTTTGATCCAAGCCCAGGCCATTGACCAGGGCGGGGAGGACATTTTCCGGTTCGAGGGTAAGTTGTTCATAGGTCAATATCATGCTTCCCTGCCTGGCGAGCTTCAGGGCCACTGCATTTTGCATGCACCAACTGACCATTCCCTTTTCCATTTTACTTCCTTTGGCCAAGACTTCCCGGGCCAGGGCGAGTTGCTCCTCATTAAAATGTCTGGCATAATCACTTTGAAGGTAAGCCTCAAGTTTAGGGAAAACCTCCCTGGAAAGGCTGACAGCTATGGGATGCCGGAGGAGAAGGATGACCTCAGCTTGAAAGCGCTCACGCAGCCAGTCTACCCTGTCTTCGAGGCCATGTAAGACCTTGAAGACAATCCGGTCAGTGATCATCCTGTGCTTGTATCGGTGAAAGGGAAAGGGATTGAGGAAACCCATGCGGGGATCGCCCTTGATGATCCGCTCAAAATACTCTTCCAATTTGGGATTGATGGGCTCTTCGTAATAGACTTCCCAAGAATCCCTGCCAAAGAAATCCCTGACATTTGGATTGCGGAGGTTGAGAGGTTCACTGCACAACTTGGTCTTGGGTTGGTTGTGCAGCAATTCCATCAGCCAGGTAGATCCACTTCTGGGGGTAGCCAAAAGAAAGATATTGGGCTTTTCTCCCTGAATATGGACATTGGAATAGGATCGTACAAGGTCGCTGATCTTTGAGCGGACTCTAGCCATATATTACCCTTAGTTTTTTACTCGACAATAAATGATTTAGCTCACGGGAGCCTTTTGGGGATGGTTCTTGCCTTTCTTTTGAAGCGAAAGGATGAAATCCCTCATTTGGGCGCCCATGCTTTCAAAGTGAAAGTTGTTCATCCCCAGTTCATAGCCCTTTTCACCGATCTCCCGAGCTTCGGTGGGATGGTCGACCAGCCATTGCATTTTTTCTGCATACTGGTCCAGGTCATAGCTTTGAGCCACAAGGCCGTTTTTCCCGTCCACAAAATAGCGTTTGAGTTCGCCGTAATGTGTGGTGATCAGAGGATTGTGTGAGGCCAGGTACTCGCTCACCTTGTGTGGAAACCTTGCTGCATCCTGGACGGTGGGCCTCAGGGGAATCAAAAGTCCGGAAGCATCCACATATTTCTGTACCAATTCCTCGTAAGGAAGATTGGAGAAAAACTTAATCTTATCGGCCTTATCTTTTTCTGAGGCGTAGGCATAAATCGTCTCCTTGGCTTCTTTGCTCCCCCGGATGACCAGGTGAAGTTCGAAGTCCTCTCCTCCTTTCACCCTGTCGAAGGCGTCCATGATAAAAAAGATCACCTCTTTGTAGGCTGCTGCTCCGCAGTAAAGAAAATGAGGGGCAAGCCCCTGCCGCTTATCTACCTGAAACTTATGATAATCCGTAAGGGCAGGAATCTTAAGAACCGGCAAGTGAGGGTCCAGTCCTTTGACGTGGGCCTCCAGGACTTCGCTGATGGCCATTATCCCATCAAACATCCGATGAACACGGGTATCGATCAGTTTGGCCTGGGTCTTCAGGGACCAGCTTCTTCCTTCATTTTCTAACTGAGACCTCAGTTCGACGAAGTGATAGATCAGCGGTACCTTAAAAAGATTGGCGATCCAGCGATGGTAAAGAATACTGGTAAAGTACTGTGTATCGATGATGATGGCGTCCAATTTCCCTTCCTTATGCAGCCTACGAAAGTAAGAGATTTCGTTTTTAACTCCTTTGGCCTTTAACAGATTTCTCTGGATAAAGGAGGAGGGTCGACGAGAGCTTTCTGTGGCAGTGTAGTAGGGAATGCCTTCGTAGTTGCCTTCTGGAAGGGCTTCCTCGGGGCTTCTGGGACCGAGCAGGCCTTTCCGATTGAGGACACGAGCTTCTACCCCGGCAGCAGTGAGTCCCTTATTGATGGAAATCTGCTTATTGATGGCAGCCCGAGCAGCATAAGGAAAACCAGAGATACCTGTATGGACTGTATGTAATTTTTTATTCATAATTGCTTGGCAAAGGACTTGGGGGAAGAAGGTTGGTTCCAATAGTAGCGTCTCTCTTCATCTTTGAAGGGACGATCCAGGATTCTGTTGGGGATACCGACCGTAACGCTGCCGGAAGGAACATCTTTGACCACTACGGCATTGGCCCCCACCACGACATCATCGCCGATGCTTACTCCCCCTAGCACCTTGGCACCGGGAGCGATGCGTACCCTGTCGCCGACCTGAGGGGCGGCACCCTTTTCAAAGGCCAGGGTTACCTGGTGGGCCAGCATACAATTGTCTCCAATCACCGAATCCCCATGGACGACGAGCCCATAGCAGTGATAGATGATCAGGCCCTTCCCAACCTTGGTCTTCAGCGGGAGATCTACATTATATTTTCTGCAAATGCGGAGATAAATCCTTTTGCAGATAAAGGCTATGACCTTGTTTTTATTTTGGGTATAATACTGAGCCTGCCTGAACCAAAAGGTGATTTTGAAGCTCCGGTGTTTGCGGAGGGCCTTCAGCAGGGCTTTACTGCCCTTTTTCCCTTTTAGCCGGTATAAATCCGCGGCAATGGCCTCGTTTCTTTCTGCTTTGGTCATATTTGGGTCAGACTCTGAAGTTCATCCAGCATAGAAGTATCGAATTCCTTGAGCACCTTACAGGGGTTACCTCCTGCTATCACATTGGGGGGGATGTCTCTCGTCACCACGCTATTGGCAGCAATCACTGAGTTTTCCCCAATGCTTACTCCCTTCAGGACCACCGAATTCATTCCTACCCAAACATTCTTCCCAATATGAGTAGGCTGGGCTTTTGCTCTTTCATGTCTTCTGGCGGGATGTACCGGATGCCAATCAAAGTCTGTGATGAATACATTGCCTCCACACATGACGTCGTCTTCGATTTTGATGCTCTTGGCTGCACCGATGACCGTCCCCGACATTCCCACCTTATTTCCGATCTCTATCACGGCTTCGTTGTACCAGGTCGTAATTAGACAAGGCCGATTGATCCCCACAAGATTGGAGGTAAAGGAAGACCTGAAGGTACATCTGTCTCCTATCCGAATCTTGGTCATAGGAGACCTTCTCAGATAGGATTTTCCGTAGAAACGACAGCCCTTACCAATCTCAATGCCCTTTAGCTGGCAAAGGAAATACATGTAGGGGGTAAAAATGCTTTTGGACCACTTTTGCTTCCTGATGAACAGGAACTCTGAAATGGCTCCGCTGCTGTCTTTTCCGAGGTATTTTAACTGGCTCATGGATTTTGATTAGGGGTTTATACCGCTGAAGCCGGGGTCTTTGCCTTCCAATTTTCCCTCATTCGATGGTAAATCTCCAACAGATCATCCACGAGCTTGTCGGGATCGTTTCTGAGGATAGACTTCTTAAAGGCGGCTTCGGAATATTCCAGGGCCTGATCGGGGTTTTGATACATCTCGATGATGGCACCTGCCAGGGCCCAGGGATCTTTGTCCTGAACCAGCAGCCCTTCCTCCTTGTCCTGTACTGTCGTAGAGACCCCACCGGCATGGGTAGCCACCACGGGAGTACCTACCAAGTGTGCTTCGATGACGGCATTGGACTCATTTTCGATATTGGAGGGATGGCAGTAGACGTCTGCGTCGATGAGTTCGTCTACCAGTTCGGCGGGGGTACGAAGACCCAACAATTTGATATTGAGCTTTTCAGCAAATTTCTTACGGCTCTTTCTCAGGGTCTGTACCACCTTGTCGTTGTTGGAGGCACCTGCGATTCTCCATTCTATTTCGATGGGCATAACCCTGTTGAGGATTTCCATGGTATCAAAGATGGTTCCCAAACCCTTATATGGACTTGGCCGCATGGTGGTCAGGACTACAAATCTAGACCTTTCGTGGGGGGTCCAGCGCTTGATGCCATTGTTGTAGAAGACAGGCCTCATGATGGCATCACAATGATGGTAGGTGGCTTGGGGAGCCAGGGCCAGTGAGATGCGGCGATCCCAGTCTGTACGTCCGATGATGTTGTGGGCGTAGGAGAAAATCTTTTCTTCTCTTTTGCCACCATTCACATAGCTGAGGTATTTGTGATACCAGGTATTGCCCTTGAGCTTATCCTTGAGAGAGGCGTATTTCAGAATTTCTTCTTGCATGATGTCTACCCAAAAGCGGTATTGGTAGACCGTGAGGTTGCCCTGCACATTGAAGACCGAGGGTACAGTAAGCTCAGGAATGATGAGTCCATAAGACCTTTCTGTTCCAAAAATATGAACAAGATCAGGCTGGAAGTCCTTGATTACCTCACGGAAATAATCCAATTCCTCTATAGGTTCGACCCTACCTTTACGTCGTGCCATCATGCGGGCAAACTTTCCAAAGGGAAGGGTGGGAAAGCCATAGTATTTGGTATTGCCCAATTCAAATGAAATGGGCTTCTCAGTTTTCCAGGGAAAACAAATGGCCAGCTCTACTCCTTCTTTGTCAACCAGTTTGCCTTCGAGAGATTCTATCCATCCTCCTCCCACACCTACTTTTCCGGTGAGGTGCTCGGTTGCCAGAGAAGGAGTATTCGAAAACCATAAAATACGCATAGAGTAATTATTGAAGAATCTCAATATTTTGAGTGATAATCAGAAATATCAAAAATGAAAGGAACGGCTAAGTGGCACAATAAGCCATGCTTGACCGGATTAGATTAGGAAGGGGGGGGGTGGACCCTCTGCCCAATAGCTGCAGTAATTAGGAAAGTCCCTCCGGAAAGATCGAAAAATAATGCCATAATTTAGCTCCGCCCTCAGAAATCCGAAAACTCCCCTCATGTCTTATCTAACATATAAAAGAGGGAGGTAGTACTTTTCGATGTTCCAAGGTCGAATCACAAAGAACTTTTCGCTTTTGTAATTCTTTTGAACACTCAAAATTAATAGGAATACCTATGGGCATGAGACATACTTTCCCCAATGGGTACATTTCCCGTTTTAGTAGAATAAATCGGCTGTTAACCGTAAAACAGGGGGATAAGTGCGATCAAGACCTGCTTTCAGAAGAGGACTTTTGTGAATATTCTTCCCTCACGATGTAGAAGGGTCGCTGTTTGACTTCGTAGTAGATTCGCCCTAGGTATTCTCCAAGGATACCCATGATCAGGAGCATGACCCCGCCCAGGAAAAACATACCTACTGCCAGGGAGGCCAGCCCCGGAGTATCTGTCGGCGAATATCCCAAGACCTTGAAGTCAAAAATCCGATGGACAATGAAGAAAATTCCAGCCAGGAATGAAGGAATAGCTATGACAAAGCCCAGATAGGTAGCGAGCCTGAGGGGAAAGGTAGAAAAATCAAATATACCATCCAGGGCTAGTTTGACTAGTTTTCGAAAGGTGTACTTGGCCTCCCCTGCATGCCTGGCCTCCCTTTCATAGGAAATCCCGATCTGCTTAAAGCCTGCATAGGCCCTCAAGCCCCGGACAAAGCGGATCCTCTCTGGCATTTCCTGGTTGAGAACATCGACGACTTTGCGGTCCATAACACAAAAATCCCCGGAATCCAGGGGTATTTCTATATCACTAATCCCTCCTAGCAAGCGATAAAAACTCTTGTAGGCGGTACGCTTAAAAAAACCTTCCTTTCTTTTGGTGCGAATCGCAAAAACCACATCATATCCCTCTCTCCACTTGGCCAAAAAGCGATGCAATTCCTCGGGAGGATCTTGAAGGTCCCCATCCATGACCACCACACAATCTCCCTCAGCTGCTTTGATCCCTGCAGAAATAGCCGCCTGATGCCCAAAATTGCGGGAGAGACTGATGATGCGAAAATGCTCATCCTGATCTGCGATTCTTCTCATCATTTCCGCCGATCTATCTCTGGAACCATCATCTACCAAGATGACCTCATAATCATCTTCCCAGCCCGGTGCCGCCTCTGTAATCCTCTGTTGTAGCATATCGAGATTCTCCTCCTCGTTGTAAATGGGAATGACAATAGAAATCATAGTGTTGGTTTAAATAGTTTGGGTAGCCTGCCTAGCCTTCAAATCCGATTTTTCCCGACAAAGATACACCATATGGGACTTTTTCGGCAAGAGAGTCCCAGCCCACCACTTTGCAGGCCTCTGCGGCGATGCGAATGGAATTATTGGTACTCCTTTCATCGGGATAAATATGGGCCATGTTGACGAGAAAAAGCTGTTCTATCTCTGTCCTGCAGGAAGGCACTTTTTGAGAAAAATGGAGATCACAAACCGTTGCTGCAGTGGCGGTTCGGAATATATGGGCTTTTTTTATCTCCTTGGGATCGAAATCCCGATAAATCTTTGAGAGAGGAGAAGTCATGACCCTAAGGATTTCCTCCTTGCCCATTTTGCTCAGGGGATCACCGGGGGCAAAATAGCGGGAAAGGTAGGTAATGTACTTACCTCCGTAATGCTCGGGAGGAATAAAATTGGTATGCTCGATGATGCCTCCAAAAGGAAATCCGGGATCAGCTATATTGAGCCAATAGGTATCGCTCAGGGGGCGATCTGTCTCCAGTATGGTGCACAAGGCTCCAAAATAGCGGATGTCCCTTAGCTTTTTGGCCAGTCTTTCAGCCTTTTTTTCCAGGAGGGGATAAAGGTAAATGCCCGGTAGGGTAAAGATAAAATTTCCACCTTCGATTCTACCTTTGTTGGTCTCTATGGCCTTAAGCCTACTCCCTTGGATGTCAAGCCCTGTCAGGGCCTCACCGCTTCGTATTTCCACCCCCATTTCTTTTAGGCCACCCAATAGGGCATCCAGCAGGACTTGTAAACTACCCTCCAGGTAACCCAGTTCTTCCTGTCCCGCTGAGTCACGAGACCCCAAGCGCTGTTTGAGCCGTCCGATCATCCAGGCCAGAGGAACCTGATCTGCATAGGGACCAAATTTGATGTCCAGCATGGGGTCCCAAACCGAAGCAGCACTGCCCTCCCCTGCCCATTGACGAAGCCAGGATCGGGCCGGAACGCCTTCAAATTTTCTCCAATCCGCAAGCTTTCCCATATAAAGACCACTGAGGCCAAACCTGAGCTTGTCAAGGATATTCATGGGTGGAAAGGAAAGCAAATCTAGGGGGGAGTCAAAGGGATGAATCTTGCCCTTTCGGAAGATTCCCATGGAAGACTTGCGGTAAATGAGCTTTTCAGATAGGCCCAGCTCATTTATCAGCCAATTGATTTCTGCATCATGGTTGAAAAAATGGTGGTAGTAGAATTCTAGTCGGCTTCCGCCTATGGGAAACGTGCGGAGCAGTCCCCCCGGCTCTTCGTTTTTTTCCACCAAGACCACCTTTGCCCCTGCTTTGGCTGCCAGATAGGCTGTTACCAGCCCCGTAATTCCTCCACCGATCAGGGTCAACCGTTCTTCTTCTGCTTGCCTCATTTGAGATGAATGAAGGCCAAAGGTAAGGAAATGTGAATGTTTTATTTTAAATGATTGTCCGCGACTTTACCCCTAAAGTATTTGAGGTTTTTCTAGTTACAAATTGTTGATAATTAAGCAATTGGAAAATGTGTAGATTTTTTAGGCTAAATTTTTGGCTAAAAACCCTAGACTATCTTTCCAAGTTTCAACCTTATTTAAGACAAAAGCCTGGTTCCAGCGACTTAAGTGGGGGAAAAAAACGGATATACATTTTATCTCAATCTACAGCGACTTCTCTGATGAGCTCGGTTTCTTCTACATAGAAGGGAATATTGGCAGATCCAAAGCTTCCCTGGCCATCTCTGACATAAACGAATAAACGATAGGGACCAGAGATCTGAGGAGCCTGAAAGTGGATCTGATCTCCTTCAAGTTCGCTTTTTAGCCCCTCTATCTTTTTAGGTTTGGGTTCCCGATCTCCTCCATAGGTCGCCCTGTATTGTCCCTCCTCCAGAATTTCCCAACTGATCCTTATGCTGTCTCCGTCGGGGTCGACGACATCAAGATCAGCCGTATACATTTTTCCCTTGTCAAGGTAAACTGACTCGTAGGGATTCTTGTGATTGATGACCATACTTTTTATATCCGGGGCCCGGTTTTCAGGCCACTTACCCTGCCAGTTGAGATATACCGCATCATAGCGGGAATTCTTCTCCCCTTCTTCCGAAAAGATGCTAAACCAGGTGTGGGTACGCTCCTGCTTATTGCCCCAATAAAACACAAATCCTCCCAGGCAATTGCTGGCGCCATTGATGCCCTTTTGATAATAATCATAAAATTGCTGCCCCTTCGTAAAACTCGGGTCCTCAAAAGGAGCATCCCAGTCTGTGTAACCCCCTTCCCAAAACCCACGGTTGCTCCATTCTGAGAAAATGTAAGGACCCTGCCAAAGAAATTCCTCTTCAAAAAAATTATTGATGATAGTAAGTCGCTTGAAAATATTAATAGCCAATATGTCCACGTCTGGGCAGTGGCGTGCAATATTGTTGACCCAGCCTGTTTGTACACCCACAGACACACTTACCGGATGTATCGAATCCAGGGATTTGACCAATTTGGCCAGATCATTGATTGCGGGATAAAGGGCGGGCTCATCATAGCTTAGGTCCAATTCATTCCCTACTGACCACAGAAGAAGCGCCGGATGGTCTTTGTAGACCAGTACCGATTTTTTTATCCTTTCTTTCTGTTCTTCCAGCATGTCGGAATCTGAATAATCCAGTCCCAATCTCCCGGGTGTCACATCCAGTCCGACCATCACCTTAAGTCCTCTTTGATGGGCAGCATCAAGCAGGGTATCCAATCCCGCTGTGCTCCAGGTCCTGACACAGTTTCCTCCTGCCCGAACCAGGCTATCCAGATGCTCCCGTCCGGCGATACCTTTGATGTAAAAGGGCTTTCCCTCAAGATAAAATTGATAGCCTCCCTTTTCCTTTGCGATTTTAATAGACTCTCCTTCAAAGCCATAGCTTCTTTCAACTTTTTCTTCACAAGCCAATAAAAAAATCAAAGGCAGGAGTAGGAGAAGGTTTCCAATACCTACAGAGCAAAAATTCTTATGTAGCTTTTTCAGCATAATCATGGATCAGGATAGGGATGATAAGTAAAATCAGGGATAGGGAACCTTGAAACCTCTGGAAGCTTCTACGGCGTGTCCATCCTTGTCAGATATGGTAATATATACCCTGTATTCTCCCTCTTCCATAGGAAAATCTACCTTGAGCATATGCCATTTGGATACTTTGTCTATGTCTGCAACCAATTCTTGGGTCTGGGTATTGACCACTTTCCATTCGTAGCTTAGCCCTGCTCTCAAGTTGTTAGAGGAGATGACCCTAAAAGGAAGGAAGGGCATCTCCCCTGGACGGGCTGGAGGAACCACCAACTTAGCATCGGCAAGGGGAAACTCATCCTTTTCTCCTGTCCAAACTTCTCTCAGGGCATAATAACTGGGCTTGACCTCTCCGTCAAGGGTGGTCAGTCCAAACCAGGTCGCAGTACCTTCAATCCTATCCTGCCAGCAGTAGGCCACTCCCCCCAGATTTTTTCCCTGATTTTGTTTTATATGCTGGGTCCAGTTGTAGGAATATTGCTGGGCCTTGCGGTAATCACTGGGCTCCTGGATTTGCCTGTTAGGGTCGAGAGAAGTATAGGATTCATTCCAATATCCCCCCGGGCTGAATTCTGAGATCAGATAGGGAATATCAGAGGCGAAAGAATCCATGATCTGAGTTACTTCGGCCAACTGTGCGCTGTAATGGGCATTTATCCCTACAAAATCAAAATTTGAGGTGAAGTCATCGAAGGCAACCAAAGCGCCTTCCAGGCCGGCGTGATGGGCGATCCCCGTGGTAATCAAGCTATGCTCTCCCGCTTCTTTCAGCATACGGGCCAGTTCATCAATCAGGATCAAATAAGAAATCCTGGCTTCTGATAGGCGGAGGGGTGGCATAGACTTTCGCAGTCGGTAAAAAGTTTCATTTCCCAAAGACCAGGCCATAATGGAAGGGTGATCTCCGTGGTCTTCGATGGTGTTCATGACTTTTTTAATCTGCTCCTTCACCTTTGCACTGTCCCGGCTGTAGTCCACATCAGGGCTAAGCCAAAAGCCATAGATGACATTGAGTTCCTGAGCATCGGCGGCCATCAGAATATTGGTGTCGTACCAACTTGAAGCATATCGACGCAGGGTATTTCCTCCCATGGCCTTGATTCGCTCAAAGTCCTTGTTGAGTTTGATCCGGGTAAGGGGAGTAAATCCATCCCTCCAGTCGTGAGAGGGATTATAAGCTACCCCTTTGATATAGGTAGGACGGCCATCGACCAGAATTCGGGGGGCCTTATCTCCCCTTACTATCTCATATTTTTTTTCCAGCTCCAATTCAGCTAAGGTTTCTCTGGCATCTTCCCCCAATTCTTCAATCCATTTCCGAATCCGTGTTCGCATTTGGGCCTGGCTCACAGGACTCCCCCACTGTCTTTGGTTGACAGCCTCAATTTCATTCACCCAAGTCTCTTTGATAGCCTGACTTTCCTCCACAATGATGCCATGGACCCAGGGATAGCTGGCAGCCCAGTCCTGATATTTCTGGTCCATTGCCTTCCATCCCTGATCTGTTTGACCCTCGAGCAAAATGGGTTTTCCATAAGCCCGTTGGCGCGCAGAGTCCGTACCTAAGGGCAGGCTAACCAGATCTACCCAGGAGGCGCCCGGAAAACGATTGATGTCCAGAGAATCATGGTCATCTTTCCAGATCCACTGGGCATTCCAAACCCCGCTTTCCCCTAGTCTTCTGACATAGCTGCGCCAGGATGCAGCATCTAGGCTGCTATCTCCAATATGGTAAGGCTGAATCAGTATGCCTTGGGGCATTTTCTTTATGTCATTTCCCCAGGACTTCCAATAAATACTTTGGAGAGAATCTCCTATCGAGGGGTCTATGCCCAGGCGCAAAAGAGGGAGGGTACCATTATCTACCGAAGTTGCGTTTTCCTTGAAGTTGGAAAACATATCCTCAGGCTTGTCCAGCCTGCCTTCTATGATTTGAAATCCGTAGGTACTTCCCTTCACTCCTCCAAGGTAAAATGGAGAGCGGCTGCCGATGCTCAGGGAGGCCTCTCTTGAAATATCCAGTCCTTTTTCGACCTTCAGGAAGGTAAAAGCTCCCCAGAATACCCCCGCTATCATAAAGAGGGCAATCCCGGTATTTCGGAAAGCAGGGTAAACAATATTGTGCCTCAGGTGATACCAAAGGCTTCTTATGCCGGAGAGGATACCCTGGCCTTTGTAGAGCCAGGAGTAAAAACTTTTGATGGATTTCTGCTGGCTTACAAGAAATACAAAGCCGAGCATAAAAATATTGATACTGGCATAGGAAGCCATGATCATGCTGTAGGGACTCCAATCGATGCTCAATCCATAGGTGATGGCGATGGCACTCAAGAGAATGACCCCGAGGTTGGGAAGGCTTAGCTTCCATTCATTGATTTTTTCATCTCCCTTTGGCGTGGGGATATAAGGGACTTTTACATTGAAAAAAGTATAGATCAACCCTGTGAGATGGACCCACCAGGTCGCAAATAGCAAGGCACCTCCCATAAAATGAAAGCCCCTCTCATGCTCTTCCAGGACATAGCGCTGTACATACTGGCGAATGACCATGATCATGAGGATCAACGGCAGGGCCGCTTTTCCAAGTTCTACCATTTGTACCTTCCAGGGAGACTGGGCAGTAAAAAGTGAAATGATGGGAACTGTAATGTCGATCAGCCCTATAAGACCGGAGAGGAAAAATAAGGGAATGGTCACATAGTGTATAATCTGCCTCCATGTCAGGCCTTTGGCTATTTTAGGGACTACATTGAAGAGAAGGTCAAAGGAACCCCTCGACCACTTGAGTTGTTGTTTGTAATAGCCTGAAAGGGTCTCTGGTACCTGGCCCCTTGTCAATGCTTCAGGAAGGTAGATAGATTCCCAGCCTGCGGCATGAAGGCGCATGGCCGTATGCATATCTTCGGATAATCCCGGCATATGACCTCCTATGGAATCGAGGGCCTTGCGCCTGAACGTACAGTTGGCCCCTATGGCCTGAGCTGTCCCATAGGTATTCATGGACATCATCATAGGACCATAAAAGTGGTAGGTCTGCTCAGCGGCACCCTTGGCGATAAAGCTCTCGTTTCTGTTGTGATAGGCTTGAATACACTGAACATAGCCTATCTCTTCATCCTTGAAATAGGGCAAAACCCGGTCGATAAAGTCAGGGCTGGGCAGGTGGTCAGGATCGAGGACCACGACGATTTCTCCATCTGCATGGTTTTGGAGGCAATAATTGACATTACCAGCCTTGGCATTGGTCTTGTCCTTGCCGCGATAGGAGTGAATGACTCCCAGTTCTTTACATTTTTCAATCAGAAAGGGATCGTTGCCTTCATCGCAAAGGTAGGTCTTGTGGGGATACCTGACATTGACCATGGCTTCGAGGGTTTCCAGGATCATGTCGTAGGGTTCGCCCGGCACATAGGTGGTAATCATGTCTACCTTCCAGTCCCGCTGGGTCTTTGGCCTCTCCGGAACACTGATAGACCAATAGTGGTACCACTCGTGGAGCAACTTCAGGAAGCGGAAGCCAAAGGCAAAAAACAGCATCCAGTAAAGAGGAGTAAATCCGATGTGATTGTCGCTAAAGAACCAGTAAAGAAAATATAGCATGCTTCCCAATCCAATCAGGATCAAAAACCTAAGTATAGCCTTTCCCATAAACTTGGGAGCTGGTATGATCTTTAAGTTAGGATCGCTGATGTCTTCCCTTATGATCGGCAAGGTCTTATCTTTCAATTTATGCATGTTCTTTAGGCTGCTTTGCCTCGGGTTCTAAATAGATTGCTGTTTTTTCACGGATATCCTTTCTGGGCACAGATCGTACCAAAATGAAAAAAAAACGACGCGCTATACCTGCAGGTATCCTGCTGTTTATCTGGGTTATGTACAAAGGACCTCATTATATTCATCCCAATAAATCCCATTTATGGGGATTTTATTTCGTCCTGGAAACTATCTGGAAGTCTTGAAACAAGACAGAATATGAGCGCTGAATGGTTATGAGTCCACTTTTTTCCTTATATGCTACTATTTCTCTCTTAAAAATAAGGAAAAATACTAACATAGCCACGGAGAGAAGTTTGAATCTATTTTGTCTCTATGTAAGTAGACAAATCTTCAATCAACATTTGGGTCCGTTTTTCGCGGCCTTCCTTATTGAGATGCTCCATTGTATCAAAAAAGAGGCTATCATCCATGCTATACCGGGAAGGAGGTGCGATCAGAGGAATTTCCAAAAATTTGTCAAAGGCCTCCTTGAGCTGATCGATATGCCCCTGGGCCTTGAAGTATCCCGACCTCTGAATGGAGGTCATCGCTATCATCACCTTGGCCCCCCTGGCTTCACACTCTCTCCCAAATTCATTGATATACTCGATCACATCCTTATTGGCTGGATAATCTGCCTCCACGATGGGGGGAACCGGAAATCCATCCATTTGGAGATGAGTAGTAATATCTCCGTAAGCATTAAAAGAGTTACGTTGATAAGCCAGGGCCCTTCCTTTAGGCACTTTTGCCTTTCTTCCATATTTCAACAAACAATAATATTTGTTCCCAATATAATTAGGCAGTCCCCTATACAGATGGGTCCACTGCTTGAGTGAGATATATTCCTGCGTGTTTGGCACAATATCAAACACCATTGTTAGCAATTCGTCCTGTCCGTAAAAAGTACTGGGATATTTCTCATAAAAGTGGGGATACTCAGGTACAATGACGACCACATCCCCCTCGCCGACATAGGGCCTCACATCATCCAGGATAAATTTCAGTCCCAGGCCTGCATGGATACCCATATTGACCACGGGCAAGCCAAAGCTTTCTTCGACCTCCCTGCTGTCCAGGCCGAAGGCGAGATTGGACCCACCGGCAAAGATCATCTTGGGCCCATCTATCTCCTCCAGGCGCTGATGCTTATCCAAAATCGAGTAGAGCATATTGCCACGATTTCCATAATCCGGCAGGTAGACAGCGATGATGCTCACCGCCACGATGAGGGTTACAAATATTGAAACCCTAAAAATATAAGTTCCAATCATGGATATTCTGTTGGTCTCTTCCATGGGTACTTCTTTTAAAATGCGAAGTAGATGAAGCTCTTGTCGAGTGAGAAATATTTGAAAATGGCGATGGTCGTAATGGTGTAAATGGCCCAACGCGCCACGAGAGGGACAGACTTGAGCCTGAATCCGTGAGGCTCCTCCCTTTGGGTCCATTCAAAGCTTAGCATAATGGCGATGAAGAGAAGGACCTCCAGGTTGGCAGAAGGCACAGAAAACTCCAGGTTGGTAAACATCCGCTTGATATATCCAACGGCAGTCTGCACATCCTTGGCCCGAAAGAAAATCCAGGCAATCACAGTCATGAAATAGGTACTTCCTATCATAAGGATTTCCCGGAAGTTGGGCAGCCACCTACCCTGGGCTACCACGGAGCCTTTATTTCCAAATTGAAGGCCAAAAAGCATCAGGGGGATATAGTAAAGGCCGTTTAGAAAGCCCCAGACTACAAAGGTCCAATTGGCCCCGTGCCAAAATCCACTTACCGTAAAAATGATGATTACGTTGCGCAGGCGCATCCACTTAGACCCCCTCGACCCTCCCAGGGGTATGTAGAGATAGTCCCTGAACCAGGTAGACAGGGAGATATGCCAGCGCCTCCAAAATTCCCCTATGTCCCTGGAAAAGTAGGGCAGATTGAAATTTTGCATCAGGTCAAATCCAAAAAGCCGGGCCGTCCCTATGGCTATATCTGAATAGCCGCTAAAGTCACCGTAAATCTGAAAGGAAAAATAAACAGCCCCCAGAATGAGCATGGAAGTATCCATGCTTTGGTAATTGGTAAAAATCTGGTCTACCACAGGGGCACAGGAATCGGCGATCACGATCTTCTTAAAAAATCCCCAAAGGATCTGCCGGCTGCCATCTATGGCCAGGTCAAAGTCGAATTTTCTTTCCTTTTCAAATTGAGGAATCAAATGAGTCGCCCTTTCAATGGGTCCTGCCACCAATTGTGGAAAGAAAGAAACAAAGGCAAAAAAGGTGATGATATTCTCTGTCGGCGCCAGTTTCCTCCGATAAATATCGATGGTATAACTGAGGGTCTGAAAGGTGTAAAAGCTAATCCCGACGGGAAGGATTATATTAAGGCTCCTCGACTCCAGGCTCACCCCAAAAAGGGAGAAGGTGTCAATAAACGAATCGACAAAGAAGTTGAAATACTTAAAAAAGCCCAGCACCCCGAGGTTGATAACCAGAGAAACACCCAGTAGGAGTTTTCGGCGCTGTTCATCTTCGGCTTTGTGCAGGGTCTTGCCGATAAAGTAGTCGGCTACCGAACTGATGGCCAAGAGAGAAAGGAAACGCCAATCCCACCATCCATAGAAGAAATAACTCGCCAGGACCAACAAAGCATTTTGCCTGTTGAGGTCCTTGCGGAAGACAAACCAGTACAGAGCAAAGATAATGGGAAGGAAGTAGGCAAATTCAAACGAATTGAATAACATATGCTTCTCCTGTGATCAAAGGGTTAAGATAAGGCGAGGCTTCACTTCCTTTCGCCCCCCTGCTGAACCTGAGGTTGCCCTTCAGGACTGGGGGGTGTAAGACGCTCGTCAATGACATGCTTGATTTCCATTTGGCCATGCTTCAGTCCTATTTCCATCAAAGCCACAAAAAATAAACTGAGGGTATATAGCTCCAAGATATTTCTGAGCAAGGCAAATATGGCAAATAGGATTCCACTGAATAATATCGAACTGGCTAGGGCATCTGCCTTACCGATCAATTTTCTTTTTACCTTGATTAACACTAGCGTTCTCCTAAGGAGATAGGCATAGATGAGCAGGTAGACAATGTAGCCTTGCAGACCTATCTCTCCAATGAGGCCCACCGTGCTATTTTCTACAAATTCTGAACTGCTCAATTGGCTAGATTCATAAATCGCAAAGGTCTTGTACTTTTCAAAAATGGGTCCCCCAGCAAACTGGGTGAGAAAAGTGCCGGGACCTGAACCAAAAATCAGCCTGTTCTCCTCTGTCATCATGTTGTACAGATTGACGAATGAATAGATTTTTGGAATTTCCCACCATTCCCGAACTTCATTTTTTTCCAGCATCTTTTCTGTATGCCGAGAACTATCGCTAGCCAGGCTATCATCGGTAAAAATCAAATAAATCGGATAAGAGAGGGTGAGCATCAGTATAAGGGCCAGTGCCATTTCTTTGCCCTTGATGATTTTGAGTGTAAAGGCGTAGAAAATGGAAATGGCAACTACTCCACCAAACACCACAGTGAAAAGTATCACCGATATACTCATGATCCCGTAAAGGGCTATGACCATCCTTAAAATGTAGACCGTCTGCCGTGTGATCAAAAATTGATAAAGGAAAAACAGAAAGCCGATGGCCAAAAAATAGGCAGATCGCTCATAGAGGGGAAATACAAAGGTCCCTACTGCGTAGTCATTAAAAAAGAATTTACCGGGAAGCTTCTGAAAATTTTGGACCAAAGAGATAAAGACTTGCATCTCTACTCCTGCAAACATGATGATACCGAAGGTAGAACTGGTCTCTGAAGGAGAGTACCTCAGGTTTTTCATGAAAAGAAAAAGGTAGAATGGCAGGGTAAACTGCATGATGAAGCGAAGCGATAGTTTTCCAAACTCCAGGTTAGCCATACATGATAGTCCCCAGAAAACAATGAAAAGCAACAAAAGGCTTTCGAATTTATTGAATTCAAAGCGATTGGGACTTTTCCACCATCGAGGAAACAAAACGGCCAGCATGGCGATAAAGAAAACCCGGTAAAGGTTGGAAGGACCGGGCGAAGAGGGAGGGACCCTCCGCAAAAATCCCAGCAACAAATTACCTTGGCCATGGCCTCCATGCACACCCCAGCCAGAATAAATAGATTCCAGGGTAAACATCTTGGTGATCATCAAATACATGATCATGGCCTTTACAAATAACTTTGGCTTGTAAAGGGCCAAATACCCAAAAGTTCCGAGCATAATCAGCAGGCCGACAGCTGAAATGGAGAGGTAAGAGAGAATACCTACCCCTACAAACCAAACCATCCATTCCCCAAACAACCTTGGAAAGTCTTTTAACTGATATTTAGCGTCGATTTCGACCATATTGTTCTTAATGCTTCCTTGCTATTTCTGTAAAACCGAGGCTATCAACCATTCCCTGAAATTCTC
The DNA here is from genome assembly GCA_964564415.1 of uncultured Bacteroidia bacterium. Lineage (GTDB taxonomy): Bacteria > Bacteroidota > Bacteroidia > J057 > J057 > JALEFZ01. Next base: position 60,050 of record CAZMAV010000010.1, on the reverse strand, counting down.
CAATCCCTGCTTAAAAGTCGTGTTGGGCTCATAGTTCAGGAGTTTCTTTGCTTTGGATACATCCGCATAGGTCAGGGGTACATCTCCCGCTTGCTCGGGCTGGCGGTCGATGAGGGCTTTCTTGCCTATGACTTCTTCAATGCTTTCTATCATCTCTGCCAGGCTGATGGTACGACCTGCCCCCAGGTTGATGATTTCGTACATAGAATCTCGATAGTTCAAGGCTCCCCTGATACCTGCAACAATATCCTCCACATAGGTATAATCCCTTCGGGTGCTTCCATCGCCAAAAACTGGGATGGGATGATCTTTAAGGATATGCCTGGCAAATTTATTGATCGCCAAATCGGGACGCTGACGTGGACCAAAGACGGTGAAAAACCTCAGGGCGACGAAGCGTATGTCGTAGAGATGGCTATATGTATGACCGATGAGTTCGCCGCTGACCTTACTTGCCGCATAGGGACTGATAGGTTTGAGGACATAATCCGACTCCTTCCAGGGCACATTGGGATTAATGCCGTAGACGCTGGAGGAAGAAGCAAAAACAAATTGCTTCACATCCTTGGTTCGGGCGAATTCCAGCATATTTTGAGTGCCTTTAACATTCGTCTCCATATAAGCGACCGGATCCTTGATCGAGGGCCTTACTCCTGCCCTTGCCGCCAGGTGGACAATGCCGTTTATGCTATCATCCAACCCTTCCAGGACTTCCTTGTCGAGGATATCCCCTTCGACAAAGGTGTAATCCGGGTTTGAAAGATTTGCGGAGACATTGAGGCGCTTAAGCTCAACCGGATAATAGGGATCCAGGTTGTCCAGCGCCGTAACCTTATATCCATCGGCCAGGAGAGAATCAGCTAGGTGGCTTCCGATAAATCCCGCTCCACCCGTGATCAGGATGTGGGATTTGTTAAGACTGTTCACGAGACGGAAATTTTATTTTTTTTCGACTTTGACTTTTTCTTGCTCTTCTTGCTCTCACCATAGCCGTACTCATAGCGGGAACCATACTTCCCCTTGCCATAACCGGCCTTATTGGCCCTTACATCATTAAGGACGAAGTACAGGCGTGAAAGCTTTTCGGTCACCCTCATGTTGTTGACCTCTTTGATGAAGTCTATCTTCGAATAACGCTCGCGGGTCACGATCAAATTGATATCCATGAGGGGAGCCAGGATCAAGTAATCCGAGACCAGACCTACCGGAGGAGTATCTATAATGACGTAATCGAAGTTGGCTTGGAGTTCCTCCACCAGGTTAGGAAGAGAAGGGGAATTCAATAGCTCTACAAGATTTGGAGGACGATTGCCACTGGTAATCGCATAGAGGTTCTGAATCTTGGTTTCTTTGACTACCTCATCCAGTGCTGTCCTTCCGAGAAGATAGTTGGTAAGGCCTACCTCATTGTCCAGTCCCAGGCGGTGGTAGAGCTGAGGACGGCGAATGTCTGCTCCCACGATGATGGTCCGCTTGCCCGACATAGCCATGACGGCACCCAGATGAACTGAGTTGAAGGTCTTCCCTTCACCTTTGACGATGGAGGTCACGCCGACCACCTTTTCGTTGTTCTGTGGATTTAAAACATAGTCCACATTGATATTTAGGTAGCGGAAGGCCTCTGCCAGGGGAGAGAGAATAAAATCCGGAGATTGTATGCTATCTGGCTCTTCCTCGTGTACAATGGAGGCCAGTACGGGTATATCGGTAAGGGATTTGAGATGCTCCTCATCCCTAATCTTATCATTGAAGAAAGACAAGAGAATAACAATAGCAGCTGGAAGGGCCATACCCAAGGTAAATGCCGCAGCAAGTATGACAAAGGGTTTGGGAGATACAGGACCTGAGCTTTTCATCCTGGCTTTGTCCAGGAAATAGGAATCCGGCTTGGTTCCTGCCTTTGAAATCTGAGCTGCCGCAAGAGATTGGCGCAGGTAATCCAGCAAAGACTCGTTGAGTTCAAGTGTGCGCTGAGCAGTACTGATGGCCGACTGAGCGCCGGGAGCAGATTTGATTTCAGACTGTAATTTACCTATAGTTCGATTGACACTTCTCAGTTCCAGTTGCTTGGAGCTCAGCAGGCCTGCCAACATACCTCTGAGACTCCTCTGCGTTTCATCAATCTGGCTTTCCTTTACCTTTTTTTCCAGGTCACCACCTGTTACCCTTAGCTCGATGAGTTCCTGTTTTAGGTCGCTTAGTTTACCTATGGTTTGAAAGATATTTGGGGCGTTAAGGCCGATGGTCATGGGATCGAGGTAAACGAGTTCTCCTCCTCCCTTTACTGCTTCCAAGTTGGTCTCCAGATAGTTGATATGCTTAAAAATCTCGGTTTTATTGCGCTCAGCTTCCTGAAGGCGGGCACTCATAGAACTTCCGGTACCCCCTAAAACTGTAGTGGCCTGTTCACGGGTGGTCTTGATAAACTCTTCTCTGGTGCTGTCCACTTGCCCTTTGACCGAATTTAACTGAGTAGTAATAAAATCAATGGTCCCATCGGCAAAGGCATTTTTCTGTGCCAACCGTGTATCGATGTAGGTCTGGCCCAGGGCATTGAGGTATTTGATGTCTTTAGCAGGTACAGGTCCTTCTGCATTGATCAAGACGACACGACCCTCGGGAACCTTGGATACCTCCACCGCGCTTTGATAATAAGAGGCCCAAAAAGGGTTGGGAATAAAGGTGAATCCATAATCTGACCCATCTTTTATTTTACCCCTCTCTACCTTTTCCAAAGTAAACCTGAAGTACTGGTTCTCCATGACCTGACCGAAGGTACCTGTTTCCTCAAATTCAAAGGTCTCTCCAAGTTGGATGGTGGCAATCTCATTCTCCTCAGAGGTGATTCCTTTGGTAAACAAAGGGAAGGATTCCGTCCCTTCAATGCTTATACTATACTGGGACTCATTCAATATTTCGACAAAATACTGAACGTTGGACATTTGTGGATGCGAATAGTCGATATTCACAGTAAATGGGAAGGTCGGATCTTCAAAGTGTTCAATTTCCTTGAACCCACTCTTCTCGAAATATTTGACCTCGAAATTAAGCCTTTCTATCACCTGATTAATCAGGGAGTAAGAACGCAGATAGGCTATTTCATTCACAATGTTGTCGGTGAGGGGAATGAAAGAAATCCCCTCTGAAAACGTCTGTCCTTTCCCAAAGCTAGGCCCTCCCTGCTCTATCATCAGCGATGCACCTGTCTTGTAGGTTTTTGGGGTCTTCATAAGGTAAAGAACGCCCAGGCCTACAAAGATGGGCACAGCTATTACGAATACATACCAGCGCTTGAGCAACAGACTGAGAAGCTGCGCAATGTTGATCGTTTCTTCCTTCCCCATGAGGGAATAGTCTGCGTAATAGCTACCGTAATTACTGTCTTGATTGTTATATGCCACCGCTTTGAAATTTTGAAAAGTTTTAAATTCTAAAAAATCCTTAAATTCAAGCTATCAGTCGTTATCGTTCTGATTTTGAAAATTCATGAGGATAATCACAGAATTGAAAATAACCGTCACGAAGGACAAGGTCTGAAATACGGGAGATAGGGACTGGGTACTCACTGCAAATGCCTTGGCCTTTAGAGGTTCGATATAAATGATGTCTCCAGGACGTAGGAAATAGAATTCATTATTGTGAACATCTGCCTTAGTAAGGTCCATGTAGACCGTACCCAATTGATTTTCAGAAGTTTCCCTTACCAATTTCACATGCTCCAAATCAGCATATTCTGTCAGGCCTCCAGAAAGTCCAATGGCCTGTAAAAGACTGATCCTGTCGGCAAATATTTCGTGTACACCAGGATTGGTAACTTCTCCCAAAATGGTAATTTTAAAGCTCGAAAGACGGACGATAGAAGAAGGATTGGGAAGATGATCTCGTAATTTGCGGTCCAGGCTATCCTTCACCTGAGACGAAGTAAGTCCCACCACCCTTTGCTTCCCAATAAGGGGAAGCTCGATCATCCCATCTTTGTCGATCAAATAATTGAAGGAAGTAAAATACAAGGACTGGCTGGTATTGCCGGTTGCTCCTCCTCCTGCCCCATCGTTGAACAGATCTTTGGTGCTACCTTCATATGCATTGACCTTGATAAAAAGCTGATCGTCATACCTGAATTTATAATCTTCCAAAGGAGTAAGTTGGTACAACAGGGCCGTATCCGAAGCCGACAATTGCTCCTGAGTAGCAAGCATCTGCATATTTTTGTAAGATACGCAGCTCGAAAGGAACATTAAAGCTGCGGAGAGAATGATAATGTATCTCAACATATAGAATTAGGGTTCGATGGAATGTGAAGATTTTTGTGGTTGGGAAGAACGGTTAGACGAAATTGATTATTTTCTTAACAAGAAATGGTCCAATATCGAATAACTTATTACTTCAGATGGAAAAATTCAGTAAAAAAGAATGGCTTTTCCATCAGAGGGTCAGAAGAACGAACGGGTGAAAATCCCTATCCACCCTGTGTGTAGAAATATGACAAAGACAAATGTAGGAATATTAGGGGCAGGAACTTATCTGGGAGGCTGAACCTGCCTAATCCTACCTTGAATTGTAAGATTCTAACATTGAATCGTTCGACCAAAGTCTTGGACTCGACCGATTCTTTTAATGGGTTTTCAAGGTGATTCTCCTTTCTACTTATTCATGCTACGGATAGCCTTCCTTCTGTCAATCCCTAATAAATTACTGCCTAACAGGCAATAATTTCACTTGGGTCAGTAAGTTGTAACTGTTCCCGAAAGATCGTCCTTTCTGCCTGGATGAATTTTTTATTTTTGCTATATAAAATTTGGGAACTACTGTACAGGAGGGCCAGTCCAGTTTGCCATTCCGTTGCTTATCAAAAAGCTGGCAACAAATTTGAGCTTACCAGACTGACTTTATCGCCATCATAGAAGGCTTTTCCGATCCTTCGGTTCTTTTTGATGTTCTTCTTTCAATATTGACTCCTACAAAGCTGGGGTTTCAACGGAAACAAAATCATTGGTTTCTGATCCATTAAATTTTGGATAGAAAGATAAGAATCATCGACACACAACTTTAGTCCTTATTTATCTTTAGAAAGTAAAAATCATGCAGACCACAGATTTCACCTATTCTACATCTGCAGAAGAGACAGAAGCTCAGGCTTTACCCTCGATCACAGTACTTGCTCCTGCTTATAACGAAGAGGCCATCGTAACTCAAAATCTTCAAATTCTTTGGGATTACATGATGGGCCTCAAAAACAAATACGACTTTGAAATCCTCTTGGTCAATGATGGCAGCAAGGATAGAACCAAAGAACTGGCAGATGCCTTTGCCGAGTCTCATCCCAATGTCAGGATCATTCACCATCCTTCTAATAAAAATCTGGGAGGAGCCCTAAGGACAGGTTTCGCCAATGCCAAGGGGGATTACATTGTGGTCATGGACCTGGACCTAAGCTATCACCAAGAGCACATTGAAAGGCTGGTTAGCAAAGCCATAGAAACCGATGCAGACGTCGTCCTGGCTTCCCCCTACATGAGGGGCGGCAAAAATACCAAGGTGCCCTTTATGAGGCTAACCCTCAGCAAGGTAGTCAATCGCATCATGAGCTATTCTGCACCTAATACCGATATCAAGACCTTTACCGCTATGGTTAGGGCCTATAAACGGGACTTCATAAGAAAAGTAAACCTCAAATCCAATACCTTTTCTATCAATCCCGAAATCATCTTCAAAGCCTTGATTTTGAGGGGTAAGATCGTAGAAATACCAGCCCATCTGGATTGGAGCCTTCAGCTAGAGGCACCCGCCCGTGTGTCCAGCATCAAAATATTCAAGGGTATCCTAGCTGGTCTTATGTCAAGTTTTATGTTCAGGCCTTACGGGCTCTTCATGACCTTTGGAGGATTACTCATGCTCCTAGCCTTATATATGATCGGTTGGACATTCGTAAATGTAGCGGAAATATACCCCGCTATTGAAATTCTGGAAGCAGATGGGGTATTCTATAATACCAAATTTAGCAAGGCTGTCGCAGAAGTCTTCAAGCAGCGTCCGCATGCCTTCTATGTAGGGGGGATCTGCTTGGTAGTAGCCCTACAATTTTTGAGCTTAGGCTTTCTTTCCCTGCAAAACAAGCGTTATTTCGACGAGCTCTTCCACATCAACACCAGCAGCCTGGAAAAAATCCAAAATATCGAAGAAAGACAAGACTGAGACCAAGCCTTCCATATTTGGGGCTCGATCCTATCCTCTTTGACGATGGAAAAATTTCCTTGAGTTCTGCCTTCTCGTCCCTAACTATCGACACACTTCTCATGCAATAATAAAACAGAGATGACTAAATCTATTAAATTGATGAGCCTGGTAGGTGCCAGGCCCCAATTTATCAAGCTTTCTCCCTTGGTGAAAGCCATCGAAACCTTCAATCAAACTGGCAATCCCCTATCCATTCAGCATTTCATCATACACACAGGTCAACATTACGACCATGGTATGTCGGATATCTTTTTTGACGAACTCGAAATTCCACATCCCGACATCAACCTTGGGGTGGGCTCAGGACCTCACGGGGCTCAAACAGGAAAAATGCTGGAGGGCATCGAAAAAATTTTGATGGAGGAAAAGCCAGACATGTTGGTCATATTTGGTGATACCAACTCCACCGTTGCAGGTGCGCTGGCAGCTGCCAAGCTTCATGTACCCATCGCCCACATTGAAGCAGGCCTGAGGAGTTTCAACCGAATGATGCCCGAGGAAGTCAACCGGATCATGTCCGACCATGTCTCGGACCTTCTCCTGGCCCCTACCCCAGCGGCAGTAAGCAACCTGAAAAAAGAAGGACTGGACAACAGGACCATCTCAAGTGGAGATATCATGTATGATACTGTCCTCCTCAATGCAAAACTGGCAGCCCACAAGTCCCATATCCTTGCAAAGCTCGACCTGATACCTAAGTCTTATGCCATTGCCACCTGCCATAGAGCCGAAAATACCGATGATCCTCAGCGATTGGCCAATATCATGAATGCCTTCAATGAAATCGCCAACGACCACCTCCCCGTAGTCTTTCCTATGCACCCAAGGACAAAAAATATCCTGCCAAAAGTGCTTCCGGACTGGAAAGCTAACAAAAATCTTATTATTCTTGAACCTGTTGGCTACCTGGACATGGTGCAATTGGTAAAAGGGGCCCGAATGGCCCTTACAGACTCAGGAGGCCTGCAAAAAGAAGCCTTCTTTTTGGAGTGCCCCTGTGTGACGATGCGCGACGAAACCGAGTGGACCGAAACAGTTGAAGCTGGAGGGAATATCATAACTGGAGCTGATCCAGAAAAAATCCTGAATGCTGTAAACCGCTGGATAGAACAAACTGAAAAAGGACTTTCTTTTACCGAAAAGTTACAAGATACTTTTGGAGAAGGGAATTCTGCTGATATTACCGTACAGGCCATGGTTGATTTTATCGCAAAAAAATATGCTATCCCCGCCTGAATAATAAAAGTCATTATTTGTAACACCCCATTATACTGAAAAAATGAAGAGATTTGCACTCACCGGAGCCGCTGGATACATTGCTCCCCGCCATCTTCAAGCTATACAGGATACAGGAAACGTCTTGGTTGCTGCTATGGATCCCCACGATTCCGTAGGTATCTTGGATCGCTACTTCCCTAACTGTTCCTTTTTTACAGAGTACGAGCGCTTTGACCGTCACTTGGAGCGCATCAAAAGAGATGAAAGCCGAGGAGGTATCGATTATCTCACTATCTGTACCCCCAACTATTTGCACGATGCTCATTGCCGCTTGGCTCTCCGATTGGGCGCCTCAGCCATCTGCGAAAAACCCCTCGTCGTCAATCCCTGGCAACTAGACGCTCTCCAAAAGCTTGAAGAAGAGTCTGAGGGTAATGTGAATACCATCCTCCAACTTCGGGTTCATCCTTCTCTGATTGCTTTGAAAGAAAAAATAGCCAACAACACCAGCGGAAAGCGCTATCAGGTCAACCTTTCTTACATTACCTCCAGAGGTCCCTGGTACCTATACTCCTGGAAGGGAGACATTGGCAAATCAGGAGGAGTAGCTGCCAATATCGGTATCCACTTTTTTGACATGCTCATGTGGATGTTTGGCAAACAGACTTCCAGCGAGGTTTATCTAAAAGAGTCCACCAAAATGAGTGGCTTCATGGAGTTGGAAAATGCCGATGTTACCTGGTACCTCTCCATTGACAAGACAGATCTGCCCCAAGAGATTGTAGAAAAGGGACAGCCTACCTATCGCTCCATCACTGTCGACGGAGAGGAAATCGAATTCTCCGGCGGATTTACTGACCTACACACCAGGGTCTATGAGCAAACCCTTCAAGGCAATGGCTTTACCACTGATATGGCCCGCCCAGCCATCGAAGTCGTCCATAGGATCAGTTCAGCAAAAGTATCCGATAATATTCGGCATGCCCACCCCTTCCTCAGGGGCAATGGTGTCCATGCCTGATGGGATAAAAGAATAGATAAACTTGGAAGCATCTCTCTTTGGGAGATGCTTTTTTCTGCTTAAAAGGCCCCTCTGTTTTAAAATATAAAATCAAGCAATGACATATAAAATTTTTAGCAAAAATATTTATTTTTAGTATTTATTTTTCTAGATTTATCCTAGGTCATGATCACAGCACAACTATCCAGCATATGGCAGACTCTCCCATATCTCCTCACAAACCCCATGATCAGTTTTTCAAGTCCCTTTTTTCTTATAAAAGGGTGGTGGAAAACTACACCCAAAATACCCTACCAAAAGAATTGGTAGAACGGCTGGATTTTTCCACCCTAACCCGGGATTCTAATAGCTATTTGAACAAAGAACTCAGAGAGTCCTTTGCCGATTTGGTCTATCGGATCAAACTAGGGGATGGGCAAAAAAGGGAGGTCTGGCTGGCCTTCCTCCTTGAGCATAAAAGTTTTGAGGTCAAAAATCCCTATCTCCAACTGCTGGAGTACATGTTGGGGATATGGAAATTAGCTAACAAAGACAAAGGGAAGTTCTTGCCGATTGTGATCCCCATGATCGTCTACCAGGGCAGGGCCGACTGGGAATACAAGTCCTTTGGGGAATATTTCTGGGGAGGAGATTTGAGCGAACTGAAAGGCTTTATCCCTGATTTTTCCTATTTGCTGACCAATCTTCAGGTCAAGAGCGACCGGGAAATCGAGGTACAATACAAAGAGATCCTGCTTCAGCGAGGATTTCTGGTCATGAAGCACATCTGGGACGACAACCTGGTAGACCAATTGGGAAGTTTGTTGTCGGGCCTGGACAAAATCATGGAGGAGGAACTGAAAAGGGAATATTTTCGTACTTTCAAGGTATATTTGCAAGTGTCCAAAAGTGAAAAAATCATGGAAAAAGTAGAAAGCTTAGCAGAAACCTGGGGCTTTGTAGAAGGCTCCGCTGCTCACAAGTGGTACACCGAAGGCCAAAAAATGGGTGAAAAGAAGGGGGAAAAAAAAGGGGAAAAGAGAGGCGTTGAATTGACCCTTCAAGTTATTCAGCTTCGAAAGGAAGGAAAAAGCCCCGAAGAAATTGCCCGAATCACCCTACTCGACCTGGAAAAGGTCAAGGAAATCCTGGAAAAACTAGGGATGTAATCAGATGAATGTGTGCCTGGCTTCAATATCCCCCGGCTACATCAGCTTCCCTTGGATCAGCTCCCCCCTCCAATTTGCCATTTGGTAAAACCAAGATCGCGTCTACTTGGCCGATTGAAGATCGCTTCTCTAGTTGATGGCCGATTTCCCTTAATTTTTCTATGACGGCGGGCCTAAAAGCTCCAGCTTCAAATTTAATTACATCCGGCTTCCACTGGTGATGAAAGCGAGAGGCCGAAACAGAAGCCTGCATGGGATAGCCATAGTCAATCACATTGACGATATTCTGGAAGACCGAAGTGATGATGGTCGACCCACCCGGCGTGCCCAGGACCATGAAGAGGGAGTCATTTTTACTGAGTATCGTAGGAGTCATAGAAGAAAGCATTCGTTTCCCCGGCTCGATGGCATTGGCATCCGATCCCAGGAGACCGAAGTAATTGGGAACTCCAGGTTTGGAAGAAAAATCATCCATTTCATTATTAAGGAAGAATCCGGCACCACCTACCAGCACACAACTTCCAAATGAACCGTTGATGGTCGTCGTTACTGCCACCGCATTCCCAAAAGAATCCACAATTGAAAAATGTGTCGTTTGTTCAGGCTCGGCAAATGGCATTCCTGCCTCCAGGCTATCGCTGATCGTAGCCCTGTACGGATCAAACTCAGTCATTCTTCCCTGCAAGTAATCCTCTTTTATCAATTCCTTGACGGGTACATCATAAAAATCTGAATCCCCCAAGTACTTCGAACGATCTGCGTAGACCCTGCGCTCCGCTTCTACCATCAAATGGATCATTTCAATTCCGTGATAAGGATAGGTTGAAATAGGATAGTCCTCTATCATGTCCAACAATTGAATCAAGGCTATACCACCACTGGAAGGCGGTGGCATGCTCATGATATCATAGCCTCTATACCTTCCCTTGATGGGAGATCGCCAGACAGCCTCGTAATTATTTAAATCTTCCTGCGTCAGAATTCCCCCTCCTCGTCCCATTTCGGCTAGGATACTATCAGCAACCCAGCCCCCGTAAAATCCGTCTTTCCCCCTTTCCTGTATTTCTCTGAGGGTACGGCCCAGATCAGGATGAAAAATCCTGTCGCCTGCCTTCCAGTTTTTCTTATTGGTAAATGCATTGGGGCGGGTATTGTATTCCTTCATAAGGTCCCACTTCGACATATAAACTTCTGCCTCCCTGGGCGTAAGTACAACTCCTTTTTCAGCCAGTTCTATGGCAGGTTGGAGTAAATCTTTCCAGGCCAGGATTCCCAGGGAATCATGAGCAGCCTTCATTCCGGCTACCGATCCGGGAACCCCTGAGGCCAGATGCCCAAGCCAACTTAAATTTTCGACGACCTCACCTAAGGAATCAAGGTACATATCTCGACTAGCAGCAGTTGGTGCCATTTCCCTAAAATCCAGGGCCACTTCTCTTTTGTCCTTCATTCTGGCTACCATAAAACCTCCACCACCGATATTACCAGCCTGTGGATAAGCCACTGCAAGGGCAAATTGTACCGCAACGGCAGCATCAACAGCGTTTCCTCCCCTTTTCAGCATGTCCACCCCAATACGCGTGGCTTCCGGATGAGCAGTAACTACCATGGCATGTTCGCTTAAGGTACCTACCTCCAGTTTCTTTTCTCCCCGACAAGCCAAAGAAAAGACCAGTAACATACCGATCGGAAATATTTTATTGAACATAATAGCTTCATTAAAATTCGACGATCAAATTAGCCAAAAATTTTTGTTAGCGGGGAGATTAGCCTGAAAGCAAGCGCAGGCCGATCAGACAGAAAAGGATCGGGGCAATCATCCAGGTCAGGGGCGGGAGGGCGGTGATTGATCTACCATTGACCTGAGGCTCTCCGGCCCCTGGAAATTCACCATTCTCGACAACCCACAGGGGAAGGAAAAGGATGTCCAGGATCAAAACTGGGAATCCCTCGAGGTGCCTGGCGCTTGGGAGGCTCAGGGATTTCGGGATTACAATGGGTTTGCCTGCTACAGAAAGACCTTTATCTGCCCTCTGGATCTGACCCAAAGTCCCATGATCCTGACCCCTGGCTTGATAGATGATATGGATATAGTTTACCTGAATGGAGAAAAAATTGTCAGCATAGGCATCAAAGAAGACGGAAGCATCCCCGATCCTGGAAATAGTTGGGCTTGGAAGCAGTTGAGGGGCTACATTATTCCTATGGATATGCTCAAACCCAATCAGGAAAATGTGATTACCATTAAGGTGTATGACCACATTGGTGAGGGAGGGATATACCGAGGCCCGGTTGGAATCATCCCCGCCAGGTATTTTACAAGTTTCTTCAAAAATATCGCCCCGGAATAAATCCTTGTTTTAGTCTACGGGGAGGCGGAAAAGAAGGCCCTCTTCTCCACTTACAAATATGTTTTTCTGTCCATCATAGTCCAGGCTGAATAGGTGAGCAGAAGTATGGGTTTCGATTTTATTCCAATTGTCCCCCCCATCTTGTGTTTCCAGCATCAACCCAAAATCTCCAACGATATAACCTCGGTCGGGGTCTAAAAAAAGCACGTCATTGTAGAAATGCTGAGAGAATATCCTCAGGTTTCCGTTTCGAAGTTTTTCCCAGGTATCTCCCTGGTCCCTACTCCTGAGGATGGTTCCCGTCCTACCCACCGCAAAGCCCAAATCAGGTTGGGGAAAGTGCAAGGCGGAGAAAAATTCATTTCGGGCAGGAGTAAAGTCCCAGGTCAGGCCTCCATCCCGGGTTTTGAGGATAACCCCATATCCACAAGCCAGCCCAATGCTTTCCTCTACAAAGGCTACATCCCTAAATTCGAAGTCAAAGGTGTCTACCCGCTGCCAGGAAATGCCCCGGTCAGCAGATCTCCAAATATGCCCTTCATCATAACCGGAACCTCCCACCACCACAAAAACAGAATCAGAAGCCTGGCCGATCCCTGTATTCGGAGACCAGTCTGTCTGTCCGGCAAATTCAAAGTGTCGCCCCCCATCTCGTGTCCTGAGAATTTTCCCATCCAAAGCAGTAGCAAAACCCAGGCTATCGTCAACCATGTAGAGGTCAAATATGATTTTTCCCAATTCAAAGTCCAGTTCGGAGGCTGTCCAGGTTTTACCCGCATCAGTCGATAGGCGAATCAATTCCTGGTCAAAACGAATACCTCCCAGGACCAGGATATGCCCCGGTGTAGGGAGAAGGGCTACCTTCCGAAGTTGCTCCTCTTCTAGCCCTGCAACCTGGATACTTTCCACCTCAGGCCTGAGTACCTCCTTGCAGGCAGAACCCAGGATGATAAGAGTCAATCCCCAACATATACTACGGCTAAAACGGAGCATAAATCTGTCTATTTGAAACATTGATTTGACCTGAACCCATGATTGGGTTGCGGTATCCCTGACAGTCGGATTTTGCAAAATAATTTAAAGCAATAAAAAACGGAAAAGAAAGAGCTTCCCCTTTATTTTTGGGCCACAAATGCCAGGGAAACTGAATTGATACAAAAGCGCATGCCCGTAGGTGGGGGGCCATCTACAAATACATGCCCCAGATGAGCCTCACAATTGGAGCAAGAGACCTCGGTTCGTATCATATTGTGGCTCCCGTCGGTTTTCATCTTTCCCGCTTCAGGAGTTATCAAAGAGCTAAAGCTGGGCCAGCCCGTACCCGAATCAAATTTATCCCCGGTATCAAAAAGGGCCTGGCCACAGCACACACACTGATAAATCCCCTTGGCTGCCTTCATTTCCCAATGTTTTCCCGAGAAAGGCCTTTCTGTACCCCCAAGGCGTGTTACCCTGTAGACTTCTTCATCCAACAAAGCTTTCTGTTCAGTTTTCGATCTGTGTATTGCCATAGCTTTACCTCTTTTCTTACATCATCCACCCCTTCCTGTCTATCTTAATGGACGATTCTGTTATTAGCCTAACATACGAAATCAGCCCGTATTCAACTGTGAATAAAATATGAATACGGGCTAAAAAAGGGTTAGATTTGACCATTTGCACGGGAAGGACGGAAAGTCAGAGACGAAAATACTTGTTTTGCCTACGTGATATTACACGGTATATAATTTGAGCTTATTGGACTAAAACATATCCCCTCTGCTTGGGATGGATTTTGGGACTCATTTGATCAATAATGAAAGGATTCCTATCGTTGATAAAGTAGAGGTGTATAAATGATCATCTGCCATGAAGAAAAACTTTACCCTAACAAAAAATTGTCTGGTGGGCCTCCTCTTGGGACTCTTGTCTCAGAATGTACAGGCACAGGTCAGCATGTTTGACCTCACCATTTTTGATCCTAAAATCATGGCCCTGGGGCAGAAGGAAGACTCTTTGCTTTTGGCCGACGAGATTTCCTTTGCATTGGAACAAAAACGAATGGCGGCGGAGGAGCAAGCTCGTCAGGAGAGCGCCAGGATGAGGCTGAGTGCTGAGAGGCCCGTTGAGAATTCGGCCAGCAGAGGAGAATCGGAGCCTCCTGGGAGAAGCAGGAGCGAAAAACTGGCTGATTTCCCTCCCCATGTCGCAAAAAGAGTGCCTCGAGATGCCATATTCCTTCAGGAAGAAACGGGAGGAGGCATTAGCATCACCGACCTGGATGCCAACAATGCCATCATGTTGATCGAAGATAAATATCAGGAAAGGCTGACCATCAGGCTGGAAAAACTACGGGTGTCTGCCCTGACCATCAGGGCCTATGGGCTAGATGGGAGGTTGGCCTATAATACCAAGATTTACCAGAAACCTAAGGGCTACGAGTTTGACATCAACATCAAAGAATGGCCCAAAGGGATTTACCGCTTCCAGTTTAAGGTCGATGACGGAAGGTGGCAGGAAAAGGTACTGGTAAAGAGTTCCTTCTCAAAGAAGCGACGCTAGGCTTCAACGAGATTTGAGAATCAAGCTTTTATTCACCTCCGACTTACCCGACAAGGATAAGGCAGAGGTGAATTTTTTATTTTGAATAATCGTTATATCTTTTTCTTCCACTTATATTCTTCAAGGAAAAATCCGGCCTCTTCAAAAGGAGAAACCAATTCGATAAATATAAATAACCATTCATGCTATAAATACATCAGGTGGATAGATGCCAACCCTCTATTTGGAACAAAAGTTGCCATATTGCAACAACAAAGGAAAGATCCTCAAGCACATACATCACAAGTCGAAGGTGCAACATGCACATCACCATCAGCTAAACCTTATTTTAACATTCAAATAATTGGGTAATGAAAAAATTCCTTATCACAGGGGTTGCGGGTTTCCTAGGCTCGAATTTGTTAAAGAGAATGCTCCAGGAAGGGCATCATGTGGTCGGTATCGACAACCTTTCCATGGGGAGATTGGAAAATATCCAGGAGAGCACCGATCATGAAAATTTCACTTTTCTGGAGAGAGACATTGTCAAAAAAGATACCTTCCAAGGCCTGGACACAGACTTCGATGCAGTAGTTCATCTGGCTGCCTTCAAGATTCCACGCTATGGAAAGACCCTGGACACCCTTCAGATCAACGCTTTAGGCTCTGAAAATGTCCTGGAATTTGGGAAGGACCACAAAATCAAATGTGTTCTAGCCTCCACCTCCGATGTGTACGGAATGAGTCCCGACCTTCCTTTCCGCGAAGATGGAAACTGTGTAGTAGGGAATTCTCAGGTACCCCGCTGGGCCTACGCTGTGTCCAAGCTCTACGACGAGCACCTGGGACTGGCCTACATGGAAGCCTATGATTTTCCCGTAGTCCTCATGCGATTCTTTGGGTCCTATGGTCCCAATCAGCACCTATCCTGGTGGGGAGGTCCCCAATCAGTATTCATCGAGAAGGTTATGAAAGACGAGGTTATCCCCATTCACGGCGATGGACAGCAGACCCGTACCTTTACCTATGTCGATGATACCGTAGAGGGCATTTATCAGTGTACCCTTCAGGATTCCGCCAATGGCGAAATCTTTAACATCGGAAATGGAGAAGGAGAAATCACTATCCTCAACCTGGCACATCTGATCAAGAAAGTCTCCGACACTCCAGGTGAAGTCAAGGTGGAAATGATTCCCTACGACCAGATTTCTAAGGGAAGAAAGTACCAGGATGTCATGCGCAGGGTGCCCGACACTTCCAAAGCTGAGCGCCTCCTGGGCTTCAAAGCCAAGGTATCTGTAGAGGAAGGTATGCGTCGTACCTTCGAATGGCAGCGCAATATCATGCTAAACCAACTGACAAAATGAAAATAGGTGTAATTGGTGCAGGATGGATGGGTCTGGTTTTGTCCAAGAGATTGGCAGACCAGGGCCATGCCGTCCATGTCTTCGAAAAAGAAAAGCAACTGGGTGGATTGGCCACCTACCACAATTTTGGTGAGTTTTACTGGGATAAATTCTACCATGTCATCCTCCCAGGCGATAAAGCACTGCTGGATTTCATCAAGGAACTAGGCCTGGAAGCGGAGCTTCGCTGGAAGGAGACCTTTACCGGTGTCTACGTAGATAAAAAATTCCACTCGGTCAGCAATTCCATGGAGTTTCTCCTCTTCCCTCCCCTCAATCTATTCCAAAAGTTTCGCCTGGCCATGACCATTCTGATCGGTGCCAGGATCAACGACTGGAAGCAGATGGAAAAAATCACCTCAGAAGAGTGGCTCATCAAGTATAGTGGCAAGACCACCTACGAAAAATTCTGGAAGCCCCTGCTCACAGCTAAATTGGGCGACAGTTACAAAGAAGCCTCCGCGGTCTTCATCTGGTCATACATCAAGCGTCTTTTTGAAGCTCGTGGGGATTCATCCTCCAAAAAGGAAAGCATGGGCTACGTAAAGGGAGGCTACAAAACTGTCCTCGACAAGGCCGAAGAAGTTCTGCAAAGCAAAGAGGTTAGCTTCCACATGGAGACCATCGTGGAGTCCATCAAGCCCGCCAGCGAAGGAGGAATCCAACTCCAGTACAAGGGTCAAATCGAGCATTTTGACAAGGTTGTCTTCACAGGTCCTGTGAATATTCTGGAAAAAGTCGTCGATCCTTCCCTGGTAGCCGTATCCGGTCGAAGTGATTCTGTCCAGTACATGGGCGTAGCCTGTATGATCATCGCCACAGAAAAACCCATCACTCCCTATTATGTCACCAATATAGCTGATCAGACCCTGCCATTTACTGGCGTCATAGGCATGAGTACCTTGGTGGATACCGCCGAAACGGGAGGATATTACCTCACTTACCTTCCCAAGTACATCAACTCTACTGAGCCTTTCCTAAAAAAGTCAAATGAGGAGATTCAGGAAATCTTTTTCGAAGGGCTGTTTCGAATGTATCCAGAGCTATCAGAGAAAGACATAAAAAAGGTTTGGATCAACAGGGCCTTCAAGGTACAGCCCCTTCAGGTGCTCAATTATTCTGAAATTATCCCCAAGACTCATACCCTTCATCCCGACTTCTTTGTCCTCAACACTTCACAGTTCATTCAGGGTACCTTGAACAACAACTCGGTTACCTCTCACGTCAATGACTTTGTCGAAAAATATGGAGAGGCTTTGAAATCCAAGGTTCAACCTCAGACGGTTAATGGTTAATCAAAAGCAGCATCAGACAATCACCCATGGCAAATAAAAAGCAAGTCGTAAGTCTCTCTCTTGACCTCGATGACATGTGGACTTACCTAAAGACACATGGAGACGAATCCTGGGACAGCTATCCCTCTTACCTGGATTATGCTGTGCCACGCATCCTGGATTTTCTCGACCGACACGATACCAAGATCACCTTTTTTATCGTAGCTCAGGATGCCGCCTTTGAGCACAACCATGCGGTTCTCCGATCCATTGCCGAGCGGGGCCATGACATTGGCAACCACACCTTCCGCCACGATCCCTGGCTCCACACCTACAAGGAGGAAGAGGTCCACGCCGAACTGGAGCGGGCTGAGAATCATATCGAAGAAGCTACCGGGGTAAAAACCCGCGGTTTCAGGGGACCCGGATTTAGCTTTTCGGATACCGTGCTCAAAGTTCTCAAAGACAGGGGCTATCAGTATGACGCCTCTACCTTTCCCAATATTCTCAATCCCCTGGCCAGGGCTTATTTCCTCTGGACCAGCAAAATGAGCAAAGAGGAAAGAGAGACCAGGAAGGGACTCTTTGGAAGCTGGAGAGATGGATTTCGCCCCAATAAGCCCTATCAGTGGGATATAGAGGGAAAAAAGCTCATGGAAATTCCCGTTACCACCATGCCTCTTTTCAAGGTTCCAATCCATGCCAGCTACATCCTCTTCCTGAGCGGATACAGCCACGGGCTGGCCATGTTTTACCTTAGATTTGCCATCGCGATGTGCAAACTCACGGAGACACAGCCATCCATCTTGCTTCATCCATTGGATTATTTGGGTAGTGATGACACGGACCGCCTGTCCTTTTTCCCAGCTATGCGTATTCCCGCCGAGAAAAAGATCAAAGTCATGGACGATATGTTTTTCATGCTCAAGAAGCACTATCAGTGTGTGACGATGAAAGAGCACAAAGACGTTATCGAAGGTGGCAAGCCCCTTTCGGACATGTCGCTCAGCAAGGCAAAAGCCTCCGTAGAGACTGCTGCCGTAGCAGGATAAAAATCGATATAGCAAATATGTAGAGGTGGGAAGGCTTGCTTTCCTGCCTTTTTCATGTTATGGACTCAACACTCGTCGCAGTCGTTCATGCATTGAAGTAAATGGCGAACTGGCATTTTGTCTATGCTGTAGCAAATATTCTTTCCTATCCTTTCTGAGTGAAGGACATTGAGATTTTCAAGGGCTTTGAGATGCTGAGAGGCATTGGACTGGGAAATCTGAACAGCCGTATGAATTTCCTTGACGGGCAGCTTACCCTTTTCGAGTAGTAGATCTATGATGGCCAGACGGGAGGGATGCCCAATGGTCTTCATCAGGTTGGCAATCCGCTTCAGCTTATCCTTGTCTTTTCTTATGCCGTTTTTATTGACTGGCTCCATTTTACGGTAATAATAGGAGCAATTTAATAAAAATGGAGGGATTCAAGGGTAGGATATCGGACAAAGTAGCCCCTTAGCTTTCAAACAAGGTCTTTTGCTGCCCATAAAGGAGGCCCCACTCGTGCTGCAAGAGCCATCTCTTTCTCTTAAGACCACCTGCATAGCCCGTCAGTTTGCCGTCGCTGCCAATGACCCGGTGACAGGGAACCAAAAGCCAAAGTTTGTTGGACCCACAGGCATGCCCCACTGCCCTTACCGCATGGGGAGACCGTATTTCTTTGGCTACTTCGAGATAGGTGCGGGTACCTCCCAGCGGGATCTCCATCAGTTCCCTCCATACCCTTCGCTGAAATTCTGTACCCTGAAAGTCCAGAAATACATTGAAACGGGTCCGTTGACCAGCAAAGTATTCATCTAATTGTTCGAGGGTCTGCAGGAGAACCTCCTGGGTGGGATTCTGTTCGTAGGTGGGATAATCGA
This sequence comes from uncultured Bacteroidia bacterium, assembly GCA_964564415.1. Classification (GTDB taxonomy): domain Bacteria; phylum Bacteroidota; class Bacteroidia; order J057; family J057; genus JALEFZ01. Next base: position 40,963 of record CAZMAV010000010.1, on the reverse strand, counting down.
TGAAACAAAGACTCCTCACTCCGAGGTCGGAAGCCTTGATCTCCACCGTCCCAATCGGAGTATCGTAATATGTCTTTGCCGTAATGCCTTCCTCCATCGATACCATTTCTCTTTATTTTCCATGATACAAATAATTTTGGGCTCAAGTTGAGGGAGGTCGATGTGGATAAGTGGATAAGTCTAGCCCTCTTCCAGCCAATCCTGGGCTCTGAGTTGGTCCTGGGTGTAAGCTTCCTCACTCCCGGCTTGGGGCTGATGGTCGTAGGCCCATTTGGCGATGGGAGGCATGGACATCAGGATGGATTCTGTACGTCCCCCGGTATCCAGGCCAAACTTGGTCCCCTTGTCCCAGACCAGGTTAAACTCTACATAGCGAGACCGCCTCAGCATCTGCCATTCTTTATGGGCCTCAGTAAATGGCTCATCCCGATGCCGCTCGACCAACTCTCGATAGGTGGGTAAAAAGCTCTGCCCAACAGCTTTTACAAAATCGAAGTTCTCCGCCTTCTTTTCATCCTCTTCAGCCTTCAGGTGGTCGAAAAAGATTCCCCCGATGCCCCGACTTTCATTCCTGTGCTTGATGAAGAAGTAATCATCCGCCCATTTTTTGAATTTGGGATAATGGTCGGGATCAAATCGATCACAAACTTCCCTCATTTTTTCGTGGAAAAAGACAGCATCCTTCCTGATCACATAAATTGGTGTCAGGTCTATTCCCCCTCCAAACCAGTGTGTCCCATCGGAGGTCTCGAAGTAGCGGACATTCATGTGAATGATGGGAACCCGTGGGTTTCGGGGATGTATGACAATAGATACCCCAGTGGCATAAAAGTCTACTTCCTCCGGCAGTTTGAGTGCCTGGCTGATCCGCTGTGGCATAGGACCATATACATGAGAGAAGTTTACCCCTCCCTTTTCAAATACTCCTCCATCCTGGATCAGGCGGGTCCTTCCTCCTCCACCCTCTGGACGCTCCCACAAATCCTGTTCGAAACTCGCCTTCCCATCCAGGCTTTCCAGCCCACGGCAGATATCGTCCTGCAAGGCTTTAAAAAAGCCTACGATTTCATCCAGGGAGGTCTTCGTCTCAGTCATATTGATCTAATCAAAAATGTTTGTCAAAAGCCCAGGCTAGACTACAGACCAGACTATACACCTACAACAGCCTTTGCGGTACTCCTGTTTGATTATAAGCCGGTTCTATGCAAAAGCTAATCGGAAATCTTCCTATTGGTACTTGAGTCGAAGATAATCCATGAGTAAGTAGGCTGGAATGCCAAAGGCGATTCCCTCTACCCCCACTCCCACCAATTTTGAATTGACCAGGCCGAGCAATTCGCCATTTTCGCTGACAATAGGACCTCCACTATTTCCAAGGTTAATGCTGGCGTCTGTTTGGAGCAGTTCTATATCTTCGGCAATTCGCTTGCCCGAGATAATCCCCTTGCTGAGGGTCTGTCCCAATTCGATGGACCTGGGTGTACCAATGGTAAAAATGGATTCCCCTACTTTATAGCGGGGAAATGTGGGCAATACAAAGGATTGAGAAGGCTGAATATCGGCTTTCAGAAGGGCTACGTCATGCCTCCGATCCTTGCGAATTACAAAGGCATCCACCATCTTCCCGTCTTTGGTCAACAGTTCAATTTTCTCAGAATTGGCCACCACGTGGTAATTGGTCAAGGCGAATCCATCAGGGGATACAAAAAATCCGCTTCCATGTCCTTCATCGACCTTTACCGTAACAGTCGCGTCTATTGCCTCCGAGAGCTCTCCCGGAGAGGCAGTTGGCAGGTTGAGGGTGAGAAGGGGTTCATCTAGGGTCTGAGGATTTTCCCGATCCAGCATTCCTTTATCTTCGATTTCGTTCAAAAATTCTATGAGTGAAGCCTGAACCGCATCAGCTACCGGCACAGTCACTTGCTGACCTTCTTCCAAGAACCTTAGGGCAAAGGCCCCTGAAGCACCCTTTATCTTACCTGAGTAAAGGGTTTCCCCATATACACTGGTAATGGACCATGTCACATCCACCTCGGCCTGTAGGTAGGAATTGTTGCTGCCCGGTGCCTTAAAGCGATTTTCGAAGTAGGATATCCTGGACAATTCCCCATTGATATAATTGGTATTTCCCTGCACCTTGATAAGGGTCTTGGCCGTATCCATGAAACCCGTATTAAAGAGGTGCTGATTAACAGCATCGGTGAAAACTGTATTTTCGATGGTAATCTGTTCCTGATTGAGGGTCAGGGGTCTATTTCTTTCTAATCTCCTGAGCGCTCGCTTTGATATTTCTCCATTTAGGGTATCGAGGGTCATGGATACATTGGTATAAATTTCAAGGTCTTCAGCAGAGAGGTTTACCTTCATGGCCTGAGAAAAGAGGTACTTTTTCTCCTCCGTCCTTGTCATAAGAGGTTGATTCGGTGCAGGAAGGTTAATTACCTCTTTGTAGTTATTTCCCTTTTTGCTTGTCAGGTCTTTCCCCATGATAAAAAGGATAGGCAGTCCCGTGATGACCTCCCAACCTAGCCACGTGATTAGGCGATCACTCGCAGACAGCCATGAGGGAGCCAGCACGATCGCAGCTCCAATACCTGCGTTGATCAAAGGAGCCAGCCATACTTTACCATCGGCCTTATTCTGTCCAATAACCGTAAAAATCGGTTTGTAGCCCTGCTTTTCTATTCTCATCTGATGGGCGAGTCCGTCTCTGGGCATCTCTATCGTGGCTCTATTCCCACTAAACTCAACTTGTTCTCCATCTAGGAAGATTTCTGTATCATTTGATTTTTGATACTGAACCTCCTGATATCTTCCATTGAAGACAGAAGCACAACCGCCAAGACATAGCAAAGAAAAAGTAAGTAGGATAATGATTAGGTGTCGCATGTAATTAGGCATGGTATCAATTCACAGCGCCATGACTCACCTTAGCTCCTCATGGGGCAGACTTGCATTTGAACCCTGGAAGGCCAAAAACGCAAGGAGCTTGTAGCGATGGAATTGCATGGATGGAATAAAATATGACTGGATGTTGCTGATCACCTTTTACTTGAGATGATACAATATTAAAGTGTTCATATAAAGATAAAAATAAAATTACATGATCCACGATTTTCGGCCATCCGAAATTTGGAACAAGCACCTTAGGAAAGCAGTTCGAGCCCACCCTTAAGACGCTCCAAGGCATCGTTCAACTGATCCATAGCATAGGCATAACTGATTCTGGCGTGGGTCTCTGTACCAAAGGCCGATCCCGGGACCAAGGCCAGGCCCACTTCGTCGATCAGATATAAGCACAGATCGTCGATGCTTTCCATCCGCTGACCATGGGGAGAGATCCTGCCGAGAAACTCTCCAAAGTCCGGGTAAAAGTAAAAAGCCCCATCGGGGAGATTGACCCTTAGCCCATCAATGGCCCTGAGTTTGTCATAGACCTTGTCTCTCCGATCCCTAAACTGGTCCCTCATCTCGAAAGTAGGTTGAAGGCTCTGGCTTAGAGCTGCTATGGCTCCCATTTGAGCAAAAGAATTGGCTCCCGAGGTGATTTGTCCCTGCACCTTTGTACACATCTTTGCGATTCCTTCGGGAGCGGCGATGTAACCCAGGCGCCACCCGGTCATGGCAAAGCCTTTAGAAAAACCGTTGACCGTAATCACCCGATCAAAGATGCTCTCAAAACTACCCAGGCTCACATGGTCGGGGCCAAAGGTGATGTGCTCATATATTTCATCAGAAATGATGTAGGCATAAGGATATTTTTCAAGTACCTCGACCAGGGCAAGCAGTTCTTCCTTGCTGTACATAGAACCCGTCGGGTTGGAAGGAGTAGTCAAAAAAACCAGGCGGGTGTTGGGCTGCATCGCATCGTCCAGTTGCTCAGGAGTAATCTTGTAATGGTGGTCAATATCGGTAATCACCAGTTGCATCTGAGCCCGAGCCAGATGAACCATTGCGGCATAGGAAACCCAATAAGGAGCGATCAGAAGGGCTCCGTCAGAGGGATTTAGAAGGGCCTGAGCCACATTGTAGAGAGATTGCTTGGCTCCTGTGGATACTACGATTTGAGAGGGCCTATAATCCAGTCCATTGTCTCTTTTTAGCTTATTGACAATGGCCTGCTTCAGCTCCGGATAGCCGGGTACGGGAGGGTAATGGGTGTAACCTTCATCGAGGGCTTTTTTTGCCGCCTCCCGAATGTGGAGGGGGGTATCCATGTCCGGCTCTCCCAGGGTAAGACCGATGACATCCCGACCCTGAGCCTTGAGATCGCGTACTTTTTGAGAAATGGCAAGGGTAGCAGAGGGTGCCAGTGAGCTGATCAGTTCGGAGTATGACATAGGAAAACAGATATTGATTGAGTATGGCTAATTACCGTACTATTTTTCAATCCCCCAATACTTAAGGGTCGTTTTATTCCTAATTAAAGCAGAAATTCCGGCCTGGCGTATGTCCGGGTTTAGCCAAGACCAGGAAAAGACCAGCTTTCGAGGGGTTCTAGGTCAAAAAAACAACCCCTATTCATTTTTCTCGTCTTTAATTAAGAATAAAAAAATCAAGTCTGTATCGAATTACGCTTTAAAAAGCAATTGTTACCAAACTTTAGAACCAAGATGAAGATCAATCTATTTGTCCTTGCTCTGCTCATTCTCCTGACCTCCTGTACCAGTGAGAAAGAGGTTTTTATCTCCGAGGTAGACCATTTTGTGGAAGACGTTGAAAAGAAACACGAAAAATACGACGACAAGGATTGGGAGAGGAAAAACAAAGAATTTGAGCGACTTCTCGAAAATGATTTTGAAGCGGTTGAGGAAAACCTAAGCAGGGAGGAGAAAGTTCATTTGGCAACTCAGTTGATGACTTATACTTCCCTTCAGGCTACGGATCGGATGGCGGATCACCTGGAGGTAAATTCTGAAGAATACGACCGGGAATATGGAGAAATCATGGAGGAAACTGCTGACCTTCTTCGAGCCTTGGGTGAAGAATTTAACCGTGAGATCATGCCTGAGCTGGAAGCCATGGCTCCTCAATTTGAGTCTTTGGGCAAAGAATTTATACAGAAACTAAAAAAGGACGGTTCGCTGGACAATATCATGAATGCCCTCGAAGACTGGGCCAAGAAAATGGAGGAAATAGGAGAGGAAATGGAGAAGGAAGGGAAGGTAGACATACAAGTTGAAAAGAAGGAAGAGGAAAAAGATAGGATTGCCTACTAATATCTTCCCCTTTAAAAAGAAAAAAGAGGCCGCTTCTTGATTGAAGTAGCCTCTCTTTTTTTGTGAAACATGGAACTACAAGAAATCTTCCGGGTCGACGCGGAGTCCATCGCGGATCACTTCATAGTGAAGGTGGGGGTTGGTACTACGGCCTGTACTTCCTACAAAACCGATGGTGTCACCCTCTTCCACGATTTGTCCGGGTTTTACGGCCACTTTGGATAGGTGGGCATAGAGGGTACAGAAGATTTCGTCGTGCTCTAGGACGATGTGATTACCGTAGGAGCTACTGTCGTTTCCCTGTACCAGCTTATTGACCCGACCTGTGGCTGTCGCCATTACCGGAGTACCCGTAGGTGCTGGAAAATCGATTCCCGCATGCATCTTTTCCACTTTGAGGATGGGATGCTTTCTCATCCCAAATATGCTGCTCAGTGGGACACCATCCGGGACAGGACGACTAGTGGGGATGATGTCAATTTCAAAGGGGTCGATGGTTCTCATATGAGCCTGCTGAACCTTCAGGTTGGTTCCGTTGACTCGTCGAGCTCCCGCAAGGGTACGTTGGGTACTATCGAGGATATCACCGAGCCCATCTGTATTTTTACAGGCTGCCAAAAGCAGCAGCATGGAAGCGGCAACTCCACTCAATAGGACTTTTTTCATACTGATGTATTTAATCCAACATATACAGCCGATAGGCTGCATGATCCAAAGAACGCTACGTCTCAAAAGTCAACAATTGTTCCTACTTTTTAAGACGCTTTTGGGTATTTATTTTTCAAAGGCGAAGGTATGTAAATTCTCTCCGCCACATGAAGACTTGTAAACTTTGCTTGACCAATGACATAAGCCATGGACAAGGTTACGAATGTCAGTGGAGAACGTTTGTCAATTTATTCCACATCAGGAGACTAAATATCAAAAGGAAATATTCGATTCCCATTGATTTTAATCCTAACCGGCATTTTCAACTCCTAAGCTGGTGAAAAAAACTCCCCACTTGCATACAAGTTTCGGAACTACTTCCCTATCACAAGGTAGTTTTCCGATCAAAGCCGAAAAGGAGATACGTTAGATTTTTACCTGGGTTGTCATTTTTTGATTTTTGGGCCAGCTTTTTTATTTAAAATTTCAAATTCTGCCTCAAAACCTGTAGAAATTTCTATACAATCCCTGCCCCATTTTCTGCAGGACCGGATTCAATTGCGCAAAAAGCCAATCTTTACAGACCGTTTCTTACATTTTTAAAATAAAAAAGTGCCAATCCTCTTGGATCGGCACCCCATATTCTTCTATTGCTCTTTGCTGATTCTAGTAGGAAAAAGCGTAGGCTTCTTTCTCTATCATGACATCGGCAATTTCCCGACGGAGCTTTTTGGTATTTACCAAAGGAGCTTTGGTAAAACGCTTGAGTCCCATCAGTACGACGTTTTGCTCATCTTCCCTGACAAAATTGGCGATGGCTTCCTTTCCGGACTTCCAGGTCTTGTCCACAGTTTCGTAGAGGTAGACCTGAGCCATTTTAACCTGGCTGGCAACTTCACCCTCTCCGTGGATGGCGGCGAGCTTCTCAGCGCGGAGGAGTGTAGATTCAGCTGCGTACACCTCAATGACCATATCAGCAATGTTGATCAACAATTCCTGCTCATCGTTGAGCTTGGGACCGAGGTCCTGGGCTGCCTTACCGGCGATAAGAAGAATGGCCTTCTTGAGGTTGGCCAGGGTGCGCTTTTCCCGGGCAAAAAGTTCGCTGTCAGGCTGGCTCATGTCGGGCAATGAGGTCATCTCTTCAGCTACTGCCATGGCGGGACCGAGTAAGTCGAGCTCACCCTTCATGGCACGCTTCAGAATCATGCCTACCAAGAGCATGCGGTTGATTTCATTGGTACCCTCATAAATCCGGGTGATGCGGGCATCTCTGTAGGCACGCTCCATAGGAGCATCAGCAGAAAAGCCCATACCTCCGTAAATTTGGACCCCTTCATCTACAATATAATCCAGGGCTTCAGATCCATGAACCTTGATGATGGCAGCTTCGATGGCAAACTGCTCCACTCCTTTGAGCTGGGCTTCTGCTTTTTCCATCCCATTGCTCTGCAAGGCGTGTATCTGATCCTCAATATCCTGGCCTGAGCGATAAGAAGCCGACTCAATGGCAAAGGTTCTGATCGCCATTTCGGCGAGCTTGTGCTTGATCGCACCAAATTCGGCGATGCTCTGGCCAAACTGCTTTCGCTCGACAGCGTACTTGGTAGCTTGGTTGATGACCTCCTTACAACCTCCGATCACACCACAACCCAGCTTTACGCGACCAATGTTGAGGATGTTGACAGCGATTTTAAAGCCCATCTGCCTATCCGAAAGCATATTTTCTACCGGCACTGGACATTTGTCAAAAAATACCTGACGGGTGGAAGAGCCTTTGATACCCAGCTTCTGCTCTTCGTCGCCCATTGTGATGCCTCCAAAGTCTTTTTCTACGATAAAGGCAGACAGGTTCTTGTCGTCCTCGATTTTGGCAAATACGATGAATATATCTGCAAATCCTGCATTGGAGATCCACATCTTTTGGCCTGAAATAAGGTAGTGTGTTCCTTCTTCATTCAGGACAGCCTTGGTCTTGCCGCTGTTGGCGTCAGAACCTGCGTCGGGTTCGGTGAGGCAGTAGGAAGCTTTCCATTCACCCGTGGCGAGTTTGGGAAGATACTTGGCTTTCTGGGCTTCGGTTCCATAATATTGAATCGGCAGGGTACCGATTCCGGTGTGGGCTCCATAGGTAGTAGAAAAGGCACCTGTCGAACCGATGATGTCAGCCATGAGCATGGAGGTATTGAAGCTCATGCCAAGGCCCCCGTATTCTTCGGGTACGGTAACGCCTAGGAGGCCGAGTTCGCCGGCTTTTTCAAGGATGGAGGGAACCAAGCCTTCTTCCAGCTTGTCGATGCGGTCCAGGTTGGGCATGATTTCGGCATCGATAAAGTCCTGGCAGGCCTGGGCCATCATTTTTTGTTCTTCAGAAAACTCCTCGGGGATGAAGATTTCTTGCGCCTCGGTCTCGCGAATCAGGAATTCGCCACCTTTGATTGAGCGCTTGTTTGATACTGTATCCATTGTTACTTTTTTGATTTATTTGCTTGTTGGAGAACGAAAGCATGTAAAAATTTAGAGGGATTGGAGGTAATTTCTCACCCGTTGAATGGGGAAGTATTACACCTGTAATATTTTTGTCAAGCCCAGCTAAACCGTATGCATGCATACGATTATATGTCGAATATATAAAAAAGTGTTATGCTTGCATAATAATTTTAAAAAAATTGGCCTTTAGGCCTAAAATTAACTCAGGAGGCTCATTTGGGCGAAAACCGATGAATTCTGGCATGAAAATCCTTTTACTTTTGCCCTTTGGAATTGATTCTCAGCAAGCTTGGGCCTCGGGCTATCAGGCCTGGAGCAAACATGAGATCAAGATATATACCATGAGCGGAAGCCACTGGAAATGGCGGATGCACGGAGGGGCTGTGAGCATGGCCAAAAAGTTCATGGCCGACAAGTGGAAGCCCGACCTCATTTTGGCTACCGACATGATGGACCTGGCTTTGTTCAAGGCGCTGACCCAAAAACGCAGCCATGAGATACCCACGGTCCTGTACTTTCATCAAAACCAATTGAGCTATCCCTGGTCTTCACGGGATCCTGATAAAAAATCGGGAAGGGACAGGCATTATGCCTGGATCAACTATACCTCTGCACTGGTGGCAGACAGGGTATTTTTCAGCTCCCATTTTCAACTGGAAGGTTTTGCAGGAGCCCTCCCGGAATTCTTGAGGGCCTTTCCCGATCATCAGGAATTGGATCAGGCTGGGAAACTCCTGGAAGTTGCTGATGTTTTACCTTTGGGCATAGATTTATCTGCATTGGATGCTGCAAAGCCCAAGGCCAAAGCTTTAAATGAGCCTCCTATTGTCCTTTGGAACCATCGCTGGGAATACGACAAGGGTCCAAAGGATTTTTTTTCTCTTCTGTATAAATTGGCTGAGAAGGGATTGGATTTTCGCCTGGTGGTCATGGGCAAAGAATTTTCATCACGACCTAAGATATTCGACGAAGCAAAGGAAAGGCTCGCTTCGTACATCCTTCATTGGGGCTATGCCAAGAGCAAGAGCACATACATCGACTGGTTGTGGAAGGCCGATGTCCTACCGGTAAGCAGTAAACAGGACTTTTTTGGGATCAGTGTCCTGGAGGCCATATTCACGGAGACCTATCCCTTGCTACCCATGAACCTGGCTTATCCCCAGCATATTTCTCCTTTTGATTATCCCGATCATTATTACGAAAGGAAATCTGAGCTGAAATTAAAATTGGAGAAATACCTTCTAAAACGCCCCCCCTTTCCTCAGGAGCTTCGCAACCATATAGAAAAGTACAGATGGAAAAACATGGCCCCTCTCTATGATGTTAAGATGGAAAGGATAGTCGGAAAAGGGAAACATTAGTTACACTCATTACCCATCATTTGACTTACTTTTAAATTAAATCAAGTATACATGGCCGGAAAAAAACCGAGTTGGATCAGTAGTGTACTAGGGCTAAGGTGTCCCAGGTGTAGAAAAGGCAAGATATTTACCAGTTCCAACCCATTCAACTTCAAGAAATTACAGCAGATGCCGGATAAGTGCCCCGTTTGCGGGCAGGATTTCGTAATTGAGCCTGGATTTTACTTTGGTGCCACCTACGTAAGCTATGCCTTTAATGTGGCCTGGCTGGTCCCCCTATTTCTGTTTATACGCTTTGTTCTGGGGCTTCCTTTCAATTACTATGTCATCACCATGTTTGCCTTGCTCCCTGTGCTTATTCCACTTATTTCCAGGGTATCCAGGCAGATATGGCTGGGGTTCTTCGTCAAATACGACCCTGAAACCAAGGAACTAGAGGCCAAGTGAGGTTTATCTTATTTAGACGATGTCCAGGGGCTTGAATTTTCTTTTGAGAATTTCTTCATCGCTGGCCCCCATCCAGTTTCCAAGCACGTCTGCATAGACCGAGCGAAAGTCGATTTCCCATTTCACATCTCCTTGGTCAAGTCGGGCCAGGTCAGGAGCTGAGTTAAACACGCCTGGCTTACGAAGATTGCCGCCCATAAGGTAGAGGTTGTTGCCCTTTCCATGGTCAGTTCCACCCGAGGCATTTTGCTCCACCCTTCTCCCAAATTCAGAGAAAGTCATGATCAGGGTGTTGTCGAATTGATGATGCTGCCTCAGGTCTTTTATGAGGGCCCTTAGCCCTTCGCTATAAATTTGGAGAAGTCGACGATGCTGGTTTTCCTGGCGAACATGGGTGTCGAAGCCGGGCAGGGAGAGGTAAAAGACAGAAGTGTCTATGCCTGAGCAGATCAGCTCGGAAATCAATTTTAATTTCTTTCCAAAGGGATGCTGAGGATATTCAACCTTGGATGCATAAATTTTTGCCTGCTGATGAATATACTCTGCCGAATGACGGGTCTGAGCCAGGGTCTTATACAGGTAATCCAGGTCGCTGCTCCCTGAGCTGTGATGATCATTCAGCAACTCGAACCAGGGATCGCGGGTACTTTTGTAGAGTTGCTCGGGGTCGGTGAGGGCTATTCCTTTGGTTTCTTCTCCCTTCATCGACAGGCTAAGGCCGCTGTCGACCTCTAATCCCTCATGAGGCCTGGCGCAGCCTTGACAGCTGTGGTCCAGGTATCTTCCGAGCCAGCCCGTCTCCCAGTACTCGTCTGAGGTAGATCCTGTGTGCCAGATGTCCATTGACCTGAAATGGGAACGGTCAGGATTGGGATAGCCTACAGAATTGAGGATGGCCATTTCTCCTTCTTCAAAGACCTCTCTTAGCCCCTCCATCGCAGGGTGAAATCCCTGATAATCGCTGATCTTCAAGACTTTTTCTTTGGGAATGCTCAGCCCTGGCCTTCCCTTGTAATAAAAATCATCTTCGTAGGGGACCAGGGTATTCAGGCCGTCATTGCCCCCGGAGAGTTGGATGACGATGAGCTTTCTTCCCTTGGCTTTCTCCTGACTGAACATGCTTTTACCCAAAAAATCGGGAAGAAAGAGGGAAGCCGAAGCCAGGGATGATATTTTAAGAAAATCGCGGCGATTGGTCATACTAATGTTTTTGATTTCAACATGAATGATGTGGCTAACAAAACTGATACTCGGGTGTGGAAAGAAGGCGGAGCATGATCCACTTCATGGTCTCGCTTTGGTCCTTTCCTCTGGCAAAAGCCTTGAAATCCCCGAGCGGCAAACTGGGTTGGGGTCCTGAGAAGAGGTAGTCTTCCGTCCATTCCACTGCTTTTTCATAACTCCCCGCCTTTGCCATGGTCTCCAGGAGCTTCTCCCAATTTATGTCGCTGGCCAAGCGATTTTGGAGGCGCTTACGGGTCCTGATGATGTCCTCGTTGCCGGAAAAATTTGCTTTGGGTACCGGAAGGAGGCTGTCTGACCGGACCAGGGCTTCGGGAATCTTTAGGCGACTCATCAGGGTGGTAGAATCGATCCAATTTCTTCCACTTGGCCATCCGGCGACATTTGGGGGCTGAAAGAGGACCTGACCGAGGATTTTTTGCAGGTAAATGAGGCCCTCTGGCTTATGAAGGTCCATATCCAGGTGCCGCATCAGTCCGACCAGAAATTCAGTCGGCGACTTGATCCGTATGCCCATGTTTGAGGATGCATAAAAGTGGTCGGAATTGAAGATCATGACCAGAAGTTTACCAATGTCGTATTCCTCTTCATAAAAATATGAGGACCAATCTTCCAGGATATCCTCATCAACCTCCTCATTGACGAAGAAGCGATAGATTTTTCGGGTGAGAAAGCGGGCGCATTGCTTTTGTTTGAGGATAATATCAATGATGTCCTCTCCCTCAAAATTTCCCTTCTTCCCCAGAAAGGTCTTTACTCCAAAGTCATGCTGCCTTCTTCGAAAGACAAATTCCCCGTCAAAGCCAAAGCCCCAACCTGTAAAAGCCCGGGCTGCTTCTTTCACGTCCTCTTCGCTGTAGTGGCCCCTGCCAAGGGTGAAGAGTTCCAGTAATTCCCGGGCAAAATTTTCGTTGGGAGCGGTTTTGCGGTTTTGCTGGTTATTCAAAAACTGAAGCATTCCCGGGTCTTTAGAAATGGCCAGGAGGAGGTCTTTGAATTTGCCCAGGCTGTAATTGCGAAGGGTATTGTTTTGGAGGAGGACCATTTTATAAAGGCGAAGGCGGCAGGCAAAATGGTCGTGCCAAAAGAGGGTCATTTTTTCCCTCAATTGAGCTTCGGAAAAGGCCATCCTCCGCAGCCAGGCTACGTTGAGGTCTCTGACAAAGAGGCGGTTTTCCTTGGCCTTCTCCTGCCGGGCTTCCTTTCCCATCATGCGGATTTCCTTGCGGCTAAGGTTCTCCATTTCACCTGCCGAAAGTTCAAGGTTAATCTCTCCTCCTTTTAGTACCCTCCGGATTGCCTTTTTCAGGGGCTTCCCTTTGACTTCCTTCCACGTTTTTAGGTCAAGGCCAAAACCTGCACGATGGTATAAATGCTTGATTTTTTTATCTTCAACCTCAGTCATAGCTGCATTTGGTATATGATCAAATCCTTAAGTGAGACTTCTTTACAGAAATAGGGTTTAATAGAGACATATTCGAAATTCAGCTTGATTCGGCTTTTCATTGTACTACACTTTTTAGTTAGAATAAATCATGCTCCAACCTAGATTCACACCTTTCCCGGCCTTATTGATTTTTGTCCTTTTATGCTTGAGTTCTTGCCGGGAAGATCCCTGCGATAGCATCGACTGTATCAATGGGGGCAGTTGCGTGGAGGGAATTTGCGATTGTCCGGAAGGATTTGAAGGTGTCCGCTGCGAAATTCTAGACCAGCAGCAGCATTTTGGCACTTATTTGGCGGATTATCAGGGCTGCATCAACACCAGCCCTGAGCACAGGGTTTTTATCCGAAGGGTAGACAGCAGCAGCCTACAGCTTAGGATACAGCAGTTGGGCGACTATGCCTGCCCCCTCGACACCCTTGAAATTTTGGCCGATCTGAGTGGAAATTCGGTGAATATCGATACCCAGGTGGTCGACTGTGGCCCCATCCTCTACGAATTTTCAGGCAGTGGCGCTTTCAGTTCGGCAGGTCAATTGAGCCTGGACTTCTCTGTTGCTTACAGCGATGGAATTAGCGAGCGGCGGGACGATTGCAGGGTAAAACTGGAGCGTAACTAAGCAGGCTCATAATTTCACCTTAGCATCGTAAAAAAGACAGAAAGAGAGGGGCATATTTTCATATATTTGATTGTTAGCATATCTTTAATCCGCTGTGTCGCATCAGCTAGGCTCTAAGAGCGTTGGCGTGGCCTGTTTCGACTTGCTATACAAAGTAAGGACTTATGCAATCTACTACTACTCAAAAACCTCGGTTGGGTACCGGGGACATCTGGAACATGAGCCTGGGCTTCATGGGCATCCAGTTTGGCTTTGCCTTGCAAAATGCCAATGCTTCCCGGATTTTGCAGACCTTGGGTGCCGACGTCGAGCATCTTTCATGGTTTTGGCTGGCCGCACCACTGACGGGGATGCTCATTCAACCCATCATCGGACACTTTAGCGACAGGACCTGGACGAGGTTGGGAAGACGAAGGCCCTTTATTCTGGTAGGGGCGATTTTTGCTTCCCTTGCCCTCTGCCTCATGCCCAATGCTTCTTATTTTGCTGCCTTCATCCCTCCTATGTTTATCGGTGCGGGCATTCTTATGATCATGGATGCTTCCATCAATGTATCTATGGAGCCTTTTCGGGCCTTGGTTGCAGACAATCTTCCTTCCGAACAGCGAACAGAGGGTTTTTCGGTACAGACCATCCTGATTGGCCTGGGTGCGGTGATAGGCTCCTGGCTGCCTTATGTTCTGGCTGAGTGGATAGGTATTCCCAAAAATGCTCCAGCCGGCGAAGTCCCTCAAAATGTCCTTTTCTCCTTTTATGTAGGCGCCGTATTTTTTATTGGTACCATCATATGGACGGTAATGAGGACTAAGGAATACTCTCCCGAAGAACTCCGGGCTTTTAATGGAGAAGAAGAGGAGGAAGATCACAGCGCAGGCATTGGGCAAATATTTAAGGATTTTGCCTCCATGCCCAAGACTATGGTTCAATTAGGGGTAGTGCAATTTTTCTCCTGGTTTGCCCTTTTTTCGATGTGGGTTTTTACGACTCCTGCCGTGGCCCAACACATCTATGGCCTCGAGGTCAGCGACACATCCAGCCTGGAATACAATGAAGCCGGTAACTGGGTGGGTATTATTTTTGGTGTGTACAATGGAATTTCAGCGATAGTGGCCTTCTTTCTCCCTCGAATTGCGCTCAAGATTGGCCGTAGACAGACCCATGCCATTTGCCTGATCGCAGGAGCCCTGGGCTTGATCTCGATGTACTTCGTGCCTAATCCTCAGCTGTTGATCCTTTCTATGATCGGTATAGGGATAGCTTGGGCTTCCATCCTCTCTATGCCCTACGCCATCCTTGCAGGGGCCATTCCTCCTGCCAAAATGGGAATCTACATGGGAATATTTAACTTTTTCATTACCGGGCCTCAGATCCTCAACGGCATTATCGGAGGGCCTATCGTGAAATATGTCTACGATTCCTATGCTATTTATGCCCTGGTTGTAGCGGGAGTATTTATGGCTTTTGGTGCTATGGCCACCCTCTTTGTCGATGACAAGGATGATCCCATAGGTCAGACGTCCAAGCTGATGACCTATTTCCAGCGCAAATAGCCTCAGTTCTTATTTTGCCTTGCCAAAGGCTTGCACAAAGCCAGGCAAATCCCAGGCTTGATCCACATGATAATCCCCTATGCGGGTCCGCCTTAATTCGCGAATATAGGCACCTACTTCCAGGGCCTGACCAAGGTCATGAATCAGGGTACGGATATATGTACCCTTGGAACAGCGAATCCTTGCCCGGTGGATAAAGGGCTGGACTTCTTCCAAATAGGTAAATTCGTAAATCTGGATGAGGCGGGGTTTGAGTTCGAGCCATTTGCCCTGTCGGGCTGCCTTGTATGCGGGTTGGCCCTTCACTTTGACAGCCGAATACATGGGAGGAACCTGACTTATTTCTCCCCCAAAGGCCTGCATTTTTGCCAAGATATCTTCCTGAGTAACATGGGCCGCATCCCGGATATCCTCCTCGGGCAGTTCGGCATCATAACTGGCAGTAACTGCCCCCAGTTTGAAATCTACCAGATACTCTTTTTCCTGCTCCTGGATTTCGTTGATCCTTTTGGTAAACTTTCCTGTACACAGAATAAGGAGACCCGTAGCCAGGGGATCGAGGGTGCCTGCATGTCCTACTTTCTTTATGCTAATGGTATTGCGCACCTTTCTAACCACATCGAAGGAAGTCCATTCCTTGGGTTTGTCGAAAAGCAACACTTGTCCTGCCTGAAAATCCATGGCGAAAGATAGAATTTTCCCTTGGGAATCCTTTATCTTTTGGCCATGATCAAGCACATCATTTTTGACTGCGACGGGGTCATCGTGGACAGCGAAATCTTGGCCTCTACCCTGGTCATCCGAATGCTGGGCCCGGAGGGATATACAGCCTCTGTAGAAACCCATACACGTCGTTATTCTGGATTGAAAGAGGCCGAAATCCTCAGCCTCATTGAAAGGGACTATGGCTTTCGGGCACCTAAGGACTTTCTCAAAAACTTTGGAATAGAGCTGCGCAAAGCCTTCCTGACCGAACTTCAGGCTATTCCAGGCATGGTCAGCCTGATTAGCTCCCTTGAATTACCTGCTTCTGTGGTATCCAACAGCAACCAGGAAAATGTCATCCGAAACACAAGGAAGGTGGGAGTCTTGAATGTGTTTGAAGGGATGGTCTTCTCTGCTGATATGGTAGAAAATCCCAAGCCTGCTCCTGACCTTTACCTAAAAGCTATTGAGGACATAGGGCTTTCGCCTGATGAAATGCTGGTGATCGAAGATAGCCTACCTGGGGTAACTGCTGCCAAGGCTGCCGGGCTTTTCACGATCGGTTTTTTGGGGGCCAGCCATATTTTTGAAGGGCATGGAGAAAAGCTTCTCGCAGCCGGGGCCGATCGCCTGGCCACTAACGCAGAGGAGCTGAGGACCTTACTCTCCACCTATGCGAAGGAGGATAGGGAGTAGAAAGAGGTCTGAAAACATGGCGAAAATAATCGTCAGGGCAGTAAATAGTCCGGTATTCAGAGTTCCTCCAAAATCTGAGGCCAGAAGCAGGACAAAGCCACCCATAAGGATGAAAGAGGTTAGGATCATGGCCTTTCCGGTGCCTTTTAGCGTTTCCAAAATGGCGGCATCCTTGTCCAGCCCTTTTCGCCGCTCCAGCCGATAGCGAGACAAAAAGTGAATCGTATCATCTACGGCGATCCCAAAAGCGATCACAAATACCAAAGCCGTAGAAGCTGTGAGGGTAATGCCAAAAAGTCCCATAACACCTCCGGTCAGGACAAGGGGAATCACATTGGGGACCATAGAGATGAGGAGCATCTTCCAGGATCGGAAAAGCATGCCCATCAGAAAGCCTACCACTACAAAGGCAATGCTAAGCCCAGCCAGTAGGCTTTGTCGGACGTAGACCAGGTTTTTTTCCGTCAAATAGGCATGCCCCGTTGCCTGGTAGTAAAAGAGGCTGGTATCCGTCTCTGTTGCTACAAAGGTTTCCAGGTTTTGATAGAGGGTATCCAGGGCATTGGTGCCGAGATCGGCCATGGTGGAAGAAATTCGTCCCATCCGTCTGTCTTTGGTCATGAGTTTTTCCATGACCTCTCCTTGGCTGTTGACATCTACGAAGGCGATGAGGTCGTCAATGCGTTCCTGAGATTTGGGAAGGCGGCGGAAGCGCTCCCGGTTATTTCGGTAAATGTAGTTGGCCTCTTTAACTACCGTGGGAAGGGAGAAGAAAGGTCCAAAATCTGCCTGTGTCTTCAGGTATTCCTGAACTTTATCCAATTGGACCAGGACTTCCCGATCTGTAATGGAGGCAGAATCACCCTTGACGTGAACCCCCAGTTCAAAGGGACGCAATCCATAGGTCTGTTCTTCAAAAAACTCCATAGACTTTCGGATAGGATCATTTTTCCCTATATCCTCAATAAGGTGGGAGTCGGTGGGTATTTGAAAGATCAGGTATAAGCAGGCCAGCAAGATCCCTACTGAGAGGGCCATGATCTGCCTAGGGCGAGCCTTGGTCCATTTGTAGATTCCCAGCATCCAACGGTCCCAGAAAGGGTGGTTTTCCAAAGAAGACCTGACCATGAACTTCCGTGGATCAATCTTCATCAGGGCATAGGGAAGGATAAGGACAGTGATGAGGTAGGTAAAAAGCACTCCCGCTGCTGCATAGAGGCCAAAATTTTTGATGGGTCCGATCCGGGACACCATCAGAGAGGCAAATCCCACAGCTGTAGTCAGACTGGTCAAAAATAGGGAAAAGCCGATTTCCCTGAGGGTGTTGGCCATGGCTTCCCTTCTCCCCTTACCCAGGCGAATTTCTCTGAGGTATTTGGTGATCAGGTGAATGACATCTGAGACCCCCACCACAAACATAATGGGAATGAGGAGGCTGCTGATCAGGTCTATGCCTTGTCCTGTGGCTCCCATAAAACCCAAAATCCATACGAGAGAAAGAATGACGGCAATTTGAGGAAGTATGACCCCCCAAAAATTTCTGTAAGTGAGGACGAGTACCGTCGTGATCAGAAGAATAGAAAGGCTCAGGAAAAGCATAAGCTCTCCCCCGATGGTCTGTACGTACTTGGTCCTGATGTAGGGAATCCCCGAAAGGACGTGGGTAAGCCCTGAATCCTCCGCTTTTTGTTCAATTTGATTAACCAGGAGATCCCTTTCCTGGCTGTCAAAAATTTCAGGCTTAATGAAGGCATAACCACAGACGTGTTGACGGTCTCTGGTGATAAATGAGCCAATCAGAGAGGTATCGCTTTGAAGAATTTCTTTTGAGCGGACCAAGGCTTCAGGGCTGTCGTATTTGAGGTAGGGCCTTGTCGATACGCCCAGGCCCTTCCTTTTGACCCTTTGGACAGCCATAGCGGAAACCAGGGAATCCACTCCCTGAAGTTGGCGTATTTCCTCAAAAAAATTATCAGCTTGCTTCAGAAAATCCCGATCGAAGATGTCCTTTCCAGGACTTTTCACTGCCATGTAGACCATGTAGTTCTGGTCTTCGGAAAAATGATAGCGGTACATGGCGTGGTACTGGTAGGCCTCATCATCCTTGGGATAAAAACTCTCAAAACTAAAGCTGATTTCAAGCTGGGTAAGGCCGATCCCCATTAGGATGGTAATCCCTATGATAACCCAGATGAACACATGACGATTTCTAAGCAACCAATCCATATACCTATGTCAAACGAAGGGCAAAGATAAAGCTTGTAAGGCTAAAGGTTAAAATTTCACAGTGTTTGGGGCAATATTGGCACGCAAGCCCCCCATAATTGTCGACGAACGGAGCTCATTTTCCTGCCTGTACCTTCCCTCCACTTCGAGGAAGATATCTTTGCTGCCCCATTGCCAACTGATTCTCCCATACAACTGTTGGGTTCTCCACAAATCTCCCTGTCCGATTTCATGATCAAAGCCAGGATTATCTGGATTATTGATGGGGCGATTGCCGGTGGCCCGTTCAAAGCTCCCCCCATAATTGATGCCCCGCAGGTATTCTGGATCTCTCCCCTGGTAGCGATAGGTATAGGCAAAGAGTATGTTTAGCGAGGGGAGGGGATGATAGCGTACCTCAGCTCGCCAATCGTGGAGGTTGGCTCCTGCTCCATGCCCCAATGACTGCCCGTAGCTGCTGTAATTGGAGGCAATATTGAAATGCTGATAGGTGTAAGGGCGTATCCGGTTGTGCTCCACCTGTAAATCCAGGGTGGAGATGTTTAGGAAGTCTATGTATTTGAATCCTGCCTGCCAGCCCAGTTTATTTCCCCAATAGCCTGAGCCCTGATTTCTGACACCAAAATTGTAGTCGTCCAGGATGAGTTGGCCATACAATTGAAAGCGCTGCAAAAAATTCCATTTTACATGTGCGCCCAGGAGGGCATTATCTGGAGAACCGATGTACTGCTCTATAGCACGGTAAAAGATCAGGGGATTGAGGTATTGAATTTCCAAACCTCGAAAGCCATTAGCCAGATAGGGAGCATAGATGATAGATTCGAAGATACCCAGAGAAACCTTGTCATTGGGTTTGAAATTGAGCATGTGAAAAGCCCCATACTTGCGGGGAAGGCTGCCCTCATTGTCATTTCTATTGATCAAAAAGTCTACCATTTGGGTAACCTGACTGACGTATTCCAATTTCCAGACCCTGGTGGTGATATTGAGCAGGAGGGGGTCTGCGGCATGGTCGGAAAGGATAAGGCTCTGAAAGCCATTGCCCCAGAATGCCCTGTCTTTCCCAAATTTTATCCTGATTTGTTTTATGGGTGAATAAGTCAGGTAGGCTCTGCTGCTGAAGTAGTTGACTCCATTGGGCTGGTCAAAGGTCTTGATGAAGCCCTCACCGGGGATGCGCAGGGTTTGCTGATAACGATTGTAGACAAACTGGGGAATTCGATTGTAGTTATCATAGACCTCCGTGTGAAATCCCAACTTTTTTCCAAAGCTTCCCCTCACCTGCACCCCACGGGCATTGGTAAATACAGGCAGTAATTCTCCCTCCTCTGTCAGGAAGGTATTTTGGTCTATGCCTCCATTGACATGTAAAACAGGATTGATGAAAAGCTGCAAATCCCCTTTTGAGACGTGAAGGAAGTCCCTTCGATTTCGAAAAAAGTACTTAAAAATAGCTTCATCTTCCTTGCGGAGGACAAAATCATCGTCCACCAACATATGTATCCGTCTGTGCCAGGCAGCTTCCAGGGGTGTCAGCCTGCTCCTGTCTACCCGCCCAAAAATCCTTCCCAGATATTCTCTTCCGTAGGGTTTGAGATCGGTATGGACCAGGGTATCGGCCAGTCCTTTGATGTCCAGGCGATCCACATAATGGTAGAGATCGTGGTTGAGGAGGATGTCGGTATCTTGGCCAAAACTGACCCCTGAGAGGAGGAGTACAAATATCAACAACTTAGGCATAGGCAATGGATGATCCTTGCAAACCGGACAGGCTGCTTTCCGGGATTCACTTTACGAAGATATGCATTTCACCTACCTTTGATAATCTATTTGTAAAGATGAAGGCAAAAAAGCTCTATATCACGGTCATCAACGACCTCAGTGGAGACCAACGGGTCCACCGGATAGGAAGTAGCCTGAGCCAAATGGGCTTCGAGGTCCACGTCGTGGGCAGAAAACTGCCGGACTCTCCCCCCCTCCCCGATGGGCTGCCCTACGCTACCCACCGGATGCAGCTTTTTTTCAGAAAGGGCAAATTTTTTTACTTTGAATACAACATTCGCCTCTTTTTCTTCCTTCTCTTTCGCCGCATAGATCTAATCAACGCCTGTGATTTAGACACCCTCCTGCCGGGATATTTAATTTCCCACCTTCTAGGGAAAATCCTCGTCTACGACAGCCACGAGTACTTCACTGAGGTTCCCGAATTGATTCATCGCCCAGGTACCCGGCGTATCTGGCTCAAACTGGAGGGCTATATCGTACCCAGGCTTAAGCACATGTACACGGTCAATACTTCTCTGGCCCGAATTTATAGGCAAAAGTATCAGGTGGACGTAGGAGTGATCCGCAACCTCCCCCATTCCAGACCTACTCCACTCACTTCTAACAGCTCCCCTCACATTTTGCTTTACCAGGGCGCTCTAAACATGGGCCGCGGCATCGAATTGATGGTGGATGCCATGAAGTTTCTTCCCTCCTACCAATTGTGGATCATAGGAAGGGGAGACATCGAAGAAGAACTTCAGCAGAGAAGTAGGGACCTTGACCTGGAGAAGAGGGTAATCTTTAAGGGTTTTGTCCCCAGGGAAAGGCTAGCTTCCTTTACTGGAATGGCTACTTTGGGCATGAGTCTGGAGGAAAATTTAGGAAAAAACTATTTTTACGCCTCTCCCAACAAAGTAGTGGACTACATACAGGCCAGGGTTCCTGTCTTGGTTTCTGACCTGCCCGAGATGAAAGCCCTGGTGGAGGCTTATGAGCTAGGGATAGTCGTGAAAGAAGAGGAGAGGGAGCCTGGACGCCTTGCCGATATAATCCAGACCCTGGTAGCAGATGAAAAAAAAATGGACCGACTCCGTAGCGCCTGTGAATATGCCGCTCGCGAACTCAACTGGGAGAGCGAAGAGAAAAGACTCCGGGAATTTTATCAGGACTTGATTTGAAAAGGCTGAAAAAGTCCAATTGGGACAGCAATGCTAGCCCCTTTCAGCCAGACTTAGGCCTTTGATATGAATCAGCAAACCATTTGCTTTTTATTATTTAATGCATAAAAACAATAAATAAAAATTTATGATTAAAGTTCACTTATTTGCATGAAAATATGATAAACTACGCATAAGATAAGTTTTGCCAAAGGCGATGAAATCGGTCCTGAAATCATGGAGGCCAGCTTGGATATCCTAAAAGAAGCCAAAGCTCGCGTAGACTGGGAGGAAGTAGAAATAGGAGAAAGGGTCTACCTATCAGGAAATACCAGTGGTATCGATCCCAAGGTTTGGGACAGCATTCGCCAGAACAAAGTTTTTCTTAAAGCACCTATCACAACAGCTCAGGGAGGAGGCTACAAAAGCCTCAACGTCACCCCTCGAAAAACTCTGGGCCTTTAGGCCAATGTAAGGCCCTGCAAAAGCTTTGCTCCCTTCATCCCTACCCGCCATCCGGAAATGGACGTGGTGATTATTAGAGAACATGAAGAAGACCTCTACGCAGGTATCGAGCATCAACAGACTCAGGAGGTGGTACAGTTTCTCAAGCTCATTACCCGGCCGGGATGCGAGAAAATCATACCTTATGCCTTCGAATACGCCAAGCTATACAAGCGAAAGCGGGTTTTTTGCTTTGTCAAGGACAACACCATGAAGCATACTGACGGGCTTTTCCATCAAGTTTTCAAGGAAGTATCCCGAGATCGAATCAGACAGCTGGATCATTGACATTGCTGCGGCCCGCCTTGCCGACACCCCAGAAATATTTGATGTGGTGGTCCTGCCCAACCTTTACGGAGATTTCGTCTCAGATATTACTGCCCAAATTTCAGGGTCTATCGGTCTGGCAGGTACGGCTAATGTGGGTGATGGTTTTGCCATGTTTGAAGCCATTTATGGTTCAGCCCCTGATATCGCCCAAAAAATATTTCCAACCCCTCCGGTCTGCTTCGCGCTGCCATCATGATGCTCAACCACATCGGGCAGCAGGACGTCGCAGAAGTCATCAAAAATACCTGGTCCTGTACCATAGAAGAGGGTATACATACGGCAGATATTTTTCGGGAAGGACAAAGCCAGCGCCTCCCGGGTACCCGGGAGTTTGCAGAGGCTGTCATTTCCAAATTGGGACAAAAGCCAAAGCAGCTTAAGCATGCCCAAATATGTAAGGCCGCAGGCCAAAGAAAAGCGCCTCAAAGGAGTGGACATTCTTGTGGATTGGGCCGGAGAGGATGCAAACGAACTAGCGGAAAGGTTGGTGAAGCTCAACAATGACCTCAAGCTAACCATGATCACCAACAAGGGAGTCAAAGTCTGGCCTCAAGGTTTCAAAGAAACTTTTTGTACCGACCACTAGCGATGCCCTTACGAAGTAGAAAATGGCAAACCGGTCTCTCGCTTCTGTAGGACACCATTGAATCCCAGATTGACGTGATCAAAACTGAGAATCTCTACGAATTTGATGGTGTAAAGGGATATTCCCTTGGTCAAGGCCCATAAAAATCAGTTTACCAGGGCTATGCTTTCGATCCTTGCGAGGTGCTGGGATAGGACTTGCCAGTGATCTCCCCCATCTTCGGAGACAAAGAGATTTCCGGTGCTGGTCCCAAAGGCCAGGGTTTCATTCCTGCCCTCAAAGGAATGCCGAAAAACGATGTCGAAGGCATACCTTTGAGGGAGCCCTTGGGTGAGGGCTTCCCATGATTTCCCACCGTTCTCGGTCCGGAATACCCGAAGGGCCAGGTCGGGGGCGATTCTTTCTTCGTCGCTTTGGGCCGGAATGACCCAGGCCCTGAGGGGATTTCCTTCATCAGCCACCAAAGCAAATCCATAGTGGGGAATCTTTTCTGGATTCGAAACGAGTTTCCACTCCTCTCCTTCATTGGTGGTACGGAATATCCCACAGTGATTTTGCTGCCACATGACCTCGGGATTGCTCAAGCAAAACTTGATGGCATGGGGATCGTGGCCGACCTCAGCTAACGGGTTGGGAAGGTAAGCCGCCACCAGACCTTTGTTTTTGGGATGCCAGGATTTACCCCCGTCCAAGGATTCAAATACTCCGGCACAGCTTACTCCTATATAAAGGTGGTCTTCATTTTGGGGATCGACCAGTATGCTATGGATAAAGGGTTGGTCTCTCCCCGCACCAAACCATTGCATCCTATCCTTTCGGCTGGGATGGTCCCAAAGGCTTGGGACCAGATGAAAGTCTTCTCCATGGCCTAGACTTCTAAATAGTCCACCGGGTTCGGTACCTATCCAAAGTCCTTTGTCCTGCTGCAGTCCTGCTCCCTGAATCGCCCAAACTTTTTTGAGGGTGGCCCTCTTTCCCTCACTTAATTCGGCGTAGGCTGGATAGGCAGGAGGAGACATGGATTGCCAGGTCTTGCCCTGATCGGGAGAATATTCCATCTTTTGTCCCCAGTGGCGATGGGCCAAGGAAAGGTACCAATATCCATCAGCAGGATTTACATGTACCATAGACACCGGTATGCCGGGGAAAAATACCTTGGAAAAGCTCCATCCCTGCTCCTTTCTTTCCCAAAGGACCAATCCCTTGGATGTACCAACAAGTAACTTCATTTAGCCTCCTGATAATGCCTGAAAAATGAGAATCTCCTCTTCCTCCGAAATTACATCGCTGAGCCGGAGTCGGTCCTCGATCATTTTTTCCCCTACAAATATATTGATGTGCTTCCTCAACTTTCCCTCCTCATCTATCAGGTAATCACTGATCCCCGGATGCTCGGCTTCGATCTGCTCCAGCACCTGCCTGAGGGTCGTCCCCTCAAAATGCCGGGCTTGGAGGGCAGGAAAAAATCGCTTGAGGGCAGCCGTAAAACTTACCTTTGGCATATTGATTTCTTTTTTAATCTAATTTTCGGCTTATCACCAATCTTTTGGGGCCATAAGACAAATAGCCCTCCTGGGACTTAAAAACAAATTATTTTTGCGAAGCCCAGGAGTTCTAGCCCCACATAAAGAAGATAAAATTAAAAAAATGCTGGAATCCCTGTAAGAGCTGGTCTTAGGACAGATTTATTTATATGAAAATAAATTTATATACTTAACAATCTATATGTTGGGAATGGGTTAAACAGGGTCAGCTAAAGATTATTTTTGCTATGTCTATCGTTTCAAGGGGGCGTATCTGGCCGATACGTCCCTTATTTTATGATCTTTTTCCTCTCTTCCCCTATCTTTATACGCGACATTAACACAATTCCCCATGAAGCGACTTCATTTACTTGTTTTTTATTTCTCCCTTCCCTTTTTCCTTTGCTTATCCCTGGGATTGTTTTCCTCCTGCCAGCCATCGACACAGACCATCAGGATTGCAGCTTCAGCCAATCTCAAGCCTGCCCTCACAGAGATACAGGAAGTCTTTTTGGAACAAAAGGGCATTTCCTGTCAGATGGTTTTCAACTCTTCAGGTAAGCTGAGCGCTCAGATCAAATCCGGAGCGCCCTATGATATTTTTCTTTCTGCCAATATGGACTACCCCAACAAGCTCTTTATGTCCGGCGTAGGGGCGGAGGCTCCTCATACCTATGCCCTGGGAAGCCTGGTCATCTGGTCAGAAAACAAAGAATTTGGACTAGATCAACTCGGGACTTTGGCAAAGAGTACCCAGCGTATTGCCATTGCCAACCCCCAGTTGGCTCCCTATGGAAAGGCGGGTTTTGAGGTTCTTCAGAACCTTAACCTATGGGAGGATCACAAGGATAAAATGGCCTATGGGGAATCCATTGCCCAGGCAACCCAGTTTATCATGGCTGGAGCTGTGCAGCTTGGTTTTACCTCACTCTCTTATGCCCTTTCTCCTTCATTTACCCAAAGGGGTTCCTGGCAAAAGATTCCGGAGGAGCTGCATTCTCCGCTCGCCCAGGGCCTTCTTCTAATCACCAAAGAGGGTAAAAATGCCCAAAAAGCCCGTGCCTTCCTCGATTTCTTGTCCTCTCCCGAGGGGGAGGCAATTTTAGTAAAACAGGGATACCAACTTCCTTCCACCCCATGAACCGCCTTTCCGGAAAGATCTTAGAAATTCAAAGCCATGAAGAGCTTTCCCTGGTTAGGGTTGCTGTGGGGTACAGCCTCATGAGTACCATTGTGGTGGACCGACCAGAAACACTGCCCGCTCTAAAGATCGATGTAGAGGTGAAGGTCCTTTTAAAGGAAACCGAAATTGTGATCGGAAGATTGGGCACCGAGGGCATCAGTTTGCGCAATCAACTGCCCTCAACGATTATGGAAATTAGGAAGGGTGAGTTGCTTAGTAGGATTTTTCTGCGACATCAAGGCGCTACCCTGGTCTCCATCATCACCAGTGCCTCTGTAGAGGAACTCGACCTATGTCCAGAAATGGAAGTCCTGGCCATGATCAAAACCAAGGAAATCATACTGTCTTATGATTGAGTAGCAACCCATATGGCTTTCTTTCAGGCTCGCAGGGACCACTACCCTCTTTCTCCTGTTGCTGGGGCTTCCTCTGGCCTATGTGCTGGCATATCGCCGCTTTCGAATGAAAGCCTTTGTCGAAGCCCTTATCAGCATGCCTTTGGTTCTTCCTCCTACAGTCCTTGGTTTTTATATTTTGCTGGTCTTTTCGCCGGCTTGGGGTCCGGGCAAGTTTTTATCCGAGAACCTGGGCCTTCAGTTGATCTTCTCATTTGAGGGCCTTGTCCTGGCTTCAATTTTTTATAGCCTTCCCTTTATGGTCCAGCCCCTTCAATCAGGCTTTGCTTCCATTTCCCCCAGTCTTCGGGAAGCAGGTCAGGTATTAGGCAAGACCCCTTGGCAAATATTTTTTCGCATTATACTACCCAATATCAAATCCTCCCTCTTGGCGGGAATTGTCCTTTCCTTTGCCCATACTCTGGGAGAGTTTGGAGTAGTCCTGATGATAGGAGGCAGTATACCCGGAGAGACCCGGGTCGCTGCCATTGCCATTTACGAGGAAGTAGAGGCTTTAAATTATGCTAATGCCCATGCCTATGCCATCATCTTGGTCCTACTTTCTTTCACCACCCTCCTCCTGGTCTATGGGTTGCGGGGAAAAATGGCCTTAGGCAAGTGGAAATGATAGATTTTAGCTTAAAAAAAGAGTTTAAAGGCAGGGGATCCTCCTTTTTGATGGAGGTGGAGGCCCGGCTTCCTTCCGCTTCCTTTACAGCCATCACGGGGCCTTCGGGAGCGGGAAAAACCAGCCTGCTTCGCCTACTGGCCGGGCTTATCCGTCCGGATGAAGGCCATATCCGAATGGAAGGCAGGACCTGGTTTGACGGCCTCCAGGGTCGCTCTCTGCCTACCCGTAAACGGAACCTGGGCTTTCTCTTCCAAGATTATGCCCTTTTTCCCCACATGAACGTGGAGCAGAACCTGGTATTTGCCCTTTCCGACAAGAAGAATCGAAGAGCATTAGAAGAAATCCTGGATGTCATGGGCTTGGGGGAGTTGCTCCATCGCCTCCCCCATCAACTCTCCGGAGGTCAACAACAGCGGGTAGTCCTGGCCAGGAGTTTGATGCGTCGTACGGACCTCCTTCTGCTCGACGAACCCCTTTCAGCCCTTGACCCGGAGATGCGCCTCGAATTACAGCAGTATCTCAAAAACCTACATCAATCCTATGGCCCTACCATCCTCATGGTAAGCCACGATCGAAATGAAATACTAGGCCTGGCCGATCAGGTCATCGTCCTGGAAAAAGGAAGGATAAAAAAAATGGGCAGCTCGGCTCAGGTCTTGGGTCCAGCCCAACTGAGTGGAAAGTTTCGTTTTATCGGTAGAATCCTGGACATTCAAAAGGAAGATATCGCCTTCGTCCTCACCGTATGGGTAGGTCAAAACCGCGTCAAGGTAGTGGTAGATGAGGAAGAAGCCAGGCAGTTTCGGATAGGAGAAGAAGTCCTTTTGGTTTCCAAGGCTTTTAATCCCCTGATCTTTAAATTATAAGCAGGGTCCAGCTAAGTCCTCCAGCCTTATTTTTGCTCATCTCCAATCTTCCATGTATACCGGGAAGTTTTACGGTTGGCTTAAAATTTAATTGAAAAAGCAATCCTCCTAAACGAAGCTAGGTTGGATCATTTTACATGGCATTCAGGATAAATTAAAGCGCTTTGTAACCTGAATCTGGTATTCTTTGGGTGAAATTTTTTCTTTTCGTTTGAAGAGCCTGAAGAAGTAAGAAGGGCTGTTAAAGCCACACTGCATGTAAATTTCCTTTATCTGCTTTTTAGGATCTTTCAGAAGACGCTTGGCGAGTTTGATCCGCTCACAATTGATAAAGTCAATGGGTGAAATACCTAGCTCATTTTTGAAAACGCGATGGAAATGGGACTCGCTCATGTGAACCTTATCGCTCAACTTCCTGATGCTAAGGTCTTTGTCAAGGTTTTGACGAATATAATCGATGACAAAAGCCAGGCGATTGTTGCCGCTGAGTGTGTCCTGCTTTTCAGTAAGGCTGTTTTTACTCTCTCTCTGAAGGATTCTGATGATCAACTCGCTGAGCATAAAGTCTGCAAAAACATCCTTAGAGCTGTGCTCCTCTGTACAGAGAAACATAAAGCGGTGGATGATCTGCTGAATGGCTACATTATTAGAAAAGTGGAAGTTATCTTCATGATAAGTCCATTCTCCGTCGACCTTGGCTCGGGTTTCATTTAAGAAATCTATGGTTTTTTTGATTTTATCTTCAGCGATCACCATGGCCAGGCATCGGGTGGGATTTTCCATCCTCGCCTCAGGAAAATCTATGCACATCACTTCATTAGAGGGAAGAAAAAGAGATTCCCCAGGGAGGAAGTCAAAGGAGCTTTGCCCCTGAAGGTGCATGATTTTTCTGCCTTCCAACATGGAGGCTAGCACAGGTTGATCAAAATTCAAGTAGATGGATTCTGCCTCTTGGTGGGTTTCGAATACATGAACTTCAACATTTTCCAAAGCATGAGAAGTCTTGTTTTCCACCAGGGTCTTGATCTTGCGCTTACTGAAGAAATTATCAGGTAGATACATTAACATATTCTTATTAATATATAGTTTACTCATTTTTTTTTAGAATTCTAAATAATAGGGAGGTCCGTTGAGGATTTTTATCATTTCATGAGTTTGAAAGGATTGTTCACCTGGATGATAGGATTGGACAATCGGATAGATGAGAAAAAATCTATATTGTTTAAGAGGATTAATCCTCAACTATTTACTAATCGCGTAACAGACAAAAATGAGTACTGCAACAACAACGGACAGCAATGTCATCGTCAAACCTTCCTTCAAAGCTCACTACGATAATTTCATTGGGGGCAAATGGGTCCCCCCTGTAAAGGGTCAATATTTTGACAATACTTCCCCTGTAGACGGAGCTGCTTTTACTAAGATTGCCCGATCCTCTGCCGAGGATATCAACCTCGCCATCGATGCCGCCTGGGCTGCAGCGCCCAAGTGGAACAACAGTTCTGCCGCTGAGCGTAGCAACATGCTTCTCAAAATAGCCGATGTCATGGAGGCCAACTTAGAGGACCTGGCTAGGGCTGAGACTTGGGATAATGGAAAGGCCCTCCGAGAGACCATGGCTGCCGATATGCCCCTGGCTATCGATCACTTCAGGTATTTTGCCGGTGTCATCCGTGCCGAAGAAGGAACAGTAAGCGAACTGGATGCCTCTACCGTATCCATGAATATTCTCGAACCTCTGGGTGTAGTCGGACAGATTATCCCATGGAATTTTCCCATCCTCATGGCTACCTGGAAGATTGCTCCTGCCCTGGCCGCTGGTAACTGCGTCGTGCTCAAACCCGCCGAACAGACCCCGGTAGGAATCATGATCCTGGCTGAGATGATTCAGGATATTCTACCTCCTGGTGTGCTCAATATCGTCAATGGATTTGGTCTGGAAGCAGGTAAGCCCTTGGCCTCCAGTCCCCGAATCAAAAAGGTAGCCTTTACGGGAGAAACCACCACCGGACAGTTGATCATGCAATATGCCTCCAAAAACATCATCCCCGTCACGCTGGAACTAGGAGGTAAGTCCCCCAATATTTTCTTTGAAAATGTCATGGATGCGGACGACGACTTTTTTGACAAGTGCCTGGAAGGTGCCGTCATGTTCGCCCTCAATCAGGGTGAAGTCTGTACCTGTCCTTCTCGAATCCTGGTTCAGGAAAGCATTTTTGATGCCTTCATGGAGCGGGTCGTAGAAAGAACCGAAGCCATACAGCTGGGCCATCCCCTCGATCCCAATACCATGATGGGTGCTCAGGCCTCCAGCGATCAGTATGAAAAAATCCTCAACTACATCCAGATCGGAAAAGACGAAGGATGTGAGGTCCTTACCGGTGGTGGGCCTGCCCATAACCAGGGCTTGGAAGGAGGCTACTACATCAAGCCAACGATTTTTAAGGGCAACAATAAGATGAGGGTATTCCAGGAAGAGATCTTTGGACCCATCGTTTGTGCCACCAGTTTTAAGGATGAGGCAGAAGCCATCGCCATCGCTAATGACACCCTCTATGGACTTGGAGCCGGTGTCTGGACCCGCGATATGCATCAGGCCTACCAGATTTCAAGAGCTGTAGAAGCCGGTCGTGTGTGGGTGAATTGCTACCACCTCTACCCTGCTCACGCTCCATTTGGTGGATATAAAAAGTCAGGCATCGGCCGTGAAACCCACAAGATGATGCTCAATCACTACCGCCAGACCAAAAACATGCTGATCTCCTACGACAAGAATGCCATGGGATTCTTCTAGGAAATTGCCATCGTTAAGGATAAACATGCCTCACAGGCGTTTGGTCTGTGAGGCATTTGTTTATTCACTATATTGTTTATTCACTGTATGGGTACTAGACCCCGTGTTGACCAAGGAGACCCAACCATAAGCTCAGCATCGTCTTTTTCTACCATACCTACTCGCATTTAGACCAAAAAATTTATTCCTCATGACAAAAAGGGTACTACTCACCGAGGCCGCCAAAGAAATCATTGATCAACTGCGCGCCGAGCATGGTAAGCTCATGTTTCACCAAAGTGGAGGTTGCTGCGATGGCTCTTCTCCCATGTGCTTTCCGGACGGAGAACTCATGATCAATGAGACCGATATCTGGATAGGCAATATCCACGACTGCGATTTTTACATGTCTCACGACCAGTTTGAATATTGGCAGCATACCCAGCTCACCGTCGATGTCGTTAAGGGCCGTGGAGCCAGCTTTTCACTCGAAATCCCCCTGGGCATTCGCTTTGTGATTAAATCCAGGCTCTTTACCGATGAGGAAAGCGACAACCTCCAACCCATTACCATGGGAAAGCCCCACTGATACCCTTTATCGGAGAATCCCATAGATCCCCAGGCTGATTTTTTCTGAACTATTCTACCTACTTTGCAACCTTAATTCAGAACGATCGTTCTAAATTAAGGTTGCTCAAGAACATCCGTTCCAATTAGCTAATTTCTTATCATGAGCAATCTTACAGGAAAAGTAGCAGTCGTAACCGGAGGCAATAGCGGCATCGGTTATGCCTCAGCAGCAGAATTCAAAGCGAGGGGGGCGGAAGTCATTATCACGGGAAGGTCTCCGAAAAAAGTAGCTGGAGCCGCAGCTGAATTGGGAGTCAAAGGTTTGGTAGCTGATGTAAGTCAGGTTTCCGCTATCGATCATCTGGTAAAAGAAGTTGAAAAACTTCATTCCGGCGCAGACATTCTCTTTGTCAACGCCGAAATTTTTACTCCCTCGATGGTGGGTCAATTGACCGAGGAGGCATTTGATCATCAGATGGACATCAACTTCAAGGGTGCTGTTTTTACCGTAGAAAAGTTTCTCCCTTTGCTCAATGAAGGGGCCTCTGTGATCAACCTTTCTTCGGTGAATGCCTACACCGGGATAGCTTCGACTTCCATATATGCTGCCTCCAAGGCGGTACTCAATTCCTAGACCCGAACGGCGTCGACCAAACTGGCAGGCAGAAAGATCAGGGTCAATGCCGTCAATCCTGGTCCCGTAGCTACAGCCATCTTTCAAAAGACAGGCATGCCCGAAGAGCAACTCAACGGCTTTACTGAGGCCATGCAAAACCGCCTTCCCCTCAAACGCTATGGGAAACCCGAAGAAATCGCCAAACTTGTTGCCTTCCTCGCCTCAGATGAAACCTCTTTTATCATTGGTGCCGAGTACAACATCGACGGAGGCATAAATGTAAATCCCCTGCTAAGTTGATTTTTTGAAAGTCAGGCAAACGCAAAAGTAGTATTTCGTATACAGGGGAAGTTTGACAGTTTCCCTTATTTTTTTGACCTATGCCTAGGACCAAGCAATTTGTAGAAGAAGAAGTATTGGAGAAGGCCATGGCCTTGTTTTGGCAAAGAGGCTACTACAGTACCTCCGTCAATGACCTGGTTCAGGCCCTGGGGATCAGCCGTGCCTCCATGTACTCGACTTTTGGAGATAAGGAAGCCCTCTTTGAAAAGGCTTTTGACCGATACAGCCTATCCAACAAACTAAATGTAGAACAGCTCTTCGAACGATCGACCTCTATCAAGGAAGGATTTTACCAGTTACTTGCTCAGGGCATAGCACAAGACACCGAAGGTCCGGTTCCAAAGGGATGTCTGTTGGTCAACACAGCTAATGAACTTTTGCCGGAGGATGAAAAATTAAAAGCCAAGGTGGAACAACACTCTCGGGAGTTTATGGCCCTCTTCGAAAAGCTGGTCCGGCGGGGAATGGAGCGTAACGAAATTCCTCAAGACAAAGACCCTTACATCCTGGCCAGGTATATTTTCACCCTTTATTCAGGGCTTAAGATCATGGCCAAGATTCAGCCCGACCGGAAAGCCCTGCTTGCCAACCTGGAAGAGGGGATGAAAGTGTTGGACAAGGATTGAAGGGACAGCTATTTTTTTCTCCCCCCATTTCTTAACCTATTTTTGACCAGATAATTAGCCCTAAACTGTGAGAGTTTTTTTTCTACTTTTGCTACTGTTGTTCTGTCTTTTACCCACCACCTACAGCCAGGAAACCGAGGATTCTACTTTGGAGGCAAGCACCTTTCAGAAGATCATGAAGAGCCAGGATCGCCTGGGTTTCCTTTTTGCTTATGGGGGACAGGAAGGACTGCAGGTAGCTTACGAATACAGGGTAATCTTTTTTCAGCCTCAGGTTTATTTTCTTCTTTGGGAAAAACCAAAATGGCGCCTGGACCTTTTGGCTCAGCCACAGGTAAACCTGACCCGCTTCAAACCCGTCAACGATCAGGACAGGCGAGCCTATGGCTACGAATATGGCCTCAACCTTGGGGCAGAGATCACTTACCGCCTTTTGCCTCAAAAATTAACCTTTTACGCCTTGATGAGTGCCGGTCCCCATTACGTCTCTGGAGTTTCGGAAAGACAGTCCCCCGGCTTTATTTTCTCCGACAACTGGCTTGTGGGCCTGAGGTATAGGCTCAGTAGCCGATACTGGCTGGATTTTCGACCGGGATTCAGGCATATCAGCAATGCCGGACTTAGGGATAGAAATGGAGGGGTTAACAACAGTGTATTAAGCCTGGGCCTCGTGTGGCAAAGATAACCTTAGGGCTGCCCCTGGAGGGCAGGAGCTATTTTTGGCTTTCCGAAGACCTTTTCCCACCGATCGAAGACTACGCAGGCGGTCAGGTCTCCGGTAACGTTGACAGCGGTGCGAAACATACCCAGGATACGCTCCACACCGATGATGATGATAAGGCCTTCGGTAGGAATTCCGGCACTTTGAAGGATAGACGCCAATATGACCACCCCTCCCCCCGGGATAGAAGGAGTACCAATGGAGGCCCCCACGATGGTCAGCATGATGAGAAGGATGTTGAGGAGGCTAAGCTCCATCCCATAAGCCTGAGCAATAAAAATGGCAGAAATACATTGGTATAAGGCCGTGCCGTCCATGTTGATGGTCGCTCCAATAGGGATGATGAAGTCACTGATCTTGGATGATACTCCCAATTTCTCATCCGCGGTCTTCATCGAAAGGGGCATGACAGCAGCCGAAGAAGTGGTAGAAAAGGCCAGAAGCTGGACTTCCCGGATGTGAGAAAGAAATTTGAAGGGGTTTTTGCCGCCAAAAAAAGTAACCAGAAGGAGGTAGAAGGTAAGGAGGAGAAAAAGTCCCAGTAAGACTACCCCCATATAATAGGCGATACCTTTGAGTCCATCCAGGCCTATGCTCGCCGAAAGTTGAGCCAAAAGTCCAAATACAGCGACAGGAACCAGTCTCATTGCCCAGGAGACGACCGTCATACATACTTCCTGAATAGCATAGAGGAGTTGGATGATGGGGCCTACGGTAGTAGCCGATAATTGCATGATGGCCAGGCCGATGATGATGGTAAATATGACAATGCTGAGCATCTCACCGCTAAGCATAGAGGCCAGAGGATTGTCGGGAATGAGATTGGATATGGCCTCTGGAATGTTGGAAAGTGAACTTCCATTTTCCTCGCCCATCTCCATCTGCTGCTTGCTCTCGGGTACCTCAAAGGCTTCATTTTGATAGATCAGGTTGCCCGGCCTGAGGGTTAGGGACAGGGCGGTACCGATAAAGATTGAAACAGCTGTGGTCAAAACGAAGTAAAGGAGTAGCCTGAGCCCCATGCGCTGTAGCTGATCACTGCTGTTGCTTACAATTCCCGAAATGATGGATGAAAAAATCAGGGGAATCATGATCATCTGTACCAACCGAAGGAATAACTTACCAGGAAGGGCCAGCCAGTTTCCAATACTCACCGAAAGGTCCTTCTCTATCAGGCCGGTAGCAGGATTGAGGAGAATACCTGCTCCCACCCCCAGGACGATAGCAATAATGACTTTCAGCCATAGTTTTCCCTCTATAAGTCGGTTTAGGTATTCGACCAGGGAATTGAGGGGGATGATTTCGAACTGTTTTCCTTTTGGTGCTTTCAAAACTCAGAATATTTTGGCATTTAATATAGCATTTTAAATAGATTCCCGACAGCACATATAAAACAGCATATATTCATGAAGGAGGATGACATCTGTCATAGCGCGTTAAATAGTCTTGCGATTTCATTCCGAAAGATAAATCCATGCATAGGTTTACATACATGCATGGGCTTACATATATGCTATTGGGTATTTATCAACCCAAGTCTGTCTTCCAGGGTTATACAAATATATCTATTACCTGAATAGTTAGCATGGAACAAATCACGATCTGACAAAAACTTAAAAAATGAAAGAATACATTAAATCTTTTGGCATTGGTGGAGTGGTCGGACTTTTAGCTACTGTGTCAATCATCATTGTTGCCGAAGTTTTATTTTTCACGGGCAATGAATTGAAGGCGATTTTTGTTGGTCTTTGGGCCCCCACTGTGTTAGGATTCTTGAACTACTTTAAAATACACAACAATGGCAATTAACAACATTGTTTTTGGATTTGCCATGTTCATCACCCTGTTGTTTGTGGTGATGTTTCTCTTTATGGGTAAGGAATTCAAAAATATGAAGGAGAATGAAAGGCTTCAGCGGGGCCACGAAGAGGGTCCCAGGGCCTACATCTTCGACCAGCTGTATGAATTCTTTTCTGCCGA
This sequence comes from uncultured Bacteroidia bacterium, assembly GCA_964564415.1. GTDB lineage: Bacteria > Bacteroidota > Bacteroidia > J057 > J057 > JALEFZ01. The sequence continues at coordinate 5,746 of CAZMAV010000010.1, read as the reverse complement.
CGAAAATGAATCTATCGACGCAGACAAGAAACTCTCCGAAGTCATGCGAATCCTCCGTGAGAAAAAATCTGAAGATCAGTAATCTTCTTCTATCTGTATTTCATGACCGTCTTGAAAATCACATAAAAGTGGTGGTGCTCATGGAGCAGAAACATTTCCATCCATTCTTCTAAAGCCAAGAGGCCAAATGTAGGATGATGACCTTTGCGGCTGATCTGATCTGCCGTAAGCTGGTCTCAAACCCCTAAGAGACGCTTGCGACTGGAGTTGCAACTTCATTGCTGACATTGACCTAATTTTGCTGGATATCAACCTTCCCGACATCAGTGGTATTTCTCTTTGTCAGCAAATCAAAAAGGGCTATCCCGCTATCAATATTCTGGTCTTGAGCATGCACCAGGAACCTGGTTTTATCAGTCGTATGATCCGTGCAGGTGCCAATGGTTACTTACTCAAAATACGGGAGGAGGCGAACTGCTCGAAGCCATCTATACCCTCCAGCGGGGTGAGGAATATTTTGGCAAGGAAATTACGGACCTTATCCTTGCGGGCCTCAAGCCTCAACGAATGGGAGCCTGAGAAGGCAAACCCCAGATCACACGCCGGGAAAAGGAAATCCTCCAGCTCATCCTCGACGAATACGCCACTGACGAAATCGCCGAAAAGTTGTTTATCAGTCCTTCGACAGTCACCTCTCACCGCAAGAGTCTGCTGCGGAAGCTCAACGCCAAAAATACAGCAGGACTGGTCAAAGCAGCCTACGAGATGAACCTGTTGGAATAAGAAAAACCAAGCCTATCGCCTGGGCTGGGGCTCAGAATTCTCCATGTTCAAGGATTTGGTTTGGAATATTCTTCTACTGCCCAGGCCCATTTTTTCGAAAAAATATTGAAAGGAAACCCCCAGCACGCCCAGGCCATACTTCATGGATCGGGAAAAATTGATGGAGGAAGCCTCTTTGAAGTATTTGGTAGGACAGGTGATCTCCGCTATTTCGTAGCCTGCATAGCAAATTTGGGCCAACATCTGATTGTCAAAGACAAAGTCATCGGAGTTGGCTTTGTAATTGACCTTCAATAGCACTTCTCTGGAAAATGCCCGGTACCCCGTATGGTATTCTGAGAGCTTTTGCCCCATGAGGATATTTTGGGCCAGGGTAAGGAAGCGATTGGCCACATACTTATAGAGGGGCATACCTCCTTTGAGGGCTCCTTTTCCCAGGATTCTGGAACCCAAGACCACCGGGTAGACATCATTGGCGATGAGGTAGCACATAGAAGGAATCAACTTGGGCGTGTACTGATAGTCGGGGTGAAGCATGATGACGATGTCGGAGCCCAGTTCGAGGGCCTTGTCATAACATGACTTTTGGTTACCTCCATAACCCTTATTTTGGGTGTGTGGGATAATTTGCTCGATGCCCAGTTCCATGGCCGTCTGTATGGTGGCATCCCGGCTGAGGTCATCGACCAGGACCACATGGTCCACGATATTGTGGGGAATCTCCGAATAGGTCTGTGGCAAGGTCTTTTCCGCATTGTAGGCGGGCATGACCACTGTTACGACTTTTCCTTTGATCATGGCGATTGTCTTGGATGACGGACAAAGAAAGCGAAACCATTTTTTGTATACAAAAGCTCGAGTTCGGGTGAACGCTGCAAAACCTGCTCTTTAAACTGGATTTTGGTGGAAAAATATGAAGGCTTATCGATGGGGCCAGTTCGAAGCCAAGTTTTGTCGCGGGCCTCCCTCCTCTGCCCTGCTTTTACCCTGCCATAAAAATAGTGAGCGTAACTTTTGTAGTTAAGGGTAGCCAGGTAGCAATCTTCTCCGACCTTACTTTCAAAAAACTCAATCGCTGCCCGCTGAGATATACGCTCTGCCCGGGGCACAATCCAAAGCACTGAAAGGAAGGTAAAGAGGGCGGTACTGGCAAATATGAAATAGGTAAATAATCGGATTCGCTTTCTGACCTGCCAAAAGCCAAGGCAAAGTCCGAACAGGAGCAGCGGTCCCGGAAGCCACTCGTAGCCCCTCCATCCCGCATCCGCCTGTAGATTCCCCTTGGCAAAGGGATCTCTGAGCCAGGAAGCCTCCCTCAAGCCCTCCTGCAAGGCTGGGGCAAAGGCCAAACTACCGACAGCCAGGCTTAGGATCAGCCCGATCAGTCCCAAGAGGAGAAGTTGCCAGCCCATCGGTCCTTTTTCCTTCTGCCAAAGTTCATGCAAATGGAAAGCGGCCAAAAAAGTAAGGGGAAAGTATGCCATCGAAGAGTAATGGATAATTTTTGTCCTTACAATAGAAAAGAGGATCAGGACGACCCAGAAAGTAATTTTCATCAAGAGGTGTAAGGCAGCGATTTTGTCAGACTTTCTAGCTCCAAATAGTTCTCCCAGGGCAAAGATAGAGGCGGGAAAGACTCCCACCAACAGGACAACGGCATGATAACCCAAAAATCCTCCATGACCTGCGTCCTGGGTTTGGAAGAGGCGAATCTGATAGACCACAAAGTCAACGATGACCTCCCATTTGCCGGTAAATATTTGTATCAAAAACCAAAAGCCACCTACCAGGATAAAACAGATCAGGCCCAGGAGGATGTGAGAGACTTTTATCTCCTTTCTTCTCTTCAGGTTGAAAAAAAAGAAAATTCCAAGGCTGAGTCCTACAAGGAGGGGGCCAACCGGGCCCTTGGTCAGCATGCTCAGGCCCGTGAATAAACCAACAAAGAGTACATTACGGCTTTTTTGAGAGGAATCTATGAGATAGCGATAACCGTAATAGATTCCCAAAAAAATGAAGAGGTTGAACCAGGGATCAATGATGCCAGACTTAAAATAGAGGAAAGGCAGAATAGAACAACCGTAGGCAAGGGTCCAGAGTAGCCCAAAATTAGCGTCCTTTTCTCTTTTTCCAATTCGGTATAACAACAAAAGGGTAAGGATCCCACAGAGAGCATTGGGAAGACGGGCGACAAATTCGCTTACTCCGAAAAGCTGCATCGAGAGGGCTTGCATCCAAATGAATAAGGGGGGTTTCTCCCAAAAAGGCTCATAGTTGATCTGAACAAAGGTGTATTCCCCGCTGACCAGCATCTCCCGGGCCGACTCGGCAAAATTGATTTCGTCCCAATCAAACAAATGGGTCAAACCCAAAAAGGGCAGATAGAAAAGAGCCGCCAAAAGAGCGATGGCTCCCAGAACTGGAATTTTGATATTCCTCATGAAGCAGAAAAGGCCTTAAAGTTCGCAATATATGCATTAATTGTAGTCGGACCTTTTTCTCAGCGCGTAAACAGACTTGTATTTTTGAGGATCATGGAGAAAATCGTCCAGTTCTTTGCGGGTTTCCATATCGATCAAGGCCATCAGAGGCTGGTCTACAATGAAGAGACAAGGCATAGCTCTTTGAATTTTCCTGTCCCAGTCCTGGTAGTGAACTTCAAAATCGTCCGGCCGGATTCTTTTCCTACAATTTTGCTCTCCGCAACGCAGGTCCATTTCTTTCTCCAAATTGAAGATCCCATATTCATCCGTGATCTGCTCTCCAGGCAGAATATCCCTAATGGCCATTTCGAAGCCATACCCCGTGCTGATGGTGTTGCAATTGCAGCAATGGTTGACATACTTAGCAAAATCCCAACTGACGATGCGGTTGCCCTTCTCGTCAATGTAGGAGTACTTTTCGATCATTTCCTGCATCTCCTTGGAGTGCATCAAATAATCTGTAGGTGAGACTACCATCTCCAAACTGTCCTTGACATAGACGATGGTTCCTCTGGGAATGAAGCCCGTTGCAAATACCCCGTATCCGACGGCTTCATCGATGTGCTTGAGTTCTGTCTTTGGATGTATCATGTTAAATATAAAGCGTCGCTAATACTGAAAATAGAAGTATAAAAACAAGATTTATTTTGGCGATAAAAAAAATCTTTAGACCCTTTGGTGCCTTTTTCCCTTCCACCTTCCTAATAGGCCAGGGATCAATTTAGAGTAAAAATCAATCATGGCTGTTATTTAGGGCTGGGCGGCTTTCGGGCCGCCTTTTTTTGATTATGGGGTGATGGAAACCCATGGGTTTCGACTGTAAGAATGATCAAACAAATGAATCCATATTTTTCCTATGAAAAAGAAATCACTCCTGACCATTATCTTTTCCCTCTGCCTTATCAGTCTTTCTTCCTGTAGCTTTTTGCAGCCTGAATTCGAGGTTATGGCAAGCATCAGTGCCACCCCCAGCGATACCGTCTTCGTCAATGAGGAGCTAATGTTGAGGGGGAATGTAGCTGTCAATCGAGCTTCGGATGAGTGGGAGCTTGTGTTTTCAGCTTGGAGCTATCAAGGGCCTAATTTTGATGTACAGGCGACTTTTGAAGAATTAGACGAGCTCAACAGGAGGTTTATCGCAAATGAGGCCGGAAACTACCTTATTACCTTTGAAGGCAGGGTCGAATGGGACGATGGAAGAAGAAATACTGCCACTGAATCTTTTACGACCACCCGCAGGATCGTGGTCCTCGCCGAAAACGGCGACCCCAATCTCGGAGCACCTGCTATTGACCTTCTCCTGCCGGACCAGAGCCACAACTACACCACAGCCCCCCTGGAATTTAGGTACAATGTCAAATATCCCGATGAGTCCAGGTACGACGTTCAGTTATTGCTTAATGGAGTGCCCTTCCAAACCTTTACTTCTGTGTACAGGGGTGACAGCAGCTTTAGCATCGACTGTCTTGACCCGGGAAGCTACGGCCTCAGGGCTCAATTGTTGGTTTTTGGCCTTGAAGAAGTCAGCGGCGATTTCGCCACCTTTACGGTAGGTCCAGATGTCTGTGGTCCTCCGGTCTCTTCCTCCTGCGGCAAGCTCGATGCCTGCAATTTCCAGGAGTCTTACATTTCAGGATTAGGCTGTGTGATTCCAGAAGACCTGCCTTCTCAGTCTGATAACCTTCTTAGCTCCCCTGGTTTCGAGCAGGGAGAATTTGTCGTGGGTCAGGTGCCTGGCATAGCTGGGGTGTGGCAGGGCGATAGGGCTCAGATGGTGTCCTTTGATGAGGCCGTGGCTGACTACCATTCCCTCGATCCCCTTGAAGGCAGCCGGATGCTCAAGTTTGAGGCTTCCGCACCCAGCCAGGCTTCTTCATCTACGGTTTTGGCACAGGTTTTCCAACTTTACCAGCTCAGTCAGGCCCAGCGAAATGCCCTTGCCGTAGGAGACAGCCTACTTGCCATCTATACCATCTACGTCAACCGCGTCCAGGGAGACAATGAGACAGATACCCAGTTTTTCATTGATTGGGGAGCTTATGATGGCTCAACAGCCGATTATCTCGACAAGTACCGGAATGCCGGAGAGATCGCAGGAAGTCGCAACAAAGTTCACCTTCTTTCGGACGGCTGTGTAGATACCTGGGAGCAAATCAGTGATACCTTGTTAATTCCTCAGGGAACCTTTTACCTGGGATTAGAGGCAGGTGTCTTCGAAAATGTTCTCAATGAAGATGGATATGAAGCTGAATTTGACGGGCATTACATGGATGCAGCATCTCTGAGAATCATACAATGACAGGATCTCAGGTCGGGAAAGCAGGTATGGTCCTTATGCTAAAGCTTCCCCGAGTTGACCCATGGTGATCACAAATTATTCTTTGCAATACCAATAACAGCGCTGTTGGGGTTGAAAAAAAGTTATCTAAGGACCAGTAAAAAAATAAGTTATTAAGTTGAGTTGTAGTAAGCTGCGTAAT
>CAZMAV010000009.1:0-181469 GCA_964564415.1 uncultured Bacteroidia bacterium | reverse complement strand
CTTGATCAAGCATAGGGTTCTCGGTTAATGATGGGGCAATTTTAATCTAGAGAACCCTTATCTTTTTTTCAATGAACTGACCAAATGCCCAACGGGCAACCTGGGTTAATTAGGCTTATCCCAACTAATCGTGGTTTTCGTATTCTTTTTCCCGAAAGTCTCTTTCTCTGTATTTGTAATCTGTAATTTAGCTTACATTTGAAGAAAGAAAATCCCGAATATGCAGATTCCCTCCAACAAGACCATTGCCCTGGTAGCCCATGATGCCCGTAAGCCACACATGGTCAAATGGGTCGATCAGCACTGGAAAGACCTGACCAAGCACCGCATCGTCTGTACCGGAACTACCGGAAAGCTCATCTACAAACTGCTGGAAAAGAAACTGGGCAGCGAAGATGCAAAAAATCTGGCTTTTACCCGCTTCAAATCCGGGCCATTGGGAGGAGACCAGCAGTTGGGAGCCCTGATATCGGAAGGAGGGGTGGATTTCTTTATCTTCTTTTGGGACCCCATGACTGCTCAGCCACATGATGTGGACGTCAAGGCCCTGCTGCGCATTGCTACGATGTACAACATCCCCATAGCCATGAACGAGACCACGGCGGATTTCCTAATCGCTTCCAAATGGTTTGCAGAGGATTACAGCAAGGAAACAGAGGACTTTTCCGATTATCAAAACAGGAAACTTTGACCCCAACAGAAGGATTTCTATCACTCGAAAAAGATTTGTAGCAAGGGTCAATTTCTTTCACAATTTTTGCTGGAAAAATAATCAACCCTATTAGCTTTATTCGAGTAAAAAGAGTTTGAACGTCATCCGAAGAGGAAACTATGTGGAGAAAAAGAATAAGGTTGATCCTCTTAATCATCTTTACAGGACTGGCCTGGCCCGTGCTGGTACCCGGTCCATTTTTCTCCTGGTTTGGAAAATCAACATCCTCTCGAGATATTCCCTCCAACGTGGACAGCTATCGCATCGCCCTAGATGACATCTGCACCAAGGTCATCCAGGACTCCTCTCTCTACACCCAGGGCTGGGACACCCTTGCCCAGCCTAATTTCTGGCGTTTCGCCATGAAATATCCCCCCGATACCGTCATCATCAACATTGCCAAAACCCGACACCTGATTGAGGTAAAATCCCTGGCCGAAGTAAGGGCCTGGACCGAAAAGGAGCACAAGGCCTACGAAGATAGCCTTCGCAAAGCCTATGGCCTGAGACAAAAAGATGAAATTTTCTTTACCACCGGACGCAGCCATTTCTACCAGTTTGAAAAGGTCATGCCCGAAATCGACAAGGCCATAGAAATCTTCCAGGATGAGGGCACCGATCCCTGGTATGCCCAGACCATCCTCCTGATCGAAAGTCCGGGCCGCATGCAGTTTTCTACCCATGGTGCCTACGGAGCCTTTCAACTCATGGCTGGTGTAGCCCGGGACATGGGCCTGGTCGTGAATGACACCCTCGACGAAAGAGAAGAGTTTGAAAAGTCTGCCAGAGGAGCAGCCAGGCTTATCCAGAGGGTTTGCCTTCCCCATACCCGGAGGCTCTGTGAAGCCCACGGAATAGGCTTCAATGAGGAAGAAATCTGGTTTCGCCTCCTTACCATGCACGTCTACCACGCCGGTATCGGAAACGTAAGGCGGGTAGTACGAAAAATCAAACCTGAAGATGGAGGACTGGACTTCATCACCACCCTTTGGCAAACCAAAAGCCGCCGCTTCGGCAATGCCTCCCAAAATTATTCTCAGATCGCCATTGGTGCCCTCCTGGAATTCAACTCCCTGATCCAGAAAGAAGGCATCATTTGTCCCCTCGAACAAACGGACCAGGGACTCATCCAGCGCGATGAAGTGATGTAAATTTTCCCTCCATGTTACTTTTTCCTTGGCCAAGGATACCAATAGGTGTTTGATACACTTTTATTTAAATCCTGAACCAATGAAAATTTTAAAGCTATCAATCGCTTGCATTCTGTTCGGCCTCTTTGTCCTTTATTCCTGTACAGAGGAGCCTGGCGATCCTGGCAATCCCAATCCTATGAACTTTGGAGACATCACCGAAATCAACAACCTTGCCCCCTCCTCTCCTGCCTCAATATCCGGAGACCTCGCCGATGGAGAACCCATGGATGACCTAAATTGGGCCGCCAACAGCGCTGTCGCCTGCTTTCCCATGACCAGAGCCATTGAATTTGAAGGAAATCAACTTTACTACAAGGTAGACCTTCCTCAGGGCCAGGAGATTACCATCACCGTAACCCCTACAGGAGAAAGAAAGCGCATCAACCTCTATGGCTACATCAATTTTGACGGTAGCAACACCCCTCCGGTATCCTCTGTCGTTTCTTGCGAGGCAGGTTATGAACTATATACCGGTACGCCCGACCTGACCAAGCCCGGTGAAGCCCAGAGCATCTCCTTTGCCCAGGCAGTCAACAGGGATTTCACGGTATTCATCTGCGTATCAGGGGCTCAGGGGGTGAACAGTGGAAGCTTCGACCTCGACTTTGAGCTCGAACCCCTGTAATATTTCCCTTTTATCATAAAAAAAGGGTATGAGACTTCAGAGTTTCATACCCTTTTTTTGTTAAGTCTTAGTTCTCTTCGATCAGGTGTTGCAAGCTATACTGTACCAATTTCCCCATGGTCCTTGCCCGGACAAAGCGCTTGTCCTCGTAGTGCTCCTCTAGTTCTTCCCTCAATTGAGAAATGTAGTCTTCCTTTGACAGTTCGGAACTAACCATAAATTTCATCAAATCTGAGACCTGCCGACTGGAATAGCGGATTCTCGAAGCGATCATAGCCCTTTCTTCCTTTTGATACTGACGGACCGTGGTGGGGGTCATATGCTTGAGACCAATGTCTATAATGGGCATATTTTCCTTAAAATACTGAGGCATGTAGATGCTTTTTCGGGGCTCATAGCATTGCTGGTCAAAGTCGATGGCCCGAATCCTGTAGTGTACATCCTCAAAGTCAGGCATGATCTCCACCACGTAGTTAGAAGAATGCATGTCGCCCAAGAGGCGGATAAAACACCTTTCATTGAACTTTACAAATTCCTTGGCCAGGCGTATTTCGTTTTCCACCTTTCCGTGGTTGAGGTAATTCTGCATAAATTCCTCCCCGGGAATACCCGCAATGTGTTCTTCGATCAGGGTATCCCTGTCTACCACATAGGAAATGCGGTTGGGTGAAAGCAAATGCTCGAGTTCCAGCCCGTAGATGCGGGAGGCATCGGCATTTTTTATATAAAAGTAATCGAAGTTGTCATTGATCTTATTCACAATCCTTACCCGAAATGGATTGGAATTGCCATAGAGGCAGAGGTCGATGCGATCCACATAGAGGTGCTGCATCACAGACATATCTCCATTGGCACGTAGGATAGCGTAGATCTTTTTAAGGGCAGCATTGATGTGGTTGAGATCTTCCTGCTGGTAAAGTAGGGAAATCCAAAGGGTATCATTGCCATATTTGTCGTAAAGGGTGACACCCTCGCTGTATCGGAGGAGGTCTGAATACAAAATGGGAAGGTCCATCTCCCTCCGATAAGCCTTGAGGTAGCGGCGTAGTCCTTTATCTATGCTGTAGGGAATTTTTTTCTCCTTGATCCTGGCCATGAGTAAAATTTAAGGGCTGAAAGCCAAATGTCAAACTCTTCGGACCATTTTCCTCCCCCGGATTAGTGAGACCAGCGATTGGTAACAGGATTAAAGAAGCTGATTCCGACCTTTATCTGTGGAGGAAGGGCGTTCCGGTAATTGGAACGAGCCACGACGTAATAGACTCCCAGTTTGATCCTGGTCTTGAGGATTCGAAGAGGGTACTGAAGTCCGGCAAAGATTTCTCCATGCAGAAAATTTCCATCCTCGATGGCCAAAATTCCCCCTCCTACAGAAGACTGAAGTCGGGTCCGCTTGATCAAAGGAATCTTGTCCATCAGTACTCCATTAAAATTGTGAATATAAAGGGCCTGTAGGTAAGCATTAGAGGTACTGAAGGTAGGACCCAGTAACTGGAAAAATTCCAGGGGAGCGACGAAGATGAAGGGATCTGAGCCCCTGATGAATTTCAGATCGGTAAACCTGAGGTTTTTGGCTCTGAGAAATCTTCCTGCGTAGCTCACCCACTTGGAATGGCCAAAGGTGCCGAGATCAAACTCATGACGGGCCCCAAGTTCTAAAAAGTCGAAGTCCAGTTCGCTGCCATAGACTCCGGGAATAGACTTTTTATACCTCAAGAAGAAAGTAGGCCAGCGGGATCCCAGGATGACCTTGCGGTAAGGGAGGGTCTTGTACTTTTGCCCCGGGGTAAATCGAATCTTAAAATCCAGCAAAAACTCCCGGTAATCGTCAAATTCTCGGGGAATGTTCTCCGCACCAAAGACCTCCTGAGACCACTCTGACAATTCCAGCTGGTTAATGGCCCGGCGCTCTGAAAAAGAAGCACTTGCATCCAGAAAAAAACCGTTGAAGACCTCCATGGTATGGCCCAACTTGAAGTATTCGTGGTTGATAAAATTGGACCGGCTGAGGATGGTTGCCAGGTTCTCGTAGACAGTCACCAGGTCGTAGACATCTCCATACCTGACGTAGGCACGGGCAAATTTTTTGGGAAGGTAGGTGTATCCCAGTTGGACAAAGCCTTTGACGTCTTCATTCGTAACTCCATAATCTATTTCTCCCCTTAATCTCAGGTCGTAGCCCTTTTTTAAATTTTTCTTGATACTCCCTCCCAATGCATGCCTGTATCCGCCTACCCCAAAAGGCCTGATCTGGGCTATGATAGGATCGAAAGAGTAATCCATTCCCCGGGCCCTGTCCCTAAATTGAATACCATTTAACAAAAAATCCTTCCAATTGAGGTGGTTGTAGATAGAGTCTTGTTCGCTGAGATATTCCGCAGAGCTGTGATAGGCCAGGATGCTGTCCCTTTCCTTGATATAGGCCAATTCTTTTTTTTTGAGATCAATGGGTCTGACACCTACCCAATAAGAGGAATCTTGATCGAGGGCTTCTTCCTCCATCTTCCTTACCTCATTCCTAAAAAACCTGTTGGGAATATCGACGTCGAGTTCATAATCCCTATGAAAGGCTAGGCTGTGCCCATAATATTGTCTTTTGCCTTCCTTTACCTGATAGAGGTATTCCTCCCTGCGTATAAGCCAGCGACCGTCCTGGGTTTTGTCATACTCATGAACAAGGTGAAACTTGCTGTGAAAACTTAGGGTACTGGGCAAGATTTCCAGGTTGACCGATTTTAAGGCCCAAATTCCATCTACCACATAGATATGTCCCTTGAAGTAAGGCCCGGCAGAGTTCTTGGGATTAACGAAAATTTTATAGACGACCCGGTTGTTCTCATAAAATTTATCCTCCAACCGATAGGAGTAGGTCAGCCGCCAGAGGGTGCTGTTCAGGGGAGAAACGAAGGGGCGGTCTCCCAAATCCTTGGCGTCGACGAGGTTGCGGTAAAAATTAATGTCTGCATCTGACACATCGGTATAAAATAGGTAGGGATTATTGACCTCCTCAAAAGCTCCTCCACCTATCAGGGTGCCCTGATCGCTTATCCTAATGGAAGCACCTGACGAACTCATCTTTCCCGCCAAATCACGGTAAGCTTTGACGACAGATTTGTAGGTCCCTGGTGTTTTGAAATAGGTCTGGGATACAGATTCAATCAATTCCAATTGCTCCCGGTTAGCTTTGAGGCTATCACTCTCTTCTTCCATCCCGATAAGAATTCCAAGGTTGGCTCCTGAGTCTTCATTTGGAAGGGTATCCTTTTCCAGGGTCGCCTTAATATAGGTCTGGCAGGTATAGGTATCGAACTGATGAATGAAGTCTTTCTTATGAGCAATCACTTCTTCCATAATGGCGTAGGCAGGGTCTTCCTTCCCTCCCTGGATTTCTACGGCTTCTATCTGAATGTCTTGGGATTCCATGACCACATCGAGGCTGGTATCGCGCCTCACTTCGATGGTGATGACTTGCTGCCGATGACCGATGTGCTGGAAAACCAGGGTATGCTTTCCCGCTTCGAGTTTGAGGAGAAAGGCCCCTTTGACATTGGTCAGGGTACCGTAGGAAGAATTCTGCAAGTATACACTTACGTAAGGGATACCTTGTCCCTGGAGATTGCGTACGACTCCTTTGACCTGATAAGCTTGAGCAAGGAGGGAAGGGGTCAACAGAAGGAAGAGGAGGAGGTATCTGCTCATGTCTGGAAGAAGGTTTCTACTATGACGGGTGAAGCCCTCTGGAAGTTGCAAGGCTTATCTTATATCGGGATGATTTGCGGGCCCAAAGATAGAATCTTTGAACGGACTTTTTGTTAGGTCCATAAAAAAAGAGGCGACACAGGCCGCCCCCCTTCGGTAAAATTTCCATTTAGGCCCAGATGCTTAGGCTTTCACCTAGTCCAAAGTATCCCAGTGAACAAGAAAAGGCCACTCGGGCAGAACTTTGGCTGGGTAGGACTGCATGTACACAGGAACTGCGAAAGAGCATGAGTTCCCCTACTTTGGGTTTTATTCTGACAAAATTGGAGGGAAGGGCTTCTCGGGGAATAAAATCATAGCGTCCATCTCTCATGCTTTCAAATTCCTCTATATCGGGTTCTTTGTTCCAAATATCTATTTGCCCTCCTATTTCAGGCACCCGAATGTAGATGTTGGCTGCTAATTGGCTGAGCATCTGTCTGGCGCGCTGGTTGTCAGGAAGGTCCCGGGAAAGCATATCCTGATGGGGAGGCAGTCCCTCAAAAGCTCCGGAGTCAAAGACTCTTACGATGCCGGGATTCATCAGCTCTCCCAGAGCGGCTTCGATTCTGAGTCCGCCCGGCCAACTTTCCATGAGTCGACTTTTGAGCAAATCCAGGGGATTGGGATGGGGAAAGCATACCCTGCGTAGGTACTCACCAGCTATTTTGGCATGCTTGTGATAATCCCGGAGCTTTTTGGGCTTGTTTTCGGCTTCAAAAATGGTCATCCCCATTCTCCTGACCCCAACATCCTCAGCCATGGAATAATGATTGATCTGGTGATCATAGCCAATGAGTTGATCGGCTAGGGGCTGAAGCTGCTCCTTAGGATAAAAATCGAAAATCCGGAGTGCCAGAATCTTCCCCTCGAAAAGGGCATTCAGGTCACCAAAAGTAAGGGCATAGCTCTCCCGCACGGAAAAATCTTTGGTAGTATTCATGAGCAAGGTTAGATGAATTCTTAACAGTTTGATAGAAGACTCAAAAGGCGTTACACGTGCTGCTCTTGGGGGGACACATTTTTAATTTTCCGACTCAAATTTTTTGGACAAAGAACTTAAATAGACCTAAAAAATGTCAATGATACAAAAATAAACCAGTTTAGTAATTTTCCAAAATTACCCGAGTTTTAATCAAATCATCATATGCGGATAATCCAGAAGTTTCCTTCAATGACCTTTCAACCCTGAGATATTGACTTCTATCTGTATATTAGGCTTGAAAAACCCTCTATCCCGAGGGCAATTTCATATTCGATCTATTAACTAATCGAATTTCTACCCATGGCAGGCACAGCAGCAACCCCTTCAGAGAAAAAAGAGCAATTGGAGAGTGGAACCTACGAACTCATCCAACGAAGACTGGCATCTCAGGCTGAGGAACTTCGAAGTAGAATGGACTCCCTAAACCGGGAGAGAAAAGAGGTCTTTGGTACAGTGGATGTACAGTTGATCGCAACTGATCGCATCAACACGGTGAATAATTGTGTGCCCAGGGATATGTTTGCCCTCGGTGAGTGCTTTATCTTTGGTTACAATGTCCACATGGGACTCAGAAAAAAAGTGAAAATATCCGACGTCTTCTCCATCTACCACTTTCGAAGTTCTGACCACTCATTCCACCATAATGAAAGCGACTTGCTGGACAATAGCAGCTTTAAGGAGGACTTCCACAACCTATATAAATACTACAAGGATACGGTATTTGTCAAATTTGCCCGCATAGGTCCTCATCTCTTCATGGTCTTCCAGGTGGGCAAAAGCAGCGATGACATCAAGACCTTCAAATGGGCCATTGTGGAAGATGGGCTCACCTATCTGGGCAACCGCTTTGACCATGAATTCAAATATCCCGAACAGCATCAATTTAATTGGATAAGGACTACCCGCGATATGCAGCGAAGGGGAGAACATCCCCACGTTTCCATCCTCGATAAGGTATTCGTAGAAACCATCGGGGGAGACCTCACCATCAAGGTAGAGGACAATACTGCCTCCGGAAAGGGCATCTACACCGAGGCGGTGGACCACCCCGACCAAACCCTTGATGATGCGGATTATTACTACGCTGACCTTGGAAATATCCTCATACTCAAAGTAAGACCCTATCAGGAAAGAAATTTTCGATACCTCATCTTCAACCAAAAAGTCAAAGAAGTCCTCAGAGCTGATGCCATCGAAAAGGCCTGTGTCCTACTTCCCGATGAACAGGGAATTATTTTTTCCAATGGCTATTACCTACAAACCGGTGAATACAAGCTATTTGACAAGGTCATGCCCAACCTTAGCTTCGAGCGCCGTATTGCCTCTTCTAATGGAGAGGATTTTCTCTACATTTTCTCCAACATGGAAAAGGGCATTTATGTCCTCCTCCCCTACAACATCGTTCAGCAGCAGGTTGAGAATCCTATCATCTGCAATGGTTCGACCATCTTCCCAAATGGGGAACTCTGCTATTTCAAGACTGAGGATCAGCCGGGCCGCCACCATGTAGTACAGGTATGGCAGACTCCTTATGGCACCTATGCCCCACCTGCCAGCGAACACTCCGACAAGTGGCTGTTCAAGGTAGGCAACAAAGATCTGGTCAGGGGCATGGCAGAGTGCAATGAGCTTTTTGTACTTTTACAAAAGGAGGACAGCTACGATGACCTCTATATAGACCTGGTCAAAAAGGCCTCTGACATACTCGACTCATATTATTGGATACAGAGAGAAGAGGCCATGGACCTGGGTAAGCCCCTCCATGCCATCCGGGAGACCGCTGCTGCCGCCATCGACGAATACGAAAAGGTAAGGCGAATCAAGCAAAGCAGCCAACAAGCCGTAAAGGAGGTTTCTGAAAAAACCCTTAGCCTGCTTGACAAGATTCGACGATACAAGGCTAAGGACATCGACACCTTCGTTTCCTACCTTGCCAAACTCAGGGCCCTTCGTGGAGAGCTGATCGGGACCAAGGAGCTCCGCTATGTAGATGTGGGAGATATTGAAGCTTTTGAGGAAAAGGTAAAGGAAGCCAGCGAAAAGACTGCCCGGCAGACCGTCGAGTTTCTCCTTGATCCTGAAGCCCTACTTCCCTACCAAACAAAGGTCGACGACACCCGCGAAGCCCTTCAGGCCATCCAAAAAGTAAGCGAAGCCAATGAGGTCGAAGAGCGAATCGATGGGATCAGCAAAGAACTTGAATTGCTGATCGACATTGTCTCCAACCTGCAGATCGATGATGCTACCCAGACCACCCGCATCATCGACAATATCTCCGGTATTTACGCAAGCCTTAACCAACTGAGGGCCTCCCTCAAAAAAGAGCGCAAAGAACTGAGAGGTGCTGAGGCTAAGGAAGAATTTCACGCTCAGATTCGCCTGCTCGAACAGGGCTTGATCAATTACCTGGACCTCTCTGACAGCCCCGCCAAATGCGACGAATACCTGAGTAAATTGATGATACAGTTGGAGGAGCTTGAGGGCAAGTTTGCTGACTACGAGACCTTTGTCCTCCAACTTTCAGAAAAGCGCGAGGAAATCTATTCGGCTTTTGAAACCCGCAAGCTCAGCCTTACCGAGGCGCGCAACAAAAAGGCTCAATCCCTCATGAATGCTGCCGACCGCATCCTTAAAGGCATTCAAAACCGGGTATCGAGGTTCAAGGAAATCTCTGAAATCAACGCTTATTTTGCCGCTGACCTCATGATCGACAAGGTCAGGGATATCATCCGGCAGTTGGAAGATATGGAAGATCCCATCAAGGCGGGCGACATTCAGGGTCGCCTCAAAAGCCTTCAGGAAGATGGGATACGACAGTTGAGGGATAAAAATGAGCTTTTCCTAGATGGAGAAAACATCATCCGTCTGGGCAGGCATCCCTTTGCCGTCAGCACCCAAAACCTTGACCTCAACGTCATGCTCAAGGGTGAGGATATGTATTTTCACCTGACAGGGACCTCTTTTTTCGAAAAAATTACCGATCCCGAGTTTCAACAGACCCGTGAAGTCTGGGACATGTCCCTGATTTCCGAAACAAAACAAGTGTACAGGGCGGAATACCTCGCTAACCTTTTGATAGGTCAAAAACTGAATGAGGAAGACTTGGATAATGAGGTACGTAGCTTCATGTCCACCCGCTTTTCGGAGGGCTACAGCAAAGGGATTCACGACCGGGATGCCAGCGCTATTTACCGAGCCTTAAAAAATATCGAGGCCCAGGCAGACCTTCTCCGATTTCCTCCAAAGCTGAGGGCAGGGGCCCAATTTTTTTGGAATGGGTTGCTGGCGGAAGAGGAAAGGCAAATGTGGAAACAGCGCATCCAGGGGGCAGCGGCAGTCCGGAAAGCCTTTCCCCAAAGCGGAACCTTTGAAGCCCTGCTTCACAAGCTTGAGGAGCGCCTGCTTCAGTCTTTGGATTGGAATGATCTTTTCGAGCAATTGTCGCCAGCCGAAAGTGCTCATTATCTCTTTGAAGAATTGATCGATGGAGAGGGGTTTGTCATCGCAGAACAAGCTTCGCAAATGCTAGAAGATTTTGGCAAATACTTACAGCAAAAGCAGCTGCAGGATAATTTTCGGCGGGGACAGGAAGACCTCCGGGATGCTCCCTTCGACCGTTACGAACTGCTGCGCCACTGGCTACTTTCCTTCCTCAAAAGCTATCACCCCGATCTGGTTCAAAGCCCCTATGTATGGGAAGCTTGCTCCCTGCTTTTTGCCGATACCCATGATAAAAAGCGGGTGCAGTCGGTACAAATGAGCCAGACCCTCGAAGGGATGCTCGGGGATCACCCCCTGATAGAGGAGGGCAACTATGCGCTGAATTATTACGATTTTCAGGAAAGACTCCAAGTACATGTAGATCAGGTCATTCCCCTCTACCGCCGCTTTACCCAGCTCAAAAAAGAACTCTCCGATTCCTTCAGGGAGGAGCTGAGGCTGGAGGAATTTCGTCCCCGTGTCCTGACTTCATTTGTCCGCAACCAGCTGATCGACAAGGTCTACCTACCCATGGTCGGCGACAACCTTGCCAAGCAATTGGGGACGGCAGGGGAAAATACACGTACCGATCGGCAGGGACTTCTTCTTTTGGTTTCTCCCCCGGGATATGGCAAGACAACCCTTATGGAGTATGTCGCCAATCGCTTAGGCCTGATTTTCATGAAAATCAACGGTCCGGCCATAGGCCATCATGTTACCTCTCTCGATCCTGCGGAGGCTCCCAATGCGGCTGCCCGGGAAGAACTCGGCAAACTCAATCTTTCTTTGGAAATGGGTGATAATGTGATGATTTACCTTGATGACATCCAGCATTGCCACCCTGAGTTTTTACAAAAATTTATCTCACTCTGCGATGCCCAGCGTAAAATAGAAGGTGTCTACAGGGGAAAAACCAGAACCTATGACCTCCGGGGAAAGAAAGTAGCAGTGGTCATGGCCGGTAATCCCTACACCGAATCTGGAGAGAAATTCAGGATTCCGGACATGCTCGCCAACCGCGCCGATACCTACAACCTGGGTGATATCCTCGGCGATAGCGAGGACCTCTTCAAACTGAGCTACCTTGAAAACTCCCTTACGGCCAACCCTGTCCTCCACCACCTTTCTACCAAGCCCCGCAAGGATATCCTCAGGTTGATTCGCATGGCAGAGGGAAAAGAAGGGGAAGGGGCGGACTTTGAGACACATTTTACCCCAGAAGAAAGCCAGGAATATGTGGCTATCCTTTCCAAATTGATGAAAATCAGGGACGTTATCCTTCGGGTCAATCAGGAATACATCTCCTCCGCTGCCCAGCAGGATGAGTATCGCATTGAACCTCCCTTTAAATTGCAGGGCTCATATCGCAACATGAACAGGATGGCAGAAAAAGTGCAGGCCCTCATGAACGAAGAGGAGCTGACCACCCTCATCCTTTCCCATTATGAAAGTGAGGCTCAGACCCTTACCCGTGCTGCCGAGGCCAATCTCCTGAAATTCAAAATGATGACTGGATTCGCCACTTCAGAAGATGAAGCCCGGTGGAAAGAAATCGTAGAGATGTTTCTAAAGCAAAAAAATCTCTCTGCCGACCGCATGGCACAATTGGTACAAGAGATGGAAGCCTTTACCCAGGGACTCGATGCCATCAAAAATGTCCTGGCTTCGGCCCTCCACCCTCAAAACGACAAAAAGGAAGTAGAATAAGGGCTTACCTCGTTCGCCTGGAAACTCCCATCGGCAATCTGAATAAGCGCTGTTGGGGTTATCAAAAATAAAATTGTTTTAACCCCAACAGCCCTCTGTTTTTAAATTTGATAGCTCTATTTATTTCGATTTTCAATTCAAAATGAAGGAATCTGTTTAAAAACTAGCTCATAAGGGTCCGTATTTTCAGAATTATCCATATTTTCGAAGATAGGACATCAACCTAACTCATATGCCTCAAATTCAAACCCTGGAAAACATAAGAGCCTTTGAGCAGACCCCGCTTGAAGAGCAGGGCCTTCCCAACAGTACCTTCGAAGTGCTGGAAAAGGGGGCCTCCTACGGCGAAGGCCGGCCGGCACTCACCTTCTTTCTGCAGGCCAAAGGAGAAAGCTACAAGGTAGCCGAGACCTACTCTTTTAAGGATCTCCTGGGCAACATCAGGCAAACGGCCAACATGCTCCGCGATCTGGGCATAAAAAAGGAGGATGTAGTCTCCTTTGTCCTGCCCAACCTTCCTGAGACTCACTTTACCATTTGGGGAGGAGAATATGCCGGCATCATCAACCCCATCAATCCCCTGCTGGAGCCCGAGGTCATCAAGGACATCCTGATAGCCGCCGAGTGCAAGGTCCTCGTTACCATCAATGCCTTCCCCAATACTGACATTTGGGACAAAATAGAAGAGATTCGAGGAGAAATTCCCAGCCTCAAGACCATCCTCCGCATCAACCTTGAAGATCACCTTAGCGGTGTGGCAAAATTGGCCATAAAGGGTCTTTCCCTCCTAAAAAGAAGGGCAAAAACCATTCCCGGCCAGGAAGTCCTCGATTTTAATAAGACAAGAAAAAAATATCCCCAGGATCATTTTACCTTTCAAAGAAAGATTGAGCCTTCTGATACGGCTTCCTACTTTCATACCGGAGGTACCACGGGCACACCTAAATTGGCTCGACACAGCCATAGAAATGAGGTTTTTGATGCATGGTCTGCCCTTCAAATGCTGGGAGAAGAAGATCCCAATCTCAATTTCTTTTGTGGCCTTCCCTTGTTTCATGTCAATGGGGTCATGGTCACAGGCCTGGGTCCCTGGGGGCAAGGGGCACACGTAGTCCTGGGCACTCCCTCCGGCTATCGCGGAGAGGGGGTCATCCCCAACTTTTGGAAGATCATTGAACATTACAAGATCAACTTCTTCAGCGGCGTACCTACGGTCTACTCTACCCTCCTGGGCATTCCGATGAGGGATTCCGATGTGAGTTCCCTGACATATGCCCTCTGCGGAGCAGCTCCTATGCCGGTAGAGATCTTCCGCCAATTCGAGAGCCTGACAGGGGTCAAAATCCTCGAAGGCTATGGCTCTACGGAGGGTACCTGTGTGAGTTCCGTCAATCCTCCTGCCGGCGAAAGAAGGGTGGGATCGGTAGGATTTCCCATTCCCTACCAGGAAATGAAGATCATCATCCTCGATGAAGAGGGCCAGTATCAGCGCATGGCAGAAGTAGACCAAATAGGAATCGTAGCCATTCGAGGAGAAAATGTCTTCAGTGGCTATAAAGAAGAAATTCACAACAAAAACACCTGGATAGATACCGGAGATGGCAAAGGGCCCTTTCTCAATACCGGCGACATGGGACGTCAGGATGCTGAAGGCTACTTTTGGCTGACAGGGCGGAAAAAAGAGCTTATCATCCGAGGAGGACATAACATTGACCCCAAATTGATTGAAGAGCCCCTAATGGCACATCCTGCGGTCTCAATGGTGGCAGCTGTGGGAAGACCAGATTCAAGGGTAGGTGAAGTACCTGTCGCCTTTCTTACCCTCAAAGAAGGCAAAAACGCCGACAAGGAGGAACTCTTGGCATACGCAACCGAACATATCGGAGAAAGAGCTGCCATTCCCAAGCATATTCACATTGTTGATGAATTGCCAACTACCGCCGTGGGAAAGATTTTCAAGCCTGAACTCATCCGTCGGGAAATCAAGGAAGTCTTTGACCATGAATTGGGGCTTCTCTCCTCCATTTCATCTAAAGAAATAAGGGTAGAGCCTCACAAAGTACACGGGACCATGGCCTACATCAAGGTGAAGGCCAAAGATTCTGGCAAGGCTGAGGGAGTCAAAAACGAAATCCAGAGAATACTGGGGCAGTACCCTCAGAAATTTGAACTGGAGGTCTCCTAATCTTTAAAGGGATAAGCATGACCTTAGGAGGAGAGGCGGTTCTGGCAGTGGAACCGCTTCTTTTTTTGCAGAAAGACAAAAAATAAGTAGGAAATGGGCAGCGATCAGAAAAATAAAGTAGGAGCCTGGATGGATACATAAAGGATGTATGGGTCTAAGTCTCTATATAAAAAATAGCGTACCTTTGACTGGGATATGCGTAGTTATGGGTAGCTGCCCCCGACGATCATCCGAAGAATTATGCCTCAAAACATGATACTCAAGAGATTTTTGATTTTGATTCCAGTTTTTGTGTGCTCCTGGCTTTGGCTTCTGCCTCTACAGGCCCAAGCGCCTTCGAAGGGAGAATTGGAGCGACGCCAAATGCTACGCACCATCATCGAACGGCAGGAAGCCTTAAAGATGGTAGACCCTGAGACCTACAAGGATCTATTCATGATTCCTGAGGGTCAATATTCGGCCCTTACCAATGATATTGAGGTGGGCTACTATCAGGACAAGGCCCTTCTTCGCGAAATTTCATCCCTGGAATCCGATCCCAGGGCCGGAAGTACTGCTATTCTCAAGAAGCTCGACGAACTATTGGAGGCCTATATCATCAATTTCAAAATTGATAATTTTCACAAGGATCTGGAACTGATTTGGAAAGCCGGCAGGGTCAAGCAGCTTCTCGGCAAGATGGACGAGGCCATCTATTTTTATCAATTGGCTGAGGTTCACGACCATGGGGAAGATGTCCCGCGAATGGCCCTGGACTCTCTTCTCGCTCCTGTAGCCACCGAATGGCTGCCGATCGACGAGTATTACCGCCTCCTCGATATCAGAAAAGAGATCGATACCCTCATTCCCCCTACCCCGGTACTGACTTCTATGGGGCATATGATCAATTCTGCCTCCCCGGACTACGCTCCCTTTATGCATCCCACAGATAGCATCCTGATTTTTACCTCACGTCGGGATACCTCAGGCATGACGCCGGAGGATGTGGTAGATCCCTTCGCCCGCCATAACGAAGACCTCTATTATTCCTATAAAAATATCTATGACGGAGGCTGGGAAGCGGCCAGCAGGCTCTCAGACAGCATCAACTCAGAATTCAACGAAGGGTCGGCCTGCCTTTCTCCGGACGGAAAAATCCTTTATTTCACCCGATGCCACCCCCTGCAGGGAATAGGAGACTGCGACATCTATGCAGCAGACTATAACCCGGTGGATGGTACCTGGTCCCACGTCAGAAACCTCGGCAGGGCAGTCAATTCCAAAGCCTGGGATTCACAGCCCAATATCTCCGAAGATGGAAGATCGCTCTTTTTTGTCTCAAACCGCAATGGGGGATTTGGGGGAACTGATATCTACGTCTCCCGAATGAAAGAGGACAGCACCTGGGCTCCTGCCAGAAACATCGGCCCCCTCATCAATACAGCCCAGCACGAGGTAACCCCCTATTTTCACCGCATCAATTCGACCCTCTACTTTTCCTCCACCGGCCACCTTCCCAACTTTGGAGGCTATGACATTTTTAAGGCCAGAAAAATGGGGCGAAGCTGGAGACAGCCCAAAAATGTAGGCCCCCTGGTCAATACCCAGAAAAATGAATATTACTTCAGCATCGACGGGCCGGGAAAAACCATTTTCTACTCCAAGAGCCAGGATGAGATAGACATCGATCACGTCAAGCAAAACTTTGATCTATATTCCTTTCCCATGCCCATGGAGGCTCGTCCGGATGCCGACGTCAGGCTGAGTGGACTTTTGATAGATTCCATTACCGGAAATAAGTTGGTGGGGGTGGCCATGATCATTCCTCTGGACGATACCCTGGAGGTAGCTCCCAAACCCATTAGCGAAAACGGATATTTTGAATTCGATCTGATCAATAACAAGCGCTATCGGATATACATCATAGGGGATAATTTTCTTACCATCTCTAATGATTTTGAGCTGACAGGGGATAGCACCTTTTCTGTTTTAACCGAAAGTTTCAGCAACAACAAGCCTATTGTTTTCGAAAGCCTCAATTTCAGCTCGCGGTCGGCCCGACTCAAATCTTCGGACAAACCTAAATTGGACTATCTGGTTAGGTTTTTAAAGCGCTACCCTCAATTCAAGCTCACGGTAGAGGGCCATACCGACGCTGAAGGCGATGAAAAGATGAACAAGAAGCTTTCGCAAAAGCGGGCCGATGCCATCAGGAACTATCTGGTTCGCAAGGGGGACTTCCAGCCCAATCGGATCAGGGCCATGGGTTATGGAGAAGAAAAACCCATTGTCCCCAACAACAGCGACTCCCTCAAGGCGATCAACCGCCGGGTGGAATTCAAGTTGGATTGGGATGAAAGTTATGTTGGAGAATACCTCAATCCTACCGAAAATGAGCTAAACTTTGACAACCTTGAAGACGTCGAATACGATCCTGAAGCCGTGGATGAATTCGAGTTTTCTGAAGAAGAAAGGGAGGCCTGGAAACGGGAGTTGGAGTTAGAAAGTGTCCGCGACCTGAAGCAAGAGCTGGAGAGAGAAATTGTAGAATCTCTAAAAAAGCGCCTGGAAGATGATGACTAGGACTGCCGATTAACTAACGATGCGGAAGTCCTCTGGAAAGATCAAGTAATAAATGGAAGAAAAGAAAGATTTGCCTTTGCCCTCCTGGTTGTTGAATGCCATGAAGGCCACCGAACAAAACCCGAAGTATCACGGCGAGGGGAATGTCCTCACTCACACCCTCCTGGTCTTGGAGACCTTTGAAAAGTACAAAGATGAATTTGACCTTAGCCCATCAGAACAGGAAGTCATGTACTGGGCTTCTATCCTCCACGACATAGGAAAGCCTGCCGTAACCACCTGGAAGCGTAACCGATGGACGGCACACGGTCATGAGAGAGCCGGACTTCCCTTTGCCAGGAATATCTTGCTCAAACACCCCGAAATTAACCAGCAGCAACGAAGACAAATCCTCGACCTGGTCAAATACCACAGCATCCCTTTGCAGTGGGGACTGAAGAGAATAGGTGAGGGAGAATATCGCAAACTGGCCGTCAAGACCGACCTCAGGCTTTTGGGTATCTTTTCCTTTTTTGACATTATGGGAAGGGATTGCATGGACAAGGACCATATTTTGAGCCTTGACAGGGATTTTAACAAAAATGTGGTGCCCAAGATTACCTATGAGATAGGAAGTTTTGAAGATATTCAAAAAACCTACCAGGAGGCCCCCCTCAAGCAGAAAAATGCCCTTTGGAACTCCCTGAAATTTGACGACGGAAAGCTTACCCGAAAATTGCTGGCTGCTCCCAAACCTGAAAATGAAGTGCCTAAATTTCAGGCAGCCCTTACCCTTTCCTTGCCCAATTCTAAAAAAGAGGATTATATTCGCCAGTACTATGCCCACTTCAAGCCCTTCCCGCTGGAAAACCTGAGTGTTTCACAGGTCAATCCTCACGAGCGTGAAAATCTTTTGCGACAGGTCAAACATTTCATTTCCGTATGGGGAGAGGCCCGCAAACCCGTCCTTATCAATGGGAACCTCCTTGACACCGCTACCAGAAATTACCTTGCCGAATATTGCCGAAACATGGGCGCTGAGGTCAGTTACTTGATCTTTGACGAGATTGACCCTGACTTCGAGGATTACTCATTACCCAAAAGAAAAGAGGTCCTGGACTATCCCCATCCCTGGGAATCACACCGGACCGAGGTGGTGGCCAGCCCATCTCTGGGCCTGCCCCTGCAAAGATCAGAATAAAGGGAATCAGGCTTCCGCCAGTTCTTGAAGCTGAAAGGTGTAGGATTCGATGACGGTATTGGTGAGGAGCTTTTTGCAGGCTTGCTCGACGATTTCTTTGGCTTCGCCTTCATTTGCAGCAGAAAAACTCAGTTCGATCATTTTCCCAACCCTTACTTCTTCCATTTGCTTGAAGCCGAGGTTGTGTAGGCCCAGACGGGTGGCTTTGCCCTGAGGATCGAGAATTTCGGGGCGCGGCATGATGTGGATGGTAGCGGTATACTTCACGATTCAAGTGATTTTTTGGCGTATGCGTGATAGGGTTATTGCCCTTTTTCAGGACTCAATGTATTCTTGATGAAAGACATCGCAAGGTACAACAAAAATATCAAGGGGAGGGCCAAACGACCAAAAACGATCAAAATAAGGAGGCTGAGGACGATGAGCAGGTAGCGAAATCTGTTTTCACCCCAGGAAAAGCCCTTGAACTTAAGGGCCATCAGGCGAATGGGGACCACCATGAGCACACAACTTATCAGGGTAAGAACAATCCAGAATGCAGTCAACCATTCTTCCTGAATCAATCCCTGCCAGAAGCTTTCTTCCAAATCTTTACCTCTCTCGTACAGAAACCAAAGCGAAAAAATAAGGATGGCATTCGCGGGGGTAGGAACACCTGAAAAATGCTGGGCACTTTCCTCTTCTTGCTCCTGCTCCACGTTAAAGCGGGCCAGGCGTAGGGCAGCGAAAATGGGTACCAGCAGCCCCAGCATCCAAATGGGAGACTCCATGTTTTCGGGAGGAAAGGCTGAACCTGTGCTGTCTGCGATGAGGTAAGCCATGACCAGTCCGCTGCTGCCTCCAAAACTAATCATATCTGCAAGTGAGTCAAGGTTCTTACCCAGTTCGGTAGTGGCGTCCAGAAGGCGGGCCAAAAACCCGTCCAGAAAATCGAAGAGCAGGGCCAGGGCCAGGAGGATGAGGCTCATTTGCACATTTCCCGACACAATGAAGAGCATCATGACCATTCCGGTCATTACATTGGCCATGGTCAGGATGTTTGGGATCTGTTTCATGCTATCGCTAAAAGGCTACAAAGGTACGACTTTTTGGATGGGAGGCCCATATCCCAGCCCTGATTTATTTGAAGAGGCTACCATCGAGGATGTATTTTTCTACCTCCTCTCCTACCATATAGGTAATGGCCTTTCGGGCCTTGACCAATCGCCGAAGGTAGGATGCCGAAATATTGAGTAGGGGGGCTTCAAAAAGTTTAACCGAAGGATGGTCGTCTAAGGAAGTGGGCTTGGTCTTCACCCTTGGATAGACATAAATCTTGTAGTATTTCAAAATGGCCTCATGATTTTTCCATCGATCCAGGTACTGAAGGTTGTCCTGGCCCATGAGCAGGGAAAATTCATAGGAAGGATAGGTATCACGTAGGTGAGTAAGGGTGTCTATCGTGTAGGAAGGTTGGGGAAGGGAAAATTCCACATTGGAAGCCTGTAGGTCAGAACGGTCTCCGATAGCTAGTTCGACCATGCGGAGGCGGTCATACTCCGACAGGAGGTTTTTCTTTTCCTTGAAAGGACTTTGAGGAGAAATTACAAACCAGACCTTGTCCAATTCAGTCTCGTTGAGGGCAGTCTGTGCCAAAATCAAATGACCCACATGGACAGGGTTAAAGGAGCCAAAAAATAATCCAATTTTCATACTTGAAGAATGGCTAAAGCGCTGTTGAGGTCATTACAAATCCCTTGTTTTCAACCCCAAAAGTGCTATCTGTTTTACGCTAAAAAAAGATCCGTAATAATCATCATTAAGGTAGATAAAAACATAAACATCTAACCCTGGTCATTGGAAACTGCCAGGTGATTGTGAGAAAAAGCATCAAATTATCCCCCTGCTCATTTTTTTACCCAACATAAAAAGCTTGTATGGATGGATAGAAGTAAAACAAAATAAAATCGCTTTCGTTTAACATCAATCCTTACAAGGCTCAGGCCAGCATTCCAAGCGGGATTAGTCGCTTTTTATCCCCCGATACTGTCTCTTTAATTGAAGAGAATGTTAAATGGTCTGCTTTTTGCCGATATTTTGTGTACACAATTGGATATTCTTAACAGATTCGCCTATGCCAGCGCCCAGACGCATATTTGTCGCTGCGACCAATCAACACGTAGGTAAGACCACCGCCACCCTTGGACTGATTTCCTCCTTACAAAAACACGGAATCCAGGTTGGATACTGTAAGCCTTTGGGGCAGAAATTCGTGGAAATCAAAGGAGAGAAAGTGGACAAAGATGCACCGATCTTTACTTCCTTTTTGGATGAGACTTTGGTGCCCCGCCTTCACAGTCCGGTCATCATGGCTCAGGGCCTTACCTGTCATTATCTGGAAAATCCTCAAAATTATCACTTTGAAGATAAGGTCCTGGCA
Source organism: uncultured Bacteroidia bacterium (assembly GCA_964564415.1). Lineage (GTDB taxonomy): Bacteria > Bacteroidota > Bacteroidia > J057 > J057 > JALEFZ01. The sequence goes on along the minus strand of CAZMAV010000009.1, from coordinate 160,683 downwards.
GCAGCGAGGAGCCTGGAGGCTACCCACGATGTCATGGTCTATGAAGGCACCGGCCATCCCGGAGTAGGCAGCGTACTTGACATGTCTAATGCAGATACGGCTCACCTCCTGAATGCAGGCGTCATCCTCATCGTAGAGGGAGGGATCGGCAAGACCATTGACCAGATCAACCTCAACCGCTCCTACTTCGAGTCGCGAGGCGTTTCTATTCTTGGCGTCATCATCAACAAGGTATTGCCAGAAAAGCTCGAAAAGGTAAGTCGATGGGTAGGGGCTAAGCTAAATACCCTGGGTATCCCCCTCCTCGGAGTCATCCCCTATGAAGCCAGGCTGGGACAGCCCGTCATCCAGGCCATTCAAAAAGCCACCAAGGCAGAGGTCCTTACCCACCCTGAAAAGCTCAATGAACCCATCGAAGGGCTTATGTCTCTTCAGGATACCTATCGCCTCCCCGACTCTCCCCTCCAGGGACAGCTTCTCATCATAGATGCCATGCAATTGGATGCCTGTATACAGGGCTTCAATTTTCAGTTTCCCCATCAAATGCCCCTGAATGGAGTCCTGCTGACCGGAGAAAACTACCTATCTCCTCTAGCCATGCGCTTTTTGGAAAAGCACCAATTACCCTGTCTTTTTACTCACATGAATGCCTACGAGGCGGTATTGGCCTATGGGAAGATTGAGACCAAACTGCGACCCGATGTAGGATGGAAGGTCAGGGAAGCCGCCGAACTGGTTTCCAATCATATGGACCTCAGCCCCCTTTTCCGTCAAATGGCAGTAGCCTGATTGACTGAAAGCTCAAAGTAATACAAAAAAGGTCCCTACGTTCGTGGTAGAGACCTTTTTTGTATTCTTTCCTTGTATTAATAGACCGATGGTCGGGTCAAGAGAGGGCAGACTTATTGAATCGAGCGTAGTACCTAAAGATAAGGTTGAGCTTGTCGAGGGCGTCATCAAAGTCTTCGAATTTGGGGATAAAGGCATTGGCACCTGCTTGGTAAGTCTCGGTGATGGTCTCAGGATTGTCGGAGGAGGAAAGGACAATAAGGATGGAATCCGGCCTTTTCCGCCGGGCTACCTTACAAAAGTCAGCTCCGGTTTTGCCAATGCCTAGTTTGTAATCCACAAACATGATATCGATATCCACGGGAGTGTCTAGCTTTTCTTCACCTTCTTCGAAATTTTGCGCCCATATAATATCGATTTTCTCTTTCCAACCCAGGTCCTCAATGGCATATTCAAAGAGGCTGGCATGAGATTTTATATCTTCTAGCAATAATAAATTCATGGAGATAGCTGTTAAGATGTAACAATTACGATATCGAGCGGCAAAATTTATTCAATAAAGAGTGCTTATTTAGGAATCTTTTTGAGGACTTCCTTTTCTTTAGAAATCACGGGGAGAACTCCATGCATTTCGTAGAAAGGCAGCTTTTCGATGACTTCCTTGATATCCTTAAATCCTTCTACTCCCTGATGAGTCCTGGCGTAGACCTCACCAAAATTGCTGACGGCCCTTAGGGTTTCTAGGGCATAAGCCATGACATCTACCCTACTATTGAGACGTGGATAATTGGGATCCTGTACATATTTATCGATTTCATTCCATTGAGCATGAGAAAGCCTCATGGAAGAGGATCTTTTAATGTAAGATTCTTCTATGATGAACCCGTCGCCGGCGGGAAGGGGAATGCCTTCCACGGTTTGTGTCGGCCCCTTGTAGTTCAACTTTTGGACATGGTGATAGATTTCCTTCACAGTGCCAAAAATGTCCCACTTTTCGTCAGGTCCACGTAATTGATATAAATTCATAAATAGTATTGTAAAATATCCTCGATACAATCTGAGTGTTTTGTCTACCCTTTAAATTTAGAATTGTTTTCCTAGCCACTTAAACGGAAGTAAGATTCGATTATTGTGCTATCGGATAGACAATGAGGTAAGCGTCGAGCTTTGTGTGCAAAATGACGATTTTTTTTGTTATCAACCAGGAATTTTTACCTTTTCCCAATATATTTCCCTTGTTTTAATCCATTGGTACCCCAGGTTTTCCCTTTGCCTCCTTCCTTATCTCTCACCCATATTTCTTTCTCCTTATCTTAAGCAAAATAATCTAAATATTATCAATATCAAAAATCATAATACATTTTCGCACTATTATTTTTCTTCGTCTTTTATCTTAAAAATCAAATAAATTCTCCTTTCAGCCTTAATCTCTGTCTTGCCTATTTATTCTTCCCAAACCTCTAACTAGCCCCTAACATGTACATATTTATCGTCAAATTAAACTAAACAGGAATTCAATCTATCATAAAAGGGAATTTACGGAATAGTTAAATACATAATAATAATACAATAATATATATAAAAATTAGTCATTATACCAAAAACGAAGTCAAAAAAACTGCGTATGGGATCAACTTTATTGCTTAGATATCAATTTTTTCAGGCCTTCAGTTCCCATTTTCCTCCCACAAAGGATCAGACATACCTTTTTTCCCCTGTATAGATTTGATTCTTTCCTGAAGGTTGCCAGGGACAGGGCGGCTGCTCCTTCTACCAGGCAGTAGTGTTTTTGGAGGAGAAAGATCAGGCTATCTTCGATTTCCTTTTCCGTAACTTCGGCCCACCGATCCACAAATTTCCGACAATAATCAAAGGTAATGCTGCCTTCCTCAAGGCCTCCGGCTGTTCCGTCAGACCAGGTAGGTTTGGAGGGTATATCCAGGATTTGACCCGCCTCTACGGACTTGTGCATAACAGCTGAATGCGCGGGTTGGCAACCCATGACCTCTACATCCTTCATGGCCGACTTCAGGTAACCTGCTACGCCGGATATCAATCCTCCTCCCCCCACGGGTACAAAGATCGCATCAAGACCAGGCAATTGTCGCTCTACTTCCCAGCCCAGGGTGCCCTGACCGGCGATAACCTCCTCGTCATTATAGGGCGAAATGAAAGGAACACCTTCCTCCTGAGCGACCCTACGGGCTTTCCTTTCTGCCTCTACTGAATCATGTCCTATAAAAATCAGCTCCGCCCCATAGAGCTCCATCAGGGCACGCTTGGAGGAGGATACTTGTTTGGGAAGATAAACCCGGCAATTCATCTTCCTCTTCATCGCCATATATGCCAGGGCCGCTCCGTGATTGCCCGTAGAAGCGGTAATAACTCCCCTTTCCCGCTGACGGTCGGTCAGGCTGAGCAGTTTGTTGGCAGCACCACGGAGTTTGAAAGAGCCAGTAACCTGAATATGCTCCATCTTAAACCAGACATCCGCCCCTGTTTCTTCGCTCAACCAGGGAGAATGCTCTACCGGTGTCTGAAGAATGTAAGGGCGGATGCGGTGTTCGGCGGCTAATACAGATGCTAAGATTTCCATAGGCTATCTTTCTGGCTAAGATAAACCTTGGCCAGATAAAGCCTTGAAGGAAGCTGGGATTTTTTCCGAATCATGACCCGACAGGTAGCCAAAAAGATGAGGGCCGAGCCCAAAAGAAAGGCAAGGACCTCAGTCTCATGACCCAATCTTCCTGCCCAGGCCGAGGAGGAAGACGTCAACATCCACGAATCAACGGCCGTGGCCGGTGCTGTAGAGAGTAAAAATAGATCAATCAGGGTATTGGAAATGGCAAATGAAGCTGTCATGGTATGGAATTGATTCGATGGATGTCATGTGATACCATCAAGTTGGTCAATACAACTTCCTTCTCCTAGGTCAGATGAGCATCTGCGTCGATTATTCGAATATCCGTGATTTCCTGTTTTACATATTTTGTACCTCATCCTGGCGCGGGATAGTCAGGAAAGCCTGGACCTTGCTAAACCCCTGCCAGGGACTTTTCTGAGTAGTAGGACTTCAGGTAGTGGTAAATGGTTCTTACCTCAGCCGTATCCAGCATGGTGTAGGGATGCATAGGCTCGCGGTAGGGCTTTCCGGAGGGACGCTGCCCCCATTTGACAGCAGCCACAAATTCGTCTATGCTCCATTTATCTATTTCTGAATCTCCATGCATGTAGAGAGAAGGGATCTGGATATCGTAATCGTGGAGTTTGAAGACGTAGCTTCCCTGAAGATAGCCCTCCGAAAGCTCAGGCTGACTGAGGTTCAGTTTCTCAGGGTTGCCTGAATGGCAGACGTAGCAATAATAGCGACTTTCGACCAGGTCCTTTCCATACGCCACAGAGTCTGCCGTAGGAAGCAGGGCTTTGTGTGGATTCTCAGGATAGGTCTCCGGCTTGCAGGCGAACTGAAAGAGGGCCTTACCCAAAAAGCCAGTTTTTCTTGACTATTAAATTTTCTTGAGAGACAAGCGATTCCCAGATCTCAGGGAATCTGCCTTTTTTCTACAAAACTCAGTGCTGCCTGGCTCAGCTTCCTCGTGGCCTCCTCCAGGTCGTCATTGACGATGATCAAGTCAAACTCATCACTTACTCCCATTTCCTCCCTGGCCTTGTCGATCCTCAACTGTATTTCTTCTTCACTATCCGCATTTCTTTTTCTCAGCCTTTCCTTCAGCACCTCTATGCTGGGGGCCTTGATAAAAACAGCCAGGGCATCTGAGCTGTACTGTTTTTTGATGTTGAGTCCCCCCACCACGTCGACGTCCAGAATAGGTATTTTTCCCACCGCTGAAATCCGGTCAATTTCCGATTTTAAGGTACCGTAATACCTTCCTTTGTAGACTTCCTCATACTCAAGGAAATCACCCTTCTCTATCTTCCTTCTGAAAGTATCGGGAGAAAGAAAATAATAATGCACTCCCTCCTTTTCGTAATCCCGGGGAGGCCGGGTAGTGGCTGAGACCGAAAAAGCAAAGTGAGGAAAGCGATCGAGCAGCGCCTTGGCCAGGGTCGTCTTACCAGAACCACTGGGGGCAGAGAGAATAATGAATCGACGCTTGCTTTGTTCCATACACAAAAGTAATAGAAATGGGAGAATTTAGCTGAGCAAAATGGACTTTTATCCATTCAAAACAAAAAGTTAGAGAGGGCTTGGGATATTTCTCAAAATAGGCTAAATGTTGTATTATACTAAATATCGAATTTTACTAAATCCTATACCAACCTATCTTGCCATTGAGTTTTAGCCCTGGCCTTTTGGGTCTCAGGGGATGGTAATTTCTACAGTCATTGCCATTTTTCCCGAGGGGCAGAATCTGGAATTTGCCTTGTCATTGTCAGAAGCCTACACCATCCATGTCGACATCATCTATGTATTTCAGGATCAATGGTATATGTGTTATTTTTCTATTTTGGGTTTCGGGCCTTGGAGCCAGGCCCAAGCCTTTCATGGAGGTCATGGACTACCTGAACCTGCGAGCCGGAACCATTCATGGACACTACCTGGAACTCAAAGGTAAGGCGAAGGCGCCGGGTGCTGAGGGTTATGGAATTCTTCAACAGGAGATTTACACGCAGACAAGTCCGGGGGTGAAGAGTCTCCTACTCGAATCCGGGGAGCGATTTCAAGCCTTTCTCCAGCTCAAGGAAGCCTATCTTTCCTCCCGTGGTTCTGAGGCCCTGTATCGCGCGACGGCCCTTGCCCTGACTGATCTTCAGGTCCTCCAAGACGGGATTTACTTCGAGATAGACGTCCAATGGAAGGCCCTTCCCTTCCCCCAGAGTCCTTGCTATGAATTCCTTATTCAAACCTGCAGACTCCTGGACCAGGGTCAACACCTTCTCATTGCCTGGCAGCAGGAGAGTCCCAAAGCCTTCCTCGAAGGGCAGCGTCAATTTATGACAGCCCTGGATCAGTGGCAGAAAAAGCGCCTTGAACTCGAAAAACAAGGATCATGGGGGTCTTTTCCGGGCTCTACCCAAGAGTTGATGACCTTGGGTGAAAGCCTAGAAAACTTTCTGGCCCTTAGTCAGGAAAACTATGGCCGGCAAAGGAAGCCCAGTAATCTCGAAGAATTTTATAATGAAGGGCTGCTTCCTTTCTTCAATGACGGGACAGGGGGATGTATACCTGCCTACAACCGCTTGAATGAAGCCATGGGCCAATATTTCCCTCCCCTTTTGCTCCGCCTGCCCTGGATGAAGCCTCCCCCACCCCAGGGGCAAGGGCTCCCTCGTCATTTTGTCATTCTCCTGGATGCTTCCGGAAGCATGGGCAAAGAGGGACGATGGGAAGCACTCCAAGCCTACCTGCCTTCCTGGTTGGAAAGCCCAAGAGAAGAATCCCGGTTTTCCCTCATGCAGTGGAGTGATTCCTGTACCTGGCTTTCTTATCAGGAAGAACATCCCTTTCCCTCTTCCTCCCTCATTGGAAGGCTTTCTCCTGGAGGTGAAATCAGGGGTAAGGAGGCTTTTGACCGGATCTACGCCGATTCCCCCCTCAGAGGCTATGAGGTTCAACTGGTCTTTATTACGGATGGTGGCTTTCGAATAGATCCCGCCCTTTTGCAAGAGGTTGAGGATGGGGCTTACCATGGTCAGTACCTGAATATTGCCTACATGGGAGGAGAAAAAAGAAAGAGACCGCTTCGCCAATTGGCGCTTTTGGGTGGGGGAAGGCTATTTGACCTGGGTGGGGAATCCGGGAGAACCTCCTTTGTAAATTTTTTAAGAGAATAAGACTTCTCCAGGCAAAAAGTAAATACGGGCATTCTTAAGAAGAAACAAAAAGGCGTAGGAATAACCTCAGCAGGTGAAAAAGGGGATTGTCCAGGATTTTTTCCCTTAGCATTTCCAAAAAACTCTCGTTGAACAAGCTCGTTTCGAAGGTCGCCTGTATGGTAGTGTATATAGCGATGGGTGCAAAAATCAAAATGGGCAGCCAAGCCCCTACCCATCCCTGAATGGCATCTTCCTTGGCCAGGCGGTAGCCATAAATATGGGCAATGTAAAAAAGGACAAACATGATCACCGAAATGAGGGCAGGAAAACCAAAACCTCCCTTCCGAATGATGGCTCCCAGGGAGATGCCCAGGAGCATAAAGACAATACAATTGACTGGCAGAGAGTGGCGCTGGTGATACTCGTAGTCGTAGCGATTTCTGTTGCGATCCTGCTGTTTTTTCCTTCTGTCCATGAGTTCGACCATGCTTTTGACCGAACGGGCATTGGCTAGGGCACGGCTATACAGGCGCTTCCCATCGTAGGAAGGAAAACAGGCCAGCAAGCTGTCCCCCTCTTGTAATTCTACGGTCTCCAGGACAAAATTTTCTTCAAGGGTGTCTGGGGTAGGCACAAAAAAGCTGGTGTCTATCTTGGTATATCGCCCGATCTGGTTGAAATTCTTCTTTCTGTTTTTTCCCTCCAATTCATCCAGAGAATCGATGGCGCTCACCAATTCTTCCTGCTTCATGATGATCTGATGGCGAAACTGCTTTTCATCTGTGCGGTCAAATTCAAAGCCCTTGCCGGTAAGGTCTATCGCATACACCAAAGAATCAAAGTAGGTGCGGGCAAAGGGCATGTTGTTCCTCTTGTCGGGTTCAGGTTTGATCTCTTCGTAACGGCTGCCCCAGTAGAGGACCATCTTCATGGTCAATCCTTCCATATACATGAATGCAGAATCAGCAACAGTTAGGTCGGTGTTTCCCTTGTTTCGGGCGTGGTTGTTGTTGTTTTTGTCATCCACGTGGTTGAAGATCCTCACATCGTAGAGCATGCCCGAAGACTTATTTTTGTCCGAGACATAGATGGCATAATCAGGAATACCTTCGTAGAAGTCCCCTTTGGCCAGGGCTACATCGGCCTTCTTTCGCTGCATGTCATAAAAGAGGCTGTAAAATTTGAGGTTGGCCTGGGGAACGACGTTGAAGGAAAACCAAAGGGCTACCAGGGCGATTAGGAAGCTAAGGGCCACTGCGGATCGGCTGATTTTTACCAGGCTGATCCCCGAGGATTTCATGGCTGCGAGTTCGTTGTTTTCACCCAAGCCCCCAAAAGTCATGAGTGCGCCTGTAAGAATACCTATGGGCATAGCCAGGAGAGAAACCCTTCCTGAAGCATAAAAAATTAGCTTCCCTAGCATGCTGGGTCCTATTCCTTTGCCCAACACTTCCCGCAGATAGGGATATACCGTAAGGAGGACCAGGATAAACATGATGATGCTAAAGGCCATCAGCCAGGGACCCAGGTAGGATCGGAGGATATGTTTGTCGATTTTTTTCAGCATCATTCTATTCCTAAAGGTAGGAACCTGGCTCAGGAAGGTTGGTTGTCATGGGCCCTTGCCAAAAGATAAAGGACAGCCATGCGTACGGCTACCCCATTTTGAACCTGGTCCAGGATGATGGCCTGCTCCGAGTCGGCCACTTCAGAGCTGATTTCCACCCCCCGGTTGATGGGTCCCGGATGCATGATGACCAGTTTTTTGTCCAATTTCTGAAGGCGGTCCATGTTCAGGCCATACATGATGGAATACTCTCTCAGAGAGGGAAAGTATTTTCGGTCCTGCCTTTCGAGTTGGATCCTCAGCATGTTAACAGCATCTGCCCACTGAAGGGTCTCATCGAGCTTGTAGCTCACCTCTAGCCCTAACTCTTCCATGCCTTTTGGAATGAGGGTAGGAGGTCCACAGACGCGGACATGGGCTCCCAGTTTTTTGAGGGCAAAAATATTGGAGAGGGCTACCCGGCTATGGCTAATATCTCCAATAATGGCCACATTGAGGCCTTGGAGGCTGCCAAATTTTTCTTTCAAGGAAAAACAGTCCAGCAGGGCCTGGGTGGGGTGTTCATGGGTTCCGTCACCAGCATTGATGATCTGTGCGGGAATGTGCTTGCTCAAAAATACAGGAGCTCCTGGCAGGGGATGGCGAATGACAATCATGTCTACCTTCATTGCCAGGATATTGTTGACGGTGTCCAGGAGGGTTTCACCTTTTTTAACACTGCTGGAAGAGGCTGAAAAATTGACCACATCAGCTGAGAGTCTTTTTTCAGCCAATTCGAAGGAAATCCGGGTCCGGGTAGAATTTTCAAAAAATAAGTTGGCGATGGTAATATCTCTGAGGGAGGGCACCTTTTTGATGGGCCTGTTGATCACCTCCTTGAAATTATCGGCGGTCTCGAAGATCAGTTGAAGATCTTCGGTGTATATGTATTTTATTCCCAGTAGATGTCTAGAGCTGAGCGCCATAGTCGGTTGTTAGCCTGGATAAGCTTCCCCAGGATCAGTCAAATGTAATGAGATAAACCTTGTCTTCTTCTACCCCTTCTTCTTCTATGAGGTCTACAATGACCCGCTGGGTTTCGATGGTATCCACATCTATGCCTACATAGGATGGTTCGATGGGCAATTCGCGTTGATGCTGCCGATCCACCAGGACCAGGAGCTCTACGGAATGGGGCCTTCCATAGGCCAGCATGGCATCCAGGGCTGCCCTTACCGTCCGCCCCGTATAGAGTACATCGTCTACCAGAATGACCTTTTTCTCTTCAATCACAAAGTCAATCTTGGTTTTATTGGGCTGAAGAGGAGCAGAACGTTTGCGAAAATCATCCCTAAAAAATGTCGTGTCCAGTTCGCCCAGGGGTATTTCTGATATTTCCAGAATGGAAGCCAGGAGACGAGAAAGTCGACGAGCGACAAAGACTCCCTTGGTCTGTATGCCCAAAAAGACAACATCCTCAAAGCTGCCATACTTTTCCATCAACTGATGGGCCAAGCGTTTGAGGGTAATGTCCAATTTACCTTCAGGAAACAAATCCAATTGCTCTAATGCCTTCATATCTCCACAAAAATGAAAAGATTCTCTGTAAAAAAAAGGGACTAATTGGATATTCAATATATACTTAACAGAAAAGTTATAAGAAAAACGGAAGTTGGCATATTATTCCTGACAGGGCAAGATTTTCTCTCCCGATCGGGCCAAAAGCCCCGCCCTGTCTGGCCATTATCCCTAACTCAAAAAGGATGTCAGGTTTTTACCAACTACAGACTTATCTTCAGACACATGCTGCCCTTTTGCCCCAACAACTGAATGAATTTTCCGGGGTCTGGAAGTCCCTCATCGGCAGGGACCCCGACATTGAGAAGTACCTGGGTCGAATCACCTGGGAACAAGACCATTCCCGCTGCATCATTCCCCATTATGCAGGAGGATGGAAAAGCTACGATCATCCCTCTCTCCCACTTTCTGTCCGACCCCTTATCTTGCTTTGGGTTCCGGATACCCAGAGGCACCTCAGTAAATTCTGGTTGGAACTTTCCGTCCTGATTGACAACCAGGGATGGGTTAGCGATGAGCAACAGTATTTTTTGCCGGAAGCTCTGCCTTCTTTGCGGACCATCACAGAGGTCCTCCACCAAAAACTCCAGGGGCATATGGGTATTTTTCTCACCGATGAAAATCAAGATGGCCATCCCTGGGAGGGCTGGTTGACGACTAGCCCAAATCTGCTTTGGCACATGAGCGCGGCCTGGCTTATCTCCGAAATGGCCCCCCATTACCATCCCCTTCACAAGGATTTTACCCTTAATCAAAGCTCATGGGGCATTGAGCTCCTCAATCAAAATTATTGGAACCTCGGTCGAGGTCAGGTGGCCGGATAAGCGGCTTTGTCTCTTCTTTCCTAAGCGAGCCAGGTTACAGGGGAAGGGCTTCCTTTAGTTTTTCCACTACCTGAAATGCCGCTGGACAAATTTCGGTGTTTTTTAAGGTAAGGTTGAGGACCTGGACAAATCGCTTGCGATTGGTGTGGGGATATTCCCTGCAAGCCTTGGGCCTTACTTCATAAATGCTACAATAATTATCCGGGCCAAGGAAGGGACAGGGAGCTTCATTGAGTACGTAGTCCTGTTCTTCATCAATGTGAAGGTAGCGCTCTACAAAATCGGCGGGTTTCATCCCCATGTGCCGGGCTATGCGATCGATGTCTTTATCTAAAAAAACCGGTGAGGTGGTTTTGCAACAATTGGCACAGCTGAGACAATCAACCTCCTCAAAGACCTCGTCGTGAATCTCCGATACAACCTGATCGAGGTGCTTGGGTTTCTTTTTCCTGAGTTTTTGAAAGTATTTTTTGGTATCCTTTTTTCTATCTCCCGCCAGGGCAGGAAGATCTTCCGGTTTGATGTCCATCGCATTTAGTTCTGAGGGCAAAGATAAGCAGATCGAGGCTTTGAAAAAAAATTTTCAAAACTTTCAAAACAAAATGAAAGATGAGGCGTACATTATATAAACCTACAATACAACCCTATGCAACACCTACTCACTCCCATCAAACTCACCCTTGCCGGCTACCTTGTTTGCGTCCTTTCATTTTTTGCGGTGATCGATTCTCACACTACCCAACAGGATGAATTCATTTTGCTTTTTTGGTCCCTGGGTATAGGTCTTCACCTGCTAGGTTCGGCGATTTTCTTTACCAGGGAAAAAAATAACTGGAAAAAGTTTGCCTACCTCGTTTTGCCTGTTCCTTTGGGATTCTTCCTTACCATAGCAGCGCTTTTTTACGGCTTTTCGGTCTGGGGAATCTTTTAATGAATATTGCCTTTCTTCATATGAGGAAAGGCTGTTTTTTCCTTCCCCTCTCCTGCCTTAATTTTGGGAAAAAATAAATCCATGGCAGAGCGACGCTACAGCCTGAACGAGATCGAAGAGATGCCCAGGGAGGTGAGGAGAAACTTAGTCAATTGCCTGAGTGGATACAAACCTGTTTGCCTTTGCGGGACCATCAATCCTGAGGGACAGACTAACCTTTCGGTCATTTCTTCTGTGATCCACGTAGGGGCACATCCTCCTTTGGTAGGGATGCTCATGAGGCCTCATGTAGTAGAGCGCCACACCATAGAAAACATCGACAGGACCGGATGCTACACCTTAAACCACATAAGCGAAGACTTTTATTATCAGGCGCATCAGGCTAGTGCCCGCTATCCCCGTGAGCGATCCGAATTTGCTGAGACGGGTTTGACAGAATTTTTTGGCGACAAAATCCCTCCCCCCTATGTTAAAGAAGCTCCCCTTAAAATAGGTCTGGTCTTCAAAGAAAGGCATAAGATTCTCGCCAATGCTACTATCTTTCTGGTGGGAGAAGTTCAGGAGGTCTTCTTACCGGAGGAGGCTGTAGGTCAGGACGGCTTCATTTCTTTTGAAAAGGTGGGTAGCCTGGCTGTCACGGGGTTGGATCGCTACCACAAGGGCCTGCCCCTCGATCGGCTTTCCTACGCCAAACCCGATCAAGAACTCAAAGAAAAACCCGAAACATCCTAACGGAGTTCCAGGCTTCCAGTATGCAATTTCTTTAGCTTTGGTGATCCTTAGGAAGGAAAAAATACAAACTCAGGCTTTTATTGGCTGGTAGTGAATCGAAAGGACAAACCTAAAGCAAGCCCTTTGTAAAGTCTTAATTGCCTTGATAGCGCCCGTGGTAGAAGCTTCCTTCCTGGATCTCTCCTGATTCTTTGATCATTTTTCCTTGTCCGTGCAGCCTTCCCGAGTTGAATTCTCCTTCGTAGATGCTGCCATCCGCGTAGGCATAGGTGCCGGAGCCATGTCGCTTATCCATGTTCCAGTCGCCTTCGTATTTGCTGCCATCAGAGTAGACGTAGGTACCGTTCCCGTGTTTCTTGCCATTGAGCCATTCTCCTTCATAGACATCGCCATTGGCGTGTATGAGTTTTCCCTTTCCATTGTATCTTCCATTTCTAAATTCTCCTTCATAATGTGAGCCAGCCGGAGTCTCCAGGATGCCGTAACCGCTCATCTTACCGATTTTCCATTCTCCATCGTAGCTTACGCCAGTTACAAATTCCATTTTCCCCTTGCCTTGCCTCCGACCGTTGACCCAGTTGCCCTCATAAATGTCTCCCCGGGAGTAGGTCATTTTACCAAAGCCATTTCTTTTGTTATTGGAAAACTCCCCTTCGTAGAAGTCCCCATTGGGATAGTAATATTTGGCCTCTCCTTCTACCAGGCGACCTACTTCCCAGATACCTGAAAGGACGGTTGCACTGGCATAGGTAAGTTGCCCCTGTCCGTGCGGCCTGTCATTTTCCCAGGCCCCCTCATAGATTCCTCCATCGGCATAGCGAAGGGTTCCATTTCCCTGCATCCTTCCCTTTTCAAAGTTTCCTTCATATACATCTCCATTGCTGAAGTTGTAAGTACCCTGCCCGTGCATCTCGTCTTTTTTCCATTCTCCCTCGTATTTGTCCCCGTTGGACATGGTGTAAATGCCCAAGCCGAAACGTTTGGCAGAACGCCATTCGCCTTTATAACTGTCTCCATTAGGATAGCTGTAGACGCCTTCTCCCGTATCACAATTTCCCTTGATACACTGGGCGTAGAGGGGAAGGCAGGAGGAAGCCAGGACAAAAATCCAGAGAAAGTATTGGTTGGTCATAAAGAGCAAGTATTGGTTTATTACAAAATTAGGTAGCAACTTTAATTTTTTTAATGAGATCAAGACCCTAAACCTTACATCCTTAACAATCAAAGAAAGGAAAAGGCTAAGTCCTCTCAAAAGCCGGTCAATACGTTCAGAGGTTTACAAAAATGAAAAAGCAATAACTGAACCAAAAACGAAATTTTTTACTTTTGGGCTTTTTCTTCCTTGTAGCCTTTAATTAAGATATATTTTGTGAATTAAAAGCAGAACCCATCAGATTCCAATATTTTTTACCATGTTTCGTAATAAAATACATCATTTAGCTATAAAACGAACTTTGGGCATAAAAATATAGAGAACCTTACATCTCCCTGAGGAAAGCCTAGTCTACCTGAACGGACTAGGCAAAAAGCATAAAAACACTGCAATTTTCCTTCCCTTTATCCGTCTTGGAGTCAAACCAAACTTTTTTGTAGCAGTTAAGATTAGGTTATGAGCCAAAGCATAAAAGACGAGTACTTGAATTACCTCCTGAACCATGGCAAGCGTCCACCTTCGGTGCATCGTTTCATGGGAGATCTGGGTCGAAAAGAGTCGGAGTTTTACCAGGAGTACAATTCCTTTGCTGCCCTGGAGGCCAAGGTTTTCAGGGGCTATCTGGACGAGGTTCTGCAGAGTCTCGAGGCCGATCCTACCTACGGTGAATACGATTCCCGACAAAAGCTGGCCGCTATTTACTTTACCTGGTTTGAAAGACTCAAGCAGCAGCGAAGCATAGTCATGATCATGGATGCCAATGACAGGGGAAGTTGGAAGGGGCCTCTTTACGTTGCAGGAGCAGAGGAAAGCTTCAAGGACAAGGTAAGGCAGGTTTTTGACGAGGGAATGGACAAGGGAGAGATCGCCGATCGCTGGTTTGTCAATCAGTGGTACCCAAATATCCTGTGGGGACAGGCAGGCTACCTGCTTCAGACCTGGATTCATGACCAGAGCAAAGGCTTTACCCGTACGGATGCCAGCATTGAAAAGGTGGTCCGCTTCACCTTCGACCTCATTCAGCCCAACCTCATAGACTCAGGATGGGACTTGCTGCAATTTTTATTCAGACAAAAATAATTCAGACACATAAATGGCAGAGGAGCAATCCAAGATTCCTACCAGTAAGATCGAGCGTACCGGAAAATTCGTTAGAACTGGACTTAAGGTAGGGGGCAATTACGTGAAGCATTATGCCAAGAAATTGGTAAACAAAAATACTTCAAGGGAAGAACTGGACGAGGCGAATGCCAAGGACATATACGACACCCTCAGCAACCTTAAAGGATCGGCCCTAAAGGTCGCCCAGATGCTGAGCATGGACCGGGGCATACTCCCGGCGGCCTTTTCGGATCAGTTTTCCCAGGCCCAACACAAGGCTCCTCCCCTTTCGGGCCCCCTCATCGTCAAGACTTTTAAACAGTACCTGGATCGCTCGCCTCAGGAGCTATTCGACCAATTTGAGATGAAAGCCACCCATGCCGCATCCATTGGTCAGGTACATAAGGCTGTAAAAAATGGAGAGACCCTGGCCGTAAAAATCCAGTATCCCGGCGTGGGCGACAGCGTCGTTTCTGACCTCAACATGGTAAGGCCCTTCGCCAGGCAGATGTTTGGCTGGAAAGACCAGGACCTCAGTGTCTACTTCGAAGAAGTCAAGGCTCGCCTGATCGAAGAAACCGACTACGAGTTGGAGCTCAAGCGGTCCATGGAGATTTCCGAGCAGAGCAAAGAACTCCCCAATTTGGTTTTTGCCCAATACTACCCCGAATACTCTGCCGAGCGCATCATCACCATGTCCTGGCTACAAGGCCATCACCTGGATGATTTTTTGGCATTACATCCTAACCAGGAAGTCAGAAACAGCATTGGGCAAGCCCTTTGGGATTTCTATAATTATCAGATTCACCAACTGCGTCAGATGCATGCCGACGCCCATCCGGGCAACTACCTCTTTCGGGAGGATGGAAGTGTAGCCATCCTGGACTTTGGCTGTGTCAAAGTCATCCCTGAGCAATTTTATGACAATTACTTTGCCATGCTCAAGCCCGGCATCCTCCAGGACGAAGGAGAATTATACAAAAGCCTGGTCGCCGCTCAGATCATCTTCGAAGAAGACTCCAAGGATGAGAAGAAGCTGTACATGGACATTGCCCGGGAAGCCCTTGAGATGGTCCTCAGTCCTTTTCATCGGGAGGAGTTTGACTTTTCAGAGGAGGCCTACTTTGACCGCATCTACGCCTACGGAGAAAAAATGGGGCGAAGTCCGGTCATCCGCAATACCCGGGTGCCCAGGGGAGATGCAGACGGTATCTACCTGAATCGGACCTACTTCGGTCTTTTTTCTATTCTCAACAAGTTAGGAGCAAAGGTAAAGACCCGGAATTTCATGCCCTCCTATTGAGCCTAATGGGAGGCCGGGAATTGCTTGGATTGCCGGAGGCTTTCAGGCTGCTTATTGAAAAATTATCAGCCAATACCCCAGGCAGGACTGGCAAGGAGAACCTAAGATTTGGCGGATTGGGATAAAATTGGGCATAGACAGGAATTGGAAGGGAAAAAAGTTGCTGCTATCTACTGGCCTTTGACTTTGATTCCTCGATATTTGCCTAAATTTGTCATATGCTGTTGAAAAAAATCGGACAGGGGATCTTGGTCATTTGGGGAATCATCACCCTGCTTTTTGTGATCTTCTATGCCCTTGGTGATCCCACCTCCTATCTCGTCGAGGACAATGCAGATGCAGAGACCAAGGCGGCCATTAGGGCAAAATACGGTTTGGATAAGTCCATCGGCCTTCAATACCTAAATTACCTTAATCAACTTTCTCCCTTGGGAAGCCTGGACAGTACCGAATCAGCTCAAAAGGCTCACCTTCCCCTATTTCCCTTGGGGAAGGGTAGCATACTGGCCATAAAAGCCCCTTCTCTAGGACGTAGTTTCCAGTCCAATGCTCCTGTCAATCGCCTGGTAGGACAGCGGATCACCGGAACCCTGATTCTGGCGGGAGCAGCCATCTTTTTTGCAGGAATTTTGGGAATATTTTTGGGGGTGATAGCTGCCCTTAATCAAGGGAAGCCTTGGGACCAGCTTATCCTTTCATTCTCTGTTTTTGGGATTTCAGCTCCGTCTTTTTTCATGGGCGTTTTAATTGCCTGGCTTTTCGCGGTACAGTGGCAGTCCTGGACGGGCCTATCGGTCAGTGGCTACCTGTTGGAACCGGAAATATTTTCCATGGATCAGCGTCTGGTCCTCAAAAATCTCTTTCTTCCTGCCTTAGCCCTGGGCATCAGGCCTCTGGCGGTCTTTATACAGTTGACCCGATCCAGCATGATAGAAGCCTTGGCTTCGGATTATGTCCGTACAGCCAGGGCAAAAGGCCTTTCTCCCGTGAGAGTAGTCCTGGGGCACGCCCTCCGCAATGCCCTGAATCCCGTGCTCTCCTCCCTCACCAACTGGCTGGCCTCTCTTCTCGCCGGGGCCTTTTTTATCGAGTATATTTTCAACTGGCAAGGCATTGGAAAGCTCACCATAGATGCGCTCAATCAGCAGGACTTTCCGGTTATCATGGGTTGCGCCCTTTTTATTGGAATTATCTTTGTCTCGATCAACATTCTGACTGACCTTCTTTATGTCGCCTTGGACCCCCGGGTGAAGCTGGATAGGTGAAAGTTCCAGTTCAAGTGAGGAATTGGTTGTCTCAAATGGTAAAAAGGACCTAGCCTTCCCCACCAGGATAGATCCTTTCCTATGTATTTTCCCATAGAGCTTCAGCACTACATTGCGAAGCCTGCTGTGCTTGGTTCGCTGGCTTCCTCTGCCCCACCAGAGTTAGTACTTCAGGTTTCGGTCTGAAGGTTGCCAAATGCCTCCGGATGCGAGGCCCGAACCAGAAGGGTAAAAACAATGTTGCCGGAGTTTTGACCGTAAAAGCTCAATAGGGTACCACATCCGGAGCCGGTCTGGTTGGTGGTCCAAAAACGGTCTAACGCACCTTGCTGGGCACCATTTTCAAAGGTCAGGGTAGGAATGGTAAGGCTTCCAAATCCTACTGCATTCATGCCCAGGTTGATCGAATTGGTCGTATTGATTTGTGCCCGAAAACCATAGAGGTCACAGCCCTGGGGGGTAGGCCCCGGGACTCCACCTGATTCCCCCAGGGAGGTAAACTTCACATCGAAGTTGGTCGTCGGATGGGTCCAGCCCGCAGGAAGTATTTCAAAGTTATTGGTCTCAAGAAATTGTCCGAAGGCTACTCCCATACTAAGTTGGATAGCTATGATAGTCAGGGAAATATTTCTCATGACAAATCTGTTCATGATAAAATGATTTTTAAGGATGGTAGATGTAGACATACTTTTATCTGGAGGCTCAGGGGTTAAGCCCCAGAAATAATGAGGTTCGATCCCCCCGGGGAGGGGGAATCGGACAGGTTCGCTAAGACCGGTCTGAAAATTCATCCGATTGAATGGAACCGAGGGGAGGGGCTCCTCATCAATTAGTTTCTATAAAAGAATTCTTATATTCAATGTATTAAATTATTCATAGAATAATTTTATATTTAACATAAAAATATTCAATTATCATATACACATTTGTATATACATTTGCCCACTGCTTTTAAGGCATGGTAAATAGCCTAATTTTTCCCTTACTCAAACATCTCAACTTCTTTCTAAGCCCTTTTCTACATCCTCAATATTTCTTCCACTGAGATAAAGAAGCTCACGACAGGACAATGGTCATCGCTTTTCCTGCTTATTTTTCCTTATATTCACCAAGAATTAAGGTGTACCATGGGCATGAAAAATATACTTATCACCGGTGCGACCGGAAACATAGGCAGGGAGTTGATCCGATATCTTCACGAAATTCCTTTTCAAGCCAGGCTGACCATAGCCGCCCGAGATGTAGAGAAGGACAAAGAAATCCTTGAAACCTACCCGGATTTGCTATATGTCCCCTTCGATTTCCAACAAGGAGAGACCTTTTCTGAGGCTTTTGAAGGGCAAGACATCATATTTTTGCTCCGTCCCCCACAACTTTCGGATGTAGATGGAATTTTCAGACCTATGCTTTCTCAGGCGAAGGCTCAGGGAATCAAAAAGATTGTATTCCTTTCTGTCCAGGGAGTAGAAGCCAGTTCTATTATTCCCCACCATAAGATGGAGAAATTGATCCGAGAGATGGAATTCGAGTACATTTTCGTACGGCCTTCCTATTTTATGCAAAACCTCAGCACGACCCTGCTTTCTGACATTCAAAAAGAAAGAAAGATTGTCCTGCCTGCCGGAATGGCCAAGTTTCTGTGGATCGACGCCCAAAATATCGGTGAGGCGACGGCCTATCTCATTGCAGACTTTGACCAGCACAAAAACAAGGCCCTTGAAATAACGGGTACAGAGCTGCTCCATTTTCAGGAAGTAGCCCGGCAAATGAGTGATGTGTTGGGGGAGAAAATCACCTATCAAAGCCTGAATCCCCTAAGTTTTTTCCTTCGCAAAAAGCGAGAAGGAATGTCTACGGGTTTCGCTGTGGTCATGATTATGCTACATTTTCTACCTCGATTTCAACCCCCACCCCCCATTACGGAGCACTATCAGCTGCTGACAGGAAAAAAGCCTACCTCCCTCCGTGAATTTATCGATAGAGAGCAGCAGGCTTTTGCGGCCAGAGAGTCTCATCAAAAAGCTTAGACCTGATTCACCCCCATGAATGCTACACCTGAGAGTCGGTGCATGTCATGGTCCTAGGTTCCCAGGTCTTCCCAGGTAAAATCTCCAATTTTCTCGTGTCCACAGGCCCTGGCCAGGACTGCCATCAATTCATTGCTGGCTTCGAAGAAATTGTGGAGTTGCTTGGCGGATTTTTGAATTTCAAGTCGCTGCCGAAAGTGGTGTTTCATGGAAGCAATACCCACCTGACAGTTGTCAGTATGGCAAGCCCTCATGCCCAGACAACCGATGGCCTGCATGGCTGAGTTGGCGATGGCTATGGCGTCTGTACCCAGGGCAAGGGCTTTGATAAAGTCTTCAGCCACCCGAAGTCCTTCAGTTACGATAAGGGAGACACCCTCGGCTCCCCTAAGATCGAGGTGCCTGGGGACCCGGGGCCCGATAAGGGTCTTCATTTCTACTTCGTCCTCGTCAAAGAGGGGCTTGCTGTGAAGCTGGGCGGGTAGGATTTGGATATGCTCCCATTTGGGCAGGGTGTTTCGGTCGACATCCATGGCTTGGGTTTGGCCGTGATGGCCCCATTTGGAGAAGCCATGATGGGCCAGGTGCTTGATATACTTGGTGTAAGGCTCCGTTGCTTCGGGGTGGGTATCGGCATATTTGCCCAGGTACTCATCCTCATCAAAGGGAGGGAGAACTGCGTTCACCTCAAACTCGCAGACTTCTTCCTCTTCAATCCATACTTTGCCCTCTTCGATCAGGGAGGTAAATTTGTATAGGGGCTCGGCGGGATTGTACTCGCTCACCCCCGTATCATAGCGGTAATTCCAGTTGTGCAGGCCACAGATTAGGTTTTCACCCTCCACAAATCCATCGGCGAGGCGAGCGTCCATAAAGTACCGAAGCTTCATCCCCGCAGCGGATGATGACCAGGTCAGTGCCCAACACTTGGGCGCCATGAGGGACTTTGTTTTCCAGTTTACTCCATTCTTAGATGGAAACTGCTTTTCTAAAGTCAGTGCGTTTCATTTAGCTTAAATAAGTTAGCAGGCAACATGGCCGGGAATTGTTTTAAGTTATCGGAAATTGAATAAAAAATAAAATACTTATTTTTTGGTGTTCAGGGTCTTCGGGGCTAAGGATAGGGACATTGATAGCCCCGAAGACCTCGGCCCCGAAAGCCTTAATCATCAAAAGCGAATGTTTGGGGGCTTACGAATATTTCGTTGATCAAGCCTTCTCCTTCGAAGACAGCTCCAGGATTGGCTGTCGAGGTGATGAGATAAGCTCCCTGACCCTCCTCGTAGGCAGCAATCTCAAAGGGTGGACCTGTAAAACTCTGCACCGAAAGGCTCATGGAAGGCCGGCCCCCAGGAAGTCGATCGGCAAAAGTGATCCCCTTGGTCAGCGCCAATTTTCGGATATAAGATCCTACCTCACTGCTGTTGCTTGCGGTAGAATCCGAGTACATCCACTGGTTCTGTCCATTTTTTATCATTTGAAAGGAGGAATCCCCTTCATAGGTAAAGGTCAGCATGTTCCAACTGTTCCTGTCGCCAAGCACCAGGGCCTTGTCGCGCCAATCATTGGGCTTTTTTCCGAAGCTTGCCTTCAGGTTGGCCGGTACCATCAGGGTCTCCTTCTCACCCTCCTTCCTCACATAGGACATGAGGCCAGACTGTTGGTAAAAAGTCTCCCCCCCATAAATTTCTCCGAGGAGTTCCTCTCCCTGAAAGATCTTTATGTTGACACCAGATTCATCCACCCCAAAGTCAGACCACTGCTCCTCATTTCTGCTGGCCAGTCCCCTGGCCTGAAGCCTGGCAATGCTTCCCAAAGCTCTCCTGACCTTGGATGCCTCCGCCCTTGCAAATGAAGCCTCGGCCAGTTCCACCTCCCAGCTTCCCTGATTTTTTTGGAGGCGGTAAGTTCTTTCTCCTGAGGGTGTGAGGACCAATTTGCTGACCTGTGCCGTATCCAAGCTCAGGACATTGGCTTCAAAACTTCTTTCTTTGCTTCCCCCCAGAAGAAAGGAAAGAAGGTATAGGCCCAGCAAAACCCCAAGGGTAATGAGCAATTGTTGATGGGAAAATCTTTTGAACATGTCTTTTTAGGATTTTTGGCTTAAGAATAATCCACCTCTCTCCATCTTTTTCTCTCAGCCGATCTTCTTTGTCGACGAAGCAGGCCAAAACCCACGACGATCACGATGGGCAGGAGGAAATTGATCCACTTGAATGCCGTCCGGCTTCCGACTTCTTCTTCGGTGAGAAACTTTTCGATGGGACGAGATTCGACTTCTTTGGTACGAATGGCTGCCAGGGCCGTATTGCCCTCCAGCCAGTCGAGGGCATTGGCAAACAGGTTAACATTATCCGGAATGGCTGGCTGCTGCTGATCACCCTGAGGAAAGTCCCCATCCGAAAAGACCACCATTCGAGTTTGTGTATTTCCCGCCAGTTTACCCTCCATGGCCACCCCTATTGTTTGGGGGCCAAGGGGAAAATCAGCCCGGGTCCACTGCTTTTCCTGGTTAAAAAATTGAGGAGGAGCCTGGCTACCAGAATTATTGGAGGATTTGACCAGGGGACTGATGCTAATCTCCTTTTCTGTTCCCAAAATTCCGATGGGACTTGGAAACTGAAAAAATACCTCTTCCAATCCTTGGGAAATGGGATGATCCTGAAAATTTCTCACCCTGGGAAAGTAGGGAAAAGGGACATTTTGTGTGCCATAGATAGGCTGCCCCCCAAAGGTGCCGATGACCGTTTGCACCCCTATTTCGACGGCCTGTATATCGATCAGAAAGTTTTGGTTGACCTGCACTCCCTTATCATTGATCCACTCCTCCAGCCCAGTGTTTCCCTTGGTCCAGGGACGACGGGCATCCAGGCTGGCATTGACAGCTTCTACCCCCAAAAACAAACGCCCCCCGCTCTCCAAAAAGGCATCCAATCTCTCCAATTCATCCTCTGTAAAAGCTTGGTTGGCTCCCAGGCTCACCAGGGTTCGGTATTTGTTAAAGGCATTGGGGTCGGTAGAAAAACGGAGGGTGTCCAGGCTGTGCTGCACAGAGAGGAGTTCTTGAGCCTGACGGAGGCGGTTGAGGCCACTTTCTCCATGGCCGATCAACACACCAATGCTGGTCTTTTGGGTTGTATCTACCTTCAAAATATTTGAAGTAAGGGCATACTCCAGGTTAAGGGCCTGCCCCCGCTGATCGACCAGGGCCGGAATAGAAGCCTGATTGGTTCCCATCCGAATTACCGCTCCGATAAATCCTTCCTGTACCTCTACTTTATCTTTCTCGCGGGACTGTATCTGCCGGGGAAAAACCTGAGCCTGTATAGCCTCCTGTTTTTTCTCTTCATCCTCTGTAGGATCAATGAATTCGTAGACAATGTTGTCATTGGAAGCCGACCTATACTCCACCAGGAGGTCTCGAAAATCCCTGGCTGTGCGGTCGAGCTGGGGAGGGAGATTTTCGGAAATATAGGCTGTAACGGTGACGGGCTGACTCAGATTTTTGACAATATCCCTTGTGCTCTTGGTGAGGGTGTATCGCTGATCAGCCGTAAAATCCAGGCGAAAATATGCCCTCCCCACTAATAAGTTGAGCACTACGATCACGGCGATAAAGAGAAGGGTTCGCGTATTGACAGTCGTTCTGGATAGCTTCATGGAAATGTTGTTAGGCTTCGGCTACGTTTCTTTTGGCCAGTCGAACTTCTGCGAAATAAAGTCCCAAAAGGGTGATGGAAAGGAAGAAAACCAAGTCTCTAAGGTCAATGACCCCCCGGGTGATAGACTCGATATGGGTCTGGGTGGAGAGAAAGGTAAAAATATCCCTCAGGCTCCCCGAAAAAATATTGCTCATCAAACCAAATACCCAATGAAAGAAAATACCAATGACAAGAGCAGATAGAAAAGCTACGATCTGATTATCAGTAAAGCTCGATGCAAATATACCAATGCTGATATACATGGCGCTCATCAACAAAAGGCCCAAATAGGCCGCGATGACAGAGCCATGGTCCACCGGACCCAGGTAAGCAATAGAGCCATACCAGGGAAGGGTGAAGGCCAAGGTGACACCTATGAGCATCAGGGCTCCTAAAAATTTCCCAAAGACAACCTGCCAGTCCGTCACGGCTCTGGTAAGGAGAACTTCCAGGGTGCCGCTCCGCCTTTCCTCGGCCAGCATCCTCATGGTCAGGGCGGGAATGAAGAAAAAGAGCACCCAGTAAGATATGCTGAAAAATGGAGCCATTGAGGCCACATTGGTATAAAAGACATCCGTAAAGGAAAGCCAGGTAAATATCCCAGTGATTCCCACAAAGACCACCAGGAGGATGTAGGCCACCAGGGAATCTAGGTAAGTCGAAAATTCTCTTTGTGCGATGGACCAGATTTTCTTCATGGTAAAGGAATCTTGAAAGATCAGTTGAGGGTAAGGTTTCGGAAAATATCCTCCAGGCTCTTGGTTTCGGGAATCAACTCCAGGAGAAGGTAGTTTTTGTCTACACAAAAGTTAAAGAGCCTCGCCCTGAAGGCTTCATCTTCGGTCGCCGTAATCCGGTACCGGTGAGCCTCCTCAGGCAATATCTCCACATTGGCACTCCCTTCCAGTTCCCTCAGTTCACCGGAAATATCGCCTGCGGTTTTGATCATGACCTTAAAGGTAAACTGACCCTCAAAGGCATGGCGGAGGGATTCGGCCGTGCCATCCGCTACGATTTTGCCATTGTTGATGATGAGAATGCGGTCGCAAGTCGCTTCTACCTCCGGCAGGATATGGGTGGAGAGGAGGACCGTCTTTTCCTTGCCCACCTCGCGGATGAGGTTTCTTATTTCCACAATCTGATTGGGGTCCAGACCGGTAGTCGGCTCGTCCAGGACCAAAATTTCAGGATCGTGGATGAGGGCCTGAGCCAGTCCGACCCGCTGCCTATAGCCCTTGGAAAGCTCCTGTATACGTTTGTGTTTTTCCTTATCAAGGCCACAGCTGCCCACCACAGATCGGATTCGCTCCGCTATCCTTCCCTTCTCCACCCCTTGCACGTCGGCTACGAATGCCAGGTACTCCAAAACAGGCATTTCCAAGTAGAGGGGATTGTTTTCAGGCAAATATCCAATCAAGGGCTTGATGGAGTTCGCATCCTCGTTTACATCAAAATCACCTACCCTCACGGTCCCAGATGTGGGAGACATGTAGGCCGTAATGATCTTCATGGTCGTGGTTTTCCCGGCTCCATTAGGACCCAAAAAACCTACGATTTCCCCTGTTTTGACCTGAAAAGAGATGTCATCGACAGCCTTTTGTAGGCCATAGCTTTTGGACATCGAATTGACCGCAATATCCATGCGAGATGATATTTTCTGCTTATTCTACTTAATGCGAAATTAGCTATGGGCCATGTTTACGTCAAGGGTCTGGGGTGTTAAAAGGATGTTAAAAGCCTCCTACACCCCCCTTCCATCCTGTCACTGTCTCCCTTGATCCAGTCTCCATCCATGGGGTGAATCAAAAAATTCGTGGAGAAGGACCCCAAGGAGAGGGAAATCACTTGAGAAGAAATAGCTCCCCAATTATTAGGCTGGAGTATGCAACAGGTGAGAGATAATTAAACATAAATTATGGTAGCCCGCATCACAATTTGCGCTCTGGAGATTCTCCGTGTCTCGTGTGATGCTTATCTTGTGAACTCACAATCAGATCGCCATGACGACAGATCTCATTATTATTGGAGGGGGAGTGCTGGGTACTTTTCATGCCTATCATGCCCTCAAAAAGGGCCTCAGTGTCAGGCTCTTCGAGAAGGACGATCGGCCCAGAGGAGCCTCTACCCAAAATTTTGGGCAGATCGTTCCCTCGGGGATGAACCAAAAGTGGCAAGTCTTCGGCAGAAAAAGCCTGGACATTTACCGCCAACTTCAGCGCCTTGTAGATATAAGCCTCCGACAAGAGGGTAGCGTTTACCTGGCTTCCAATGCCGAGGAGATGACCCTTCTGGAAGAGGTCGCCCATATCAATAGGGAAAACAATTATACCTCCCAACTGCTAAGCTCCTCTCAATGCCTTGAAAGGTATCCCAGACTGAGGAAAGATTACTGCTTTGGAGGACTATTTTTTCCCGAAGAGATGAGCCTGGACCCCAGGGTCATGGTCAGAAGGGTCCTGAAGTACTTGGAAGAGGAGATGGGGCTGAACTACCATCCCGGTACACAGATCCGGGAAGTCCTTGCCCCCGCAGTCAGAGATACTCAAAACCGAACTTACAAGGGCCGGAAAATTCTGATCTGCGGCGGCAATGAGTTCAAGGCCCTTTTTCCGGAGCAATTTATTAAGAGCGACCTACTTGCGGTCAAATTGCAGATGATGGAAACCCTGCCCCAGCCCGGCCTTGTCCTTGGTCCTAACATCCTCACAGGGCTGAGCATTCGCAGGTATGAGAGTTTTCAGGAATGTCCTTCCTATCCAGAAATAGCTGCCCGTGAAGAGGCAGATAGTCTTTGGAAAAAGTGGGGGGTTCACATTCTTTTCAAACAAAGGGAAGATGGTTCCATGATCATTGGGGATTCCCACCATTATCAGGAAGCTGCTATTGCAGATCAACTGGGAATGGATATAGAGGAGGATATTACCCGGTATATCCTTCAGGAAGCTCAAAAGATTTTCGATTTACCCACCTACAAGCTGCGCCGCCAATGGATCGGTAAGTATTCGCAGTGCAAGCAAAGAGATATTTATCAGGAAAAAATTGGCGACCATGTCCATGTCCTCACCGGCATAGGAGGGAAGGGCATGACAGCAGGTCCGGGCTACGCTGCCTGGCACCTGAAAAGAATCCTGGCCTGAATAGTCCTTAAGAAGGTGCCTCAGCTCTAATTTCGGCATTCTTCCTTCACATTCGCATGGAGGAAGGAATCTAAAATCAGAGGGATCGGGACAAAACCGCTCCCCTGTGGGCGTAGAGGTTGATCATGACAAAAAGAAGGAGGGTAAATGAAATCATGGCCGAACCTCCATAACTGAAGAAAGGCAGGGGTATGCCAATGACGGGAATAAAACCGATGGTCATCCCGACATTTACCAATACGTGAAAAAATATAATGGACATACAGGAGTAGCCATAGATCCGGGTAAAGCGCATCTTCCCATTTTCCGCCATGAACTGCAGGCGAGCCAAAAGGACAAAAAATAGGATAATTACGAAGGTCGATCCCACCCAGCCCAGTTCTTCGCCGATGGTACAGTATATAAAGTCTGTCTCCTGCTTGGGTACGAATCTGTACTTGGTATAATTCCCATCCAAGTAGCCCTTGCCGTAGATATGGCCCGAGCCAATGGCAATCTTTGACTGAATCACGTTGTATCCCGCACCAAAGGGATCGGCTTTGGGATTGAACCAAACCAGGATGCGATTTTGCTGGTGAGGAGGTAGTTTCTGGAAAAGGGTCTGAGCACCAAAGGAAAGCCCTCCAAAGAAGGCCAGTACCAGTACGTGAATGAGTATATTTCTCATCAGATACCTGATATTGTAGGTGATCAGAAAACTGATAGCGCCCACCAGGAGAAGCCCCAGGAGGATGTAGAGAAAATTATTGAGATAGAGGGTAAAGATGATTACCAGGGCAGTAAATATCAAGAGAATAGGCAGCAGGGGAGACAGGCCTTCGCGAAAGAAAACCAGGATAAAACTGCCAAAAACCAGGGCAGATCCGGTATCATTTTGAAAGATTACGATAATGGCAGGCAGGATGACCATGCCAGCAGAAATGGCCAATTGCCGGAAGTTGGAAATGGAAAATCCTTGGGTGGACATGTAGCGGGACAGGGCCAGGGCAGTGGCGATCTTGGCAAATTCCGCTGGCTGGAAGGGCTGGCCTCCGATCACCAGCCAGGCCTTGGCCCCATTAATTTCCTCACCCACAAAGATTGTTAAGATCAATAAGGCTATGGCTCCTCCATAGGCCACATAGGCCAGGGTTTTGAAGAGTCGAAAATCTATGGCCAACACAAAGCCCCCAAGCAACACGGCTATGCCCATCCAAATCAATTGCTTGCCATGGGTAGTCGAAAAATCGAATATCTCTCCCTCTCCCCCACTTGAACTGACAGAATAGATGGTCATCCAGCCCAGGAGCACCATGAGAAAGTAGATGCCCAGGGTGAGGCTGTCGATATTGAGTGATCTCCTAAACCGTCTTTCCTTCATGGTTTCCTAGTTTGAGAACTTTGCTTTCCTGATTCGCTGCTCTTCCCATTTTTTATCTATGATTTCGCCCTTGATGTACTTTTCGATCATGAGGGAGGCTGTGGGTGCTGCCCAACTTCCTCCTCCGCCAGCGTTTTCCAGGACCACAGCGATGGCGATCTGCGGCTGTTCGATAGGGGCAAAACCGATAAATACAGCGTGGTCTTCCCCATGAGGATTCTCCACCGTACCCGTCTTTCCGCCCATCGGAGTATGGGTAAGAAAGGCCCTCCCCCCCGTACCTCCATTGACCACACTTTCCATGGCATCGATGACCAGTTCAAAGTTTTGACTGGAAATGTCAACGCTTTTTCTTTCGTAGGACACTTTGATCCAGTCCCTGCTTTTTCTTGATCTGACGGCCCTTACAAAGTGGGGATTGATGTAGGTGCCCCGATTGGCAACCAGGGCAGCCAAGTGGGCCATTTGCACCGGAGTCATGAGGATTTCACCCTGGCCGATGGCATTGCTAATGATGGTCATTCCGTTCCAGCGCTTCCTGTACAAGGCGTCGTAGTACTCTGCGGTAGGCAGGAGTCCCTTGATTTCGTAGGGAATGTCCAGCCCCAGGCGGGTACCAATTCCCATTTGTTTCATGTATGTGTACCAGGTATTGTAACCCTCTACGTGGTCTTCGTATTGGTCGTGGTGGATAAAGTCGTAGTAGGTAGCCGCAAAATAGGAGTTGCAGGATACCCGGATGGCAGACTTGAGTTTCTGCGGAGCGTGATAACGACAGCCGGGCTTGCCCCTGTTGCGGCGAAACCCTCCCCCGCAGGTGTAGTAGGTCCTGGGGTCTATGATCCCTTCTTCCAAGGCAGCCAGGGCCAGGGGAATCTTAAAGATAGATCCGGGCGGATAGCGGGCCCTCAGGGGTCTGTTGAACAAAGGCGAGAGCGAGTCCTGCTTGAGGCGCATGAAATTCTCGCTGAATTTTTTTCCTGTGAGAGCTGCTGGATCATAGGTAGGTGCGCTTACAAATGCCAAAATTTCTCCCGAACCCGGATTGATGGCTACGATACTTCCTTTTTTTCCCTCCATGAGGGACTCTCCGAAGGCCTGAAGGTCAGTGTCAATCCCGAGCATGATGTCCTGGCCCTTTTCAGCTTCCTGGTCGAATTCTCCCTCTGCATAGGGACCGACAACCTTACCCGTTACATTGACCAAGACCTTGTTGTTTCCCTGTTTTCCCCGCAGAAGGGTATCCTGAGACCTTTCTATTCCCGCCCTTCCGATCAGGTCCCCCATTCGGTAACGACCTTCGGAGGCGATGATGTCCGTATTGTCGACCTCATTGATATAGCCCAGGATGTTGCCTCCCACCGGATAATTGTAGTGTCGCTTATTAGCCACCGAAAAGCTGATGCCCCTGAAGTCGATGAAGGCTTCCAGCATGGCTCCGTAAGTCTCCTTTTCAATGTTGCGGGAAACGAGGTATGCCTTGTACTTGTGTAGGTTTTTTGAAGCTTTTTTGAGAATATTTTCCAGGCTTTTCCTGTCCATATCCAGGTATTGGAGCAAGACAGTGGTATCCGGAATGTAAAGCTCGGAAGCGGTAATGTACATATTGAAAACGGGCCGGTTGCTCACATAGATTTCTCCGTGGCGATTGTAGATATTGCCACGGGGAGGAATCACCGGCCGGGTCTTGATGACATTACCCTCGGCCCTTTGAGAATATTCACGGCTGAGGATCTGAATGGAAAAGAGCCTCCCAATGTAGAGGAGGAGGATCAGGCCCATGATGGCCAGGATGATGATGCCGCGAATTTGCTGCCTTTCCATTATTTTTTATAAAAAACGTAAACGATCAAAAATCCAATGGCCGTCGCATAAAGGGTGCTAAAGAAGGCCTTTCCCAAAACATAAAAAATTCTTAGAAAAGTGAAATCTTCTAGTAAAAAATAAAATAAATTATGGATAAAACATAAAATGGCTATGTACATCAGCAGCCATACAGAGCTTTGGGAGGGGAGGTCGATTTCTTCTACTCCCCTGAAGTTGGAAGCACTGAGGGTGCTGGCCAGCCTTACCCTCATGGCCGATGCCATAAGGGCTGAAAAAGCGTGAAGCCCCGTCGCGGAATGGTCAGAAAATATATCCACCACCAGCCCCATGAAAAAAGCCAGCCCGTACATCAGGGGGCGAGGGGTATCCAGGGGAAGCATGAAGAGAAAAATTAAAAAGACAAAGGGTAGGGCCATCTGAAAGAGGACCAGATGGTTGAAGAGAAAGACCTGGAAAACCAAGAGCAGGACAAATCCCAGGCTATGTCTCAAAATATTTGTCATTCCTTTATCACTCCTGTTTCAAGGCTGTCGATCCTTTCCCTGTGGCTGGCATCCATGATGTATACATTTCTGAGTTTTTCAAAGTCAGTCGCCAACTCCATGTCGATCTGGTAAAATCCTGTGGCTTTTTCTTTTTCGACTTCCGATACCCGTCCCACGCGGATTCCCGGGGGAAAAACGATGCTGTTGCCAGTAGTCACTACTTCATAATTTTCCTTTACCGTCACTGTTTCGGACACATAGGTGATGCGGGCCCTTCGATTGTCCTTGGGGATCCACTCATAAAATCCTGTAGCACCGGGCTTGAGGGGTTCTCCCTTGGGCGCAGCCCTCACCATGAGTTCGAAGTCTACATTGAGGGCAGATTGAACCAGGCAATAGTTATCTACCACCCGTATCACCCTCCCTACGATTCCCTTAGGAGAAATCACCCCACGGTCAACTTTGACTCCTTCCTTGGCTCCCTTGTTGAGCACGAGATAATTGTAGGACTTATGGGTGGTATTTTTAATAACCTTCCCGGGAATATAGCGAAAAGTGTCGAGGTCGGTTTGGGTAAGGGAATCCAGCTTCGCCCATTCTAGGCTGTCGGCATTGAGCATTCCAGCATAGGTATCCAGGCGCTGCCGGGTCAGGTCCAATTGTTCCTGCAGCTGGCTGTTTTGCACCTTGAGTTTTTCATTTTCCTCCCACAAATCGAGGTATTCGTAGACCAGGGAAACCGACTCCTGAACTTCTCCTGAGGCATTGAGCAGGGCATCACCCGCCAGATGGCGCTGATGGTCATTGGCACGAACGATAAGGATAAAGGCCGTGAGTAGAAGCCCCGCCAACAACAGGTTGTCGCGGTACTTCGAAAAGAATCTTAGCAATCGAAACATAATTCAATCCACTTACAGCCTGCACAACATCACTTCCCGACCTGATTTTCCCTTCAGCCCAGGAGGTATTTAAACTCATCGAGGTTGACCAAGGAAATACCTGTACCTCTGACTACGGCCTTAAGGGGATCTTCGGCCACGTGTATGGGGAGCTTAGTTTTTTCGGCCAGCCGGATGTCCAGCCCTCTGAGGGAGGCTCCTCCCCCCGTCAGATGTATTCCTCGCTCATAAATATCTGCGGAAAGCTCAGGAGGAGTATTTTCCAGGGCCTTCAGGATGGCGTCTTCTATCTTGGTAATTGATTTGTTAAGGGCGTGGGATACTTCCTTGTAAGAAACCGAAATGGTCTTGGGAATCCCTGTCATCAGGTCTTTTCCTCGAATCTCAATCTCCGATGGAGGCTCCTCAAGTTCGGGAAGGGCAGCGCCCACCTCTATCTTGATGCGCTCGGCACTTCGCTCACCGATGAGCATATTGTGCTGCTTTCGCATGTAATCCAGGATGTCATCGTTAAATTCATCGCCGGCGATGCGAATGCTCTGGTCCGTAACGATGCCCGAAAGGGCGATCACAGCAATCTCGGTCGTTCCCCCACCAATATCCACGATCATGTGGCCGGTAGGTTCCTTTACATTGAGCCCAATTCCTATAGCTGCTGCCATGGGCTCGGGAATGAGATATACCTCCTTGCCTCCTGCCTGCTCCGCAGAGTCCTTCACAGCTCGCTTCTCGACCTCGGTAATGCCACTGGGGATACAAATGACCATGCGATAATTGGCAGAAAACAAGCGGCGCTTGCGGGGGATCATGCCGATCATCTTCCGAATCATGTGCTCCGCTACCGTAAAATCAGCAATCACTCCATCGCGGAGGGGACGAATGGTCCGGTACTTCTCGTGGGTCTTTTCGTGCATCTGCTGGGCCTCCCGACCTACCGCAATGACCTTGCCCGACATCCTATCTATAGCTACTATGGAGGGTTCGTTCACCACGACCTGATCATTGTACATTATCAGTGTGTTGGCCGTTCCCAGGTCTATCGCAATGTCTGTGGTGAAAAAATCGAATACTCCCATCGAGTGTCTTGATGATAAAAGGGTAGAAGATGAAAAAGACAGTTACTTATTCCGAACAAACGGAATTCATAATTATCCAAAAAATTAATGCTTAAAATGTCTTATCCCGGTGAAAATTAAGCACATGCCATGACTTTCACAAAAATTAATGGTATCCTCATCGCGGACCGAGCCTCCGGGTTGGACCACTACCCCAATTCCCTTGGCATGGGCCATTTCTACTGAGTCGGCAAAGGGAAAAAAAGCGTCAGAAGCCAATACAGACCCCTCGAGTTCGAAACCCCGGGCTTCCGCCTTGGCAATGGCCTGCTTCAAGGCGTCGATACGAGAAGTCTGCCCTATGCCACTTCCGATCAATTGTCCATTTTTTACCAGGGCAATGGCATTGGACTTTAGATGCTTACAAACCAGGTCCCCAAAAAGAACATCCGCAAGCTCGGCCTTTCCAGGCTTGCGACTGGTCTTGACTTCCAGGTCCTCCGATCCAATTTTTTTGTGATCCTTGTCCTGAATCAGATAACCATTGACAGCAGACTTAAGGATCTGTGAATGGCTTTCCTTAGAAAGGCGCTTGAGGACGATGCGCTTTTTCTTGGTTTGAAGGACTTCCAGTGCCTCCAGAGAAAAGTCTTCTGCGATCAGCACCTCGTAGAAGAGCTTGTTGATCTCCTCGGCAAGCTCCTTGTCAATGCGGCCATTGCAGGCCAGAATTCCTCCAAATGCGGATACAGGATCTCCCTCCAAGGCCCTATGCCAGGCTTCTTTGAAATCCTTGCCAACCGCACAGCCACAGGGATTGGTGTGCTTGATAATGGCAAAAAATGGCTCTTCAAATTCATCTACCAGTTGTAAGGCTCCGTCTATGTCCACCAGGTTGTTGTAGGACAGCTCCTTCCCATTTAGCTGGTCAAATACCCGGGACAGGTCTCCCAGGAAATAGCCCTTTTGATGAGGGTTCTCTCCGTAACGGAGATGCCTTGGCTTGCTCAGGGAAAGCTTTAGACCCGAAAAATCAGGATCGAGGTAGGCGTGAATCTGGGTATCGTAGTGTGAAGAGACATCGAAGGCCCGGGCGGCAAACTGCTTGCGCTGCTCCAGGCTGATGCTGCCCTCTTGCTCACCAAGATGCTTGGCCAAGGTAGCATAGTCTTCCTGGCTTGCGACACAGGTCACATCAGCGAAGTTTTTGGCGGCTGCACGGATCAAGGCGATCCCACCTATGTCAATCTTCTCTATGATTTCCTCTTCAGAAGCTCCTGAGGCCACGGTATCTTCAAAGGGATAGAGGTCTACCACCACCAGATCGATGGGAGGAATCTCGTATTTTTCAAGGGTTTCTATATCCTGGCTTTCGCTTCGGCGGGCGAGGATACCTCCGTGGACTTTGGGGTGAAGGGTTTTGACCCTTCCTCCCAGGATGGAAGGAAAGCCGGTCAGGTCGGCCACTTCCTTTACTTTTGCCCCGATTTCCTCTAAGTAACGAGCGGTACCACCAGTAGAATAGATGACCACCTCCCGCTCGATAAGTTCTTTGGCTATTTTATCCAGTCCCTCCTTGTGATACACAGAAATGAGGGCGGAGCGTATCGCTTTTTTTGCTGTCATAATGCCGCTTTCAATCGAATGAAAAATTTCTATTCAGGGAAGAACCTTTCACATACCCGCTCAATGGTGGGGGCATAGTGCTCATGCTCAAGCTTCAAGACAGCGGCTGCCACCTCTTCGGCTGTCCAGGAGGGATCGAGATTTACCTCTGCCTGACAAATAATTTCCCCCTTGTCGTACTCCTCGTTTATCAGGTGTATGGTCATGCCCGACTTGGTCTCTCCGGCTTCCAGGACGGCTCGGTGTACATGGACGCCATACATTCCTTTTCCACCAAATTGTGGCAGAAGCGAAGGATGAATGTTGAGGATTTTTCCAGGAAAAGCCCTAACCAGCTCCGCGGGGATATATTTAATATATCCAGCCAAAACTATCAGATCAATGTGATGAAGGTCCATCTGTGCCAAAAGATAGCCTCCATCCCTGATTTGACTTTTTCCCAGAACCAAAACAGGGCAGTCGATTTCTTTGCCCAGATTCAGTACCCCTGATTGGGGATTGTGAGTCAAAAAAAGGGCAGGACTCACGTGGGGATGACCCCTAAAATGTCCCACTATTTTTCTTGCATTTGACCCTCCTCCAGAGGCAAAAATCGCCAGTCGTATCCGTTTTCCCTCCTTCAATCCGGTAGAAATTTTCCGCAAAACTACACATCAATCCCTAATAAACAAGGAGTAATTGCGCGAATGTATCCTCCTGTAGCTCAGATAGCAAAAAAGGAGCCTTCCCTCAGGAAAAGCTCCTTTGCATTATTCTTAAAAAGATTTGCCTTAGTCTATGAGTTTGAAATTGAAAGGAATGTTTACCCAAAACTGTATGGGCTTCCCTCCCTGAATGGCGGGAGTAAATCTCAACTGGGGTAGCTTTGACACCACAGCCTTGGCAAGAATGGGGTGGACCTGGTTGATCATGCGGTGGTCCCTGTAATTCCCTTTCTTGTCTACCAATACACGGACGACCACGTTGCCCTGGATACCTGCGTCGCGGGCGATCTGCGGATAACCAATCAGCTTTTTGATGTCCTCCATATTGATGGGCTGAGGCAGTTCATCGGCAAATATGAATTCGCTAGGGTCTGGAGTTTTATCGACCACTACGTCAAACTCCTCGCCTTCTCCGTCTACCTCACCGGTAAAGACGCCAAATTCTTCACCTTCCTGGTCTTCCAGGCCGATGTTAGGGGCTTCGTTTAGCTCTTCCACTTCGACAATGGTCTGATCTTCTTCAGGGTCCAGTTCTTCTTCAGGCGTAGGTTCTGGAATCTGGAAGGCGACGGTCTTCACCTTTGGGGGAGGCACGTCTGGTGGTGGCGGTGGGGGTTCCTTCTCCTCGTCTACCGGAGGTGGAGGAGGAAGGTCTTCCAATTTGATCGAAACACTGACGGTCTTGGTCTCCTCGGCTTCCTCGCCCTTGCCAAACCAATCGTATTTGTCAGCCAGATATGGACCAAAGGTTCCTGAAAGCGCGATGGCAGCTGTGATCAGCGTACCAATGGCCAGGTGGATCGGATACCTCTTCCGGAGCACATAGGCCCCGTATCGGTGTTCGCGATCCTCAAAAACCATCTCGTCCATGTCGGCAATATTTCTTCTAGCAATTGCTTGTTCTGCGGCCATGATGATGTATTTGTCTCTTTACGAGTACCTTATCTGTAAATTTAAATCTTTTACTGCTTAATTTGTTAAACCTTGAAGTCCTTTTTCCAATCCAAGGACTTTACTGAGCATCTCCTGCTATTTTGCTTTACCTAAGTTTCCAATATTCATAGCCGGAGACCTTGGGTGAAATGGATTTTTTCTCATGACTCTCTTTTATTAAAAGAGTCTGGGAGTACAGATTTTCCATAAAAAAAATCAACATAAGCAGTAAATCAAAAGAACGATCCAGGAAAAAGGTGGCCTACTCGTCGCCTTCTCCCTCCAATTCTCTTTTTCTGGACTCAGCGACCACAATGCTGTCGGCGTCGCTAAATTTGTCGATGGCGTACTTGGTAGCTCCTTCAATCGCCAATTCGTCCAGCAGATCGACCATGTTCTTATACCTGGAGATTGGCTTGGGTTTGATCAGAAAGATAGGGTCCCAGCAACCTTCGGACTGACGCCCTTTACAGCGAGGGATGTTCAGTACCCTGTAATAATTGAGGTGTCCACGGATAGCTTTGCCAATTCCAGTTTCACTGTAATTGGTACTCTTTACCTCCGGGTCGGTGATGCCTGTAAAGTACTTGACCGTATCATTTTCATACAAAAGGATGGTCATGATCTTCTTTTCGTCGATCTTTTTGTACTTATCCTCCTCATCAATGTTTTCATCCGTTTTGGGAGGCATGGTCAGCTCCATCACGTTGGTATTGGTCATGGTGGCTGTCAGTACAAAAAAGGTAAGCAGGAGGAAGGCCACGTCCACCATGGCGGTCATATCGATCCGCGTAGATTTCTTTTTCGTCTTCGGGCCACTGCCTTTTTTGCCACTGTCTTGCGACTGTTCTACATCTGCCATGTCGTAAGCATGTTTGAGGTGATCGAATCACCAGTTAATATACTAATTTTTTATTCTTCTTCCTCTGCTTCGCTTCCGTCTTCCTGCTCAGTGATGAGGCTAAACTGGTTGATTTTCCAGTCTTGAAGGGAAGAGATGACATTGGAGATGATTTCATATTGGGTATCCACGTCGCCTTTGATGGCAAAGCGCATCCGCTGGTCTGTGAGTCGGCCCCATCTAATCCACTCCTTAAGTTCGTTGGGATTATCCGTGGTAGCCGAGTCGGGATCGGGAGTTGGTATACCTTCGTGTGGGAATTCTGACATGGTGAATTCTCCGGTTTCGTTGAGCCAGGCGGAAATCTGACCCAGGGGTACGCCAAACTCCTGAAGGGTGGAGAAGTAGCGGGCTCCATCTTCGGAGATACTTTTGCCATCTTCGGAGAGTTTCTCCTGGATATACAAATTTAATATACCTGTACGGGTCTTGATATCGGTAAATCCTACATAGACCTCCCCTTCAGAGCCGATGGAAACGGTCATCAGGCCCTGGTCTTTTACCTCGAGGTCTGACACAGAAGAAGGAGTATCCACCTCGACCTTTTCCTCCTCGCGGAAGCGGGTCGTGGTCAGGATAAAAAATGTGAGGAGAAGGAAAGCCACGTCCACCATTGCGGTCATGTCGATCGTCGGTGCCCCACGTTTGGGTTTCTTAGCCATTGATCACGGGATTAATGAATGAAACAATGCTTCAAGGAAAGGCTTACAGCCCCAAAAAACCTGGAACTGTAAGCGTATATTTCTTGAGGCTAAATTAGTTGTTCACGTCGAAAGTCTGAACGATGCTATAGCCTGCTTCATCCATGGCGTAAGTCATCTTATCGATCTGAGTCGTAAAGAAGTTGTAGAGCAATACGGAAACCGCAGAATTGGCAATACCGAAGGCTGTGTTGATCAAGGCCTCGGAGATACCGACGGAGAGCTCCGCAGCGTTTGGCGCTCCTCCTTCACCCAAGGCGGAGAAGGCGCGAATCATACCGAGTACGGTACCAAACAGACCTACAAGTACACCCAGAGAAGCCATGGTGGCCAGGATGGGAAGGTTGCGCTCCAGCATGGGAAGTTCCAGCATAGTGGCCTCTTCCAATTCGGCTTGGATGGCGTTTTTGCGGGTTTCTTTGTCGAGGTCAGAAGCCGCTTCCATTTCCTGGTACTTGCGAAGCCCGGCTTTGATGACGTTTCCAACAGAGCCTTTCTGCTTGTCGCACTCCATGGCGGCTTCAGTAATCTCTCCTCTGGAAAGCATCAGACGAATTTTCTTCACAAAGACGTCGGTGTTGCCACGGCCGCTGGCGCGAAGCAGGGTGATCAGACGCTCGATGAAGAAAACAAGGATAACCAAGGTAATGGTCATACCGATGGGGATAACGAATCCACCCTTGTAGACCAGTCCCATCAGGTTGTCCTTGGCGGGCTCTCCGTCTGTCCAGTGAGGAGGCTCAGTAGCAGGATCGGCTCCATCGGACTCCCACTGCGAGTAAACCTCATACGCTTCGGGTCCACCCTTGAAGTTTTCAGGTTGACCGAATACTCCATAGAAAATGGAATAAGCTACCACGGCGCAGACGATGATCGCCAGGTAAGGAAAGATTGCCTTGAAGGGACTGGCTGGCTTGATGTTCGCCTCATTTGAGTAGTCAGCCGGTGTAGGTTTGTTAGTATCAGCCATTGTTAAAGCCTTTTATAATTTTAGATTTAATGTATGATTGAGCAGTAAATGCGATCAAAAATATAGAATTGAACCTAAAACACAAAGGATTGGCTTATTATCAGCTGTTTCAGACTTTTCAATATCTGCGAAAAAACGCAACAATGAGCTTTATCCAGCTAAATTTTCCATATCCCTTCCAAACCTCCACGCCAATTCCTTGGGCTACAAAGATGAAAGATATTCTGCAAAATATACAATTATTGACATTTTTAATGCAGACTTAACTCAGAAATATTCTCTTCCAGCTATCGTAGTCCTCAAAAATCTGATTCAGACTTCCTCTTCTTCAAAGAACGATGGGCCTCGGCTCCCTTCCATTCCACCCTTAAGCGGCATTGTTTGGAAAAGCCTGCCGGGCCGATGTATGTTTGTCACACACTTCCTAACCTAACAGAGAAGAAGGAAGGGAAAATTCCACAGGTAGATGTCAGATTTTTTTATCGCAAAGACTTTTCAGGGGCTGGAGCAGGTTCTGGCAGATGAACTGAAGCTCTTGGGAGCGCATCAGATTAAGCTACTCAAGCGAGCAGTATCCTTTGAGGGAGACCCTGCCCTTATGTATCGCAGCAACATGTTTCTTCGCAGTGCCATACGCATCCTCATGGGTATTAGGAATTTTAGGGCGGCTACGGAGGAGGACCTCTATCAGCAGATGAAGAAGATTCCCTGGGAAGACTACCTTCAGGCCGACCAATTTTTTGCCATAGATGCCGTCACAGGCTCCCACCTCTTCAAAAATTCTCACTATGTCGCTCTTAAGACCAAGGATGCCCTGGTAGACCGATTTAGACAAAAAAGAGGTCGACGCCCCTCTGTCGACCTCAAAAGGCCGGATGTACGCATCCATGTCAATATTCGTGGGGATGAGGTGAGCACCTACCTAGACAGTTCCGGGGACTCCCTTCACCTCAGGGGCTATCGAAAGCTGAATACCAAGGCCCCTATCAATGAGGTCCTGGCTGCAGGGATGATCATGCTTTCGGGTTGGAAAGGAGAGGAAGCCTTTTTTGATCCAATGTGTGGTTCGGGTACCCTTCCCATCGAGGCCGGACTCATGGCTATTCGGACGGCCCCCGGGCTTCTTCGCAAGGGATTTGGCTTTCAGCAGTGGTCCGACTTTGACTCAAAAGCATGGGAGAGGGTGGTAGAAGAGGCCATGGACCTGAGGACAGAAGCCAGGGCACCTATTTTTGCCGCCGATATTTCTCCCGTTAGCATCAAGGCCGCTGACGAAAATATCCGGGCTGCAGGACTGGAGTCCCACATTCAGCCCCTCAAACAATCTTTCTTAAAAGCAGAAGCCCCGGCAGATTCAGGATATCTGCTGATGAATCCTCCCTATGACGAACGACTCGTCCACGCCGACATCAAGGGCTTCTACAAGGAGATCGGGGATTGCTTCAAGCAGAAGTACAAGGGATGGAAGGCCTGGCTGATCAGTTCCAACATGGAGGCCATCAAGCACGTCGGCCTCAAACCCATGAAAAGAATACAGCTCTTCAATGGACCCCTTCCCTGCAAATTTCAAGGATATGAGATGTATTAACCCGCCAAACAGGGCTAAAAATTGCCCCTTTAAGCGCTATGACAAACCGAAAAGGGGATGATTTGATATATAACGAAATAGTTTTTCTAACTTTTTAAGTGCAGGGCTCATTAGGCTTTTAAAGCTGTATTTATCTTACAGATCGTTGCAAATAATGCGTATCAGTCAGTAATTCATGCCGTTAGCAAGCCTGTGATTTTATACCTACACAGATGCCTTGATCTCGGTTTGTGATGGCGAACCATGATTGCTATCCAAACTTCTATTGATATTAAAATGTAACATACCTTTGGCAAGTCCTTACAAAATCATACTGGTGGAAGATACCCCTTCAGATGTGGTACTTTTCCAAGCTGCTCTTAACCGCATACAGTTTGATGGGGGTTTTTACCACTACCAGGCAGGCAAAGACTTTGTTGAAGCCTTTCGCTCCGGCGAACTAGACCTAGACGAGCAGGTCCTCATTTTCATTGATTTTAACCTCCCCTCTGAAGTTGGGCTAAATGTGGCTCAGGAACTCGCGCCCCTTGTTTCTTCTACCTTTATTCTAATTTCCACTGTCCTTCCTGCCCTTGCCGCTCACCAGGAAGCCTATCCATTCATCGCTCATTGGCTGGAGAAGGATTTTGAATTTGACCTTTTCACAGAGAATATCAGAGAGACCATCCAAAAATACCTGGGAGAATCCAGTATTGGAGAAGAATAGGTACATTTTTTTCTTTCACGGCTATCATTCATTTCTTTACTTCGAAAAATCAAATTTGCAGAGGAAGGCCCTAGTTACTTAATTTAGTAGGAATAGGTCGATCGACATGATTTCGGAAAAACTCAAGAGGGAAATACAGCAGTTCATTCAGGGGAAGGGCCGATTGACGGTACTGACCGGTGCAGGGGTATCGGCCGAAAGTGGTATTCCTACCTTTAGAGGCCCTCAAGGATACTGGAAGGTAGGCTCCGAAAAGTATACCCCCGAGGAGATCGCTACCCATGATATGTTTGTCAAGCACCCCCGGGATGTCTGGATGTGGTACCTCTTTCGCCGGACGGTCTGCCAGCGTGCCCTGCCCAATCCCGGACATTACGCTTTGGTCGAACTGGAAAACCTCCTTGAAGATCGCTTTACCCTCATCACCCAAAACGTAGACGGCCTCCACCTCAGAGCTGGCAACAGCCTGGAGAGGACTTTTATGAT
This sequence comes from uncultured Bacteroidia bacterium, assembly GCA_964564415.1. GTDB lineage: Bacteria > Bacteroidota > Bacteroidia > J057 > J057 > JALEFZ01. The sequence goes on along the minus strand of CAZMAV010000009.1, from coordinate 120,577 downwards.
TCACGGCACCCTGGATTATGTCCGATGTAGCCAGGATTGCAGCACAGACCTCTATCCATTTCCAAAAAAAGTAGGAGCCAAGCTTAGAAATAGCCTTTTCAGCGACGCCGAAATGAACCTGCTCCGCTGTCCCAAATGCGGAGAGATGACCCGTCCCCATGTCCTTTGGTTTGACGAAGTCTACAATGAAAAATACTTTCGCTTTAAAAGTTCCCTGGCCGTGGCCGCACAGACAGATATTCTAATTACCATTGGAACTTCAGGGGCCACTACCCTACCCATACAGGTGGTGGATACCGCCTTACGCTCCGGAGCCCTTCTGATCGACATCAACATAGAACCCAGCCTATTTTCTTATGAGGCCATAGAAAGCGGCCGAGGCTTCTACCTACAAGGCCCCAGTGGGAAAATTCTCCCCGAAATCCTGCAGCTCATGCCCCAAGCCAAAGATTGAGCCGGAGTCGAATGAAGGGCCTGAAGCTCAGGTCTACCCTCCGTAGCTGCTCCTCCTGATAATTGGAGGAAAGCGTGGAAAACCTGGATACTTCATCATAGACAAAATCCTGAATCTGCCACTGCCACCACAGATCAAGCTCAAAAAGGCTGCCCTGCCTACCCATCAATTCTATGCCCGTCGAAGGACCCGTCTGCTGCGTCCGAATGTGAAGGTTGATCGGAGTCAACACATTCTCCAAACTCGTCATGGAAGAGTTTAAAAAGCGAAAACGGCCCGCGTGGCGATAACCAAAATCATAGCGGAGCCGGTAGGGCCCCTGCCCCAATCCATGCACATAGCTATGACTCATTTCTACTCGAAGGGTGGTCGTCGTATCCAGTCCTGTCTCCGAAAAGGCCGCCCAGTTGAGGTAGGAGACCTGAATCTCTTTGCAGTAAAAGCGAAAGCGAGACCTCCACTTCTGGCTCCAAAGATAGTCCGCCCCCAATCTCGTCTCCAGGTTGCGGGTAGAGCGATCCGTCAGATTCTTATCCGTAAAGTCCTTGACATTATAGGTTACATAGATGCGCTGCTCTCCAAAGAGCCTTAGCTTTTTCAAGGGGAACCAATTGTAGGAAAAATCCAGGCGTAGGTTGCGCTGGGTGTAGTTGTCCTGGCTTCTCTCCCCAAAAAGGAAGGCATAGCGCCTCAGCCCTCCCGTGAGGGCGTACTGGGTGGAAAACTTGCTGTCCCAGCGGGCCTTCCAGCCCAAACGAAGGCCATAGGTCAGTTCGTCGTGGTCATCAAAGTTGTCTTCCGAAGGAGTATCGTATTGAATGTATTTGTTGTTGGCTTCCAGGCTGAGGCGGTGCTTATCATTGGGGATGTAAGCCGCATTGAGGTTGAAACTGTGGGTACGTCGAAAGGCATCCTTTTGCTTTTCGCGGCGGGTGCGACGGTCAAACTCCCGCTGGGGGAGGTCAAGGTCATTGTCCAACTGATAGTTCCTTTCCAGAAACTCATAGATATACTGCCCTTGAAAACTCCACTTTTCTCTCACCATGTCCAGCTGCTGCAGACTGAACAATTGCCGCTGGTTGAAGCGCAGGTCATTGAATTCTGGCTCTTCTATTTCGAAGACTTCATAATCAAAAAGGCGGCGATTGAAAATCAGACGATTGTCGGAGGTCCAGGTAAGCCGGGGAGCTACCCGATATCGTAGGCTCAAAAAAGCGGCGGCTGTATCGGATTCGATCTGCTCGACAGAGGAAAGGCGATAGTCATCCATCTGGTTGGAACCCATTTCCACCCCCCATGCGATACGGGCATCTTCCCCCAAGCTTTTGTTCCAATTCGAACTAAAGCTCAGGTTGCGTTGATGGCGGGGGGCAATGTATTTCAACCGGGACCAGAGGCGGTTTTCCATAAAAGTACCATCCTTGAATCGATGCCTCGACCTCAGGCTTAGGGCAGGTGAGAATCCCTGATCCAGGCGGGCCGACCGATAATCCCAACTATATCCCAGCATGGGGGTAAGGCTGAGCCAGGTTTTCCACCGATAGTTGAGACCAAAATACTGGCTGTAACGCTGGTTTTGCGTGGTCCAAAACTGCTCTACTTCTGTAAAAGAGCTTATTTCCAGAGAGTCCCCTACCCTGTGGTGCTGCCAGACTTGGGCGCGGATGTTGAAGAGGACCAGAGAGGAAGGATTTCTGTTGGTATTTAGGATAAGGTCTTGATCCCAGATGACCTGTATTCGGTAGTTTTCCTTCTTTAGCCGGTAAGAAAGCAGGCTCTGAGTTGAATAGGTGAAGTTGTTTTGCCGGTCAAAACTTATCTTGAGGTCCTGCCCTCTCGTCCATCCCAGCAGCAACACAGCAATCAATCCGATCCTAATGACTTCCTTCACAGACCTAAAGTAAGGATTCTTTCTCAACCTCTAATGAGGATCGGCCTAATGTCTTGGCTCCACCCCTGATTTAACAACCCTGCCCCTTTTCACTTTCGGGATTTTCGATAAAATCCCCTCCCGATCTGACATATCCCCTACCCGTTTGGATGGCATTCTAAGCACATTTATTTTAATTTTACGTATAATTTAATACAAAAACCAAACAAACCTTACTACCGAAACAAAACCCAGACTTCTACATGCCTAACATCCGTTTTTCAGAGCTTTTTCAATCTACAAACCCATGATCAACAAATACTTGCTTATCCTTTTCGCTATTTTATTTGCCAGTTCTATGAAGGGACAAAATCCTATGTTTTTTTCCTTTGGTCAAAGTAGCCATGGCATTTTCCGACAAGTAGAAGAGGTTAAAGGCGCCAAAACCAAAAGCCTGAAAGCAGGCAGCATTGAGGCAAGTTGGAGGAAGGCCAACTTCGATTACGAGTTTCACAGGGACCGACTCTTTGACGTGCGCATGGAGCGATACTTCGATAAGCGAAGAGAGGCCAAAAAGTCATTTCAAGATTGCCTGGCCTATTTTGACCACATCCAGGCCAAAGAGGTCAGTGAAGTTGAGGCTGGCAGGGAAGTCAAGGAATATATTTTTACCTGGGAGGCCAGGGTGTACTGGTTGGTTTACCGAAGCCTGCCCGGGGGTCGTGCTTCTATCTGCCTTCAAAGCCGCCATCTGGCCTACACTCCCCTTGATCTTTGGACAGAGGCTGAACACAAAATTTCAAAGGAATACGGACTTCACACTCCTGGCCGCAGCAACCTTCCTTTTTCTAAGGCCGGAAGGCTGGATTGGTAATAAATAAGCTGTCGCTAAGCGTGAGGAGGAAGGCTTTCAGGTCTTCCTTTTCCTGGTCTGTAAAACCCATGGTTTGCATCAAGCGGTCCCGGTTGGGATTATTGGGATCACCTCCTTTTTGGTAAAAATCCAATACCTCATCCAAGGTCTGAAAACGGCCATCATGCATGTAGGGGGCTGTAAAAGAAATATTTCTCAGGGAGGGCACCTTGAATTTGACCCCTACCTCCTGCCCAAATACCCTAAAAGCACCCAGGTCTTCTCCAAAGGGATCGTTGGAGGGGAAAAGGCCATTGTTTCTGAACACCTGACCAGGATCGTTGAGGTTGGGACCCCCATGACAGTGAAAGCACTCCGCATGTTTGGCCCCTTCCCTTTCATCAAAATATACCCTGAGACCTCTCCACTCCTGGGCAGTAAAGACTGTGCTGTCCAGCCCCCCTGCCAGGTAACGGTCATACTTAGTATTGTAACTCACCAGGGTACGTTCGAAGGAAGCCAGGGCCATGGCTATGTATTGATCCTTGATCGTATCGTCAAAAGCTTTTTGGAAAAGTTGGGGATACTCTGGATGCTCCTTGAGGCGGCGATTGACCTCCTCGAGGGTATTGATCATTTCGAAGGTATTGGTAATGGGCTTGAGGGCCTGTATTTCCAATTCATTATAAGCTCCTTCGGCAGCGTGTACAGCTCCATCCCAAAACAAAAACCTATCATTGGCGAGGTTAAAGAGGGGCATGGAATTTCGCCTTTCTTCAGGAAGAAAACCCAATGCACCTCCTACCCCGGGACTGCTGGGACTTGAGGCCGTAAAAGCATTGGATTGCTTGTGGCATGAGGCGCATGCAACAGTGGTATCCGCAGAAAGGATAGGGTCAAAAAAAAGCTTTTTACCCAGGTCTACCTTGGCTTGCGTGATGGGATTGTAGTCGGGAATGGTCATGGCCTCCACGTGATCCGGAATATCCGGAACGAAAGGCAGACGCTGAGGGCTGACAATGGGCGGGTCTTTTTGGCAGGCCAGCAGTGCCAATACCAATAAAGTGGGAAGGAGGTAGCGCAAGCTCTTCATGCTGATCTTCTTTCTATAAAAATAATACTCATTTACTGGATAGATTCCAGTTTAAGGGCTTCCTGAGTAAGCTGACGGGTAACTTTTTCCGATATTTCAAAAGCTTTAGAGCCGACAGGACTTGTATGAGAAAAGTTTTCTGTACTCAAATTCAGGGAATCAGAGTCTGAGACAAACAGACTAGGAACATCCAGGGTCAAACGAACACTCTTAGGAGACTCATCTGAGAGTGCCAATCCTGCTGCGTCAAAGCAGACTTCCTTAAACAGCTCTTGGGTACCTGTGTGATACAGGATAGGCTTTTCAAAGTTACCTGTTCCTGTGCTATCCCAATCTCCTTCAATTTTTGCAAAAATATAGCCTACCGACCAAGACCAGTGCATACCCTGACGAATACTAAGGGGATGGCTGGACTCGTATTGGGCAGGGTCTAGCAAATTGAAGTCTTCAGGAACACCAATACCGAAGCAAAGCCTGTCATAATTACCTGCTTCAAAATCGCTGATCGTAAACTGATTTTCTCCTTCACCAAGGTCGATCAGGTATATTTCCCTGTTCTCCACTTCATCTCCTTCTTCGTTGCGGAGGGAGATATTTGACACATAAAATTTGATCTTATCGATCTTTACCTGGTCGCTTCCATTGGTAGAAAAAAGCTGGTCGACATTCCAGGGACTACCTCCGGCTTCTGCGTCAATCTGGACATTAAGCACAGATAGCTCCTGTTTGCAAGAGCTAAATAGGTACAAAACCGCTAGTAAAAGAGAAGTGATTTTGAAAGCATTCATTTTTTTTAATGTAAAGGTTATAAATCTAACGCCGGGGAAAGCACTTTGGTTTAGGAAAACTAAATGAGTTCGAGGGGAAAAAGAATGACATTACTCAGTAGACCTTCTATCTGTAGCATTTGTTACAGATCATTAGGCTTACCATCAATTTAGCAAAATAAAAAATGGCCTTCCTTCCATCAGGGAATGCAAAGGCTCAAATTCTCAATTTAAGCTGCAAGTGAAGCCTCCATCCTTACATTAACCAACAACTGCTATCTCCAGTAGTACACAGTCGTGTCGGTAAAGCGCTCCCACTGTGCCTGGGCGTAGGTCTGAATCGCGATAGGGGCCTGGTTCAAAAGGCTGTCTATCTGAGCTTTTTGGTCATCCGAAGCAGATAGGGAGGTGTTGCCCCGGATGGCGTACTTATTTCCATTCTCCAATACCATCAGTTTGGCTTGTAGGGGACTGACATCGGATATACAGCCCATCTGATAGACAAAGATGACCTCTGCATACCGATTGGAGTCGATATCGGTAATGGTCAAAGAGGCAGGAATGAGGTCGAGGATCAAGTCAAATTCGCAGTTGGCGATCCCATCATTGAGCATTTTTAGTATCCTAAACTTATCTCCTCCCAGGTTTACGGCATGAAAAGCCCTCAACTGTGTAAGGTCCTTGTCGCGGTCCACTTCTTTGTAGATACCCAGGTAGTTGTCTCCATTGCCATCCTTCCAATAAGCTCCTTTGATGAAAGAAGCCCCGTCCAATTGCTTTTCGATGATGGGAGGAATATCCCCCGGATCGAAATCCCCCTGAGAGAAGGCCTGGTCTACCGCATATTGAGGCCCCTGATCCTCGACCTCGTACAAATTTCGACCTACCACTATCAGGGTGTCTTCCTGTACCTCAGAATCCAAAACCTCGGCCTCCTTTTCTTCTGCACAGGATTGTAGACAGAAGAGGGCCAGCAGGAATGCAATAAACTTGAAAGGGCTCATGATGTATTTTCGCAAAAAGTCTAGCCTTCCTAGTACAAAGAGCATTCCACAAGATAGATTAAGAAAGAAATTAGAGGTTATTGTCCCGAAACCTATATTTTATTGAAAATTGTATTATCTCCAAATCAAGAGCCTCCTATACTTGTCCTCTCCATCCCTCCTCCTTTTTCCAACTTTATCTTTTGGCTTTAACTCTATTTGTTGTATCGATCAGACAGTGAAGGACCTTTTCCAATCTTAATTTTCAAACCAAGGCACCGCTCCTACAGCGACTCGACAGAAAAAGGTGAAAACACAAAATGGAAATTGCGTCTCCCTCTGGCTGACTTTGTGATATTTCACTATATTTTCAGGGTTAAATTATCAATGCCATGACAGAACTATTTCGGGCGGCCTTCCACCCCGGCAATTTGATCTATACCATACTCCTGATGGTAGTTCTGGTATATTGGATTACCGTATTTATCGGTTTGCTAGACTTGGACTTCATGGATGTGGAAGTGGACAGTGATGTAGACCTTGACATGGACACCGAAGTTGATGTCGATGTGGATGCGGATACTGAGATCGAAGATGGGGGCTGGCTAATCAAGGGAATGTTATTTTTTAACCTTGACAAGGTCCCCTTCATGGTATTTTTTAGTTTCCTGGCCTTGACCCTTTGGTCCCTGGCAATGTTTGCCTTTGATATGTTTGGAGAGGGCATCCCTTGGATAGGCCTCTTTATTCTTGTCCCCAACTTCTTTCTGTCTCTATTTATCACCAAAGGATTGACCTGGCCCTTTCTGCCCATTTTTAGGTCTCTCAACCGTGAGGCCAGCAGCTACAAAGACCTCGTAGGCAAGGTAGCGGTCTTGCGCATGGAGGCAATCCCTCAGAAAAGAAGCCAGGCTGAGGTCCTAAATGGGGATCATAGCTTCTTGATCAACGTCCGTTCTGAAGACGAGCAAATTCATAAAAAAGGAGAAAAAGTCCTCTTGGTGGAATACCGGGAAGAAAAGAATGAGTTTCTCATCACCCATTTTGATGTGTAAGCCATTTCAACCCTGTACCAGAAGCTTGAATCATTCTTTAGATAAATTGTTACTCACAACCAATTTTTACCCACATGTTTGAAAATATTTTCGTTGTCATTGCGGTCGTGGCCGTAGCCATCATCTTTGGCATCCTGGCCCTGATCGCTACCTTCTATCGGAAGGTTCCTCAGGGCAAGGCCCTGGTGCGGACTGGCCCCAACGGAGTAAAGGTGTCCATGGGAGGAATCATTGCTGTTCCCCTCCTCCACACCTTGGAGACCATGGATATCAGCGTAAAGCAGATGGTCATAGAAAGGGAGGGCAAGGATGGACTCATATGCAAGGACAATATGAGGGCCGATATCAAGGTGGTCTTTTTCGTCCGTGTCAATCCCGAAAAGGAGTCTATCCGACGGGTGGCCCAGACCATAGGCTGCGAGAGAGCTTCGGACCCCGAATTGCTACGTACTCTTTTTGAGGCCCTTTTTTCGGAGGCTGTCAAGACGGTTGGCATCAATTTCAACTTTGTCGATCTCTACAATGCCCGCTCCCGCCTCAAGCAGTTGGTCATGGAAGAAATTGGAGACGACCTCAACGGCTATATGCTTCAGGACATCGCCATTGACTACCTTGAGCAGACCCGAGTAGAGTATCTGGATGCCGACAATATCCTTGATGCTGAGGGTATCAAGAAAATCCGCGACTTGACGGCCAAGCAGATCACCCTGGCCAACAAGATTCAGCGAGAGAAAGAAAAGGAACTAAAAAAGCAGGATGTAGAAGCCAGGGAGGCTATCCTGGAATTGGAAAAGCAGCAGGAAGAAAAAGAGGCCATTCAGCAGCGAGAAATCGCCAACATTCGCTCCCGTGAGGAGGCCGAAATCAAACGAGTGGACGAAGAAGAGAGGGCCAAGGCTGAAAAAGCTCGCCTGGTTCGCGAGCGCGAGATCGATATCGAGGAGCAAAACAAACTTCGAGACATCATTGCGGCCAAGAAAAATAAGGAGCGTACAGAGGCGGTAGAGTCTGAAAAGGTAGAGCGAGACAGGCAATTGGAGGCTACAGAGCGGGAGCGCATTGTAGCCCTGGCACAAATTGAGAAGGAAAAAGCCCTGGAAGAGGAGCGCAAAAACATACAGGATGTTATCCGCGACCGGGTAGCCGTGGAGAGAGAGGTGGTCGAGGAGCAGGAGCGGATGAAGGACACAGAATCCATCGCCACAGCAGAGCGGGAGAAAAAAGTCGCCATCCTCAATGCTGAGCAGCGGGCACAGGAAAAATTCGTAGAGCAGGTCAAACTCGCCGAAGCCGGAAAGGATGCTGCCGAGCTTGAGTCTCAAAAGCGAATCATCGAAGCCAACGCTGCACGCGAAGCTGCCGACAAAGAGGCCGAAGCCAAAAAGATCATGGCCGACGCTACCGCCGAGGAGCACGCCGCCATCGGACTGGCCGAAGCCCGAGTCCTCGAAGCCAAAGCCCGGGCCCGGGAAAAGGAAGGGGAAGCTGAGGCCAACTCCTTAGATTTCAGAAATAATGCAGAAGCCAAAGGCATCGAACTTAAAGGCGAAGCTGAGGCAGAAGCCAACCGCAAAAAGGGCATGGTAGAAGCCAAAATTGCTGTCGAGCGAGGCATGGCAGAGGCCAAAGTCCTCCAGGCCAAAGCGGAAGCGGAAGAGAAAATGGGACTGGCAGAAGCCAAGATTGTCGAGGAAAAAGGCATTGCAGACGCCAAAGGTGTAGAGGCCAAGGCCAAAGCCATGAAGCAGCTCGATGGGGTAGGCAAAGAGCATGAGGAGTTCAAGCTGAGGCTGGAAAAAGAGACCCGCATTGAACTTGCCCGCATCGACATTCAGAAGGAGATTGCGGCTGCACAGGCTACTGTCCTTGCCCAAGCCCTCAAATCAGCCAAAATTGACATCATGGGTGGAGAGCAGGAGTTCTTCGACAGGCTATCCAACGCCGTTACCACAGGGAAGTTTGTAGACAAACTGGTCAATGGAAGTGAAAATATCCAGGACCTCAAGCTTTCCCTCCTCGGAAATGGCAATGGGAATCCATCCCTATCAAAAAGCCTAGCTGCCCTTATCAGCCAGTTCAACATTAGCAGTGAAGACGTCAAAAACCTGAGCATTTCAGCCCTGATCATGCGCATGATGCAGCAGACCAAAGATGAAGGTCAAAAGACCATGTTGACCCAGGTGCTCGATGTAGCCAAATCCATGGGCGTCTCTGAAAAGACCCCTATCTCCATAGGCATTGAAGCCTAAATCAGGAAAGTAAGTTCAGAAAATCTGTCTGATTCCATAAAAAAAAGTCGGTTCTCTGACAATTTTAGCGGGAAGAGCAGAAAGTACGACCCTTCTAGGGTCGAAAAATCAATGCTCCCTAGACTACCAAGGTGCAACCTCTCCGAGGTTGTGCGCCCTATGAACCCCAGAGGGGTTCAACCTATGTAATACGCGTACCGCGTGGAGATCGACCCTGGAAGGGTCGCACCCCAGAATCGCATCCCCGCAATTTTTGGCAGAGAACCAAAAAGTCAAAGACCTTAACGGATCTCTGACTTTTGGTTTGAAGGTGATTATTTACTTTAGAAGCTGTCAATCATGCTTTTCAATTTGTCTTTGGCTTCTCCTGTTTTTTGCTGGAGCTTGCCTAGGAGTTCGTCTTCTTTGCCTTCTTCGTAGACCAGATCTTCGTCAGTCAGTTGAGAATAAGCCTGCTTAAGCTTGCCCTTGACGAGGTTCCAGTTTCCTTTGAGTTTTAATCTTAAGTCGTCCATGTTGTAATTCTGTCTTTTGGATTAATTTAAAAACAGAGAAAGCAGATTACTCATCTTCGGAGCCGAGGCTGTCTTTCATCTTCTCCATCATTTCCTCTCCTTTCTCTTTCATTTTCTCACCGCTCTCTTCAAGTTGGCTCTTGGCCTTTTGGATGCTTCCTTTTACCCTGTCTTCCAAAGTTCGGGTGGCCTTGTCCAGACGAGCAGAAAGTTCGTCCATTTCCTCTTTTCCTTCCTCAGAGAGATCGGCATAATTATCCTTGATCTTCTCCTGCTGGGTCTGAATCTCGTTCTGAAGTTCATCGACTGCATCGCGGGTGTACTCCTTGGAATTTCTTTCCATCTTTTGTACCCGGTCTTCTACATCATCGATAAATTTTTCGAAGTCTTCGACTTGGTCCTCTTCTTTTTCCTCTTGCTGTTCTTGACAGGCAGTCAAAAAGAAGAATGAAAAAGAAAAAATCAGTAGATAGCTTAATAGGTTTTTGATATAAAACATAAGATTGTTGGTTGTTAAATGTTAAGTGTGTCGGGTCTAAAAATTTTGGGTTTAACATGGTCGGAAATTTTATCCCTTGGGTGCATGGGCTCCCCTTATTGGGTAGGGGAATATTAAACTACTATCCCTAATTTCTATTCAAATACCATGGCACGCCTATGCGTACGTCAAATTCATTGGTGTTTGTGATGGTTTGAGTGTTGATCACATCCCCGACGACCGCGACATTACTGCGGTTGAAATTATAAAGGGCAGCTACTTCTATACCCACTTGTCCATTGGAAAAAAGTGTCAGACCCGGTCCAATACTAATCTTAAGTAAGTGGGTCGTGGACGGCAGCACCTCAATATCGATCATAAGGTCATCGTTGAAAGTACCAAAACCTAATCCTACGTGGAGAAAGATTGCATTGTTGTTGTCAAAGGGTAAATATCCCCTTAACATAGGCCTAGCCCAAAAATTACCGTCGGTAGTTCGGGTATCGTCGATAGAAATCCGTTGAAGAGAATAATCTGCAGCCGGACCTAAGGTAAAATTATCTGCCAAAAAGTAAGCGATGTCAGGGATAATGTTGAGGTTGAGTGTATGAGGTCCGTCCTCATTGACACTTTCCCCATCCTGGGTTACATTAACGTTGGAAGATGAGGCATTCAAAGCCCCACCACCCCCAAATATAAAGCTTCCCTTTTGGGTCTGAGTTTGGGCAAATGACAATAATGGAAGTGAAAGAATAGTAAAAAATAAGAATATAAACCTCATAAAAAGAGGTATCAAAAAGATAGAAAGTTAAGATTGAATCCTGCCAGGCTGACTTCCAGGCCAAACAGGACACAAATTCAAAAATTCGTAAGGTGGGGAGTTCAAAAAGGTTTGAAAGTGAAAATCACTTTTGTCCTACTCTCTTGGTTACGAAGCTCACCAGAGGCAGTTACATAAAATTGAGATTCTCACTTTCACAAAATTTTGAAAGAACGCATGAATTTGATCAAATTTTGCCTATTTACCCCCTCAAGGGTCCCCTTGTTGATCACACAACTTTATTTTTATATTATTTCCGAAATTTATTTATACTAAAAATAAAAAAAATTCCTACTCCATACTTTGGGATACACTACCTTAAAAAACCAATAACCCCATCCCTATCAATTAATGAATTGATACCAATCATTTTTTGCGATACAACCCATGGCGCTCTTGGAGTTGAAGACAAGTTACTTATGATAGCCCCAACGGCGCTTTAGCCATTCATTCGTGATAATCCTTATTGCCGATTTGCTTTAAGTATAAAACGCTGCCGTTTTAAATCGGGGAGTACCCATAATCACTCCCTTCATGACTTTTAGGTCTGCCCTCTCTTAATCCCTATATTTGAACCATGATCAAAAGATACCTCCTTTGGGCAGGTTTGGGATTTACCCTTATTTTTCCCTCCTGCCAACCTTCATCATATCCCCCTTGTCTGGAAAAGCCTGAGACACTTCTACACAAGAAAATGAGGCAGGTCGTGGATTTGGTGGATGAATCTTATGCGCAAACCTATCGCTATGAGGCAGAGGGCAATAAGGACAAAGCTGATAAACAGTGGAACCGAATTCTGGCGATCGACAGCCTTCTGTTTCGGCAACTTAGCCTCACCAATATTTTTGAATCGGAGGGGGGACTCAAAGAATACTACGCCCTCGAAATGAGCATAGATCTCGGAGATACCCTGCATCGCCAGTCTTTGCTGGACTATCAGTTTACGGTAGATGAGGATACAGCCATGATGGTTCGTGCAGATGAACGAGAGATCAGGTATACGGGGATTTCTGTGGATGGAGCCTACCTACTCGAAGGGTATGCACACAAGGGCAATCCATTTCCCGAACAGTATCGATGGTGGTCTCCGGAGAGCGGCGATCTTGTCATTTGGTATGGAGAGGAACGTTTTTTTGTCCTTCAAAGTCCTTCCGATGAAAAGACTCAAGAGTTGATCGAGGGCCTTAAAGCCTACTTCCGACGCTTCACTCCCAGCCTTTATACTCCCAGTGCCTGATTGTAGTCTTTAATTTGCCAAGGCTTTTAGGTTGAATCCTAGCTGTACATGTCGTCCTGATCAAAGCTGTCCAGGCGAATCTCTGAGATTCTTAGGTTTACATAGGATTCGATCTTAAGGGCCCTCTCTTTGTCTCCCCGCTTGACCCTAAGCTGCAGTTCTCCGGCACGCTTATCTCCAGAGACTTGTGGAAATGCTTCCAGGGTCTCCAACTTATAAAAGCGAAGGATCAACTTGCGTGAAAAAAGGCTGGTTTTAACCTCTGCGGATTCTACCTCTCGCATCGGTATGCGCTCGACCCTGGGCTGAGACTTCAGCAAGCCAAGGATGGCGTCTTCAGACTGAAAATCAAAGGAAAGGCTCTCTTTATCTACCTTCAGCAGTCCCTTTACCTGACCAAAACCGCCATAGATATTGGGAATTCTAAAAGGGAGGGTGTACATGTATGCTGCCATAGGTCTGGAATTTGCCAAGGCAAGTTAGGAAAGATTGGGGCAAATCAAGAATCTGTTCCGGTGCGGGTAGAGCGATCGGAGCCCAGGATAAAATTGACCCTTTCTATGAGATCCTCCATTCCAATAGGCTTGGAAATGTAGTCGGAAACACCGGAGGCAAGGGCTTGACGAATAGCTGACTTTTCAGTGCGGCAGGTAACCATCAGAAAGGGAATATCAGCCAGTTGAATATTGGATTTGACTTTCCGACAAAATTCCAGTCCGTCCATGTCGGGCATCATCCAGTCGCAGAGGATGATCTGCGGCTTTTCCTCCAGGATAAAGTCAAATGCTGCCTCTGCCCTTTCGAAAGTGGCTACCCTAAAGCCCCTCTTGGCGAAGTTGTATTCGTACAAATCCAGCAAGTCTTCTTCATCATCTACAATGACCACCAGCGGCTCCCGCATCCCTTGGTACAGTTTGGCTATTTTTTTCACTCTGAAAAACTTCCTTAAAGATAGACCGCCTTAATTAACTCTCGATTAAGGCATTATAATATCATTCAGGCAGATACTTATATCCTACACCTTTAACGGTTACGATGTATTTGATGCCGATTTTTTCGCGAAGCTTTCTCACATGAACGTCCACGGTCCTGTCGGTCACGTGTACATTATCCCAAATTCGTACCAAAAGATCTTCTCGGCTGAAGACTTTTCCCGGCCTAGAAGCCAGGTAGTAAAACAGTTCGAATTCTTTGCGCGGCAGGGAAATCATCTCACCCGAGGCCTTTCGGACCACATATTCATCCTTGATGATCTCCAGGTCGTGAATAAGTATCGTATTGGGGTCCTTTTGTGGGCGTACATGATGGCGGCGAAGCATGGCCTTGATACGGCTCTTCAACACCCGTGGCTTGATTGGTTTGTAGATATAATCGTCAGCTCCTGCCTCAAAGCCCGCCACCTCGGAGTATTCCTCGGCCCTGGCTGTCAAAAAAACGATGACTGCATCTTTTAGACCTGAAGTTGATCGCAAAGCCAGACAGGTGGAGACCCCGTCCATCTTGGGCATCATAATATCCAGGATAATCAAATCGGGCTGTTCAGCTGCAGCTATCCTCAGGGCTTCTTCCCCATCCATCGCCCTGATGACCGCGTATCCTTCCTGCTTAAAATTATATTCCAGTAAGTCCAGAATATCAGCTTCGTCATCTACAATTAAAATCTTGGCAGGTTTAGTGATGATGTCTTGCTCTTTGGTCATAGCATTTGGGAAATAGGACGATAGCAGGTACTTTTCCTTTTCTCTATAAAGATAGAAATTATAGGGATTGCCCTTATGTTTAGCACGACTTTTGACCCTTAAAATGGAAGTTTTAGACAAAAAACCATATTCGCTTAACACCCTCTTAACTTTTTTTCAACCGACTTTTTCCTCTTTTTTCATTTCTATAACAAAAAAATAATACGGGTAAAAATTATGGCTGGATTCCAAATGACATCCTGGCTTTTTTTCCTACTCCTACTGTCCTTTTTAGGCTGCGAGTCTACCTCCCTTTCCAGCCTTCCCACCCTTCATCCTCCAGGATTAGAACGCCCCCTCCCCCTGGACAGCCTTCGCAGCATATCCCTGGACAGGCTCCAAAACATGGTAGTCCTGCACCGAGATTCTACCCGTTCGGTGAGAAGCTGGAATGCCAAAAAGAAAAGCATTATTTCAGATCCTGCCCATGTTTGGACGGTGGGCTTTTATGTAGGAAACCTCTGGTGGGCTTATCTTCAAAGCGGAGATTCTACCTGGAAATATGAAGCCGAAAGATTTACTCCCATGCTTGCTTCTCAGGTAGGCAATTTCAACACCCACGACCTGGGATTCATGTTATTTTGCAGCTTTCAAAAGGCTTTTCAGGCTACCGGAGACCCTCGCTACCGTACATACCTGATACAGGCCGCCAGGACTTTGTCCACCCGGTTCTCCCCTGAGGTCGGAGCCATCAAAAGCCTCGACAGCAAAGAGGATCAACATTTTGCGGTCATCATCGACAACCTGATCAACCTAGAGCTACTCTCCTGGGCCGATGTAAGACTTCCCTCGGGTAATTTTGAAAATATAGTTCGGACCCATGCGGACTTTACCCTTCGCCACTTTATTAAGCAAGATTCAGGCTGCCTTACCCATCACAAGATTATTTTTGACCCTTCCAATGGGGACCTGATCTCCATCCTTCCCGGTCAGGGGGCAGGAGCCTGGACGCGGGGACAGGCCTGGGCCATCTACGGTTACAGTCGGCTTTACTCCTATTACCGAGATTTACGCTGGCTGGAAGCCGCCCACTGCCTCGCAGATACCTGGATTGCTCAGGTGCCCTCGGATGGCATTCCTTACTGGGATTTTGAAGCTCCTCCCCTGCCCCAGGAACCCCGCGATGCCTCTGCAGCGGCTGTCACGGCTTCAGCTCTCCTTGATCTTTGCTTGCACCTTCCTCCTACCCTCGCCCATCCTTATTTTAGCCATGCCCATAAAATCCTGCAGAGCCTTAGCCATCCCCAGTATGTTGGAGCCGGGCAACATCCCTTTATTTTGGATCACTCTACCCTCTCCAAACCCGATGGCATCGATATTGACGCTCCTCAGACCATGGCTGACTACTACTTCCTGGAAGCCCTGGACAGATACGAGGTCGCCAGTGCTTACCTATGCCTGCCGCCTCAAAGGGATTAGGCTCAGCTTAGCCTTAAGTAAATACAAAATAAGCCCCGCCAAAAGCAGTTCGACAAAGAGGAATAAAGCCCCCCTCCATAGGTCAGCTTCTGCATGAAGGAGGCCATGTGGCAGTTCATTGATCCATTTTATGATAAAAAGAAGGAGGTCCATGACCCAGCCAGAGGCCCAGGCCAGCAAGGCATTTATGGGAGAAACAAAGGCCAGGATGACCGTTAGGAAACCCAACCAGATCATAAGACTCACAGGTAGGCTAACCAGGATGTTGCTGAGAAGAAAATAGGTAGGAAACTGATGAAAAGTAAGTACAATCAAGGGTGTGGTAGCCAGGGTTGCGATTAGACTGACACCAATCCAGCCACTTAGGGCATCCTTCCATCCTACGCCTGTCCCAAAATGCTTTTCCCAGTGGGGATAGAGGATTACCAGGCTCAGCACCGCAGCATATGACAATTGAAAACCCAGGTTCATCGCCAAAGAAGGCTCCAGCAGAAGTTGGACAATGCCGGTCAAGGATACGATGTTAAGGCTTTGATAGCGCTGGTAACTCATTTTGCTGACGAGAATGGCGGCAAACATTAGGGTCGCCCTGACCACAGCCGGACTCCCCCCCGTCAGGAGCATAAATCCCAACAACAGAAGTAAGATCACCAACTGCTTAACCTGATAACCCCGAGGGAGGTAGGAAAAGAAAAAAAGCACCTTATCCAGGATTAGAAAAATGATTCCGATGTGCATGCCCGATATTGCCAGTACATGGCTGATACCGGCCTGGGCAAAATTATCCCTGGTCTCCCTGTCGAGGTCGGACCGCTCTCCCAGCATCATGGCCTTCATCAATCCGGCTTTTTCTGTATCAGAAAATAGCTTATCGACCTGTGCAGCCATGGCCTGCTGAATGTCGTAGGCCAGGAGTGCAATGCCCTGCTTCCGCCCTATTTTCTTTACCTCATCCCCATAGGATGCATGGAAGATTCCCTGGCTTTGTAGGTATTTTAAATAGGAAGGATAGGGAGTGTTGAGGGTGGTCAAATAGCCTTTAAACTGGACCTGATCATATTTTTTATACACCTGGCTATCACTTTTTGGCAAATACAGCATCACTTTGCCTTCCATGGGATGCCATTTTGTCCCGTAGTAGCAGGCCTCAATGTCTACCATTACCTTTCGCCCAAAATCATTGGACTTGACGGGAGCGATGAGGCTGGCCTGGCATTCGACTTTTTGACAGTTGATACATTCCAATTCTTCCTCATGAGGATGAAGCTTCTCAATCTGAGCTGCAGATATTCCCAGACCTACAAAGCAACAAGCCGTCAATAGTTGCCTTACCCGCTCTTTGAAAAGCAAATGAGCAGGACCTTTCCACTTATAAAATACCAGGAGAAGGAGAAAAATTCCCAGGGTAACAATGGGAATGAAAGGAGGAGAATGGATAGAAAGAAAAATTCCCCCGCCCAGCATTAGAAACGGGGGAAATAATGGGGCTTGTACTCGTGTTTTCATGATCCAAGGTCTCCATCCCCATCCTGCTTTTCAAGGAAAATCACCCCCTGAAAGTCAAGATAAGCTCTTCATCCATGAAGAACCACCAAAAATACATCCCCCTCACTATCAGATTAATAGCATTTTAACAGGTATTCAAAATCAAAAATGAGGTAAAGAAAAATGGGAAGAAAAAAATTCCTTCCCACTACTCTTGTTCTATTCTACCTTTCTGGCTTGCTGGGTGTACAACTCATAATAATGACCCTTTTTGGCCAGCAACCCTTCGTGGTCGCCGTCTTCGATGATGCGCCCCTGGGACATGACCAGGATGCGATCACAATTTCGAATGGTCGAAAGCCTATGGGCGATGATGATGGCGGTACGGTCCCGAATCATCTGATCAATGCCCTTCTGAACCTTGAGTTCAGCCAAGGTATCTACCGAAGAAGTCGCCTCATCCATGATGAGGATTTGGGGATTCTTGAGCAAAGCCCGGGCAAAGGATATCAGCTGCTTTTCTCCCAGGGAAAGCGTACTGCCCTCTTCTCCCACCTGCTCATCCAGGCGCTCTCCATACTCGGGAATTCCGATCAATTCCAAGGCCTGTCGAATCTCTCCATCGGTGGCATCCAGCTTCCCATAGCGTAGGTTATCCCGAAACGTCCCCGAAAAAAGGTGAGGGGTCTGAAGGATAATACCTAACTGAGAGCGATAACTTTTGAGCTGCCGATCTCTGTATCCTATTCCATCCACCAGAAGGGCTCCCTTTTTAGGCTCATAAAATCGGGCAATCAAACTCGCCAGGGTAGTTTTACCACTTCCGGTTGCTCCAATCAAAGCCACCGATTGCCCCGCAGGTATATGGAGATTCAAATCCTGGAAGATGGGTTTATCTTCATTGTAGTAGAAGTCCACATCCTTGAATTGAATATCTCCCCTGATCCCATGAAAAGCTTCGAGTTGTTCGACATCTCCGATCTCTACGGGTTCATCGATCAGAGAAAATATCCTTTCCCCGGCAGAGAGGGCATCCTGAAGCGAAGCATAGTATCGGGTAATGTCAAAAATAGGCTCAAAGATCATTCGGGCGTAAAAGAAGAAAGCGGCCAGCACCCCTACACTGATTCCAGCCGTCCCTGCCAAAGCCAAATGTCCTCCAAGGTAAATAACCATAGCGGCTGCCAAAGAGCCCGTAACCACCACAATGGGAAAGTACATCGCCGAATAATAGGCTGATTTGTAGGCCGCAAAGCGAAAAGTCTCGGTTACCTCTTCAAATTTCTCTGCCGAACGGTCCTCCTGCACGGTGGTCTTATTTACTTCAAGGCCATTGATATGCTCGGTCATATAAGCGGCCATCTGACTGTAGGTCTTTCTGGCCTTTCGGGCATAGCCCAAAAGTAAGATCCTCACCCTTATCGCCAGCAACAGGAGGATAGGGATGGACAGCAGGACGATGAGGCTCAATTTCCAGCTGTACCAAAACATGGCTCCCAAGGATATAAGGATCATGAAGATCCCGAAGGTCACATCCAGAAAACCCCAGGAAATAATGCGGGTGACCTTGTTGACATCGGAGGTGAGGCGTATAGCCAAATGTCCGATAGCTGCCTTGTCGTAAAAACCATAGGACAAATACTGCAACTTCTCGAACATCCGATTGCGCAGATCAAAAATCACGTATTCCTGAATCCTCCCCGCAGCATAGATCATCCCAAAAATAGCCACAGCCTGTACGCTGAAGGCAATAAGAAAGGCCAGGCCGTAGGAAATGAATCCGGACAGGTATCCTTCCCCGCCGGCTTTGTAGCTGTCGACTACTGGGGTGATCCATTCATCTATGTATTTCCTCCAAATAATAGGAATAGCCGCGTCCACCATGGCACTTCCCAGGGCGCAGAGGAGGAGGAGGGCCAACCAGCCCTTGTACTGGACGGCTAGGGCAAACATCCGCCGCAGGAAGGGAGCCAAGGCCTTTTTTTTCGACTGGTAATCTTCTTCTTCTATAAACATGGCTTATGTGTTGTCGAATGAATGAAGGATAAAAAAATTAAAAATCAGTCCTTGCGGGTATCTTCGAGGATTTGCTCTTCTACAGCAGACTGTATTTCATGAATCTCCCGATAGTAGCCCTCCTGCTTCTCCAGTTCCGTGGGACTTCCCTCCTGTACCAATTTTCCATTGTCAAATACCAGGACCTTATCGGCCTGCTGGATAGAGGTTATCCTATGAGAAAGAATAAGGGTGGTCCTGGACCGCATTTCATCCTTGAGCGCATCAAACATGGCCTGCTCCGTGTCGGTATCTACCGCAGAGGTAATGTCGTCAAGGATCAGGACATCCGGCTCTGGCAAGAGGGTCCGGGCCAGCGCTACCCGCTGCTTTTGCCCTCCGGAGAGGGTTACTCCTTTTTCACCCACCAGGGTCTCATATCCCTCAGGAAAGACCCCATTGATCTCTGAAAACTGAGCGATCTTGGCAGCTTTCAGGATTTTTTCAAGGGGACTCCGTGGTTTTCCGTAGGCAATATTATTGCGGATACTCGTAGAAAAAAGAAAAGGCTTCTGATGGGCCATGCCGATCCTTTTCCTCAAGTAAGAGCACTTATAAGTAGACAATGGCTTCCCATCCAGCAAAATCTGTCCCTCATTGGGTTCGTAAAGGCGAAGCAGAAGCTTGATCAGGCTAGACTTGCCCGCGCCCGTAGGACCGACGATGGCCACCTTTTCTCCGGATTTTATCTCGAAACTGACATTTTGTAATGCATAGATGTCGTCATTCTTATAGCCAAAGGTTACCCCCTCAAAGCGTATGCTACCCTTTACCTTTTCAGGAGTGATCCCGGTGTCTACCTCGGCTTTTGCATTCAGGATTTCCGAAAGTCTTTCAAGGGCTACCTGAGCCATGCCCATTTCAGAGAGCACCCTGCCCAGGTTGCGCAAAGGCCAGGCAACCATCCCGATGTAGGTATAAGAAGCCAGGAGCTGCCCAATAGTGATGCTCCCTATCATCGTAAAGTATCCTCCTGCGATAATAGAAACCGATACCTGCAGAAAGCCCAGGAAATCAGAAAAAGGCCAGAAAGACATATGCAACCTGTTGTGGCGAAGGCCTATTTCCCGCTTTTTGCGGTTTTGCTCTTCAAACCTGCTTTGCTCATGCTCCTCATTGGCATAGGCAATCACGGTCCTTATTCCGTTGAGGTTTTCCTGCACCATGTTGTTGAGAAGGTCCTGTTCTTTTTCGTGCTCCCTCCAGACTTTCTTCTCTTTTTTAAAGAAAAAATAGGAAGTGATCACCATGAAGGGGGCCACACTCATGCAGATGAGGGCGTACTGCCAGCTCATCATGGCAATAAGGGCAAAGGCAAAACCAAAGATGGCCAGGATGCGAATCAAGGCAATGACCTGCCCTTTGATGAAATTTTTCACCGTGTCTACATCACCTGTGCTCCGCTGAATGAGTTCCCCACGGGTAATGGTGGTAAAATAATTCAAAGGCAGGTGTTGGATGTGGGCAAAAAGGCGGTTCCTGACATTTTTGGTCAAATGCTCGGCCGACCATGCATTGATAGCATTGGAGGCGAAAAGCAGGCCGCCCCTCAAAATGGAGGTCAACACATACATAATAGCCAAAAGACTGAGCAAAAGGCCAAAGTTTTCCATTTTGATCTCGGGCAATACCTGAAGCAAGGCCCTGGCGACGAGATCTATATCGCCGGGATCGGCTTGCACCTCAGGAGCGATGAGGGCAATGACCTGATCAATAGCGATCTGAAGAATCTTGGGCTCGAAGCTCCGAAAGAGGATCGAGAGGATCAGCAATAATGCCGAGGATAAATACCAATATTTGTACTTACCCAATAGGTTGAATAGCGTGCGTATGGATGAACCCATGGTAAAGTTTGGTTACAGCTGTAGGGATACGGCAGTGTGTATAACACCAAACCGTGTTTGCATGAGGGGAGCGGGAGAAAGAGAAGTTCTCTTCGGCGGACTTTCACCATCCCTGATCGAGAAATATACTTGAGAGGAAGTTTTAATACGGTGGGATCATGGGGAGGTTGTCCCGACCTGGATAAAATAATTGTTAAGCAGGCAAAAGGAAGGCCACAATGGACCTTCAATTCAATAAGTATGAAAAATGAGAGCTAGAAGTTGGTCAGACGAGCCGCATATCTGAGGCAAGCTTGAAAATCCTCTTTCTCCAAAAAGGGAAAGTCATTCATGATCTGATCAGGGGTATGGCCTTCTGCGAGGAGTTCCAATAACAGGCTTACGGTCATCTTCTGGTTGCGAATGGAGGGTCTGCCGTTGCAAACTTCAGGATTCAGGGTGATTCTAGTTAATACTTCCATTTGCGAGATCGTTTATTTCATTCTGACGAAAAAAAGCTTGATAAGTACACTTTTCAAAGCATTCAAACTTTAGGGAGTGGAATATACGTAAGTTTCTCATCTTCAGTTGTCAAATCCCTGAAAAGAAGACTGCTATAGCCTGACAAACTCTCATTTGCAGGCTTCAATCGCGTTCCCTATTACGTCTACCCCAAACCTCGAAACAGTGAAAATGCAGCACATGGAGATCAACAGGATACTCAGACTCCCTTCTCCATCCCATGCTCAGGTGTGTGTAACACTCGAGCTTCTTATCTTTTTCTCTTTCCATATTCATGATCAATCACATGAATACCTACGCTTTTCACAATCAGTCGAAAGACTTGTTTCAGTTTTATTCTAACATAATCAATATTATTGAAAGATCAGACCTTTTTACCTAAACTTTTATCAAAAAATGTAAGAAATTTTACAAAAAGATAATTTACAGATTACCTTAAACTTGCCTCCCACGACATTCCCCAAATAAAACCGGGAAGATTAAAGACTTCCCCGAATAAAAATAGCACAGCCGATTCCTGATCGATCTAAAGCTTTTGGGAATGGAAAAAATATCACTTTGAATTAAGCTTGTCACGAATGAATGGCTTAAGCCCTACTCGGCCTATCCAAGTAATTTGTTGTTAACCCAAGAGCACTATTTTTAGATCGGCGAAAGCTCCAACCTACTACCATTTGAAGGGATCGAAGGCCAGATTTTTATTGTCAAAGCGGCGCAGAAGGACAATAGCTGCCATGCCGAGGTAGAAAAACAGGCTGGACGGAAGATTCATCAGGGGATTTTGAGAGTAATTGCCGATGATAAGGACAAACAAACCTCCCAAAAAAGCCAAGATCCAGGTTCGTAGTCGAAGGTTTCGCATCTTGAAGTAGTTTCTCACCCCAACGTACATGACCATGAAGAGCAGCCCCAAATACAGCAGGAGGCCAATCCATCCCATTTCAATAGCTACTTGCACATAGCCCCCTTTGGGCCTGAATTCTGAAATCAACTTGAAGGGAGAAAACTGCTGTCCCCGTTTGCCCGTGATCCCTAGTCCACCGCCCATGGGATGTGCCTGTATGTAAGGCTTGATATACTCTTGATTCTGAAGGCGCTCCTGAAGGGAGTTGGCAGCCGAAGGCCGAAAAGTAGACCGATACCGTTGAAGGTTGGGATTATCCAAGGGGACAAAAAACAAGATTACCCCAAAAGCGAAGATCGCTATGCCAAAGGGAATCAGTTTTTTATCAAAAGATAAGGTCAATAAAAAGAGAAAACCTAAAGGAAGGACGACAAAGGCGGTGCGGGTACCCGAAAGAAACATGGCCATCCACATCAGTGCCACACATACTGCCAGGACACCTTTTTCCCATCTCCTCAAGCCAGGCAAGAAGAACAAAGGAAGGCAAAATACGCTGGTTCCAGCCATGAGCATTCCCATGATCCCTGGGGTAGAGAAAAAGGAAAAATTCCTGACCTTTCCATCCAGCATCAGCCGCTCAAACTCCTCGACCTGCTGGATGATCCATATTTCTTCGAAGGGCATAAGGCCAAATATCTCCTGTATAATGGCGTATAGCGCCCCAAGGGAGGTAAGCAAAATCCAAAACTTTGCCACTCGCTCCAGTTGATCCAATCGGGTAAGGGCGTATAGAGGGACGAAGAAAAACATCATTCGAAGGGCTGTATCCCGCACCTCATAAAGCCAGGCCACCTGACTGGGGCTATTGGGGTTGAACAACTGAATAAAATTGAAGCTGAGCCAGGCCACGATCCCCACTGTAAAGATATGAAAGGTAGCCCTCCAGTCCCGGCGCCTGATCTGCCGGAGATAAAGACCAAAAATCATGAAAAGAATGCTGGCATCCAGAAAAATTCCCAATGGCAGGTTTCCCGTGATTTTCTTAAGGCCCATAAGGATAAAGGCAGAAAAAATACTGAGGTAAAGCCCGAAACGAAGGTTGAACATGGCCGCCAAAAGAAGAGGGATGAACTGAAGAGCCACCAACCAGATCGCCCCCGATACCCAGCCATAGGTCCCTATCTGCCAGGCAAAAACCATGGCAAGGCTACAAAGAAGAAGGTAACCGAAGGGACTTTCCAACTTACGCCGCACAAATTCCTCCCTCAGCCAATAGGTGAGGCTGGGATACTCCCGATGGAGCAATTGTTCTTCTTCATTTAGTTTGAAAAGGAAGGGACGCATAGGAAAAGGTCTGCTGATACCATGCTCAGCGCATGAAAAAAGGGTAAAAACAACTGCCATCCGATCGACGATGCGCAAAGCTATTTTTACCCTTTGTAAAGAAAGCAAGGAAGCCCGACAGCGTCATCGAAGACAATCAAGCCCTAAACTAGTAATTTTTTTTATGCGAAAAGATTTGGCCACTTGATTACCATAGTAGTGTGGGATATTAGAATAAAACAATCTTGACAAAAAAGCTCAGACATACACAAAGACAGATGCCCAGTACGATTTTTTCATGGATACGCTCAGAAGAGCTAAGGACGTAATCGCGCTTTTTGGGAGTATAATGATTCATGAAAAGTATATCTGTTGTTGATAGTGATCCGTTTTGACAATACATAAATAACCAAATGAAGCCTCTCCCCTAGCCCCTCAGAGCACAGTGGTGGAATTAGAAGGATCAACAGATTCTATACGGGGATGAGTGGTCAAGGCAAAAAATTCTCCCTAAAAGTCAAATGCCCATGGCAAGCGAACTCCGATTGAAATAAATTTACATACTGGACTTTTCTCCTATTGCAATGACCAAGGCAGGGATCATTGACTGAAAAATGAGCCTGTCACCAATATTTTTTTGTGATAGGTGATTGTCAAAAATAAATGCCTGAAGCCCTGCTGAGGCTATCACAAATAATTTGTTTCCAGCCCCAAGAGCACTGTGTATTGTATCGCAAAAAATAATTCGTAACAATCACTGTAAACAAATCGTGTTTGATAAGTCCGGCAGCACTTTACCCATTTCCCTTTGATTAACTTTATTTTTTCACGATAATTCCTCAAAAGCCTTTTGAGATGTCCAAGACTTCCACCTTTGATCCCCTGTGGCAATACATCGAGCAATTTGTCTCCTTTACTCCTGAGGAACAGGCACTCTTTGCCTCCAAAATGGAGCTTCGACAAATAAAAAAGGGGCAAATCCTGGTCGAGTTGGCCGAGGTCTGTCAGGAGACTTATTTTATCCTCCAGGGCCTGATCCGCTTTTTTTACCTTACCGAAGAGGGTCAGGAAATTACAGGCTTTATCTTTGATGAGGGTCTTTTTGCCACTTCCCACGAGAGTTTTTTCACCCAAAGCCCCTCCTTTCAGGTACTGGAAAGCCTGGAAGATGGAAAGGTGCTAGCCCTAAAGTATGACGACCTGGAAGAATTGTACCAGCGCATTCCTAAGACCCAGGAACTGGTCCGTAAAATCGGTCAGGCGCGGATGAGCAACGCCCAGAAGGTCCTGGCCTCCCTTATCATCCACAAGCCCGAAGACCGATATACCTCAATGCTGAAAACCCGGCCAGACCTCATAGGACGCATTCCCCAGAAAGTCCTGGCAACCTACCTGGGAATTACCCCGGTTTCCCTAAGCCGAATTCGCAGTAGAATTTCAGGAAGAAGTTAACAATTGTAAACAGAATAGCCGCTTCGGTCCCCTTTCTTGCAGTCAAATGGAAGTAAAATCTTTTTCCAAAAAGCTAAATTACATACCTATGACTGCCCTAAGCGAAAAATCTAGAAAGCCTGCCACTCAAGACAGTTTCCCCACAATCCAGACAGAAATCCTGATCCAAGCCAGCCAGGCAGTAGTCTGGGACATCCTCACCGACTTTCGGGCTTATGGAGAATGGAACCCCTTTATCATAAAAATCGAAGGAAAACTCGAAGTGGGAGAGCGACTCAAAACCCACATGCAGACGGAGGCACGGGTACAGGTCTTTTCTCCTGTGGTAACCGAACTTGAGGGGGGCCAAAGCTTCGAATGGCGAGGCTCCCTTCCCCTGGGCCTCTTCAAAGGAAAGCACTCCTTTCGACTGGAGGACCTTGGCCAGGACCGCTGCCGCCTCATTCATGGAGAGTCATTTTCAGGGTTGCTTAGCAAAAGCATCATGAAGCGGATCGGAGAGGAGACCCTGAGAAATTTCGAGGCCATGAATGAAGCCCTGAAAGTTCGTGCCGAAAAAGCCAACTCATAATCTCAGACATAAATAGGGGCACCCCAAAAAGGTGCCCCACCCCATGAATACGTCTGCACATCCATGAATCAGTGTCTACCCCACAACTGAATCGTGGCTCTTCGTGCTGCTCTGTTTTTAGAATCATACCAAAACACCACTTTTCTGATCACCCGCTTCCCCCCTTTGAGGTCAATCACACGGGATTCGCCCCCAGGGACAAAATTATTTTTTAACACGACCTCCTGTGTATCTCCATTTCTAAAGTGAATAGTCATCCTACGCATATTGACAGGGGCATGTAGAAACTTGAGCTTCACGGCAGTAAAACCTCCCTCACGGGCAGTAACCAAGATTTCGTCTCTTTCGACCCGGTACTTGATCTTGCGGGCTCCCAGCATTTCCCAGCGGAGAAAAGATTGGGAGGGCGGGAGCAGGGGCGCCGAACCCACAGACAGGGATGCTAGAAGAGAGAAAAGAAGAAAAAGAGTAAGGGATTTTTGCTGAAAAAGTTTCATTTTTTTGTTTCTTGTTATTTGATAACTGTCTAATTACCCCTTAGACTTCCCTTCTACTCCCGGGTTTAATAATCGCCCAAAAATTAATGCTTATCACAAATCAATTTTGTACGAAAAAACTAATAGGGCTCTTAAAGTTGAACACAAGTTATTCATGGGAATTCCAGCAGCGCTTGAAGCATGCATTCGGGGTAATCACTATTCCCTCCAAATAATAGCGCAATGGCCGCAGCTTTTCCCCCTCAGAAGTCGAATTCTCTGCCTGCAATTTTAACCCTTTTTCATCTGGACCAAAGCTAGGTATATTCGAATAAGGTCAAGAATTGGCCTTTTGGGGTTTACTGAATTTAAAAAAACCCTGGTATATTGTAAGAACTTAACTCTTGTCATTCATGCGTACACCCATTATCCTCCTACTTAGCCTGGCAGCAATTTTTCTTTCTGCCTGTGGTGATCTTATCCTCTTCAATCAAAAAATAGAAGGCAGTGATCCCATTTCTCTCCAGGGACGCTATTTATGGTCCTTTGAAGATGAAAATGGAGAAGTCGTCAGCGACACCCTGGACTTCCACCGCCTACTTCCCCATCAGTTTATCGTCTACTCTTCTCAGACCGATGTTAAGGATCACATTCTTTTTCAGGGAGAAATTCACCAGAGGGGAAGCCATTATTTTCTTCAAAAGCAAGACCCAAAAAGTGGAAAATGGAGGATAGAAGCCTTCAAATTGGGCAATGGAAGCAGCAAAAACTTGATTTCGGCCCTCTACACCAAGGACTATGATGAGTATTGGAAAAAGTGGATCAAAGAGGGCAAGGTAGGCTTGATCCGTGAGTCCAAAAGAGAAATTCAGGAGGAAGGAAGTACCTCCTATACTCAGGATGTCTACGAAGTGGACGCCAACGAGCGCAAGACTCTGAGGCTTTGGAAAAAAATCATCCGCAAGAGCCATAAGCTAGCTATCATAAAACTGGGAGAAACAGAAAAAGCCGGTCAAGACATAGAAGCCCAAGAAGGCATACCTGCCACCCCCCTCCTCTACCCCAACCCCAGTTCTACGCTTGTCAACATCCAAATGCCTTTTGAAGGTAACTGGAACCTGAGCCTCCTGGATCTTCAGGGTCGAAAGATCAAAAATCTGGCTTTCAATGGTAAAGAAAGACAGATCGACATATCAGACCTGCCCCGAGGCATCTATCACCTCCAAGTCAGGGAAAGCCAAAACGAGTACCAGAAAACCTGGAGATTGATCAAAGAATAAAGCCAAGACCCTAAAAGAATCCCTTTCAAGTCTCGTGCTGGGTAGCCAGGTTCAGCATAAGACTCAGGGTAATTGCTTTCATGTCAAATTGGAGTTAAAGGTGAATAAATGGATGTATGGTAAACCTCAGCTCCTCCCGTTTTGATTCGTAAAAAACTGTCATCATCTGCCATTCTAATGAATCAGCCCTAGGGTCGCCCATCTGCCATTTGCCGGAGGCTGCTGTGATATTCTTGTGATACTTTATTTCTACCACAGCCTTATCAAATACTTTTGATCATGAAGAAAGCAGCTAAAATCCCCTTGTCTCTCTCTGTCATCCCGGGGCTCCCTCTTGGCAATCCTGCTGCCGGCGATAAAAAAACCTTCAGACTGGCGATGGGGAATTCAATCAAATGCTAAGGCTGGAGGCTGCCTACTACCTCAGCGACAAGATCGGAGTTTCGGTCTATGGGGGCTATGCCTTCAGGGGAAAGATCATAGCTGCCGCCCCTTCCTTTTCTGTATGGGTGTTTGGTGATCTCTAATTCGGAACCGTTTTCAGGGGCTTCTTGAGGATAAAGGGTGAAGAATTGGGCGGAGTTTTTTTATTTTGCCCAAAAGCCTTTCATGATTCAAGAAGCCTTCACTTACCGCGATGGTAGCCAAAACAGCCTTTATATTTATCCTTCTTCGGAGGAGCCCAAAGAATTGATCCTCATCTTTCCTGCTTTGGGTGTCAGGCAGACCTACTATCGTCGATTGGCCGAGGGCCTGAGCACTTCTGCACCTATCACTGTAATCAGCTGCGATTGGAGGGGACATGGCGAATCTTCCGAAAGGCCTCGCCGGGGGCTGGATTATGGATACGACACCTATGTGCATGACATGGACGAGGTCATAGACAGGGTAAAGGAAAAATGGCCCGGACTGAGGTTGAGCTTGCTGGGCCACAGTTTAGGCGGACAGATCGCCAGCCTGCACATTGGCCGTTTTGGTAGCAAAATCGATCGCCTCCTCCTTGTGGCTGCTGCTGCCTTGTCTTACAAAAACTGGCCCCATGGTTTTGGCTGGCGGGTAAGGATGGCCGGTATCTTCCTCCCACTGCTGGCGGAAATATTGGGATATTATCCCGGGGATAAAGTTGGTTTTGGAGGCCGGGAATTCAAGACCCTGATGAAAGACTGGGGACACAATACCAAAAAAGGAGAATACCATCCCCTAGAATCGACCTATGACTACGAAGGGGCCATGGCCAGCCGGAAAACAGATGTAAGGGTCATTACCTTTGAAAAAGACTACTGGGTCTCTCCAAAGGCAGCCCGCCAACTGGCCCATAAATTTCACCCAGATAGCAGAATAGATTTCCACTCCCTCCAGGGATTTGGGCACTTTGACTGGGCCCGCCAACCCGAAGATACCCTAAACCTGATCCTCTCCATGGATTGATCTGTCTTCTACAAATAGACATGAAACAGGAAAAATCTAGTATTTTCTTTCTTCCTAATTTCCAGTAAGTGTATCACCTCCAGGGTCTGTCCCTGGCATAATTTCAGAATCCTTGCCCTTATCGGGCCAGGAAGGCATACTACCGAAATTCCATTTATCGCAAAATGTCAACCGGTGGACCTGTATTTTACTACACTCGGAGAATAATACAATTTTTAAATAAATATAACATGTAGCTTAGACTAACAATTGAACAATCAGATACAGTGTCAAACATGAAAAAAATTCTTACCACAAGTTTTATTCTTTTACTTCTGAATTTCTCCTTTGCCCGCCTCATTTATGTGGCGCAGGATGCGAGTGGCAATAATGACGGGAGTTCCTGGACTGATGCTTATACGAATCTACAGGATGCCCTGGAAACAAGTTCTTGGAGCGGCAATGATACCCTTTGGGTCAAGGCCGGCACCTACTATCCGGATCGAAGGGCCTACGGCCAGCCCGGACAGGGCAACTCCAGGGACTGGAAATTCTTTTGTCCCAAACCTGTACACATCTTTGGAGGTTTTGCCGGTACCGAAAGCAACCTGGGGCAGCGGAATTGGCAAAACAACTCGACACTGCTGGACGGAGATATAGGGACAGCGGGAGATCCCACGGATAATGTATGGGAGGTCATCTTCTTGGGAAATGGACCTTCTACCTACCTGGACGGTTTTACCATTCAAAATGGATACGGAGACAGCAACAGCAATAGAGACGGAGGAGGGCTTAAGATTAGCGGCATGAGCAACGTAACCCTCAAAAATCTCATTATCAAAGACAACTATGTGATCGGCAAGGGCGGGGGATTACACGTGTCTAGTATCTCACTGGGAGAATTTTCCAATATCTATGCCTTTGACAATGAAGCGTTGGGAGACGGAGGAGGATATTATCTTCAAAGCCTGAGCTCTCTTACGCTTTCAAACTTATTTGCCTACAACAACATAGGCCAAAGGGGCGGGGGAATTTACGCCAATTCCCTGTCCAACCTTAACGTGGAAGGGGTGGTCCTATGTGGAAACCGCGCCAGCCTTCAAGGCGGCGGAATGTATGCCTCCAGCTTTTCAGGAGTTACGATGGTCAATACTTCCTTGACCTTCAATGAATCAGACCAGGACGGGGGAGGACTTTACGCCCTTAATTTTTCTTCCTGCAATTTTACAAACTCCACTTGCTACTCCAATCGGGCCAGCCGCAATTATGGGGGATTCTACATGACCCAGTCTTCAAACATCAACCTCTATAATTCTATCTTTTGGTCCAACAACGACCAAAACGGAGAAACCCACCTGAGTTCTCAAGTCTATAAGACCAATCAAGTCTCGAACATGGAGATCGCCTACAGCATCCTTCAAGGCAGCAATGGAAGTGGTCCCAATTGGCAGGCTACGGTCAGCGATGCAGGTCAAAATATGGATGCAGACCCAAACCTTTTCCAGGCTGCCGGGCCTGACAACATTACCTGTACCTTAGATGACAACTATGCACCCGCTAGCGGTTCTCCCGCCATAGATGCCGGAACAGCCAGTGCCCCGGGAATCAACCCACAGGATCCCTCTGGAAATACCCGTGTACAGGGTAACACGGTGGATTTGGGAGCCTTCGAAAGCCAGCCTTCTTTTCCGGTGGAATGGCTCAGTTTTGAAGGTAAAAGAGAGGAATCCGGCATAAGGCTGACCTGGGCTACTGCTTCGGAGCGCAACAGCCAATCCTTTAGCATAGAAAGAAGCACTGATGGCGAAAGCTGGGAGGTAATTGGAAGCAAGGAGGCCCAGGGCTACTCTTCGCAGGTTAGCAATTATGAGTTTATGGACCACATCCCGCCTCGCTCTTCCAAGTTAAGCTATCGCCTCCTTCAAATCGACCGGGATGGGAGCTATTCTTACAGCCACACGATCGAACTATTTTCAGAAGGAGGCAACACCCCGCTAGATGTAGACGTTTATCCTAATCCAAGCCGTGGAAAGGTAGAAGTCATGCTCCACAACTTTAGGGGTCATGAGCCGGTTCAGGTAGCAATAAGGAACCTTGAGGGGCAAATAGTGTATGAAACCCGATTTGAAGTGTTGATTTCAAATAAAATTCCACTAGATTTAAATTCCTTAAGTGGAGGTTACTACATACTGAGCATCAGCCAAGGGAACATGTTGACATCTTCCCCCGTTGTTAAAGAGTAATATTTAGCCGTTGGGAATTTATGATGATTAGGTAAGGTATGAAGCCCGACAGTTTCTTCCCGTCGGGCTACTTTTTTATTCTACATCTAGGATTATGGCTGTTTTTCCGGGGACGGCAATCGATTCTTCAAGGTTGTAGCTCTGATCTGTTTGGATGTCGCGACCTACCCTACCTTCCGGCAAGATTTCACTGAATCGCTGAAGGCTGAATTCGACTGCCTCCTCATTTTTGTTGAGAACTACCATGACCATTTCCTCACCCAGGTAGCGGAAATAGACATACATCCCATCCTGAGGGGCAAAATGCTTGGTCCTGCCCCGATGAATGACCTCATTTTCCTTTCTCCATTCCAGGATGCGCTGCATATACTGCTGCATATCCTGCTCTTCTTCCTTCAGCCCGACCTCTTCGAAGGCATTGGTTTGATCTCCTGACCATCCTCCGGGAAAGTCCGTCCGAATCAGGCCGTGATCGCCGGGCTTTTCTGAATTTTCCATTAGAATCTCCGTTCCGTAATAAACCTGGGGTATGCCTCTGACAGTCAAGATGTAGGCCATGGCCATTTTGGTGAGGGCAGGATCTTTTCCCATTTGGGTATGGATGCGATCCATGTCGTGGTTATCGGCAAAAACCATGAGATCCATGGGCTCAGCATAGGCAAAATCGTTGGCCAGGCCTTCATAAAGCTTGACCAGGCCACTTTCCCAGCCTTCTTCTTCTGTCAAGGCTTGCTTCAGGTTGGTTTGCATGGGAAAATCCATGGTAGAACTCAGACAGGAACGATAGCCGTCCGCCAGTCCGCTTCCTTCCTGCCAATAAGAAACCAGCAGGGGGTTGGTGGTCCACTCCTCACCGACCATGCTGAAATTGGGGTATTCGTCCATGATGCGACAGGTCCACTCCGAAAGAAAATCCTTGTCCGGATAGGGATAGGTATCCTGGCGTATCCCTCCCAATTTTAATGTCTCTATCCACCAAATGCTGTTTTGAATCAAATAGGTGGCCATAAAAGAATTGCGCTGATTGAGGTCGGGCATAGCACTGACAAACCAGCCCTGGTTCATTTGCTCTTTGTCAATATCAGCGGCATAGGGATCCTGATTCACCGTCCTGCGGTGGTTGGTATTGGTCTTGGTTTTGGGATAATTTACCCAATCATTGAAGGGCATGTCCTCCATCCACCAGTGTTCGGCTCCACAATGATTGACCACACCGTCAAAAACGAGTTTCATGCCTCGGTCCCTCATCATTTCAGCCAGTTGAATATAGGTTTCATTGGTACCAAAGCGGGGATCGACCTTGTAATAATCGGTGATCGCATATCCGTGATATGATTGCTTTGGCATGTCGTTTTCCAGAAGGGGATTGGACCATACGGCGGTAAAGCCCATATTTTCCAGATATTCCAGATGGTCCATGATACCCTTTATGTCTCCTCCGTGGCGGGAGTAGTCCTTGTCGCGGTTGACCTTTGTCTCCCTCATTCCGTCGCTCTTGTCATTGCTGGGATCTCCATTGGCGAACCTATCTGGCGTGATCAGGTAAATGACGTCTGAAGAGTTAAAGCCCACAAATTCCTCCGCTTCCATTTCCCTTTCTTTGAGTTCGTATTCAAACTCCACATCTTCGGCACCGCTTTTTTGCAGGGAAAAAAGATAAGTACCAGGCTCAGCATCACGGGTATCCAGGTCGATAAACAAGTAGTTGGGGCTGTCGCCGGGTGTAGCCTTTCTGATGCTTAGTCCTTCTCCTTTCACCCTGGGGATGTAGGTGGAAATACCTTCACCCTTGACCAGCAACTGCAGCTGGCTGTTGTTCATCCCTACCCACCAGTGGGGAGGCTCCACCCGATCGAGTTGGGCAGAGGCGAAAAGAGGCAGCAACATCGTTCCCAAAAGGAAGAT
Source organism: uncultured Bacteroidia bacterium (assembly GCA_964564415.1). Taxonomy (GTDB): domain Bacteria; phylum Bacteroidota; class Bacteroidia; order J057; family J057; genus JALEFZ01. The sequence continues at coordinate 87,659 of CAZMAV010000009.1, read as the reverse complement.
AGCCAGCTTATGGCCTTGGAAACGACCCTTGAATAGTTTTGTCATAGTAGCATAGGTTAGATTGAGGTCCATGGGGAGGACCTCTCATTTAGGTGGATAAATATAGGCATTCAACCCAGATGATGTAAAATACATCATATCCAATTTTTAGAATAAAAAGGGAAAAACTGCTCAGCGCTTCGAAAACAGGCGAATGGTATAGTCGAGCAGTTCCAATCCGCCGGGCTGTCCGTGGCCGGGGATGACGATTTCGGCGATCTTGTATTTCTTTCTCACTTTTTTGACGGTTTCGGGCCACATGAAGAGGTTGGCATGGGTGGTGTTGCCCTTGTCTGCCCGCAGGGACTTGACCACACAGCTTCCAAAGAGGACTTTTTCACTTGGAATATAGGCAATGATGTTATCCTCAGTGTGGGCTTCCCCTTTGGAAGGCTCTTGAGCTGCCAGCCAGATAGGAATAAAAAAGACACACAAAACGAATAATCTCATGAGGTCGTATATTTTTCCCCTGCAAAGATATACAAACTGAAGAATGAAAACATATCCAAGCGACCATGACAAGATTTAAAGAGGCCTTTTAACCTGACTACAAAAAGAAAGGCCGGATTCACATAGAGCAAATTCAGCCTAATTCGGTTTTCGTTTTATTTCTTAACAAAAAATTAACTTGAGATAAGTTTCCTTCTCAGTGCCGACATCAATCGCCAGCCATCCTTACGATTTTTGGAGAAAACTTACCTACAATGTCTACCAGATCCTCCTGCTGAGCCATGACTTCCCAAATGTCCTTGTATGCGATGGGGGCCTCGTCTTCCATGGGTTGGTCAGGCCCTTTTCCAGCACCAAAGAAGGTGTGCACACGAAGGGGGTCCAGCAGTTCACGCTTCTGACGCTCCAAAAAATCAGCTTTGAAATCGAAGACCGAGAGGGCCATTCGACAGCCAATGTCTACTCCCACAGCGTAGGGGATGACGGATTTTTCCGTAGCCAGGACCCCCCCGATGGGAAGTCCGTAGCCCTGGCGGGCGTCCGGCATGAGGGCTGCCTCACTCAAAATCTCGTGCTTGATGAAATTTTGGGGCTGTCGAAGCAGAGCCTGCAAAATTTCGAGTTTGGCCTCTCTGCCTTTTTTGTCGTAAGCTTCGTGTTGCATAGCTGCAAGGGCTTCCCGGAGGGCATTTCCTTCATCAAAACCCATTCGCAACAGATGCTTTTTCTTCTTTTTGAACTAAAAACCTCGCTTTACCCTCCCTCAGCAAACGGCGAAACAGCTCTTCCTGGTATTGATCTTGCTGAAAACAGGCCCTTCGGTTTTGACGATTTGCCATGATTCTCTGATTTTACCGTACAGGCTGGTATTGGGGAAAAATGGGCAGGAAGCCTGTAAACCTTCCTCCTAGGTGGGATTCGCAGCATCACCGACGGCTTTTTGGCGGTCGGCTACTTTCAGAGTGATCAAGACATGTTTTCGCATAGAGTCAAATGAAAATTTGCTTTGATGTAAAAAATGGATGAAAGGCTATTTTACCCATGAAGTTGGGAAACAGGGAGAAATTCAGGTCATCTATTTTGCCTGGGCAGAAAATGACCTAAACCCAAACACGCAGGTCTCCATCCCTTTTTGGAAGGGGCATCTACTGAGGGTAAATGGAAAAATATTGATTTAGGAATGGCAGGAGAAAGACCAAATGATGAGGGAGATGAAACTGCCAGACGTTAGGGGTAAGGCTTACCGACCATTGGCTACCTTCACGGATAGAAAGGCCAGGCTTGATCTCAGCAAAAACTCAGGGTGCATTTACGTAATAGAGGAAAAGGAGGCTCAGGGAAGAGAAATCCTTCGATTTATCTTCCTTAGAGGGCCTGGCCGGGTTCAATGTTTCTGCTCATGCGGTCTACAGCGATCTTGGCATCGTGGACGCGGGCGCCCGTAATCTCGATGTAGCGCTTCATGGCTGCGATTTTGCCTTTGTAGGTCAGGAGGTCCAGAATATCTCTCTCAAGTTGAGGGGCAATCGGCTTAAATTGTACTCTAACCATGAATGTACTGAATTATTGGGGTTGATAATCCTAGGATTAGCCTTGCCACAGGCGTTTTCCTAAACATAAATATGAACGATAAAACTTCACTTTCCGATATAAGTGTGGCAGGCTGTTAGGATTCGCTGATCAGGGGTCAATTCCAGGTAACAGACGGATGATCTACTCCTGTTGACAAATAGGAATATTTACAACATCAGTTGATCCTGAAGTCGCTGAATGAGCATGGTGGTCAACCTTCGATTCATTTCTCTTTTGTGCTGAAGGTATTCCTCCACTTCTTCCTCCGTCATCAGTCCCACCACCATAGCAAAAAGGGTGGCTCTCAGTCCTTTGTTGGTCTTGAGGATGTGTTCGATCAGTTTTTTTGCCTCTTTGCCATCCTGCTGGGTCAGGTCTTGTTTGTGGGCGTCAAGCCACCCCCTTACCATGATTTTGAGCAGGGGATTTTGTAATTTAAGGATGGGACGAAGGGTATTATTTTGGAAACTTTCTGCCTCCCCGGCCTTGCTGTTGTCGAGGGAGAGTCGAGGCCTCATTTCAAGTAGGGCTTGGTCTCTTTCATTCATAAACAGCTAAACGATCTTCCTGGGGGAAGGTTGGCGGTCAAAGGGGATTCCCCATTGGAAAGAGGAGGGTCTGGGGGAGTTTTTCGCCATCCATGCCTCATGGCTCTGTTATGGATCATCACAGAGATGATGTAGGTAATTACGCGTTTCATTTTGCTGGAGTTTTAGGGATTCAGGAGGGTGAGCCGAAGGGAATCGAACCCCTGCCTTCGGAGCCACAATCCGATGCGCTACCATTGCCCTACGGCCACCATGAAAGACGGCAAGTTTGCGTCAAGAAAAAGTAGGCCTATCACCCGCTTTTGGGATAAAAAGTACCCGGAGCGGAGTCGAACCCGCACTCGAACAGGGTTTAAGCCTGATGCGTCTGCCGATTGCGCCGTCCGGGTGCTGCCAATGTTAGGAGTTTGCGGAAGCGATGGGACTCGAACCCACAGACCCGCTTGTACGGGTTTCCCGATTAGTAATCGGGTGCCTTGCCATTCGGCTAACACTTCCCGTCACAGGGGCAGGACCTTCCTGCCGGCCTTGGATGTTGCTGGATTACCTCCTTTATATTTGGCCTTTTCCTGTGGCGCACAAGGAAGGACTCGAACCTTCAACCCCCTGGTTAACAGCCAGGTGCTCTGCCATTGAGCTACTTGTACATTGATCTTTGAACAGGAGGAAGGAGAGAGATTCGAACCCCCATGTCCCGGAGGACAACTCCTGTTTTCGAAACAGTTGCACTACCATTCTGCCATCCTTCCCGTTTTCTGGAAACATGCTGTGTTACCCTTATTTGGAGATAAAGAGAAAAAAAGGCAGGATTATTTCCGGCTTTTTCGCCTGAAGAAGAAGGAATTTGAATTTTAAATTCTAGATAGTAATTTAATACAAAATCCAAACCCTTATGAAAACCATCATCCACCTGAGCAGCCTGATTTTGATCTTTGGTCTTCTCTCCTGTGAGGAGCCTGTAGATGTAGCCTCCTCCACCTTTGAGGACGTCAGCCAGGCCAACAATGAAATGGGCTTTCAAATGCTCAAAGTTCTGGACTCTGAAGAACCCGATAAAAATATCTTCATCTCACCCTTGAGCATAGGTTCTGCCATTAGCATGACCTCCAATGGAGCAGAAGGAGAAACAAAACAAGAAATCTACGAAGCCCTCCATCTCTCTGGGCTTGATGAGGAAAAACTCAACGAGCAATACAAAAACCTACTCCTTAAGCTTGTCCGTTCAGATGGCAAGCTGCAGCTAAGCATCGCCAATGCTATTTACCATAGGCAGGAGCTGAATCCCAAAAGTGATTTTATCGGTCAAGCCGAGGATAATTTTCAGAGCAAGGTAGAAGCCTTGGATTTTGAAAACCCTTCCGCCAAGGACAAAATCAATCAGTGGGTAGCCGATCAAACGGAAGATCGCATCAAGAACATCATCAGCAACATCAGTTCTCAAGACGTGATGTTTTTGGTCAATACCATTTACTTCAAGGGACCCTGGAACCAGCCTTTTTTGGAAAACAGTACCCATTCAGGAACATTTTTTCCGGATTCCAATACCCAGGAAGACGTTGACATGATGTTTCACGATTCACAATTTCGCTATCTCGACCGTCCTGATTTTCAAGCCATTACTTTGCTTATCGGCAAAGATGAACCAGAATTTGCCATGGATATTATTTTGCCAAAATCGGAAAAGAGACCTGCTGACTTGATTCCCTCTCTTTCTACTGATTTTTACGATAGCCTCATCCAGGATCTTCAGGGCGAAACCCAACTTATAGTCATCTTTCCTAAGATGGAGATCAAATATGAAAAAGAATTGAAGGAGACCATGAAAAGTTTGGGAATGGTGAAGGCTTTCCGTAAAAATGCGGCTGATCTAAGCGGAGTAGTTGAAAGCTCCAATCTTTTTATTTCAAGAGTTAAGCACAAGACTTTTTTGAAGATCGAAGAAGGAGGCCTGGAAGCTGCTGGTGCTACTTCTGTAGAGGTAGGCCTTACCTCAGTTCCTCCTACCCTTCGGGTGGATCGTCCTTTCCTGCTCGTGATTCGAGACCTCGAGTCTAATACCATCCTTTTTTTAGGTAAAATCATGAATCCCAACGAGTAAGCCCATTTGAAATCAGTTTGAGGACCCGGCTGGCCTTAAGAGGGTTTGCCGGGTCTTTGCAAATACAATCGGGAGTCTGGAGCAGGAGTCGAACCTACTAAGCCCCAAAGCACCTGTTTTACAGACAGGTTCAACCTTCCTTCGTTGACGCGTTCCCTCAAAAATGTAGAACCGTGTGGAATCGAACCACCCCCTTCTGATCTTCAGTCAGACGCTCTACCTGCTAAGCTATAGTTCCAGAGACTATCCGGCAGGAATCGAACCCACACCCCAAGTCTCCCTGACTTGTGCGCCGCCATTGCGCTTCGGATAGGAAAAGATGCCCGACCAGGATTCGAACCTGGGTCTCCACAGCCAAAATGTGGTGCCTTGCCGCTAGGCTATCGGGCAGTGAAGGAGAGGCTCATCAAAGCCTTTCTCGGTGAACGCCCATGGGAATCGAACCCATATCTACCCTCTAAGGCCGCTTTTAGTCCTTTAAGCTAGGGCGTTTTGCCAAATCATTCGTACGTCAAAGCTCATAACCTTGGGACTTCCAAGGCTGGATACCTGCCATATTCCGGTCAAGTCATGGCTCCTTTTGTCGGGTGTGAAGCTTTAAGCTAAGCTCAATCGCTTCCCACTTTATTTTGCCATGCTAGGGGAAAGGCCTTGATCCTGGCGACCCGGACGGGAATCGAACCCGCTGCTACCACATAGACAATGTGGCGTCCCACCATAGGACTTCCGAGTCAGGCGTAGCGATAAATTTCTTTATCGCTACTACACCCCTCAAGTATGTGAAAAAGAACGAATTACAATATTTTCTCCCCTGTTGGATGCCTGCCCAACAGCCTTCAGTTTTTCCTTCACAGCCTGACATTCTCTTGTCGAACTTTACTGTTGACCACATCCTGAGAAGGACCTAATAGTTGTATGTATTAGCATCAAAATGTCACACCCCTGCATACCTCTCCCACTACCGTCAGATCAAAGCTCTGTCGGTCCAAGCTAAGCGGATCTACGCATAGCTTTCCCAAGCCCAGAAGAACAATGCTTATGGCCCATTCTTCAGCAGTAACATGCCTGATGAGGTCCGTCCAATTGTCCTAAATTCAGTTTTGGACATATGGGATTATGATCCAAGAGGCAGGAAAACAATAGTAACCGATTGATAATCAAGCAACTTATCTGACTGCGTTCGATCAGATGAATATGTGAAGACAAAAAAAACCCGAACGATTTAGGTTCGGGTGTGTGAAGAAATCTGCAAAGTCATTCCTGTTTCCTTTGCACACACCCGGATTCCGCACTTTCAAACCCATTGAGCAAATCTGAATCTATCTGGCGACAGATCATCTGGCTTCTCAGGATTCCCATATGTTGTTTTGGAACTAACATTTTTAATCGGACTTATGGGTTGAACAAAAAATGGAAGGATTGGTCTACCTTATAACAGTCAAGTCTACTCCACGTATTAAAAAAAGTTTCGACAAAGTTTAAAAAAATTGATTTTTTTGAAAAAAAGTCTGAATGCCTCTAATTAAGGCAGTTGTTTTTCTCTTTTATTTCAAAAAAATCTAGGTAGAAATCGTTTTTTGCAGGAAACTTCATTTTAGCAGGAAGATATGAATTACAGGGTAGGTCAAAAGGTACGTTTGCTTCACGAAAGTGGTACAGGAGTCATCACAAGGCTTATAGACAAAAGGAATGTAGAGGTGGACATGGGAGATGACTTTCCCATTGATGTAGGAATAGACGAAATCATACCCATTGACAGCACAGAGACGGCCTACCTGGGAAAAACCGCCGAGGTAGACGAAAAGGTCAGCCAACGGCTGGACAAGAGCATCAAACAATTGGGCACTTCTATCGTCGAATTGAGCATGGTGGTGAACAGTGAGGACGAGCATCGCTATGTGATCAACCTCGTCAATCCCGAGCCGGTAGATATACTTTTTACCTGCTACATCAAGACCGGAAAGCGCTTCGATGGAATTGCCGCGGGAACCTTGCAGTCGGGGGAGCATTATCGACTTATGCTGATCGATAAATCCGAGCTCAATAAAATCAAGAGTTTCTACTTTCAGGTGCTGCAGTTTCTTCCGGGTCGGGGCTTTCCCCACTCTCCCGTGCAGCGTGAACTCCCCTGGGACAAAGGGAGGCTCCTTAAGCCCAGCAAGTTTCTCAAACTGCTCAACAAGGATGGTTGGACATTTTCCATAAGAGAGGATCAGCAATTCAAGGATGTCAACGCCATTGAGAAAAATGAGTTTGTCAAGATCAAAAAAGCTGACGAAGCCAAGCCTCGCATGGAAGGCGAAGTTGACCTCCACATAGAGGAGCTTGTCAAGCGGCCCTACCTGCTCAAACCATCAGAAATGCTCAAGGCCCAGGTAGATCATTTTCAAAAAACCCTGGACAAGGCCATTATGGAAAACTATGCCTCCCTGGTGGCTATTCACGGAGTCGGTGAGGGGAAACTCAAAAAGGAAGTACATAAAATAGTAAAGACGGTGAAGGAAGTAAAAGCCGTGGAACAAGGAGATGTCAAGAAATACGGCAACGGAGCCACCAAAATAATCTTTCATTAGTACTCACTGGATTGGGCCAAGGCTGACATTAATCTAGTTTGAGAGATGCATGAGATAAGCATGTCTATTTAATTGATTTTAAAACGCTAAGCTGATGAATATTTACCTAGAAATAACCAAAATAGTCTCTGTTACGGCTATGTTTTTGATTCCTTTTTGCCTGCTGGCCCAGGACCCCCATCCCCCGGATAGTACCCAAGACCAAGAGAAAGTAGGTCAGATTTATGTGGGCCCTTTTAAAAAGGATAGCCTTGCTTCGAAGGAGGTGGAAGTCAGGCGTTCTGTTTTTCATTCTAAAAGGTTCATCCATCGCATCTACACCGGGAGGCGGCAGAATCGGTTTTTGTCTACAAGGATGAGCGACAGGGGAGAATTTTCGGGATTGGTCCCCCTGCTTTTGGAGAAAATGGCAAAAAATGAAATTAGGGGTCGTTATCACCGAGACTATTCCAAGGTCTATCCCTACCGCAACTTTATTCGGGATATTTTCAAATTGGATGACCTGGAGCAGGCTCTGGGGGAGGAAGTCTGGGATATCACCCAGGTCGACTGGCGTAAATTGTCCTACTGCATAGACCTCATTGGGACAGAGGGCTTTGACAGTGAAAAAAGCAGGTCCTTTGTGGATATCCACGCCCTTCGACTCAATTGGTACGATCCCAAAAAATCAAGTATGGTCTACGGGGTCATCGTCTTCAAATATGGGGACCTCATTCCTATGTTAGAGAATATAGAAAACTCCAAGGGCTGGAACGCCAGGGAAATGCTGGAAAACAGGCGATACGATTTTTTGTATTTCCCGCCTGACAAAGACAAGGCATTGACCCTGGATCTTCCCGCCCAAAAATGATGTGGCTCAAGTTGAAAGATCGTATTTTCTCTTTCTTAGAAAAATCTCTTCTTGAGCCATCAAAGCTTTATCTCATGAAATTCATATTTATCCTTTGGATTTTTCTTTCTGCTTTTTGCCTCGGCCTTCAGGGCCAAAACGATCTGCCCATCAATGAGACTTTCGAGGATGTACCAGAAAATCTGGCTACAGAGGTCCTCCTTATTCCGCGATACGATATCATGGACCTTAAAAATCTGCCTGATGGTCTTTCTCCGGCTGTGGCTTCTAAATTCAACCGAGAAGCAGAGCGGGCCAACAGCTACATTCGAGCCATTGCCCAAAAGCATTATCCAACAAAGTTTGTCCTGGTAAGCCTTTCGGATATTGATTCGCTGAGGGAAGAAGGCTACCGCTACTTCATGGATATGGTCCTGATGCCCAAGCAGCTACGAGCACCCGAGCCCAAGGCTATGATTCCTTCATATGATAAATATGGCGCCACCCATAAGATGTTTAACAATCGCTATACCCAGTTTCATTATTATTTCTACATAAGGGACCTGGAAAGCGATGACGCCTACCTTACCAGTAAATTCAGGGGTGAACGTGATGTCTATCAGGGGATCAAGCGCTTCCTCAAGCAATTAGAAAAGGACATGGTTGAATAGGTCAGATTTTTTCCAGGGCTTCTTCCAGCCTTTCCAAGACCTGAGCAGGAGGAATATCCTCCAGGCAGTACAAGCGGTCCCGAAAACAGTCTTTCTCACCAAATATGGAACAGGGCCTGCAAGAGAGCTGCTCTGTTGGGATCTCTACCCTCAGCTCTTCATCATCCTGTCCCAGGGGTCCGTATCCTCCAAAGGGATGGGTAGCGCCCCAAATCGACAAAACAGGAAGCCCCAGCATACGGGCCAGGTGCATATTTGAGGAGTCCATGGTAAGCATGATGGAAAGGGTGGACATCAGCTCCATCTGAGACTCCAGGCTATAGCCTTCCACGCAATCGTAAACCCTTTCCCCATTTATGGCCAAGAGTTCTTTGGCTATTTTTTTGTCCTTTTCTCCACCCCCAAAAATATATACGTAGTATTCCTCTTCCACCAACCGAGCCACGACCTCCTTCATCCTTTCCAGGGGATAGGTCTTGGTAGGTGTAGAGGCTGTGGGTGCTATGCCTATGCGTTTGCGAAAGATAATATCGCTGTCCCTATCCGGGGCATTGATGGTGAAATCAAAACCAGCCCGCAGCCACACCTCCTTCATGGATTGGCTGATGGGGGTTAGGGCTTTGAGGACTTTGTTATTTTTCCGGGTAAGCTTTTTCCTTTCCTCCCTTTTTTTTTTCAGAACAAAGACAGGGACTCCCGCCAAGCTGAAAAATAGACCCAGGACTCGGGAGCGAAGGACATTGTGCTGGTCCAGGACTCCGTCGAGCTTGACGTTGGCCTTGATCTCTCGAAACAGGCGGTAGAGGCCCCTCAGCCCCTTGTGTCGGCCCGAAAGTTCTCCCTCCACAAAGCTTATCCGGTCTGTAGGGCCAAAGAAGGGACGAAAAACCGGGCGGGTAAGGACATGGAGGTGAAGGTCAGGGTTTTCTTCCAGGGCAGCCTTTGCTACCTGAGCAGCCAGGATGGCGTCTCCCATGGCAGAAAATCGTATGAGCAGGAAATTTTTCATCAGGCTTCGCGCAGGTATGGGTTAAAGTCAGGATCGTTGTACATCTTCATTTGCTTGTAGGTCTTGATGATGCAGCGCCCCCTGCGGATATTCTCAAAAAGCTGGTCGATGGCGGTACTCAGGTCGATTTTTTGAGTGAGAAGAATGGCCAGTTTGCCCTGGGATTTTTGGCAAATGCGGGCATCCGTTTCTTCTACCACTTTCTTGTCCATGTGGTAGATTTTAATATTGAGGATGGAAAGGCGATCAATGGCCCATGCCGGTGTCTCCGTATTTATGAAGGCATCCCGGTCGGGGCTCACTTCTTTCAATTCCCGAAAAAAGATTTCGTCGATTTGTTCTACCAGATCGGTGCGCTCCTGATTGCAGCGATCGATCTCCCATTTGTAGGCAATGCTCTTCGCAGGATCGATGTTGCGGTCCCTGACCTTGTCTTCCAGGTTCCATTGGCGATTGTCGATCCAGTTTTTGGTAAACAGCAGATGGGGCAATTCATTTTTCGGATAAGGATTGGAAATGGGAGCCTCCACATTATTTTCCTTGTAATAAGCCTGGATGGATTCCTGAAATATATCGTTGATCTGTTCTGCAGTCATCAAAATACGGGTTTGAGTTCAAAGATAATAAGGGATGCCACTGATAACAAAGAAGGGGGAACCCAAGGCTCCCCCTCTAGCTTTGTCTTTCTCCTTAGGCTAGGGAATTTCGATCTTTACCCCTTCGGAGTGGCTGGTGAATTCAGGAGCATACATGCACTGTATGGTCGTAATCCCGTTGGAGAAATCCCCTGGCAGGTTGACCCTGAGCGGATACTCAAAGACCCAGGTTCCCTCGGGCAGATAGCCAAAAAAGAAGTTGGTCGAAGCATCCTTGGTCGTCTCGTAATAAGAGAGGCCTCCCTGATATTTTTGGCGGGAGATCACGTTGATAGGCTCCAGCCCGGCCGCTCTCATGTCCTTCATGTGGACGTACTCCATCGCCTGGCTCACCCGTAATTCTATCCTGATGATGAGCTTATCGCCCTGCTTGACCTCAGCCTCAGAAATCGGTTTCAGGAGCACCCCATCTTTGGTGATGACCTCCTTGGTGATGGTTTTTTTGATGGCAAGAGGAGTCTCTGCGTAGGTGATTTTATCCAAATCTTCAAAGTACTGCCAGAAGACCGATCCCCAGGCTGGCGATTTACCCGACTTTTTGACGGTGATTTTACCCATATCTGGCTGGACCTGGGTGTTGTTCCAACTTACCTGATAATGGCCGGTTCCCGCCTCAATGTTATCCAGTTTTTCGGGACCTACTTTCTCCTTACCCAGTTTGACCTCTACAGCATTGGCTTGATCCAGCCATTCACTTCCTTCGAGCAGGAGGGCATTACAGGCGGCCACGGTGGCACGGGTAGTCTCCCAGTCGTTGGTCCTCTTGTTAGTGAGCAGCCAAAAACGCATCTCATCGATGGCCGCCTGCTTATCGGTAATTTCAGCAAAGGCTTGGATCAGCAAGGCTTGACGCTCAATGGGGGCCTCCCACCAAAACCAACCTCTGTTGTCCTTCCAGTACATGCCATTTTTTTCAGACATGACGGCCGACTCTTCCAGGCCACGGATCAACTTGGCCGAAAGGGTGCTATTGTCGCTCCGGTGAAAGACCAGGGATAGCATTCCCGTCATGTAAGTCGATTGCTTGTTCCAGTACTTTTCTGCCTGCCCATAGTAATAATCGTAGGCCTCCTGCCCACTGTTCATGGGCATATCAGGGAAAAAAGAACGCATGTAGAGGTATTGAATTTGTACCTGACCCAGGTGATTTTCCTCCAAGTCAATGCCTTTGATTGACTTGAGCCTGCGATAATCTCTCAGAATCTGACCGTCCAGGTAGGATACAGCCTTACCCAGCATGTCATTGATCTCGGGATTGCCGGAGACATTGCCGACTCCCATTTTCTGAAGGTGTCCCATCCCTGTTGCGATCAACTGGGTGATGTAGCGATTCTCCCTCATCCCGGGAAACCACTCGAAGGCTCCGTTGGGAAGTTGGCGTTTTTGCAGGACATTTTTGGTTTGGGCAAATTCATCGGCCATCCTGTTGAGGTCGAAGAGAAGGCCTAGGCGCTGCTTGCGCTGGCTCTCCTCTTTGGCCTGAAGTACCCAAGGACTCTCTTCCAGAAGGGCGTATTTGAGCTCTTGATTTTTTTCCAGATTGGAAAGGAAGCTTTCTTTATCCCCCATGGTTTTCCACTGCTTAAAAACCTGCTTTATCTGAGGCTTATCGTTTGCGATATGGGTAGCCAATGCATTGGCATAAAAGCGGCTGAAGACTTGCTCGGTACACTCATAGGGATATTCCATGAGGTAAGGGAGGGCCTGAACTGCATACCAGGCAGGGTTAGCGCTTACATCAAGGGTCAGCTTGTGATGGCTCAGGGTGCTGGAAGATCCGCTTTCGATGAGTTTGGTAAAATTGAGCTTTTTCTTTTTCTCCCCGGATTTCAGGGTAAAAGGCAGGGTCTCTGTTACCAGCATCCGATTGGTCAGGACAGGAAGTATATTTTCCTCTCCGTCGCTAAAATTTCCGGCCCGGGCAAATACCTGGACCGCAATGGCCTGCTGGTTTTCGGGCACGGCTATCTCCCAGGAAAGCAGCTCCGAGGCTTTGGCTTCCAGGCTAATGGAAATAGGTTTTATATCCAGGCCAAAGGAAGCGTCTACAGATTCCATGTCGCGGGCATCAAAGAGCTTAAGCTCCGCTGATCCGGTGAGGAGGCTGTCGGTCATGTTGACCACCTTGGCGGTAAGGGTCATTTTATCGCCCTCCCTAAAAAAGCGAGGCAGATTGGGAACCACCATGACTTCCTTTTGGGTCTTGGTCTTTGCCGTGATTTTCCCGGTTTCCAGGTCCCGGGTATGGGCAATTCCCAAAAACTTCCATTCGGTAAGGGCTTCGGGGATGGTAAAATCCATGATGATTTCTCCCTCTTCATTGGTTTCGAGCCGTGGGAAGAAAAAGGCAGTCTCCTCTAGGTTTCGGCGCGGAATGATAGGCGCTGCCTGGGCTTCCTCCTCTGTAGGCCCCAGCACCTTTGGCTCTTCCTCTGATTCCTGACCTTTTTCCTCCATGACCATTAGGGCCTCGCCCATTTCAGCCTTGGCTACGCTGCTTCTAACCTCATTCCTGCTAGATGAGACTTCCTCCATAGCCATGGGCGCAGGGGCTGCCAGCATATAAGCTTCTCCATCGAAGGAGTTCCCATATCCTGCCAATCTACCTCTGGCTCCATAAGCACCCAGGTAAAAGCCAAAGAAATTCACCCTGTCAAAGGAGGGGGAGGAATAACGGGTGATGGGGCTCCAATTTTCTTCCAGCAATTGAGAACCACTGGTACCAAAACCAGAAGAGCGTAAGTAGACGCCGGCGCTGAAGGTAGGATAGAGGTTGAGGTTCCAATCCTGAGCGACAAACTCATCCAGAGAAGCGTCATAGAGGGTAGCTACCATTTCTGCAGCCACCTGTTCAGCCTTGGGACCCTTGACTTTCAGCTTCCAGCGCTCCTTTTGTCCAGGCTGGAGGGGAGAACGAAAGGTCATCCACTCCATTTGAAGCTTTTTGTTGGACCAAGGGACTTCCAGGACAGCAGACTCGCCGTGATATTCATTCTGGTAAATGTAGCTGAGCCTCCAGGCAACATTGCCCCGGTACTCCTCTTTGATAGGAATGGCGATTTCTTCGCTGCCCTTTTTGAGCTCCACCCATTTTTCTTCCAACACCTCATCCGCTTTGATCAATTGATAGAGGATCCAGAGCTTTTTTTCGGTCGTCTTGAGGCTTAGGGTAGCGGTCTGCCCCGGCTCCAAAGGATTAACGCTTACCTCATAGCTGAGTAAGGTGGGCGTGGGCAGGGTCTTCTTGTCTGGGTCGTAAAGGGTGAAGTAGGCGATGCCTTCGATTTTTTCCTCTGCCGTTGTAAAAATAACCTTGTACTTGCCAGCCTCGGCGTTTTTTAGTTCACTGAGATCAAAGGTCTTATTTTCCTCACTGCGAAAATCTCTTTCGAAAAAGGGGGCTTGCTCCTCCCAGTTGTAGAAGTTGTCTTCACTTTTATATACGTCGTTGGGGAAGTGCTTCCGAAACTCTTTTTCTGAGTAGTAAACCTGGTCAGGTTGCTCCCAGCGACGCCCCCTAAAGACCTGATCGGGAACTTTCAGTGGGATGATCTGGATTTTTCCCTGGGTGGGGACAAATTTACCGTTGAGGTTGCGGGTAAGAATCTCCAGGATTCCAGGATCCTCGAGGTCTATGTTTTGAGGAGCTTGGATGCTGACTTCCAGGCTTCTCTCACCGATGCGCACACTTGAAGTTCCCGTGCGGGTTTCTCCACTGAGGTCTACCACATCTACGATGACCTTGTATCGGTAAATAGGCTTGTAATCGGAGGAGGCCGACTTTCCGGGTTCGGCTAAAAAATTGAAGCTAAACCTGCCCTTCTCATCGGTGCTGATGCTTCCATTGGCAATTTCCTTCTCGGGTTCACGGGTAAAGTTCCACCTGTAATAGTACCACCAGGGAAGTTCCTGGCTGCGGATTACCCGGTAATTGACGACTCCGGCAGAAATGGGCGCTCCAGAGAAAGCTTCTGCCAAACCGCTGACTTCCACCTCATCACCGAAGGCATAATTTCCCTCCACGGTATCTACTTCAACCTTGAAAGTTGGTCTTTTATACTCCTCTACCCTCACATAATGACTGCCATGGGGGGTCTGGATTCGCATCCGTCCATTAAGTCCTCCGATGGGGGCGATAAATGTACCGCTAAAAGAACCATACTCATTGGTCTTGACCCTTTGCTCGGTGAGCTTTTGATTATTGGCATCGTAAAAACTGATCGTCAGATTTTCATCTTCGATTACGTAGGGTTTGACCACTTCTGTCTTTCCGACAAGGATGCCTTTGTAGTGAATCGTCTGTCCCGGACGGTAAATAGCCCGATCGGTAAAAATATTGATAATCCGCCGCTCTCGCTTTTCGACGCTGTTTTTGTCCCTGTTGAAATAGTAGAGGGATTGGCCTACTGCCTTCCAACTCTGCTTTCCATCGTTGAAGATGACGTAGATGTCTTCCTTTTCATATTTTCTGGGAATGACAAGGCCCCCGCGCTTATTGGTGAGCAGGGTTTCTTCCTCTTTAAAGGAGGGATCATTTCTGAAGGGGTCCCTTCTGTCCATATTTTTGCGGTAGACCTGAGCTTCGATTTCAGGCAGGGGCTCTCCACTTTTTCTATCCAGGACAAAGAAGTGGTGCTTGTCATTGGCCAGAAAGTAAAAGTGGGACAGGTCGCTCACCCTGTGCTCCATATAAGCCAGGGCGTGTTGTTCAATGGAGAAGTCGGCATTGTCGGAGGCCAGGAGCAGGTACTCGCCGGGACCTTGATCGGGGATGGCTATTTCCACCCCATGCTCAAAATAATCGCCGGGTTGGGGAAGTTTGGCTGACCAGGATTGGAGGACCCTCTGTCGGCGAAGGTAGCGGGCCAATTTTTCGTCCTTGAGGTAACGAAGGCCATCGATATTCTTCTTCACCTTATCGTCCAGTTCGATCAACCTAAAGTAGACCTTTTCTATATTCTTATAGCTGAGCAGAAACCTTGCATCCTGCTTGGAGAGGTTGTAATCCTCCCCCTCGAGTTGAAGGCTCTTGCTTTCGATGCGGCTTTTCATGGCATAGGCCTGCTCCCCTCCCTCTGATTTGGGATAGGTATCGATGACTTTCCGGCAAATTTCCAGGGCTTTTTTATAGCTATTTTTTCTCTCCTCTTCCGTAGCGCTGTAGTCTGTATTTTCTTTTAGGTCAAGGTAAATATCTGCCAGGGCCATTTGAACAGCGGCTTTGCCGGGATGCTGGGGTGCATGTTCCACCAATTCTTCAATGGCAGTCCGGTAGGCATCGGGGGCCTGGGTCTTACTTTTGACAAATTCCAGTCGTTTGAGGTCCAGGTCATAGAGAGGAAAGGTATTGTTTTCCTCTAGGTGAAAGGCGAGGAGTCGTTGGTAGATTTCTATGATTCGAAAGCTGGCATTGGCGGAGTCTGTCGAAGAAAAATCCTGATTAACAAAGTCTTTGACAGGCAAAAATCCTTTGGCGGGCTTGATCTTGAAGCCTTCTCCTGACT
This sequence comes from uncultured Bacteroidia bacterium, assembly GCA_964564415.1. Classification (GTDB taxonomy): domain Bacteria; phylum Bacteroidota; class Bacteroidia; order J057; family J057; genus JALEFZ01. Next base: position 71,710 of record CAZMAV010000009.1, on the reverse strand, counting down.
CTGGAACCATTAATCCCGACGACTGAAAAAATTCAATGGCCCGATGGGCGAGAAGGTCGAAGAGGGTGGGACGATACCTGGCAGACTGTTCACTTTGAATGAGGAGAGCTTCATAAGCCTCGATAGGGGTCTGCTGTAGGAGATCGACCTCTTCCAGGGCTTTGAGGTGGAGATCTGTGATGACTTGGGCAAAGGTCTTGGTATCCCATGTCTGGTAATCTCCGGCAGGGGAATCCAGTTGGTTTCTCTCCATGATGCGCCAGCGGTTGTACTCGAAGTACTGCTGGTACATGGAAGCCAGAAGAGACCTCACTACGGCCTGCCTCACCGTGGAACCCTTGCCTTCTTCCTCCTTCATTCGCTCGATAATGAGGGAGTCTGAGTTTTCGGTGGTTCGCTGCTGGACGATAAAGTGCTTGAGGAGGCCTTTGATGTATTGGGGATCATTTTCGGCGCTAGAGGCCGCAGCCATTACTTCTTTGATCTTGGCATCGGCGCTGCGATACTGGCGATCTTGCATGATCTTGTCAATATCCTTCCAGGCACTTTCATAATCGAAAGCGTCCTGCCCAAAAAAGAAAAGGGGCATAATAAGGCTTATAAATGTGAGGATAATGGGTTTCAGGCTGTGGTTGAAATCCGTCACTTGGCTTTTCATAAAAGGTGGTATTTGGATTAATGCCTACACAGTACAGGGTAAAGATGCTTTGATTGTCATCCTTATCCGGAGAATACTGCTTTTAAGGTACAAAATTTACGTAGGTAGAGCTGCTGACAGATGGAAAAAAATTAATGTTTGCCTCCAATGTTAAGACTTGTTTACCTGGAATAAGCCATCAGGGTTACTTGAAGGAGGGGAATCTCCGCATTTTTCCATAAATCCCAGGAAATGTATTTTCACGTTTAACTTCATATGTGCAAGTAGATTGAAGTTTTTTGCTCCACAGGCCAGACTTCTTACAAAAAATTCCTAATATTCGTCTGATCCAAACACCGGAGATATGAACAACCGCCCATCTTACCCTTTTGAGCGCAAGCGTTTCAGTTACCGCGACGAAAAGCGAAGCGAAGTTGCCCTGGCTGTATTTGTCGATCGATTGGGTTTGCCTGAGCAGGTGTCTCAGGCCCTCTACGAAGAATTGATAGATTATGTAACTGACATGCACCTGCGGATTTCCTGGTACGAGCAAAAGCTCAATCGGGAGAGGTTGCTCAGCAGATTTTACATTAGCCTCACCATTATCCTCATGGTGGTCATTCCTGCTTTGATTTACTATTTCTCAGGGCAGATTGAGGCAGATACGGGCATTGCAGAAATAGCTGCCGTACTTTCCGGAGTATTGGCCATTCACAAGGGCTTTGCCTCTTGGTTGGAGCAGCGCAGGGTCATCGGCGACTTTTGGAAGGCCATGGCTGACCTTAAAGAAGCCCTTTATGACTTGGAGGACAAGCATCGCAAGGAGGGGAAAAATTGGGATGAAGCAGCACAGGAGGACCTGAAAAAGGACCTTCAGCTCGGCATTCAATTTGCCCAAAGGGTGGAGCGAAAAGAGAGGGAAAAATTCTTTAAAAACTACAAAACACCAAAGTTTGACCTGATCGGCAGCCTCAGTTCCATAGGCAAAAAGTCCGAGGATATTACCGAATTATACCTGAGTCCGGACGCGGAAGACATCCTGGTGTCGGCAGAATTATACGACGAACTGGCGGAGGACCTCCTTGAGGCTCAAACAGAAGTGATACAATTTGAGTTTGAACGAGAAGAATTGCTCAAGCTGATCGACATTCGCAGTCAGGAATTGCAAAATGCTCCTCCTGACGAGCTTTCGGCCATGAAGTCAGGGCTCCGAGAACTCCGGATCAAGTTGGAGCGTGTAGAGGCCAACCTGATTTCTGCGCGGGGAGAGGTGCTGGCCCTTAAGAATGCCCTGGGCATCAGTGATCCCAGCTAGAAAATATTCCTGTTAGCATGGCCCTTTGAAGAAGAACCCTGTCTTTTTATCTCTGCAAAGCCCTAGAGGTGGTTTAAGATTTATCCTTTTAAACAAGCTCTTACATTTGGCTCAGAATCAAATTTTACCCAGATTTCCCTTCCCATTAGCCATACCTGTAAGCTTGAAAGAGAGATTAGGAAGCAAGGATGTATGAACCTTAGAACAGCATTTACCCTTATTTCATGCCTGGTAGCCATGATGGGCTATGGACAATTCACCCTGCAGGGGTCCATATATGATCCGGCTCTGGGCCAACCTGTTCCCGGTGTAGAAGTGAAAATCGAAAATACCACCCTGGCAGCTGTTTCGGACAAGGATGGATTTTTTCGGATACCAGACCTGGGAAAGGGAGTCTACTACCTCAATTTTTACAAGGAGGGATATTATCCCCTCATGTCTGACTACGAAATCAAGGAAAAGGACCGGGAGATATTTTCGATCGGAGTGAGCATGAAGCGCAAAAAAACCGAGATGGTTTCGGATCATGTGACCCACACCCAGTTGGTTAAGCGCAGGCCCTGGTACGTTCCTCATCAAGTCTCGGTCTATGAGGGATGGAGGGCCTACGATGAGGTTCCGTCCCATCTTCCCGAAGCACTCAACAGCCTTACGGGGGTCAGCGCCACTTCTTTTTTCCATGGAGGGACAGGTATTTTTTTAAGGGGAATGGGGGGAAGCCGTCTCCCCATCTACATGGATGGGATGGAGATGACCCTGGCCACGAGTTCCCTTTCTGAAAACATCAACCTGATAACCCTGGATCCCCTATCCATTCGACGGGCCGAGGCGATTCGCGGGACGGGCAGTGTACAATACGGGAGCGATGCCTTGCAAGGAGCCTTGTTGCTGGAGACCCACCGACCGGAGTTCTCTACCGAAGGTTGGAAGGTACATGGCAGCCTGAGCGGCAGAATCAGTGCAGACCTGGTCGGCAATGCCCGGCAAAATCACTTGTACGATGGTGGAGGCAGGGCAGAAATCTCTCTCCATGGCCCCAAACTAGCCCTTTCAGCCGGCTCTTCCCTGTATGGCAACCGCGATTTTCCTACCGCCAACCTGCCCATTGATTCCTCTGCCTATGGACGACGCTTTCACGACCTGGACATGGGCCTGGCCCTCGGCAAAAAACACGAGATTGAGCTTTCCTATCACGAAGGCCGGGTCAACAATGCAGATATCCTGAGTCAGGGAGTCACGGACCTTCAGGTAGAGGGAGAATTGGAAAACCTGACCCGCCAAAGCGGCCAGGCCAAGTATATCGCCTACAATCCCGATACCCATTTGGAAAGGGTAGAACTATCTATGGGCTTCCAGCAGTTTGACGAGTCGCTCAACTTCCAGGGGCCCGAGGGGCAATGGAGGTACAGGGATCAACTGCGAATGTTCAAAGGAAAGGTGAATGTGGTCGCCAAGCCTATTCCCTACTGGCACATCGTATCGGGGGTAAGTTATACGCGACAGTCGCTGAGCCAGGCCGAAGGCAGCTACGAAAGTGGGGGAAATGGGGGCCGCCAGGTACGGTCCCGAGTTCCTGAAGGGTCTACTGCCGGGGATTTTTCTTTGTATACGGCCCATACCCTGGATATCCTCAAACTGAGGTTGAGTTTTGGGGGAAGGGCACACGCCTATCAGCGAGCCTTTTTGGACCAGGAAATATCACCCGTAGTATTGGCAGGAAATATTTCGGGTATGTATCCCTTACATCCCAATTACAAGCTGTATTTTTCTTCGCAGACCGGATACCGGGCGCCTAACCTCCACGACCTAGCCTATCAGGGGCCTATGGTTCTGGGCTTTGCCGCTCCTTCTGACAGCCTCAATCCCGAAAGGAGTTTCAGTTCGGAATTGGGGTTGAAAGCTCACACCAGCAACTTCAATGGCAGCCTGGCCCTTTACAGGGCTCAAGTTTCTGATTATCAGGATTGGCGTCCGGGGCGATTTGAAGGAGAAAGGACCTACCAGGGACTTCCCGTCTATCAGTCGCAGCCTACAGGTCAGTCCTACGTACAGGGCATAGAGGCTGAAATGGAAGTTATGCTGAACCGCAGCATGGTCGTCTTTGGCAACGTTGCCTATACTTATGGAAGAAACATCAGCCAGTCCCAGGCCCTTCCCCTTATTCCACCCTTAAATGGAAGGCTTGGCCTCCGCTATCAAAACAGAAGGGGACTTTGGAGCCGACTGGAATGGCGCTACGCCCACCGTCAGGACCGACTGGGTTTTACTGACCTGCCCAATCCCAGGGTTTCCGATATGGGAACAGCCGGCTGGAATGTCATCGACTTTCACATCGGATGGAAGCACTCGCTGGGCTATGCCACGCTTGGAATCAAAAATCTCCTCAACAGTACCTATGTCGTACATGGAGCCGGAATCCCGGGGATCGGGAGATTGGTCATGGTAAGCGTCAAACTGGGATTCTGATGGAGGTCGAGGCTATTATTTCTTAAAGAAGGGGTCAAACCTTACATAGGATGACAAGCCATTTTTTTCGCTGTGAATCAAAAAGTCGGTTTTAGTGAAAAAAGCTTTTCGCCATTATACAAAATGCTTGAAATTTTATCCACAATATTTTGCCAAATATTACCTTTGCTGCCTCTTGAGCCAGTTCTGCTGTCAAAGCCTGGAATGAAACTTGAAACAAAAGAATAAAACACTCACAGCCGCCACAGCATTTAGGGTTTGGGGTATTAGCTGGGTTTTGGCTGTGAGTTCCCTTCGGGGAAAGCCATATTTTCCTTCCTTTCTTCCCTTCTACTTACCCACATTCTCCCTGATTTAAGCTTTGGTTTTTGGAAAAAACAGTCTATATATTGTTTTAAGTAGTCTGGCATTGGTATTCTGCTTTGCTTTGAGCATGTTTTCATCCTATCAGCTGTGATTCTGTTGGTTGTGAATCAGGCTTTAGGAAGGCTTGTCTCCTTGAAATACCCGGTTCAACTTGTTCTTCTACTTAGCAAAATATGCAGCCAGGACATATATTGGCGTTTTATTCCGATCCAAATCCTTATGAGGTACCTAATCATCCTTTTGCTATGCTCGATCACCATGGCTCCCCTGTTAGCACAGCCGGAGCGGAATGTTTCCATCCTGGACCGCTTCCAGGCCGATCAGGTATTCAGGGAGGGGCTGGACCTTTACAATAGCAATAAAATGGGGGCTGCCCTGACAAAATTCATGGAGGTCATTCGCCTTAATCCGAAGCATCCCGATGTCCACGAGTTGCTTGGCGAGATCTACTACCTGGAAGGGGATTATCAGCAAGCCTACCAGAGTTTTAAGAAAGCCTCAAAGATGCATCCTGAGAATCCCAAGCTCAAAAATGACCTTGGAGTAGCTGCCGCCAGCAGTGGGGCTTATCTTACTGCTGTGGGCCATTTTGAGGAAGCCCTTGACCTGGACCCCGGCTACAGAGATGCCTCGGTCAACCTGGAAGAAGCTCAAAAACGTCAGCAGGGAGTAGCCAGCGGCCTTTCTAAAGGCGAAGGAGTAAAAATCTCCGATAAATACCCCGACGAATCGAAGTTTGTCAGTACGGATGCCCCCGTAGACCCCATCAGTGAGTACCAGAGTTCTTCCCCCAGCAACCAAAACAGAAGAAACCCTGGTAGAAGCTATGACTATTCCGGCTCAGACCTGAAGGTAGGAGGACAGACCGACGAAAACATAGATGTGGTAGCAGTAAAGGTAACTTCTTCTCGTACCATTGTAACTTTTCGAATTAAAAACCCCAATCGGCGGGTCTTTGAGTATAGGGTGGCTCCTCCCAACAGCGAAGATGCCTGGTTTTTGGTCGATGCTCAGGGGAAAAAATCCTATCGCCTCCAGGGCTTTCTCAATCAACCCGAGATCAGCCGTAAAAAGCCCATCAAGGTAAGGTACGGGCGGGAATACCTGACAGCTTATTTTGAGCGCCTGGACCCTGAGGTCTTCGAATTCAACATTTTAGAAGGAAAAATGCCTGTACCAGGAGCCTGGAATTTCTACTATGTCAAACTTGACAAAGACATGGATCAGTAGTTCTATTTCAACCACTCAGCCTATTCTTATGAAACATACCGCTACCTTCCTCTTTTTGATAAGCCTGCTTTTTACGGGTGGCCATTACCTGATGGGCCAGCCAAAGTCCCTTGAAGCCCTGGAGGCGGGAAAGAGAGCCCTTGCCCTGGGCGACTATTCCAAGGCCCAACAAGAACTGGAGTACTGCCGCAAACTCAATCCTACCACACCCTATCTTTATGCCTTCCTGGCCAAGGCCTATTATTATCAAAGCGACCTAAACCGAGCCATCTACTCCTTCAACAAATCCCTGGAAAACGACTACATATCCCGAGCAGATGGGAGCGTCGAATTGATCTACCAGAATTCTGTCTCTCTCAATCTCGACGAACAAGAAATGCTCGATCCGGCCCTCATGTACTACCAGCGGGGAAGGGCTCACCACCTCAAGCGCAACGATGAACAGGCCATTGCGGATATGGAGAAGGCACTGAGCATCAACTCCTATTACCAGGAGGCCCAGGTCTACCTTGAACACATAAGGAAGGGTCGAGGACCCCTCCTCATCGAGGCTCCCATCACTCAGTCCAAAAATCCGGAAGAAGAGGAAGGCATCACCGAAAATAGACCTGAAAGTGTAGGAAAGGTTTCCCTTAGGGAAGATGATGTGAGAAAGGCAAGGAGTATCTACTTTGAAGTGGAAGAACCCGATGGTAGAAGAGATAAAAGATACCTGAAAAAGGAGAAGCGAACGAAATACTTTGAAGGAATCAAAATCGACAAACCCAAGGTAGGTTTTGCCACCCAGAGCTATATCAAAATCGAGCGTATACAGCTGACTTCCAATCAAACCCTCGTTACCTTTCTTCTAGAAAATCCATCCAAAGATTCTTCTTACAGCTTCAAACTGAGGGAAGACCTCCTGATCACGAGTCGGAACGGAGGCCGAACAGAAACCTATCGGATGATAAAGGCAAGTCAGTTTTCAGAAGGGCCTGTCGAACTAGAGCCGGGCAAAAAGCTCAGATTTTCGGCTATTTTTCCCGATGTACCCAGAGATATGAGTTACATCAATATCATCGAAGGTCGTCGAAATGATGGAAAGGAGTGGAATTTTTACGATGTACAGTTATTTAACTGAGAGCTGAAGTGGCCCGGATTAAATATTTTGTCTTTAGAAATAAAGGTATATTTTTATGAAGACCGCCTTCCAAGGTCAAGTGAAAGACGATTATGCAGCCTCCCCCTTCATCGCTATCTTCCGCTAGCAGCTTAATCGTGGGACATGCCAGTGCCCATAGCAAAGCCTTTGCTCGGCTTGCTTCCAAGGACTATGGAAGAATCTTGTTGGCAGGTCCTGATGGAGATCAGTGGAGGCAGGAAAAGCAGACCAGAGATTCCCAGAAAGAGATCATAGATGTCTCCCTCTCCTCCCTATCCATCAAATAAATTGATGAAGTTGAGTCTGTAGATGTATTGTCATAAACAATTTTATCTCCGTTTGGATTTCCAGTGGGGCCTTTAATGTATGGGCCCATTTGTCAACCTGCTCAATCCAGTACCATCTGGGTTGATCCTCATAATCCCGTTTGCGAATTCATTCACAAAAGCGATTTCATCATTTGTGCTCCTGTAGGTTCTTCTCCATGAGTTAAAAAACGAAAGGTGCGGGTATCCAGCTTACCAATCCCAATTTTCCTAGGTCTTTTGCCAATCTCCCTGTATGTGAAAACAAATTAGTTAGAATTATTGGGGGTAAAGTCTGGATCATGAAATTTATAATCCTCATACCACTCTTTTTCATATGGGATCAAGTAATCATCACCTTTAGGGGGTGGGAGAGGCTAACATGCTACCACATCTGGTTTGAGAAAGTCGCCCTGGCAACTGCTAAGAAACAGAATGGCGAAACTTAGAATTAATATATTTTCCATCGATACGATATTTACGTTTTAATGCTGAATTGATGTAGAAGACCTGGAAAATAAGAAGTTAGGGATTTTTAAAGGGAGAGTAAAGGTGTGGGGAGGATGCTTACCTAGCTAGTACTTAACCTTAGCAAAGTCCTCACTTAACCGCCTCAAAAATGATCTCCTCCAACACTTCTCCTTCAGGTGATACCAAGCAGTGCCGATGGTAATGACGGAGCTTGAGGTCTTTCTCGATGACTTTCTTTTCCAGGAGGTGGCAAACCAACCTGCCATCGGGTAGGACCCCTACGATGTGCCAGCGCCGAGACTCACAGCCCTCGAGCAGTTGCACCAACTCGCCGCTATCCAGGCGAAAGCGAAATACCCCCTCCGCATTAGATAGGTAAATCTCCTGGTGGTCGTAGCGATTCCAGACGACCCCGGCGCGGCTTTCCAGCCCCTCAATACAGCGCAGCAGCTCGCCGCTGTGCAGATCAAAAATGCAGGTATTATCGGTCCCGCTTCCAAAGGGCTGGCTCACCGCTACCTGATCTCCTCTTGGAGACCAGTCCCAATTAGAAGTTATGGGAAAGGATAGGGCCTCCAACTCATTGTTAGTAAAGTTCCACAAAAATGCTGAACCAACCTCTTGATCTCGACGACTCATAAAGATCAAGCTATCCCCGCCCGGACTCCATTTGGGATAGTAATTTTGAGACACCTGGGTGAGGCGTTGCAACTGACTGCCATCGGGCCGTGTCAACCAGATATGCCCATCCGGGCGATTGAAGGCGATCCAGTTGTCCACACTCCAGCTAGCCCAACTAGAGCCTTCAGCCAGCACCTCGACTGTCCGCTGCTCGATGTCAAAAAGGGACGTATAGCTCCCCGTTGGGGTGTCGTACCGCATGCCGGTAAACTGATAGGGGTTGAGGGGATTTTGAGTTCCCGGGGCCATGACGTACCAGGTAGGGTCGGTAATGCCCTCATAGCCATGGTAATGATTGGAGACGGGAATGTCCCGGCAGCGGTTGGCAAAATCAATAACAGCAGGCTCGCAGCCTATCTGTAAACATAATATTAGGACTAGAAATGACCATTTATCAAGCTTCATCGTATTTTATTCAAAATCATTTATTGATTACACTTTTCCTATTGAATAAAAGTCTTACATAAAAATAAAGAAAATCCTCTCTTCCTTACAAGGGATAAATAAATCATACATTCCTGGAGTCCAAGATTGAGGCTCAATATCAACGAGGAGCTGCTGTGTCAATATTTAGCTTGACCCCACCTTCCTTCTTCTGGAAAAAAAATTCTTCCTTATGCCCAGCCTAGAGCAGTTCTCCGTCTTCTCTGTAGGGGAATTCCATGAGAAGCCTTATGCCTTTTTCGATTTCATAGCCTTGAAAAAGGATCCGGTACAGGGCCTTGGTAATGGGAGCAGGTATTTTGTAGGTGTTTGAGAGGGCTCGGACAATGGCAATGGTCTTTACTCCTTCGGCTGTCTCTTCCATATTGGCGATGACCTCGGAGGCTGGTAGCCCTTGAGCAATGCGGTATCCCAGGGTAAAGTTGCGGCTCGCCTGGCTGGAACAGGTCGCTACAAGGTCCCCAATACCTGCCAAACCCAGAAAAGCGTTGACTTCTGCCCCCATCGGCTTGGCAATGGAGACCATTTCTGCCAATCCCCGAGTAATGAGCATAGCCCTGGTATTATGCCCATAGCCCAGCCCATCAAGGATCCCCGCCGCAATGGCCATGATATTTTTAAGAATGCCTGCCAGTTCTATTCCCTTGAGGTCGTGGTTGGCATGGACCCGAAAGCTTGCCGACCTAAGGGCCTGCTGTCCCTCCCTTATCACCTCGTCAAATGGGCTTGCCACGACAGTGGCTGCCGGCTGTCCCTCAGCGATTTCCGTGGCAAGGTTGGGACCCGCCACACATCCTACCCGGAGCACAGAGGTCTCCTGGACGATCAATTCGCTCATCGTAAGTACCTGCTTCCTTCGCAGACCTTCCAGGTTTTCAAGGTTCTGACCTTCCCTTAACTGTATGTCCAGGCCCTTGGTCGCGTGAAGCATTTTGTGAGAGGGCCTGAGATAAGGCGCAAAGACCTTGAGCATTTTTCTGAAGGACTGGGAAGGGACTACCGGAAAAATAACCTCACAGGTATTTGCCAGGTACTCGGGATCGTTGACCACCTCTACCCTCTCGTCCAATTTCCAGTCTCTGTAGGTCCGTTCCTGTTGGAGCCGCTCTGCCTCCTCCTTGCGCCGGGCATAGAGGACTACCTTGCGATTCTCGGCCAGCAAATTGGCAAAGACAGTTCCAAAACTTCCTGCGCCTATGACGCCTGCACTATACAAGGGGCTCGAGCTCATATCCTACCAATCTGTTGTGGTAATAATAAAGAAGGTTCATGTTGTCAGAGACCAGTTCGGAATCACCCTGACGCTTGAGGGGACGCTTGGCATGGTATAGGCCCAGGTTTTTCACCCCGTGCTCGACAATACCCGAAGGATCTCTTCGAAGGTGTGAAGCCAGGTTGACACGGCCTTCTTCACCCATTTCACTTAATTTATCCAGGACCCTGCCCATAGACTCCAAAAACTTATCCATGTCGATATGCCTTTCATCCTGGGGCAGGCGGAGGAGAGAATAAAGGTTGAGGTCCTTCCTCCGTTTTTTTAGGATTTGAAAAGCCACAAAGGCTACCAGATGGCTGGAAAAGACATAATTTTCGATGTGGAATCGTTCGACCAGTTTCTCCGCCAACAATTTGGTATACTGGCTGTCGCGCTGGTGATCCTCCACCAACTCCTCCCGGGAGGAAAAGTATTCTTTGATCTCTACCTTGGCACCATGCTCATCGTAGCTATCCCCTTCTTCATCCACAAAATTTCCGAAGACATCCATGGGCTTTCCGTAAGAAAGGTAAATGTCCGAACTTTTGGAGAAGGTGGTCCAGATAAACTGTAAAATCTTAAAGAGATCGCTGGAATCCTTGTCCAGGGTATAATATAGTTCCTGGCCAGTCCTGTCCAGGTGCTGCTTGATGAGGGTTTTGGCTTCAAATACAAAGTGATAGCTCATCACCAGGGGTACGACAAAGATTTTTTCAGATTTTGCTTTTGGGCTTTCCATCGCAAAATTTCGTCGTTGGGCCTCCAAAACTGTGGATAGGAGGCCCAACTTCAGGTCTTTTTCGATTTCTCCTGAACGGGAGCGCGTTCCTCCCGGAAAGAAAATATGGTGTACCCCCTCGATAGTGGCCAAAGTCGCATAGGCATCCAGGGTAGATCGATAAATGGGATTACGCTTGCGACGGTCTACGGTGTAGGCCCCTAACTGTGTCATGAAGCGGGCCAAAATCTTATTGTTGTAGAGGTTGAGGCCGGCGCCGTAGGTAAAGGCGGGTAAGCCAAGGGCACTGAGGCTCCAACCCACAATGATGGAATCCATGTTGGAGAGGTGGGTGGGCACCACAACCACTGTGCCCTTGCTCGCCAAGGTGCGCAGCATGTCAATTTCCCCTTTTAGGTGTATCCGCTCCTGAATTTGCACCTTGTGATTGATGAAGGAACGGATGGTCTTGGCTGCGGAGGCATTGAGAAGGGTAGAAAAGAAAAATGGAAGAAAACGCTGGGCAAACTGGTAGGTGGCGGGCTTGAAGGTCGAAACAATCTCCTTGGCGTAACGCCTCACGATGGAGGAAAGCAATTTTTCGAGTTGCTTCTCCCGCTCTGCTTCTTCACCTTCCAATTGGTCGATGCTCACCAGCTTTTTCTTCACCCCTTTCCAAAATTTAGCCTCATCTTTGGGATCTGCCTTCCAGGGATTTTCCTTCATTCGGATCCTTTCCCGGTACATGGTCTTGGCGATGATCTGGTCTAAACTGGTATTTTCCCTTTCTGCAAATTGATAAATTGCCCTAAGGGTGTCCTCAATTACCTCTTGAAGAAACTTTTCTTTCTCCCGAAAAAGACGGGCAATGGGCCAGTTGTATATATTGGGAATGAGGGGCTTGTATAAAATCCCCTCTGTGATGTAATGCTCGACGGATTCCATAAAATGGATTACTGGATGAAGCAGAATGTAGCCCGAAAAATTTTACGGGTAAAGCAAATTGGTAAATTGTAAGCATAATCGAAATAAATTATGCCAGAAAAGGAGCTTCGCATCTATTGGGAGGAGGTCATGGACAAGATGGGAGTAAGTAAGGCCTTGCATTTGCCTCACTTTCACACACTTCCCCGGCTCTACGGTCATTCCTGCCGTGCCTATCACAACCTGAATCACCTCGTAAAACTTTTTGCCCTGTGGCGCAGAGACTATCCCAAGTTACAGAAGCCCGAGGTACTAGCCCTGGCCATTTTTTACCAAGATGCCATTTATAAGCCCTGGAGCTCCAAAAATGAGGAAGCCAGCGCTGACCTCGCCGTTAGACATTTAAGGTAGTGGGGAATCAAGGGGGAAAGCATTGAAGCAATTCATAGCTACATCCTCTGCACGAGGGGCCATCGTCCTACCCTGGAAGATGAAGACCTGATTTGGTTGCTGGACGCAGACCTTTCCATCCTGGGCAGCAGCAATGAGCGCTATCAGGAATATGTCAGACAGATTCGGCAGGAGTACCGCCTCTATCCCGATTTCCTTTACCGACCAGGTAAGAAAAAAGTCCTCATTGGATTGTTGGAGCGAAAAAGTTTTTACTGCAGTCTTCATTTTTATGAAGACTTGGAGGCAAGGGCTCGCCAAAGCATCAGCTGGGAACTCGACCGCTGATTAGCCCTTGCTTACAATTCTGAAACTCAGCTCATTGCTATTCCAATCGTCAAAACTTGAGGCGTCTCGGCTCCCGAAGACCAGGCCTCGGGTACTTTCAGGGGTTGACCTGGGAGTGATCATCTTGTCGATGGAGGGCATGGAGAGCAGGCTGGGATTGGATTCGCGGGTGGAAAAAACAACTTTGAGGTATTCGTCTACTTCTGTCCTCCCGAGTTGGTAGAGTTTATCCGGAAGTTGGGCACTGGCACTGGCCCCACCTGCGGCCCAGGCGACAGCTCCGGGATCCATCCACAGTCCATTGACACCTAGCAGGTTAGAGGCAATAGAAAAGGAAGCGTCAAAATATACCAGCATACAAAACAAGCGCTTGGCAGAGACATTTTTTACCCGAATTTTGAAGCTTACGGCCTGATCTGCCGTGGTATTGTGCTCGAAGAGGTATCCATCTAATCCCTCCCTGAGGATCTGCCCGGAATCCGGATCGACCAACTCAATCTTGACTGCTTCCGATGAGAGCATGCTTCCGGGATTGGCAAGATTTTTAATTCGCTCCCAGCGGGCAATTTGGCTCAGCTGCATCAGGGCCATAGAGATGCCATTCTCATCATCCTGCTCAATGGGAGCTGCCAGGATAATCTGGCTCGAATCCGTACTTCTGCTAATGCTAAAGCTACTTCCCTCATGGTTGAGACGGTAATCAGCCCTACCTCCCTGCTCCACGATGTTGAGGTAATTGTTGAATTGGCTTTTGGCAGAAATGGCTTCTTCTATCCTTTCCACCATCTTACTGTTGGAGGCCACATAGATGTCAATGGCCTTGACAGGAATTTCAAGTATCCTGGCCTTGTAAGCCTTATTTTTATCCAATATAAGTCCGTCGCTGGGATCGATGATGCTGCTTCCAGACATAACGGAGGTCACCACCGCCCTTCCCAGTGCTTGTTGGGAATCGGCCATTTCTGCTTCACTTGCCTCAAAGGGATAAATCGAAAGCAAGGTAGCCTTCCCACTAAAATTGGGAGGAAGTATCCCGTGTACCGCCCCGGCATCAAGGGTCCAGCCATGGCCTGATTCATGCTGTACGGAGTAGTAGTTGCCTGAGAGGGTGGTCAATCCATTCAGGAATTCCAAGTTGATGTCTTCTCCTACGGGGGCGTTGATTTCCGGCATCTGGTCGTAGGTTCGCTGAGATACCAGGCTTCGCACCCGGCGCATGAGGTCGTTGTAGCTCAGCGCTCCGACGGTGGTTTCCAGTACTTCGATCAGCGAGTAGGTAAACACACCTCTGGGCTGGCCTCCCAGGTAGGTTTCCTTGGCCAATTGGAAAGATCGAGCCGCTGACAGGGCTACATGACGGGGATTGGGAATGATCAGTTCTTCGGGATCGGTATTCAAGCCCAGGGCACGCTCTGAAAAGGTCCTTCGAGGAAGAATATAGGACTGGGGCATACGGACTCTGGGGCTTTCTCCATCCGCCAAACGAGGAACCTCATGGACTTGCCTTACTTTGGTGTGTTTGTCTATGCTCCTGGTACCAGACCCTGAATTACAGGCGTCAATGATGACTACCGTATGGGGATTATTTTCGGCGACCACATCCAGAAGGGTGGCAATTTCCTTATCTGCCAGGTCCATTCCGTCAGGCAGGCGACTGTCATAGCAGACCAGGGTTTCGTTCATCTGGTCGGACTCTATTTCCCAGAAAATTTCATGTGCGTGCTCCTGTGAACCATGACCGCTATAATAGAAAAGGGCTACGTCATTTTCCCCTGCCTGACCCAGATGGGCTTCGAATTTTTCCACCAGGTTAAAGCGGGTGACCTCTTCATTGGTTAAGACCAGGGGATGAAAATCCACTCCATTCCTTTGGGTATAGCGCAGTAAGTAGTCCCTCATCGCTCTCATGTCGTTGACACAGCCGTCCAGGGCAGGAACTGGGGCCTGGTACTTGTCGATGGCTACCAAAAGGGCATAAAGTCTGCGATTACTCATGAAATTGGGGCTAGGGTGGAATGATCAATGGCTCAGCAATCCAGCAATTTTACGTTGGAGTTTCTTCTCAGATCGTCCGGATTCAATGTGCTCGCCTGTTTAATTTGTTCAATTGAAATAAAGAAAAAGGGGGCAGGATTACAAGATGGAAAAGAATGGCAAACCTGACCCCGCCATTGTCCTGATGGATTAAAATTAAGAAAGGATCCTCCATTAAGGAAGACCCTTTAGTTTTTTCATGATGCTCCTGGACATTACTTCATGTTGACACTGGCCATGCGGGGCTTGCCTTCATTAAGCACAGTCTGAGCCAAGAGCTTTCCCTCTTTGGTATCAAAGGTACAGAGAGAGCGATTGCTACTGATTCTGCCTTCGTTGTCCTGATTGAAAGAAGAAAGCTCTACCTTGATGAAGTGCTGATTCCTAAACATCAGCCTGCCAAAAACGGAAACTTCGGCCAGGGCAGAGCCATCCTTTGGATCATAATCGGCCAGGAGGCGGTCAGCCAATTCCACCACAGAAGCACCAATCTCCCCTTCACCAAGGGCCTTTTGCAATTCTGCGCTTACGTAGCTCTTGATCTTTTCATTGATGCTACTACGTACCTTTTCATCTCCAAAAATAGCTTCGGGATAATCGAGGCTCACTTTGGCACATTTCTCCTTGAATTTATTGCAGTCGAAGCTGCCCTTTTCCCATTGATGGGAACCAAATTGTACAAAGGAGGAAGCATCCTGACTGCCTGAAGTAGAAGTAGAGGTACAAGCCACCAAAGAGACAAGCAAGAGTAGGGAAAGAAGGATGTTGAGAGTCTTCATTTTTATCGGGTGAGTTTGATGATCCAAATCAACCAACTACTCAATCGAAATAAAATTCAATTAATGGATAATTATAACTACTTGACTTCACGATTATCCTGTACCAAAAGGGAGTAGTATTTTTATTGTTTTTAAGTATTAAAAATTATTTTCTATGTATAATTTAACAGCTAGCCCGGTAATAATATCATTATCCTTCGAGGCCTCTTCGAAAGGAGTCGGGCAGGGCCTAAATGAAGCATGGAAATCAAGAAATAGAAGCACAAACCCAGACCTATAGCCCCGGGAGGAAGAGGCTGAGCTCTCTTTTTGTCTTCCTTTTTCTTCTTGCGATTTCCCTTCACGCCCAGGTGACCGATACCAGAATTTTTAAGCAAAGGGCAGGAGAAGAGTTCCAGGACGAAGATGCCGAGGCCGATGAAAAGGAAGATGTTCCGACTCCTCCTGTTGGAAAAATGACCTTAGCAGCGGATTTTGTAAAAGAGGGAGATGCCCTGGCCCCGGGTTCCATGTTTTTTAACGTCCTAAAAATTGACAATCCCAGTGATGAGGTTCAGCATTTCCAGGTCAACTTTGACATCCCTCCCCGCTGTAAACTCATCCTACAGCCGGGCGACGACCAAGAACTCAACCTGGCGCCCGGTAAGACGAAGTACATGCCTGTTCGCCTGGCCTTTCCTACAGATGTGGTCGGGGGGGTACCCTACGAGCTCAAGGCAGCCATTATCCATCCCACAGGCAAATCCTCCCTTTCCCCACCCATTGAAAAGGAGATTTTCTTTGAGCAAGTGTGCAAATGGCGATTTTCCACACCAGAATCGAAGGTTTTCCTAGCCCGTTCTGAGCAAAAATTTCAGGAGATTGCCTTTAAACTGAAAAACTATGGCAATTGTGCGGAGGAAATCGATTTGAAGCTGCAGCTTGGCTCCTACCTGGAATCCCCACAGGCAAGAATGGGAAATATTCAACTCAAGATTCCTGTCCGTCCCTCCACCGATACCCTGGTCCTTGTAGATGTGAGGGTAAAAAAAGGGGCCCCGGAAGGTGGGGAAGGCCTAAAGCTTTCTGCCGAGGCAAGTTCTCCCTTCGACACCCTTGCCCAAACACTGGCTGTATTTTTCGAAGTAGTGGACGATGCCTTCATCAACGAACTCCAGGAAGATGAATCCCCCCTTATTTTGGCCTTTGATCAAGCTGGAATAGGTACAGATGCCATCAGTAGTTTTAGGTTGGGGGGACGAATTTTACTTACAGGGGATAGGGACATTAGCTATCGGTACGAGACTACGGCCAACCTCCTTTCCCCTAGCCTTTCCGATGCCCGGGAAGTTTTCTGGGAAAAGGCCAGGATGATCGCTGCCTACAATACGCCAGCCTACCGTTTTTCTGTGGGGGATGTCTCTGGAGGAAGTGGGATCAGCGTAAGCGGGCGAGGAATCAAAATATCCAAGGGTTTTGGAAAAAAGGATGAGGTCATGCAAAACCGTGTTGGCTTCACCTTGGTTAAAGGCCTTGCCTCCCCCACCTGGGGCATGGCAGCCTCTGTCTCCTCCAAGTTCAGCGATAGGTTTTCGGCATTTGGTTCATTTACCTACAACAATGACAAGGTCAAACACCTCTCCACGACTGCACCCTCGGCGGGTTTCAACCTGGCCGTAGGAGAATACGGCAGACTTTCAGCCTCCGGACTTTTCACTTCACAATCGGAGATGGGCAGGGCCAGCGCCAATAAAAATGGCTTCGGCTATCAGGTCGAATACGGACTGTCAAAGGACAGGTTGACCTTCAAAGCCAAGAACAGCTATGGGAGTCAGCATTTGGCCAATGGGGACAGGGGCACATTGAAGTTGAGGGCTAAGGCAGCCTATGATTTTGGTCGCAAAGGCCGACTGGGAGTTTCTTACCACAATCTCAGGACCCTAATTGAAGACGAGGATGCCGAGGGTCAACTCCATTCCATAGGTTCGCAAAGCAATGAAGTGATCAAAGCCGCTTACAACCTGAGGCTGGGCAGAGTAGCCCTGGGTGCAGGGATAGAAAATCGAATGAACAAGAAGAAATACTCCTTGCTGGGAGGGGGCACCTTTTTTCAGGGTTCGCGGACCTACCGCCTGGGGGCCAGTACCAAGTGGAAGCACAACAACAGCCCGGAGAAATTTCTAGCCCCCTCCGTAGTGGCGGGGATGACAGAATTGACCCGGTACAACACTCCCGGAGAGGTCTACAATCCCAAGTATGCTTTTGCCCGGGCCGGCCTCAAGGGACAGTACAAGGGGCTGGCCTTCCATGCTGTCTACAACTACGGGCCCAGGCAGGGACTCAATGATGTTTTCTTCACAGAAACAGAGGGGAGCATTTATCAGCAGGATATAAATATTTCGGCCAGCCACAAGTACCTCAGTGCAGACGAAAGCTTTAGCCTTTACAGCGATGCTCAATTTGAATATAACCTCAATGAGCAGATCGCCCGACTCCAAGCAAGTACCCAGGCAGAATATGCCTTCAACAATGGTTGGTCAATTCACCTGGGTTCTGGCTTGAACCTCAAGGATGTATTTGAAAAGCAAAAGTCCTCCCAGGAAAGGTTATCCATAGCAGACCTGATTTCGGTCAATGCCGGTGCAAAAAAGGTGTTTGACTTTGACCAACCCCGACTCAAGTATTATAATCTTCGCCTTCACTTTTTCAAGGATGCCAATGGAAATAAGACCTGGGAAGCTGGGGAAGAGGGCATCAAAAGCGTCTTGGTTCAGGTGGAGCGGACCAAAGAGCCTGTCATGACCAACAAAGGCCCCCTACAGGTCAAATTCAAGCCTCCCAATGTCATGTCAGATGAGATGGGTTTCGTAGAAATCGCCAAAGCTCCTCAGGGGTCCTACCTGGTTCACCTTGAAGAACTTTTTATGATGACAGACTACGCCAACCTCAACAGTTTTCACCTGGAAGTTTTTTTGAATCGGCATAAGACCATTCTTGTCCCTTATTCCAAAAGTGTGACCCTCAGCGGAAAGGTCAAGATTACCCGGGATAAATTTTCACGTCTCCATGGCATTACTCCCGCCAACATCAGGGTGACAGTGATAGACCAAAATGGGGATCAACATTATGCCCTTACGAGCGGCGATGGTTCCTACATCATTACGGTACCCTATTCGGAAACCTATCGAATTTCAATGAAAAATGTACTGGGCAAGCAGTTTGACCTGATCGGGGCCGAGCAGGAATTGGAAACAGAAAGAGATAAGAGCCGCTACGAGGTAGGTTTTCACTTCAAGGAAAAGGGAAGGGGAATCAATTTTAATTGAAATAAAAAGGGCCCTTGGGGGCATTGACAAACATACTTGTCAAAAAGGGTCTTCGGGGTTATCGAAAACCATGCTTGTCAAACCCCGAAGGCCCTAGCCCATAAAAAAAGCCCATCCACCAGGACAGGCTTTCCAGTGACTCATACTGGGCTCGAACCAGTGACCTCTGCCCTGTCAAGGCAGCGCTCTGAACCAACTGAGCTAATGAGTCAGGCCTTTAAAAATGTAGCCTTTCTCAATTATATCCAAATTATCCCCCTCCTTTTTTCTCTAATTTCTTTTTTCTTCTACCAATAGGCTGATCCTACCCGTAAACAGCCCCAAAAACCTAAAGATGCTGTCAGGATTGTAATCGAAAATGCTGCTGTTCCAACCCTTGAGCAGATAAAGCAGGGTAATAGGAAAAAAGACAAGGTTGGGCAGCCAGACCGCCAACCAAGGCGGATATTCTTCTCCCACAATGATAGCACCCCCATAAAGCAAAGCAATGTAAAGAAAACACAATATCAGCCCGATGCCGATCTTCACCGCTACCCCACCCCTGGATTTTTCGAAGGAAATGGCAAAACCCAAAAGGGTCAAAATAAAAACTGCAATGGGATCAGAAAAACGACGATGCCGCTCCAAATACAATATATTCAGGATATCAGAACCCCTCATTTCCTCTTTTCGGATAAATTCCAGCAGGTCGGGAAGGGTCATCGACTCGGCAAACTGTTCGCGAATAAAAATTTCCTCAGGCGTGAGCAAAAAGGTGGTGTCAATGGCCTTTGGCTTGATGACTTTTTCCTCTTTTCCCTCAAAATTACGGACTTCTACATCCTCCAGGCGCCAGGATTGGGTGGAATCAATCCATTTGATCTTTTGGGCGCTGATCTTGCGCACGACTTCCCCATCCACAATTTTCTCCATCCCAAAATTGGTGCCCAGGTTGTTGCGCTCATTGAAGTGATGAAAATAGACATAGGTATCTGCCGCCACTTTCTTGTGTATATCGCTTCGTTTGCCCAGATTCTTCTTGACCCTTCCCATGTGTTTGTACTCGAAATCCAGGCGGGCATCAGTAGAAATAGGAATGAGGTAGGACTTGAAAATGAATGAAGCCCCTAATGCCACCAGGCCCATGATCAGGTAAGGGAGGAGAAGCCGCCCAAAATGTACCCCCGAACTGAGAATAGGCACAATTTCCATTCTCGAAGCCATGCGGGAGGTAAAGAAAATCACACCCAGGAAGATGCAGATGGGCGAAAGTAGGTTGCCAAAATATGCCAGAAAATTGACATAATAATCCAGTATAATGGCCTCAAGAGGAATTTCCTGATCGAGAAAAAGATCTAATTTCTCTACAAAATCTACTATGATACAGATTACCAGGACCATTCCCAGGATGAAGAGGAAGGTAACGATGTACTGTTGGACGATATATTTGTCTATGAGCTTCATGCAACCCAAGGTGTATCTTTGACGTCAGGGGGATGTATGGCCCGGCAAAAATAGAAAAAAATGTCAGGTAATTTTTTTAGTTTTGCTATCTATGAAGAAAGAATTTTTGTTATGGATAGGGACGGTCCTTCTGGGCCTGACGTTTTTTTCCTGTAATCCCGAATTTAGGAAGTATTCCAAATATTCTCGAAAGGGTACCATCTCCCAAAAGGACTCTGCGGCATTTTTTTATTACAGACAAGGAGACTATGAAAGAGCCTCCTTCCTTTTCGAAGAACTACAGGCCGCCTACCGAGGTACAGCCAGGGCCAAAGAAATCCTCTACCACTACTCCTATGCCAAGTTTAATTCAGGTCAGTATGTTCTTTCCTCCTACTACTTTGACCAATATGTAAAGCTTTACCCTGTAGACCCCAAGACTCCCGAATGTACCTACATGTTAGCGGAGAGTTACTACCGGGAATCTGCCCCTTCTTACCTGGATCAATCCTACACCCAAAGGGCTATACAGCAGTTTCAGCTTTTCATCAACAACTATCCCTATGCTAAGCAAATCGGAGAGGCCAATGCACGGATCAAGGAATTGAGGGAGAGGTTGTCAAAAAAAGCCTTTAATACAGCCAAGCTCTACTACGATTTGGGAAGGTATAAGGCTGCTGTTACTTCCTTTCAGGTAGCCATGGAAGAATACCCTGATTCCCGCTACCGCGAAAGGTCCATGCTCTACCTGGTCAAATCCGCCTTTGGCCTTGCTGATAATTCTGTCATCACCAAAAAGCGAAACCGTTACCTCGACGCGATAGATTTTTACGAGCGCTTTATCGATTCCTATCCCAACAGCGTTTACCGCAAAGAGGCAGAAAATTCCTACCTCAAATCAAAAAAAGGACTGGGTAAGCTAAATGCCGGGGAGTCCAAATAGGCGTTTTGATCCCCAGATTTTTTTTCCGACCTTTGCATCTCGGCAAAAACCGCATCCCTGAGGGCTGCGTAGACACTTTTGAAAAGTATTAGCAATAAAAACATATGAGAAACAACGATTTCTTGCCCATCGACACGCTGAAGCTCAACGACTTGGGAAATAATATTTACCGCTCTATTACCGTTGCAGGAAAGCGTGCCAATCAGATTACCCTGGATATCAAAGACGAATTGACCCAGAAACTGGCCGAGTTTGCTCCTGCCTATGACAACCTGGAAGAAGTCATGGAAAACAAAGAGCAGATCGAAATCAGCCGCTTTTACGAGCGGAAGCCTAAATCTACCCAGGTAGCTCTGGAGGAATTCATGGATGAAAAGGTCTTCTGGCGTGATCCTCACGGCGATATCTAAGCTGTAGAAAAAGAATATTTGACAGGAAGGGCGGACGAAGTGTTCGCCTTTTTTTATTTTGGGCTTCATGAAACTCAAAGGGAAAAAAATTATCCTCGGGGTATCGGGGAGTATCGCCGGCTATAAGGCTGTTTTTCTTCTTCGCCTCCTGCAAAAGGAAGGAGCCGAAGTCCGCGTGGTGAGCACCCCGGCAGTGGAGAAATTTGTAGGCTCCCTTACCTTTTCCTCTCTGATTCAGCGACCCGTCTTCAGTGATCTCTGGGCAGAAGGATGGTCCGAGCACGTAGCCCTAGGCACCTGGGCCGACCTAATGCTGGTTGTCCCTGCCACAGCTCATACCCTGGCAAAAATGGCACAGGGCCTCTGCGACAATGCCCTTATGGCTGTCTACCTCGCCGCTCCCTGTCCAGTCATTGTAGCGCCGGCTATGGATGCTGATATGTACGTGCATCCCCGCACACAGTCAAACCTCTCTACCCTTCAGCAAGATGGGGTCAAGGTACTTCCCGTAGGCCAGGGCTTCCTTGCCAGCGGCCTCGAAGGACCGGGGAGACTCCTGGAACCGGAGCAAATCATGGAGGAAGTTCTGGCTTTTTTGGGAGAAAAGCCCCTTAGCGGTATCGGCCTCCTCATCACCGCAGGTCCTACCCGCGAAGCCATAGATCCCGTCCGCTACATCAGCAACCGATCCACCGGAAAGATGGGCTATGCCCTCGCCGCAAAGGCACAGGAACTGGGAGCAGATGTTACCCTGATTTCCGGTCCTACCTCCTTGGCCGATCCTTCGGGTGTACATACCCTCAGGGTCATTTCCGCCAAAGAAATGTACGAAGCAGTCCATGAGCGGGCAGACCAACAGGATATATTTATCATGGCGGCAGCAGTTTCTGATTACAGTCCCCTTCAGGTGGCAGATAAAAAAATCAAAAAAGACAGCGATTCCCTGAACATTCCCCTGGCAAAAACCGAAGACATCCTAAGGTCGGTAGGTAAGAAAAAGCGCCAAAATCAGCTTTTGATTGGTTTTGCCCTGGAGACCCATGATGAAATGGAGCACGCCAAAAGGAAGTTGGAAAGCAAAAACCTCGATTTTATCGTACTCAATTCTCTTCAGGACCAGGGAGCGGGCTTTGCCCATGATACCAATAAAATCACTATTCTTTTTCGTGATAATCAATTACTTTCCTTCCCTCTAAAAGAAAAAGCCCAGGTTGCGGAGGATATCCTCGACCAAGTCGTAAGCTTATGGAAGCAGAAAAAACATTCATCAGACGCATGAGCATCAGATTCACCCTTATTTTCATCATTGGATTTTTATGCCAGGGGCTCAATGCCCAGGAAATGCTGGTCAATGTCAATATCAATGCAGCACAGATGCAGGGAGACCGGACGATCTTCAAGGACATGAAGCAAAATGTGGAGCGGTACCTCAATACCACCGCCTTTACCCAGGATAAATTTGAGGGCTTAGAGCGCATAAGGGTAAGCCTTCAGATTGTGGTCAACCAACAGCCCTCGGCGGATTACTTTAATTGTACGGCCAACTTTCAGGTATACCGCCCCGCCTATAATTCTACCTATGAGACCTCTTTGCTCACCATCAGGGACAATGCCTTCAACTTTCGCTATCTCCCCTTTCAAAACATGAACTATGTCGAAGATACCTATGTTGACAACCTGACTGCCCTGCTCAATTTTTACGCCTTTGTAATCTTGGGCTTCGATTATGACAGTTATGGTCCCAATGCTGGCCTTCCCCACTTCAGAAAAGCTCAGGAAATTGTCCGCCTGGCAGCCAGCAGTTCCAATGAAAGCGGATGGAGATCCAGCGAGCAGACCCTCAAGAACCGCCATTGGCTCTCCGAAAACTTGATCAACAACTCTTACCGCCTTTTCCATCAGATTTTGTACAAATACCACAGAGATGGTATTGACATGATGACAGAAAGTCCCGCCCGTGGGCGAAAAGCCATCCTCGCTTGCTTGCGAGACTTGCAGCGGCTCAACAGACAAAACCCACAGCTTTATCTGCTGCGGGTATTTCTGGACACCAAAAATCAGGAATTGGTCAAAGTATTTTCCGAGGCCTTCGTCAACGACAAGAAGGAATTTCTTTCCTTGATGCAACAGGTAGACCCCACCAACATGCCCAAGTACAGTAAGATTCAGAATTGATCCTTAGAGTATATACTGGCTGAGGTCGCGCTGGGTAACGATTTCGCTGAGTTTTTCTTCGACAAAACTGCGCTCGATGTAAAACTTGGGCTGGGTATTGATATCAGGTACCTCAAAAAGGATGTCATTCAGTAAGGCGCTCATGATGGTATGAAGTCTTCTGGCACCGATATTTTCCACTTCAGCATTAACGTTGGTGGCCATTTCGGCCATGGCTTCTATGGCCCCCTGCTCAAACTGAATTTCGACTCCTTCACTGTGTAAGAGTGCCTGGTATTGCTTGGTCAGGGCATTTCTGGGTTGGGTCAATATCTTAATAAAATCATCCTTGGTAAGGGGATTCAGTTCGACGCGAATGGGAAAACGGCCCTGGAGCTCCGGTATAAGGTCGCTGGGCTTGGAGACGTGAAAAGCCCCCGCCGAAATAAAGAGCATATGATCGGTCTTCACACTGCCGTGCTTGGTATTGACGACTGAACCTTCGACGATAGGAAGAAGGTCGCGCTGCACGCCCTGACGAGAAACATCGGGGCCTCCTTTACCTCCACTGGAACTGACAGCCACCTTGTCGATTTCGTCGATGAAGATAATTCCACTGTTTTCCGCACGCTCCAGGGCATCGCGGGTGACAGCGTCCATGTCGATCAGCCGCTC
This sequence comes from uncultured Bacteroidia bacterium, assembly GCA_964564415.1. GTDB lineage: Bacteria > Bacteroidota > Bacteroidia > J057 > J057 > JALEFZ01. Next base: position 47,297 of record CAZMAV010000009.1, on the reverse strand, counting down.
AGCCTCCTCTTCTACAAAGTACTCGCGGGCATCCTTGACCGACATTTTACGCTTCTTCTTCTTCTTGGGCATCATCCCACTCAGCATTTCCTGGATGCCGTCCATTCCATCCATACCCATAGGTCCCACCACTTGGACATTGTGGGAAGGAAGGGTGACCTCCACCTCAATCTGTCTGTCTTCCAGCTCTCCACGCTTCAGTTTATCCCGGAATCGCTCCCTTGTTCGCTCATTGAGTTCCTGATCAGAATAGGTCGTGGATGTATTCTGAAATCCAATGGAAGAATTATTGTTGGCATTGTTCTCCTGAAGGTTTTGTTGGCCTGACATAACAGGAGGAATGAGGATATCGAGAATTTTTTCATTGGCTCCTTCCTGGGCTGCCTCCTTCACCTTCTCTTTTTGTTCGAAACGGACCAGGTTGACCGATTGCTCTACAAGGTCTCTAACCATGCTTTCTACATCACGACCTACATAACCTACTTCGGTAAACTTGGAGGCTTCCACCTTAATAAAGGGAGCGTTGGCCAGCTGGGCGAGTCGGCGGGCAATCTCTGTCTTTCCTACTCCGGTGGGACCGATCATCAGGATATTATTGGGGATGATCTCTTTTTGTATGTCCTTCTCGGCGTTCATCCTTCGCCAGCGATTCCGGAGAGCGATAGCTACAGCTTTTTTTGCTTCGCCCTGCCCGATGATGTATTTGTCTAGTTCTTGAACGATCCTTGCGGGAGTCAATTTGTCTTGCATAAACGTCAGTGTAGAAGTACTGCCTAATCAATCAAAGGTAAATGTAAGATACATTTTTAAGTAATAGAAGAAGATCAATATCTTTCTAAAAGATACAGCTTTTTATAACGAATTAGTGGCTTTGAGGGTTTTGACTAAAACCAAGAGGCATAATTCACAAAAATAGAAATGCTGATTATCGTACAATTCATACCTTACAACAAATTTTCGTACTTCATAAGGGATATTTTTCTACTTTTATCTGCGAACCTTGCATGGGTTCAGCTCCCTGCCCCTATACCTTTGATAGCCTACACTTAAGCTCTCTTTACCAGAGTTTGTCAGAGGGCCATGTTAAGGGTAAAAAAACCAAACCTTACAAAGCTTTTCTTACAACTAAAAACCCACATTCCATGCGCAGTTTCTTACTTATTGTCCTAAGCTCCCTCCTCCTCTTTTCCTGTGATTCTGATCGGGTAAGATCGGCAGATCCCAAGGTAGAAGAGACTCCCTTCACGGCAAAGCCATCAAAAAAATTGTCCAAGCAAGACAGAATGGACCTTGCCTGGCAGCATGAGTTTCAAATGACCAGAGACCTGAGTACCAATAGTATCCCAAAAGAAGCGATGCGCAAAGCAAAAGAAAACCTGAAAAGACAACAAGCCCTTCTGGACCGTAAGGCAAGGGCCAGCATACCCGGCATTACATGGGAAGAAAGGGGACCCAACAATGTTCCGGGTCGTACCCGGGCCTTTCTTTTTGATGCCTCCGACCCCAGCAACAATACCGTTTTTGCTGGTTCCGTCTCCGGAGGTCTCTGGAAAAACAGCGATTTTCAATCCCCTACCCCCACTTGGACCCATCAAAATGAATTCTGGAACAACCTGGCCATTTCGGCCATCGTCCAGGACCCTGGCAATTCCAACATCATTTATGTGGGCACCGGGGAGGGCTGGTCCAATTTCGATGCGGTTGTGGGTCAGGGTATCTGGAAAAGCACAAATGGAGGTAACACCTTCTCCCAATTGCTCGTTACAAATGTTATCATTGATGTCAATGACCTTGAAGTTGCCGCCAATGGGGATCTATACGTAGCCACCCGCTTCTTTGGCCTCCTCAAGTCTACCAATGGAGGAAGCACCTTTACCACGGTGCTGAGTACCCTCGAAAATGGTCTCAACCTGAGTGGCGTAAGTACCCCCGCTGCCAACAATAGAATGGGGGACCTTGAAATCGGCGCTGATGGAGACCTCTACGTAGCCAATTATGGAGAAATCTGGAAATCAGATGCCGCTACCTATGGGACGGCGACGGGAGATGTGGGCAATTGGGTCAGAATTTTTCCTCCGGCCAGTGGGACCGGCTCCGCTTCATCTGCGGCCCGTACCGAACTGGCCACGGCTCCCTCTGACCCCGACAGGCTCTACATCCTTTGTCAAGGATCGGCTTCTAAGGACGTTACGGAAATGTACCGCTCCGAAAACGTGGGAAGCGATCCCCTTAGCTCTGCTCCTACCTATGCCACCCTGACCATTCCCACCATCATCGATCAGGGAAATAACAGTATATTTACCCGAGGGCAGGCCTGGTATGACCTCATAGCCAGGGTGGATCCTAATCATCCCGATACCCTCTACATCGGAGGGGTCGACGCACTAAGATCTACCGATAAAGGCCTTACCTGGACACAGATCACAACCTGGTCCCTATTTGGAGCGGCAGGCTATGGCGCCGCACAAAATGTCCATGCCGACCATCACAACATCATCTTTGAACCGGGAAGTTCTACCAACGCCATCATTACTTCGGATGGAGGAATTGACTACAGCAGCGACATCAATAATACCTCTGCCCTACCCAGCTTTACCACCAAGTCCATCAATTATAATACAACACAGTTTTACTCCGTAGCCGTCCATCCCGGCAACTTTGTGGACTACTTCCTCGGGGGAACCCAGGACAATGGCTCTCAGCAATTCAGTGCTGCCGGTATCAATACAACAGTCTCAGTCACGGGGGGAGATGGAGGTTTTTGCCACATAGATCAGACCAACCCCAATACCCAGATCACCTCCAATATCTTCAGCAGCTATCGAATAAGTACCAATGGATTTGCCACAGAATCGGCATATAATTTTGGTAGTTCTTCCGGAAAATTTATCAATCCCAGCGATTATGATGATGTCAACAATATTCTCTATTCTTCTTTCGACGCCGATCAGTTTCTGAGGGTCTCGAATATCGAGGGTACACCTACGGCCAATACCTTTAATTTCGGAACCTTCGGAGGCAATGAAGTATCTGCGGTTACAGTTTCTCCCAATGTGCCCGGCAATGTCTACCTGGGGCTGGACGCTGTAGGCACGAGCTTTGACGGCGACATTTACCTTATCACCAACGCCAATACCCCCACCCCTTCTGTCAGCAGAATATTAGAATCCTCCACCCTTTCCAATGCAAGCGGCTATGTGTCCAGTATCGCTGTCGAGGAGGGCAACGAGAGCCATATTCTGATTACTTATTCTAATTATGGGGTCAACAGCGTTTGGGAGACCACCAATGGAGGGGCTAGCTGGAACGATCGGGAAGGGGACCTGCCCAATATTCCCATAAGGTGGATCATGTTTGCCCCCGGCCAGAGCAATCAAGCTCTGATAGCCACAGAATTAGGAGTCTGGTCTACAGATGATCTGAGTGCTCCCAGCGGTACCGACTGGGAGCCCAGCAATACTGACCTTGCCAATGTAAGGGTGGATATGCTTCAAACCAGGGCTTCAGATGACATCATTGCCGCTGCCAGTCATGGGAGGGGCCTTTACACGACTGCTTTTTTCTCCACACCAGAAGTAAATTTCCTTGGGGCTAACTTTCAGGCTGTAGAGAGTAATGCAGGGGGTACAGGAACTGCTCCTGATGATTGCCTGGGTTTTGTCGATTACAGCATCGAGGTTAGCATTACCAAAGCTCCCTCGGCGGATGCAGAAGTGGAAATCACCCTTGGGGGAGGAAGCAGCGCCACCGATTCTGTGGACTTCTCCCTCTTTCCAAGGACTTTAACCTTTACTCCCGGAGGACCTAGTAGCCAATTGCTTACCCTCAGGGTGTATGAGGACGCTACCCTTGATTCTGTAGAAGAAATTGTCCTACAGCTGAATGTCAGTAATCCCGGCCTCACAGATGCTGTAAATGGGAGTGCCTCAGAAAAGAGCATCACGATTTTCGATAATCACTTCAAGCCAGACCCTGCCGATGACTTCCATCAAATAGGACCCGGAGGATTTTTTGCCGGTAGCATAAGTCCTTTCAGGGGAGACATGGAGGATAGGAAAATCCAGTACCTCTATGACGCTGCTGACCTTATCGCAGCTGGGATAACGGCAGGCCCCATCAAGGGTTTGGCCTTATTCATTCATACAAAGGCCAGCACCCAACCCTATCAAAATTTTACCATAAAAATGGGACAAACAAGCCTGACCACGAATCCAGGATCTCCTCTTAAATTCGAACCTATCCAAACTACTGTTTTCAATGGCAATGTGAGTACTGCTCTGGGGGTATGGAATGACTTCGAATTCAGTCAGCCCTTTATTTGGGATGGAAGCTCCAGTATTTTGGTTGAAATGTGCTACGACAATGCCAGCAGCACAGGCATCGATGAAATTTTGGTTTCTGATTTGACAGCCACTGGCAATCGCTACTCCTGGTACGATGGAGTTGGTACAGGCTCAGGCTGCGGATTCACGAACTTTAGCTTTATTTCTTCCCTACAGCCCTCGATTCGCTTTTATGATGCCCTGGAGAATCCAGTAGAAGATCAACTCGAGAGCATTGAGCGCTATGTAGGTCCCAATGACACAGTTTTCTTCTACGACAGTGACAACCGCATTGTATGTAGCATCGCTAATGGTCCTCATGACTTTGGCTGTACTACAGTGGAAATCGATCGTTCTGTGGCTTCGGCTGGCGCTCCTAGCGTAGAGTTTTGGCAGGCCGCCACGACTTATCACCTCTTGGCCAAGACCCTCAATTTTAGCCCGACCTTTAATGACAATACAGCCAGTTATGAACTGACGGTGTACGTTACACAGGCCGAAGTGGACAACTGGGCTGCCGCAACAGGCAAGACAATCAATGATATTAAGTTTCTCAAGACCGAAGGCATTAGGATCAGCGATGTGACTCCTACAGGCCCCAATTTTAATAATCAAGTAGATTCAGCCCTTGCTAGCTCTTCTCCTTTTGGCAGCAATTATGCGCTTACAGCTTCCTTCACAGATGGCTTTTCTGGCTTCGGATTTGGCGATCCCGGCCCCGCTAATACGCCTATGCCAGTAGAATTCCTTGATTTCCAGGCCGAGTATCTGGGAAGCGAAATTCAACTAGACTGGTCTACTGCCACAGAGGTCAACAACAAAGGCTTTTTTGTAGAAAGAGCCTTGGATGGCCGTTCATTTGAGGAAATAGGTTTTGTTGAGGGACGTGGTAGCAGTTCGCAGGTGGAGTTTTACGACTTCCTTGACAAATCCCTCCCCCTTCGCAACCAGACCTATACCTACCGGCTACGTCAGGTAGACATTGACGGGGCTCAGGACTATTCCAACACAATTGAGGTATTTGTGTCTCAAAAAGCTTTGGACTTCAAGGTAATAGGAAAAAAGTTAATCTTTAATGAGGCTCCCAAATCCCGTCTGAGCATCGACCTTTACGACCTGGAAGGTAAAAAGGTATCTTCTATATTCTCCGGAGACCTACAAGGGAAAGAGGTAAACTTTGATCGAAGCAGGCTGAGCCATGGGATTTACCTGATCAGCGTCGTGCTGGCTGACGGCAGATTTTTAACAAAAAAATGGATGAACAGAGACTAAGATTCTCAAGGATTTAAATAGGCATGCCTTCCCATTTGGGGGGCATGCTTTTTTTGTGCTTCTTCTCCTGAAAAACAGGCTTTATGAACCTTGATCCCAGCTTTACCCAAGCCTATTTGTTTGACAGCCTTCAAAAGCTCATGAAGGCCGAGGGTTTTAGCCCCCTGCCGAGCAAGAAACAGTTCAGGAAAGAAGAAGAGAGAGGGTTTCAATCCGTCATCCTTTCTGTATCGGGATACGAGGATCTTATGATGATAGAGTTTCACTATGGCCTTCGTCTCCAAGCAGTTGAAGACCTGGTTGGCCGTTTTACCCGTTCGCTTACAGGATGGAAGGCAGATGCTCACTCGGCCATTCTTTCCCAAGGAAAGCTATGGGACCGTCCCTACTGGCGATTCGAAGCCAAGGACAGTGATGATTTGGACCGGGTAATTGATCAGTTTAAAGAAATGTGGGAGGAAAAAGCCAGGCAGTTTCTGGAAGACCACTTCAGCCTGAAGGGACTGCACGAGTTGCTCAATGCAGACCCATATCATCCCTCCAAATACCTCCCCAATCAGGGCCATCGCTACCTCCGGGGGCTGGCCGTCGCTCATTTGGTACAGGATAAAAACTTTGAAAACCTGGCAAAAATCTACCGGGAGAAGATGAATAAAGAGGCGGGTGGCGAACTGCTAAGACCCGGCTTCGAGCAGTTGCTACAATACCTTCAGCATCTCAATTGGAACTGAGAGGTTGATGATTGTCGCGAATCATTTTTTGCGATTCAATACATGGCGCTGTTGGGCTTGAAAATATGTTACTTATGATAAGCCCAATAGCTATTTATTCGTGATAATCACTGTTATGTAAGAGTCGTCTTTCAAGAACCTGAATTTTCTTTTTTTTTATTATTGGGCTGAATTTTTCCGAACTTAAGCTAGTCCGAGGAAATCTCAATCTTTGGGCTAAAACAAGGACCAAGGCTCAAGTTTTTATGAAGAAAAAATTCCTGGAGTTTCTTCCGACCTACTTTCCTGAAGGCATGTACTTTAGCTATCCCCAGACATTCTCTTCAAAAATTCCGACTTCCTCCGAGCAGAGACATCAAGCACAGATCCGTCAGTCAGTTCGACGTAGCCGCCGCGGCCGCGGGTATAGTTTTTCAAATAGCTAAGGTTGATCAGGTGAGATTGGTGGATTCGAAAAAAATTATAGTCCGATAGCATCTCGTCATATTCCTTAATCGTCTTGGAAACCAATATTTTCCGTCCATCTTTAAGAAAAATAAAGGTATAGTTGCGGTCGGATTCACATCGGATGATATCATCGGGATTCACGACAGTAAAGCCATTGGAAGTGGGGAGTACAATGCGCTTGAGGGGCTTTTGAAAATGCTTGAGGTTTTGGATCAGGGCATCGAGGCGAGCCTCTTGTTCTTCCTGTGGAGTATTCTTTCGCTTTTGGAGGACGCGATTTACGGCCTCCTGCAATTCATCTATATCCACGGGCTTGAGCAGGTAATCGGTGGCGGAAAACTTAAAGGCCCGGGTGGCATACTGGTCATAAGCCGTGATAAAAATCACATCCATTCCTCTGAAGGGAGACTTTTCGAGTACCTGGAAGCCATCACCATCGGGCAGTTCAATATCGAGAAAGAGCAACTCGGGCTCTTCCTCTTCTATGAGTTTGAGGGCTTCAGCCACATTACCGGCAATACCCCCCACCTCGACCCCTTCACAATAATCATTGATGAGTCCACTGATGAGTTCCTGGCTGTTTTTTTCGTCTTCGACGAGTACGGCTTTAATCATGCTTTAAAATACTTGAAGGAAATGGCTGTTTTTAAGTAGTCTCGCAATTTCATTTCGGAATTCCTTGGGCCACTCTTCCCTGAATCCTACGTCAGTGCCCGATGAGTCGGGATCGCTTTAGAACCCCTAAACCTACCTTCAATTCCTTGGCTTGAGAAAAAATTGTCTCCAAAGAATACCGCATTCAATATGCTCGCCTACTTAAATACCCGGGTTGTAAGTTAAAAAATAATTCTTTCAATGATGGGATGACTTTTAGGGTTAAATGGTTGCTCCTCTTGGCTTCATTCTACCCATTCTTTTCCATACTTTTCATTGAGCCAAGCGAAAAGATGCTCCACAAATCTAGGCAAATCATCATTCCTTCTTCTCTCCAGGAGGATTAGGAATCATTTTTTGCAAACAAACAGAAAGCGCTCTTGAAGTTGAAAAAAAGGCATTTGTCATAAGCCCAACAGCGCTTTAGCCATTCATTCGTGACAACCCTTATTTTGCCTACATCCTTGATCTCTGACTTTCGTAACATGCCTTTGGCTATTCCTTAAAGATAAAATGGCTATTTTTGCTTCCAACCTACCAGAAAGGTTTGCGGTGTGGCAGGCATCCTCACAAGAATCATGACACAATAGCTGCCCCGACTTTCCTGACACAGATCAAAGGTATTTCCCCATGAAAAAGCTCCTGCTTAGCATTCCTTTCTCTACTGCCCTGGTCGCAGCTGCCTTTATCCTTTCCTCCATGGTCCTTTTTCACCTCGTCGTGCTTACGGGCATCATTCCCTTCGACATGGTCTGGGGAGGGCAGTTGCAAAGCCAACAACAGGTGATTGTCTTTGAGTCCACCTCCATACTTTTCACCTCCTTCATCATCTTTGTGGTCGCCATGAGGGCGGGCTGGGTAAAAAAGATTTTTGCCCGAAAACTCATTACCATTTCCCTCTTCGCCTCCACCATACTCTTTGCCCTCAGCACCCTGGGCAACCTTTTGTCTCTCAACTCTTTAGAGGCCATTATTTTTGCTCCCCTCAGTGCCATTCTGGTCATTCTATTCATCAGAATAATCTTTGAAAGTTGATAGCTGCGACAAAATTTTACTCCCCTGTTGATCTTTCTCAGCTTTAATGTGGGAAGGCCGTCATTTCCGAGGCTTTGGTCTTGAGCTAATTTGAGACATCAACTCAAATGGCTTGCTACCAAACCTCCACACCCAATTTGGGACCTCAGGGACTGATCGAAGAAAAAAAAGACGGTTGGGCCTTGGTCTATCGTATTAGGAGCTTTTTGCGCGATATTTTCGGTCTCTATCATTCCTGTGCAGATTGTTGTATTCTTCCTTTCTCCTTCCCCCCGAAGATGCTGCCGGTTTCATGGCACTTTTTCAGGAGGATATCCTGATGGGCCTGCTCTCCACGGACCTCCTCTATCTGGTCAATAATGTCCTGGGGCTTATCTTATTTCCGGCGCTTTGCCTTTCACTGTGGAAGGTAGATAAATCCTGGTCCCTTATTGCCCTCATCATGGACCTCTTTGGTTCGGCTTCTTTTTTAATTCCAATACCTCACCTCCATCAACTTTCTCTATATCAGCCAGCAGTTTGAGTCTGCGGCCGCTGAAGATCAAAGCCTTTAGCTCGCTGCAGGAGAAGCCATGATGGGACCCTACAAAGGTACACCATATCACATCCACTACATTTTGGGAAGTCTTTCCCTGATCATCCTTTCCTTTCTCATGTTCAGAATTCCTCACTATGGGCCTGCCCTGGCTTGGCTGGGCATTATCACCAATGTCATGGCCCTGGGGCTTTATATTCCGAAGATTGGTGTTTACCTATCCGCTTTTTCTGCCCTTGGCTAGGGGATCTGGTTTGCTTAGACCGCTCTACTTCTTCTTCGGATCAGCAAGAAGGGAGGAATTGAACTGGGTTAAACCTTACCTTCATATTTGGGCAGTAGGCATGGTCGATTCTTTTTCTTGAAGGGCGATCATGTTGTACAAGCCCTGAATGACCACTCCAAAAATAACTCCTACCACAATCAGGAGGGTATTTTGCCATCCGTCAAAGGTAAAACTCAGGCGAATCAGAATGGTCGAAACTACAAAGCCTGCATTTCTGATCAGAAGGCTATAATGGGTCGTAAAAAAGAGGGAGATCAACAAGAGGGTAACGTCAACCAAAACCAGAAGGGTAAAAAACTCGTGGTAGAAAACCTCATTGATGTCGGTAACCTGGGAAATCAGCCTTAGGTTGAAGTCTCTAATCTCCAAGACCCAAGACATGAAACTGTAGATAGAGAGCACGATCAGGATGGGAACAAGCAGGACCGCGATGCCCTTTTTGATCAAAATAAAATTTTTCACCCCCTTTGGAGCGGTTGTTTCAGGCCGTTTTAGAATCAGGCGATAAAATAAATAGATCAAAAGGATCAAAAACAGGACCCCAACCATGTCCACCAGGAGGTTGACATGGTAAATATCCGACCAATCGCGAGACTCTACATCCAATTTGGCAATGTCCTTAAAAATCCGCCTCAGAATAATCAGGGAAATGATTTCGTACTGTTTGGCAATAGAAGTAGAAAATGAATTAGGCAAGTAATAGACCAGCAAGAGTACCTCGTAGATCAGGATAAAACTGAAGGGGGTATAGATGGCTGAAATGACATTATTGAGCAGGGAATCCTCTCTTGAACGGACGTCAACGAGGTTAAAATCTACCAGAATAATTATCAAGAGATGGATAAAGAAGCCACCAATCGCCAGGAAAAGGAAAAATTTCTCGACCATTTCCCTTCTTTCTTCGGCGAAGAGCCATCGGTACAACTGTTTTAGTCTGTCTTGCATACAATTTTCCTAAAATATGTTTAACCAACTCATGGAGCTTCAATCTGTTTGATTTATCGAAATATTCCAAGGCTTCCGCCACTTTTCTTAAGCTTTCATCTTCAGGCCTATATTGGGATCAAACAGGAATGATAGGCCTATTTTTACCTATTCCCTTTGATAAAAACTCCATGATGTCATTTGAGATCAGGGAAGAAAAAGGCCTTTGCATTGTGGAAATATTTAATCCTTTTCATTCTTTTTTCCACCTTTTAAATTCAGTAACATTGGGGTCAGATTGACGGTAGGTAAAACAAATGCGAGAAAAACTGCTGAAACACATAGAAGATGGGCTGGCCTTGTTTGAATCCAGGGATTATGAGGAGGCTTACAGCGAACTGAGCCGGGCGGTTCACCTGATCGAAGAGGAAGATGAAGGCATGAACCTCACTTCCACTCAGATTTCGGAAATCTACATGTTTCGGGCCTCTTCCTTAATTGCTGCAGACGATCACATGGCCTACAGCGATCCGGCGACTTTTCACCAGGCCCTCGACGACTTTGAAGCGGCCATCGAAACCCAACCGCTAAGTGCCCTTCTCTACAACCTGCGGGGAAAGACTTATCTCCGGGCTACTTTTGAGGATTTCAAAGAAGAAGCCAAGGCCGACTTCAGGAAGGCCCTAGAAATCGATCCTGAAGAGTTTAGTGCCATGAAAAGCCTAGGCGAAACCCTCTCCAAAGAAGGTAAATACGACGCAGCAATCGCCTTATTTTCCCGCATCCTGGACAAGGAAAAGGATGCGGAAACCTTTATGCTGAGAGGGGTGAGCAACTTCAAAAAACCTCAGGCAGATTACGCTGCCGCAGCCGCTGATTTTGGAAGGGCCATGGACATTCTTCCCCGCCTCGAAGAACTCTACGTGTGGAGAGCTCAGTGTTTTCAGGAATTGGGGCAAATCGAAGAGGCCATTGAAGAATACAACCAACTCATAAAAATCTCTCCCCGCAATCCCGGCTATTACATCGACCGGGGGGTACTCCTCCACCACAAAGATCCCAAAGCCGCCCTCAACGATTACAGCAGCGCCCTGGATATAAAGCCCCATCCCCTGGCCTATAACAATCGCGCCAGCCTCTTCGCCCAGGAAGGAAAGTTTGAGGAAGCCATCAAAGATGCTCAGGCCGCCCTTCATACAGACGGTACCTATGGCATCGCTTACGCTACCCTAGCAGAAATCTTCGCCCGCCAAAAAGACAGGGAGCAGATGTACCACTACCTCCAACTAGCCCTGGAAAATTACTTTGACGACATCTTCGAACTGCTGGAGAACCCCATCTTTGAGCCTTACCAGAAAGAAGAAAAATTTCAACAGCTCATCACACGCAAACCACCTGTTAAATAATACATGATATAAATTATTTTTATAATCGTAATTCTATTTATTTTGTATTAAGTAGGCGGGCACATTGAATTCGGCCTTCTTTGGAGACAATTTTTTCTCAAGCCAAGGAATCGAAGGCAGGTTTAGGGGTTCTAAATCGATCCCGATTCATCGGGAAATGACGAAAGATTCGGGGAAAAGTGGCCCCAAGAATTCCGAAATGAGATTGGCAGACTACTAAGATAATATCAAACAAATAGAAGAATGAAGCGCTCTCCCCTCCTCCTGGCAGTTTGCTTGCTGTTCCTGGCTTCTTGCGAATGGATCGAAGACCCCGGAAAAATCAAGACTCCCACCTGGAATCCCAGCTTTGCTACAGCAATCCTCAATACAGAGGTTTCCCTACAAGATGTCCTCAATCAAGTCGATGCTGAAGATTATATCGAGGTGGACAGCCTGGGTAATATCAGCCTGACTTATTCCTCCAAGCTCCTGTCCAAACAAAGCCTTGAGATCGTAGACATTCCCGACTTCGATATCCCCATGCCGGTCTCCCAACTTAGCTTTCCCTTTCCCCTCAATCAGGTGGATCGGGTCGACCTCAAAGAAGGGGCTATGCAAGTAAATTTTCAAAGCTCTACAAATAAGGCTTTTAGGGTAGTTCTATCGGTTAACGACCTGTACGCAGGTGGGCAGCCTTACCAATATACCTTTGAGTTTGAGGGAAATGGAAATCATAGCATTGATGTGCAGCTTTCCGGCATGTCATTCAGGCCTAGTGATGGTGAGATAAATCTCAGTTATGAGGCTGAGTTGATTTCTGATCAAAGTCCCATTTCTCTGGAGAATGTAAGTTTTACCTTCAGCGAAATGGAATTCGACTACATCCAGGGTTATTTTGGTCAGCAGAGCCTGGAATTCAATATGGACTCCATCACCTGGGACCTGGGAGAAGGACTTGGAGATTTGGAATACAACCTGGCCGAACCTGACATAAAGTTGTTTGTTCGTCATTCTTTTGGCATCCCCCTTGAATTTCGGGTGGATCGGCTCCAAGTCTTTAAGGAGGGAGAGAATCCTGTAGACCTGCGGTCGGTAGAGCTTTCGCAGGGGGTCCTTCTCTCCTATCCCGATCCTGCAGAAATCGGTCAAAGCAAGACTACCCTTATTCGCCTCAATCATGAAAATTCCAATCTATCTCAGGCTCTTTCCATGCTTCCCGAAGGTCTGTCCTGGTCTATCGGAGCTGAGGTAAATCCCGATGGAGACAGCAGCAGGTCGAGTTTTCTCCTTGACAGCAGTGCCTTATCCGTAGATGTAGAAGCCAGGCTCCCACTCAAGGGTAGCCTAAGCAGCCTGAACTTCGAGCAGGTGATAGAGACGGAATTGGAGGCCATTGATGAAGTGGAAGCCGGGGGTCTCAGGCTATTAACAGAAAATGGCCTGCCCCTGGATATTGACTTACAGGTCTACTTTTTGGATGAAAACCAGACCGACATTGACTCCCTTTTCGAAGGAATCACTCCCCTACTGGAAGCTGCTCAGGTGGATGAGGAAGGCCAGGTCATTGCCGCCAGCCCCAGCCAATTAGACATACAATTGGAAGAGGAAAAACTGATAAGGCTCTTTAAAGCCAAGGCTTTTAGAATCAAAGCCCGTGTATCGACTGTGGCTGGTGGTCAGCAGACCGTTCAATTTAATGCCCATCAACAGCTTAAAATTCAGATGGGAATCAGTGGAAGTGCCCTTATTGAATAAGAATCCTTACACCTATCATCATGAAAAACTTCATATACCTTTTCCTGGCTTTCTTTTTTATTTGCCCTAAGTTCTATGCTCAGGGCGAAATGGGAATCTTTTTTTCACCCCGTCTGTACCAACAAACCCTTGTTCAACCGGCCTATGATCCCGATGCCAGACTTCACTTCGCCCTGCCTCAGTTTTCCCTTCAGGTAGAACACGCAGGCTTTAAGCCCTCGGACCTGATCCAGCCCGTAGCGGGGAGTGATTCCTTTCAAATCAACCCTGAAAAGGCCCTCGCTGCCTTACCTGACCATCCCTTTCTGCGTACCCAGGCAAGCGTAGCTCCCTTTTTGCTGGGTTTCAGGGCTGCTGGCCTACATTTTTCAGTTTCTGCACGTTCTAGGGCCCACGCCTACCTAGGCTATCCCGCCGATCTGCTTCGACTGGCCTGGGAGGGCAATCAGGACAAGGCGGGTGAGCGACTGGATTTGGGACCTGACCTCCAGGCTCAGGCTTACCAAGAATTGGGGCTAGGGGTGGCTATTCCCCTGGGTCCTAACTTGCGACTGGGCATCCGAGCCAAATACCTGGCAGGATTGGCAGATCTATCCGTGGTGGACCGAGAATTGGAACTGACCACCCAGCCTGAGTATTACCAACTATCAGCAAGGGCCAATTACAGGGTTCGTACCAGCCAACTGACCTTTGACAGCCTTAGCTCAGGGAGTTTGGAAGCCGGCCTTGTCGTCCAAGCCTTTTCTTCCAATTGGGGGCTTGCCACAGACATTGGGTTGATTTACCAAACAAAAAAATGGCAACTCAGTGCCTCCCTCATCGATTATGGCTATATCCAGTGGAGAGATAATGCCTCAGAGCTAAGTTTGGAGGGAGAGGCCGAATTTGAGGGCCTAGATGCCTACACATTTTTTACCCGAGATTCCGGCGACTTCCAGGCCCTGGCCGATTCCCTGCTGGATAATTTTACCATTGAGGAAGAGGAGATTGAGGGCTATACCACCTTTCTTCCCTCCCGCACCTACCTCGGTGCCACTTATCACCTGCCCTTCCATGCCCGAATAGGAGGCCTGGCTCAGTTTGAGTTTCTGAGGGGACAGCTTCGCCATGCCTACATGGTCAGCTTCAGCAAGGATTTTCTGAAATTTCTGACTTTGGGGGTCAATTATTCTGTCAGAAATGGCCAGTTTGATCAGGTGGGAGCCAATGCCCTCCTCAAACTTGGCCCGGTGGTCCTGGCAGCAAGCTCTGACCACGTACTGCCATTCATTCAGCCCAAGGAAGCTCGATTTACCAATATCCGCCTAGGAATGAACTTTATCTTTCGCTAGATCAAAGGGCTGAGGATGAGGGATAAAAATATTTACCCTTGTTTTTCCGTTTTTTCGTAGAAGCCTTCAGGCAATGTCACCTCTATCCCAAACGGAAAATCGAATGAAAAATATCAGCTTCCTAATAATACTCATGGCCTCCCTTTCTGTCATGAGCCAACCCTATTATCCATGGTTGGACCCTACAGAAGGGGAGGCGTCTCTTCACAGCCGTATTTCTCCGCCCGAGGGTTTTGTAAGAAAGGGCCTGGACAGCCTTAGTTTTGCCTTTTGGTTGAGACATTTTCCCTTGAAAGAAGAGGGAAGTGAGGTATTTTTATTTGATGGAAGAAGAAAAATCAGGCAGAACCTCCACCAAGCTGTGATGGACATAGACATTGGAAGTCGGGATTTGCAGCAATGTGCGGATGCAGTCATGCGCCTATACGGGGAGTATTTGTATTCCATCAAGGCTTATGAAGACATACATTTTGACTACACCAGTGGAGATAGAATAGATTTTTTCAAATGGGCTTCCGGTCAGCGGCCTCAAGTTCGGGGAAATCGCGTTTACTGGGGCTCTTCAGGGACCCGAGGTTATTCCTACCCTAATTTCAGGCAGTATTTGACAAATATTTTTATCTATGCAGGCACCCATTCACTGGAAAAAGAGCTAAAACCCATCAGTATAATAGAAATCCGGCCTGGGGATGTCTTCATTCAGGGAGGTTTTCCAGGTCATGCGGTCATCGTCATGGATGTAGCTATTTACCCGGCTACCGGAGAAAAAGCCTTTCTATTGGCACAGAGTTATATGCCTGCCCAAAGCATCCACATCCTGAAAAACCCCGCTGATAGAGGGACTAGCCCCTGGTACCTAGCCAAGGAAGGCCCCTTACACACCCCCGAGTGGAAGTTTCCCGCCACCTGCCTAAAGCGTTTTCCATTAAAAAGTAGGCCAAACCCGGAGGCTGGCCTACGACAAGAGCATCGAGCAATGGATTGAAAAATAGAAACGGTAATTCTTATCTTAAGTAGCAGCTTGATCCAACTGATCTCTAAATGAAATTGAGAAACTTCTTAGGTTCTCCCTTATGGCCTTAACTCTCCGGACCCACCAAGTTCTTGGGCCATAGTGTCTCTTTCCTGGAATTGCTGTTGTACATAGCTGAATACCAAAAACGTGCTCGACAACAGCAAGCCAGCCAAAAATCCGAAGGCTATGCGTCTGCACAACTTCAAAAAAGACAAAGCTCGGGGGGAAGGAGAGATAAGGAAATTCATGAGCAGTAGCGATTTGTTACATAACAAATATGCATATATTCCAATATTCGTCAATTACGATTTTTAGTATAATATGACATACTGTTATTTAGATACTTCTCCCCTTCGCTTTCAGAAAAACCCTATATTGATTTTTCATACCTGCCTATGAAACAGCCGATCTACCTTATCCCGCTCCTGCTCATCCTTGGTCTTTTTTCCTGTAAAGGGAGGAGAACCCTTTCTCAGCTTCCTGCACAGCAATCCCCTTCCAACACTGAGCCCTCCCCTACTCCCTCGGCTGCGCTACTGGGCAATGAAGCCGATCAGGCCATACGGTTGGACTCGACGCGGATCAGGACAGAAATATCCGGCAACTATGCCAGAACCTACCTGGACATGGTCTTTTTTAACCCCAATGACAGACAACTAGAGGGGAAATTTTTCTTCCCCCTGGGTGATGGGCAAAGTATAGCTTCATTTGCTTTGGAAATAGAAGGGAAGATGAGGCCTGCTGTGGTCGTGGAAGAAGAAAAAGGAAGGGTAGCTTATGAGGGTACCCTTCGCCAAAATATCGATCCTGCCATCCTGGAGTATGCCGGAGGCAATGTCTTCAGGGCACGTATTTTTCCCCTTCCTGCCGGAGGACACAAGCGTATCCAACTTTCCTATGAAGAAGTGCTGAGTCCTGGTGATGAAGGCATGGAGTATGTATTTCGCCCTCCGTTCAAAAAGGAAATATCTTTTTTAAAACAGGAGATAAAAGTTCAGAACCAGTCAGAAGCCCCTCAGATATTTCACCCCTTTCTTTCAGTCTTGGAAAAGAAAGACAGAAGCCTTACAGGTTTTTATCAAAGCCACGATCAGCCTCTTCCTCCATTTCGCCTATCCCTATCCCTTCCAAAGGAGAGCCTGACCCTAATGGAAGAAGGAAAAGAAGGGGAAACCTGGTTTCATAGCTTAATTAAGCTCCCCTTTTATCGGAAAAACAGGCTTCCTCCCCGGTCGATCCGCTTGCTTTGGGATGCTTCCCTTTCAGCGCGGCAACGAGCCAGGCAGAAAGAATTTGACCTCATCCGGGCTTACCTTTCTACCCATCTGGACAAAAAAATCCACGTGAAGGTCAGCCCCTTCGATCAGGCTTACAGAGAAAGCTTTGAGATAGACATCAAAGGAATGAGGGATATCGAGACCCTCATCGCCCAGCTGGAAATGCTCCCTGCCGATGGAGGCAGCGATCTTAGCCTCCTGGACAGCCTGAAGGTAGAAGAGGAGGAAGTTTGGCTCTTTTCCGATGGCATATCCACCCTAGGAAACTACGAAAATATCTCTTTTTCCAAGGCCCTTTATGCTTTTGTCTCCTCCCCTCGGCAAGAAATCCCCATCCTGGGCAGCCTTTGTAGGGAGAGCCGCGGAAGGCTAATCAACCTTCAGGAGTTGTCAACCTCCAAGGCTTTGGACCAGCTCGATGCCCTTCCCCTTAGGTTTTTGGGGGCAGAATATCCGCGGGGAGAGGTAAGGGATATTTTTCCCGTGCCGGGCAGCATAGCAGGATCCTTCTTCAGCCTTTCAGGTCGGGTGCTGAGCGACCAAAGCCAACTTACTCTCCGCTTTGGCTATGGGAATCAGGCCCCCTTTGTTTATCGCCTTACCCTTGACAAATTGACCCAACTGACTTCTGTAACTGGCATAGACAGGCGTTGGGCCAGGGACAAGATGGCCTTCTTACTGGAAAAGCCCCTACAAAACCGGGATGGCATCCGGCAATTGGGTCAGAAATTTTCCCTGGTAAGCCCTGGCAATTCTTTGATCGTGCTGGACCGCCTGGAGGATTACATTGCCAATGAGATTCCTCCACCTGAAGATATGAAGGAAGCTTATGAGCTGGGTTTGGCAGAAGCCAAAAAGTCGGAAGTCCTTGGCCTGAAAAACCACCTGGACAAGCTAGCTGATGAGTTTCTCAGTCGGCAAGTTTGGTGGGAGACCCGCTTTTCTATTCCCCAGGGCCCTTACATCCCCGATCCAGAAAAAAAAGAGCTGGAGCCTGAGTTACAAGAAGAGGTGGCAGGTGTATCTGTAGACGACTCGAGCATAGACCTCCTCCAGAAAGAGAAGGAGAATGCCGAGGGCGACTCTCAGGTAAACATACGCCTGGATAGCCTCCCTTTGAATGCCCCTTACATGGACAGCCTGAGAAAGTACCCCGGGGATCAGCAGGAAGCAGGCTATCATGAATTAAAAAGTAGCTTCGGACTGATTCCCTCTTTTTTCCTGGATATGGGGGATTACTTCTGGAAAAAGGAAAAAAAAGCCCTCGCCCTAAGAATTGTATCCAACCTGGCAGAATTGGAACTGAGCAACCACGAAAACCTCAGGAGCTTGGCCTACAGGTATTTGCAGTGGAAAAGACCTGACCTGGCCCTTCCCGTACTGGAAAAAGTCCTGAGAATCAGAGGAGAAGAACCTCAATCCTACCGGGACCTTGGGATCGTACACGACCAACTGGGGCATCCGCAGGAAGCTCTTAAATGGCTCTATGAAGTAGTCAAAAAGCCCTGGGACAAGCGATTTCCCGAGATCGGTGTGCTTGCGGCTCATGAAATGAATGCCCTAATCGGCAGAACCCATGTCCAACTTTCCCTCCAGGACATAGATCCCAGATTTTTGGTCGATATGCCCTGTGATCTAAGGGTAGTCATGAGTTGGGATGCTGACGCAGTAGACTTGGACCTTTGGGTAACCGATCCCAGAGGAGAAAAATGTTACTACCAGTCCCGCCTCACAGAGATCGGGGGACGGATGTCTCAGGATTTTAGGGGTGGCTATGGCCCGGAAGAATTTCTCATCCGCAGGGCAATGAAAGGAGAATACAAGGTAGAGGCTAATTATTACGGCAATCGAAGGCAGAGCCTTTCAGGACCTGCCACCCTCTTTGTCAAGATAATCCGAAACTACGGGCAGAAGAATCAGCAAAGTTCCGCCATTATGCTACGCCTGACAGAAGAGGCTGAGGTGATTTCCGTGTGCCAAATTGAATTCGAATAAGGGGGGATGATCCTTTAATTCAACCTTCGGAGCCGATCCACGGCGATGGATAATTCCTGGTCGTCTTTGGCGAAGCAGAAGCGAATAATCTTCTCGTCTTTCCGGTCCGAGTAGAATACAGAAATCGGGATGGCAGCTACCCCTACCTTATGGATCAGTTCTTTGACATATTCAGTATCAGGGAGGTCGGACATCCCTTCATAAGAGACCAACTGAAAGTAGCTGGCCGGACAGGGAAGGGCTTCGAAGGGGGTATCCTTGAGCAGTTGTCGGAAAAGATCCCGCTTATTTTGATAAAAATGGCGGAGGTTCCAAACCTCCTCTTCGCATCGCTTGAGGTACTCGGCGATCCCATACTGAAAGGGGGTGGAAGTAGAAAAAGTCGTATACTGGTGGACTTTTCGAATTTCTGCGCTCAGGTCTTCATTAGCGATAAAATAGCCGACTTTCCAGCCGGTGATATGCAGGGTCTTTCCGAAAGAGGAAAAGGCTACAGATCGGTTGGCGAGTTCAGGATAGCGAAGGACACTCTCATGGGTTTCGCCATCAAAGACCATATGCTCATAGACTTCATCGCTAAAAATAAGGAGGTCATGTTCCACAGCGAGTCCGGTAAGTTCTTTCATGTCCCTGAAGCTGAGGATAGCCCCGCTGGGATTATGGGGAAAATTGATCATGATGGCCCGGGTATTGGGGCTAATCTTTTCCTTGACCAACTCCCAGTTTATGTAAAAATGGGGGGATTCCAGGGCTATGGGAATAGCCCTGCCTCCAGCCAAGGTGATGGCGGGGATGTAGGCGTCATAGGCAGGTTCAAAGAGAATGACCTCATCTCCGGGATGGATGAGGGCCTGCAGGGCCGACATGATGCCTTCTGTGGCTCCGGTTGTAAGGGTAATTTCCTTGTCTACATCCGGCCTTCTTCCATATGCCTTGCCTACCATCCGGGCGATTTCTTCTCTCAATGAAGGCAGTCCTGCCATAGGTGCATATTGATTGAGTCCCTTCCTCATTCCTTCCTCCACCCAGCGAATAAGCCTGGGATCGCATTCAAAACCGGGAAAACCCTGTGAAAGATTCATGGCTTCGTGTTCCCTGGCCATTTGGGACATTTGTGAAAATATGGAAGTTCCTACAGTGGGAAGTTTGGAAGAAATTTCTGGCATATAGCGCAAATTTTTGGGGGAAATATAAGCAATTAAGGGCAGAAGGGTGAATTGAAGGTCAATATAGCCTATGATTTTCGGTTTCTACAAGGTGAAGGACATTTTCATGCATTGGAACTCGAAAAGTTGGTAAATACAAAGAAATTGACCTAGGGAGAGAGTCTTATGTTGGAGAAATCGACCCGTCAAAACTTTGATTTTTTATTTCTGTTATATCCATTAATTGGTATTTTCCTGCTCTGGCATTATATTGTGCATTTAAATGGGGAAAACCCCGCTTTGTGCTTCCCTTTACTCTTTGTAATTTAGGTAAAACTTAAACAACACCTACATGATATCCAGACTCTCCCCTCTCAGTCGTCTCCTTTGTTCTGCTGCGTTGGGCTTATTCGTCATTGCCTTTTCATCCTGTAGACCTGATGGTTTCATCAACAAGGTCAAATACGATGGTGAGAAGTACGTCAATACCTGCACCACCTTCAAGGAAGATGTAGAAAAACTAATCGCCAAAAACAGCGATCCCCTCATCCTCAAGGTTGCCCAGTATGACAATACCGATTTCAGGTACTTTTACCTCGAACCCGGGCAGTTTGAGCAAGTGGGAGATACCCTCATTTTCCGTCTCGACAAGGACCTCGAATATAAGACCTACATCGCCAAGCGAGTTGCCGTCCATATCAACGCCTCTGTCGAAGCTGGTCCCAACATGGAGAGGTTCGACGGCAATTCTACCGAAGAACTCGGCACCCTGGTCATAGACGAAGCCTACCTCGAAGAGAATAGCCTTCCCTATTTTTCCTACAAATTTCCCCTCCACGGCAAGACCATTGCCGGAAAACAAATCCTGTTGAGCTTCGCCATTGCCAAATACGACAAAAATGGAGAGGTAAAAGAATATTTTTGCCAGACTGATGCCAACCCCATTGGTACGGCAAAGCCTTCTTGCTGTACCGCCAAGCGCTGGGAAAATTCAAGGCTGCAAAGTATCGTAGACCTGCCCGAAATCGAAACCAAGGAGGAAAACTTCAAATACGAAAGCTTTACGGGAACCCTGGATGTGCAATTTGAAGAGTCTTCCGCCGACCTAGAGGATGATTCTACCTTCGACGCAAGCTTGATACAGTATTATGTAGACAAGTACAAAAACTACGAATTTAACCTGCAGCGGGTAGACCTTACCGGTTACGCTTCTCCCGGAGGAAGAGAAAATTACAACCAAGGGCTATCCACCAAGCGCGCCAACTCCCTGCAGTCTGGTCTTCAAATCCTTAACAAGGACATGAAAGAACTGGAAGTTACAGCCCTAGGAAAAGGCGAGGACTGGGAAAGGGTAAAACTCCTCACCCGTGTGTCTAGCCTGAATAAAGAAGAGCAGGAGGAGGTCCTTGAAATTTGTAACAATGCCGAACTGAGCAACGACGAAAAGGAGGCCCAACTGCGCAGGGTAGATTTTTGGGAAACTTTGGTAGAAGAAGTTCTGATCAAGGCACGGCACACATTTGCTATCATGGACTTTGATTATAAAGGACAGGTACCCACCCTCAAGCGATACGTACAGCGCCATCCGGTGGCTTCCAGCAGGACCGAAGAGGTAGCTCAAAAGGTCTTTAACCTCAAACCCGTAGACCAGGCTGAGGATATGGAAGACGAATTTGACGAACTTGAAGAGGTGCTCAGAGAAACAGCCTCTCCTAATCTTTACGCCCTTAGAGCGACTTATCACGTAGCCAAGCAGGATTATGAGGCGGCAGTGGCAGACCTGGAAAAAGCTTCCCGTTTTAGGGGAAATAGCTCCGAAATGTTCCAGCCTACCATCGCCGGGTACAAGGTACTTTTTGCCAATGACATGGAATTTGATGAAAAAGTAGACCTCTACGAAAATCTCAAGCTCATGATCAGCAACAATTCCAAGCAAGCTTCCCTTTCAAACAACCTCTCCATTATGATGGATAAGGTGGGATACCTTAGCGGAGCCCTGGACAACTATGAGAAAATGGATTCCGAAAATGCCGGAGCCCGTTATCTCAACAACCGGGCCGTCTCCAAAATGAAAGCTAATATGATCACAGAAGCAGAAGTAGACCTCCTGGCAGCCCTGAAGTTGGAGCCCAGCAATGGTCCCGTTCTCTTCAACCTGGCTTGTCTTAACGCTTATGAGGGCAACACCATCGCCACCATTGATTACCTGGACAAGGCTATTGCCGTCAATCCTGACTACAGGGACATGATCTTCAATAATCCCGTCTTCTCTGTCCTTTCGGAGACTCCACGCTTCGATAAGTACAGATAAAATTGTTTCTACTGACCTAAGATTAATAAAAATGCCTGTCGAAAAGACGGGCATTTTCTATGTTTGCCCCATGCCCAAAAAGATAGCTGTAAATACCCGCCTCCTCCTCCCCGGCCGGGTAGAAGGAATTAGCCGCTTCGCCTACGAAGTCCTCAAGCGGATGGCTGAAAGAAACCCCGAGGTGGAGTTTCACTTTTACTTTGACCGGACCTACGATCCTGCCCACATCTTTTCTTCCAACGTATTTCCCCATGTCCTCCCTCCCCCATCCAGGCACCCCATCCTCTGGTATACCTGGTTTCACCTTATGCTTCCCCTTTCCTTTCGATCGGTAAAGCCCGACCTTTTTTTTTCGCCGGAGTTTTACCTCACCCCCACCTCGCGAATTCCACAGGTTTCAGTGATTCACGACCTGGCCTATGAGCATTATCCCCAAGATCTCCGCCCCTTCGCTTCGGCCTATGCCCGGTATTTTTCTCCTATTTATGCCAGAAAGGCCAATCATATCCTTACCGTCTCCCAATTTAGCAAGGAGGATATACAGGCCCGGTATGAGATAGAGCCCGAAAAGATTTCTGTGGTCTATAATGGGGTGAGCGAACAATTTCATGCCCAGGATGAAGCTAGGCAGCAGGTCCTCCGGGATAGGTTTACCGATGGCAAGCCCTTTTTTCATTTTGTGGGCACCCTTCATCCCAGAAAAAATATCACGACCCTGCTCAGGGCCTTCGATCAATTCAAATCAGAGGTGGATTCTTCCGTCCAACTCCTCCTGGTAGGCAGAAAGGGCTGGAAATACAGTTCTGCCTTTGAAGTCTATGAAGGCATGAAGCACAAAGATGAAGTGAAATTCTCCGGTTTTGTGCCTGATGAAGTGCTCTCCGAGATTTATGCCTCCTCTGTGGCTTTGGTCTACATCCCCAACCTTGAGGGCTTTGGCATTCCGGTTTTGGAGGCCATGAAGAGCGAATCTGCAGTCATTTGTAGCAATTCAACTTCTCTTCCTGAGGTGGTCGGAGAGGCAGCACTGCAGGTAGATCCTCAGGATGAAGCTGCCGTAAGCCAGGTCATGAAGAAAATTTGGCTGGATGAAGGGCTGAGGCATTCTCTTATCCAAAAGGGAAAGGAAAGGCTAAAGCTATTTAGCTGGAACCATACCTATGAGGCCTGCTGGAAGGTCCTCTCCTCATATTTGTAATTTACCCGCTAAAGAAAAGAGCTGTTTTGAGCTCTGTTTCAGGTGCTGTTCTTGGTCTACTCTTTAAAGTGGGTATTATTTTCTAGGCGGGCCATCTTCACTTCCTCATCCAGGAGTTCATTGGCTCTTTGGATCACGCTGTCGAGCTTGTAGGTAGACTCTACGAGCATCTCTGTCCAGCGATGATTCTTCAATTCCGGGTCCTGCTGCATCAGATTGGCCAGTCCCATGATGTTGCAGAGGGGGCCTCGGATGTCGTGGGAATTCATATACACATAATCATCCATCATTTTGTAATGGCGGAATAAGGCCTGCTTGATTCCTTGTATCTTTCTGAGTCGGGTATGGACCACATCGATCAGGTCTTTGTTGTGAAAGGGCTTGGTCAGGTAATCGTCTGCCCCTAGGTTCATCCCCCTGCGTAAATCGAGGTCTGTATGCCGGGCTGTAAGAAAAATGAAGGGGACCAGGTCCAATTCAGCCCTGTTTCGAATGGCCTTGAGTACTTCGTATCCATCCATTTCGGGCATCGTGATGTCGCAGATGATGACATCGGGTTCGGTATGAAGAGCCAGGTCCACCCCTTCCCTTCCATTTTTTGCCAAAAGAACTTCAAAATCTCTACTTTCCAGGACATCTCCGATGGTTAATCTCAATTGTTCTTCATCTTCGATCACCAGGACCCTGATAGTCCTGTCGCTGTTCTCTTCCATTTCATGTCTATTTTTCTCCCTCATATCCATTTTTTACTTTTTGTTCTTTAGGTAAAATCACATTGAATTCAGCTCCCTTTCCCTGTTCTGAGTCCAGGAAAATGCTGCCTCCGTGGGCTTCGACCAGTTTTTTGGAGATCGACAGCCCCAGTCCGGTGCCACTTACCCCCTTTACGTTGCTGGCCCTGTACCAAGAATCAAAGAGCTTTTGCTGATCCTGCTTGGGAATTCCAATTCCATAGTCCTTGACCTTTATCTGGATTTCATCCTCCTCGAAGATGACGTCCAGTTCGGGCTCCGGCTTGCCTTTGGAGTATTTCAGGGCATTTCCAATAATGTTGGTAAGGGCATGGGAGATGAGTCGGGGATCGAGGTAAACAGGATAGGCCTCCCCCACCTGGCGAATGACAAGGGCCTGACTTCCATGCTGTCGGGCTTCGGCAATGGAAAGTTCTTCCAGAAGGGGCAATAACTCTATTTCTTCAGGAACGGGAGAGATCTTCCCCGACTCGATTTTTCCCATTTCCATGATGTCATCCATAAGGGAGGTCAGTCGGTCTACCTCTCCATTGAGCCTGGCTAAGATATGTTTGTACTTGGCAATCCTTTCCTCCTGAGGCTTAGCGGCCCTTTCCATGAGTAATTCAAGCAATTCTACATTGGAACGGATGATGGAGAGGGGTGTCCTAAACTGATGAGAAGCCATGGAAACAAACTGGGCCCGAAGATCATTCAATTCCTTCTCCTTCTCTAGGGCAATCTCCTTCTGCAATTCGGCCAGTTTCCTCCGGCTAATGTCGCGGGAGGAGGCCTGAACCTGTATGTCTCCCTCCCTCAGGTCTGATGGCATGATCCGAAGGTGGGACTCCATCCAAACGTATTCGCCCTCCTTATTTCTGACCTGAAACTCTAAGGTAAGGCTTTCTTCCTTCTCTTCAATGGCTTGATACAGGCGGGGGATTACCTTCGCATTGTCATCGGGATGCAAAAGTTGATGGGGGGAAGACTCTGCAAATTCTTGGGGTGAATATCCAAGCAGGTCTTTGACCGATCGGGATACAAAGGCCATTTTGGAAGGATCCTGATGTAGGGTAATTAAATCGGTCATGTTGTCTGAAATCAACCGATACTTTTTTTCGCTACGAGCCAGGGCCTCTGTCCTGTCGAGAACCTTTTGCTCCAATTCTTCATTGAGTTTTTGAATCGCCTCTTCCGCTTGCTTATGGGAGGTAATATCCTGGACCACGCCCACAATGCGTAGGGGGCTGCGGAGGCTATCAAAAAATACTTCTCCTCTGGACCTGACATATTTCAGTTGTCCATTTTGCGCCTTCAAGCGAAAAACCTCGGTAAAGGCATAGGGAGCATGGCCTTGAGAACGGCTCATGCCCATCACTTTCTCGGAGAGTGCTTGCAGGTCTTCGGGATGAATAATGGGGATGATCTTTTCGAGGGTGGGGGTAAAATCTTCCAGTTGGAGATCACAAATCAGGTACATTCCCGGGGTCCAGGTCATGGTATTGTCGACGAAGTCCCACTCAAAAGCTCCCATCTGTCCCAGCATCTCGGCCTGACTCAGGATGGTATTGGTCTTCTGAATCTCCAGTTCATGGGCTTCTATCCGCTTTTGCTGCTGGTACTGATCCAGGGAGCGGTTGAGGGCCGGAACCATCCTCTCTAGGTGGTCCTTGAGAATATAATCATTGGCCCCTGCTTTCAATACTTCTACAGCGGACTCTCCACTAATAGCCCCGGAAACCAGTAGGATGGGAATATCAATACTTCTTCCTCTAAGGTAGCGGATGGCTTCAAGAGCATTGATATCAGGGAGGTTGTAATCGGCGAGGACCAAGTCGTATTCTCCTCCTTCCAGGGCAGCCTCAAAATCCAGTCGGGATCCTACCACCTCCACATCAGCTTTGACATTTTCTGTCTTCAAGACCTGTCGGATCAGTTGGGCGTCTATTCTGTTATCTTCCAGGTATAAAATACGAAGCATATCCTTGGCTTTTGTACTGAAAGAATAAACTACAAAAAATGAAGATTTATTTTTAGAGAAGTATTAAATAATGTAAGATTCTTTAGAAAATAGGAAAAATATTATATCAGCCCCCCTCCTCAGGGTAGAGAAAGATCATAAGGATAGGCAAGCACACTACCGCCAAATTGTCATAAAAAGCTCCAAGAATTCCGTCATCTTGTATTCATATATTTTAAATTACTGCCATTATGGCATTAAAAATCTACTGGCCCAGGCTTTGTTTCTTACTCCATGTAAACATTAACCGAGTTCAAAACAGATATAACAGTTATGCAAGCACCGATGAAACGGAACCAATCAGTACTCTTCCCATCGTTAAATACCTTTTTTGACGATGTATTTGACCGGGGATTTTTCGACATGGACAAGTCTTTTGCTCCCGGCAAACTTCCCGCCACCAATATCCGCGAGGAAGATGAGGCCTACCTTATCGAAGTAGCCGCTCCCGGCATGAAAAAAGACGATTTCAAAATCGAAGTTCACAAGGGACAGCTTTTCGTATCGAGTGAGAGGAAAGAGAGCAGAGAGGAAAAGGATGAGGAGGGCAACTACACCCACCGGGAATTTTACCAAAGCTCCTTCCGCAGGACTTTCCAACTTCCCGACCACATAAACCCTCAGGCCATTAAGGCCAGCTATACCGACGGGATTTTGGCTCTCCGCCTGCCCAAGGTAGAAAAGGCTGAAGACAAGCTATTGATCGACATTTCCTAGTACATCTTCAGGAGAGGAGGACGAAGGAAAAGTAGGGTTTGAGATGGATGATTGGATGTAGTAGGTGAAAAACCGGGCTGCCGCAAGGTTGACCCGGTTTTTCTGTTTGTAAGCTCCCCCTTTTCACCAAGATTAGGCACGGTTTGAAGAGGGGGACACACGGAGGGTCATATTATTTCTCCCAACCAAACCGATTTTTATATATTTCGGTATATTAAAACAAAAGTAGTCGCGCAGTTTATGTCAGTATTATTGGAACGGATTCTCAGGAATTTTCCCTTTGAATTATTTCAACTTTCCTTCATTCCTTTAGAAAAATACTGATAATCATGCGCTTGCCTGCTTTATCACATTAGCATCAACAGCCATTTTTTCCATCAATACCTCGCTACGATGAAACAATACTTACCCATCCTAATGATGTTTTTGGCCCTCCTGGTCAGTTGTAAAAGTACCAAAAGGGCCTATGAAAAAGGATACTATGAGAAGGCCGTTCTTAATTCCATCGATCGGCTCAGGTCTTCGCCCAACAACCGAAAATCAAGAGAGACCCTGGCCCTTGCCTATCCTGCCCTTCAGGAATTAATGGAAGGCAAAGTCGTGGATGCCAAGCGAAGCACCGACCCTTTTAAGTGGGAATCCATTGTCTCGGTCTACGAATCTCTCAACCGGGTACATCGAGAAATCAGACGCTCACCTGCTGCCCGGGAAGTCGTCCCCAATCCCAAAAATTATCGGCGGGAACTTTCAGAAGCAGAAACCAATGCTGCAGAGGCCCGCTACCTTTCAGGACTCGATCTCCTGGAGGAGGCCCGCAGAGGCAATAAGGAATCTGCCAAGCAAGCTTATTTTCACTTTGAGCGAGCCCTTGAGTATCGCCAGAACTACAAAGACGCCCGCGAACTCGCCCAGGTAGCCCAGACAATGGCCATGACCTATGTAAAGGTGGAGCCCATCCCCATGCATTCTCAGGCCCTCTCTATCAGCAGTGAGTTTTTTGAAAATCAAATCCTGGAATTTTTCCAAAGTAGAAACCAAAGCTCCTTTGTTACCTTTTATTCCGGCAAAGGAAACTGGCAACCCGTAGATGGTCCCGATCATATCATACGGATGATTTTCGACGACTTCGTGGTAGGCCAGGCCTATGTCAGAGAGACCATCCGCGAGCGCAGCAACGACTCAGTGGTAGTCAGCGAAGTTCGGATCAATGACTCAACCGTAAAGGATGTATATGGAACGGTAAAAGCTGAAGTCCACCAGTTTCGCAAGGAAATCACTTCCACAGGACTGCTTGATTTTCGCATCATTGATGCCAGAAGTGGTTCGGTGATCAGCCAGAAAAAATTTCCGGGAACCTTTGTCTGGGTAGATCGCTGGGGCTTTTTTAATGGGGATGAAAGAGCCCTCGAAGAGGAGGACAAAGATTTTATCCGTAGGAAAAATGAATCCCCCAATCCTCCCCCCCAGACCCTTTTTATTGAATTTACCAAGCCTATCTTTGACCAGGTAACTCAGTATACACGACGGTTTTATAGCGATGCCTAGGTCTTGAACCCTAAAATGATGTCAAGGGAGAGATAGATTTAACTTCTATCCCTCCCTTTTTTTCATTCGGTATTCTTACAATTTCATTTCGAAATTCAATGTGCCCGCCTTCTTAAAAAATAGCTTCCCAACTTCCAGATTTTTTGGTGATCGGTAAAAAATCATGAATTCCTCATGGGCTTGCCTACTTAATTCTCCTGTCAACTGCTATATTTGTCGTTCAAATTGAACGATGTCCATGTCCACACCTCAAGTCACCCTTACCCTCGCAGAACAACTGGGCCTCCTGCCTGAAGAGTTCGAGAAAATCATCCAGATTCTGGGGCGCACCCCGAATTTTACGGAGCTGTCCATCTATTCGGTCATGTGGTCAGAGCACTGCTCGTACAAGAACTCCATTCTTCAACTCAAGACCTTGCCCAACAAGGGAGAAAGGGTGCTGGCAGGAGCCGGAGAGGAAGGTGCAGGACTTATGGACCTGGAAAATGGCTTGGGAGTAGCCTTCAAGATAGAATCTCACAATCACCCTTCGGCCATCGAGCCCTACCAGGGTGCGGCTACCGGAGTGGGAGGCATCCACAGGGACATCTTCAGCATGGGCGCCCGCCCTATCTGCTCACTTAATTCGCTGAGATTTGGAAGCCTGGACCTACCAAAAACCCGTCACCTGCTCAAGGGAGTGGTCAAGGGCATCGGCGATTATGGCAATGCCTTTGGGGTCCCTACCGTAGCGGGTGAGGTCTACTTTGACCCCTGCTACAACATCAATCCCCTGGTCAATGCCATGTCTGTCGGAATCGTAGAAAGGGGTAAGACGGCTTCGGCCATTGCCACTGGTGTCGGCAATCCGGTATTCATCTTGGGTTCAGCTACGGGCAAGGACGGGATACACGGGGCTACTTTTGCCTCAGAAGATATTTCAGAAGAATCCGAAGAGAAGCTGCCTTCTGTACAGGTAGGTGATCCCTTTGCGGAAAAACTGCTCTTGGAAGCCACCCTTGAGTGCATTGCTACCGGTGCCATCGTAGGGGTACAGGACATGGGCGCGGCAGGGATTACCTGCGCCACTTCAGAAATGTCCGCCAAAGGGAAGGTAGGCATGGACGTCTGGCTGGATAAGGTGCCCATGCGCCAGGATGACATGGAGCCCTTCGAAATTCTTCTTTCAGAATCTCAGGAGCGCATGCTTTTCGTAGTCAAGAAGGGCAGAGAAAAAGAAATCACCGATATTCTGGACAAATGGGACCTTTTTTATGCTCAAATAGGAGAAGTAACCGAGGGGGATACCCTGCGCTACCACTGGCATGGAGAGGAAATTGCCAGCATACCGGCGCGGAGCCTGGTCTTGGGAGGAGGAGCTCCTATCTACAAAAGGGAGGAGCGGGAACCTGCCTATTTTGAAGAAATCAGAAAATTTGATCCCAAGCAGATAGCTATTCCCGCCCATCACAACAAAGTCATCAAGCATCTTCTTGCCATGCCATCCATTGCTTCCAAGCGTTGGGTGACCGAGCAATATGACTCTATGGTAGGAACAGCCAACATGAGCACCAACACCCCCAGTGATGCCGCCGTCGTCAGGCTTCATAAGCATAAGGAAGGATTGGCCGTAACGGTGGATTGTAACAGCCGCCATGTACATAGCGATCCGGAAAGGGGTTGTGCGCTGGCCGTAGCAGAAGCTGCCCGCAACTTGGTCTGTACAGGAGCTCTGCCTCTCGGAGTAACCAATTGCCTGAATTTTGGTAATCCCTACAACCCGGAAGTTTATTTTCAGTTTGCCAAGGCCATCAAGGGCATGGGTGATGCCTGCCGCCGCTTCAACACTCCTGTAACCGGCGGAAATGTCTCCTTTTACAATCAGTCAGAACATGGCCCGGTTTTCCCGACTCCTACCATTGGTATGGTTGGCCTAATCAAAGACGCAGACAAGGGACACATGAGCATGGATTTTAAGCAGAAGGGGGATCAGATATTTTTACTGGGCAAGGCTTCCGATGACATAGGGGCTTCCGAATACGTCTACAGCTATCACGGCATCCTCAACAGTCCTTCGCCCTATGTGGACCTTGACGAAGAAAAGGCCCTTCAGGAAATCATGCTGGAACTTATTGACAAAGAACTGCTCCAATCGGCCCATGATGTCTCAGATGGGGGTCTGATCATCAGCATGATCGAAAGCTCTTTTCATAGGAATCTTGGATTTAGCATGGCGGTTCCTACAGATTTTAGGAAAGATGGCTTTCTCTACGGTGAGGCAGGAGGAAGAATTGTGGTCTCCGTTTCTCAAGACAAAGCCCTTGACTTCACCAATTTCCTTCAAAAGAAGTCATTTCCCTATTTACACCTGGGAGAAGTGGGTGGAGATCGGATACAGATCGACAGTGAGGTCCTCAATGCCGTATCCGAATACAAGGAAATCTTCGATCATAGCCTGGAGAATAGACTCAATACTGATATTCCCGCTTGATATAAATAAAAAATAAGGCCGGTGCAGGGATGCTCCCGGCCTTCGTTAGCACATGACAGCAAGAACGATTAGGCCTTGAAAAGACCTAACTGGTTATGATTAGGAATAGTATGTACATGTGTAGGTAAGCGCTGATACTCACCTGCCCAATGGCGAAGCTGAAGGCGGGTAGGAGCCTAGAGTTCCAATTTACCAAAGGGAGCTCTGGTCCACATCAGCCGAAAAATCAATTCTTTTTCTGCCTTGCTTGCTATGGGCAGGCAGTCCTCAAGCAAGGGAAAAAATCCCTACATGCGTGAAGGGCCAGCTGAAACCAGGGTCTTGCTTCCTCTCTTCGCCAGGTACCTTTCCAGCGAATCTCTTCGGAGACGAGACCGGGTCCTGCAAACCTGTCGTAATAAAAGTAGATGCTTTCTACCTGTGAGGTGAAGTAGAGAAGGTAGTCCCAAAGGAGGCGTCGATTTTTCCAATGAGGGAATAGGCTCAATCCCTGCATCAGGGGAATGGAAGGGAATCCCTTCCAGGTTGTTTTGCCCTGATGGAAAAAGGTCTCTACCCACTTTCGCAGGAGTATTTCCTGTTCGTGCTCGTCCTTTTCTCCCTCCAATTCTTTGAAGATGATGCACTCCTCTATGGGAATGGCTTCTTTGGCGAAGGCTACTTGCTGGAAGAATCTTGGCCTGCTGCTCTCCCTGTCGACATTTACTGTGGATATCATATAAATGGTTTATGCGATGGTAACTCATGTTGATCTTGCTTGAAATATCCTACAGGTCGGGGCTGCCAAAGGAGGGGCTTTCACCCCTCCTTGTTTGACAGATAGGCATCCGGATACTTTTGCTTCAGGTATCGATTTACGTCGCTGATGGTGACCCTGCCGTCCTTGTCCTCATCCAGACCTGAATTCTGACGATAAGATTGGCCCGGTCGGGCGAAGAGGGTATAGCACATATCTGCGCCGCGCGCTTTGGGATAAAGAATGCCCAGATATACATCTGTCAAATCCTTGTAATCTCCATAGCGCTCCCTGACCAATGCTAAGTACTCGTACACAAAATCCATCTGCCGGATAGGGTCCATCCGAGCCAGTTCTCCAGTGGTCGTCCCCAGTTCGGAAGCTGTCATCGGCATGAACTGAATCAAACCTGTGGCGCCACTGCCCTTGAAGTTTTTCACCCCGGGATTAAACTGAGATTCCTGGTCCATGACTGCCAGGAGCCATTCCTCGGGGATGTCCAACTGCTGGCTTACCCGGCGAACCTTGGCGTGAAAGCCAGCAAGGTCGTAGATATAGCGGCTTGCCTTTTCGGCCAGGTAAAAACTCGAAGAAGAACTTCGGTAAGAAATGTTGGACGCCGTGGTTAGTACACTGACCTCCGCATGCACTCCAGAATTGAACGCAAAATGGGTGGCCACATTGCTACCAATGACCAGAGCCGCCATAAGGCCCCAGTGCTTTAGGTTCATTTTTACGGGACGCGTCGCCGATGCTCGTACCGGATGACGCATAGGATCATACTTGCCTCTGCTCATTGCTACCTCAATTGTTAGGATCTAAATCTGTTAGGATGATGATCCCAAGTAAGCTACATTTTTTAGTAAAAACAAGTATAGAATAGAAATTATTCTAATTTTTTTACCTAAAATCTTACTATATTCTATAAAAATTAGCACATGTATACTGATCCTCATGAATTTATCTCAAAGCACACCTTGGGTAAAGATTTTTATCAAAAAATTGAAGCCTAAAAATGGGAGGAAAAGTTTCCGCATTTACCCAAATTCTGCTAACTAGCTATTTATTGTAACGGACGTTTGGGTCTTTTCATTCACTTATTAGCGATTGCATTTGATGAAGCAGGTAAGTTCCCACCTTCTAATGATTCGGCCTCGTATCTTTGGTTCTAATCCCCTCACAGTAGATAGCAATGCCTTTCAGCACCGGGCCCTCCGGGATGACTTCGAAAG
The DNA here is from genome assembly GCA_964564415.1 of uncultured Bacteroidia bacterium. Classification (GTDB taxonomy): domain Bacteria; phylum Bacteroidota; class Bacteroidia; order J057; family J057; genus JALEFZ01. Next base: position 14,225 of record CAZMAV010000009.1, on the reverse strand, counting down.
CATCAAAGAGAAGGCAAAGGAAGAATGGGAAGCATTTGTCCATATCCTAAAGGAGAGAGAGGTGCAACTAAGCCTCTACGACGACCTCCCTGAGCGGGAGACCCCGGATGCTACCTTCCCCAACAACTGGATTTCTTTTCACGAGGAAGGCCAGATCGTTCTATATCCCATGTTTGCTCCTAATCGGAGAAGAGAGAGGAGAATGGACATTGTCGAGGATTTTCTTAATGGCGGAGAGATAGAGCTTTGGGACATGGCCTCTGAATGCGAAGATCGTGGACTCTTTTTGGAGGGAACGGGCAGCCTGGTCCTGGACCGCAAACAAAAGATTGCCTATGCCTGTGTCTCGGAGAGGACCCATCCAAAGGCTTTTGACCACTGGACCCATAGAATGGGTTATCAGGGAATGATATTCCAGGCCATCGACGAAAAAGGACAAGCCATTTATCACACCAATGTGATGATGTGCATAGGCGAAAGTTTTGTCCTCGTCTGCATGGATTCCCTCCCCGATCCGCAGGCCAGAGAGGCGCTCCGGCAAAAAATCAAGACAAGCGGCAGAAAGCTGGTCGCCATTACCATCGAACAGATGCATGCCTTTGCGGGCAACATGCTTGAGATCAGAAACCTTCATGGGGATTCTTTCTTGGTAATGTCAAAACGGGCCCATGATTCTTTGACAGAAATACAACTCCGGGAATTAACCACACATGCCGAAGCTATGGTCATCCCCCTTGATGTCATAGAAACTTATGGGGGCGGAAGTGTGCGGTGCATGATGGCAGAGGTATTTTTACCTGAATGAATTTTCTCTTATGTTGACGGCTCTAAGCAGGGCCCAAGTCCTAATTTTTCAACCTATACATCGATACATATTTCCTCACATGAAGCCAATCATCAAATCGGAATTTGCTCCACTCGAACTGGTCATGGTCCATACGCCGGGAGAAGAACACGATCAGATCATCCCCTGGGAGGGAGATCACGTCATGATGGGATCCTATCCACGGGTCTACCGGGAATTGCAGAAGGATCATCGGGAACTCAAGACCCATCTACAACAACAGATTGGCCTGGAAAATGTGCTGGAAATTTCAGATATGCTCAAGGAAGTCTTTGAGAATGATGACTTTCAATATCGCTTCGATGTCCTCAAAGATACCTTGTATGGAGAGGCAGAGACCTACATCGACCACCTTCAGGCCAGGGGCATCAAGCTCAATAAGTACCCGGCGGAAGAGATCGTCAGAGACCTGATCCAGGGCTATCCCCGCAGCCTCACCCTCAACAATCACCGGCTGCCGAAGATCATCATTCCCCCTAAGCGTGAACTGATGTGGGTCCGTGATTCGGCCGCTACCACCCAGGTGGGTGTCATCATCACCAATATGTATTCCAATAGAAGAAAGCCTGAGACCAATCTCGTAAGGGCTGTATTCAAATATCATCCCATGTTTGACAGGGATAGCATTTTCATGGATATGGTGGAGATCCTGAGGGACATCAAGGATGATCCGGCATGGAGTGGGCTTACGGATCACCTTCTTCTCGAAGGGGGTAATATAGTCGTCCTCAATGAAGAATGCCTGGCCATAGGGGTGGGTCGCTATGAAAACCTGTATTCCAATAGGACTACCCGTGCCGCCTTCAACCTCCTGGTCGAAAAGCTATTCGAGGCCGATAAGGAGGAAAAGGTCAAGCGCATCTACATGGTCAATGTTCCTGACCTCAATGGCTTTCTACATCTCGACTCTGTTTTCAACATGGTAGGATCCAAGTCAGCCCTTGTGATGCCTTATATTTTTGGCCATCCCGATCCCATTGTCGAGATGAGTCCCAAGGCTGTTTTGCAAAATTTTGTCTATTGGCTCAGGAGAAACATAGGAGAAAACCGTACCAATATGAGCAGGATTCCCGATAGGGCTATGTTTGACCATGCCGGCAAGGTGGAAATCTACGATCGGGAAACTTACAAGAAATTGGGGCGAATAGAGCGAAGTCCCCAAGCCTCCCGCTATTTTCTGGACCAATTATTTGAAGATGGAATCCTTGATCCCGAAAGCATCAGTTGGATCGGTGGCCCCCTCAAGGATTACATCACTCCCTATGAGCACCTGAAAGTAGCCCTTTTTGAGCAGCACAACATGGCCGGTAATGTGTTTGCCATTGCTCCCTTTCAGACGGTCAATTACCATCGGAGCCCCCTTACTTCCAATGCCCTGCTCAAGGATATGAAGAAAAAAAATAAGCACGCCCAGGTGCACCTGATGTCCTCCAACGAGATTCGCACCGACAGCGGAGGACCTCACTGCCTGACTATGCCCCTGAAGCGGGCAGAATAGGCCCAAAAAATAGGCTGGGGACGGAGCTCTGAATCCCCACGTAGAAGTTAAAAAATGAAAAAAGGAGAGGCAAACACCTCTCCTTTTTGATTAACCATGGGTATTTAACAAATGCTTAGTCGGTTTCTGCTTGTGAGGTCCAGTCCAGCATGTTGGTCTTTTTCCAAATATTCTGAAGGGCCCGTTGAATGTCCAGTCCATCGACTACACCATTGACATCAAGGTCTGCAGGGGACTGCCCTACCTTGCTATATTCATTGAGAATAGCCTGAATATCCGGACCGTCGACATTTCCTTCGCCGAGCACATCCCCTTCAATGAGTCCAAAAATACCTGGTGCAATTTCCAGCATTGCCGGATCTATGGCCTCATTGTAGACCTGGAAGACATTGGTCTTTTTGGTAAAGTCTACTGTCAGGACCCTGCCCAGTTTGGTCTTGGCTACGTTAGTGAGCACCCCGAAATATCCGAGGGTGCGGGCACCGATGTAGTATTCTGTGTAGGGATTGGCTTCCAGTTCAACCAGGCTGGAAAGATCTGTACCTACTATGGAGCCATCTCTCAGCAGAAGTCCGGCCCTTCGTCCCTGGAGTTCGAGGAGGTTATCGTAGGTCCGCAATTCGATCAGCACCCAGGTTACGACATCGTTCATTCTGGGATTAAAGTAATAGGTGAGGGAATCAATGCTTTCATCACCTTGGTATCCCCATAGGCCAAAGGGCTGGGACATGGCTAAGAAACGATTGGGCCCCAGTTTGGGGACCATTTCTCCCCTTCTTTCGTTGTAGGCCCCATTGAGCATGACCCTGGCTGAGACCCTTGGAGGATTGGGACAGACATCGGTACAGTCCATAAAGTCATTCTGGAAACTGGCCTTACCTGAGTATTGTCCGCTGACGCTTACGAAATCAAATTCGGAGTAGATGCCATAGTTGAGGTTTTCACCATTGGCTCCCACGCCTACCTGGCTGAGTCCTGTGTTGACGGGCTTGAGGGTGTCCCCACCGTAGAAGGCAAATCCAACCAAGCGGCTGCGGTCAGTATCAATCCGGTAGTAATCCCAAGTTGTATGGGTAAATTCATCACCCAGTATATTTGGGTAGTAGTCTCCCGCACGGCTAGCCGTATCATTGTGCCATTCCTGCCAGTCCATCACAGGATCGAGGATAAACTCGACATAGAACTTGAGGTTGGCATTACCGATATTTTCGATCAAGCCTTCAAGTTTGGCACTTCCGTCGGCGTAGGTAGTGAGCTTGCCTTCCTCACCAAACCACCTATACTGATCAGTCGCCGAACCGATGTCCATACCGGGGAGTTTGAACGAATAATCTACTCCGCTCATCTCCACAGAGGTACATTTTTGCCTGACGGCGGGATCCACCTCGATTACGATGGCATTGGACTCGAGGTGAGCATCACAACTTACCCTCCTGGCGCAGCGGATGAAGTAGGTAGTTCGGTCCAATCCTCCCAGCAGGGAACTTGGATCGATGTATTCTTTGTCTGGCCCCATAGACCCTGGCACCATGCTCCAAAGGGCGGATGGCAAGAGGGGGTTTTGGGTGTAAATCCAGAAGTATTCGATGCTAGCTCCAGAACCGCCGCTTGCTGCGGGCCCTCCGATAGAATCCGCCTCAAAGGGTATGGCGCAACTGGCCTGGCTACCGAAGATGGTACCTGCGTCGGTGATGTTGTCACAAGTCTTTGCATCATCGATGGTAAATGTGAGCATGAGGGTAGAATCACAGAGAGGAGCTCCTGATTTTGGCGCGAAAGCGAGGGTCAGGTAAGCTTCATAGGTTCCCGGAGCGCTGTAAGTTGTCTTCACATTCAAGCGTCTCTTATCCACGGGATCTGCAGGCCCCTGAAGTTCGCCCTCGGTGTCATTGGAACCGGGGAAGAACCAGGTATAGATGTTGGAGCGGCTTCCCCATTTCTTGGCATCAAAGTGGATGGTGAGGGGACGAGTGCTATCAACACTAGTTCCTTCGAGATAGCTGATGCTAAATGTTGGACGAGGTTGATTGCGCTTGATTACCCCTGCTACATTAGAATTGACCCACTCAGCAGTATCACAGGCCCTTGCCTGACGGATAAACCAGCAGGTTTTTTTGATAGGACCATCGAAGGTAAGGTAGGGCTTGTCAGCGCCTTTCTTGACCCACCATGTGTAAAGAGGGGCATCCAGGTCTTCTGTCACCAACCAACGATAGACTACAGGACTTCCTCCTCCATCGGCATCTCTCATGCTTCGCATGGTATCTGGGATATAAGGCTCTCCACAAAGATATTCGTCAGGGCCTATTTCCCCTGCATCGAGGAGGGTATCGGCTACCCCATTGACCCTAATGCTGTCCAAAACCTGGCAACCAAAGGTCGTATCGGAAAGGGTAAGTACATAGGTACCAGCCTGCAAGACCTCTGGATCTTCTTCGGTAGAGGTAAAGCCTCCTGGACCGGTCCAGGAGTAAGTCACCCCACTTTCCTGGCTGGTAAAGAGGACATTGTCTGGAATGATTTGCTTTGCCACGTTAGGACCCTCATACTTGACTTGTAAGACCTGATTTCCTCCCCTTTCGAAGAAGGTAACCCGGATCGGATGCAAGCCTGCAGCCATCTGTATGCTTCCACTCATTTCGCGGTTGGAGTGAAGCCCGTCATTGTCGACCACCGCCTGGCTACCGATAAACAGCTTTGACCCATCGTCAGAGGAGGTATAGAAATCATAGCTACCCGCTTCGAGGATGTTGATATACCCATAAAATTCAAAAGCGAAGTCTTCGTTGCGGCTTCTCAGGCCTATATCAAAGTTGGAAGCAATCCCGGTCTTTTGAGGAGTAAGGCTGGTAAAGTCTGGAAGTTGGCTAAGGTTTCCCACCTCATAGTAGGCAAAATTCAATCCCTGGAAGGCTGCAGAAGCACCGCTGACTTCGGCGTCAAGGGTAGCAGATGGATTTCCACAAGAAATATCTTCTCCCTTAAGGACGAGGTCGATGTTACAACCGATATTGAATTCGTAGTCCTCTACTTCCCCATTTGCTTCTGTTCCGTCGGCAAAATCCATGGGATCAGCTGCCAAACGGAACCTGGCGTAGGTGTTGCCAGGCAGGGCATCGGCAGGGACTGTGTAGGTGAAGGTAAAGGTCTGAGGCGAAGAGGCCTGAAACACCTGGTGGTTGTCAATGACCCTCTCAGCCGGGTCAAATTCGCAGTTTTGGTTAAAATCAATCCAGGCTGCCAGGTAATTTTGCCTGTCTGCCGTTTGGGTAACCACCACGGTCAATTGCTTGGTTTCCCCGGGCTTTCCTGTAGCACCTCCGATAAAGGTAACTCCATCCTCGTCATCGAGTGCTGAGTCATCGTCCCCCTTGGCATCATTGGAATAGGCAGAGGACTCCTCGCCATCCCAAAGGCTCCCGAGGTAACTTCCTTCACGATAAGGGTGCTCTGCCACTCCATAGCAGCGAGGAGCATCACCAAAGTCACTGTTAAAGCAGCTATCGCTGAGAGCTATGATCCCCAGGCTACGCGGACAGTCCTCATTGCCCCATCTGACAAAAAGGTCATAGGACTGAGCAGAGAGTCCGGTAAAGGAAGCGCTACCGGCATCATCCTGAGAAAGGAGGGAGTAAGTGAGGCCTCCATCCAGGCTAAATTCTATTTTTGTTCTGTTGGGGTCGTCAGGAAAGGTAAAGCGGATTTCTCCATCGTTGAGGTTACAGCTTCCAGGAAAGACCTCGACGTCCACGATTGGGGGATCTGTATGCTGAATGCTAACATCCACAGATTCCTGAACCGGACAACCGTTGTTAAATACCGTAAGGGTATAGGTCCCTGACTCTGTAACGGTTACAGTAGCTGTGCTTGCAGTAAATCCATTGGGACCTGACCAGGAATAGCTAAGGCCTGGGCCCTGCCCGCTGATGATATTGGCGCTAAGGGTGGCAGATCCGCATGCCTGAACATCTGGAGAGATAGGATCTAGTTCCAGGTTGAAATCGTAGGATCCATTGCTGCTGACCTTCAATCCGGGACCCTGGTTAGGCTGAGACTGAAGGTAGAGATGGAACCAGGCGCTGGAACCCAGTCCAGGTGAAATAACATTGGCATTGTAACCCTGCTGCCAGGAGGGACCCATGCGGTCCAGGGTAAGCATGGCTCCTGCCAGTCCGCCCTTTCCGATGAGTGTACCACTAAAGGTCTGATAATAGGTGAAATTAGCGGCATCACTAAAGTCAAGCAGGTTGCACATGGCTGTTTTTGGACTCTGTGAAGGCGCTGTTGTGGCATAGTCGGAAAGCTCTACATAGACATCCAATTTTAGGCTGGTATCGACTACGCTGGTAGCTTCGGCTGTAAATAGGGCTGTACCATCTGTATACTCGGTGAAGTGTCCTCCCCCACTCAGGTACCAAAAACGGGTGTCATAGCCAGTACCTACAATATTGTCCAGAAGACCTTTGAGATAGAGGAAGCGGAAGGGGTCATTGCTAAAGCAGCTATGGGTCGGGTCCATGTCCCTAACCTCAAATTCCTGACGAATCGAAGGATTACCAAGATCGCTGCTGATGGAAATGGTCAAAGGATTAAAGGTAGTTCCCGGAGAAAGGGTATAGGTACCCAAGGATACGGGACATTCATCGTTGCCCCATCTTACGACAAGGTCATAATCTCCCGCCGTCAAGCCGGTAAAGCTGGCACTGCCAGCGGCGTCGGATACATTTAGCGGAAAGGTCTGCCCTCCATCTAAGCTAAATTCAATATTGGTTCTGTCCGAATTATCGGCAAAGGTAAAGGTAATGCTCCCGTCAGCTCCTGTGCAGGTAGGATCGGTAGTAGCTACCAAGGCTGATGGAGGGACTAGGACTTCTTTGACAATATCATTGGATTCTCCATCCCAGGTGGTACATCCTAGCCTTCGGGCACAGCGACGATAGTAGGTCGTTTGACTGATCGGACCTGGATCAATGGTCTCACTGTTCGAATTGGGAACCGTGGTGGCGTTAGATCCATCAGCACGAATGGGTTCATTGGCCTGAAGCCAAACATACTCCATGGGTCCACTACCGCCACTGGGCAAAAGTACAGAGGTAATTGGCGCTGGATCGTAGGTTCCACACCCGGTTTCATCGCCGGCAATTTGCCCTCCAGAAGTAAAGTTGTCGCAAGGCAGAGCGGTGTAGCTGATACAGATGCTGGAAGGAACTACCGAATTTGTAGAATTTTGGGTACTTCCATTTCCGTAAGTATTGTCGCCAATGTGAGCGATGATGATTTTATCGGCTCCATTGGGAAGGACAGCAGTACCCAGGCTTCCCTTCCACTCGGCTGATTTGGCAAAGTCGGCAAGATCAGCGGTATAATCAGAAGCCCACTCAATGTTGCCATTCTTCAGAAATACCACCCGCCACTGCTCAAAGGGCTGGTTGGCATTAATTCTGTTGTCATATCCGTCCCAGGAAATGGCCTCATCGATAGAAACTTGTACGGGCCCATTGAAGGTGGAAGGAAGGTTAGCATCGTAGATGACTTCGTTGGTTTTGCTGCTTTCTATCAGTATTAGATCTGTGCTCGTAGAAGAGCCGTTGACATGAACATTGGCATTCCAGGTAAGATTTCCCGAAGAACAGGATGCCGATGAAGGAGGCAGGATAGCCCCGTTGAAGCTACCACAGTTGATCTCCACGTCATCGAGGTAAAAGGTTTCTGCAGTAGAGGTATTGTACATTTTCACAATCAGTTGGAGGCTGTTTCCACTCAAGCCGCTCACGCTGATCTGCTTGTCATTGTCATTGTTAAAGTTGTCGTACCGGGAATCGAAGAGGATTTCGCTTCCATTATCGATTTTGTAATAGAACTTCATGTAATCCGCCGTCTCCATAGGGCCATGGCTACGTGCAGTAAGGGCAATGTAGGCATTGGGAGCACCGGAGATATCGACTACATCAGAGGCCCATATGAGCTCTGACATGAGGCCATTTCCTCTAAATTCTCCGTTTGAGATGCCTACCTCGGTGCTGCTACCGGTGTAAGCAGCCGTCCAACTGGTATTTCCATTGTCGGACATATCGCCATAGGAGAGGCCAGAAAAGTCTTCATTCCAGTTGCAGGCGGCTCCCGCGGGGAGCTGATTTCCACCTGAATTGCCCGACTGATAGCCTGCCTGGTAGTTTTGATTGATTTGGGTAGGAGTAAGTTCGTCATCATAGATGGCTACCAAATAGATTTCCCCCAACCAGGGACGATCTTGGGTAAGCTCATTGGCAAGGACAAACTTGTAGTTCCTGTCCCAATAGGAAAAGTCATTGGAACTGTTCAGGAAGGCTTTTTGGACTCCGTCAACAAATAATTTTCTCAACCCAGTGGGATTTATGGTCATAACCACATGCTGGACCTGAGAAGTCGATACTTGGCCTGCATCCAGTTGAGGGGAGGAGCCGTTGCTATTGTTGGACCCTGTACGCACCCGAAAAGAGTAGTCGCTGCTTGACTGCCCCATGGTAAAATTGCGGGAATAGACATTGTCGGAGAGGGAGACAATCCTGGAAGGACCGCTTTGGGAGCTACTGGCTGGCTTTACCCAGGCCTCTATGGTCAGTTCGTCTGAGGTTTTACAAGCGCTGGTTATTTTGCTTGCTGCGGTCGCAGATTGGATGATGGTCCCACTATTAATGGAGATACCACCACCTGAAATCCAGCTGGTTCGGTTCGTGTTTGCAATGGTAAGGTCGAGTGCGGTTCCGTATCCCGATACATCGTGTACGGTGGAGCCACTCCCCTCATTCAGAGGATAAAGTGCTACCAGATTTGATGTTACACGTCCACTAGGTTGTGCCCAGCCACTTGTCATCATCAGGTATAGCAGCACCGCAAGGATGGAAAAAGCGTACCTATTAAACATTATGAATACCCATGTTAAATTACAAAATTAATAAAACTGATGCCTATTCTTACATTCTTTTAAGCATCTATTTATGAATCACTTCAATACAGAAGTGCCAAACAGGTTTAAACAGCTATCCACTTCCTAAAAGAAAATGGATCAAACAAGAATAAGGAAGGTTAATATAAATGCACAATTATCCCATTATTCATGCATTCTATCCGCAATTTCAGGAAAATAATCTAGTTTTTCCAGTAGGTATGGAATAAAATACCTGTCAATATTTATTTTAAAATTTAAATCAAAACTCAAATATTTTTACTCGTCGTACATATCCAACTACAAATTTTCTTACAATGATTTTCTGACATTTTCAATCCCTTTATCTTCTGCCATCAAAACATACCTTCTTGCCAGTCAATGTTTTTTTTCCTCCACTCGTCATTTTTTATTAAATGATTATTCAATTTATAATTCTGCTTTCTTCCACAAGATCTTTAGTCAAACTTTTCACTTCTGATTTATTCCAATCCCGAACCTTTCAGAAAAAAATTTTTGATTTTTTTTTATTTTAACCTGAAAAAAGACCTATGTTAAGTTGAGAATTATATACTTAGAAAAATTATACCCACACTTGCTCAGACTGAAGTCAGGCTTGCTTAAGTGTTAGACCCATACATATCGGATATTTTGGGCTTCCCAAGGTGAAGTTCATATAGGTGTATATTATCAACCTTAATTTATGATTCTGATGCACAAACGATTACTGATTTCCCTTTTGTTTTGCGCCCTGGGCATGCAGGTCATGATGGCTGCTTCTGCCCCTCAGCACAATCAACAGCAGGATCCCCTTCAGCATATAGAGACCCTGAAATTCTACGGCCAGGCCCTACCCAGAGTAGAAAAACAGATAGAAAGCCAAGAACTGAGTAAAAAGGAAAAGCGTATCCTCCGAAAACTCGAAAGAAAAGCCGAAAGAATTCATAAGAAGGCCTCTGGTTCCAAGTATCGTCAAAGAAGTTGGGGAGTTGCGGTTTTGCTTTCCTTCTTTGTAGGGACATTTGGTATTGACCGCTTTTATTTGGGATATACCGGGTTAGGCATACTCAAATTCCTCACCCTGGGAGGACTGGGCATTTGGACCCTTATCGATTTTGTCCTTATCCTAATTCGTGCCATTCAACCAAAAAACGGCTCCTTTAACGGCACCCCATCCTTGGGACCATTTTGAGTCAACTTATAATATTTTTCAAGGGCACTGGCAATTCGCTTTGAGGTAAGCCGGCTTCCCTGAGAAGTATTGAATATCTCCGGCCTCTTTTTGTTCAGCGCCCAAGTCAGAGCTTCCAAGCAAAAGCTAGTTTCCAGGCTAGTAGACAACTCCCAGATCAGCACATATCTGCTATACCAATCCATGATGGCGACAAGATAAAAGAACCCTCCCTCAACGGGGATATCGGTGATATCTGCACACCATACTTGATTGGGTGTATCAATCTTTAATCCCTTGAGTAAATACGGATATATCTGGTGATCAGGGTTTTTGATACTTGTTTGGGGCTTAGGATATGGAGCTGAAGTCCCTGTTGTTTGCATAAGCCGTAAAACTCGCTTCTCATTGATTTGATGTCCCATCCGTCTAAGAATTTCGCAGATTCGGCGATATCCAAAGCAAGGTTCAAGCAAATGAATTTGGTCGATGAACTTCATCAGTTCCACATTCAAGGCGCTTTCTCCAATCGGTGGATCGTAAAACAAAGGACGATGAATACCCAATAATTGGCGCTGTTCACGGATGCTTAGATCCGGACCATGGGCATCTGTTAGGCTCCGCCGAAGGCCATTACTCAAAAGGCTTGAGCTTTTTCTCTGCCAAAGAGATCAGCAACACCCCCTGTCAATTGCTTTTTCCATGCAATGATTGGGTTGGGGTGAAGCTCCTAACGCTTGGCAAGTTCATCCAAAGGCTCACGTTCTCAAAGGGCTTACAAAGCAACTTTTTCCTTAAATTCTCTGCTAAATGTTCTGCGTGTGTTGCTCATAACCCCTTGATACGTTAACCAAAAAATCAACTGTAACAGTAGTCCGAATTTTCGAGGTATTATATCCATCCTTCATTAATTTTTCTTATAATGATTAATAATTACCGGGAATCATTTTTTGCGATACAATCCATAGCGCTGTTGGGGTTGAAAACAAGTTACTTATGATAACTCCAAAAGCACTTTAGCCATTCATTCGTGATAATCACTATTGTTGCTACTCTTTTTTTGGCGAAAAAATAGCTAGCGATTTCAAGGTTGAAAATAGATTATTCATGATGATCACCCATATGTCTATGGCATCTTATCCTCTCAACAGTAGTTTTCAATTACCTTGTGGGCTTAGCCTAAAAAATCGACTCGTCAAGTCAGCCATGACCGAGAGGATGAGCAATGAGAAGCTCGAACCAACCGAAAATCATCATCATCTGTACAAGTTGTGGGCAAAGACTGGGGCGGCCTTGCTTATCACGGGCAATCTCATGGTTGACCCTGTCCATCGAGAATCTGCAGGCAATGTCTATGCGGGGGATGAAAATATGATCCCCAAACTGAAAAACTGGGCAACTGCTGCAAAAAGTGAAAATACCCAGGTCTGGGTTCAACTCTCCCATGCAGGACGGCAAACCAATAAGTTTCTCACCCTCCATCCTTTGGCTCCATCAGAAGTACAATTGCACAAGTTGGGCCTATTTGGCAAGCCTAAAGCCATGAGTGAGGAAGAGATAGAGGGGGTCATTCAAAAATTTGTCAAGGCTGCCCTAAACTGCAAGGCTGCAGGATTCACAGGTATTCAGATTCATGCTGCCCATGGCTATCTTTTGAGTCAGTTTTTATCTCCCATTACCAACCTTCGAAGGGATCAATGGGGAGGGAAGTTAGAAAACCGTAGTCGACTTTTATTGAGAATCGTTGAAGAATGCCGTCAGGCCCTGGGAGACGAATTTCCCATTTCGGTCAAGCTCAACTCTTCGGACTTTCAGCGAGGCGGATTTTCAGAAGAGGAGTCTCTACAAGTCATCCAAATGCTGGATGGAAAAATTGACCTACTCGAAATTTCTGGTGGGACTTATGAAAAGCTGGTCTTTTTTGAAATGAATAAAGATTTGGACAAAGTGAAAGACAGCACCCAGCAAAGGGAGGCCTATTTCATAGAGTTTTCGAAAAAAGTCCGAAGCCTTAGTAAGCTTCCCCTGTTGATAACCGGGGGCTTCCGTTCCTTTGATTTTTGCAATCAAGTCCTTTCCAATGCTGAGTTGGATTTTGTGGGTATGGCAAGGCCCTTCATTACCAATTTCAATGACATTCCTGCTTTTTTGGAAAACGACATAGCTAAGTTGGAAAATTTGGTAGTCCGAACAGGTATCAAGGCCATCGATGATTCAGCAGAAGGAGGATATTATGCCCGGCAATTAATTCACATTGCCCGGGGGAAAAACCTTGATCCCAAACTCAGACCCATCAGTAGTTCTATGTTTTTGATCCTGCATGAGTTTAGAAAGGCTATCCTTCGTCGAATGGGATCATGAGGCATATATTTTATAACAAATAACTATGGCTAGCATACGAGTAAATGAAGTCCGCCTTTACTACACATCTGTGGGTGAAGGCGAGGAAACCATACTCTTTTCTCATGGTTTCCTGATGAACCATACCATGTTTGATGCCCAGATAGAGGCGTTAAAAGAGCACTTCCGTTGCATCTCCTATGATCACCGGAGCCACGGCCAAAGTGAGGTAAGCCAGGATGGCTATGAACTAAACAACCTGACCACGGATGCCATTGCGCTGATTGAGGGACTTAAATTGGGTCCTGTACATTTTGTAGGGATGTCTACCGGAGGATTTGTAGGCATGAGAATAGCCTTGAGAAGACCAGACTTATTGAAATCCATGATATTGGTGGATACCTCTGCCGAAGAGGAAAGCCCCGAAACTTTTAAAAAGAATCATCTGCTCTTAAGGCTGGTAAAGACCCTGGGTTGGTTTCCATTGATTGGCCAGGTGATGCCCATTTTGTTTCACTCCACCTTCCTTAAGGATGCTGATCGTAAATCAGAGGTGAAGAAGTGGAAGCGGATTATCCAGGGGCATGAAATCAAAGGCATGGTGGCCTTTGGCAAAAGTATTTTTTCCAGAGAGAGTATTCTAGATCGCCTGGCAGAGCTTGACCTTCCCACCGCGGTGATAGTGGGTGATAAAGATATAGCTACAGCTCCTGCTTATAACCGGAGAATTGCAGAGGTGGTCCCAAATGCGGAATTTTATTCCATCCCGGAGGCTGGGCACTCATCTCCGGTAGAAAAGCCCCAGGAAGTATTAGAAGCCATGCTAGACTTCTATGCTAAGAGAGGATTGATGTAGCAAAAATAAACGACATACCTTAACCCTAAGTCCTCCCCCACTAAGACCGGAAATTTTCTTTTTCCCAATCCTTTATCAGGGGACTTTGCAACAAAATAAAAAAAGGAGCCGCCCCTCGGGACGACTCCTTTTTTCTAAAAGCTTATTCCAAACATTTAGTTCTTCATCATCTGCTTGCTTACGCTCAAGCCTCCTTGCATGACCTCGAGGGTATATACTCCCTTGGCGAGTTCACTCAGGTTCAAGATAAATCCATCCTCAATGCTTGCACTCGTCTGGATAACGTTCTGTCCCAGCATATTGACCAGGCGAATCTCTACAGGATCTACCCACAGGTCGCTCTTGATCATTACCTTATCTTCTACAGGGTTGGGGCTGATGCGAATGCTTTCAACAAGCAGTTTGCGATCAATCGCCTCATTGAAGTTGATTTGGTAATTATTGGGCAACTGGTATCCGCCAGGCACAGCAGGTGAAGGCATATAGCTAGTTCTGGCACCCGTACAAGTGTTGGAAAGGCGAATCTTCGTGATCAGATCAAAGGGCTCTCCGGGCAAGAGTCGCTCATCTACCCACCAGATTCCGGTGATG